>NZ_DASYWN010000031.1:0-40378 GCF_035935975.1 Bradyrhizobium sp.
AACTCCAATCTCGCGTCCATCCGGGACACCTCGTGGAACGGCATCCGACAACCTCCTTACTGAGCTGTCGAAAGTGTCCACGATGTCTCCGAACACCCGTCCACTATCTCCCCGGTCTGAACACCCGCAAGGGGGGAGGGAACGCACCTTTGTCGGCGCGCGAGTGGAGTTTCAACCAACAGGGACCCTAGTTGATCGGGCCCACCGTGAACGGGCCGATGGCGATGACGTGGCAGTCGCTGTCGCGCTTGGCGCAGTCGGTGAGTGCGGAGGTGACGGCGGTCTGCTCGTCGGCGGCCTTCAGGCCGAGGCCGGGACGGCCTGCGGTGCCGACGGCGACGGCGTTCCAGCCCATGGCATCGCCGAGCTTGCGCACGACTTCGTCGCGGGCATCGGCGATGATCGAGGAATTGCTCGCAGCGTGGAAGAAGCCGGTGATCCGCAGCAGCGTCGGGATCGGCACGACGAAATTGTCGTCGACCGCGACGATCATGCAGGCAACGCCGGCGATCGCGCCGCACGATTCCAGCGAGCGCCGCGCCGAATCCTCGGCGGTCGGTGCGCCCAGCACCATGTAATATTGTCCGCCCGGGCCGAGCGCGACCGAGCGCGATTTCGCCGCCGGCACGAAGATATTCTCGAGCCGGACCTTTGCGGAATCGCGCAACATCGGAAATTCCTTGGACACGAACGCCCGCTCGGTCATCGCGTCGTGCCGGAAATAGGGAGACGGCGGCATCGGCGGCTTGCCGTGCGTGTAGACGACGTTGTCGCCGACCGCATAGAGCTCGCAGCGCCGCGGCGATTGCGCGGCGTCGGCGCGCTTCTGGCACTGATCGAGCGCCGCGTTCTTCGCAGCCTCCTCACTGGGCTGGTTCAACGCCGAGCCGGTGAAGCCGCCGACATTGATCGCGAAGGCCTTGTAGTCGCCGGAGCTCGCGTAGTCGCTGGCGAGGTAATTGCGGATACGCTCGTTGATGAAGGGCACGCTGTCGACCGCGAGCTTGCCCGATAGAGGCACGACGGATGGTGACGGCGCGGGCATCGGCGCCATCGCGGCATTCGCGGCAGGCATCGGAGCCATCGGCGCCTTCGCCATCTGGGTCGGCGCGGGACTTGGCATAGAACTCGGCGCAGCGGCGATTGGCGTTGGGCTCGGCGCATCGCTTGGTGTCACAGGACCTGGTGCTGCGACCGGGGCGACCGCGGCGGTGACCGTCTGCTTGAGCTTGGTGTTGTAGAGGAAGCCGCTGACGATGATGGCGACGACCGAGACGACCGCAACCACCAGCGGCCACATCCACACCGGCGCAGCCGCCACCTTGGAGGCCACCTTCTTGACCTGCGGCTTGGTATAGGTGCCGTCCTCGCGCCGCATCGCCACCATGTAGGCGTGCACTGGCGTCGGGATGTTCTTCACCTCCTGCGCGCCGATATCGGCGAACTGGACCGACAGCTTGTTGGCGACCTGTTCGTGCACGGCGCGGGAGACGCAGATGCCGCCGACCTCGGCGAGGCCTTCCAGCCGCGCGGCGATGTTGACGCCGTCGCCGAGGAGATCGCCATTGCGCTCGACCACGTCGCCGATGGTGATGCCGATCCGGAACGACATCTGCCGGCTCGGCGGATAGGCCATGTTGCGGGTTCGCAAGCTCTCCTGGATATCGATCGCGCAACGCACCGCATCGACCGCGCTCGGGAATTCCGCGAGCACGGCGTCGCCCGCCGTGTTGAAGATGCGGCCGCCTGCCTTTGCGATGAAATCGTCGATGACTTCGCGGTAGGAGGCCAGACGCCGCAGCGTCTCCTCCTCGTCTTCCGCAACGAGCCTCGAATAGCCGGCAATATCGGCCGCGAAAATCGCCGCGATCTTGCGCTTCATCTGCACCAGCCCTGGAACCTCTTCCGCAGCGGCAGAATGCCGCTATCTCCGGCGCGGTGCAACAAAGTTTCAGCGCCCGCCACTTCCGTGACGAGCGCTGAACCTGTTCAGGAATTTGGAAGCTTGAGCCCCGGAGCGGTTGCGCCGGGGCTTAGTGCATAGCCGTCGTGTTGAGCTCTTGCTGGATGCTCTTGTAGTGATCGAGCCGCGCGATCGCGAGATCGAGCTCGGAGCCCTCCGTCTCGGACAGCTTGTCCTGCATTTCCGTGATCTTGTCGGCGAACTGCGCCCGATCAATCTCGTCGATCGAGGTGGCCACGTCGGCGAGCACGGTGAGACGGTCCTCGGACACTTCGGCGAGACCGCCAAGCACGATGACCTTCTGCTTCTGCCCACCGGCGATGATGGTCAGAATGCCCGGGCGCACCGCAGCCACGAGAGGCGCATGTCCGGCGAGCACGCCGAAATCACCTTCCCAGCCGGGCACGTCGACCTGGTCGACTTCACCCGAGAAGGCGAGCTTTTCCGGAGAGACGAGATCGAAGTGGAAGGTGGCCATTGAGAACCTGCGAATGGTGAGTAGCGAATGGCGAGTGGCTGAAACAGGGAGCAGCCATTTGCCGCTCCCTATTCGCCGTTCGCAGCTTAGGCCGCCTCGGCAGCCAGCTTCTTGCCCTTCTCGACCGCCTCTTCGATGGTGCCGACCATGTAGAAGGCAGCTTCCGGCAGATGGTCATACTTGCCTTCCACCAGGCCCTTGAAGCCCTTGATGGTGTCGGCGAGGTCGACGAACTTGCCCGGCGAACCGGTGAAGATTTCGGCGACGTGGAACGGCTGCGACATGAAGCGCTCGACCTTGCGGGCGCGGGCCACGGTCAGCTTGTCCTCTTCCGAAAGCTCGTCCATGCCGAGAATGGCGATGATGTCCTGGAGCGCCTTGTAGCGCTGCAGCACCTGCTGGACCTGACGGGCGACCGCGTAGTGCTCCTCGCCGACGACCAGCGGAGAAAGCATGCGCGAGGTCGAGTCGAGCGGATCCACCGCCGGATAGATGCCCTTTTCGGCGATCGAGCGCGACAGCGTGGTGGTCGCGTCCAAGTGGGCGAACGAGGTCGCCGGCGCCGGGTCGGTCAAGTCGTCGGCCGGAACGTAGATGGCCTGCACCGAGGTGATCGAGCCCTTCTGCGTGGTGGTGATGCGCTCCTGCAGCGCGCCCATGTCGGTCGCGAGCGTCGGCTGATAACCCACCGCCGAAGGAATACGGCCGAGCAGCGCTGACACTTCCGAGCCGGCCTGGGTGAAGCGGAAGATGTTGTCGACGAAGAACAGCACGTCCTGGCCCTTGTCGCGGAAGTCTTCCGCGATGGTCAGACCGGTGAGCGCGACGCGGGCGCGGGCGCCCGGGGGCTCGTTCATCTGGCCGAACACCAGCGCGCACTTCGACTTCACGCTCGGATCCGGATTGTGCGGATCGGCGTTGACCTTGGACTCGATGAACTCGTGATAGAGATCGTTGCCCTCGCGGGTACGCTCGCCGACGCCGGCGAACACGGAGTAACCGCCGTGCGCCTTCGCGACGTTGTTGATCAGCTCCTGAATCAGCACGGTCTTGCCGACGCCGGCGCCGCCGAACAGGCCGATCTTGCCGCCCTTGGCGTAGGGCGCGAGCAGGTCGACGACCTTGATGCCGGTGACGAGAATTTCAGCTTCGGTGGACTGGTCGGTGTAGGTCGGCGCTTCCTGGTGGATCGCGCGCAGGCCTTCCGACTTGACGGGACCGGCTTCGTCGATCGGCTCGCCGATGACGTTGATGATGCGGCCGAGCGTGCCTTCACCGACGGGAACGCGGATCGGCGAACCGGTGTCGGTCACTTCCTGGCCGCGGACCAGACCTTCGGTGGTGTCCATCGCGATGGTGCGGACGGTGGACTCACCGAGATGCTGGGCGACTTCGAGCACCAGGCGGTTGCCACCGTTCTTGGTCTCGAGCGAATTGAGAATGGCCGGGAGGTGGCCTTCGAACTGCACGTCGACGACGGCGCCGATGACCTGGGTGACGCGACCGGACTGGGCTGCCATTGAATGTCTCCTTCGATCCGAACTACTAAACCGCGGTCAGCGTGACCGGGATGTTGCGTGTGACGGGCACTGATGCGTCTTGTTCAGACTGCCTCGGCGCCCGAGATGATTTCGATCAGTTCCTTGGTGATCTGCGCCTGACGCGTGCGGTTGTAGACCAGCGTCTGCTTGCGGATCATTTCACCGGCGTTGCGCGTCGCGTTGTCCATCGCGCTCATCTGAGCGCCGTAGAACGAGGCGTTGTTCTCGAGCAGCGCGCGGAAGACCTGGACCGCGAGGTTGCGCGGCAGAAGGCGGGTGAGAATCTCGTCCTCTTCCGGCTCGTATTCGTAAGACGTGGTGTTGGCGGCACCGCCCTCCTCGACCACCAGCGGAATGATCTGCTGGGCGGTCGGGATCTGCGCGATCACCGAACGGAAGCGCGAGTAGAACAGCGTGCAGACGTCGAACTCGCCGTTGTCGAAACGCGCCAGAACCTTCTTGGCGATGTCCTCGGCGTTGACGAAGCCGAGCTGGCGAACGCTGCGCAGGTCGAGATGCTCGACGATCTGCTTGTCGAACAGGCGGCGGAGCTGCTCGTAGCCCTTGCGGCCAACGCAGAAGAATTTCACTTCCTTGCCCTGCGCCATCAGCGCCTGGGCGCGCTCGCGGGCGAGACGCACGATCGACGAGTTGAAAGCGCCGGACAGGCCGCGCTCGCCGGTGCAGACCAGCAGCAGGTGGACCTGGTCGCGACCGGTGCCGGCCAGCAGCGCCGGCGCGCCGGGCGAGGCCGCCGCGGCGCCGGCGATGTTGGAGATCACCGCGCTCATCTTGTCGGCATAGGGACGTGCAGCTTCCGCGGCGGTCTGCGCGCGGCGCAGCTTCGAGGCCGCGACCATCTGCATGGCCTTGGTGATCTTTTGCGTCGCCTTGGTGGAGGCGATGCGGACGCGCATGTCTTTAAGTGACGCCATTCTTCGTTCACCCCGGCGGCTCGACGCAATGTCGGGCCGCTAGCCTGTCCCTATCGCAATGCCCGGCCGGGCGCCGGGCATGCTTGTTTTTGGTTTGCCTCTCGCGAAGCGGTCACAGCCGGAAAATCCGGCCGTGTCGCAGTTACGCGAAGCTCTTCGCAAAACCTTCGACCACCGACTTCAGCTTGGCAGCCACGTCGTCGGAGAGGTCGCGGGAGTCGCGGATCGCGTTGAGAATGTCGGCGTTCTTGCCGCGCAGCAGCGAGAGCAGACCGTCCTCGAACGCGCGCACCTTGTTGACCGGAAGCGGATCGAGATAGCCGTTGGTGCCGGCCCAGATCACGCAGACCTGCTCTTCCATCTTCAGCGGCGAGAACTGCGGCTGCTTCAGGAGCTCGGTGAGACGCGAACCGCGGTTGAGCAGGCGCTGGGTCGAGGCGTCGAGGTCGGAGCCGAACTGCGCGAACGCCGCCATTTCGCGGTACTGCGCGAGCTCACCCTTGATCTTGCCGGCGACCTTCTTGGTGGCCTTGGTCTGCGCCGAAGAACCCACGCGCGACACCGACAGACCGACGTTCACCGCGGGACGGATGCCCTGGAAGAACAGGTCGGTTTCCAGGAAGATCTGGCCGTCGGTGATCGAGATGACGTTGGTCGGGATGTAGGCCGACACGTCGTTGGCCTGGGTTTCGATGACCGGCAGCGCCGTCAGCGAGCCCGAACCCTGATCCTTGTTCAGCTTCGCCGCGCGCTCGAGCAGGCGGGAGTGCAGATAGAACACGTCGCCGGGATAGGCTTCGCGGCCCGGCGGGCGGCGCAGCAGCAGCGACATCTGGCGGTAGGCGACGGCCTGCTTGGACAGATCGTCATAGATGATGACCGCGTGCATGCCGTTGTCGCGGAAGTACTCGCCCATGGTGCAGCCGGTGAAGGGCGCGATGTACTGCATCGGCGCCGGATCCGACGCGGTGGCGGCGACGACGATCGAGTATTCGAGCGCGCCCTGCTCTTCCAGCACCTTCACGAACTGGGCGACGGTCGAACGCTTCTGACCGACTGCGACGTAGACGCAGTACAGCTTGATGTTCTCGTCGGGCTGCGCGTTGAGCGGCTTCTGGTTCAGGATGGTGTCGAGCGCGATCGCGGTCTTGCCGGTCTGACGGTCACCGATGATCAGCTCGCGCTGGCCGCGGCCGATCGGGATCAGGGCGTCGATCGCCTTGAGGCCGGTCGCCATCGGCTCGTTCACCGACTTGCGCGGAATGATGCCGGGCGCCTTGACGTCGACGCGCATGCGCTTGTCGGCCTGGATCGGGCCCTTGCCGTCGATCGGGTTGCCGAGTCCGTCGACAACGCGGCCGAGCAGGCCCTTGCCGACCGGCGCGTCCACGATGGCGCGGGTGCGCTTGACGGTCTGGCCTTCCTTGATCTCGCGGTCGGCACCGAAAATAACGACACCGACGTTGTCGGTTTCGAGGTTCAGCGCCATGCCGCGGGTGCCGTTCTCGAACTCGACCATTTCACCGGCCTGGACGTTGTCCAGACCGTAGACGCGGGCGATGCCGTCGCCGACGGACAGCACCTGTCCGACTTCGGAGACTTCAGCTTCCTGGCCGAAATTCTTGATCTGGTCCTTGAGGATCGCGGAAATTTCCGCGGCGCGGATGTCCATCAGCCTGCCTCTTTCATCGCGTGCTTGATCGAATTGAGTTTGGTGCGAAGCGAACTATCGATCATGCGGCTGCCAAGCTTCACGACGAGGCCACCGATGATCGAGGGATCGATCTTCACGTTGAGCGCGACGTCCTTGCCGGTCACCGATTTCAGGGCAACCTTGAGGGCATCGAGATTCTTGTCCGAAAGCGCTTCCGCCACCGTGACATCGGCCGTCGTCTCGCCCTTGAACTTGGAGACGAGGACGCGATAGGCGCGGATGACGTCAGCCACCGCGAACAGGCGGCGGTTGGCGGTCAGCACTTTGAGGAAATTGGCGGAGATCCCGGCAATGCCGGCCTTGTCCAGCACGGCCGTGAGGGCCTTGGACTGGGCGTCAGCCGCGAAAACCGGACTGCGGACGAGGCGCTTGAGATCGGCGCTCTCGTTCAGCAGACCCTCGAACTTGTCGAGATCGGCTTTGACCTCGTCGACCACTTTCTGGTCGCGGGCCAGTTCAAACAAGGCCGTTGCATAACGGCCGGACACACCTGAAACGGACGTATCTTCTGCAGCCACAGACGCGCTCTTTTAGCTGTCAAATTCGCAAGGGAAAAACCGTCGCCACAAAGCGGCGCCTAGCGATCCAAGCCCTTGGAATTCAAGCGGGACTTCGATTTTCGGCCGACACGGGAGGTGCCGGGTCCGTTAAAATCGCGGCTTTGCTAACATAGCAGGCGCGCACGTGCAACATGACGCCAAATTAAAGGCATGAGGTTCTGTCGCCAGTTCGTCGCAGTCCACGACACTTCGACGACGATCTTGATGACGACCTGCCACGCCACGGAATTGCCGTGAGCCTGACGTCGCCAACCCGCCAATTCGTTCCTGCCCTCAGCGCATAGCGGCCATGAACACGGATCGCTGAGCCGTGAATTCGCAACCGCTCGCCGCGGCCTCCGAATACTTACTCAATTCTAAACATCGGGAACAACGACTTTAGTTTACAGTATTCGTAAGTAATACTGAGGTTAAAGAACTGTTAAAGTGAAAGATTACGGAACATCGGCTGCAATATCGGTGCCAGTCACAAGATATTTCACTATGACATAGAACAGATTTACTGCCCAATTCACGCCTCATTGCGAAATCAAACGCGAAACCGCTCACAAACTTACGGGGGCTCACTAGCCACATATGTGGCAATACTAGCTTAGGGACCACTAAATGCTGTCTTTGAAGACGCTGGGCACTGTGACCCGGCCGCGCACAGCGATCGCGTTCGTCGCTGCCACTCTCATCGTCGGTGGAACTGCCACCGAGGCTTCCGCCAAATCCCGGCATCACCGGCATCATCATGGCCACCACGCCAAGGCTGACACCAACGCGACCTCCGACTGGCGCAACGCCAATGCGTCCATGACGCCGTCCTCGGGCACAGGCCGCAGCTTCTCGGGCATGGCCTCCTATTACGGCAACGAGTCCGGCAGCCGCACCGCGTCGGGCCAGCGCTTCAACCAGAACGCCATGACCGCGGCGCACCGTTCGCTGCCGTTCGGCACCAAGCTGCGCGTCAGCCATCGCGGCCAGAGCGTGATCGTCACCATCAACGATCGTGGCCCGTTCATTCGCGGCCGTGTGCTCGACCTCTCCACGGGTGCAGCCCGCGCCATCGGCCTCACCGGTGCCGGCGTCGGCCGCGTCACCGCGGAAGTCGTCTCCTAACGGCGCGCTGAGCGCGTGAAATAGGCCCGCCGTCTTGGGGGACGGCGGGCTTTTTGCTGACTCCGTCATTGCGAGGAGCGCAGCGACGAAGCAATGACGGGGAGAGAGCGGTGGGCCCCTACAAAAAGCTCTGCGGATCGACGTCCACTTCCAGCTTCTGATTGCCCTTCGGCTTCGGGCACACCGCGAGCCAGTTGCGCAAGTAATCCGAGAGGTCAAAGCCGCGTGCCGATTTCACCAGGATGCGGAAGCGGTAGCGGCCCTTGATGACGGCGAGCGGGGCTTCCGCCGGGCCCAGCACCACCACGCGCTCGTCGCGCGGCGCGAGCGCGACGAGACGGCGGCCAAAGCCTTCGGCGCTCGGGCGGTCGCCGGCGGAAATGATCAGGCTCGCGAGCCGCCCGAACGGCGGATAGAGCGTGCGCTCGCGCAGGTCGATCTCGCTGTCGTAGAAGGCCTCGCGGTCGCAGGCGATCAGCGCCTTCATCACGGGATGGTCGGGCTGGTGCGTCTGCAGATAGCCGACGCCACGGCCCTGCTCGCGGCCGGCGCGGCCGATCACCTGGTTGAGCAATTGCCAGGTGCGCTCCGCGGCGCGCGGATCGCCATTGGATAGGCCCAGATCCGCATCGACCACGCCGACCAGATTGAGCCGCGGGAAATTGTGGCCCTTGGCGACGAGCTGCGTGCCGATGATGATGTCGACACGGCCCTCGGCGATCTCCGCAAGCTCGCTGCGCATCGTCTCGATCGAGGTGATGAGATCGCTCGACAGCACCATGGTGCGCGCGTTCGGGAACAGCGCCGCCGCTTCCTCCTGCAGGCGCTCGACGCCGGGGCCGACCGCGACCAGCGATTCCTCCGCCGAACAGTTCGGGCAGAGATGCGGCCGCGGCATCGAGAAGCCGCAATGGTGACAGACGAGGCGCTGGCGGAAACGGTGATCGACCAGCCAGGCATCGCAGATGGTGCAGGCGAAGCGATGCCCGCAGCCGCGGCACAGCGTCAGCGGCGCATAGCCGCGGCGATTGAGGAACAGCAGCGCCTGCTCGCGCTTTTCGATCGCCTTTCTGATCTCGCCGGCCAGGCGCGGCGAGATATAGCGGCCGCGCGCGGGCGGCTCGCGGCGCATGTCGATCGCCTCGATATGCGGCATGTGCTGGCCTCCGAAGCGCGAGGGCAGCGCGATGCGCTGATAGCGGTTCTTGCGCGCGTTGACCTCGGATTCGACCGACGGTGTCGCCGACGCCAGCACGATCGGAATCTTTGCGATATGCGCGCGCACCACCGCCATGTCGCGGGCGTGATAATGCACGCCCTCGTCCTGCTTGTAGGCCTGGTCGTGCTCTTCATCGACGACGATGAGGCCGAGATTGGCGTAAGGCAAAAACAGCGCCGAGCGCGCGCCGACGACGACCGGCGCGGTGCCCTCGGAGATCGCCGCCCAGTTGCGCGCGCGGGTGCGCGGCGTCAGTTCGGAGTGCCATTCGATCGGCCGCACGCCAAACCGCTGCGCGAAGCGGTCGAGGAACTGGCCAGTGAGCGCGATCTCCGGCATCAGGATCAGCGACTGTTTTCCGCGGCGGATCGCTTCCGCGACGGCCTCGAAATAGACCTCGGTCTTGCCCGAGCCGGTGACGCCGTCGAGCAGCGCGACGTGGAAGGTGCCGTTGGCGGCGAGCGCGCGCAGCGTATCGGCCGCGGTGCGCTGCAGCGGCGAGAAATCCGGCTGGCCGAAATCCGGATCTGGCGCGGGCGGCGGCGGAGGCGGCGGCATCGGCTCGACCGTCAGGGTGCCCTCGTCGACGAGGCCGTCGATCACGCCGGCGGAGACGCCGGCTTCCTTGGCCGCTTCCGACTTGCCGTGCAGCAGCCGGTCCGACAGCACCTCGATCACGCGCTGGCGCGCCGGCGTCAGCCGTTTGGGGGGATCGCCGACCAGGCGTACGCCGGGGCGCACCCGCTCGGGGCCGAGATTCTCACCCATCCGCAGGCACATGCGCAGCACCATGCCGCGCGGGCTCAGCGTGTAATTGGCGACCCAGTCGACCACGGAACGCAACTCGGGCTTCAGCGGGGCAACCTCGAGCTTCTCGCTGACCTCCTTGAGGCGGTTGTGCAGGCGCGGATCGGGATTGGCATTTTCCGCCCAGACCACGGCCAACACCTCGCGGGGCCCGAGCGGCACGCCGACGAGATCGCCCGCCTTCAGCTCCATCCCGCGCGGCACCTTGTAGGAATAGGTCTGGTCGAGCGCGACCGGCACCAGCACGTCGACCATGCGGGTCGCGTTGGTGGGGGCGGTATTGCTGCGCGACGACTGATCCATGGAGAGAATCGGAACCCGGGGGCCTGAAGGCTAGCCGCGCAAGGCGGCCTTAGCGAACGATAAACGAGTGTGATGCGATATACTGTGCGGAATCATTACGTCCAGAGCGCATGAGCAAAGCGGCCGCCCCACAAATCGAGCTCGCCAGCGCCGATCCCTCGATCGCGCTGGAGATGACGCGCTGGCTGTCTCATCTCGGCGCCGAGCGGCGGCTGTCGCCGAAGACGCTGGAGGCCTATGGCCGCGATCTGCGGCAGTGCCTGGATTTCCTGTGCAGCCATTGGGGCGAGCGCGTGACGCTGGAGCGGTTCGCCTCGCTCGAAGCCACGGATGTGCGCGCCTTCATGGCGATGCGCCGCGCCGACGACATTGCCGGCCGTTCACTGATGCGCGCGCTCGCGGGCCTGCGCTCGTTCGGGCGTTTCCTCGAACGCGAAGGCAAGGGCAAGGTCGGCGCACTCTCCGCGATCCGCGCGCCGAAGGTCGCCAAGAGCCTGCCGAAGCCGCTGCCGATGGCATCGGCCAAGCGGCTTGCCGATGCCGACGAGCGCGCCGGCGAGGAGCGCGAGACCTGGATTCTCGCGCGCGATGCCGCGGTGATGGCGCTGCTCTATGGCTCAGGCCTGCGTATCTCCGAGGCGCTTGGCCTGAAGCGCCGCGAGGTGCCGCGGCCCGGCGAAGGCGACGTGCTCGTCGTGACAGGCAAAGGCAACAAGACCCGCATGGTGCCGGTGCTGCAGAACGTGCTGGAGCTCGTGCAGGAATACGTCGCGATGTGCCCGTATCCGCTGCCGGCGGAAGGCCCGATCTTCGTCGGCGCGCGCGGCGGCCCGCTCAGTCCGCGCATCATCCAGCTCGCGATGGAGCGGCTGCGCGGCGCGCTCGGCCTGCCCGACAGCGCCACGCCGCACGCGCTCCGTCATTCCTTCGCCACACATCTGCTCTCGCGCGGCGGCGACTTACGCGCGATCCAGGAATTGCTCGGCCATTCCTCGCTCTCGACCACGCAGATCTATACCGGCATCGATTCCGAGCGCCTGCTGGAAGTCTATGCGAGCGCGCATCCGCGGCGGTGACGCGACTGAACCAGCGCTGAATGGCCGCTGCTGCCTGACATGAAGCTGTCATGGCGCGCGTGCCTCTTGCGCCGGCCGCGCGGTTCGGTCAATCGTTGGGAACCGAACAGGAGGGATTTATGAGCGCACACGAAAGCATGGAGCATGCCGAGCACGCCGAACACGCGTCCGGCTCGAACAAGAAGATCGCGCTCCTGATTGCGATACTGGCGCTGTTCCTGGCGATCTCGGAGACACTCGGCAAGGGCGCCCAGACCGAGTCGATCAGCAAGAATGTCGAGGCCGCCAATCTCTGGGCGTTCTTCCAGGCCAAGACCATCCGCCGCACCGTGGTGCTGACCGCATCCGAGCAGGGCAAGCTCACGCTCGCCGCCGCCGACGAGGCCCAGAGGCCGGCGGTGCAGAAGCAGGTCGACGACTGGACCAAGACCGCGCAGCGCTACCGCTCCGAGCCGGAGACCGGCGAAGGCACCGAGCAGCTCGCCGAGAAGGCCAAGCACGCCGAGCACGAGCGCGACGAGGCGACCGCGAAATATCATCACTTCGAGCTGGCCTCCGCCGCGTTCCAGATCGGCATCGTGCTGGCCTCGGCCACCATCATCACCGGCATGATCGCGCTGGCCTATATCGGCGGCATTCTGACGCTCGCCGGGCTCATCATGACCAGCCTCGGCCTGTGGTGGCCGCATCTGCTGCATTTGCATTGAGAGGCTGAGACGTTGCTAATTCCGTCATCCTGAGGTGCGAGGAGCGCAGTGCATCAGCACTGCGCTCGGAGCCTCGAAGGATGAACGGCGGAGATGCAGCCGGGCCGTCGCCCTTCGAGGGCCGCTGAAGAAGCGGCCACCTCAAGCGACAACCGCTTCGCGGTTGCGCGGGGGTGGCGATGATGAATTGATCGCCGTGGCTTGAATTCGTAACCCGCATGAGCGCAGCGATATGCGGGGCGCCGCAACGAAGAATCCCGGATGTCGCTTCGCTCATCCGGGCTACGGGAGCGGCGCTACCGCGCCTCGTGCACGCTCTTCCTGAAGCGCTGGATCAGACGCAGCGTTCTTGACGACCAGCCTTCGCCGTTGCCGGCGATCAGCTCGCGGATGCGGCGCTTGATCGGGTCGACCAGCTCGGTGGCCTTGGCGCGGACCTTCAGCACCAGATCGTAGATGCGCTCGAACCAGTGCATCTCCATGAGCTTGTCGCGCGTGACGTCGAACACGAAGGCGGTGACGCCGACGCCGAGCAGCTTTGCGAACAGGAACGTGGATACACCGGTCAGCCAGTAATCATGCGTGAGCAGATACAGGCCAACCAGCTTGAGCGGAAACAACGGGATGATCGGCACCGCGAACACGATCAGCGTCAAGGCCGGCGGCAGCGCATCGACGCGCTCCGTCAGCCATTGCTTGAAGCGTGCGAGCGGGATGGCTGCGACAACCCGCGCGACGATCGGCTCGAGATGGTCCCACAGCCAGGCTTCGATCAGGAAGATGATCGCCAGCAGGACCCAGACCGGTTGAAGTAGGCGGCGCAGCATGTGTTGTCCCGCCCGATTCGTTCGGGGCGTGACCTACATATGGATGGCCCGCTTGCCGACTGCAAGCGCGGCTTCCTTGACGGCCTCCGAGCGGGTCGGATGCGCGTGGCAGGTGCGGGCGAGGTCTTCCGCACTGCCGCCGAACTCCATGAGAACGCAGGCTTCGTGGATCATTTCGCCGGCTTCGCGGCCGATAATGTGCACGCCGAGCACGCGATCGGTCTTCGCATCTGCGAGAATCTTCACAAAGCCGTCGGTGGTCTGGTTGACCTTGGAGCGGCCGTTGGCGGTAAAGGGAAACTTACCGATGGTATAAGCGACACCCGCCTGCTTCAGCTCTTCCTCGGTCTTGCCGACGGAAGACACTTCCGGCGTGGTATACACGACGCCTGGGATAACGTCGTAATTCACGTGACCGGCTTGCCCAGCGATGATCTCGGCAACCGCAACGCCTTCATCCTCGGCCTTGTGCGCGAGCATCGGGCCTGCGACGACGTCGCCGATGGCATAGACGCCCTTCAGGCTGGTGGCGAAATGCGGATCGATCTGCACGCGGCCGCGGGGATCGAGCGCAACGCCAGCTTCCTTCAGGCCGAGACCGTCGGTGTAGGGCACGCGGCCGATGCAGACGAGCACGACGTCGGCTTCGATCGTCTCGGCGGCGCCGCCGGCGGCCGGCTCGACCGTCGCCTTCAGCGTCTTGCCCGAGGTATCGACGCCGGTGACCTTGGCGCCGAGCTTGAACGCAAAACCCTGCTTCTCGAGGATGCGCTGGAATTGCTTGGCGATCTCGCCGTCCATGCCGGGCAGGATGCGGTCAAGGAATTCGACGACGACGACTTCGGCGCCGAGCCGCTTCCACACCGAGCCGAGCTCGAGGCCGATCACGCCGGCGCCGACGATCAGCAGCTTGCCGGGGACCCTGTCGAGCGACAGCGCACCGGTCGAGGACACGATGCGCTTCTCGTCGATCTCGATGCCCTTCAGGCGCGCGATGTCCGAGCCTGTCGCGATCACGATGTTCTTGGTCTCGATCACCTGCGACTTGCCGTCGGCGGACACTTCCACCTTGCCGGTGCCGAGGATCTTGCCGGTGCCCTTGAGCACGTCGACCTTGTTCTTCTTCATCAGGAACTCGACGCCCTTGACGTTGCCGTCGATGCCCTGCTGCTTGAAGTTCATCATCGCGGGAAGCTCGAGCTTCGGCGTGGAGACGGACACGCCCATCTTGGCGAAGGAGTGCGCGGCTTCCTCGAACATTTCGGAAGCGTGCAGCAACGCCTTCGAGGGCATGCAGCCGACATTGAGGCAGGTGCCGCCGAGGGTTGCGTTCTTTTCGACGACTGCGACCTTCATGCCGAGCTGGCTGGCGCGCACCGCGCAGACATAACCGCCAGGTCCGGTGCCGATGACGACGAGATCGTAGGTAGCCATGAGAGAAAGTCCCGTAGGTTTAGCGTGATGAGGATGTGTCAGCGTCCGCGCGGCGCGTCAGCGTCCGCCGGACACATCGAGAGTGGCTGCGGTGATGTAAGAAGCATCGTCCGACATCAGCCAGACGATGGCGTTGGCGATTTCGTCGGCGGTGCCGACGCGCTTCATCGGCACCATATGGGCCAGGCGATGATGCCGGTCAGGCTCGCCGCCGGAAGCGTGAATGTCGGTGTCGATCAGGCCGGGGCGGATGCCCGCGACGCGAATGCCTTCGCCCGCGACCTCATAGCCGAGGCCGGTGGTGAAGGAATCGATCGCGCCCTTGGACGCCGCGTAGTCGACATAGGTGTTGGGCGCACCGAGCCTGGCGGCGACCGACGACAGATTGACGATGACGCCGCCCTTGCCGCCATGCTTGGTCGACATCCGCTTCACCGCTTCGCGCGCGCAAAGGATGGAGCCGGTGACGTTGACCGCCAGCACGCGCTGGATGCGCTCGGCCGACATTTCGTCGACGCGCACGCCGCTCCTGCCGACGATGCCGCCATTGTTGACGAGTGCGGCAAGCGTGCCGAACTTGTCGGCTTCCTTGAACAGATCGAGGATGTCGCTTTCCTCGGCGACGTCGCATTTCACCGCGATCGCCTTGCCATTGCCGGCTTCGATCGCGGCGACGACCTCGTCGGCGGCTTTCTTGTTGCTGGCATAGCCGACCACGACGCGGTAGCCGCGCGCGGCCGCCGCAATCGCGGTCGCCCGCCCGATGCCGCGGCTGCCGCCGGTGATGACAACGACCTTATCCGTCACGCGCGCCTCCATGGTTCGACATGCGCCGTCGCGCAGGGAGGCGACGGCGCTCGCAAAGCATCAGGAATCAGAGATCGAGCACCAGGCGCGCCGGATCTTCCAGGCTCTCCTTGACGCGAACCAGGAAGGTGACGGCTTCCTTGCCGTCGATGACGCGGTGATCGTAGGACAGCGCCAGATACATCATCGGCCGGACCTCGATCTTGCCGCCGACGACCATCGGGCGATCCTGGATCTTGTGCATGCCGAGGATGCCGGACTGCGGCGCGTTCAGGATCGGGGTCGACATCAGCGAACCGTAGATGCCGCCGTTGGTGATGGTGAAGGTGCCGCCCTGCATCTCGTCGATCTTGAGCTGGCCGTCACGGGCGCGGCGGCCGAAATCGGCGATGCCCTTCTCGATGTCGGCGATCGACTTGTGGTCGCAGTCGCGCACGACCGGAACGACGAGACCCTTGTCGGTGCCGACGGCGACGCCGATGTGATAGTAGTTCTTGTAGATCAGGTCGGTGCCGTCGATCTCGGCGTTGACGGCCGGGATGTCCTTCAGCGCCTGCACGACGGCCTTGGTGAAGAAGCCCATGAAGCCGAGCTTGCCGCCGTGCTTCTTCTCGAACGCATCCTTATAATGGGCGCGCAGCGCCATGACGTTGGTCATGTCGACCTCGTTGAAGGTCGTCAGCATGGCCGCGGTGTTCTGCACGTCCTTGAGGCGCCGCGCGATGGTCTGGCGCAGGCGGGTCATCTTGACGCGCTCTTCGCGGGCAGCGTCATCGGCCGGCGACGGTGCGCGGACCTGCACGGCGGCGGCGGGCTGGTTGACCGGGGTCGGCGCGGAGGCTGCACGCTCGATCGCGGCGAGCATGTCGCCCTTGGTGACGCGGCCGTCCTTGCCGGAGCCCGGAACGGTGGAGGCATCGACGCCGGTCTCGGCCGACAGTTTTCGCACGGAAGGCGCAAGCGGGGCGTCGGCCGGCGGCGCCTTCGGCGCGGCGGCAGCAGCCACCGGAGCCGCAGCGGCAGGCGCAGGAGCGACAGCAGCGGGCTTGGCGGGCGCGGCAGCGGGCTTCGCAGCGCCGGCACCGTCGGTGATCTGCCCGAGCAGCGCACCGACCGCAACGGTCGTACCATCGGCGGCGATGATCTCGCTCAGCGTGCCGGCGGACGGCGCCGGGACCTCGATGGTGACCTTGTCGGTCTCGAGCTCGACCAAGGGTTCGTCGACGGCGACCGGGTCGCCGGCCTTCTTGAACCAGCGGCCGATGGTGGCCTCGGTGACGGATTCGCCGAGCGTCGGCACACGAATTTCAGTCATGGTCTTTTCCTTAAGGAGATCGCCAATGCGGTCATGAATTCCGGATGTCACGGCCGGCGAAAAGCAGGCCACCCAGCAAGCCGGGACGCATCGCATGAACGAGGACGTCACGTCTTACTGGATGCCCCGCCTTGTGCGCGAGTGCGCACTGGGGGCGGGGCATGACGCAGTTCGAAAAAGTTCAGCTCAGTGCTTCGTCCAGGAACGCCTTCAGCTGCGCCTGATGCTTGGACATCAGACCAGTGGCGGTCGCAGCGGAAGCGGCGCGGCCGACATAACGCGGACGCCGGCTCACGCCGTTCACCTGGTTGAGCACCCATTCCAGATAGGGCTCGATGAAGTGCCAGGCACCCATGTTGCGGGGCTCTTCCTGGCACCACACCACTTCGGCCTTCTTGAAGCGCGACAGCTCGGCCACCAGCGCCTTCAGCGGCACCGGATAGAGCTGCTCGACGCGCATCAGGTAGATGTCGTCGATGCCGCGCTTCTCGCGCTCTTCGTAGAGGTCGTAATAGACCTTGCCGGAGCAGAGCACGATGCGGCGAACCTTCTCGTCGGGGACGAGCTTGATCGCCTCGTTCGGCAACATCTGGGCGTCATCATACAGGATGCGGTGGAACGTCGTTCCCTTCGCGAGCTCTTCCAGACGCGAGACCGCCCGCTTGTTGCGGAGCAGCGACTTCGGCGTCATCACGATCAGCGGCTTGCGGATCTCGCGATGCAGCTGGCGACGCAGCACGTGGAAGTAGTTCGCCGGCGTGGTCGGATAGACCACCTGCATGTTGTCTTCCGCGCACATCTGCAGGTAACGCTCCAGACGCGCCGAGGAGTGCTCCGGTCCCTGGCCTTCATAGCCGTGCGGCAGCAGGCAGACGAGGCCGGACATGCGCAGCCATTTGCGCTCGCCCGAGGAGATGAACTGGTCGAACACGACCTGCGCGCCGTTGGCGAAGTCGCCGAACTGGGCTTCCCACAGGGTCAGCGTGTTCGGCTCGGCGAGCGAATAGCCGTATTCGAAACCGAGCACGGCTTCTTCCGACAGCAGCGAGTTGATGACCTCGTAATGGCCCTGCTCGTGGCCGAGATGGTTGAACGGCGTGTAGCGGCTCTCGTCTTCCTGGTCGATCAGGACCGAATGACGCTGCGAGAAGGTGCCGCGCTCCGAATCCTGTCCGGACAGGCGGACGTGGTGGTTTTCATTGAGCAGCGTGCAGAACGCCAGCGCCTCGCCGGTCGCCCAGTCGATGCCCGCGCCACCCTCGATCGCCTTGGAGCGGTTTTCGAGGAAACGCTGGATGGTGCGGTGGACGCGGAAGCCGTCCGGCACCTTGGTGATCTTGCGGCCGATGTCCTTGAGGATCGGGAGGTCGACGCCGGTGACGCCGCGGCGTGCATCCTCTTCCTGGTCGGCGATCTTGAAACCGGACCACTTGCCGTCGAGCCAGTCGGCCTTGTTGGGCTTATAGCTGGTGCCGGCCTCAAACTCGGCATCGAGCCGCGAGCGCCAGTCGGCCTTCAGCTTGTCGACCTCACCCTCGGTGACCACGCCTTCGGCGATCAGGCGCTTGGAGTAGAGAGTGAGGGTCGAGGGATGGGCCGCGATCCGCTTGTACATCACGGGCTGGGTGAACGCGGGCTCATCGCCCTCGTTGTGGCCGTAGCGGCGATAGCACCACATGTCGATCACGACCGGCTTGTGGAACTTCTGCCGGAACTCGGTCGCGACCTTGGCCGCGAACACCACGGCTTCCGGATCGTCGCCATTCACGTGGAAGATCGGCGCGTCGATCATCTTCGCCACATCCGACGGATAGGGCGAGGAGCGCGAGTAGCGCGGATAGGTGGTGAAGCCGATCTGGTTGTTGACGATGAAGTGGACGGAGCCGCCGGTGCGGTAGCCCTTGAGGTCCGACAGGCCGAAGCATTCCGCGACCACGCCCTGGCCGGCGAACGCGGCGTCGCCATGCATCAGGAGCGGCATGACCGAAATGCGCTGGTCCGGCGGATCGCCGTGCTGGTCCTGCTTGGCGCGCACCTTGCCGAGCACGACGGGATCGACGATCTCGAGATGCGAGGGATTGGCGGTCAGCGACAGATGGATGCGGTTGCCGTCGAACTCGCGGTCCGAGGACGCGCCGAGATGGTACTTGACGTCGCCCGAGCCTTCGACCGCATCAGGGTTGGCCGAACCGCCCTTGAACTCGTGGAACAACGCGCGATGGGCCTTGCCCATCACCTGGGTCAGCACGTTGAGGCGGCCGCGATGCGGCATGCCCAGCACGACTTCCTTCACGCCGAGATTGCCGCCACGCTTGATGATCTGCTCGAGCGCGGGGATCAGCGATTCACCGCCGTCGAGGCCGAAGCGCTTGGTGCCGGTGAACTTGGTGTCGCAGAACTTCTCGAAGCCCTCGGCCTCGACCAGCTTCATCAGGATGGCGCGGCGGCCTTCGCGGGTGAAGGAGATCTCCTTGTCCGGCCCCTCGATGCGCTCCTGGATCCAGGCCTTCTGCGCAGCATTGCTGATATGCATGAACTCGACGCCGAGCGTCTGGCAGTAGGTGCGCTCGCAGATCGCGGTGATTTCGCGCAGGTTGGCGTATTCGAGACCGAGCACGTGATCGAGGAAGATCTTGCGGTCGAAATCGGCTTCGCTGAAGCCGTAGGTGCGGGGATCGAGCTCTTCGCGGTTGCGCGGGGCTTCGATGCCGAGCGGATCGAGCTTGGCGTGGAAGTGGCCGCGCATGCGGTAGGAGCGGATCAGCATCAGGGCGCGGACGGAGTCGCGCGTCGCCTGGAGCACGTCGGCGGAGGAGATGTCCGCCCCCTTGGCCTGCGCCTTGGCGGCGATCTTGGCGCCGACCGCCTTCTCGACCTCGGCCCAGTTGCCGTCGAGGGCGGAGGTGAGATCGTCCTGCGGGGTCAGCGGCCAGTTGGCGCGCTCCCAGGACGGGCCCTCGGCGTTCTTCCGGACGTCAACGGGCTGGTCGTTGAGGCTCTTGAAGAATTCCTGCCACTCGGCGTCGACCGAGGATGGGTCCTTCTCGTAGCGGGCGTAGATTTCGTCGATGTAGGTGGCGTTGGTGCCCTGCAAAAATGATGAGAGGGCAAAGGCTGCGTTCGCGTCCTGGCGAGACATACTTGAGTTCCTGGCGATTTCGGTTCGCGCATAACAAACGGCGCTGGCGTCGGGCTCCCCGGCAGAGGCCCGACGCGGCTGGCACCATTTACCCTATTTGCTGCGAAACTTCGCCCGGAAAAGCACGAAGAAGTGAATTAGCCCTTCAACTTTTCGGCAAGCGTGTGGCCGAGGCGGGCGGGCGACGGGGACACTGTAATCCCTGCCGATTTCATCGCCTCGGTCTTGGAACCGGCATCGCCCTTGCCGCCCGAGATGATCGCGCCGGCATGACCCATGCGGCGGCCGGGAGGGGCGGTGACGCCGGCGATGAAGCCGACCATCGGCTTCGTGCGGCCGCGCTTGGCCTCGTCCTTGAGGAACTGGGCGGCGTCTTCCTCGGCGGAACCGCCGATCTCGCCGATCATGATGATCGATTCGGTCTTGGGGTCGGCGAGCAGCATTTCGAGGACGTCGATGAACTCGGTGCCCTTGACCGGGTCGCCGCCGATGCCGACCGCGGTGGTCTGGCCGAGGCCTTCCTGGGAGGTCTGGAACACGGCTTCATAGGTCAGCGTGCCCGAGCGGGAGACGATGCCGACCGAGCCGGTCTTGAAGATGTTGGCGGGCATGATGCCGATCTTGCACTCGCCCGCGGTCATGACGCCCGGGCAGTTCGGCCCGATCAGGCGCGACTTGGAGCCGGCCAGCGAGCGCTTCACGCGCACCATGTCGATGACAGGAATGCCTTCGGTGATGCAGACGATCAGCGGGATCTCGGCGTCGATGGCTTCGCAGATCGCATCCGCTGCGCCCGGCGGCGGCACGTAGATCACCGAGGCGTCGGCGCCGGTCTTCTCACGTGCATCGCGCACGGTGTCGAACACCGGCAGGCCCAGATGCGTCGAGCCGCCTTTGCCCGGCGAGGTGCCGCCGACCATCTTGGTGCCGTAGGCAATCGCCGCCTCCGAGTGGAAGGTGCCGTTCTTGCCGGTAAAGCCCTGGCAGATGACCTTGGTGTTCTTGTCGATGAGGATGGACATGAGGTCTGCTTTCGCGAACTAACGAGTGAGAGGTCAGTGGATGCGGCGGTAGACGCCGGTGAGCACGTCAGCCCAGCCTTCCGCGTCCGGCGAGAACTGGATCTTCAACGAGTATGAATTGTCGTCGATGATCTCGTAGACGTGGCGCGCATTGCCGCGGAGCGAGCCGCGCACCAGCGTCAGGGTCTTGCCGACCCACCCGCCGGAAGCGGGCGAGGGCGGCGTGTAACCGAGCGAGTCGTACCAGAACAATTTGTAGGTCCGGTCGTCACGATCGTAGGTGAAGAGGCCGTGGCTGGCGAAGCTCTGCTTGCCGTCACGGATCTGCACCGAGTCCTGGATCAGGTAGAAGCCGTTGAGATCCATGCGCGCCACAACGCGAGAGGTGGCGGAGCCACCCTCCACCCAGCGCGACGGAAAGACCACCTCCTCACCATTCCATTCGCCGGCAAACGCCGACAGGCGCATGTGTTCGGTGAGCGGGGATGATGCGGCGAGATGGTCTTGGGTCATGGCCTTAGCCTCCCTTGACGGCCTTCACGATCTTCTGAGCGGCATCGTCGAGATTGTCGGCCGGCACCACGTTCAGGCCGGATTCGCGGATGATCTTCTTGCCGAGCTCGACATTGGTGCCTTCGAGGCGAACCACCAACGGCACGGTGAGGCCGACCTGGCGCACGGCGGCCGTGACGCCCTCGGCGATCACGTCGCACTTCATGATGCCGCCGAAGATGTTGACCAGGATGCCCTTCACGTTGGGATCGGCGGTGATGATCTTGAACGCGGCCGCAACCTTCTCGACGCTGGCGCTGCCGCCGACGTCGAGGAAGTTCGCCGGCGCCATGCCGTAGAGCTTGATGATGTCCATCGTCGCCATGGCAAGGCCGGCGCCGTTGACCATGCAGCCGATGTTGCCGTCGAGGGTGACGTAGTTGAGGTCGTACTTGGACGCCTCGATTTCCTTGGCGTCTTCCTCGGTCTCGTCGCGCAGCGCGAGTACCTCGGGGTGACGGAACAGCGCGTTGTCGTCGAACGACACCTTGGCATCGAGCACGCGGAGCTGGCCCTGCTTGGTCACGACCAGCGGGTTGATCTCCAGCATCGACATGTCCTTGGCGACGAAGGCCGCGTAGAGCTGCGCGGTGAGCTTCTCGGCCTGCTTGGCGAGATCACCGGAGAGCTTCAGCGCGTTGGCGACGGTGCGGCCGTGATGGCCCATGATGCCGGTCGCGGGATCGACCGAGAAGGTCACGATCTTCTCGGGCGTGTTGTGCGCGACGTCCTCGATGTTGACGCCGCCCTCGGTCGAGACGACGAAGGAGACGCGAGAGGTTTCGCGGTCGACCAGGAGCGAGAGATAGAACTCCTTGTCGATGTCCGAGCCGTCCTCGATGTAGAGGCGGTTGACCTGCTTGCCGGCGGGGCCGGTCTGGATCGTCACGAGGGTCGCGCCGAGCATCTGCTTGGCGAACTCGGTGACCTCGGCGGCCGACTTGGCGATGCGCACGCCGCCCTTGTCGCCGGCGGAGGCTTCCTTGAACTTGCCCTTGCCGCGGCCGCCGGCATGGATCTGGCTCTTCACCACATAGACCGGACCCGGCAGCGCCTTGGCGGCAGCTTCCGCGTCGGCGGCCTTGAGAACCGGAACGCCCTTGGAGATCGGCACGCCGAACTCACCCAGCAGCGCTTTGGCCTGATATTCATGGATATTCATATGGTCGCTCCCTGAACCCGCGGGCGGTGACCCCATGGGCCCACCTCAGTCTTGTGGCTGGCATACCATATACCACAGGAACTGCAACCCGGATTCTTTGACATCGAAATCGGCGAGATTTGTGGACTTGCCCGGAACCCGCCCCGGTCAAGCGGGGCCCGGAAGTGAAACCGCCGAAGACCGGCTTTCGATCTTCGGCGGGGATTTTTGCGCCTTAGCGGCCGAGAAGATCGGGTGCGATCTTCTTGCAGGCGTCTACCAGGCCCTGCACCGCGCCGACCGACTTGTCGAAGGCCTCGCGGTCCTTGCCGGCGAGCTCGATCTCGACGACGCGCTCGACACCCTTGGAGCCGATCACGACGGGCACGCCGACATACATGTCCTTCACGCCGTATTCGCCGTTGAGGTAGGCGGCCGACGGCAGCACGCGCTTCTTGTCGCGCAGATAGCTCTCGGCCATCGCGATCGCGGAGGCGGCCGGGGCGTAGAAGGCCGAGCCGGTCTTGAGCAGGTTGACGATCTCGGCGCCGCCGTTGCGGGTGCGGTCGACGATCTCGTCGAGGCGCGCCTGCGAGGTCCAGCCCATCTTGACGAGGTCGGGCAGCGGGATGCCGGCGACGGTGGAGTACTTCACCAGCGGCACCATGGTGTCGCCGTGGCCACCGAGCACGAAGGCGGTGACGTCTTCAACGGAGACGTTGAACTCGTCGGCCAGGAAGTAGCGGAAGCGCGCCGAATCCAGCACGCCGGCCATGCCGACGACCTTCTTGTGCGGCAGGCCGGAGGCCTTCTGCAGCGCCCAGACCATCGCGTCGAGCGGGTTGGTGATGCAGATGACGAACGCGTCGGGGGCGTACTTCTTGATGCCCGCACCGACCTGCTCCATGACCTTGAGGTTGATGGAGAGGAGGTCGTCGCGGCTCATGCCGGGCTTGCGCGGCACGCCGGCGGTGACGATGCAGACCTTGGCGTTGTCGAGGGCTTCGTAGGAATTGGCGCCGCTGTAGTGCGCGTCGAAACCGTCGACCGGCGAGGACTGCGCGATGTCGAGCGCCTTGCCCTGCGGCACGCCCTCGGCGATGTCGAACATCACGACGTCGCCCAGTTCTTTCAGGCCGATGAGGTGAGCCAGCGTTCCGCCGATCTGACCGGAGCCAATCAAAGCAATCTTGTCGCGCGCCATGTGAACCTGTCCTTTAGACACGTGAGGAGGGAAAAACTGAATGGGTGGTTATCCCTTTCGCTTCCCCCGTTCAAGTCGGTGGATGCCCATTTGTCGGGCTTGCTGATGCCTAGAGCACGCAGCCCTGTCATTCCCTGGCGCGCGCGGGCGTTAACCCGAAAGTCACGCACCAGAGTCCGAGCTCGCCCGCGAAAGCGGACGGCTCCGAATGACAGCGCTGGCAAATAGGACTTAAGTCTCGACCAGGCCCTTGGTGGAGCCGCTGGCGGTGGAATCCTTGCGGCCGTGAGGCAGCGCCAGATAGGATTCCGAGCTCATTTCGATCAGGCGCGAGGCGGTCCGCTTGAACTCCATCGCCTCGGTGCCCTCATCGGCGATGTAGAGCGAGATCGGATTGGCATCGGCCGACGCCATCAGCTTCACGGCATTGTCATAGAACGTATCGATCAGCGTGATGAAGCGCTTGGCGGCGTTGCGCTGGGAGAAGTCCATCACTGGAATATGGTCGACCAGGACGGTGTGGTAGTCGTGCGCGAGCCTGAGGTAGTCGGATGCGCCCAACGGCTTCTCGCAGAGATCGGCGAATTTGAAGCGCGCAACGCCATGGGCCGAGCACGGCACGTGCAGGGTGCGGCCCTTGATCGTGATGTCGCGCGACTTGCATTTGGCATTGCCGGTCATCTTCGCCCAGGCGCGATCGAGCGCGGCGTCCGCATCGCCGTCGGCGGGCGTCAGCCACATCGGCACGCCCTGAAGCTTTTCCAGACGGAAGTCGGTGCGCGCATCGAGCCGCGAGACGTCCATGTGATCGGTGATCTGCTTGATGAAGGGCAGGAACAGCGCGCGGTTGAGGCCGCCCTTGTAGAGGTCGTCGGGCGCGACATTCGAGGTCGCGACCACGACGGTGCCGAGCTCGAACAGCTTGGCGAACAGGCGGCCCAGGATCATCGCATCCGCGATGTCGGTGACGTGGAATTCGTCGAAGCAGAGCAGCCAGCTCTCC
Source organism: Bradyrhizobium sp. (assembly GCF_035935975.1). Taxonomy (GTDB): domain Bacteria; phylum Pseudomonadota; class Alphaproteobacteria; order Rhizobiales; family Xanthobacteraceae; genus Bradyrhizobium. The sequence continues at coordinate 24,852 of NZ_DASYWN010000031.1, forward strand.
TCGAAGATCGCAGTCGCCGTCAGCGCGATGACGTCGCCATCGGCGATCTCGCCGCGCGCGATGCCCTGGCGATAGTCGTAGATGCGCTCATGCGCTTCCGCCATGAATTCGTGGAAATGCGCGCGGCGCTTGTGCTCGACGGTCGAGTGCTGGAAGAACAGGTCCATCAGCATGGTCTTGCCGCGGCCGACCTCGCCATGGATGTAGAGCCCGTGCGGCGCCTCGTCCTTGTCGCCGCCGAACAGGCGACTGAGCAGGCCCTGCTTGCGCTGCGGCTTGTAGTTCGCGAGCCGCAAGTCGAGCGCGGCATAGGCTTCGGCAACTTCGGCCTGCGCGGCATCGGGCTCGATCGCGCCGGACGCGACCTGGGCCTGATAGGCTTCGCTGAAGGAGGAACTGGGGGTGGAGAGCATGGCCCTTTTCCGCCAGAGACCGGCGGAAATTGCAAGCCGTCAATTGGTGGACGGGGTATGCGGATTCGTGTCCCGGACACGCGGCAGCATGCAACACCGCCGCACGGATCCAGGACCCACCGTTTCGTACATCGCGACGAGCGACCTACTCACACAGCTCGTAGGCATCCTCGACCACGTACGGGCCGCCGCCGGTCGATGCGCGCGACGAGAACAGCACGAACCGCTCCGCCATGAACGCCTTGCTTGGAAAATAGCCGCGGATCGAGAGATAGTCGGCGACGTCGCGGTCGGAGGCGTCGTGCAGGCGGGCCAGCGTGACATGCGGAATGAACTTGCGTCCCTCCGGATCGAGACCGATCCGCTGCATCATGCGTTCGAGCTCGGCCTGCAACTCCATCAGCGGCTTGCTCGGCGCGATGGTGGCGACCACCGCGCGCGGCTTGCGGCCGCCGAAGCTGGTCAGCCCCTGCACCTTCACCTCGAACGGTTTGCGGTCGACGCGAAACAGCATCGAGGCGATCTCGTTGGCGGAGACGCCGTCGATATCGCCGATGAAGCGCAACGTGACGTGATAATTTTCGGGATCGATCCACCGGGCGCCGGGAAGGCCGCCTCTCAGATTGGAAAGCGACTGGCCGATCTCGGCCGGAATTTCCAGACCAGTGAATAAACGCGGCATCGTTTCGTACTCCCGATGCTTGGGCATGATCCCTGGGAAGGATCATATCCAAATTTTAGAGCCGGCGACGAATCACCGGTACCCTGATTCCTATCGCAGTTGTGTGACTCTGCGAAGCATGCCGCGCCTCACCCCGGTAAAACCCTGGGAATTAGGGTTAGCGCTGCCTGCTTTTCATCGCCCTTGCTCGCTTATGTTGCGCAAAAATGCCTCCACTGTGGGCATGATGTTGCCGACGATGACGTCGACGCCGGCCGCCGTCGGATGAATGCCGTCGGCCTGGTTGAGCTTGGCGTCGGCGGCGACGCCGTCAAGGAAGAACGGATAGAGCGGCACGTCGAATTTTTTCGCCAGATCCGGATAAATCGAATTGAAGCGCGCGGCGTATTCGGCGCCGTAATTCGGCGGCGCCAGCATGCCGCACAGCATCACCGCGATCTTGCGCGCCTTGAGACGCTGGACGATCTCGGTGAGCGCGGCGCGCGTCAGATCGGGATCGATGCCGCGCAGCGCGTCGTTGGCGCCGAGCTCGATGATGACGCCGTCGGTTCCGTCAGGGACCGACCAGTCGAGCCGGTCGCGGCCGCCGGAAGAGGTATCGCCGGACACCCCGGCATTGGTCATGTCGACCGCTATGCCCTTGGCCTGCAAGGCCTTTTGGAGCTTGGTGGGAAACGCCTCCTGGGCCGGGAGGCCGAGGCCGGCGCTCAAGGAATCGCCCAGAACGACAAGCCTGGCCGGTTTGGTCGCCTCTGCCCAAGCCGGATTGGCAACCGTCATCAAAGCGAGCATCAACACGGCTATGTGCATGAAGAATCCGTAACGCCTCTCGACCGCGCGTGCGGAGTTGCCATATGACCGGACCATGGACAGTCGCATCGAATCCTCTTCGCTCGCCGGCACCACGCCGGACACCATCGCCATCTCCAACGTCAATCTCTCATTGGGCACAGGCGCGGCACGCGTTCATATCCTCAAGGATATCAGCTTGCGGGTCGGCTCGGGCGAGACGATCGGCCTGATCGGCCCGTCAGGTTCGGGCAAATCCACGCTGCTGATGGTGATGGCGGGGTTGGAGCGTCCTGATAGCGGAGAGGTGGTGGTCAATGGCACGCCTTTCAATGCCCTCGACGAGGACGCACTGGCCCGCTTCCGCGGCCGCCAGGTCGGCATCGTCTTCCAGTCCTTCCATCTGATCCCGACCATGACGGCGCTGGAGAACGTCGCGGTGCCGCTCGAGCTTGCCGGCAATCCGGATGCGGCGAAGCGCGCCGCGCAGGAGCTGCAATCGGTCGGGCTCGGCGACCGCCTGCATCATTATCCGACGCAGCTCTCCGGCGGCGAGCAGCAGCGCGTCGCGCTGGCCCGCGCGCTGGCGCCCGATCCCGCCATCCTCGTCGCGGACGAGCCGACCGGCAATCTCGACGAGACCACCGGCAAGCAGATCGTCGATCTGCTCTTCACCAAGCATGCCGAGCGCGGCATGACGCTGGTGCTGGTCACGCACGATTCCTCGCTCGCCCATCGCTGCGATCGCGTCATCCGTCTGCGCTCGGGCCGCATCGACACGCAGTCCGCGCCCGCATGAGCGCCGCCGCCGAACCGTTCGCGAAGCCCAACGGCGTCGCGCTGTCGCTCCGCTACGCGCTGCGCGAATTGCGCGGCGGCCTGCGCGGCTTCTACGTCTTCATCGCCTGCATCGCGCTCGGCGTGATGGCGATCGCCGGCGTCGGCTCGGTGTCGGCGAGCCTCTCTGACGGTCTCGCCCGCGAGGGCCGCACGCTGCTCGGCGGCGACGTCTCCTTCGTGCTGTTCCAGCGCGAGGCCAAGCCTGACGAGGTTGCCTTCCTGCGCTCGCGCGGCACCGTCTCCACCGCCGCGACCCTGCGCGGCATGGCGCGCGCGGCCGACGGCAAGCTCGCGCTGGTCGAGATGAAGGCGGTCGACGACACCTATCCGATGCTCGGACAGCTGACGCTGGCGCCATCGCTGCCGATGTCCGATCTGGTCGCCGAGCGCGACGGCGCATTCGGCGCCGCGGCCGATCCGACGCTGCTGGCGCGGCTCTCGCTGAAGACCGGCGACCGCGTCACCATCGGCTCCGCGACCTTCCAGATCCGCAGCACCGTCGAGGCCGAGCCCGACAAGCTCGCCGGCGGCATCGGCTTCGGGCCGCGCTTTTTGATCAGCGAAGCAGGCCTGCGCGCCACCGGCCTGATCCAGCCCGGAAGCCTGGTGCGCTGGGTCTACCGGGTGAAGCTCCCTGACACCGCCAACACCGAGCGCGCCACCGAGGCCTTCATCGCGGATGCGCGCAACGCAGCGCCGCAGGCCGGCTGGGAGATCCGCAGCCGCTCCAATGCCTCGCCGCAGCTCGAGCGCAACATCAGCCGCTTCACGCAGTTCCTGACTCTGGTCGGCCTCGCTGCGCTCTTGGTCGGCGGCGTCGGCGTCGCCAATGCCGTGAAGAGCCATATCGACCGCCGGCTCGAGGTGATCGCGGCGTTCAAGGCCGTCGGCGCCACCGGGCGCGACGTGTTCGGCATCTATCTCGCACAGGTCCTCCTGCTCGCCGCGATCGGCTCGGTGATCGGCCTCGCGCTCGGCGCCGCCATGCCGTTCGCCATCGTCGGTCTGTTCGGCAAGCTCCTGCCGCTGCCGGTGGTGCCGGCGGTGCACGCCGACGAGCTCGCGCTGTCCTTCGTCTACGGCCTGCTCACCGCGCTCGCCTTCGGCCTCTGGCCGCTCGGTCGCGTGCACGACGTGCCGGTCGCCGCGCTGTTTCGCGACACCATCAGCTCCGAATGGCACCGGCCGCGCCTCGGCTATCTCGCCTTCATGGGCGTCGTGATCGTCCTGCTCATCGCGGTGGTGATCGGGCTCTCCTTCGACAAGCGGATCGCCGCGGTGTTCGTCGCCTCCTCCGTCGTGGTGTTCGCCCTGCTGCGCGGCATCGCGGCGCTGCTGATGACGATCGCGCGGCGGCTGCCGCGCTCGCGGCTACCGATGCTGCGGCTGGCGGTCGCCAACATCCACCGGCCCGGAGCGCTGACGCCCTCGGTCGTGCTGTCGCTCGGCCTCGGGCTCGCCGTGCTCGTCACCATCACCCAGATCGACGGCAATCTGCGCCGGCAGTTCCTGGCAGCGCTCCCCGACCGCGCGCCGTCGTTCTTCTTCATCGACATCCCGAGCACGCAGGCCGAGCAGTTCGACGGCTATCTCCGCCAGATCGCGCCGGGCGCGACGGTCGAGGACGTGCCGATGCTGCGCGGGCGCATCGTCGGCGCGCGCGGCGTCCGCGCCGAGGATCTCAAACCGACCACCGATTCGGAATGGGTGCTGCAGAGCGACCGCGGCCTGACCTATACCGCCGAGCTGCCGAAGGGCTCCAAGGTGGTCGAGGGCGAATGGTGGAAGGCCGACTATTCCGGCCCGCCGCTGGTCTCGATGGAGAAGAAGATCGCCGACGGGCTCAGCCTCAAGCTCGGCGACGAAATCGTGGTCAACGTGCTCGGCCGCGACATCCCGGCCAGGATCGGCAATCTGCGCACCATCGACTGGCAGGGCATGGGCATCAATTTCGTGCTGGTGTTCTCGCCCAACGCCTTCAAGGGCGCGCCGCACACCCATATTGCGACGCTGACCGAGACTGGGGGCGACGCGGCCGGCGACGGCAAGATCATCAAGCAGGTCGCTGACGCCTATCCCATGGTGACCAGCGTGCGCGTGCGCGAGGTGATGGAGACGGTCGGCTCGGTCGTGACCAATCTGGCGCTGGCCATCCGCGGCGCCAGCGCGGTGACCCTGATCTCGGCGATCCTGGTGCTGGGCGGGGCGCTCGCCGCCGGCCATCGCCACCGGGTCTACGATGCGGTGATCCTGAAGACGCTGGGCGCGACCCGGCTGCGGCTGCTCGGCGCCTACGCCCTCGAATACCTCCTGATCGGGCTCGCCACCGCGGTGTTCGGCGTGATCGCGGGTAGCGTCGCCGCCTGGATGATCGTGACGCGGCTGATGACCTTGAGCTTCGTCTGGCAGGCCGGCAGCGCGGCCGGCGTGGTCGTGGCCGCCCTCATCGTCACCGTCGGGCTCGGGCTCGCCGGAACGCTGCTGGCGTTGAACAAAAAGCCCGCCACGGTGTTGCGGAATTTGTGACAAATGGTAGCGGACGGCGGCGCGGGAGCAAAATCGCACGATTCCTGCGATTAACCACGTCCGCCCGTCTGGATTGCAGGCAAGGGCGACATTCAGCCGCGCGTGGACGGTTGCAGCGAATGTGTTAGTTTCCCACATATCGAATGGGTTCGGAGCCCCGATTGTTAGCCAAAATTTAGTCGGCAGGCATCGGTATCCGAGATAGAATTTGACGAACCGGCGGCATGGAGACCCTCGTGCCGGACCGGGCAAACCAGCGGGATTTCGACCATGTCGGACCTAGACCGTAACTACGCTTCTCCTTTCGGCAGGGCCGCCGGGCGTGTTGACGCCGCGACGGTCGACGCCGGCCTGCGCGCTTACATGCTGCGCATCTACAATTACATGAGCATCGGCCTGGCCATCACCGGCCTGGCCGCGCTCGGTGTCTACATGGCTGCCGTGACTGACGTCCCGACCGCGGACGCCGTCCGCGTCGGCAAGCTGTTCCTGACGCCGTTCGGCTACGCGATGTTCGTCAGCCCCCTGAAGTGGCTGTTCATGCTCGCGCCGCTCGCCATGGTGTTCGTGATCTCGGCGGGCATCAACCGTCTCGCCCCCTCGACCGCCCAGATCCTGTTCTGGGTGTTCTCGGCCCTGATGGGCATCTCGCTGTCGTCGATCTTCCTGGTGTTCACCCACACCTCGATCGTGCGGGTGTTCTTCATCACCGCGGCGACGTTCGGTGCGCTCAGCCTCTATGGCTACACCACCAAGCGTGACCTGACCGGGATGGGCTCGTTCCTGTTCATGGGCCTGATCGGCATCATCATCGCGAGCCTGGTGAACCTGTTCCTGGCCAGCTCGATGCTGCAGTTCATCGTGTCGGTCGTCGGTGTGCTGGTGTTCGCGGGCCTCACCGCCTGGGATACCCAGCGGCTGAAGAACGACTACATCTACGGCTACGCGTCGGCCGGCGGTGACATCGCAGAGCGTGCGGCCATCACCGGTGCCCTGTCGCTGTACCTGAACTTCATCAACCTGTTCACGCTGCTGCTGCAGCTCCTCGGCCAGCGCGACTAAGCGCCAGACCCGAGTGAACGACACGAACCCCGGCCGAGCGGCCGGGGTTTTTGTTTGGGCTGGTGCGCGCCACGCGCCCGTAGCCCGGATGGAGCGCAGCGCAATCCGGGCTACAAGGGCAGCCTCGCGCCTCGTCATTGCGAGGAGCTCGAGACAAAATTGCGAGGCAATTTTGCTCTGATACGACGAAGCAATCCAGAGTTCCTCCGTGGATGCATTTCTGGATTGCTTCGCTGCACCCGCAACGACGCCGGAGAGACGGCCCTGCCCCCTTCCAGCAGCCGGACGAAGGCTCTAGTCTTCCCCCATGTCCGCACCTGAAATCAGGCCCACCCTTGAGGCCGACCTCTCCGCCATCACCGCCATCTACCAGCAGGCCGTCCGCGAGGGCACCGCGACGTTCGAGCTGGATCCGCCTGACCTTGCCGAGATGACGCGCCGCTACCGCGCCCTGGTGGACGGCGGCTATCCCTATTTCGTCGCCACCATCGACGGGCGCGTGGCCGGCTACGCCTATGCCGGCGCCTACCGGCCGCGGCCGGCCTATCGCTTCACGGTCGAGAACTCGATCTATCTGGACCCAGGCTTCCACCGCCGCGGCATCGGTTCAATGCTGCTGGAGCGGCTGATCACCGAATGCGAGGCGCGCGGCTTCCGCCAGATGATCGCCGTGATCGGCGATTCCGCCAATGCCGGCTCGATCGGCGTGCACACCAGGGGCGGCTTCAAGATGATCGGTACGCATCCCAATGTCGGGCTGAAGTTCGGCCGCTGGCTGGACACCGTGATGATGCAGCGCGACCTCGGCGAGGGCGCAAGGACGGTGCCGACAAAGTAGGTGTCGCAGCCCGGGTGAGCGCAGCGACACCCGGGACAGCGGCGAGACAAGACCCGGATGTCGCTTCGCTCATCCGGGCTACGAAGCCGCTACACCACCGCCAGCTTGCGGTCGATCACCAGCAGCACGCGCTCGAGCTCGTGGCCGCGGCGCAGGATCAGACCGGTCGCCGAGATCACGCTGTACATGCCCTGCTTGCGCGCCAGGCGCGGGTCCTTCTCGATGCGGTAGATCGGCACTTCCGAGGCACGGCGATAGACCGAGAACACGGCGCGATCCTTCAGGAAATCGATGGCGTAGTCGCGCCACTCGCCGTCGGCGACCATGCGGCCGTACAGATTGAGAATGCGGTGCAGCTCGATCCGGTTGAACGACACCCGGTTCGGCTGGGTATTCGCCGTGGCGGGGTGCGCCGCCGCGCGCTGCCCGCTCGGATCGGCATCCTCCGGCGTCAAACTCATGGGAAGCGTCTCCTCATCACACAGCATGACCCTCGCCCGCGAAAACCGTCCCTGGAAACCGCGGATCATGACAGTGGTATGATTGCTCCAACCGGTCCCTCCCGCAAGGCCTCTTCATGGAACTCGTGCGTGAGCACCGGGTTCAACCGATCGAATCGGGTGCAATGCCGAACACACGCAAAGGTGGAATTCTCCGGCGGCAAACCGTCACGGGATCGTTAGAAAGAATCACAGGATCGCCGCTTTTCCGCCCACCGCCTGCCGCCCTGCGTTGCGAAAAGACTTGTGTGCGTTGACCCGGTCCTTTCGGTTCCGGATTCCTCAGCCCCCAGCCCCCCGGGGTCGAACAGGATCGGGTCTGTACGCGCGACAAGGAGAGGGCCAACGCAAGTTGGTCCTTTTTGTTTGTGTCGGGGTGTTTCCGGCGCGCCCGACATTCTCTCCAACCATCCGCGCGAAAATTCGCTCCCCTCATCCTGAGGAGCGCGCTCTTGCGCGCGCCTCGAAGGATCGAGGCCACGCTGCGTCAGCGCGGGCCTGCATGGTTCTCGCGGCGATGCGCAGCATCGTCCGCCACGGCGCTAACGCGCCTCCTCACCATGAGGGTTGCGAGAGTGCTTGAGTCGGACGATTCGAAGCGTTCGCTTCAGTGCAGCGACGTGTACGCCGCGCCGAGCATCGGGCCCGGCTTCTCGCGGCTGCCGTCCTGGACATAGACCACCGCGCCGTCGACGCCGTCGCGCGTGAGATTTTCCAGCGGCACCGTCCAGCTTTCCGGACGGCCGGTCCAGTCGCCCACCTTGAGCAGGTTGCGGACGACGTTGTGATAGGTGATCTGCTGTCCGCGATTTTCGCCCTTGGCGATCGCGATCGGCACCGACTTGGCGACCGAGCAGATCCAGACTTCGCCGTGCGAGACCGCCGGCTCCTTGCTCGCGGCCACCGACACGTTGATCTGCTTGCCCGAGAGCGACATCGTCACCGGCACGCTCATCACGCCGGCGCCCTTGTCGGTTTTGCCGATCGCACTCTCGATGCCGGCGCGATCGCTGCCGATGACATGCGCAGAACCGTTGACGACGACTTGCGGCGTATAGACCTCGCGGTCGCCGCGCATGCGCGAATAGGCGCGCTGCCGCGCCGAGAAGCGCGAATCGGCCAGCGTATCCTTCCAGCCGAGATAATCCCAATAGTCGATCGGCATGCTCAGCGCGATGATCGAGGGATCGCTCGAGAGATCGCCGATGATCTTGTCGGCGGGCGGGCAGGATGAGCAGCCCTGCGAGGTAAACAATTCGACAACGGCGCGGGGATCGGCATGCGCGGGACGGATGATGGCGACGATGGCGCAGATGCCGAGAGCTCCCGACCAGAGTGCACCGGACCAGCGCGAAATCACATTAGGAGCCGTCATTGCTGTCATATCGAACGTCACACATCGCCACTCGTTAGGGGAAAGCTTATCGCCTGATGGTCACCGTAGTCTTACGGGGCGCGGCAGATTCAACCGTCCTGAGCGGGATTTCCACTTGGCGGGCCCATCCGAAACATGCCGCAAACGCGCGAAGGCGGCCTTGTGATAGGCCGCCTTCGTTTAACCTTCTACTCACGTCGCGGTGAGCCACCGTTCACAAATTCGCGCTTAGGCCGCGAGCTTGCGCAGCACGTAGTGCAGAATGCCGCCGTTCCGATAGTAATCGAGCTCGTCGAGCGTATCGATGCGGCAAAGCAGCGAAACGCGCTGCAACGAGCCGTCACCGGAGACGATTTCCGCGGTCAGCTTCTGGCGCGGCTTGAGATCGCCGACCAGACCACGCAACGTGACCTTCTCGTCGCCCTTCAGGCCGAGCGACGACCACGAGGTGCCTTCCTCGAAGGTCAGCGGCAGCACGCCCATACCGACCAGGTTCGAGCGATGGATGCGCTCGAAGCTCTGGCAGATCACGGCGCGAACGCCGAGCAGACGCGTGCCCTTCGCAGCCCAGTCGCGCGAGGAGCCGTTGCCGTATTCGGCGCCGGCGAACACGACCAGCGGCACCTGCTCCTGCTGGTACTTCATCGCGGCGTCGTAGATCGACATCTGCTCGCCGTCGGGCCAGTGCTTGGTAAGACCGCCTTCCGGAATGTTGCCGTCGGCGCCCTTCAGCATGAAGTTCTTGATGCGGATGTTGGCGAAGGTGCCGCGCATCATGACTTCGTGGTTGCCGCGACGCGTGCCGTACTGGTTGAAGTCGGCGGGGCGCACCTGGTGCTCGCTGAGATATTTGCCAGCGGGCGAGGTGAGCTTGATCGAACCGGCCGGCGAGATGTGGTCGGTGGTGATCTTGTCGCCGAACATGGCGAGGATGCGCGCCTCGATGATATCGGTGACCGGCTCCGGCTCCTTCTTCATGCCTTCGAAGTAGGGCGGGTTCTGCACGTAGGTCGAAGACATGTTCCAGCGATAGGTCTCGCTCTCGACCGTCTTGATCTTGCGCCAGTTGGTGTCGCCCTTGAACACGTCGGCGTACTTCTTCTTGAAGATCGACGCGGTCACGAACTTCTTCATGAAGGCGTTGATCTCCTTGGTCGTCGGCCAGATGTCCTTGAGGTACACCGGCTTGCCGTCCTTGCCTTCGCCGAGCGGCTCGACGGCGAGGTTCTTGGTGACGCTGCCGGCGAGCGCGTGCGCGACGACCAGCGGCGGCGAGGCGAGATAGTTCGCCTGCACGTCCGGCGAGACGCGGCCTTCGAAGTTGCGGTTACCGGAGAGCACGGCGGCGGCGACGATGCCGTTGTCGTTGATCGACTTCGAGATCTCCTCCGGCAGCGGGCCGGAATTGCCGATGCAGGTGGTGCAGCCGAAGCCGACCAGGTTGAAGCCGACCTTGTCGAGATCGGCCTGCAGGCCGGAGTCCGCGAGATAGCCGGCGACCACCTGGCTGCCCGGGGCGAGCGAGGTCTTCACCCACGGCTTGGCCTTGAGGCCCTTGGCGGCAGCATTGCGCGCGAGCAAGCCGGCACCGATCAGCACGCTGGGGTTCGAGGTATTGGTGCAGGAGGTGATGGCGGCGATGACGACGTCGCCATGGCCGATCTCGTACTTCTTGCCTTCGACGGCGAAGCGCTTGTTGGGCTCCTCGGCCTTCTTGTACTCGGTGCCGAGCGCGAGCGAGAAACCTTCGGCGACCGACGGCAGCGCGATGCGGCCTTCGGGACGCTTCGGGCCGGCCATCGACGGCACGACGTCGGCGAGGTCGAGCGTCAGCGTTTCCGTGAACACCGGATCGGCCGACTTGGCGGTGCGGAACAGCCCTTGCGCCTTCGCATAGGCCTGCACCAGCGCGACGCGCGCCGGCGCGCGGCCCGAGGTCTTGAGATAGTCGATCGCGGCGGCGTCAACCGGGAAGAAGCCGCAGGTCGCGCCGTATTCGGGCGCCATGTTGGCGATCGTGGCCTTGTCGGCGACCGAGAGGTTGTCGAGGCCGGGGCCGAAGAACTCGACGAACTTGCCGACCACGCCGAGCTTGCGCAGCATCTGCGTGACGGTCAGCACGAGGTCGGTGGCGGTGACGCCTTCCTTCATCGCGCCCTTCAGCTTGAAGCCGACGACGTTCGGCAGCAGCATCGACAGCGGCTGGCCGAGCATGCAGGCTTCCGCCTCGATGCCGCCGACACCCCAGCCGAGCACGGCGAGACCGTTGACCATGGTGGTGTGCGAGTCGGTGCCGACCAGCGAGTCGGGATAGGCGACCTCGAAGGTGCCGGTCTTCTTGCCGACCGTCATCTTCTCCTTCTTGGTCCACACCGTCTGGGAGAGATATTCGAGATTGACCTGGTGGCAGATGCCGGTGCCGGGCGGCACGACCGAGAAGTTCGAGAACGCCTTCTGGCCCCACTTCAGGAACTCGTAGCGCTCCTGGTTCTGCTTGTACTCTTCAGTGACGTTCTTGGCGAAAGCCTTGTTGTCGCCGAAGAAGTTCACGATCACGGAGTGGTCGATGACGAGGTCGACCGGCACCAGCGGGTTGATCTTCTCGGCATCGCCGCCGAGCTTCTGCATCGCATTGCGCATCGCGGCGAGGTCGACGACCGCGGGAACGCCGGTGAAGTCCTGCATCAGCACGCGCGCGGGACGGAACGCGATCTCATGCTCCAGCGACTTCTTGCGCAGCCACTTCGACACCGCGACGATGTCTTCCTTCTTGACCGAGCGGCCGTCCTCGTTGCGGAGGAGGTTCTCGAGCAGGACCTTCATCGAATAGGGGAGTTTCGAAATTCCCTTCAGACCATTCTTCTCGGCCGTGGGCAGGCTGTAATAGACATAGGTCTTGGCGCCGACCTTGAGGGTCTTTTTGCATTTGAAGCTGTCGAGCGAGGTCATGTAGGAAATCCCAATTGTTAGTTATACCCGGCAGGGTATTTTAACACCGTCAGCGTAGCAGGCTGGGTCGCTTGCAGGGGCAGGTTGAGTTGCTGCATCAAGTAGTTCCGGGCTTATAGAAGCTTTCTAACCGCGCCGCCACAGCCACAATCGAACCCCAGCAAGTCGCGAGCCACAAATTCTGATGCGCTACCCCAAGTTTTCCTGAGGCCTGGCTGTGAACGGGTTGGTACCAGGCAAGATGCAGCTGTCCGGACGCGGGGTCGCCTGCGTGCGCGGCGGCCGCGAAGTGTTCTCCGGGCTCGATTTCGCGGCAGTGTCGGGCGAAGCCGTGGCCGTGGTCGGCCGCAACGGCTCGGGCAAGACCTCGCTGCTGCGGCTGATCGCCGGCCTGCTCGTTCCGGCCGGCGGGACGATTGTACTGGACGGGGGCGACGCCGACATGACGCTGCCCGAGCAGTGTCACTATCTCGGCCATCGCGACGCCCTGAAGCCGGCGCTGAGCGTGGCGGAAAACCTGGCATTCTGGGCTGATTTCTTGGGCGGCGAGCGCTCTGACGCCGCCGAAAGCCTCGCCACCGTCGGGCTCGATCACGCCACCCATCTGCCCGCCGGCTTCCTGTCGGCCGGCCAGCGCCGCCGCCTCTCGCTGGCCCGGCTCCTGACCGTCCGCCGCCCAGTCTGGCTGCTGGACGAGCCCACCAACGCGCTGGATGTCGCCGGACAGGACATGTTCGGCGGCCTCATGCGCGACCACCTCGCCCGCGGCGGCCTGATCATCGCCGCCACCCACGCCCCGCTGGGGATCGATTCGCGGGAGCTGCGGATCGGGGGGACGGCATGAGGATCGCGGACCCTCAGTTTTCCAAGCGGCCAGGTACCGCCCTCTCCGTCCCCTCCCCCCTTGCGGAGGAGGGTCAGGGAGAGGGGTGCCGCACGGCAGGGCGCTTCGGTTCTAGCGTTCGGGAGGCAGGCGCGCTGCTGCTGGTGACTCGCCCCAAACGGGCATCTCTCCCGGGGCTACCCCTCTCCCCCGCCCTCCCCCGCAACGGGGGAGGGAGCGCACCGTCCGCGGGGCACGAAAGGGCCACCCAATGACCGCCCTCGCCGCCCTCATCCGCCGGGACGTCCGGATCGCGCTGCGCGTCGGCGGCGGGGCACTCATCGGCGTGCTGTTTTTCCTGACCGTCGTCGTGCTGATGCCCTTCGCCGTCGGGCCGGATCTGGCGCTGCTGTCGCGGCTGGGGCCTGCCATCCTCTGGCTCGGCGCGCTGCTGGCGAGCCTGCTGACGCTGGACCGGCTGTTCATGGCCGACCATGAGGACGGCTCGCTCGACCTGATCACGATGAGCCGGACGCCGCTGGAACTTGCCTGCGCGGCCAAGGCGCTGGCGCATTGGCTGGCGGCCGGCCTGCCGCTGATTGTCGCAACCCCCGTGCTGGGCCTGCTGCTCAACCTCGACATGGTCGCAACCGGCGCCGTGGCGCTGACGCTTTTGGCGGGTACGCCGGCGCTGACCTTCACCGGCATGATCGGCGCGGCGCTCGCCGTGACGCTGCATCGGGGCGGGCTGCTGATGGCGGTGCTGGTGCTGCCGCTCTCGATTCCCGTGCTGATTTTCGGCGTTGCAGCCTCGCAGGCCGTGATTGTCGGCCCCATGACGTTCGGCGCGCCGTTCTCGATCCTGTGCGCGCTGTCGCTGGTCAGCCTGGTGATCGGCCCGTTCGCGGCGGCGGCGAGCCTGCGGCATGGACTTGATTGACCTTGACCCCGATCAACTTTCGCTGCCCGCTTTTATGCTGATTGCGTGAGCAGCCCCCGGTGATTATCAGGATACCATGTCGCTGATCGACCTCGCCAACCCCACAAGGTTCCTCGCGCTCTCGGCGCGGGTGCTGCCGTGGCTTGCGGCCGCGACCGTCATCCTGCTCACCATCGGCCTCTATCAATCCGCCTACGCGCCCGACGACTACCAGCAGGGCGCGACCGTGAAGATCATGTTCATCCACGTGCCCAATGCGTGGCTGTCGATGTTCGTCTGGGGCGTGATGAGCATCGCCTCGCTCGGCACGCTGGTGTGGCGGCATCCGCTCGCCGACGTCGCGGCGAAGGCGGCTGCTCCGATCGGCGCGGCCTTCACCTTCCTGGCGCTGCTCACGGGCTCGCTGTGGGGCCGGCCGATGTGGGGCACCTATTGGGAATGGGATGCGCGGCTGACCTCGGTGCTGATCCTGTTCCTGATGTATCTCGGCCTGATGGCGCTGTGGCGCGCGGTCGACGATCCCTCGCGCGCGGCGCGCGCCGCCGCGGTGCTGACCCTGGTCGGCGCGATCAACCTGCCGATCATCAAGTTCTCGGTCGACTGGTGGAACACGCTGCATCAGCCGGCTTCGGTGATGCGCATGGGCGGCTCGACGCTCGATAAATCCTTCCTGATCCCGCTGCTGGTGATGGCGATCGGCTTCACGCTGCTGTTCGTGACGCTGCATCTGGCGGCGATGCGCAACGAGATTCTGCGCCGGCGCGTCCGCTCGCTGCAGATGATGCAGGCGAGCCGCGTCGCGTTTTCGAACGATGTGGGCGCCGGTTCGCGTCAAGACAACGCGTCAAACGAAGTCGGGGCTGTGTGATCATGTCGCTCGGTCCCTACGCGTCCTTCATCGTGACGTCCTATGCGGCAGCGGCGCTCGTCGTCGTGATCCTGATCGGCTGGATCGTGCTCGACTATCGCAGCCAGACGGAGCGCCTGCGCGAGCTTGAGCGCAGCGGCGTCACCCGCCGCTCGGGCCGCAGCGCGACGGATCGGCCATGAGAGCTCAATCATGAGCGGACAATCAACCTCCGCACCGGCACAGCGCCGCACCTTCCTGATGGTGCTGCCGCTCATCGCCTTCATCGGCCTTGCGGTGCTGTTCTGGTTCAAGCTCGGCAGCGGCGATCCCTCGCGGATTCCCTCCGCGCTGATCGGACGTCCCGCGCCGCAGACCGCGCTGCCGCCCCTCGAGGGATTGCTGACCGACAACGCGCAGGTCCCGGGGCTCGACCCCGCCGCATTCAAGGGCAAGGTCAGCCTCGTCAATGTCTGGGCCTCCTGGTGCGTGCCCTGCCACGACGAGGCGCCGCTGCTGACGGAGCTCGCCAAGGACAAGCGCTTCCAGCTGGTCGGCATCAATTACAAGGATGCCGCCGACAACGCCCGCCGCTTCCTCGGCCGCTACGGCAACCCGTTCGGCCGCGTCGGCGTCGACGCCAACGGCCGTGCCTCGATCGAATGGGGCGTCTACGGCGTGCCGGAGACCTTCGTCGTCGGCCGCGAAGGCACCATCGTCTACAAGCTGGTGGGCCCGATCACGCCGGACAATTTGCGCACGGTGCTGTTGCCGCAGATGGAGAAGGCGCTGAAGGCGGGGAGCTAGAGCATTTTCCGACTTGGCGGAATCGGAAGGGATTCCCTTGGGAAGCAAATCGTGATTCACCCTGAGGGCTGGTGATGGAGGCCAGCCCCCATGGCTAAACCACTCTCGCCGGACCTTCGCCTTCGCATTATTCGGG
>NZ_DASYWN010000032.1:0-5455 GCF_035935975.1 Bradyrhizobium sp.
CCCGAATAATGCGAAGGCGAAGGTCCGGCGAGAGTGGTTTAGCCATGGGGGCTGGCCTCCATCACCAGCCCTCAGGGTGAATCACGATTTGCTTCCCAAGGGAATCCCTTCCGATTCCGCCAAGTCGGAAAATGCTCTAGCGTGCGCGGATGTCGCGTTTCGACCCCAGCCATCCCTATCGGCCCTCCTACAGCGGCTCACCGTTCGGCCGCCGCTTCTCGGGGTTGTTGCCATGGATGTTCGTGGTCGGAATCGTGGTGGCGATCGTGCTCACCTTCCGGCATGGCGCGAACTGGCCTATTCCGCATGAGACCGAGGGCCGCTCGCAGGACGCCGAGATCATCCTTCAGCAGGCCGGCAATCCCGACAGCCGCCAATCGGTCGACGTCATCCGCACCGTTGACGGCGACACGTTTATTGCGCGCGTGCACCAGCGCGATGGCCGGGATCTGGTCGCGCGGGTTCGCCTGCGCGGCATCGATGCGCCCGAGATGAAAGCATCGTGCCAGGACGAGCTGGACAAGGCCGAGGCCGCCGCGGCCGCGCTGCGCGGACTGCTCGGCCAGGGCAGTGTTGCCATCTATAATCTCGGCGCCGACAAATACGGGCGCGTCCTCGCCGACGTCGCGACCAGGCGCACGCCTAACGTCTCGGCCGCGTTGCTCGCGGGCGGCTATGCGCGCAGCTACAACGGCGGCCATCGCGACGGCTGGTGCGCGCGGAGCTGGCGCTTCTGGTAACGAAAAAGCCGCGTCGTTGGACGCGGCTTTCGCAATTCTCTTCGATCACGGAGATCAGCGCGTCACGACCACCGTCGTGCCGACCGAGACGCGGCTGTAGAGATCGGTGATGTCGTCGTTGAGCATGCGGATGCAGCCATAGGAGACGAAGCCGCCGACCGAGCCCGGCACGTTGGTGCCGTGGATGGCATATTCGCCGCCGGCCAGCGTCATCGCGGCAACGCCCATCGGGTTGCGCGGCGAGCCGCCGGGAATGACGTCCGGAATGCCCGGCTTGTCGCGCTTCACCTCGGCGGGCGGCGACCAGGCCGGATTGCGATACTTGCCGTCGATGCGGGTGGTACCGGCCCACTGCTTGCCGGACTTGCCGACGCCGACCGGATAGCGCACCGCATGACCGCTATCGAGAATGAGATAGAGTTTGCGTTCGTTGGTTTTGACCACGATGGTGCCCGGCGAATAGTCGCCCGGATGTGCGCCCACCATTTCCGGCCGTGCCTCGGCCGCCGTCGACATCAAGAGCCCTGCCCCGATGGTGGCGGCCAGCGCCACTGCAATCCTCATCGCCATTGATTTTCCCCTGACCCCGAACGGGTCGTCCAAATTCACGCAAAACCGGCAAACGCCGGCGTGCCGTGTCCTTGTCAGGGGACATTCTTGACCGCGCCCGTTAACCGGATGGTTTCCACGCACGGCCGCCAGGGCCCGCCAGCAGGGCGAACAAAGAAAAAGTTCAAAATAAAGTAAATGACCAGAAAACAACACCCGGCCGGAAAGACACGGACCAGCCCGCCCGCGCGCTGACAAGCGCGTGAGCGTGTGAACGGTGGTTATCTTGGAAGCGCAGCGCGGTGATGCGGTCGCGTGTCCCGGACGCGGTGCGGCGCCATAAGCGCGTTCACGCGCGTCTTCGACGCGCTATGGTGCCGCGCCGCTGAGCCGGACCCAGCTTTTTCTTCGCGCGGATCGATGGGCCCCGGCTCAACAGCGCACCGCCAAGTGCGCGCTGCGCTGCGTCCGGGGCACGAGCGTTTTCCTATGCCGACTTCTTGTTCTGCCGGTTCTTGACGAGATCATCGACCACGGCGGGATCGGCCAGTGTCGAGGTGTCGCCCAGGCTGCTCGGCTCGTCCTCGGCGATCTTGCGCAGGATGCGGCGCATGATCTTGCCGGAGCGGGTCTTGGGCAGGCCCGGCGCGAACTGGATCTGGTCGGGGGATGCGATCGGGCCGATCTCCTTGCGCACCCAGGTCACGAGCTCCTTGCGCAGCTCGTCGGTCGGCTGCACGCCGGCCATCAGGGTGACATAGGCGTAGATGCCCTGGCCCTTGATGTCGTGCGGGAAGCCGACGACTGCGGCTTCCGAGACCTTCTCGTGCGCGACCAGCGCGCTCTCGACTTCCGCGGTGCCCATGCGGTGGCCGGAGACGTTGATGACGTCGTCGACGCGGCCGGTAATCCAGTAATAGCCGTCAGCGTCGCGGCGGCAGCCGTCGCCCGTGAAATACTTGCCCTTGTAGGTCGAGAAATAAGTCTGCTCGAAGCGCGCGTGGTCGCCATAGACCGTGCGCATCTGACCCGGCCAGGAGCGCGTCAGGCAGAGGTTGCCGGTGGTCTCACCCTCGAGCACCTTGCCGTCGGCATCGACGATTTCAGGGACGACACCGAAGAACGGCTGCGTTGCAGAACCCGGCTTCAGCTTGGTCGCGCCCGGCAACGGCGTGATCAGAATGCCGCCGGTCTCGGTCTGCCACCAGGTGTCGACGATCGGGCAGCGGTCGTCGCCGACGACGCGGTGATACCACTCCCAGGCTTCCGGATTGATGGGCTCGCCGACCGAGCCGAGCAGGCGCAGGCTGGCGCGCGAGGTCTTCTTCACGGGCTCGTCGCCGGACTGCATCAAGGCGCGGATCGCAGTCGGCGCGGTGTAGAAAATGTTGACCTTGTGCTTGTCGATGACGTTCCAGAACCTGGAATTATCCGGGTAATTCGGCACGCCTTCGAACATCAGCGTGGTCGCCCCGTTGGCGAGCGGCCCGTAGAGGATGTAGCTGTGGCCGGTGACCCAGCCGACGTCGGCGGTGCACCAGTAGATGTCGCCGTCGTGATAGTCGAAGACGTATTGATGCGTCATCGAGGCGAACACGAGATAGCCGCCCGAGGTGTGCAGCACGCCCTTGGGTTGGCCGGTCGAGCCCGACGTATAGAGGATGAACAGCGGGTCCTCGGCGTGCATGTGCTCGAGCGGGCATTCGGTCGTCACCATCGCCGCCGCCTCGTGATACCAGAGGTCGCGCGTCGGGTTCATGTCGACCTTGCCGCCGGTGCGCTTGACCACGACGACCCAGTCGACGCCGTCGGCCTTGGCGAGCGCCGCGTCGACATTGGCCTTCAGCGGCACCTTCTTGCCGCCGCGCAGGCCCTCGTCCGCGGTGATGATGAGCTTGGACTGGCAGTCATTGATGCGCTGGGCGAGTGAGTCCGGCGAGAAGCCCGCGAACACCACGGAGTGGATCGCGCCGATCCGCGCGCAGGCCAGCATGGCGTAGGCCGCTTCCGGAATCATCGGCAGGTAGATGGTGACGCGGTCACCCTTCTTGACGTTGCGGGTGCGCAGGATGTTGGCCATCCGGCAGACCTCGTCGTGCAACTCCTTGTAGGTGATGTGCCTGGACTGCGAGGGATCGTCGCCTTCCCAGATGATCGCGGTCTGGTTGGCGCGCTTGTGCAGATGCCGGTCGATGCAGTTATGGGCGACGTTGAGGATGCCGTCCTCGAACCATTTGATCGAGATGTTGCCCGGCGCGAAGGAAACGTTCTCGATCTTCGTCGGCGCGTGCATCCAGTCGATGCGCTTGGCCTGTTCGGCCCAGAAGGCGTTCGGGTCGGCGATCGAGCGGGCGTACATGTCCTTGTACTTGGCCTGGTCGACCCAGGCGCGTTTGGCCCATTCCGCGGGGACGTCGTAGATCTTCTCGGACATGTTTCCCTCCAGGTACGGCAAGCCGAGCCACGTGACTGGCGCGCCCACTTCATCGTTGAACGATTATGCGTCGGGCTAACCGGACCCGACAAGGAGCACAAGCTGGACCTTCGGCGAGCCGCCGGCCATGCGGAGAATCAAGCCGCGCAGGCCAGCTGTCGCAAATCTGAAACAGGCCGGGAGGCGGCTTTCGGCTCTTTACCCAAATCTCGGGAAGGGGCCCCTGCAGGGCGCCCATGCGCCGCAGGCGGTATTTAGGAACCGCTTTTCACTGATTCGGGACTCGCAATGCGGTTCGGAACACCCTAAGTGGCTTAACCGGGTCCCAAGAGACCGTCCAAGACACCCCTTGGAACAAAAATAAGAACAGCGGCATTGACCGATAACAGACAGGGCTAAGGCGTAAGACTATGATGGATCAGCAGAATCTCGGGACGATGCGGCCCGCTTCGGCCGATCCTGCCGCCATTGCGCTGGCCAAAGCCCTCGGACAATGGCCGAAACCGGCCGGTTCCAGCCGTCCCAGCCCGAAAAAGGTCTACGACACCTCGGCCCCGGCGACGGTCGAGGCGCTCGCCAAGGAGCTGGGCCTGCGGCTCGGCGACCAGAACGAGCTGACCATCCGCCGTATCCGGCGCGGCAAGGGCTATTCCTTCGTTCGCGGGAACGGTGCCCATGTCCGCGACGCCCGCACCATCCGCCGGCTGCACGCCATGGCGGTGCCGCCGGCCTATCGCGAGGTGCGCTACTCGGCCGATCCGAGCTCGCATCTCCAGGCGGTGGGCCGCGATGCCGCGGGCCGGCTGCAATATCGCTATCACGCCGACTGGGAGAAGGTCCGCGAGCACCGCAAGGCGCATCGTCTGGAAAAGCTCGTCGGCGCCCTGCCAAAGATCCGGCGCAAGGTCTCGGCGTTCCTGTCGGGCGACGAGCCGACGCGCGAATTCGCGCTCTCGGCCGTGATCGAGCTGATCGCGCGCACCGCGATCCGTCCCGGCAACGAATCCTACGCCCGACTCAACGGCACCCGCGGCGCGACCACGTTGCTGAAGTCCAACGTCACGCTGGAAGATGATAGCTTCGTGCTGACCTTCAAGGCGAAGGGCGGCAAGGCGGTGCGGAAAGAGTGCGACGCGGCCAAGCTGGTGCGCGCCATCGGCATTTTGCAGGGTGTTCCCGGCAAGCGCATGTTCCAGTATCGCGATGCCTACGGCATCGTGCGCGCGGTCAGCACCACACAGGTGAACGCGTTCCTGCGCGAGATCGCCGGCATCAAGATTTCGCTGAAGGATTTCCGCACGCTGATGGCCTCCGCCGTCGTCGTGGAATCCTTGTCGCGGATCACGCCGGCGACCAGCCAGCGCGGCCGCAAGAAGCAGGTGCTGGACGCGATCCGCGCCGCCGCCGACAAGCTCTCCAACACGCCGGCGATCTGCCGCAAGAGCTACGTCCACGACACCATCGTCACCGCCTTCGAGGACGGCATTCTCGAACGCTTCGCGGCGACCATGAAGGGCCAGCGCTCGCAGGCAAGGCGCGAGCAGCTGCTGGCGCAGGTGGTGGCGACCGCGGCGGTTTAGCAACCAGCGAACTCGTAGCCCGGATGAGCGCAGCGAAATCCGGGGAAGTCTCTTGGAGTGCACCCCAAAAGTGAGACAAGAAAAACCGGGGACAGTTCTCTAAAGGAGAACGGATGCCCAACAAATCTCCCCGTAAGTTCGATCGAGAATTC
>NZ_DASYWN010000033.1:0-127436 GCF_035935975.1 Bradyrhizobium sp.
GCAGCGTCGGGCGCGAGAGGTTAAGGGCAGGGCGGATGCTCTCCGTGGGCCCAAGACTTCGTGCCGACGAGCGGCGCTGTCAGGTTCGTTTCGCCAGTAAGTTTCCGGCTCCGTCGACAGGGCCGGGAAAACTGCGGCGAGTAAGCGAGCCGTGCGTACGGCAAAACCGTGTGGTCCTGGCCGTCGTTGCTACGGTCAAGCCTTGGCGAATGCGGTGATCGCGTCAACCGGCGCGGTGCCGGCGACTTTCGCGGAGGTGAGGGAGGCCAAAGGGAACTCGGCTCCCGGGAGAGCACGGCATAAGCCGTCCGACCATCGCGCAGGGAAGGCCGTGTGTTGGGCTTCACCTGTATGCCGCTGTGCAGTTCTTCTGCGTGTGCTGTCGCACAGCGGACCGTGGGTGCCAGCCGGCACCCGGCCTTCCCTGCGCCCTCTTGGCGAAGAGGGTGGAGCGATCAAGCAAAGCTCGGGCGAATTACGCCGCGAGGATGCGAAGGCGTGTCTGCGGGGCCGTAGGATGGGTAGAGCGAAGCGAAACCCATCATGCTTCGGCGAGGAGGATGCGCGATGGGTTTCGCTTCGCTCTACCCATCCTACGAGTGCGCGTTCGGAGAACTGCGTTGCCGCCCCATACTCCATCATTGCGAGCAGAGCGAAGCAATCCAGAATCTTTCCGCGGAGGGATTCTGGATTGCTTCGCTCCGCTCGCAATGACGATGTGGAGAACGCGAGCGTCACACTCTGCTCTCGTGCCCCGGACGTATCGTAGCGTCACTTCGACGGTGTGCCGCAGAGCCGGGGCACTAGCGCCTCAATGACCGCGCTTCTTCATTCCCGTATCGCCATCCACCAGCTCCGGCGCCATCGCGGCCCAGGCATTGGACGCGAACTGGCGGCGCCATGTCACCACCACCACCGCTGCCGTGGTCACGAACAGCACCCAGGGGCTGACGAACCAGCCGAGATAGCCGAGCGCGAAGAAGAAGGCGCGCTGGCCGCGGTTGAAATGGCGGCCGGCGGATTCGAACACGCGCGTGGTGCGGATGACGTGGGCTTCGGCCGCCGGCGTGTCGCGCTGGGAGGCCGGCGGCATGCCGCCGAACAGGATCGCGACATAGTTGAACAGGCGATAGGACCAGGCGAACTTGAAGAAGGCGTAGACGCAGATCAGCACGAGCCCGACGCATTTCAGCTCCCACATCGCGGGCGAGGTGCTGAGGTCGACCGGCAGCTTGCTCAGGATCGTGATGGCGTCGTTGGTGGCGTGCAGCAGCGCCAGCGCGCCGCCGAGCGCGAACAGGCTGGTGGAGGCGAAGAAGGCGGTGCCGTTCTGGAGCGAGGCCATGATCTGCATGTCGACCATGCGCGCGTCGCGATCGAGCAGCCGGCGCACCCAGACCTCGCGATAGCGGTTCATGCGCGCCGACAGGCTGTCGCGGCCATAGGCCGAGTGTTCCAGCGTCAGGGCATAGGCCAGCCATTCGATGATGAAGAAGCCGACGGCGGTGATGTCGACCCAGTGCCTGCTCATGTCTTGCTCCGTTGGGGATCGCAACGATTGCCACGCATGTCCCGGTGCGGCAACGATTGATTGGCGGCAGGCGATGGCGCTAAAAGCAGCCGCATCAGACGGACTCGGAAGGACCAGTGACATGGCTGCTCTAAAACTCGCCATCGGCAACAAGAACTACTCGTCATGGTCGATGCGGCCCTGGCTCGCGCTGCGCGCCAACGACATCCCGTTCGTGGAGACGCTGATTCCGCTCTACACCGACAATCCCGCCGACAAGGATCAGATCCTGTCCTTCAGCCGCGCCGGCAAGGTGCCGGTGCTGGTCGACGGCGACGTCACCGTGTGGGATTCGCTCGCCATCATCGAATACATCGCCGAGCGCTATCCCGAGAAGAAGCTGTGGCCCGACGATGCGGCGGCCCGCGCCCATGCCCGTTCGGTCTGCGCCGAGATGCACTCCGGCTTCGTGCCGCTGCGCAGCGAATGCGGCATGAACCTGCACCGGCCGATCCGCCCGGTGGCGCTGTCGGCGGATGCGAAAGCCAACGTCGCGCGCATCGAGGAGATCTGGCGCGAGTGCCGGGCGCGCTACGGCGCCAATGGACCGTTCCTGTTCGGCCGCTTCGGTGCTGCGGACGCCATGTACGCGCCGGTCGTGCACCGCTTCCGCACCTATGCGATCGACGTCGCGCCGGACACGAAAGCCTACATGGAAACCATGTTGGCGTTGCCGGCATTCCAGGAATGGACCCGCGAGGGGCTTGCCGAGACGCTCGTCATCGCAAAGTTCGAGGACGCGTAACCCGCGAATGTGATCGGGCGCCGCTTGACGATGAGCAAGCCGGCGGCGCTCAATCGCGCTGGAGCTACGGCTTGGGAGAGGCACGGCCATGGGATTCCTGGACTCGCTGGAAAACAACCCCGCGCTCCGCAGCGCACTCGGCCAGCTCGGCGCTGCCGTGTTGCCGGCCGTGCTGAATGAAGTGCTCGGCAGCAACAATCAAGGTGGCCTCAGCGCGATCGTCGCCAAGCTCCAGCAGGCAGGCTTCGGCGACCAGGTCAAATCCTGGCTGGGCAACGGCCACAACCTGCCGATCTCGGCCGACCAGCTCCGTGCCGTGCTCGGCAGTGATACCGTCCGCCAGCTCGCGGCGCGCTACAACATCCCGGTCGACCAGCTCGGTCAGATCCTGGCCCGGGAGCTGCCCAAGGCGGTCGACCACGCGAGCCCGGACGGCCATTTGCCCCATACCGCCTGAGGGAACGGTTCCGGCGGTATCCCCAGCGCCTCGGTTCCCCAGCTATCGTCCTGAAAAGATTGCAAGATCGTCACATTTGCCATGCCTGTATACTGCTGGCCAAAACGCCGCATCGCGTGCTATATGTCGGTTCGGGTTTTCAGCCGGTCCTTCGCAGTGGGACCCTGGGCAAGGCCGGCGCTGTTTGAGTGATGGAGATGGGCGTTGAAGCATAAATTCCCCGTGGGAACGCGCGTATTGTTCACTGCCAGCAACATCGCGCGCCCGGCTGCGAGCGGCTCGTACGAGGTCATTCGCCTGCTGCCGACGGACGGTGACGACTGCCAGTATCGCATCAAGAGCTCGACCGAAGCTTTCGAGCGCGTCGCCAAGGAAAGCCAGCTCGCGCTGTCCTGAGGCCGATTCGCTGACGCATTGGCGTCGCAAACGAATTTGTATTTCACGCCGTCAAAAGGCCCGCTTCACCTTCACAAGGTGAGGCGGGGGCAGCTGCCGACTCGCGGTGCTCGCTTTGACCATTCGCTCGCAGCTCGCGTGAGGGGACGTCGCGCATGAACTGGGCATGGGCCTCTTCGCTCGACCAAATCTGGAGCTCGTCGGCTTTCCCGATGTGGATGACGCTGGCGGCTGCCGGCTTCTTCGCATTGATCCTGCTGATGACGCTGCTGCGTGCCGAGAGATCCGTCGCCAACGGCGCGCTGACGGTCATCACGCTGCTGGCCATCGCCATCGCGGTGGCCGCCACCGTGCGCGACTACGGACCGGCGGGGCAGGCGGCTCCAAGCGAGGCGCGCGCGCAGGCTGCGGTGACCGCAAGCCTGCCGGCGCTGTCATGCCTCGACGATCTCGCCGGTGATGCCGTTGCGATCGGCTGCGAGAAGGCGCTGTTCGGTGCGCCCGACACGGCGGCTGCGGCCGTTGCCTACACGGCCGCGAGGATCGACCGGCTGACCGCGCTCGGCGATGTCGCGAGCGCCGAGAAGAGCCTGACGCTGGACATGAAGGTGCTGCGCAGGTCGCTCGAGCGCGATCGCTACGGCCTCGTCGCGCAGGTGCTGGTTGCCCGCAACGGCTGCACGCAGTTCGATTGCGCCGCCTTCCGCTCGCTGACCGATCAGCAGCAGATCGCCGCCAACATGGATTCGCATCTTTACGATCAGCTCGTCGCGCGCTACGCGCCGACCTGGAACGCGCCCGCAGCGCCGGCCGCGACAGCGGCCATCCCGATGACGGGTGCGCTTGCCGGGCTGCCGCCCTCGATGCCGACGGGCAAGCCGACCAATGCAGAGTTCCCGAGCGCCTCCTCGACGCCGCCGGTGAGCATCATGAATCCGGAGCCGACTGCTCGCCAGGCGGCCCCGGCCGCCAACGCAGCGCCGGCGGCTCCGCGTGCGCCTGCAGCCGCCTCGGCGCAGGCCGCAGCTCCCGCGCCAGCGGCCAAGAAGCAGCCGGCCCCCAAGGCTGCGCGTGCACCTGCGCCGGCACCGGTTCCGCTCGCGCCACCGCCGGCCACGGCACCGGCAGCTCCGGCTGCGGATAACGAGTAGATCGGCATTCCAAATGGGTGGCTGCCCGGCTAATGCTGGGCCATGCCACTTCATCTGATCAAGCTTGCCGTCGGCTGCGACTCCGTCAAGGAATTGAAGGAGTGGGTGGCCGAACGGATGCAGACCGCCAAGAAGAAGGGTCTGCCGCAACATCACATCCACGTCACGCGCATGGTGCCCAAGCGCGATGCCGAGATCCTGTCGGGCGGGTCGCTCTACTGGGTGATCAAGGGCGAGATCGCCGCGCGCGAAAAGATCATCGGCATCGAGCCGTTCCGCGACAAGGACGGCATCGGGCGCTGCCGGATCGTGATGCAGCCGAAGGTGATTTCGGTGTCGCCGCGGCCGATGCGCCCGTTCCAGGGCTGGCGCTATCTCGCCGACGATTCCGTGCCGCCCGATCTCGGCAAATCCGCCGCCGGCTCGATCGCGGCGATGCCCGAGCCGATGCGCCGCGAGCTGCGCGACCTCGGACTGCTCTGACCGATCCAGGCTTGGCGGTTACACCGCCATATTGTCGATCAGCCTTGTGGTGCCGAGCTTGGCCGCGACCAGGATCCGCAGCGGCCCGTCCTTGCGCGAGGTGACCGGCGCCAGCGTCTCGGCCTGGCGGACCTCGAAATAATCGAGAGCGAAACCGGCCGCCGTGATCGTCTCGGCGCCGCGCGCCATTGCGGGCGCGATGGCTTCGCCCGCCTTGATCCGTGCCGCGCTGTCCTTCATCGCGCGGTAGAGGGCGGTGGCGGTCTGCCGCTCCGCAGCCGAAAGGTAGACGTTGCGCGAGGACATCGCGAGCCCGTCGCGCTCGCGCACGGTGCGGGAGCCGATCACCCTCACGCCAAGGTCGAGATCCCTGGCCATCTGCGTCACCACGCGCAATTGCTGAAAGTCCTTCTCGCCGAAGATCGCAAAATCCGGCCGGCACTGCGTGAACAGCTTGCCGACCACGGTGGCGACGCCGCCGAAGAAATGCGGGCGGAAGCGGTCCTCGAGCCCGGCGAGCGCCGGTCCCTCCGGCACGATGCGGGTCGCAAAGCCTTCCGGATACATCGCCTCGACGCCGGGATGCCAGACGATGTCGACGTCCTCGGCCGCGAGCTTGGCGATGTCGGACTTCCAGGTGCGCGGATAGGCGCCAAAGTCCTCGGTCGGCGCGAACTGGGTCGGGTTGACGAAGATCGACACCACGACGCGGCTGGCGCGCCGCTTGGCGAGGCGCACCAGCGACACATGCCCGTCATGGAGTGCCCCCATGGTCGGGACCAGCGCGATCGTGGCCTTCCGCTTGCGAAGATTGTCGACGGTGCGTCGCAGGGTGGGGACCGTGCGGGCGATCAAGGGGCTTCGTGACATCGGCACTCGACGGGGTTGGGAATGGGAAGCGGGCGCGTCCCGGCGCCCGGCTAACCTTAACAAGCGGCGGTCGTGGACGCCATGCATCCGGATGCGGCACAGCATCCCGCGTCGAGCCGTGCGCGATGTCGCGACATTGTGGGGTGGATCACAGACGGCAGAACGCGCCGCGATTCACGATGAAGCACGGCGCCGTGCGAATTGCATTTACTGTCACGCATTTCACTTGACCGCAGCCGCGGTCAACTCGAAGATATTCGTCAGGGGTACTGAGGATCGCTATGCTTGTGCAGGCTAGCCAAAGCCAATCCGGCTCGGCGCACGTCGTCGTGCTCGGCAACGAGAAGGGCGGCTCCGGCAAATCGACTACCGCCTTGCACATCGCGGTCGCGCTCCTGAAAGCCGGTCAGCGCGTCGCCACCATCGACCTCGACTGCCGCCAGCAGAGCTTCACCCACTACATCAACAACCGCGCCGCCTGGGCCAGACGCACCAAGCTCGACCTCGAGCTGCCGGTGCATCGCTGCATCAAGCTCGGCGAAACCATGCAGATCGCCGAGAACGAGAATTCGGAGTTCCTTCAATTCATGGAGGCGGTGTCCGCTGTCGAGAGCAGTTTCGACTTCATCGTCATCGATACGCCCGGCACCGACAGCTACCTGATGCGGCTCGCCCATTCGATGGCCGACACGCTGGTCACCCCGATCAACGACAGCTTTCTCGACTTCGACGTGCTCGGCACCGTCGATCCCGCCAACTACGCCGTGACGGGCGAGAGCCATTATGCCGAGATGGTGCGAGACACCCGCCGCAAGCGCCGCCAGCTCGACGGCTCGACCACCGACTGGATCGTGGTGCGCAACCGCCTGTCGATGCTCGGCTCCCGGAACAAGCAACTGGTCGCCGACGGGCTGAAGGAATTGTCGCTGCGACTCGGCTTCCGTTATGTCGACGGCTTCGCCGAACGCGTCGTCTACCGCGAATTCTTCCCGCGCGGCCTGACTGCGCTGGACGAGATCGACGAGGCCACGCTCGGCATGCGGCCCAATCTCGGCCATCTGACCGCGCGGGAGGAGGTGACGAGCCTGCTCCGCCAGCTCAAGCTGCCGCTCGACGAGCGCGGCCGCCGGCGTGCGGCAAATCGCGCCGAATGGTTCAGCCAGGTCGACAAGCCGCTCGAGGTCCACGACATCCTCGGCGCCTGACCGGCGGTATTTCGCTACTTCCGGTCGATCAAAGAAGCCGGTTCCCGGGGGAACTGTGCTCGGCTTCGGCCGTTTTCATCCCACGTTTACTGCGAAATTGAACCCAATCGAGACCGGTTGCGTCCGATGGTGGCCTGCACCCAGACGTAGCCACATCAGAAAGGGCTGCCCAAGAAACGTGTGCGACGCACAATGAAAGGGCTGCCGGTTCACAATATTTGGCCTTCCTGTCACGCCCCTGTGACATATATTAGGGAATAGGCGACAAGGGGCCAAAGAGCCCCGGAAGAACACGATTTTCAACAGGGATTCAGGCCGCAAGAGCCTGAGGCTGAGGACGAAAATGAAGCGTGGAATTGCCGTTCTGGTTTCGGTCAGTGCCCTCTGCGGCGTCGCCTATTTTACGGCGAGCAAGTGGGCGATCAAGCACGAGACCATCACCTTCTACGATGCGTCGCGCGACAATCGTCCCGTGCCTGTCGACATCGCGGTTCGCCGCGACAAGGAAATGCAGGCCAATGCCGGCATGATCACGCTGCCGGTTGCGGTGATCAATCACGGCAACACCGTCAAGAACACCGAGTACGGATTCCTCGCCAACATCTTCGCCGCGCGCGGCTACATGGTCGTGAGCCCGCAGCATGATCTGCCGACCGATCCTCCGATGGTGACCAAGCCCGGTGAGCTCTATGTCGGCCGCCTGCCGCAGATCCTGCGCGGCGTCGCCAACATTCATCTCGCCATGCAGGAGATGAAGAAGGTTCAGCCCAACGCCGACTACGACAAGGTGACGATGGTCGGCCACTCCATGGGCGGCGACATCACGATGTATTTCGCCAAGCAGTATCCGGATGAGGTCAAGAAGGTCGTCACGCTCGACAATCTGCGCGTGCCGTTCGTCACCGCCGGCAAGTTCAAGATCCTCTCGTTCCGCTCGCAGGACCCGCAGTTCAAGACCGACGCGGGCGTGATCCCGACCGACGAGGAGTGCGAGAAGGCCGGCATCCAGGTGGTGAAGACCGAATTCCAGCACAACGACATGCGCGACACCGGTCCGGATGCCGCCAAGAACTCGATCCAGAGCATGCTCGACAAATTCCTGAGCTCGACCGACAGCGACATTGCGCCGGTCGACACGCAATCGGCCCCACCCAAGGTACTTGAGCCCGGTCCGGTTGCCCTGATGGGGCCGGCCAAGAGCTGAGCAAGACTAACGTCCTCCAGATAGACGGTACCGATTTTCCAAGCCTCCGCCGGCGTCCGCCCGCGGAGGCTTTGCACATTGACCGGGCGCTGCGCGCTGACCACATTAGCCGCTCACGCAAGGTCGAGAGCGCCGGATGTCGGGCCAGCCCATCAAGCCGCGTGGTGGCGATGCCGTCTCGGCGCAGGCGGACGGGACGCTGCCGCAGGCCAATACGTCAACCTCAGAGGACATCGCCGCCTTCGTTGCGAAAGCGCGCGCTCTGTCGCCGCATGCGCCCGGTGCCAAGGGCCGGCTGATCTTCGCGCTGGATGCGACGATGAGCCGGCAGCCGACCTGGGACATGGCCTGCGCGCTCCAGGCCGACATGTTCCGCGAGACCGCCGCGCTCGGCAGTCTCGACATCCGGCTCGTCTACTATCGCGGCCACAACGAGTGCCGCGCCACGGGGTGGATCTCCGACAGCGCCAGGCTTGCGACGCTGATGAGCAAGATCGATTGCCGCGGCGGCGACACCCAGATCGGCAAGGTGCTGAGCGAGGCGCGGCGCGAGGCGGTCGCGTCCGGCGTGCGGGCCGTCGTCTTCGTCGGCGACGCCATGGAGGAGAAAATCGACGAGCTTTGCGCCAAGGCCGGTGAGCTCGGCATGCTCAAGGTGCCGGTATTCCTGTTTCAGGAGGGCGACGACCCGGTCGCCGAAAAGGCCTTTCGCGAGATCGCGCGGCTGACCGGCGGGGCCTGGTGCCGGTTCGATCCCGGTGCGGCGGCGCAGTTGCGCGAATTGTTGCGGGCAGCCGCGGCCTACGCCGCCGGCGGCCGCGAGGCGCTGTTGAAACTGGCGAGAAGCGCGAGCGGGGCAGCGAAGCTGATCGGCCAGATGAAGTAGGAGGTCACGCCGGCGCTGCCTGCGTTGGCGGCGGCGCCGCGACCGGCAGCAGGCGTCCCTGCAGGATCAGGCGTAGCGTGCCGAGCGCGATCAATCCGACGACCAGGTTAGCGGCGGCAAACAGCCACGGCGCGAGCTGCGCGATCGCGCCGGTGTCGCCATGTCCGGCCAAGCGGATCGGCGCAATCGCAAGCGCGGTGGCGCCGAACGTAAAGCCCCAATAGGACACCGAGAACGGCTGCTCCATGATCCACGGCAGCAGCCGCAGCAGTAGCAGCGCCATCATCAGGGCGTAGCCGACCAGGATATGCGCGACCATGTCGGGCACGCCGCCATTGATCGCGAGATAGGCGACCGCGCCGACCGCGGGTGGGGCGAGCTGGATGCCGAGCGTCGGCCGCAGCGCCGCCGGAAGTGTCGCGGCGGTGTAGAGCCGGTGCAGCAGCACGGATTCGATCGCAAGCCAGGAGAACAGCGCGACGCCGAAGGCGAGCTGCCCCCAATCGGGGTAGCCGAGTGCGGCGGAGACCGCGGCGGTGACGAAGCCGCCGGCAACCGTCGGCAGGTACAAGACCGGCGTCGTCGCGGTGTGATCGCGGTTGCCGCGCCACAACAGGCCCGTCCGCCACAGCGCGAAGCCCAGCGTGAAGGCTGCACCGATGCCGAACAGGACGATGGCGGCGAGATGCGAATAGGGCTCCGCGGCGATCGCGATCAGCATGGTGGAGACGCCGGCGAGGCCGATGAAGCAGCACTGCACGGGATGGTGGGCTTCGCCGAGCGACTCCGCGCGTGCGAAGATCCAGCGCAGGATGAAGAGGGCGAGCAGCAAGGCCCAGACGATCGCTGCGAGCGCGAGCACCGTCTCGCCGATGATCGCCGGCAGATGCCAGACCTGGTGCGCTGCACGCCAGGCGTTGCCGAGACCTGCGAGCCCAAGCACGATGCCGAAGAAGGCGGCCGGCACGATCGGCGGCTTGAATCCGTTGCTCATGGTCTCCCTCAAACTCTACCCACACTCCTTACGGCGCTGAAGCGGCTTTCGTTTCGGCAGTGCGTGCCGGAATGATCGGTCAGGCGCTTATCGGCAAACGTACGTCGTGTGTCACCCGTCAATCGGGGATGTCCGGAAAGGACGCCATGCTTTTTGACAAGAGGGCGCCTATATTCCGGCCATGACCCTGATCGCCGGCGCCATCGCAATCATCACGCTTTATCTGCTGCTCCAGATGTTCCGCTCGGCCAATCCGGCGGTGCTGGCGCGCACCATCAAGTTCGGCGGTGGCGTGCTGGCGCTGGCGGTTGCGGCCTTCACGGGCCTGCGGGGCGAGCTGGCGGTGGCGATCCCGCTTGGGATCATGGGCGCCGGGCTGCTCGGCTGGACGCCGCTGGCGAACGCGGGCTTCGGCAATATCGGGGGGCTGTTCGGCGGCGGCGCGGCGCCCGCCTCGGGGCAGGCCTCGCGCGTGCGCTCGCAATTCCTCGACATGCGGCTCGACCACGATTCCGGCCGGCTCGGGGGCCAGATCGTCGCCGGGCCTTATGCCGGACGCGATCTCGACGAGTTCGATCTCGCTGGCCTCTTGGCGATGGCCCCGGCGTTCGACGCCGAGAGCGTGGCCCTACTTGAAAGCTATCTGGACCGCCGGTTTCCCGCTTGGCGTCAGAACACGCAGGGCGATGCGGCAGGGGGGCAGCGCCGCACGGCGGCGAGTGGTAAAATGACGACGGAGGAAGCCTATCAGATCCTTGGCTTGCAGCCGGGTGCGGGGCGCGACGACATCAGCCGGGCGCACAAGTCCCTGATGAAGAAACTGCATCCCGACCAGGGGGGCTCGACGTATCTCGCTGCCCGAGTCAACGAGGCCAAGGATACTCTGCTTCGTACGCATAACGGCTAACTCCGGCACCACGCTACAAACGCCAATCCCGCGTGTGCTCCGTTTGCTCTGTCTGCCGTCGCCCCGATGCCCGCCATTGTCGGCGTGGTCGATCTCTTGAGTAAAAATTTAACCGTAAATTGTT
The DNA here is from genome assembly GCF_035935975.1 of Bradyrhizobium sp. Lineage (GTDB taxonomy): Bacteria > Pseudomonadota > Alphaproteobacteria > Rhizobiales > Xanthobacteraceae > Bradyrhizobium. The sequence continues at coordinate 10,993 of NZ_DASYWN010000033.1, forward strand.
GACGAGAGGTTGTCGCGGAGCTGCGTGACCTGCGTCCCCAAAACAAAAATGCCCGCGCAAGGCGCGGGCATTTGGTTCGGAACGATCCGAGTGGATCAGTTGCGGACCGTGATGCAGGAGATATCGGCGCGCTTCAGGGCGCGGCAGACGGCTTCGGCCTGATCGCGCTCGAGCCCGGCGAAACGGGCGCGGTAGAGCTTGCGATTGTCCTTGGCGACGACGGGCTCGGTGAACGGGTCGGCCTTGCTGAGCAGGCCGCGGGCCGAGCTGCGCGCCGCGTCGATGCGCTGCTGGGCTTCGTTCTCGCTCTCGAGTGCGCCGACCTGGACGATCCAACCGCTGTGGGTGACGGCCGGCTTGGTGGTGGCGCTCATCTGGATCGGTTGCGGCGCCGGATCGGCGGACGCAAGCTTCGGAGCCGGGGCTGGCGCAGCGGCGGTTGTGGCCGGCAGCACGCCGAGGATGCCGTTACCGGTGCCGAATCCGGCCGGCTGCTTCGGCATCTCGGCGCGGGCGTCGGCCTTCGGGGCTTCCGGTTGGCTCACCATCTCGGGCTTGTTGATGAGATCGGCACGGGCGACGACGGCGCCGGAGGTTTCGGCAATGTCGGAGCGGGCGGCAATCGTGCTCGTGACTTGCGGTGCGACCTGAGCCGGGGCGGCGGAGGCGACCTTCACGGCGCCGGCCTTGACCTGAACGGTCTTGACCCGGACCGGCTTCATCGGCTCGGACGAGCCGGGAATGATCGCGAGCGGCTGGCTCGAGATCACGCCGTTGGTGAGCGGCGCGGGCTCGATCTTGGATTCCGTCGGCCGAACCTCAGGCTTGGCTTCGGGCTTGGGCGGAGCGGGCGGTACCGCGGCAGTCGCCGCGGCAAGCGTCTGCAGACGCGCAGCGAGGCGCGACGGCGCCGATTCCGGAGCAGGGGCTGGCGCGGCCTGGACCTGCGCAGCGGCGCGGGCGGGGGTATCCGACGCGTCCGCGACCTCGGTAGCGGCGTCAGAGCCGTTGCGCTCGGTGACGGCAGCCACGGTGTGGGTGGTCGCGCCCTTCTCGAGGTTCTCCGCGAGCAGGTTGCGCATGATGGCATCGCGCGATCCACCGCTGCGGCCGCCGAGCACGACGCCGATCAGATGGCGGTTGCCGCGGCGCATCGAGGTCACGAGGTTGAAGCCGGAGGCGCGGGTGTAGCCGGTCTTGATGCCGTCCACGCCCTCGACGCTGCCGAGCAGGTGATTGTGGTTGCGGATCGACTGGCCGCGCCAGTTGAAGGTGGAGGTCGCGAAATAGCGATAGTAGCGCGGGAAGCGCTCCTGGATGGCGCGGCCGAGCGTGGCTTGGTCGCGCGCGGTCGTGACCTGCTCGTCGTTGGGGAGGCCGTTGGCGTTGCGATAGACCGTCTTGGACATGCCGAGCGAGCGCGCCTTGCGCGTCATCATCGTGGCGAAGTCGTCTTCGTCGCCGGCAATCGCTTCGGCGATGACCACGGCGGCGTCGTTGGCGGAGCGGGTGACGAGACCCTTGATCGCGTCCTCGACGCGAATGGTCTGGCCGGCACGAAGGTTCAGCTTGGTCGGATCCTGATCGGCGGCGTGCTGGGACACCGGCATCTCGGTGTCGAGCTTCATCTTGCCGGACTCGAGGCGCTCGAACAGCAGATAGAGCGTCATGATCTTGGTGAGCGAGGCGGGGTGGCGGATTCCGTCCGGGCTGTTCGACTGCAGCACCGTGCCGGAATTGCCGTCGACGATGATCGACGCGAATTTCGGGCTCGAGCTCTCGGACACATCGCGCTGCACCCGGTGATGCGCGTAATGGCGCCGATGGCGCCGCGCCTCGGCGGCATCGGTGGTGAAGATGACCGCCGTGGTGACCGTAAGAAGCCCGAAAACGCCAACCCGCGCCAAGCGCGAGGAAGACAAGTTTTTACGAAGCATGGAACCCCGTCCCCGTTTCTGACTTGATCACCGGCTCGTGGGGCGAAATTGTGCCCAATGGACCCGGGATCATTACCTGCTCAGGCTGTCCCTCCGCTGGTGTTCACTGCGGGGGACGTTGGGCCTGAGCCGCTGTTCTGGCTAAGGTGATGTTCTCAAACGGCTTTCGACCGCTTGCGGAAGCTGAACACGTCCAGGGAATCAGGGTAGGGCTCCGCGGTTTCCAAAAGCTTAAGAAAGCATTGCGGGAAAGTCCGGAAATCTCAGCGACTTGTAACTATTTTTGTGCGACGCACAAGGATTCTTGACATATTTTGTGCGTTGCACTATTTTTGGGCGGAGTCAGGGAGCCGGGGCTTCCGGACGAGAGCCAGGGAAAAGGATTCCGAAATGTTCAAGGTTGAAGACTTTCAGAACTACGGGAAAGAGCAGTTCGAGCAGTGCGTTGCTTCCGCGACCTCGGTGCAGCACGGCCTCCAGGCGATCGCCAGCGCGTATGGCGACTACACCAAGAAGTCGTTCGAAGACACCAAGTCCTTCGTCGAGAAGCTTTCCGGCGTGAAGTCGCTGGACAAGGCCATGGAAGCGCAGACCGACTTCGCCCGTTCCGCCTACGAGACCTTCGTTGCGGAATCGCAGAAGATTGCCGGCCTCTACAGCGACCTCGCCAAGACGGCGTTCAAGCCGGTCGAGACCATCGTGTCGAAGTTCACCCCGGCCGCCCACTAGCTTTTCCCGGATATCCTGGAAGCAAAAAGCCCGGCTCATCGAGCCGGGCTTTTTCGTTTGTGCGGAAGCAGGAGCGGACTATTTCGCGACCCGCAGCTTCGAGATCTGCGTGAGGATGTTCTTGAACGCGTCCGATGTCTGGGACGAGCTCGTGATCATCTGGAAATTGCCGTTGGTCGCGCAATCCTGCAGCACCTGGGACTTTGCATCCTTGTTGCTGATGTTGACCTGGATCGTGAAGATCGTGACCGGGTTCGTGGTGTCGGCCTTGATGTTCTGACAGAGAATTTCCTGGCGGTCATCGATGCTGGACTGCGACGTGCTCCAGCGGTTCTGCGTGTTCAGGCCGTCGGACAGCAGCACGATGTAATCCTTGTAGACGTAGTTGCTGGCCTTGGACGGCGCGGCGATCGGCCCGTTGGTCGTGCTCAGGGATTGCCATCCCCAGGCAAGGCCGACGGACTGGTTGGTATTGCCGCTCGGCGACATCGCCGTGATCTGGTCCTTGAGCGTCTGCCACTGGTTGCTCATCGGAAACACCGTGGCCGGGAGGCAGCCGGACCACTGCTCAGCATAGAATTGCGAGGAGGGGCTCGCCGAGCTCGAGCCCGGTGCGGTGTTCTTGGTGTCGTAGTCCTGGTCGCGATCGTTGACGCAGCCGGTCCAGGTGCTGCGCGCGGGGGCGGCCGCCGCCGTTGCCGCGGTGCCGTCGCCGCGCCAGAGGTGGCAGATCTTGCTCGAGCCGCTGCCGGTGCAGGTGCAGGCCGTGTTCGATCCGCAGCTCGCGCTGGAGCCCGTCACGGTCGTGTAGCAACCGTTGTAATAGATGCCGGTCTTGCCCGCGCGCAGTTTGCCGCTGTCGATGCTCGGGCAGATGTATCCGGCATAGGTGCCGGACGACGGGATCTTGCTGACGCCGTTGGCGCCGCTCATCGTCGCGGGCCGGTCCATGCAGGTGAAGCCGTGGCTGTTGTTCGTGAACGGGCAATCCGAATTGCCGACGGCCGAGTTGAAGGCGCTGGACTTGTTGTTCACGAGGATCGGCGGCTCGCCCTCCCACTCGGTCCAGTTCAGCCACGACGCGCTGAGATTGCTGGTGCCATTGGTGGTGCCGACATTGACGTCCTTCGCGAACGGAACGATCGAGATGTAGACGTCGCCGGTCTGCTTGTTGTAGCCCGATAGCGTGTCGATCATGTCCTTGGCCGCGGTTTGCATCGCGCTCATCTTGCCGTTCTGGGCCATCGATCCCGTGTTATCCAGGATCATCGCCACGCGCATGCGGGTGTTGCCCCAGGCCGCCGTCGAACTCGTGCTGAACCCGAGCGTCGGATAGCCGGCGATCCTCATGAAATCGGTCGTCATGCTGCCGGACCCGGTGACGACGATGTTCGAGATGCCGTTGGAGTCCTTGGGGGTATAGGTGGCGTGGATGGTGGACAGATCCACCGTACCGGATTTGCCGGTGTACAGGCCGCTGAAATAGGATTTCGTCTTGGTCTCGATGTCGGCTTCGGTGATGGTGCCGTTGGTCAGGTCCTTGGAGACCATCAGGGCCGCCGAATCGAGCGCGACCTGCAGCGAGGATCGGGCCTGGACGGCGCGGCTGTAGTCGATCGCAGCGCCGACGAAGCCCAGCACCGGGACCAGCGCGATGGCGAAGAGCACGGCGATATTGCCTTGCTCGGCCGCGGTAAAGCGGGCGAGGTTTCGACCGATGCGGCTCACAACGGGCAGGCGAAGCATGACGAACCCCGAAATCTGTGGTTTTGCCCGATTTCGCGCCAGACCCTTCAACGGCGAGTAAATCAGGCCGTAGAAATCCGGAGATATCCCGCTCGGGTCACCTTGACGTCAGGTTCCTGGTCAACATCTTCTAAACATTCGGGGCGGAAATTTTTGTCAAATCGGTCCGGATTGATTAACCTTGGCAAGGATCGCCCGGACCTGGAATCGGGACCGCCGCGGGCCGCGTCGGCCAAGCCTTTGCACGCTTGCGGCGAGCCGGAGGCGGGCCCATATTGCTGACGAGCGATCCGGCTTCGACCGGACCGGTCGGGAGCGGCGATCCAACAAGGCGGCGCGCCTGTGCGAGGCTCCAGAGCAACGGGCCGCGCGGCGGACCGTTATTCGCTTCCGTGGGGAATTTGAACGCCTGAGCCATGCCGCAACTGACTTCCATATCCGACCTGTCCACGGCCGCCGTGTCCGCTCCCCGGATGAGCAATGACGAGAACCGTTCCGGCAGCCCGACGGGGCCGAATACCTCCGTCATCACCAAGGTCAAGCCGAAGACCAAGCGGCCGAACCTGTACCGCGTGCTGATCCTGAACGACGACTACACGCCGATGGAATTCGTCGTCCACGTGCTGGAGAAGTTCTTCCAGAAAGACGTCGAGGCGGCGACCAAGATCATGCTGCACGTCCACCATCACGGGATCGGCGAGTGCGGCGTGTTTACCTACGAGATCGCCGAGACCAAGGTGACGCAGGTGATGGACTTCGCCCGCAAGCACCAGCATCCGCTGCAATGCGTGATGGAAAAGAAATAACCACGCGTTCGAATCCCGAATTCTCCAGGATTGGTTCTGTTCGTCCGGTGTGTGATGTCAGCGCATGCCGCGACATGGTCCGGCGACAATCAGCGCCGGCGTCAATCCTGCCCAAATGGGTAGTTTTGCCCAAATCGGAACGGGTTTTGCATCGAGTATGCCGTGGGTGCGTAATGCCCATCGAGTCGCGGAACCGGTCTTTCGCGGCGGTCTTGTATAACTATATGTGACAAAGGTTGTTGTTGCCTGACCGGGCGATGGCGATCATGATGGTGGGGGCCATAGAGGACGCGAATGCCGACTTTTTCCCAAAGCCTTGAACAATCCCTGCATCGTGCACTGGCGATCGCAAACGAGCGTCATCACCAATACGCGACGCTCGAGCATCTTCTGCTCTCCCTGATCGACGATTCCGATGCAGCCGCCGTGATGCGTGCCTGCAGCGTCGATCTCGACAAGCTCCGCACGAGCCTCGTCAATTATCTTGAGACCGAATTCGAAAATCTGGTGACGGATGGCGCCGACGATGCCAAGCCGACCGCCGGTTTCCAGCGCGTGATCCAGCGCGCGGTGATCCACGTGCAGTCGTCAGGTCGCGAAGAGGTGACCGGCGCCAACGTGTTGATCGCGATCTTCGCCGAGCGCGAGAGCCATGCTGCGTACTTCCTGCAGGAGCAGGACATGACGCGCTATGACGCCGTCAACTACATCAGCCACGGCATCGCCAAGCGGCCGGGCGTCTCCGAGGCGCGGCCCGTTCGCGGCGTCGACGAGGAGACCGAAGCCAAGGGCAACGAGGACGCCAAGAAGAAGGGCGAAGCGCTCGAGACCTATTGCGTCAACCTCAACAAGAAGGCGCGCGACGGCAAGATCGATCCGGTGATCGGACGCAATTCCGAGATCAACCGCGCGATCCAGGTGCTGTGCCGCCGCCAGAAGAACAATCCGCTGTTCGTGGGCGAGGCCGGCGTCGGCAAGACCGCGATCGCGGAGGGCCTCGCCAAGCGCATCGTCGACAGCGAGGTGCCGGAGGTTCTGGCGGCCGCGACCGTGTTCTCGCTGGACATGGGCACGCTGCTCGCCGGCACGCGCTATCGCGGCGACTTCGAGGAGCGCCTCAAGCAGGTGCTGAAGGAGCTCGAAGCGCATCCCAACGCCATCCTGTTCATCGACGAGATCCACACCGTGATCGGTGCGGGTGCGACGTCGGGCGGGGCGATGGACGCCTCGAACCTGCTCAAGCCGGCGCTTGCCTCGGGCACGATCCGCTGCATGGGCTCGACCACCTACAAGGAATACCGTCAGCACTTCGAGAAGGACCGCGCGCTGGTGCGGCGCTTCCAGAAGATCGACATCAACGAGCCGACCGTCGAGGACGCCATCGCGATCCTCAAGGGCCTCAAGCCGTACTTCGAGGACTACCACCGGCTGAAGTACACCAATGAGGCGATCGAGGCTGCGGTGCAGCTCTCCTCGCGCTACATCCACGACCGCAAGCTGCCCGACAAGGCGATCGACGTGATCGACGAGTCCGGTGCGGCGCAGATGCTGGTCGCCGAGAACAAGCGCAAGAAGACGATCGGCATCAAGGAGATCGAGACCACGATCGCCTCGATGGCGCGGATCCCGCCGAAGAGCGTGTCGAAGGACGACGCCGAGGTGCTCAAGCATCTCGAGCAGACCCTGAAGCGCACCGTGTTCGGCCAGGACAAGGCGATCGAGTCGCTTGCCGCTTCGATCAAGCTCGCCCGCGCGGGCCTGCGCGAGCCGGAGAAGCCGATCGGCTGCTACTTGTTCTCCGGCCCCACCGGCGTCGGCAAGACCGAGGTTGCAAAGCAGCTCGCGGCGTCGCTCGGCGTCGAGTTGTTGCGCTTTGACATGTCCGAATACATGGAGCGGCACACCGTATCGCGTCTGATCGGCGCGCCTCCCGGCTATGTCGGCTTCGATCAGGGCGGCCTGCTCACTGACGGCGTCGACCAGCATCCGCATTGCGTTGTGCTGCTTGACGAAATCGAGAAGGCGCATCCCGACCTCTACAACGTGCTGCTCCAGATCATGGATCACGGCCGGCTCACCGACCACAACGGCAAGCAGGTCAACTTCCGCAACGTGATCCTGATCATGACCACGAACGCGGGTGCTTCGGATCTCGCCAAGCAGGCGTTCGGGTTCACCCGCTCGAAGCGGGAAGGTGACGACCACGAGGCGATCAACCGGCAGTTCGCGCCGGAATTCCGCAACCGTCTCGACGCCATCGTCTCGTTCGGCCATCTCAGCGTCGAGGTGATCGGCACCGTGGTCGAGAAGTTCGTGCTTCAGCTCGAGGCGCAGCTCGGCGACCGCGACGTCACCATCGAGCTGTCGGAGCCCGCCAAGACCTGGCTGGTCCAGCACGGCTATGACGAGCAGATGGGCGCGCGGCCGATGGCCCGCGTGATCCAGGAGCACATCAAGAAGCCGCTGGCTGACGAGGTGCTGTTCGGCAAGCTCAAGGGGGGTGGCCACGTCCGCGTCGTCCTGGTCAAGGACGAGGCCGACGAGACCAAGGAAAAGATCGGCTTCGAGTTCGTCGAGGGCCCGGTCACGCCGAAGCAGGAAAAGCTGCCCGGCACCCGCAAGCGCCCGCCGGGCAAACCCAACAAGCCGGGCGGCCCCGGCGGCTCCAAGGGGCCGACCTCGAAGGGCCCGCTGGTCAAGGCTTGATCGGCGCATCATGAAGCGAAAAGGCCGGCTGAAGAGCCGGCCTTTTTGTTCGTATCGAAATGTCAGGTCCCCTTGTCGGGCGCAGGCGTGTGCGAAGCGTCAATCCCCCTTCATCCGCTGCCCGTCCTGTACCCGCACATGCTCGGCGCCGCGCGCGCCGGTAGGCGACAGGCGCAACATGCTGAGCAGTGCGCCGCACAGGGCGAAGCCGACGGCTGCGAGCAGCGCGATCCTGGTTCCCTCCTGCGGGTATCGGCCGAGGAACAGCGCGACGAGGGCGGCGCCGGTGGTCTGGCCGAGCAGACGGGCCGTGCCGAGCATGCCGCTGGCGCCGCCGGTGCGCTCGCGCGGGGCGGCGGCGATCATGGTGCGGTTGTTCGGCGTCTGGAACAGGCCGAACCCGAAGCCGGCCAGGGCCATGCGCCAGGCGATGTCGAAGGCGCCGGGCGCGGATGGGAGCATGGCGAGCGAGGCGAGCCCGCCTGCGAACAGTAAGAGGCCAATGCCTCCGAGCAGTCCGGCCGGATAGTGCTCGACCAGCCGCCCCGCGAGCGGGGCGGCGAACGCCACCGTGATCGGCCAGGGCGTGATCAGCAGCCCCATGTGCACGGCCGAATAGCCGAAACGGCTTTGCAGGTAGAATGGGATCGCGACGAAGGCGAGCATCTGGGCGCAGAACGAGGCGATCGAGGTCGCGATCGACAGCGCAAAGATCGGGATGCGCAGCAGATCGACCGGCAGCAGCGGCGCGGCCATATGGGTCTCGCGCCAGATCAGGGCTGCGCCTGCGACCACCGCGACGGCGAATTCGATCAGGCAGGTGAGGAGCGGCTCGCCATGGCCGACGCTGTCGACCGCGAAAATGCCGACGCCGAAGGTGACGGCGCTGAGGCCCGCGCTCTGCCAGTCGAACGAATGCGCTGCGAGGTGTGTGCGCGGCAGGCACCGTGCGCCGAGCACAACGGCGACCGCACCGATCGGCACGTTGATCGCGAACAGCCAGGGCCAGCTCCCCACCGCCAGGATTCCCGAAGCCAGCGTCGGTCCGATTGCGGCGGACACCGCCACGACCAGGGCGTTGCGCGCGATGCCGCGCCCAAGCAACGCATGCGGATAGGTGAAGCGCACCAGCGCGGTGTTGACGCTCATGATGCCGGCCGCGCCAAAGCCCTGGATGATGCGCGCGATCGTCAGCATCGGCAGCGAGTGCGCGAGCGCGCAGAACGCGGAGGCGAGGGTGAACAGCGCAAGCCCGGCGAGATAGACGCGCCGGTAGCCCACGATCTCGCCGAGCGAGGCGAGCGGCAGCAGCGAGATGGTGATCGCGAGCTGGTAGCCGTTGACGATCCAGATCGAGAAGGCCGGGCTCGCGTTGAGGTCGGCCGCGATCGTCGGCAGTGCGACGTTGGCGATGGCGCCGTCGATCACGGACATGGTGATGCCGAGTGCGATGGTGAGAATGGCCCATCGGCGCTGTGGCAGCGGCAGGCCGTCGGCCTGCTCGAGCGTGACTGTCGACATCATCAGCGGCGTCTTGTTGGCGAATCGAACTCTGCCCGCTGGCGGAGTATTGCGCCAACAGGGCAGGATCGCGATAGTTCCGGTAACCTCCGTTACCAGCGCCCCGTCGATTTTCCGAAGATGTAGAGCGCGACGAGCCCGATTGTCACCGCCGTGGAGGCGATCAGCACGCTGCGATCCCAATCGATCCGGGACCGCTCGGTGCGGTTGAGATTGAGCATCGTGAACAGGGCCTTCATGGCAAATCGGCGCATCGGGCTGCCTCGCGATGGCCGCACGATGCCACGGCCGATGCGAGCCGGCTTGACGCAGCTCAAGGCTGGGCGCGGCGCGCCTACACCGCCGGCGGATTGCGGTCGGAGAAGGTGCCGCGCTGGTGCCAATAGGGATAGGGCAGCGTGACCTTGCTGGCGGCATCGAGCTTTGCGACCTGGTCCTTGGTCAATGACCAGCCAACCGCGCCGAGATTTTCGCGCAGCTGCGCCTCGTTGCGCGCGCCGATGATCAGCGTCGAGACCGTGGGGCGCTGCAGCAGCCAGTTGAGCGCGATCTGCGAGACGCTCTTGCCGGTCTCCTTCGCGATCTCGTCGATCGCATCGACCACGCGATAGACGTGCTCGTCGGGCACGGGCGGCCCGAATTCGGCGGTCTTGGGCAGGCGGCTCACTTCCGGCTTCGGCTGGCCGCGCCGGATCTTGCCGGTCAGGCGTCCCCAGCCGAGCGGCGACCAGACCACCGCGCCTAATCCCTGGTCCACACCGAGCGGCATCAGCTCCCATTCGTAGTCGCGCCCGATCAATGAATAGTAGGTCTGGTTGGCGACGTAGCGCGGAAAACCGTGCTTGTCGGCGACGGCGAGCGACTTCATCAGGTGCCAGCCAGAAAAATTCGAGACGCCGACATAGCGGATCTTGCCGGCGCGCACGAGCACGTCGAGGGTGCTGAGCACCTCCTCGGGCGGGGTGAAGGCATCGAAGCCGTGGAGCTGGAACAGATCGATGTAATCGGTGCCGAGCCGGCTCAGCGAGCCGTCGATGGCCGCGAGCAAATGCTGGCGCGACGAGCCGATGTCATTGGGACCGTCGCCGAAGCGGAAGGTGGCCTTGGTCGAGACCAGCACCTTGTCGCGACGACCCTTGATGGCTTCGCCGAGCACGCGCTCGGACTCGCCGAGCGAATAGACGTCGGCGGTGTCGAACATCGACACGCCCGCTTCGAGACAGATATCGAGAAGCCGCCGTGCTTCGGTCGCGTCCGTCGTGCCCCACGCCGCGAGGCGGCCGACGCCCCCGAACGTGCCCGTTCCCAGGCTCAAGGCAGGCACCATCAGGCCGGATCGGCCCAAGCGTCGGTATTCCATCGATCTGCTCCTCGGATGGCCGCTGATTGATCCATGCGACCTTGGCGTTGAGGTTAGCGCAGGCGAGCGCCGGGTCCTATCACGCGCTCACATGGCGGCTCTGCTTGGGAACGCCCTAGTCGTGCAGACGCATGTCATCAAACGCGGCATCGGCGACGCGCGCGCCGACTGCCTTTATTGAAGGCTGAGCTTCGACCCTCGTCGCAGGTGAGGCTGTGCACGTGGTTTCGGTGTCCCGCACCTGCCGCGGCAGAAGCGTCAGGCCCCATCCCACCACGACCAGCACCGCGAGCCGGATCGCGATCACGCTCAGCAGAAGCTCCGATCCGCCTGTCGTCGCGTGAGTCCTCATGCGGGCCAGCCTGAGGCACGCGGCCTGACAAGACAATCTGGAATTGGCGAGTGCTGCCTTCGTTCGGGACGAAGGCTCGCGAAGATGGCTGTTCAGTGCCGCAGCTGGCTCTGCCTGTAGTCGCGCGGCGACATCCCGAAGTGCTCGCGGAAGACGCGGCCGAAATGGGAGAGGTCGTTAAAGCCCCAGGCGAACGCGATCTCGCTAATGTGGCGATGGGCGAGCACGGGCGAGGCGAGATCGCGCCGGCATTGCGCGAGACGCTCGGCCAGGACGTGGCGCTGGAACGATGTGTTCTCGTCGGCGAGGAGATCGTTGACATAGCGCGGCGAGATGCCGAGCGCGGCGGCGGTTTCCGCCAGAGCCAGATCGGGATCGGCAAGGTGCGCGCGGATGTGCGCCTTCAGCCGGTAGAGCAGGGCGGAGCGATGCGTCGAGGACGGCAGCGACGTCTTGCCGAGCCGTTCGCCCAGCGCCATCGCGAGCAGATCGACGGCCTGCTCCGACAGGGCGGCGGCATGGTCCGGAGCAAGCCTGTCGGCGCTCTGGCAAAGGCGGAAGATGAAATCGTAGGCGAGCCGCTCGAGCGGCATGTCGGCGCCGAATGACATCGCGGTGAGCGTCTCGGTGGCGCCGAGCCGCCGCTGCAACATCTCGCGCGGCACCTTGAAGATGGTCTGCGTAAAGCTGTCCTTGAACTTCAGCTCGTAGGGCCGCGTGGTGTCGTAGAGCGCGAACTCGCCGGGATGGATCACGGTCTCGCGGCCGTCCTGCACGACGCCGCCGTCGCCGCGATTGCCGAGCGCGACCAGGACGAAATCCTGATCCGAGCGTGCGATGCGGGACGGTGTGCGGAACACGTGCTGGCGGTCGGAGCACACCTCGGAGCAGACGGCCTTGCCGAGCGGGACCTGCGTGACCGAGCCGCGAAAGGCGCTGCCGAGGTCGGACTTGCAGTCGAGCCCAACGAAGACGTCGCAGACGATGTCCTGCCAGAGGGCGAGCCGCCGGTAGCCGGGGCTGCCGTCCGTCGTGAACTGGATTGGCATCAGGACAGCCTCCCTTTCACATCCAGCAAACCGCATGGTGGCGCAGATCCGGCCTGACTGCAGGCAAGTTCCGTACCGGGCGGCGCTTCCTTCCGGTCGAGTTTTTGTTCCGCCGTGGTCGAGCGCGCGGCCGCCCGGCTTGGCCCAATAGACTGCATCGGACGTGGCTTCCGATCAACCGGCAAGGGAGGCGGCAATGGGCATCGAACATCCGAAATACAAGGTGGCGGTGGTGCAGGCGGCGCCCGCCTGGCTCGATCTCGACGCCTCGATCGACAAGTCGATCGCGCTGATCAAAGAGGCCGCCGAGAAGGGCGCCAGGCTGATCGCGTTCCCGGAGGCGTTCATCCCCGGCTACCCCTGGCACATCTGGATGGACTCGCCGGCCTGGGCGATCGGCCGCGGCTTCGTGCAGCGCTATTTCGACAATTCGCTGTCCTATGACAGCCCGCAGGCCGAAAAGCTGCGCGATGCCGTACGCAAGGCAAAGCTCACCGCGGTGCTCGGCCTCTCCGAGCGCGACGGCGGCAGTCTTTACCTGGCGCAATGGCTGATCGGCCCCGACGGCGAGACCATCGCAAAGCGCCGCAAGCTGCGCCCGACCCATGCCGAGCGCACCGTCTATGGTGAGGGCGACGGCAGCGATCTCGCGGTGCATGCGCGCCCCGACATCGGCCGTCTCGGCGCGCTGTGCTGCTGGGAGCATCTGCAGCCGCTGTCGAAATACGCGATGTACGCCCAGAACGAGCAAGTGCATGTCGCGGCCTGGCCGAGCTTCTCGCTCTACGATCCCTTTGCGCCGGCGCTCGGTGCCGAGGTCAACAACGCCGCCTCGCGAGTCTATGCGGTGGAAGGCTCGTGCTTCGTGCTCGCGCCTTGCGCGACGGTGTCGCAGGCGATGATCGACGAGCTCTGTGACCGGCCGGACAAGCATGCGCTGCTGCATGCCGGCGGCGGCTTTGCCGCGATCTACGGCCCCGACGGCAGCCAGATCGGCGACAAGCTGGCGCCGGACCAGGAGGGCCTCCTGATCGCCGAGATCGATCTCGGCGCCATCGGGGTCGCCAAGAACGCCGCCGACCCCGCCGGGCACTATTCGCGGCCCGACGTGACGCGGCTCCTGCTCAACAAGAAGCCCTACAAGCGCGTCGAGCAGTTCGCACTTCCGGTCGACACCGTCGACCCCACGGAGATCGCCGCGGCGGCGAGTTGAGCAACGCAACGAGGGGAGGGCATGGCCATGGAATCTGCAATTCCCGCGTACCTCGAAACGACACGCACGCGCCACAAGCGCGTGCCCGATGATTACCAGCCGCCATATCCATCCTTCGTGGCGCGCTACCAGCCGGCGGTGAACCGCGTCGTGATGGCCTATTTCGGCGTGCAATATCGCAGCGAGGCGCCGTCGCTGCGCGGGAGGCACTCGCCGACATCGCCGGTCTGTTCGCGGGCGAGGGCGGTCCCTCACATTGGGACCGCGCACATTATGTCGACCAGTCTGGCCATGCGAATATCGTGTCGGTGGCCTACTGGAGCGACGTCGTGCGCTTCGATGCCTGGTTCACGCCGGCGCGTGAGGCGTGGACCGGCGAGGCCCGCGAGGGCATCGGTACCTTCATTGAAGTTCTGCGTCCCACGGTCGCGCGGCACGAGACGCTGTTCTCCTCACCCGACCGGCCCGAGGGTGTCGCCGTCATTGCGGACGGCATGAGCGGCGAGGTGCAGGAGCACGCTTATTGGGGCGGCATGCGCGATCGCATTCCGCTGTCGCAGACCGATCCGATGTCGCCGGGCGGCGCGCCCGAGCTGATCCGCGACGGCGCGCGGCTGCGGGTGAAAGCGCACGACAATCTCTGCCTGATCCGTTCCGGACAGGATTGGAGCGACACCGAGGCATCGGAACGAAAGCTCTATCTCGACGACGTCGAGCCGGTGCTGCGCGAGGGCATGGATTTTCTGCGCGACGACGGCCTCGCGATCGGCTGCTATGCCAACCGCTACATGCAGGTGCTCGTCGCCGACGGCAGCGTCAGCGAAAAATCCTACGGCCAGAGCTGGTGGAAGAGCCTCGCCGCGCTGGAGCGCTGGGCGGAGTCGCATCCGACCCATGTCAGGATCTTTGGTGCGGCGATGAAGTATCTCTCGACGCTGGGGCCGTCAGCAAAGCTGCGGCTCTATCACGAGGTCACGGTGGCGGCCGCGGACGAGCAGTTCTTCGAATATCTGAACTGTCACGCCAAGACGGGGATGCTTGCGGCGGTCGAGACTGTGACCGCCTAAAGCGCGATGAGATTTGGACGAATCGTCATCGCGCTTTAGGTTGTTGTTTGAGCATGATCTTTTCGGAAAACCGCTGCGCACTTTTCCGGATCATGCTTTAGCCCCCACAATGGCCGAGCAGCTCGGGATGCGCGGCGCAGATGTGATGGGCGCCGGCGTCCCGCAACTCGGCCTCGCTGCCATAGCCGTAGAGCACACCGATCGCGGTCATGCCGTTGGTCCTTGCGCCGACGACGTCATGGCTGCGGTCGCCGATCATGATTGCAGTGGCTGGATCGACCCTGGCCTCGTCGAGCGCGTAGCGCAGCAGGTCGCGCTTGTCGACGCGGGTGCCGTCGAGCTCGGAGCCGAACACGCGCTCGAAATACGGCTTCAGGCCGAAATGATCGACGATGCGGGTGGCGTAGACCGCGGGCTTGCTGGTGGCCACGAACATGCGCTGGTTGGTCGCGGCAACCGTCGTCAAGGTGTCGACGATGCCGGCATAGGCCTCGTTCTCGAACAGGCCGATATCGCTAAAGCGTTCGCGGTAGAGCAGCAGCGCCCGGTCCGCGAGTTCCGCGCTGCCCGCGAGCTTCTGCAGGCTGGCGTGCAGCGGCGGGCCGATGCACCAGGTCAGCTCGTCCTCGCTCGGTACCGGCAGGCTCAGCCGCTCCAGCGCGTACTGGATCGAGCGGGTGATCCCGGGCTTCGGGTTGGTCAGCGTGCCGTCGAGATCGAAATAGATTGTGGCCATCAGGGCGGAACCGGCTTGGATGTTTCCGCCCGTTGCTATTCGGCTGGGCTCTCAAGTCAAGAGCCAAGGCGTCATTGCTGCCGGGCCCATTCGACGATCCCCGCGGCATCGGTCCCGGCCTGGGCCTCCCAGGCGGCGATCGTGCTTGTT
Source organism: Bradyrhizobium sp. (assembly GCF_035935975.1). GTDB lineage: Bacteria > Pseudomonadota > Alphaproteobacteria > Rhizobiales > Xanthobacteraceae > Bradyrhizobium. The sequence continues at coordinate 26,365 of NZ_DASYWN010000033.1, forward strand.
GCGGCATTGCGCAGGGCCGCGACGAGGGATTGCGGCGCGGGCTCGGCGATGTTGACGCCGTTCTCGCGCATGCGTGCGTAATTCTCGGCGGTGCGATGGGCGAGCAGGGCGAACTGGCTCTGCTCGGTCTCGGCTGCGGCCGCCATCACTTCGCGCTGCATCGGTTCCGACAGCGCGGCAAACGCCTCGGTGCGGACGAAGGCGATCGACACCGGCATCGCGTAATTGATGGCGGTGAAATGCGGCAGAAAGTCCCAGAGCTTTCGCCCCGCGCCGCCATCGCCGGAGGTGAGGAACGCGTTCAGTTGATGGTCCTTCAGGCCGGCCAGCGCCTTGTCCATCGGCAGGAACTGCGCGTTGGCGCCGGCCGTGCGCATCACCGCGCTGGAATTGGCGTCGTAGGCCCGCAGGTTCAGCTTCGGCAAATCGTCGGCACCCGCGAGCGCCTGCTCCGACCAGAGACCCGTTGCCGGCCAGATCGTCAGATACAGCAGCTTGAGACCGCGGTCCGCGAAAGCCCTCTCGTAGAGCGGGCGGGCCCGCGCATTGGTGGCGCGGGCAAGGTCTACTGATTGGACCAGAAAGGGCAGAGTGGAGAGACCGAGCACGGGGTCGATGCCGGACAGCGCGCCGGCAAAGGCATCGCCGCCGGCGATCCGGCCGTCCAGCGCCGCGCGCGGCATTTCGCCCGAGTTGATCTTGAGCTCATTGTCGAAGGAATTGGCCACGGTCACGAAACCGTTTGTGCGCGCGGCGACGCGATCGGCGAAAGTGGAAAGGCCGATCCCGGAAATGTTGTTTTGCGGATATTCCGTGGTCATCCGCCAGTTGACTTGCGCGGTGGCCGGCAGGGCGGACAGGATGAGGGCGGCGAGGGCAAGGATCGCGCGGATCCCTGTGGCGGAGAAGCGCATTGGGAGAAGCAGGTCAGGCAGCATATATTGGCAACTCGTCGAACCATGGCACGATGCCACAACATGGCACATCATCTTGTCGCATGCCGCGACGCCCTGCGCCACGGCGTTGCTTGGGCAGTGTTGGCGCGAATTGCGTCACTCCTCGCTGCCGTATGGCTCGTCTCAACGACGGAGGCCGCGGCATGGGACAGCTCGCCCGCGAAGACTGACGTCGCCGTTCCCAGCGTCGAGGAGCTCGCGATCGGGCCGCCAAAGCCCGCCGATGCGCGCGAGAGCGATACGCGGGAATCGATCTGCCTGATCGTGGAGGCGGCGGCCCGCGATGCCAACCTGCCGCTGGAATTCTTCGCCCGCGTGATCTGGCAGGAAAGCCGCTTCCAGGCCGATGCTGTCGGGCCGATGACGCGCAGCGGCGAGCATGCGCAGGGGATCGCGCAGTTCATGCCGGGCACCGCCAGCGAGCGCGGGCTGCTCAATCCATTCAACCCGGTTCAGGCCTTGCCGAAGTCGGCCGAATTTCTGAACGAGCTGCGCAACCAGTTCGGCAATCTCGGCCTTGCCGCGGCGGCCTATAACGCCGGCCCGCGCCGTGTGCAGGAATGGCTCGCCGGCACCGGCCCGATGCCCGCGCAGACCCGCAACTACGTCTATGCCATCACGGGTACGAGCGTCGACGCATGGGCCAAGGCTGGCAGCACCGGCAAGGGGCCGCCGAGCTCGCCGCTGACAAGCTGCCGCGAGCTGATGGCGCTGTTGAAGCGCGCGCCGAATCCGTTCGTCGCCGAGCTCGAGCAGCATGTCGAGCTTGCCGCCGCAAAAATCTGGGGCGTTCAGCTCGCCGCCGGCTTCGACCGCAACAAGGCGCTGGCGATGTACTCGCGCGCCGTCACGCGCCTCAGTGCCGTGATCGGAGAGCGCGATCCCAGCCTGCTGAGTTCGGTCGTGCGCAGTCGCGGTTCGCACACGTTCTACCAGGTGCGCATCGGCGCCGACACGCGCCCCGAGGCGGACGATCTCTGCAACCGCATCCGCAAAGCGGGCGGCGCCTGTTTCGTGCTGAAGAACCGGGGCGTGAGCGGGTAGGGTCCTCACGCGCATGCCAGCCCCGCCGCGCGCTTCCTTGACGCGGACCGCTGCATTGCCCGTTATGCAGGCACGATTCTGCAACCTCAGCCGGCCTTCCCGTGGCGCTCCCTCCGCTCGATTCCCCTCAATGGCAAAGTCCCTTGCGCGCCTTCGGCTGGGGGCTGCGCTCGATCACGCAGACGATCCTCACGCTCGTCCTGTTTGCGACCTATCTCGGCATCGGCGCGCTGGCCCATGACACCCATTTCAGCCTGCTCTGGGCGCTCTGCTCGACCCTGTTCGTCTGGGCAGGCCCGGCGCAGATCATTTTGATCACCACGCTCGGCTCGGGCGCCACCATCATCCAGTCGGCGATCGCGGTGACTGTTAGCGCCATCCGCCTGTTTCCGATGGTGGTCTCGGTGCTGCCGCTGATGCGCACGCCGACGACCAAGCGGCGCGAGCTGTTCTTCGCGGCGCATCTCACCGCCGTGACACTGTGGGTCGAGTGCCATCGCTTCCTGCCGCTTGTGCCGCGCGAGCGGCGCATCGCCTTCGTCAACGGGCTTGGCTTCGGCCTGGTCTCGGTGTGCCTCACCGCCAACACGGTCGGTTATTTCCTCGCCGCCAACCTGACGCAGACGCTTGGTGCTGCGATCCTGATGCTGACGCCGCTGTCGTTCCTGTTCTCGACCGCGCGCAACAGCCGCGAGGTCGCCGACGTCGTCGCGCTGACGCTCGGCGTTTTGCTCTATCCGCTGGCCGCGAGGATGAACTCCGGTCTCGACATCCTCGTCAGCGGCCTCGTGGCCGGCACGATCGCCTATGGCGTGCATTGGTGGCGCGAGGTGCGCGCATGAGCTACGCGCAGCTCATCGGTGACTGGCATGCGCTCGTGGTGCTGTTCGTTGCCGGCGTTGTTCCCAACCAGATATGGCGCATGCTGGGTCTGTGGTTCGGTGGCGGCATCGACGAGGGCTCCGAGCTGCTGGTCTGGGTGAGGGCGGTCGCGACCGCCATCCTCGCCGGTGTCATCGCCCAGATCGTGGTCCAGCCGCCGGGGGCGCTGGCCAGTGTGCCGGATGCCCTGCGCTACGGCGCGGTGGCCGCGGGCCTCGTCGTCTTCCTGCTGACCCGCCGCTCGATTTTCGCCGGCGTGGTGACCGGCGAGGTCTTCATGCTGGCCGGCAAGTGGTGGTTGGGCTAAAACCACCGGCGAACAGCAAGGAACTGGAAATATGGTTCGCGAAAACGAGCTCCGCGAGGGCGAGGTCGCCATCGAGCTGCCGCCTGTGGAAGACGCCGGCCTCGTCTTCATCGGTCGCATCCGCACGCCCTGGACCTCACGGCTGGAGACGCCGCGGCAGGGGCGTCAGGACGGCCCGATCTGCCGCCTCGAGATCTTCGAGCCGTTCGTGCCGGCCATCAAGGGCGTCGATTTCTACAGCAATCTCGAAGTGCTCTATTGGCTCGACAGGTCGCGCCGCGACATCGTGCTGCAAAGCCCCAAGAACAACGAGAAGACCCGCGGCACGTTTTCGCTGCGCTCGCCGGTGCGGCCCAACCCGATCGGCACGTCGATCGTGAAGCTGGTCGGCATCGAGGGCAATGCCATTCTGGTGCGCGGGCTCGATTGCATCGATAACACGCCGCTGATCGATATCAAGCCCGACCGTTGCGAGTTCACGCCATTGGCGGCACCGCAAGCAGGGGATTTTCAGACGGAGTGAGTTCTCTCTACGCCGTCATTGCGAGGAGCAAAGCGACGAAGCAATCCAGACTGTCTCCGCGGAAAGAGTCTGGATTGCTTCGCTTCGCTCGCAATGACGATGTGGAGGCAGCTAGCCCGCCTTCAGCGCCGCGATCAGCTTGGTCGCGTTCTCTTCGAGCACCTTGACGTCTTCCTTGCGGCTCGCGGGCGGCAGCATCGCGATGCCGTCATGGCGCGGCATCACGTGCATGTGGAGATGAAACACGACCTGTCCACCGGCGGGCTCGTTGAACTGCTGCACGGTGATGCCGTCGGCCTTGAACGCCTTCATTGCTGCGATCGCGATCTTCTTCGCGCCGCGGGCGACATGGGCGTAATCATCAGGCGCGACGTCGAGGATGTTGCGGGCAGGGGCCTTTGGGATCACCAGCGTGTGGCCGGGCACGCGCGGCATGATGTCGAGGAAAGCGAAGACGTGCTCGTCCTCGTAGACCTTGTGGCAGGGCAGCTCGCCGCGCAGGATCTTTGCGAAGATGTTGTTGGTGTCGTAGGCAGTCATGGCGGCGGCTCCCAAGAACTTTGAGCTTAGAATTTCGCGCTTACTGTCACCAGCGATGGCAAACCGTCAAGGCGCCTCGTCGATGCCTTTGCGGAACGGGCCGAGCTCGGCGAGCTCTCGTCCTGCCTCGGCGACATAGGCGCGCTCGCGCTTGAGGTAATCGTCGATGGCGCGGCGCAGGCCGGGATCGGCGATGAAGTGGGCGGAATGGGTCGTCCGCGGCAGGTAGCCGCGCGCGATCTTGTGCTCTCCTTGCGCGCCGGCCTCGACATGGGTGAGGCCGTGCTTGATGGCGAAATCGATCGCCTGATAGTAGCAGACCTCGAAATGCAGGAACGGATGATGCTCGACCGCGCCCCAGTTGCGGCCGAACAGCGTGTCCGAGCCGATGAAGTTGATTGCGCCTGCGATCCAGCGGTCGTTGCGGCGGGCCATCACCAGCAGCACGTCCTCGCTCATGGTCTCGCCGATCAGCGAGAAGAACTCGCGTGTGAGGTAAGGCCGGCCCCATTTGCGCGAGCCGGTCTCCATGTAGAACATGAAGAACGCGTCCCAGGCGTCTTCGGTGATGTCCTTGCCGGTGAGCCAGTGGATGGTGATGCCCGCGGCGAGCGCATCGCGCCGCTCGCGCTTGATCGATTTGCGGTGGCGCGAGTTCAGCGTCGCCAGGAAATCGTCGAAGGTGGCAAAGCGCTCGTTGCGCCAGTGGAACTGCTGGTCGGTGCGCTGCAGGAAGCCATGCTGGGCAAGCAGCTTCCACTCCGCCTCGCGGGCGAAGGTGACGTGCACCGAGGAGGCCTTGCTGACGCCGCACAGCGCCACCAGCCCGCTCGCCAGTGTCTCGGTGATGCGCTCGCGGTCGACACCGTCGCGGACCAGCAGCCGCGGCCCTGTGGCCGGCGTGAAGGGAACCGAGACCTGCAGCTTCGGGTAATACCGTCCACCGGCGCGCTCATAGGCGTCCGCCCAGCCGCGGTCGAAGACGTATTCGCCCTGCGAGTGCGATTTCAGATAGCAGGGCACGACGCCGGCGACGCGGCCGTCGATCTTGGCCACGAGATGCCGCGCTCCCCAACCGGTGCGGATCGTCGCCGAACCCGATTTCTCAACGGCCGAGAGAAAGGCGTGCGAGACGAACGGGTTATAGGCGGGTTTTAAGAGGCCGAGGGAATCGCCTGCAAGGGCGGATGAGGTCCCGTTGCCCGCCCCAGTGCAGCGGCCGCCGGGGTTGGCGCAGGCGTCCCAATCTTCAGCCGACACTTCGCCAATGGAGGGGACCGCCTCGAGCGTGATTTCAGATGATGCCATCGCGCCCAAGATCGTGCATCGCAGCAGGGACTTCAAGGGGCGGGAACTGCAGGTCAGGCGGCCGCCACCGTCTCCGTCCGTCATTGCGAGGAGCCCTTGCGACGAAGTCCAGAGTCTCTCCCTGGAGGGATCCTGGATTGCTTCGCTGCGCTCGCAATGACGATGGGATGCAGTTCGGCCCTACGGCACGAACCCCTCAAAGATCATCTGATCCGCATATTGCCCGACCCGCGTGCGCTGCTCCGGTGTGCGGACGGTCCAGCCGAGCATGGCGCAGCCGAACACGTTGCGGGCGATCCAGGGGGCGGGGGCTGGCAAATGGTCGACCTTGAAGGCGACGAAATGCGGCTGGGTCTGAAAGCCGTGGCGCAGGTACAGCATGCTGTCGCGCTGCGGCTGGGTCAGGTAGGCCCAGTATTCGTCCTCATAGCTCCGCTGCGCGACGATGCCGCGCGGACGGTTGGGCAACAGCTCGCGCAGCGCCAGCACCTGGTCGGGATCGAAGGACATGCCGACGGCCGGGCCCTGATAGGACGACAGCACCTCGGCCATCCGCTTCACCAGCTTGCGGTCGCCGCCAAAATGGCTCTTCACCTCGATCACCAGCGGCACGCGGCCGGCGACCATGGCGCAGAGGTCGGACAGCGACATCATCCGCTCGTCGGTATCCCTGAACTTGACGGCTCTCAGCTCCGCCGCGGTCTTCGAGACCACCTCGCCGGTCGCCTCGGTGAGGCGGCCGAGCGCATGGTCGTGATGGATCATCGCCTCGCCGTCGGCGGAGAGCTGGATGTCCACCTCGATCGAGAAGTTGCCAGCGATGGCAGCCTGCACCGCGCCCGGCATGTTCTCGACGATGCCGCGGGAGATGTCGTGCAGGCCGCGATGAGCGACCGGCCGGGCTGTCAGCCAATCCGGAGCGCGCATCAGCCTCAGGCGACCTCGAACACGCCTTCGACCTCGACCGCGGCATCCGCAGGCAGCGAGGCGACGCCGACGGTGGTGCGGGCATGGCGGCCCTTGTCACCGAAGGCGGCGACCATCAGGTCGGAGGCGCCGTTCAGCACCTTCGGCCCGTCCAGGAAGTCCGGCGCCGAGTTGATGAAGCCACCGAGACGGACCACGCGCACGACCTTGTCGAGGTCGCCGAGGGCCGCTTTGACCTGGGCCAGCAGGTTGACCGCGCAGCCGCGCGCCGCCGCAGCACCGTCCTCGATCGAGACGCCGGCGCCAAGCTTGCCCTTGGCGATCAGCTTGCCGGCGGGGTCGAAGCAGACCTGGCCGGAGACGAACAGCAGGTTGCCGGTGCGCACGAACGGCACGTAGTTGGCCACGGGGGTGGGGGCCTCGTGCAGCTTGATGCCCTGTTCCGCCAGTTTCTGCTCGACCGTGCCCGCCATGTTCGACCTCGTTGTCCAAAAAATCATCTGTCCCGGCTTTGGCGGCCGGGCGCGCCCTGTTTCGCCCATCGTGCCGCCACATGCAAGCAACCGGAGGGGGCCCTATTTTGTTGAGGAAGGGCAGGCGGTTCAAAGCGTGGGCCGCAACTTTACGTGAAACAGCCTCAGTTGCGACGCAATGGAACGGTCATTAAACTGTCGAATCTGCGCTTTTCCCACGGACGCATCCTCAAGGACCAGACATGGTGCACCTTTTCCGGACTTCGCTCGGTGTGATGGCGCTCGCGGCGGCCGCTTTTGGCCCGGCTGATATGGCGCAGGCGGCCAGCGGTCCATTCCTCGCGCATCAGGCGCTCTATGACCTCAGCCTGGTCAAATCGCGCTCCAATTCGGTCAACAGCGCTCGAGGCCGCATCCTCTACAATTTCACCGGAAGCTCCTGCGAGGGTTACACCTCCGAATTCCGCCAGGTCTCCGAGCTCGACAGCGGCGAGGGCAAGATCACGCTCAGCGACCTCCGCTCCAATTCGTGGGAGGACGCGGCGGGAAAGAGCTATCGCTTCAAGATCGAGACGCGGATGAACGAGGCCGACGCGGGCCGCGTCGACGGATCGGCCGAGCGCGACGGCGACCACATCAACGTCAAGCTGAAGCTACCGGCGCCGAAGAGCTTCACACTCGACGGCAAGGTCGTGTTCCCGACCGAGCAGATCCAGCGCATCATCGCCGCCGCCAAGGACGGCAAGTCGCTGCTCGAGCTGTCGGTCTATGACGGCTCCGACGATGGCCAGAAGGTCTACAACACGCTGACCGTGATCGGCCAGCCGATCCCCGTAGAGCGCGCCACCTCGTCAGATCCGTCGACCACGGACGAGCACATGAAGTCGCTGAAGCGCTGGCCCGTCACCGTCAGCTATTTCGACCGCGAGGCCCAGCAGAAGGAAGGCGAGCAGACGCCTGTCTATGCGATGGCGTTCGAGCTCTACGAGAACGGCGTCTCGCGCCAGCTCGTGCTCGACTACAACGATTTTGTGATCTCCGGCGCGATGGGCAAGTTCGACGTCAAGGACAGCAAGCCCTGCAATTGAGGGGCGCGCGCTCTCCGTCGTCATTGCGAGCCAACGGGTCCGCGCGTAGCGCGGCCCGATGACAGGCTCCGCGAAGCAATCCAGAATCCCTCCGCGGAAGCAGTCTGGATTGCTTCGTCGCTTTGCTCCTCGCAATGACGGCTAGCTCTCGGCGCGCTCTCCAGCTACGCTCCCACCAACCACAAACTCCGGGAGCCAGCCCATGCCCAAGCTCGATCATCTCCGTCCCAGCGGCCTGCATCACAATCCCGCTTATTCCCACGTCGTCACCGCCACCGGTGCGCGCACCATCTACATCTCCGGTCAGGTGTCGACCGACGAGGAGGGGCGGATCGTGGGTGAGGGCGATCTCGCCGCCCAGACCACGCAGGTGATGCAGAATCTCGGCCACGCGCTGAAGGCGGCCGGTGCGACCTACGCCAACATCGTCAAGATCACGACCTTCGTGGTCGGCTACAAGCCCGAGCTGCGCCCGATCATCGGCAAGGCCCGCTCGGCCTTCTTTGAAGGCATGGAGCCGCCGGCCTCGACGCTCGTCGGCGTCTCCGCGCTCGCCGCGCCGGAATGGCTGATCGAGATCGAGGCGATCGCGGTCGCGGATTGAGGTGTTGCAGGGAATGACTTCGCAGAATTTTATTCGGATCGCGGCTGCGTTGATGAGCAGGAGCGATGGACGCGTCCTGCTCGTCAGGAAGCGGGCCACTGAAGCTTTCATGCAGCCGGGCGGGAAGATCGAGGCCGGCGAGCACCCGGAGGTCGCCCTGAGGCGGGAATTGTCCGAGGAGCTCGGGATCGAGGTCGGTCCGAACGAGATGACCTATGTCGGACGCTACACCGCGCCTGCGGCGCATGAGCCCGGCCGGCAGGTCGATGCGGAAATCTTTCGCGTCGCGATCGCGCACTCGGTCAGTCCCGGCGCCGAGATCGAGGAGATTCTCTGGCTGGATCCGAATGCACCGGGATCGGTGAAGCTCGCGCCGCTCACGCGCGACAAGCTGCTTCCGCTGTGCGCGCGTCCGTAGCCCCGATGGAGCGATGGATTAATCTTGGCTCGCCTCTGATATATCCTGGAGAGCAGCCATCGCATCTTCGACCTTGTCGGACGGTACGAAGAGATGGTCGTGGTGGAAGGCTGAAACGGCGTTCACACTGATGCCGACGTCAGCCAGATGCGTGGTGATGGCCGCAAGAAAGCCCACCGCATCGAGCGCGGAGTGAACTGCCAGGGTAATCAGGCGCGAGGGGAATGCGTAACGCAGGCCCGCTGCTTCGGCCTCTTCGCGCAAAACGATGAGCGTAGTTCCTTCCTGCTCGCGGAACGTCAGCAACGGGCTAAGTCCTGCGGGAATGCTCTGCCTTGCCGCGATCGTGCAGAACACGAAGATGCCCGGTCGCAGATCCGGTTTCATGTCTCTCAGCAGCACGTCGATATCGCGTTCGGCTGTCATCATTCCTCCGCCCTCTCAGGCCCGTCATACGCGATGCCGCGGATCACCGCGGCGCTGCCGAACTTCTTGCGAAGGCTGTCCACCGCGCGCTCGGCGTGGGCGGCGCGGCGGTCGAGCATGTCGGTGTCGTCGGCCGCCGAGCCCTCGCGCAGCGCGCTGACGCCGGCGCCCATCAGGCGGAAGGCGGTGCCGTCGATTTCCTTCGCCAGCATCTCCCGGCAGATCGAGAAGATCTTTGCGGCGAGCTGGGTCGGGGCCGCGATCGACTGCGAGCGGGTGCGCTGGCGGAAATCGGCGGTCTTCAGTTTTAGCGTCACGGTCGAGCCGGCAAGCTCGCTGCTCTTGAGGCGCGACGACGTCTTCTCGCACAGCCGCCACAGGATCTTCTCGAGCGTCGCGAAATCGCGGATGTCGGTCTCGAAGGTGGTTTCGCTGGAGATCGTCTTGGCGCCGCGATCGGGCTCGACGCGGCGGTCGTCGATGCCGCGGGCGAGCCGCCACAGCCTGCGGCCGTCACTCGGAAACTGCCGCATCATCTCGATCTCGTCGGCCTTCTGCAGGTCGGCGATGATGCGGAAGCCGCGCTGCACCAGGCGCTCCTGCGTGGCCGGTCCGACGCCGAAGATGAAGCCGACCGGCCTCGAAGCCAGCATCACGCGCGCTTCCTCCTGATCGAGCGCGGCAAAGCCGCGCGGCTTGTCGAGGTCGGAGGCGATCTTGGCCAGGAACTTGTTGCAGGAGAGGCCAACGGAAACGCTGATGCCGACGTCGCGCTCGATGTCGCGGGCAAAGCGCGCCAGCACTTTTGCCGGGATCATACCGTGCACCCGCTCGGTGCCGGACAGATCGAGGAAGGCCTCGTCGATCGAGAGCGGCTCGACCAGTGGCGTCAGCGCCTGCATGGCCTGCCGTACTTCACGGCCGACGCGGACGTATTTCGCCATGTCGGGCGGGATCACGGTCGCATGCGGGCAGGCTTCCAGCGCCTTGAACATCGGCATGGCCGATCGCACGCCGTAGGTGCGCGCGATGTAGCAGGCCGCCGACACAACGCCGCGTTTTCCCCCGCCGATGATGACGGGCTTGTCGGCGATGTCAGGATTGTCGCGCTTCTCGACCGTGGCGTAGAAGGCGTCGCAGTCGATATGGGCGATGGTCAGCGAGGCGAGCGCCCGGTGGCGGACCAGGCGAGGGGAACCGCAGGCGGAACAGCGCCGCACCCCCATATCCAGATCGGCCGAACAATCCCGGCAGAAGCAGCGAGGCCCGGCCGGGTCGGGCGCGGTCACGGCACGTCGCGCTCCCAATTGGGATCGCCCAGCGCGTCGCCGAGGACCTGCCGCGCCGCAGCAACGTTGGTTGGATGCAGCTCCGAGGCGCTCGCAAAGGCCTTCACGGTGTCGTCATCGCGCAGCACGAAATCGAGCACGCTGAGGAGGAAATTGGGGTCCGAGGCGGCATTGCGCAGGGTCTCCGGACCGACCCCTGTCTCAGCCAGAAACAGGCCCAGCCGCCCGGGCTCGCCGGCAACGAAGGACAGCGCCTGAATCGCAACGATTTCAGCGACTTCGCGAGGGTTGTGAACAGGCTTTTTCAAGGGTCCGGTTTGCCTTTCCGTTAACTTTCGGTGTCTACTTTGAAACCATCATGCCCGAGTCTCAAGACCGCCGACAAGCAACTGGAAACCACATCGCAGAAAGTCGGGCCTCGGGTTTAACGAAACTAGAGCGAATCTGCGGCTAGTTTGAATCCAGTTTTCGAAGCGCCGGAAAGAGGCGCCTGAGGCGTCACATGTATCGGTCTTTGGGACCAAACAGGAGGGCGGGATGGCTAAGACCGTCCTGATCGTGGAAGACAACGAGCTCAACATGAAGCTCTTCCGCGACCTGTTGGAGGCGCACGGCTACCAGACCTCCGGCACCAGCAACGGATATGAGGCGCTCGACCTCGTTCGCAAGATGCGGCCCGACCTTGTGCTGATGGATATCCAGCTGCCGCAGGTGTCGGGCCTCGAAGTCACGCGCTGGATCAAGGACGATCCGGAGCTGCGTGCCATTCCCGTCGTCGCGGTGACCGCGTTCGCGATGAAGGGCGACGAAGAGCGCATCCGCGAGGGCGGCTGCGAAGCCTATTTGTCCAAGCCGATCTCGGTCGGCAAGTTCATTGAGACGGTCCGGCGTTTTATCGGATAGGAAGTGAGTTCACAGTGTCCGCGCGTATCCTGGTTGTCGATGACGTTCCTGCCAACGTCAAACTCCTCGAAGCCCGCCTGTCCGCCGAATATTTCGACGTGATGACGGCCTCGAACGGCACCGAGGCGCTGGCGATCTGCCGCCGCGCCGAATGCGACATCATCCTGCTCGACGTGATGATGCCGGACATGGATGGCTTTGAAGTCTGCCGCCGCATCAAGACCGATCCGGCGACGCACCACATTCCCGTCGTCATGGTCACGGCGCTCGACAGCCCCGCGGACCGCAACCGTGGTCTGGAAGCCGGCGCCGACGACTTCCTCACAAAACCCGTCTCCGACGTCGTGCTGATCGCGCGCGTGCGCTCGCTGACGCGGCTGAAGATGATGACCGATGAGCTGCGCATGCGCGCCATCACCTCGCTCGAGATCGGCATGCAGGCGCCCGAGCGCAGCGCCGTCGCCGACACCGGCAAGGGCGGCCGCATCCTGCTGGTCGACGACCGCCAGTCCTCCTATGAGCGGCTGGCGACGATCCTCGCCGCCGAGCACACCATTGACGTCGAGCCGAACCCGACCGAAGCGTTGTTCCACGCCGCCGAGGGTAATTACGACCTGCTGATCGTCTCGCTCGACCTCAACAATTTCGATGGCCTCAGGCTCTGCAGCCAGGCGCGCTCGCTGGAGCGCACGCGCCATGTGCCGATCCTGGCGATCGCCGACCCCGAGAACTCGACGCGGCTGCTCCGCGGCCTCGAGATCGGCGTCAACGACTATCTGCTGCGCCCGATCGACAAGACCGAGCTCCTCGCGCGCGCCCGCACCCAGATCCGCCGCCGCCGCTACACCGATCACCTGCGCGACAACGTGCAGAACTCGATCGAGATGGCGATCACCGACGCGCTCACCGGCCTGCACAATCGCCGCTACATGGAGAGCCATCTGGCAACGCTCGCCGATCAGGCCTCGACACGCGGCAAGCCGCTGGCGCTGATGATTTTGGACATCGACTACTTCAAGTCGATCAACGACAATTACGGCCACGACGCCGGCGACGACGTCCTGCGCGAATTCGCCGTGCGCGTGCGCAAGTCGATCCGCGGCATCGACTTGGCCTGCCGCTACGGCGGCGAGGAGTTCGTGATCGTGATGCCGGAGACCGACCTGCATGTCGCCGGCATGGTCGCCGAGCGCCTGCGCCGCTCGATCGCGGGCGAGCCGTTTGCGATCCACAAGGGCGCCAAGCGCATCGAGGTCACGATCTCGATCGGCCTCACCACGCTGGAGCAGAAAGGCGAGGCCGTCGCCGACGTCCTCAAGCGCGCCGACACGGCGCTGTACCGCGCCAAGCACGACGGGCGCAACCGGGTGGTGTCGCAGGCGGCGTGAGGGCTGCCGCGGCACAAAACTGCGAAAACAACCCCATGCACAGTAGCCGGCGTTAGTCGGATCAATGGGTTATGCGGGTGGCAGAAACGGCTTGCGCAGTTGGCGGGCCGTTTGACTCGTCGGGCAAAACAGGAGCATGTTGGGCGGCGGTAGGGCAAACTCCGCTGTCATTCCCCGCGAAGGCGGGGAATCCAGTGCGCCGCGGCGCCTCGGCTCAATCACAATCGTCTCTGGAATACTGGATCACCCGCTTTCGCGGGTGATGACAGCGAGCGATACGGCGACGGCAGTTAGTGTGGCGGGCGCTTGTCTTGCTTCGCGGGCACAGCCGCCGCACCACCCACATCCACCCCCGCATTCCGCAACAGCACCTTCGCCGCTTCCTTCGCGGCGCGCGCCATGGCGGGATCATCACGCACGAGGTCCTGGGCGATGGAGCCGTCGACCAAGAGCACGAGCTGCGTCGCCAGCGCCTCCGCTTCCGCGACGCCGAGCTCGCTCAAGCGGTCGCGAAACCAGACGCGGCGGCTTTCCTTGAAGGCGATCGCGATCTTCTTCACCGCGCGGTCCGCAGGGCCGAGCTCGGCCACCGCATTCACGAACGGGCAGCCGCGAAAGTCTTTTGCCGCAAAGCGCCGCTCCAGCGAATCGAAGGTCGCGAGAATCTGTTCGGCCGGCGGCTTGTCGGAGGGGCGGGCGTGCACGAAGCGGCGTTCGAGATAGGCGGCGATCAGCGCGTCCTTGGAGGGGAAGTGGTTGTAGAGCGTGCGCTTGGAGATGCCGACCTCGGCCGCGATGGTATCGACGCCGATCGCGCGAATGCCTTGCAGATAGAACAGCTTGTCGGCGGTCTCGAGGATCCGCTCCTTCATCGTCTGTGGGTGCGTCGGGGGAGCCATGCGATAGCGCGCGTCCTGTTCGCTTGACAGCGTACGCCTTTCATAGCCTAAGTACACAGGTCTGTGTAACCAAAATCAAACGATATTGCAGACGGCGGCTATTGTGCCGTGCCCCGAGGGAGAACAAAAATGCCCCTGCTGCAGGTGCTGCGCCCGACATTGCCCATCCTGATCGGCGCCTCGATCATGCTGACGCTGAGCATGGGGCTGCGGCAGAGCCTCGGCATCTTCATGCAGCCTTTGACGCATGACATCCACATCTCGATCTCGGATTTCACGCTGGCGCTGGCCGTGCAGAACCTCGCCTGGGGCTTCCTGCAGCCGCTCGCCGGCGCGATGACCGTGCGCTACGGCTTCCGTCCCATCATGATCGTGGGATCGCTGATGTACATCGTCGGCCTCATCCTGATGGCGACCGCGGGTGGTCTCGTCAGCATCATGATCGGCGCCGGCGTGCTGATCGGTACGTCGCTGGCCTGCACGGCCGCGGCGATCGCGATGTCGGTGGCGGCGCGCGCGGTGCCTGCAACGGTGCGCTCCACCGTGCTCGGCATCGTCTCAGGCGCAGGCTCGCTCGGCGCGCTGCTGTCGGCGCCGATCGGGCAGATGCTCAACGAGGGCTTTGGCTGGCGCGTCGGGCTCGCCGGCTTCGTCATCATGTCGGTACTGATGATTCCCGCCGCCTGGTACGCCGGCCGCGTCGACGCCATCCCACTGCCGAAGCCGGCCGCCGACGATATCGGCGATGCCACGGCCGCCTCCGTGACCAGGGCGGCGTTCGGCAACGCCGCCTTCGTGGTGATGACCTGCGCCTATCTCGTCTGCGGCATGCAGCTCGTCTTCCTCACCACGCATCTGCCGTCCTATCTGGCGATCTGCGGCCTCGATCCGATGCTGAGCGCGCAGACGCTCGGCATGATCGGCGGCTTCAATGTGCTGGGCTCGCTGTTCTTCGGCTGGGCCGGCCAGCGCTGGAACAAGCTGGCGCTGCTGGGCGGGATCTACATCCTGCGCTCGCTCGCGCTCGCCTGGTATTTCATGCTGCCGGCGACGTCGTTCTCGACGCTGCTGTTCGGCGCCATCATGGGCTTCCTCTGGATGGGCGTCGGCCCGCTGGTCGCAGGTGCGGTCGCCGAGATGTTCGGCCTGCGCTGGCAGGCGATGATCCAGGGCCTTGCCTTCATGAGCCACCAGATCGGCAGCTTCCTCGGCGCGTACGGAGGAGGGGTGATCTACGACGCGCTCGGCTCCTACACCTTGGCCTGGCGCATCGGCGTCGCGCTGGGGCTAGCCGGCGGCATCATCCAGGTCGCGTTCGCGCTGATCCGGCCGTCACAGCCGCCGGCGCCGGTGTTGCGGGCGGCGTAGCGGGAGCGCGTGATCCCTGGCCTCAGCTTGCGGGCTTTGAGCGGAGGCCGCGCTGTTTGGTCGCGATGGACCGTTTGCGACTCCACGCGGGCCTGGAGCCAATTCTCTTCTCCACTCACGCCGAGATAATTCCAGAAACGGCGGAACACCGGTCCCTGGGGATTGTTGGGTTGATGGAGACAGAATCTTCGTGAGCAGCGGGACAGTCACCATCGCGGCCGGAGCGGCGTAACGCCCGCCTGGTCGCGATCCTGTCCGTCCCCTCATCGGCAAAGACGCACATGAACAGACACAAGCCGACCTATTTCCGCAATTCGCTGGATTTAAGAGATAAGGTGCAGGTCAAGATCCTGCGCAAGCGGCTCAAGCTATCGGATGCGCAGTTTACCAGCGTCGTTCGCAAGTCCGGCAGTTCGATCTCGGCCATCACCAAGGAAGCCTCTACCTTGAAGTGACGAACCGCCGGCCGCCGTCGCCAACATAAATCGTGCGCGCAGCCAATTCGGCTCAGTGCAGGCGGAGTCAGGTCCTGAGCATGAAGATACGTGTCGGCTTCGAAATGATCTACGACTTCCAGCAAGTCACACCGTTGATTGCCGTGGTCGGCACACATTTCACCCGGGCATCCGACATCGTCGTGCCGGATCACCTCGCCACCGAGCCTCCGGTGCCGATCACGCCCTATCGCGACGGCTTCGGAAACTGGTGCAGCCGGTTCGTTGCGCCCGCCGGCCGCATGCGCCTTTTTGCCAACGGTATCGTGCGCGATAGCGGGTTGCCTGATGTGATCGCGCCTTCCGCCACGCAGCACGCGGTGGAAGATCTTCCATCCGACACGATCGTTTACCTGCTTGGCAGCCGCTACTGCGAAACCGATCGCCTTTCCGATGTCGCATGGAAGCTGTTCGAGAAAGCGGCGCCGGGGTGGCCACGAGTCCAGGCGATCTGCGATTTCGTGCACAATCACATCGCGTTTGGCTACGAGCATGCGCGCCCCACCATGACGGCCTGGGAAGCATTCAACGAGGGCAAGGGCGTCTGCCGCGACTATGCGCATCTCGCCATTGCATTCTGTCGCTGCATGAACATTCCAGCGCGCTACTGCACCGGTTATCTCGGTGACATCGGTATCCCGCCGCCCCACGCCCCCGGCGATTTTGCAGGCTGGTTCGAGGCCTATCTCGGCGGCCGCTGGTACACCTTCGATGCGCGCAACAACACTCCGCGAATTGGCCGCGTCCTGATCGCTCAAGGCCGCGATGCGGCGGATGTTCCGATTGTCCAAACCTTCGGACCCAATACGCTTGTCAGCTTCAAAGTGTGGACTGATGAAGTTGTGTAAACTGCCCGCCCCGGGCGATTGGGCGCCGGGCAGTTGAGATTGATCTCGCTAATTGGCTGGGGGGCTGCTAAGCAGTTGGCATCACCGCGCGCTTTCGAGGCTGTTATCGGTGACTGAGAGCGTTGCGCTCCCGCCTTAACCCAAGGGAAGGCGGTCAGATGTCAAACCCCGGCAAACTCGACATTCGTGAGTGGCTCGTACCGCCGTTATTGGTGCCGTTCTTTCTCGTACTGCTGATCGCGGTCGCTGCCGTTTTCTAAAGCGCGATGAGATGAGGATGAGTCGTCGTCGCGCTTTAGGTTGTTGTTTGAGCATGATCTTTTCGGAAAACCGCTGCGCACTTTTCCGGATCATGCTTTAGCGGCAAGTCCGTTCAATCATCGTGCGTCAAAATGCACACCGGGGTGCTGGAGCTGGTTTGAAGCAAAGCGGGAGCCGGAAATGGCAAACACGGCAATCGTCAGGGATGCCTACGGGGTTCCGGCAATCTTCGTTGGTTCGAAAACAGGCCGGGACGATGCGCCCTTTGTTTTCGTGAGGGTCGGAGGTGAGGAGCGCCGGATGCGTTGGTCCGAGTGGGATGCTCTTCCGGCTTGGACCGGCGAGACGCCGTCCTGGGCAAGCAAGAGCAAATAGAGATGGGATATTCAGCATGGAAGTAGTTCGAACAGGCATACGGGCGGCGGCGCTCCTGCTGGCATCGGCGCTGGGCGCATCCGCGGTGGCCGCGGCTCCCGCAGAACCCAATTGCCGTGCCATCGAGAACACCGGCGCTCGCCTTTCCTGTTATGACGCGGCGTTTCCGCCAAAGACCAGGAAGCCCGCGGAAGCCGCCATCGACTCGTCGTCGGGGTACAAGGATCCATTCCTTGCGGAAGAGGCCCGAACCGCTGCAAAGCTGAAGAATATTTGCCGCGGTTGCTGAGGTTCGCCGCGCGCGCGTGCGTGTCCGATCACGTGCGCCCCAATTCAGAGGCAAATTGAATGACGAAAGAGGATGCCAGAGGTCGCCAGGTGCTCCGCCAAAGAAAGCGAGCCCTTCGTTTGGCCGACGCGGTGTTGGATGACAGGGCAGACAGCTCGGCGAGTTCCGGGGAGCACCAGGCGCGAAAGCAGCGCCTGCTCGATGGGCCCACGGAGTTTAGAACGGTCCGCGTCGATCGTTCAAAGAAGACTCCCGGCAATGACGACTGACCGGAGTTTGTCGCTGCTGGCGGGTTGATTCGACAGATCTATGATGGCGCATGGAACATCAGGGTATTGAATACACGGTCGTCCAGACGATCAATCCATCGGGCTGGAAATGGTCGTTCGAGCGAGATGGTCGGTCCCCCAGATGGGGAATCGCCTTCAACCGGGCGGAGGCCATCAGCGCGGCTCAGCGTGCGATCAGCCAATTGCTCAGAGTTCAGCAGCACGAATGATCGGTCAGCCAGCGGCCAACGCTCGGCAATTCGCGAATTGTTCCTGCCAGGAACCGAGATAATGCGCTCGCTATCCTGCAGATAAAGGCGCAGTGTCCCACCACCACCGAGCGGCCCTTAGCATCTATCGGTGGTGTGAACGCAAGTTGCGCTCCCGCTCAACCCCGCAGCGGAGCGCCAAACATGTCGGCTCAACGATCCTCAGACCAGTCATCGACGTTCGAATTCCGCCTCGCGCAAGAGGCGGTCAATCTCCGCCTGCAGGCCAAGGAAATGCCCCTCGGCGTCCGCCGCACGGAGCTCTTGCGAAAAGCCAGGCAGATCGATGTGGCCGGAGAGGTCAACAAATGGCTGACCTCTCCAGGACTACAGCCGCCATCTTGAATTTAGGAATCGTCCTTGCCCGACGTGCTGAACTTCAGCGCGCCACGAGGAGACCAACTGTTATCGGGATTTTACGCTCACCCTCCCGGAGTTGATGACCGCCGCCTGCGCTTCATTTAAGCGGGCGGCGTTTTTGCTTGAGATGGGGAAGCGATTGGATGCGATGTCTGGCGGCCGATCGTGATTTTCACGTGGCCTTTCTTGAAGCGCCGCAGGGAGAGCGGCTTTAGGACGGCGTAGCCTGGGCTGTGCTCGCCAACGTCCAGCCGGGAGGATGAAGCCGCTATCACGCGCCGAACATTGGCAATGGTTGTGGGGCTTGCTATCTTGCACCCTGAGATAGCATTGCAGCTATCCGCATTCAGGAGGACATGATGAAAGCTTCGGTTTTTCTTCTTGCGGGTCTGACCATTCTGTCGATCAGCGCGGCCAACGCTGCTCCCAAAGCCACTGGCGCCCCGACCTCCGAAGTGAAAGTGAGTTCGGTCGCATGCTCCATTTCTGGCGGCGGCTTCGGGACTTATCCGGCAGGCTGCAGAAACGCAGCAAACTTCAAGAGCTACAACGAATGCAAGGAATCCGGCGTCAAGCGCGGCTGGAGACACGAAGATATGGCTTGGTATTGCAGCGGCCTGGGACTGCAATAGCAAGCAAAAGCAAAGCGCGATGATGATTAGGATGAATCATCATCGCGCTTTGGGTTGTTGTTGAGAATGAATTTTCCAACAAAACGCTGCGCACTTTCCTGGACCATGCGTTAGCGTGGACGTCCCGATCGCTTGAGTTCGGCGACGTCGCGCTTCTCTGCAGCCAAGGTGGCCAACTTTTCACCGGCCAACTTCCCTCCGGCGAGCAGGCTGCTGCAATGCCACCGGGCTTCTCGCGTTATCCAGCCCAGGAAGAGTTTGGTGTCCATACACTCTACATAGGTCTTGTAGGTGAGTGTGTCATTGCACGTTGCCGAGACAACTGAATTGATTCCCGCCGAATAGCTGCATCCGACCCAGGGGGCGTTGCCCGTCTTGAAGCTCGTTTCGCAACCACCATTGCAGCTGCTGGCGGATCGTTCCAGCTTGGCGATCTTCCCCAATGTCGAATTCGGGTCCGGCGATGGCGTTCGAGCGGCGGACGATGTCGTTTGGGCGGTTGACGATTTCCCGCGGGATGCCGAAGTGTTTGCTGTCCGCTCCGCTCTATGTGGCTTTGCCATCTGCTTCGGCGCTTCGACCGTGACCGGGGGAAGCGTATCGGCGGAGCCTGTTGGAATTTGCGACGCTGCCGGGCCGGCCAGCAGGACAGTAGACAAGACAGCGACGGCGGACGGCGCGACAAGACTTGGCGACAACCTCATAACAGTCCTCCCAACCCGGAAATGCCGCTCCGGCAAATGCATGATAACATACATTCCGAGTTGAGCAACCTGCGGTTGATATGATGTTTGTCGACGACTCACCATCGACGAGTATTGATCGTGGATCGAGCTTTAGGACGCCGCGCCCTTGACGGGGACGGGCAGGGGAAGGCGCAGGCCCTGAGCCAGTGCTGGGCGCCGCGACGCCGGCTGCCTTTTCGGCAGCTTTCCGAAATGCGCGAGGGTTTGCGTCAGCGTGCCTCTGACGGCTGGCTCGATCTTCGCGCACATGAACCAGCAGACGAGCACGAGCATGCCCAGCGCGATCCATACGGCCGAGGTGGCATCCAGGCCGGCCTCCACCAGCGCGCGAATGAGCGCAGAGCCAATGACGTTGTGCGTGAGATAGAGCGGATAGGTGATCAGTCCGAGCGTTCTCAGATAGGCTGGCGCCTCCGGAGCAGGGATGCCCGCAGAGCGCCTGCTCCGGTTCGCGGCACGGGCAATGAGGAGCACCGCAGCCGCCCAGACCATGATCGGCACGAGAGCTGATTGATCCGCAATGGCGGGGATCGACGTCAAAAAGAAAGAAGCGAAGACGTAGATTTCGGCGGCGCCCGAAAGACAGGTGACGGCAACAGCGACCTGTTCGAGCGCGGTCAATCGTCTGTTCGCCGAAATGAACAGCCAGATCCCCAGCGCAAAGAAGCAGCCATGGGTCAACAGAAAGGCTGCACACGGCACCCGAAACATCAGGATGACCAGATAGGGCAGGTCGGATGGCGTCGTGGAGGACACGACCAGCAGCGCGAGAGCATTGAAGATTGCGCTGTAGATGGTGAGACCGAAGGCCATGTGTCGGAGCGTGATTCTTCTCGTCAGCATCGCGCAAAACACGAGTCCATAAAACGCCGTCTCTGCCGCCAGCGTCCAGTAGACCTCGTCAAGCCATTGACCCGTGACTCCCTTCGGAACCATCAGCATGGCGTGGATGTAGGGCAGAATGAGTTCGGATGCCGGTCCGCTCCCGAAGAGAAGCAAAACGAGGAAGGTCGCGGTGGCGCAAACCCAGACCGCCGGATAAAGCCTGAGCGCGCGGCCAAGCAGAAACTCGCCCGGCGAGGATGTGCTCGCCGAATTCGCGATGACGAAACCGGAAATGACAAAGAAGATTTCAACGCCGACCCAGCCGAACCATGTGAAGGGCGCGGCCGACGGGTAGAGAACATCGGCGGCGACGGTGCGCTCGAAACCCGGGACGCCAATCGAAGCCCAGGCCCAGGACCAGAACATCTGGTGGAAAATCGCAACTCCGAAGGCGGCACCGAAGCGCAGCGGATCCAGCAACGGCAAATGGCTCTTCACGGGAATAAACCAAGTTCATGCAACGATCCCGCCGGAGATATTGAAAGCCTTCACCGGGCTCTTTGAGGTACGTCACACTCGCTCCGCCGCGGTCCAGATGCGCAGGTCGGGGCGTGGAGCATGCAACCCGCTCGTTTTGGTCGAGGGCAGGTCATCGCGGTCGCGAACGTGCAGCGTTCCGGGAGTTTTATGAGTGGTATCAGTAACTTGGTCGTTGTCGCTTGGTCGATCGTCGATTGTTGACGATTGCGCTCGTGCGAGCCGGGGGCGTATGCTTGGGGGCGCTATCGTGCTAGTGCACGTCCGTTTTCTCTCCTGCTGGTGTTGAACAATGTTTGATCGACGTAATCTCATCAAGGGCGCAGGTCTTGCGCTGGCCGCAACGACAACGACGGCCCATGCGGCCAACGACAAGGTCGAGATTCCCAAGGGAATGGGATTCTACCACGATTTCAGTGTCGTCGGCCTGAACAACCTGCCGCCCGCAGAGGGTCTCTACCGGCAGAACCAGCTCGTGAAGGAGCCGTTGATCGTCGGCTATATGCTCTACGCGATGGGCAAGCTGAAGGCCCAGGGGATCAAGCCGGTCAGTGTCTGCGAGCTTTTCTGCGCAGACGCATTTTACTCGTTCATTGCGCGGCGCTTCGGCGCGGATCGCTGCGATGCATTCGACAGCGATCGGGACGGCTATTTGGATCAGGCCCGTATCGTCGCCAAGCTCCTCAACGAGGAGGAGAATGTCGGAATACACAAGGTCGACATGTTCGATATGCCGGCCGACTACCGCGCTTCGGTCGTGGTCAATGCCGGCGGCCTCTACCACGTGGCGGACCCTATGCGCGCGGTCGAAATGTCCTATGCGATGGCCGAGCACTATCTGATCATTCAGACCGTCGTGACGCTCACCACCGAGGACGAGAACTATTTCGAGGCTCCCGCGCCCGGCTGGACCTGGGGCAGCCGGTTTTCGTATGCGTACCTGCATCGGGAACTCCTGAAGCGCGGCTACAAGATCCTGGATACGCAGCGCAACATCTTCCCAGCCAATGATCGGCCGGAAGATCGCGGCAATGCGTTCTTCCTGATTTCCCGCGACTAAAGCGCGATGAGATTTGGATGAATCGTCATCGCGCTTTGGGTTGTTGTTTGAGCATGATCTTTTCGGAAAACCGCTGCGCACTTTTCCGGATCATGCTTTAGTCGGTTCGACGCTTCGCAAGGGGCTCGTCGTAATCCCGCGCGGCGATCAGGCAGGCAGGAGCGAGACTTGCTCCTGCCTGCCTGATCGCCGCGCGTGCCCTTCTGCAGGCTGACGAAGTCGACGTCGCAATCGAGGAGGGAGCCAGCGTACGCAGGGCCATCGATCGGTTGCGATCGTTCCTGTGATCGGGATTGTCGGCCCGGACCAGACCGACGCGGAAACGCGTGCGGGCCTCTACGAGGCTTTATCAATCTTCACCCAGAGTGCACTGCCCAGCTTCGATGCGTTCCTGGCGGCGTATGCCCATGCCGGCAAGCGTGTCGGTGAAAGCGCAAGTGCAAGCAACGCCTGCGTCATCCGCTGCACCTTGCTCCGCGGCAAGCCACGCACGAACTCGCCCACGCTACCGGGCTTCTCCGCCCTGCATAGAAAGCTGTCTGTGATGTCTTGCTGAAGGAATGTCGCGAGATTGAACGGTTCTTGCTCGCACTTGCTCAATTGCAAGCCCTGTCGCCGACATAAGGCCTCGAACGCCGCAATCGTCCACCGGCCAATATGGTTTGGCGGCATGTCCAGGAGCGATCCATGACGCTCCATATAACATGTTCTGACGTCATTGGGGACGGCAATGATGACGGTGCCGTGCGGCTTCAGAAGGTACTTCAATCGAGCGAAAACATCCTCGACTCGATCCATGTGCTCGAAGACCTGAAACATGAAGATGATGTCGAAGGTTTCCTTCAGGGAATCGAAACCGCCTTCTCTCAGATCGACCGAAAAGGTTTTGTAGCCCTTCGATTGCAGTGTGCGGAGCGCCGTCTCGTTGTAGTCCAGGGCATGGATATCGGATGTGTGGAAGAACCTGTCCTTGATGAGATCGAGAAAATAGCCAAATCCCGCCCCGACATCGATGATGGTTTTTCCGGCCGTCGTCATGCCGTTGAGCTCTTCGATCGTCCTTGTGTACTCCCATTTCGTGGTTGGATAAGAGGGGTGCGGCGCGGCCAGATTATAGAAGTCAGCGCCGCCCGCGACGAACGGATCTGCAAAGCCGAATCCGCAATCCGCGCATCTTCGGACATCGCAGGTGTTGCGACCCCAGAGACGTGACAGATAATGCGTCAATTCCCGAAAGCGATCCGGATACTGGCGTGGATTGACGAATGATCGCGAGGCCTGATCTGCAGTCACTTCGAACAATTTCGCAGTTGAAGCATGGCCACATGCGGGACAGGTGCTCATCTGCTGATTTCTCTCAGGGTCTCCGGCCTCGACGAGAATGGTCCAGTACAAATTGCTCTGTCATCATTCAAATGACGGCCCCGAAAGGGATGATCAGTCCCGCAAGAGACCCGTTCATGTTCCTGAACGGCCCGCGACGATCAGGCAGGCAACAGCGTCGCCTGATCGTGCCTTGACCGCGAGGCGGCGACCCGCCCCTCGAGCTCGCGGCGAATGTCGTCCACCACGCTGGCCCAGTCGCCGCGCTTCGGTTGCCTGAACAGACGCATCGACTGATACCACGGGCTGTCATTGCGGTTGAGCAGCCAGCGCCAATCGGGATTGAAAGCGACCATCGTCCAGACCGGAATGCGAAGCGCGCCGGCGAGGTGAACGACGCTGGTGTCGACCGAGATGACGAGATCGAGACAGGACATCAGCGCCGCGGTCTCGATGAAATCGGTGAGGTGCGCCGTGAGGTCGACGAGATCTGGATGTTCGGCGAGGAAGGCCTGGTCCTGATCGCGGACGCCTTTCTGCAGGCTGACGAGCTGGACGTCGCAATCGAGGAGGGGCGCGAGCGCGCACAGGGGCATCGATCGGTTGTGATCGTTCTTGTGGTCGGGATTGCCCGCCCAGACCAGACCGACGCGGAGGCGCGTGCGGCGGCCAAGCCGGTTGTCCCACGCCGTGACGCGCGCAGTCGGCGGCGCAGGAACGTAGCCTTCCGCGAGCGGGATCGTGTCGAGCCGCGTCCCGAACGCGAGCGGCAGCGTTCCAAGCGGGCAGTGCAGGTCGAACGCCGGCGATGACGATCGGCCGACACACTCTGCGACGCCGGTGATACCGCCCAGGAGCTGCTGGATCGGAGGCTCGACCTCCAGGATGACCCTGGCACCGAGCGCGGCCACCATGGGCACGTAGCGGGCGAACTGGATCGCATCGCCCAGTCCCTCGTCGGAGTGAAGCAGGATGGTCTTGCCTGCGAGCGGCTGGTCGCCAAGCCAAAGGGGCTGCGCGAAGCCGCGATCCACCAGGCCGGCGGACGGAAGTTGCCACCGCGCTTCGCGCGCAAGCCAGCCGCGCTCGAAATCTCCGGTCAGGAGCTGCAGCGTCGCCAGATAGAACCGCGCCTGCGGATCGTTCGGGGCGACGGTTAGGGATTTTTGCAGGGTGGCGACAGCTTCATCCAGCAATTGCAGATGCATCAACACCACGGCCTTGTTGTTGAGCACGGCGTGAGAATCCGGGCGAAGCGCCAGCGCCCGATCGAAACAGGCAAAGGCCTGCTCCAGTCGGCCGGATCGCCAATGCAGCAGGCCGAGATTGTTGTGCGTCTCTGGAAGGCGAGGGTCCAGCGCGATGGATTTTTCGTAGTCGGCCGCGGCGTCCTCGAACCGTTTCAGCTCCGAGAGGCAAACGCCGCGCATCTGATACAGGGCTGCGGAGTTTCGATTCAGCTTCTCGGCGAGGTCGAAGCATTCGACGGCTTCCGCATGCCGGCCGAGCTCGAGCAGCAGCATGCCGCAATTGTGCGCGGCCTCCCAATATTGCGGATTCAGCTTGAGCGCCTGCTGCAGATGCCGCGCAGCCTCGTCCCTGTGGCCGAGCTGCCAGAGCAGATTGCCGAGGTGGTTCCAGAGGCCGGCATCATCAGGCTTGAGGGTGAGGGCCTGGCTGTAGCGTTGCCGCGCATCCTCGAGCCGGCCCTGCCGCTCCAGCACCGTGGCGAGGCTCAACAGGTACTCTGCCTTGGGAGCCTTCTGGATCGCGCGGGCGATCCATTCAACGGCGGCGTCGGGCTGCTGCGCGTGAAAGCAGAGCACGCCGAGCAGATGGAGCGCATCAGGATGCTGCTCGTCCAGCGTCAGCGCCTGCTGGCAGCAGAGCTCGGCCTCGGCAATTCGCCCCGATTGAAAATGCGCAAAGCCGGCCTGGCAGATCGCTGCCGGCGTCATCTTTCCGGATTGTTTCGCCGCGACCCGGCGCTCTCTGCGATTCATGAACGGTTGGAAATTGCCGCGCCCCGGGCTGACGACTGAGAGCGGTGGAAGCCGTAGCAGCCTCGCAATCGAAGGCAGCGAGGCTGCTCCTTCTAACCACGCCAGGATTTCGCGAGGCTGGCGGCTAGCGCATCGTCTAGGCTGCAGCGCCTCCGGGAAGGGCCAGCGGCGTCAGCCACACTCCGTCATTGCGAGCGCAGCGAAGCAATCCAGACTGCCGCCGCGGAGGGATTGCTGGATTGCTTCGTCGCAAGAGCTCCTCGCAATGACGACGTGGAGGCAGAGGGGCCAAAATAAAACGGGGCCCTAGAGGGCCCCGCAAAAGTCTTCAGCTCATCCGCGATCTTACTTGATCTTGGCTTCGCGGAATTCGACGTGCTTGCGCGCGACCGGATCGTACTTCTTCTTGACCAGCTTGTCGGTCATGGTCCGCGAATTCTTCTTGGCGACGTAGTAGAAGCCGGTGTCAGCCGAGGACACGAGCTTGACCTTGATGGTGACCGCTTTGGCCATGTTCTGAACCTCAGAATATCAGGGGAATCTGGAGCCGGCCAAACGGCCCGCGTTGGCCGGCAACCTAGCCAGAAACCGCCTGATGTCAAGGTTTCGAAGCGTTTTCGAGCGAAGTGGGCACCGGTTCGCGTCAAGAAAACGCGTCAAAAACAATAATCTAGAGCCCCGATCGGGGCTCTAGGGCGGAAAACCACTCAAATCGGCCCGATCAGGCCTCGAAGAAGCGGTTTTTCGGCCGGGGAAGGCCCAGATTCTCCCTCAAAGTGGCCCCTTCATACTCTTTCCGGAAAATCCCGCGCCGCTGCAGCTCCGGGACCACCTTGTCGACGAAATCGTCGAGACCGGCGGGCAGGAACGGGAACATGATGTTGAAGCCGTCGGAGCCGCGCCCGACCAGCCATTCCTCCATCTGGTCGGCGATGGTTTTGGCCGTGCCGATGAAGGCCAGCCCGCCATAGCCGCCGACGCGCTGGGCGAGCTGGCGCACCGTGAGCTTGTCGCGCCTGGCGAGGTCGACCATGCGCTGGCGGCCGCTCTTGCTGGCATTGGTCTCCGGGATCTCCGGCAATTGGCCATCCGGATCGAAGCCGGAGGCATCGGTGCCGAGGATGACGGACAACGAGGCGATGGCACTGTCGTAATGTACGCGGCTGTCGAGCAGCGCGCGCTTCTCCTTGGCCTCGTCGACGCTGTCGCCGACCACGACGAAGGCGCCGGGCAAAATCTTCAGATGTTCAGGATCGCGGCCGATCTTCTCCATGCGGCCCTTGATGTCGGCATAGAGCTTTTGCCCGTCGGCCAAACTGCCGCCGCCGGTGAACACGGCTTCCGCGGTTTCGGCCGCGAGCTGCTTGCCGTCCTCGGAGGCGCCGGCCTGCACGATCACCGGCCAGCCCTGCACCGGGCGGGCGATGTTGAGGGGGCCGCGCACCTTCAGATATTTGCCGTTGTGGTCGAGCACATGCATCTTCGACGGCTCGAAGAAAAGGCCGCTCTCGACGTCGCGCACGAAGGCGTCGTCGGCGAAGGAATCCCACAGGCCCGTGACGACGTCGTAGAATTCGCGGGCGCGCTTGTAGCGCTCGGCATGCTCCATGTGGTCGTCGAGGCCGAAATTCAGCGCTGCATCCGGGTTCGAGGTGGTGACGATGTTCCAGCCCGCGCGGCCGCCGCTGAGATGGTCGAGCGAGGCGAAGCGGCGGGCGACGTGATAGGGCTCGTCGAACGTGGTCGAGCCCGTCGCGATCAGGCCGATGCGCTCGGTGACGGCAGAGAGTGCAGATAGCAGCGTGAATGGCTCGAACGAGGTCACGGTGTGGCTGCGCTTGAGCGCATTGACCGGCATGTTCAGCACGGCGAGGTGGTCGGCCATGAAGAAGGCGTCGAACTTGCCGGCCTCGAGCTTCTGGATCAGCGTCTTGATGTGACCGAAATTGAAATTGGCGTCGGGCCAGGCCCCGGGATAGCGCCAGGCGCCGGTGTGGATGCTGATCGGGCGCATGAACGCGCCAAGCTTGAGTTGCCGTTGTGCCATCGCGCGCCCTTGGTCCGTTCCGGGTGTGGTTCGGAAAGACATAGGGACGGTGGGGAACTTCGCCATTGGGGGAGGCGGGAAGAATCTTTTGTTTTTCGGTGCGTCCTCAGCACGTTCTCGTCATTCCGGGGCGCCGCGGAGCGGCGAGCCCGGAATCCATTGGGCCGCGGAAACTGGCGAGGGATGGATTCCGGGCTCGCGCTTCGCGCGCCCCGGAATGACGGAAGAGTGACCCCTTCGAACCAATCCGCCGCTCGCACCGACCAAGCCAGGACCTTTAAGCTAAGTCCTTCAAGCCAAGACCTTCGCTCCCGAGGAGACCTTTGATGGCAGGCGCAATGACCGTGGACGGCGGCATCGTCCGTATCGACCGTCCCATGCCCTGGGTCGGCCGGCTGCTGTCGTTGCCGCTGCTGGCGGCGAGCGGCTATCTCTTGTGGAACGTCGCACTCGGCCTGCGCCAGGATTTTTCCGGCTTCGGACGGCTCGCCGATGATCTCGTACCGGTGCTGGTGTTCTCGGGGCTGGGACTGCTGGTCGGCATTCCCGGCATCATCCTGCTCACCTACCGCTATTTCGTCGTGCTCAACGAGACGCTCCGGCAGATCGTGATCACCAGGCAGTTCGGGCCGCTGAACTTTCGCAGGCGCCGCGATCTCGCCGACTATCACTTCATCAGCATCACCGACGACTATGATGCGGACCTGACGACCTACGACGTCAATCTCTGCGGCAACAGCGGCATCGAGCCGATCACGCTGGTGAGCTTTACGCGGCGCGAGGAGGCGGACGAGCTCGCAAGCGAGATCGGCCGTGTCCTCAAGCTGCCGGCGCGCGATTATGTCGGCACCGAGCCCGACGCTGATTAGCCCAAAATATCCTTCTGCATCTTGCCGCCGTAGAAATGGAAGAACGGCACCGGCGCGTCGTGGCGCAGCGGGCCGGTGGCAAGACGGGTGTCGAGCTCGTTGAGCACGTTGCGCGTCATCGGATGCAGATCGGCGAGCGGCTTCGAGCCGAGCTCGACCCAGACCAGTTCGACCAGCTCGGCATCGGCGTGGATCACGCCGTCGACGCGATGGGTGATCGCGGAGGCATCCGCGGTGAAGAAGCGCGTGTCGAACCGCTTGACGCGGCCGGGCGGGGTGATCGCGCGCGCGATCAGGAACAGGCTGGAGGGATCAGGCAGCAGGCCTGCATCCGCGAACGGCTTCCACGCGCCCTCAAGCTTTGCCTTGCCCTCGGTCTTGCGGCCGAGACAGAGGCCGGTCTCCTCGCAGGCTTCGCGGATCGCGGCAATCGCGAGCGATTTGGCGCGCGAGGCCGGCGTCTTCGGGCTGCCCTTGGCGAGATTGGCTTCCAGCTCGACGGTGATGGGCGCCGCGCACGGTACGCGGTAATCGTCCTTGTCGACGCGGCCGCCGGGGAAGACGAACTTTCCGGGCATGAACACCACCTTGTCGTGGCGCTTGCCGACCAGAACCTTTGGAATGCTGCCGCTGCGATCGACCAGGATCAGTGTCGCGGCATCCTTCGGGCGGAAATAGGGATGATGGTCGGCTTCCTTGCCCTCGTGGATTTTGGCCTTCTCGTTTGCCTGCGACGTATCCGTCATGTCCTCACCCAAACCGTTTTTTGATTATTTGCTTAGACCGGCGGAATACCATCCGGCGGGTTCTCGTCAAAGCCGTGCATGCGCAGAGCCCATTGCAGGCCGACCACAGCTCCCTTCACCGGCTGCAGCAGGGCGAGCGATGCGAAGAAGGTGAAGGGCAAATAGGCCGCAAAGCTGAGCCAGACCGGTGTGGTGTAATTGGTCTCGATCCAGAGGATCGTGGGCACCACGATGTGGCCGACGATGACGATGACGAGATAAGCCGGCAAATCGTCGGCGCGGTGCGGCGTGAAATCGAGGTCGCAGACCGAACAATTGTCCGCGGTCTTCAGGAAGGCGCGAAACAGCTTGCCCTCGCCGCAGCGCGGGCAGCGGCCGCGAAAGCCACGCTTCATCGCCGTCCAGACGTCCCGCTTCTCGACGAGGCCGGTCTCGCGCGTCCAGATTTTTGGGGCCGTGCTTGTCACCATGGCTTGCCCTTCTGGCCCTTGCCTTTGCCCTTGTTCTTTCCTTTGGCCTTCTTGCCGGGCTTTGGCTTGGGCGGCTTGCGTTTTTTATCCGGGCTGCGGCCGGGATGGGCCTTGATCGAGGGGCGGCGTTGCGGACCAGGCTGCCTGCGGTCGCGCGGCGCGGTCTCGCTGGAGGACGACAGCAGCTCGAAACGCAGCGCGCCCGCGATGGGAGCCGCTTCGATCAGACGGACGTCGACCACGTCGCCGAGCTGGTACATGGTGCGGCTGCGCGTGCCGACCAGGGCGTGACGGCTCTCGTCATAGTTGAAATATTCCGTGCCAAGGGATCGGATCGGGATCAATCCGTCGGCGCCGGTCTCGGCGAGCTTCACGAACAGGCCGGCGCGCGTGACGCCGGAGACGCGGCCCTGGAAGCTGGCGCCGATGCGGTCGGCGAGGTAATGGGCGATCAGGCGGTCGACGGTCTCGCGTTCCGCCTTCATCGCGCGCCGTTCGGTCACGGAGATATGGGCCGCGACTTCGCCGAGGCTCTCCGGCGTCTCGCTGTCGGGCAGGGCGCCTTCGCCGAGGCCGAGCGCACGGACCAGCGCGCGGTGCACGACGAGGTCGGCGTAGCGGCGGATCGGCGAGGTGAAATGCGCGTAGCGGCGCAAATTCAGGCCGAAATGACCGTAGTTCTCGGAGGAGTATTCCGCCTGCGCCTGGGCGCGCAGCACGACCTCGCTGACCAGCGGGTAATAGTCGTGGCCTTCGAGCTGGGCCAGCACGCGGTTGAACAATGTCGGGCGCAACGCGCCGGATTTGGCGAAGGGGACGTCCAGCGTCTCCAGGAATTCCGACAGCGCGTGGACCTTCTCCAGCGTCGGCTCGTCGTGCACGCGGTAGATCAGCGGGAGCGATTTCTTCTCCAGCATCTCCGCGGCCGCGACGTTGGCGAGGATCATGAACTCTTCGATGAGCTTATGCGCATCGAGACGTTCCGGGACCACGACACGGTCGACCGTGCCGTCGCTCTTGAGCAGGATTTTTCGCTCGGGCAGATCGAGATTGAGCGGATCGCGCTCGTCGCGGGCGCGCTTGGCGCAGGCGTAGGCGGCGTAGAGCGGCTTCAGGATCGGATCGAGCAGGGGGCCGGTGGCGTCGTCAGGCCGTCCGTCGATCGCGGCCTGCGCCTGCGCGTAGCTCAGTTTCGCGGCCGAGCGCATCAGGATGCGGTGGAACGTATGCGAGCGCTTGCGGCCGTCGGGGCCGAGCACCATGCGCATCGCGAGCGCGCCGCGCGGCTCGCCCGGCACCAGCGAGCAGAGATTGTTCGAGATGCGCTCGGGCAGCATCGGCACGACGCGGTCGGGGAAATAGACCGAGTTGCCGCGATCGAGCGCGTCACGGTCGAGCGCTGAGCCCGGCCGAACGTAGAAGCTGACATCGGCAATGGCGACGTTGACGATGAAGCCACCCTTGTTATTGGGATCATCATCTGCTTGCGCATGCACCGCGTCGTCGTGATCCTTCGCATCGGGCGGATCGATGGTGACGAGCGGGACGTCGCGCCAATCCTCGCGCCCCCTGAGGTTCGCGGGCTCAGCGGCTTCCGCCTCGCGCTCGGCGGAGGAGGAAAATTGCAGGGGAATGTCGTGGGCGTAGATCGCGATCAGGCTGATCGCTTTCTCGGTCTTGACCGAGCCGAGCTTCTCTTTCACGCGGCCCGAGGCGAGCCCAAAGCTGCGTGTGCGGACGATGTCGACGCTGACGAGGTCGCCGTCCTGCGCGTCCTTGGTGTCGGCGGGGGCGATGTTCAGCTCGCGGTCCGCAGACTTCTTGTCGACCGGGATCAGCCGTCCGCCGCCTTCGGGCAGGCTGCGGAACACGCCGAGGATGCGGCTCTTCGCCTTGTCGAACACCTTGATGACGCGGCCGCGATAGGGTGGCCCTTCGGCCTCGTTGGTCGGCTCGACGCGCAGCAGTGCGCGGTCGCCGACGCCAGCGGCGGTGCCGGGCTTGGGCCGGCGCGGCATCTCGATGATGATCTTCGGCGGCTCGCCGCTCTCGACCTCGTCCCATTCGGTGGGGGAGGCGATCAACTCGCCGTCGCGGTCGCGGCCGGTGATGTCCGCGACCAGTGTCGGCGGCAACGTGTCCGGCTCGGACACCTTGTGGCGTTTTTTCTTGATGGTCCCGTCGTCGGCGAGCTCGCGCAGCATGCGCTTGAGCTCGACGCGATCGGCGTTCTTCAGGCCGAACTCGCGCGCAATTTCGCGAGTTCCCACCTTTCCTGGATTTGCCTTGATGAAGGCGACGATGGCGCTCCGGTCGGGAAAGCCATGGTCATTCTTGCGTTTCACTTAACCTCTAATTCTTGATCTAGGTCTTGCCGGCACTCTTCTTGGCCGGAGCCTTGCTGGCGGCGGACTTGGTCGGCGACGTCTTTGCTGTCGATGGCACCGCGGCGCGCGCCTTGCTGGTGGATTCAGTTTTCGATTTGGCCGCTTTCTTCGCGGCCGGTTTCTTCTTCGGCGCGGCGTCGTCGCCGTCCGCGGCCTTCTCTGCAGTCTTCTTGGCCTTGGCCGGCTTGGCCGCCTTCTTGGCCTTCGCCTTGCCGCCGCCCTTGGCCGCGCGCTCGTCGATCAGCGCGATCGCCTGTGCCACCGTCACCGCGTCCTTTTCGAACTCGGCCGGGATGGTCGCGTTGACGCCGCCCGCGGTGACATAGGCGCCGTAACGGCCGCTCTTCACGGTGATGGTGCCGAGCGTCGGATGATCGCCGATCGCCTTGCCGGGATCGGCACCGAAGCGCCGGCTCGGGCCCTTGGCGACCTTCTCGGCGATCAGCGTGACCGCGCGGTTGAGGCCGATGTCGAAGACCTCGTCGCCGCTCTCGAGGCTCGCATAGGTCTTCTCGTGCTTCACGAACGGCCCGAAGCGGCCGAGGCCCGCCGTGATCGGCTGACCGGTCTCCGGATGCTTGCCGATCTCGCGCGGCAGCGACAGCAGTTTCAGCGCAAGCTCGAGCTCGATATCGCTCGGTGAGGTGCCTTTCGGGATGCCTGCGCGCTTCGGCTTCTCGCCTTCCTCATAATCCTTCTGCTCGCCGAGCTGGATGTAGGGACCAAAACGGCCGGCCTTGACCCAGACATCGCGACCCGTTTCAGGGTCCTGGCCGAGCGAACGATCGGCGGTCGCCTCGCTGTCGGCGGCGAGCTGACGGGTGTAGCGGCACTCCGGATAGTTCGAGCAGCCGACGAAGGCGCCGAACTTGCCGGCCTTCAGATTGAGCCGGCCGTTGCCGCAGCTCGGGCACTGCCTGATATCGCCGCCGTCGGCGCGGGGCGGATAGATGTGCTGGCCCAGCATGTCGTCGAGCACGTCGAGCACCTGCGCGACGCGCAGATCCTTGATGTCGTCGACGGCGCCGATGAAGCCGGTCCAGAAATCCTTCAGCACCTGCTGCCAGGAGATCTCGTTGTTGGAGATGCGGTCGAGCTGCTCTTCCAGAGAGGCGGTGAAATCATACTCGACGTAGCGGGCGAAGAAGCTCTCGAGGAAAGCGACCACGACGCGGCCCTTGTCCTCGCCATGCAGGCGTTTCTTCTCGAGCTTGACGTAGCCGCGGTCCTTCAGAACCTGCAGGATCGAGGCATAGGTCGAGGGCCGGCCGATGCCGAGCTCTTCCATGCGCTTGACCAGCGAAGCTTCCGAGAAGCGCGGCGGCGGCTCGGTGAAATGCTGGGTGACGGCGAGCGACTGCCGCTTCAACGCGTCGCCCGAGCTCATCGCCGGCAGACGGCGGGAATCTTCGTCCTCCTCGTCGTCGCGGCCTTCCTGGTAGAGCGCGAGGAAGCCATCGAACTTGACGACCTGGCCGGTGGCGCGCAGCTCCAGCGTGCGGGAGCCCGCCTTCGCCGTGATGTCGACGGTGGTGCGCTCCAGCTCGGCCGATTCCATCTGGCTCGCAATGGTGCGCTTCCAGATCAGCTCGTAGAGCCTGGCCTGGTCGGTATCGAGCTTGCGGCCCATGGTGTCGGGACGGCGCGAGAGGTCGGTCGGGCGGATCGCTTCGTGCGCTTCCTGGGCGTTCTTGGCCTTGGCCTGGTACTGGCGCGGTGCGTCCGGCACGTAGGCGTTGCCGTAATCCTCGCCGATCACCTTGCGCGCCTGGGTGATCGCCTCGGGCGCAATCTGCACGCCGTCGGTACGCATATAAGTAATGAGTCCGGTGGTCTCGCCGCCGATGTCGATGCCTTCATAGAGGCGCTGGGCAATGCGCATCGTGTGCGCCGGCGCAAAGCCGTATTTGCGGCTGGCTTCCTGCTGCAGGGTCGAGGTGGTGAAGGGCGCCTGCGGATTGCGGCGGGCGGGCTTCGCGTCGACCGCGGTGACGGCGTAGGCGGCTGCCTCCAGCGCCTTCTTGAAGTCTTCGGCTTCGGCGCCGCTGCCGACGTCGAGCCGCTGGATCTTCTTGCCGTCGGCACCGACGAGGCGGGCCTCGAAGGCGTCGCCGCGCGGCGTCAGCAGGGTCGCGATCAGCGACCAGTACTCACGCGGCACGAACTTTTCGATCTCGAGCTCGCGGTCGCAGACGAGGCGCAGCGCCACCGACTGCACGCGGCCGGCCGAGCGGGCGCCGGGCAGCTTGCGCCACAGCACGGGGGAGAGGGTGAAGCCGACGAGGTAGTCCAGCGCACGGCGCGCCATATAGGCGTCGACCAGCGCACCGTCGATCTCGCGCGGATGCTTCATCGCGTCCGTGACGGCCTGCTTGGTGATGGCGTTGAACACCACGCGCTCGATCTTCTGATCCTTCAGCGCGCGCTTCTCTTTCATCACCTCCAGCACGTGCCAGGAGATGGCCTCGCCCTCGCGATCAGGGTCGGTCGCCAGAATCAGGCGGTCGGCACCCTTCAGGGACTTGGCGATATCGTTGAGCCGGCCGGCCGCCTTGGGGTCGACCTCCCAGATCATCTTGAAATTGGCGTCGGGATCGACGGAACCGTTCTTCGCGGGCAAGTCGCGGACATGGCCGAACGAGGCCAGAACCTCGTAGGACGAGCCCAAATACTTGTTGATCGTCTTGGCTTTCGCCGGCGACTCCACAATGACGATATTCATGTAGTTCCAGTGACTTACGGGAAAATCTTGGGCCGAATTCGACAAGATTCGGGTCGGCCGTTTCGAACCGAACATGGGTGGTGAGGCGGTCCCTGTCAAATCGAGGGGTGTTGAAAGCCCGCCAAATGGGAAAAGTTTCATATCGAGAAAGTTGCGAAATACCACCTTGGAGTTGTGGCCGGTGTCGGCGTAGAGTTCCTCCGGGGCATGGATTCGGGTGGGGTCTGGTGACAAAGCCAGGAAAGAAACGAGCGCGCGCCGCGTTGGGCGCGCGGGGAGGCTCGCGCAACGAGGAACCGGGGGAGGGCGGCGTCGATGAGGCCGTCGCCTTCATCGCCGAGCAGGTGGGCGCATTGCGCAAGCTGGCCGAGCGCCACAAGCTCGATGTGCTGCATTATCTATTGGGCATGACCAAGCTGGAAGCCGACGAGCATCTGCGCCTGCGGAGCAAGCGCAAGCTGTCGTGAGGGCTGGGGTCTTCTGCGTGCCGTCATCCTGAGGCGTGAGTGGCGCGATGCACAGCATCGTGCCGGGAGCCTCGAAGGATGCACGGCCGGGATGCCGCTGCACTTGGGCCGAAGAGGCGGGCACCTCCAGCGACAATGGCTTCGCCATTGCGCGGGGGTGACGGTCAAGGAGCCACGTGCGCTGATTTAAGGTCGTCATCGACATGCGGTCCGTCGAACGGGCATCCCGTTTCGGCGGATAAATTGCATGCCTGGAGGAATTACGCCCGTGGTAGATTGGTTTCGCGAAATTGGAGGTTTGCGGAGATGTCAATCAAGCCGCTTCCATTCGTCGGGACGGATTTGGCGCGCGCCCGCCATATCCTGAAATCGTGGGGGTCGCTCAGGCGGCTGACAAGCGACGAAACCGATGTTGTCGTACGCATGATTGCGCAGGGCCTCGCGGAGGGCAGGAAGCTCGGCTTCGAGCTGGCCGTTGCCGAAGGGGCGACCGCAAGCAAGGCCGATGTCGACGAACTGACGGACGCTGTCCAGGCGTAGCTCGGATTCCCGCCGCGGGCAAAGCGGTCCCGGATTTCGCTGCGCTCCATCCGGGCTACGCAAGGCCGCTAGGCCGACCGCCGGCGCGGTGCCGGCCGCGGCTTCAGCGTGGTATCTGCCGGCGTAAGCAGCCGTCCGTCCTCGGCGTGCATTTCCAGCTTCTTCACCGGGCGGCCCTTTTCGCGGTCGACCAGAATGGTCGCGATCTCCTCGGGGTGATCGTCGTACTCCTCGCACCATTGCCGCAGCGCCACCAGGATCGGGAAGGTGCCGCGGCCCTTCGGCGTCAGTACGTATTCCGAATAGGCGCTGCCGTCGGAGGCAGGGGCGGTTGCCAGGATGCCGTGGTCGACCAGCGAGCGCAGCCGGGCTGACAAAATGTTCTTGGCCATGCCGAGCTTGTTCTGAAACTCGCCGAAGCGGCGCAGGCCAAACAGCGCCTCGCGGATGATCAGCAGCGACCACCAGTCGCCGATCGCTTCCAGCGACCGCGCGATCGGGCAGGCATCGCCCTCGAAGCTGGTTCGTTTCACCATCGCCTTGTCACCATCGCTGTGGCCTTTCGCGATCGCCCGATGGGGCGCCGATCACGCGCTTGTGTGGTTGCATCATAAAACCATTTGCCCTAGATGGCAACGTAGTTTCATTATGCAACCACTGGAGGCGAGCATGAGGCTGAAGAACAAGACGGCACTGATTACGGGCGGCAACAGCGGCATTGGCCTTGCGACGGCGAAGCTGTTCGTGGCCGAGGGCGCGAAGGTGGTGATCACCGGGCGCAACAAGGAGACGCTGGCTGCTGCCGCCAAGGAGCTTGGCCCGAACGCGCTCGCGCTCGTCGCCGACGCCACCGACATCGCCGCGACGGAAGCCGCGATCAAGCAGGGTGCCGAAAAGTTCGGCAAGTTCGACATCGTGTTCGCCAATGCCGGCATTCCCGGCGGCACGCCGCTCGGCTCGGCGACGCTGGAGGTTTTCGAGAAGGTCATCAGCACGAACCTCACCGGCGTGTTCTTCACGGTGCAGTCCGCGCTGCCCTATCTGAA
The DNA here is from genome assembly GCF_035935975.1 of Bradyrhizobium sp. Lineage (GTDB taxonomy): Bacteria > Pseudomonadota > Alphaproteobacteria > Rhizobiales > Xanthobacteraceae > Bradyrhizobium. The sequence goes on from NZ_DASYWN010000033.1 coordinate 63,293, forward strand.
CGACAACGCCTCGATCATCCTCAACGGTTCGGTGATCTCGGTGCTCGGCATTCCCGGCTACTCCGCTTACGGTGCGGCGAAGGCCGGCGTGCGCGCGATGGCGCGGATCATGGCGTCGGAACTGTCGCCGCGCGGCATTCGCGTCAACGTCGTTGCGCCCGGCGCGATCCGCACGCCGATCTGGGGCGCAGCGATCGCAACACCCGAAGCGGAGAAGGCGTTCGAGAAGCGCATCGGGATGTCGACGCCGTTGGGGCGCATTGGTGAACCGGATCACATTTCGAAGACGGTGTTGTTCCTCGCCTCTGATGATGCCGGCCACATTCAGGGCCAGGAGATCTTCGTCGATGGCGGCGCGGTTGCCTCGCCAGCGGGCGCACCGATCTATCGGGGCTGATCAATTCAATTGAAAATTGAATCGGCCGGCGCGATCGGTGTGGTTGCGCCGGCCGGTTCCTACACCTCGATGGATGTATTTTTCTGAACCTTGCGTGAGGCGTTGAACCTTCACATCTGCCGCACAGACATTTCTACGGGCGGGGTCATAAGACTCATTTTCAAAGGAGCCCGTGATGCCAAAGGCAGCTCGCATTTTTCCGTCGATTTCAGCACCGCGTATTTACACCGAACGTTCCGCCATTCCCGCCAAGCGCTCCGACATGTCCGAGCTGATCGGGGTGGCGCTTTTTTCCGGCATCGGCCTTTTCATCTCGCTCATCGCCGTCATTCTGGGAATTCAGGGCGCCTGGTTTTAGCGCCGTCGAACTGTCAGCCGCCGCCGGGGTCCGGCAGCGGCTGGTGTCGAACCCTACGCCGCGCGCAGGGAGGTAGCGGCCGCAAGCGCGCCGGCCAGCGCCTTCTCGCGATGTTCGGGGCCGACCTGGATGCCGTCGGCGACGATGAATTCAGGGCTGGTGATCCCCATGAACGCGAACACGCCCCGCAAATAGGTTTCCAGATGCTCGAGCGAGGCGGCCGGCGTGCCCGGACCGTAATAGCCGCCGCGCGAGATCGCCACGATCACGCGCTTGTTGCCGGCAAGGCCCTGCGGGCCGTTCGCGTCGTATTTGAAGGTTTTCCCTGCCACGAGAACGCGGTCGATCCAGGCCTTGAGCTGGCTCGGGATGGTGAAATTGTACATCGGCGCGCCGATCACGACGGTGTCGGCATCGAGGAACTCGTTCAGCACCGCCGCGCTCGCCGCCAGATCAGGGCCGAGTTCCGCAGGCGCAGGCGCGCCTTGCGCGGCCGCCAGATGCGAGCCGGAGAGGTGGGCGAGCGGGGTCTGGGTCAGGTCGCGATAGACGAGCTGGAGCGAGGGCGTCGCCTGCCGGAGGCGGTCGACGATGGCGGCGGAAACCTGCCGGGAGACGGAGTGGGGGCCGAGCACGCTGGAGTCGATATGGAGGAGTTTCATTGGGGTCACCCATGGTATAGATTTGTAACCCGCACTACATGAGTGACCATCGAAATCCCCGCAAGAACGCACTTTTTTGAGCCATGAGCACATTATTGAAACCTGCACACACCGATTTGCCTGCTCCGAAGCTGCCGAGTCCCGACCATGCCGACTGCCGCGGCGTGGCCTCGGTCCTGTCGCGGGTCGGCGACAAATGGAGCGTGTTCGTCATCATGAACCTGAGCGACGGGCCCAAGCGCTTCAATGAGCTCAAGCGCATGATCAGCGGCATCTCGCAGCGGATGCTGACATTGACCTTGCGTGGACTGGAGCGCGACGGCCTCGTCACGCGCACGATCTTTCCGACCATTCCGCCACGCGTCGATTACGAGCTGACCGATCTCGGCCGCGGGCTGCAACAGCCGGTGAAGGCGCTCGGGCAGTGGGCCATGGACCACCTGATGCAGATCGAGGCTGCGCGTAAGCAGTTCGATCGGCGCAACGACGGCTAGGCTAGACTAGAGGAGCGAGACGAGACCACCGCCGTGGCGTTCGAGCCGGCCGGCGAGCTCGAGTTCCAGCAGCACCGTGCGCACGATCGCCGGCGAGGCGCCTGACATCCGCACGAGATCGTCGATCGAGATGGGCGCAGGGCCGAGCAGGCCGGTGATCTGGTCGCGGTCGTGCGCTTGCGGATCGCTCTCGAACGGCTCGCTGTCGGGCTCGCTGATCGGCTGCATCGGCGGCCGCTCCATGATCGGCTGAACCGCGTTGATGATGTCGGCAGCTTCGGTGACCAGTGTTGCGCCCTGCTTGATCAAGTCGTTGGTGCCGGCGGCGCGCGGGTCGAGCGGTGAGCCGGGGACAGCAAAGACCTCGCGGCCCTGTTCGGCTGCCATGCGCGCGGTGATCAGCGAGCCCGAGCGATGGGCGGCCTCGACCACGACTACGCCCAGCGAGGCACCCGAGATCAGCCGGTTGCGGCGGGGGAAATCGCGGGCGCGCGGCTCGTGGCCGAGCGGCATCTCGGAGATCGCAGCGCCCTGCTGATCGAGGATCGCTGCGAGCAGATCGCCATGCTCGGGCGGATAGATGCAGTCATGGCCGCCGGCCAGCACGGCGATCGTGCCGCTCGCGACACTGGCGCGATGCGCGGCCTGATCGACGCCACGGGCGAGGCCCGAGATGATGATGAAGCCGGCCTCGCCAAGCTCGCGTGCGAGCTGGCCGGCGAATTTCAAGCCCGCGCCGGAGGCATTGCGCGAGCCGACGATGGCGATCATCGGCCGCATCAGGGTCTTGGTGTCGCCGCGCACGGCGAGCAGCGGCGGCGCATCGTCGATCATCGCCAGCCGTGCCGGATAGTCATCCTCGCCGGGCGCAAGCCAGGCGATGCCGAACTTGCGGCTCGCGGCGAGCTCGGCCTTGGCCTCGTCCAGGCTGCAGATGCGCCCCGACCGGGCCGCACCGCCGCGGCGCGCCAGATCCGGCAGCCGCTCAAGCGCCGCACGCGCGGTGCCGAAGTGATCGACCAGCGAGCGGAAGGTGCGCGGCCCGACATTGTCGGAGCGGATCAACCGCAGGCGGTCGACCCGCTCGGCCTCGGTCAACTCCACGCTTTCGGTGATGGCGTCCACAGGTGTCTCCTTGTGGGCGCAGGATGGAACAACCTGAGGGCGTGGGCAACAGCCTCGTGCGCTTGTTTTCGTTTTCCAGCGCTAAGCGGAGGAGGAATAGGAGCCGCGCCTTGTCGCGCCAGGATCACCGCCAAGCGCTGAAACGAGGCTCGCTCTGGGCAACAAATGTTCTCGCGCGTGTTGCGACTTTGGAACTCGAGCAGGTAGTGTTGGCGCAGATTCAGTATTCGCTGAGGTTGAACCATGGGATCAAATTAAGGGAGATCGTTGTGGTGGCCGGCAATCAATTGGCTTTCATGCTTAGTGTGCGGTTGAGCTGATGCAATCCCGAGATGAATTGATCGAGGCAATCCGAAACCTCCCAAACCGGACAACGATACTTCCCGCGCCTCGCAAGCAATTTTGGCTTGGCTGGCTGGCCGAATACGATGGACCCGGGTTTTATGGTCGGCAGAATCCAAACCGCAGCGCCCAGTTCATTTTTAACAAACTGAATAGCGCTGAGAGTATTATCTGGCTTGCCGAAGCAAGCGGCGTCGAGATTGCCCTGTTACAAAAAGCCTTAAGGGTCAGCCGACGTGAACCTCATTCAAAACAGGCCGCTGCCGCTGCCGTCCGCGCTGTCATTCCGTGGTCTCTAGTAGAATCGCGTCTTCGGCAATTGACTGTCCTAAAGGTGCAGCGACATTTCTTGGCGTATCACAACACGGACAAGCGTGGGTCATACGAGCCAAAGGGGAGCCATGGTACGTTCGTCACCAGCAAGAACTACCGGGCGGAGACACTGCAAGGGCAATATCTTTGGGCCTTTGAAGGAAGAGGTTCACCCAAGGTCTATCGTCTAGCGAGTCATGGGACGATCACAAATGTCTTCCGCGATGCCGACGGAGAAGCGACGATAACGTTCAAAATCGAGGGAGCGCGAACTCCGGCCATCGTATCTACTTTCCCGTGGTTTAGAGCGCTACTTGCGCAACAGCGATCTTTTGCCAACGGATTTAGCCCGTTGAATGACGCCGCAGCGATACACGGCCTGGAGCAGTTGGTCGAACGACTGAGCGCCGGAGAAGCGAAAGCCGAGAGCGTGCCTACCACGACTGAAGCTTTGATCGACGCGCGTCTGGGGCAAGGACGCTTCCGCGCCGCGCTGGAGCGTGAATGGGATGGCTCATGTGCGGTCACCGGATGCAGCCTCTTACAGATGCTCAGGGCTTCACATATAAAGCCGTGGGAGGCGTCGACGGACGCGGAGCGGCTAGATTCACAAAACGGGCTCTTACTCAGCGCCCACCTAGACGCGCTCTTTGACAAAGGCCTACTTACGTTCGATGACGACGGGAAAATGCTTTTGTCGAGTCAGATCAGCGCCAAGGACCGAATGTATTTTCGCTTGCCTAAGTCGCTCCGCGCGAGGCCTGACAGACGACGAAGGAGATTTTTGGACTACCATCGCAATCACCGTTTTGAGGCCTAGTCCTCCAAGTGGCGGTCTCCTCGCTCGGATGGCGTCCACGGGCGTCTCCTTGTGGGCGCAGCATGGAACAACCTGAGGGCGTGGGCAACAGGGCGCGCTCGATCTCAGTCAAAAGCGCAACCGGAAGACCCGCCGCGGTCGGCGGGTCTTCCGCGAACTCGTCCGCTCAACGTGCGTGCGCCGCTTGAATGACGCCGACGCCGCCACGCGAGAGGCGAGCGTCAAGGCTGAGCGCACCGGCGCCGAAGGCAAAGATCTGAAGCAGTCCGCCCGCCATCATCACGTTCTTGAGGAAATGGATCATCTGATTCTGGTCGGCAAAGTTGTTGTGGAACGAGACTGCGGCAGCCACCGAGAAGATGGCGAGCGCCAACGCGACCGAGCGGGCCTGATAGCCTGCGATCAGCAAGAGACCGCCACCGAGCTCGACGAGAACTGCGATCGCATAAGCCACCGGCGGCACCGGTAATCCCGCAGAGGCGATGTAGGCAGTGGTCGCACCATAGGCGGTGAGCTTGCCGAAGCCGCTCATTGCGAAGGGGAGGCCGATCATCAGCCGGCCAACGAGAGAAGCATAACGGGTCGTATCCATGGTAGTCGCTCCTGTGCTTGGTTGAGGTTCGACGCGTCTGCCGTCTGGTTGAAAGTGAGCGTCGTGGGCTTTCGTTGTGACCTCAACATCGCGCCTTCCGATCGCGACATAAATAGAAATGGTCGAAAGTCACCGTTTCCATTTTTGACCTATGAATCAAGCGCCGAGGCGACGGCTTCGGTCGAGACGCCCGGCTTGAAGGGCTCGACGCATTCATTCGATCCGTGCTGTCTCGCTCGACTCCACGCATGGATTGATCCGTCCATGTGCGCTTGCGCGACCTCGTCGCGATGCTAAAAGCGATGGCAATAAGAAGGGTATTGCCATGATCTCACTTGCCGACCTCCAGCGCCGCATCGAAGCGGGGGAGCTTTCGCCCGATGACGCCATCGCCCAGTCGCACGCGGCGATCGAGGCCAAGGAGAAGGACGTCCGCGCCTTCGTCCGCCACGACAAAGCTGCGAAGGCGCAAGGCAGCGGGCCGCTGCGGGGCATCGCGGTCGGGATCAAGGACATCATCGACACCGCCAACATGCCGACCGAGATGGGCTCGGAGATCTATCGCGGCTGGCAGCCGCGCTCGGATGCGCCCATCGTGATGATGCTGAAGCGGGCAGGCGCCACCATCATCGGCAAGACCACGACCACGGCGTTCGCCTCGCGCGATCCGACCGCAACGCTCAATCCGCACAATCTCGGCCATACGCCGGGTGGCTCGTCCTCTGGTTCGGCGGCCGCCGTCGGCGCCGGCATGATCCCCCTGGCGCTGGGAACGCAGACCGGCGGCTCGGTGATCCGCCCGGCGGCCTATTGCGGAGCTGCCGCGATCAAACCGTCGTTCCGGATGCTGCCGACCATCGGCGTCAAATGCTATTCCTGGGCGCTCGACACGGTCGGCCTGTTCGGCGCTCGCGCCGAGGATCTCGCGCGCGGGCTGCTGGCGATCACCGGGCGTACCGAATTCGACGGCATCGTCCCGGCGAAGGCGCCGCGCATCGGCGTGGTCCGGCAGGAGTTTGCCGAGGCCGTGGAGCCTGCGGCGGAAGAGGGCCTGCAAGCCGCGATCAAGGCGGCGGAGAAGGCCGGTGCCAGCGTGCAGGTCATCGACCTGCCCGAAGCGGTGCAGGAGGCCTGGCGCATCCATCCCGTCATCCAGGATTTCGAGGCGCATCGCGCGCTGGCCTGGGAGTTTTCGGAGCATCACGACGAGATCGCGCCGATGCTTCGCGAGAGTCTCGACGCCACCGTCGGACTGACGCCGAAGGAATACGACGACGCCCGCCGGATCGCCCGCCGCGGCCGCCGCGAGCTCAACGAGGTGTTCGAAGGGTTCGACGTGCTGCTGACCTATTCCGCGCCGGGCACTGCGCCGGCCAAGGAGCTCGCCTCGACCGGCTCGCCCCGCTACAACCGGCTGTGGACGCTGATGGGCAATCCTTGCGTCAACGTGCCGGTGATGAAGGTCGGCGGCCTGCCGATCGGCGTGCAGGTGATCGCACGCTTCGGCAACGATCCCGGCGCGCTGGCGGCAGCGTGGTTCCTGGAGGATGCGCTGGCGAAATCAGGCTAGCGCCGGTTCGGCGGCGGCCAAGGCGCGCTGGGCCTCGGCGCCTGTCGCGCTCTGGCCGAGCCAGCGCTCGGCGGCTTCGCGGCCGCTGCGGTGCAGGAGGCGGATGAAGCCGCGGCCGAGATCGGTCGAGGAGCGCTGCGCCAGCCCGTCAACGGAGTCCTCCGCAGCGATCCTGGACAGCCGCGGCGATGATGCTGCGTTTGATTGCGCCCATTCGATCGCAGCGATTTCGGCGTTGAGCGCGGCATTGGCGGCGATCTGGTCGAGCCGGCGGTCGATCGCGGCAAGCGTGATCGGCACGTAGCTGTCGCGCGCCGGCGTGATCTGGACGAGGAGGAGATCGGACGTGGTCGATTCCTGCACCAGCTTCACGAGCGGCGGGTTGCCGCCAAAACCGCCGTCCCAATAGGCCTCGCCGTCGATCTCGACGGCGCAGTGCACCAGGGGCGGACAGGTCGAGGCCAGCGCGACGTCGGCAGTGATGGCGTCGTTGCGGAAAATCTGCTGCCGGCCGTCGCGAATGCGTGTCGCCGCAATCAGCAGTTTCGGGCAGGTCGCATCGCGCAGCGTCGTAAAGTTGATGTCGCGCGACAGCGCCTGCCTCAGCGGATCGAGATCGAACGGATCGAACTGGCCGGAGCGCAGCGTCGGCCCGAACGCGACCGAGCTTCCCGACGGCGAGAAGCCGCCGACCAGCATCAGCGAGCGGAACGAGGCCTCGTGCATCAGGCGGACCCAGAACCGGTTCAGCCGCGCGCGCGCGACTTCGCGGCCGCCTTCGGCGAGGCCGGACGCCAGCAGCAGCGCGTTGATGGCGCCGGCGCTGGCGCCGCTGATCGTGTCGAATTCGATATCAGGCTGTTCCAGCAGCCGCTCCAGCACGCCCCAGGTGAAGGCGGCAAAGGTGCCGCCGCCCTGGAGGGCCAGCGAGAGTTTTTGTGGTGGCCATTGGTCGGGACGTGTCGGTACAGGCGCGACTGGCGCTGCTTTGGCTGCGACCACGCGCGCAGCTGGCGCGACAGGAGCAGGCGGCGGCGCTGTCGGCAAGACCGGAGCGGGTTCTGGCGCAGGCAAGGGCGCATCGGACCAGATGTTGGTCGTCAGGAGCAGGCGGCTTGCAGCGGTGCGCGTCGCACCTTGCGAACCACCGTTGATATGCGTGCCGACAATCTTCTCGCTCATTCTGAGCAACCGCGTAACGCCATTTCCTGTGTCAGGATGACAGGCATGGAACCCGTCCGCCACTGCCTGCCGTAAGTCGGCCGAGAGTTGCGAACAGGATTTGGCATATAATGCGGTGGCCCTGCGGCGGTATCCGTACTTTTTCCGGCTTCAGATTTTGTTTTGACGCGTTTTCTTGACGCGAACCGGTACCCACTTCGCTCGAAAACGCTACTTAGGCCTTCTCGCCGATCCGGCCTTCTTTTCCAGATTGCAATCGCTTGATGTTCTCGCGATGCATGTAGAACAGCAGCATGGTCAGCACCGCGCCCAAGGCTGCGAGCGCGAGCTGGCCGAACCACCACAGGAACAGCGGCGTGATGAAGGCCGCCACCAGCGCCGAGAGCGAGGAGTAGCGGGTGGTGAAGGCGGTCGCGAGCCAGATCAGGCAGAACACCACCGCGCCGGGCCAGAACAGGCCGAGCATGATGCCGATATAGACCGCAACGCCCTTGCCGCCGCGGAACTTGAGCCAGACGGGGAAGAGGTGGCCGAGGAACGCGCCGAGGCCGGCCAGCATCGCGGCGTTGGGACCTGCGAGATAGCCTGATATCACCACTGCCGCGGTGCCCTTGAGTGCATCGAGCAGCAGGGTTGCCGCGGCAAGGCCCTTGCGGCCGGTGCGCAGCACGTTGGTGGCGCCGATATTGCCGGAGCCGATCGAGCGCAGATCCTGCGTGCCGGCGAGTTTGGTCAGGACCAGCCCGAACGGAATCGAGCCGAGCAGATAGCCGATGACGAAGGCCACCGGCAGGAAGGCTTCAAGCCCCATGGTTGCATCTCCATGTCGAACCGAGACGCCACGCATGAATTCGCCCGTCAGACATGTTCGTAGACCGTGCGTCCGCCGACAATGGTCCGCACCACGCGGCCTGTAAAGCGGGCCTCGTCGAACGGGGTGTTCTTGCAGGGCGATTTGAGTTCGGCGGGATCGACCACCCAGGGCACGTCGGGGTCGATCACGATGACGTCGGCCGGGCTGCCCGCGCGCAGGGTTCCGCCCGGCAGGCCGAGCAGTTCCGCCGGCCGGGTCGACATCGCCCGGATCAGCGTCGTCAGCTCGAGCTCGCCATTGTGGACCAGCCGCAGGCCTGCCGGCAGCATGGTCTCGAGCCCGACGGCGCCGGGGGCGGCTTCCGCGAACGGCAGGCGCTTGCCCTCGACGTCCTGCGGATTGTGATCGGACATGATGACGTCGACGAGGCCGGAGGCGACGGCGGCGACCAGCGCGCGGCGGTCGTCCTCGGTGCGCAGCGGCGGCGACAGCTTCAGGAACGTCCGGTAGGGACCGATGTCGTTCTCGTTCAGCGCGAGATGGTTGATCGAGACCGAGGCGCTGACGGCGAGCCCGGCGTCGCGGGCGCGCTTGAGGATGTCGAGCGAGTCGATGCAGGAGAGCGAGGCCGCGTGATAGCGGCCGCCGGTCAGCGCGACGAGGCGCATGTCGCGTTCGAGGATCACGGCCTCGGCGGCGTTCGGGATGCCCATCAGGCCGAGCCGCGAGGCGAACTCGCCCTCGTTCATCACGCCTTCGCCGACGAGATCGGGGTCCTCTGTGTAGTGCACGATCAGCGCGTCGAAATCGCGCGCGTAGGTCAGCGCTCGGCGCATCACCTGGGCGTTGGTGACGCTCTTGTCGCTATCGGTGAAGGCGACGGCGCCCGCGGCCTTGAGCAGGCCGAACTCGGTCATCTCCTCGCCGCGCATGCCCTTGGTGAGCGCGGCCATCGGCTGAATGTTGACGATCGCGGTGTCGCGGGCACGGCGCATCACGAAGTCGACGGTCGCCGAGTTATCGATCACCGGAGACGTGTCGGGCTGGCAGATGATGGTGGTGATGCCGCCGGTCGCGGCGGCCTGGCTCGCGGAGGCAAAGGTCTCGCGGTGGCTGAAGCCGGGCTCGCCGACGAAGGCGCGCATGTCGATCAGGCCGGGCGCGACGACCTTGCCGGAGCAGTTGACGATGTCGGTGCCTTCAGGGACGCCGGCAGCGCCAATGCCGCGGCGGGTCTCGCGGATGGTGCCGTCGGCAATCAGGACGTCGCCGACGCCGTCGAAATCCCGGGAGGGATCGACGACGCGGGCGTTGGCGAGCAGGATCGGTCTGCGGTCGGTCAGCATCGGCATCACGCGTTCGGCAGGTTACGGGCGAGCGCTTCCAGCACCGCCATGCGCACGGCGACGCCCATCTCCACCTGTTCGCGGATCAGGGACTGCGCGCCGTCGGCGACCGCGGTGTCGATCTCGACGCCGCGGTTCATGGGACCTGGATGCATCACGAGCGCATCCGGCTTGGCGTAAGCGAGCTTCTTCTGGTCGAGCCCGAAATAGTTGAAGTATTCCGAGGATGACGGCACGAAGGAGCCGTTCATGCGCTCGCGCTGCAGCCGCAGCATCATGACGATGTCGGCGCCGTTGAGACCCTCGCGCATGTCGCGCGCAACCTCGACGCCCATCCGCTCGATGCCGGGCGGCAGCAGCGTGGAGGGACCGACGACACGGACGCGGGCGCCCATGGTGTTGAGCAGGATGATGTTGGAGCGGGCGACGCGCGAATGCAGCACGTCGCCGCAGATCGCAACGACGAGCCCCTCGATGCGGCCCTTGTTGCGGCGGATGGTGAGCGCGTCGAGCAGTGCCTGGGTCGGATGCTCATGCGCGCCGTCGCCGGCATTGATCACGGAACCGTCAACCTTGCGGGCCAGCAGTTCCACCGCGCCGGAGGCGTGATGGCGCATCACCAGGATGTCCGGATGCATCGCGTTGAGCGTCATCGCGGTGTCGATCAGCGTCTCGCCCTTCTTGATGGACGAGGAGGCGACCGACATGTTCATGACGTCCGCGCCGAGGCGCTTGCCGGCGAGCTCGAACGAGGACTGGGTCCGGGTCGAGGCCTCGAAGAAGAGGTTTACTTGCGTCCGTCCACGCAGGACGGTGCGCTTCTTGTCAACCTGGCGGTTGAGCTCGACATATTCTTCGGACAGGTCGAGCAGGCCGGTGATGTCGGCCGCGGAAAGGCCCTCGATGCCCAGCAAATGCCGGTGGCCGAGGACGAAGGTCGATTTCGATGTCATTAAAAGCAGAGCTATAGGCGTGGATGGGGGGTGGGGCAAGGGCCAATCGGCGGGAGCAGAGTTATCCCCTGATCTGTCGGAATTGCAGCCGCGGCGCGGCCCGTCATGAGAGCCGCCGTCATGGCCGGGCTTGTCCCGGCCATCCACGTCCATTTTTGTCAAATGCGATAGAAGATCGTGGATGCCTGGGACAAGCCCGGGCATGACGATGTGGGAGTATAAGTTGAAGACAATTCTTACAGCGTTGTTGGGCATCGCAATCGTCAGTGCAGCCCACGCCCAATCGCTTCCCGGCGACTTCGTCTATCTGCGCGAGATCGATCCCAGCATCATCCAGGACATCCGCTACGCGACGGCGAACAATTTCGTCGGCCGTCCGCTCGCCGGTTATAACGCCGGCGAATGCGTGGTGAAGCGGGAGGTGGGCCTGCGGCTGAAGGCTGTCCAGCAGGAACTTGCTACGCAAAATCTCTCGCTAAAAATGTTCGACTGCTACCGTCCGGCGCGGGCTTCGCTCGACATGGTGAAGTGGTCGCAGAACGGCCGCGAGACCGCCGCCGAGCGGCGCTACAATCCAAAAATCCCGAAGACCGAGCTGTTTCGCCTCGGCTACATCGCGAGCCGCTCGCAGCATTCGACGGGTGCGGCACTCGACCTCACGCTGGTCGATCTCAAGGCCGATAATTCCGCCAGAATCGATCCGTCAAAGACCTATGCCGACTGCACGGCGCCGGTCGAGGCGCGGCTGCCGGAAGGCAGTGTCGATATGGGCACCGGCTATGATTGCACCGACATGAGAGGGCATACCGCAGCACCGTCGATCAATCCGGAGCAGCGCGGCTGGCGCAAGCGGCTGGTGGCTGCGATGGCAAGGCAAGGCTTTGTGAACTATTCGAAAGAGTGGTGGCATTTTTCCCTGCCGGGGGTGGGCGGGGCGGCCTATGATTTCCCGATCCAGCCGCGGCGGAACTGATTCCGCGCCGAGGACGCAAGATGACCCAGCCCAGCTTTGCGACCCACGAGGTCTTCAACCAGTCGCCGCCTTTCGAGGAGGTCGATCTCTTCACAATGGACCGGCCGCTGGTCGATGCCGTGAAGGCCAATGGCGGTGCGGCGGCGGAGCGGGAGCTCTCCGAGTTCGGCAAGCATTGGGGCTCGGCGGCGATGGCCGATCGCGGGCGCCTTGCGAACGAGAACACGCCGAAGCTGCGCACCTTCGATGCGAAAGGAAACCGCCGCGACCAGGTCGAGTTTCACCCGGCCTATCACGAGCTGATGGCGCACAGCGCGCATGCCGGCGTGCATAATTCGACGTGGACGGCGGACGGCAAGCCGGCCGGCCATGCCGCCGAAGTCATTCGCGCGGCAAAATTCTACATGGCCTCGCAGGTCGAGACCGGCCATCTCTGCCCGATCACGATGACGCGCGCCTCCGTCGGCGCACTGGCAATGCGGCCCGACCTGCTCGCACGCGTGATGCCGGTGCTGTCGACGAAGAGCTACGATCCCACCTTTGCGCCGTGGCCGGAGAAGCGCGGCATGACGCTCGGCATGGGCATGACCGAGAAGCAGGGCGGCACCGACGTGCGCGCCAACATGACGCGCGCGGCGCGTAACGGCAGCGCCTATCGCATCACCGGCCACAAATGGTTCATGTCGGCGCCGATGTGCGATGCGTTCCTCGTGCTGGCGCAGGCCGATGAGGGGCTGACCTGTTTCTTCATGCCGCGCTTTGCGCCGGATGGTTCCGTCAATGCGATCCAGTTCCAGCGGCTGAAGGACAAGCTCGGCAACCGCTCCAATGCGTCCTCCGAGGTCGAGTTCGTCGGCGCCTATGCCGAGCGCGTCGGCGAGGAGGGCAAGGGCATCCGCACCATCATCCAGATGGTGCAGCTGACGCGGCAGGATTGCGCGATCGCCTCGGTCGGGTTGATGCGCTCAGGGCTGGCGCATGCGCTGCATCACGCCCGGCACCGCAGCGTGTTCCAGAAGCATCTTGCCGATCAGCCGCTGATGCAGGCCGTGCTCTCCGACATGGCCCTGCATGTGGAGGCGAGCACCGCGCTGGTGATGCGGCTCTGCCGCGCCTTCGACCGCACCCCGCACGATGCGGCGGAGGCCGCCTATATGCGGCTGCTGACGCCGGCGATCAAATACTGGACCTGCAAGAGCGCGCCGCCGTTCCTCTACGAGGCGATGGAGTGCCTCGGCGGCAACGGCTATGTCGAGGACGGCATTTTGGCGCGCCACTACCGGGAGTCGCCGGTCAACGCGATCTGGGAAGGTTCGGGCAATGTGATGTGTCTCGACGTGCTCCGCGCGCTCTCGCGCGAACCGGAGGCGGCGATGTCGGTGCTGCAAGCACTGGCGGCCGAGACGAAGGGGCTGCCCGGCGCGAGCGAGGCGGTTGCCTTCATCGGACAGACCTTCCGCCGCGCCGACGGTGAGCGGGTCGCACGCCTCGCGGTCGAGAAGCTGGCGCTGCTCGCCGCCGCCGCGGCTCTCAACGGCGTCTCGCCGCACCAGGCCGAACTGTTTGCCACGACGCGCCTCGCCGCCGATCGCGCCAGCATGTATGGCGCGGTGGAGCTGGACAGCGCCGACGTGCGCGCGCTGCTGGAGCGGGCGCTGCCGTGAGCCTTCCCAACGAAAGCCTTCTGATGGACTCCCTCAATCCCGACCATCCGCCGCTGATCGTGACGCCGGCGCCGCCGCGCGTCTGGAAGTTCTGGGGCACGGCGCTGTGGGGCATTTTCATCTTTTTCGCGATGTTCGTCGGGCAGGTCGGCGCCGTCGTTCTGCTGGTGCTGCTGCGTGGTCTTCCCGCAAACCTCAGCTCGGTCGAGCTCGTCGGCCACGAGCCCCAGGCGCTGGCGCTGTCGGTGATCATGGGCCTGCCGACGACGGTCGCCGCGGTCTGGCTGGCCATCCGCATCAAGAAGGCCTCCTTCGTCGATTATCTCGCGCTGTATTGGCCGACCTGGAAGCAGCTCCTGTTCGGCGCCGTCGGCCTGATCCTGCTGGTGCTGGCCTGGGAGACGATGTCGCGCGCGCTCGGCCGCGAGGCGACGCCCGGCTTCATGACCGACCTCTTGAAATCGGGCCGCGACAAGGGCGCGGCGTTCCTGCTGCTGTTCGCCTTCAGCGTGGCCGCGCCGATGTCGGAAGAGGTTCTGGCACGCGGCTTCCTGTTTCGCGGCTGGTCGGCGAGCTTCCTGCGCGTGCCCGGCGCGATCCTGCTGTCGTCGCTGGTGTGGACTGTCGTCCACCTGCAATACGACATCTACTTCCTCGCCGAGGTCTTCACCATCGGCTTGTGGTTCGGCTATATGCGCCACCGCGCCAACTCGCTCTGGCTCACCACCATCCTGCACGCGCTGAACAATCTGACCGCGGTGGTGCTGACGATGTGGCTGGGAAGCTAGGAGGCAGTCTGGATTGCTTCGTCGCAAGGGCTCCTCGCAACGACGTGGCGAGAGAGGTGCGCCCCTACGACGAGCCCTAGGCCACCAGCGCGATCGCGATCGGCATGGTGATCGCCGCCAAAATCGTCTGCAGCGTGATGATCTGCGCCAGCAGCGGGGCATCGCCGCCCATCTGGCGGGCCAGCACATAGGCGCTGGGCGAGGTCGGCACTGCCGCGCAGATCGCGACGATCGCAAGGTTGGTGCCCGACAGCCCGAACCAGACGGCCAGCGCGACCGCGAGCACCGGCATCAGCGCCAGCTTGAACGCGACGCCGATCGCCGCCCCCGTGCTCGGGCGGAACAGGCCCTTGAGCTGCAGGCCGGCGCCGGTGACGAGCAGGCCGATCGCAAGCGAGGAGCGGCCGAGCGCATCGGCGACCTCGTGCCAGATCCTTGGCAGCGGCAGATGAATGACGTTGATGACGAGGCCGATGACGCAGGCCCAGATCAGGGGATTACGGATCACCGTCATGACGATGGCGCGCGCGGACTGCTTCTCGGGTGAGGCATATTGCGCGAGCACGGCGACGCTGAACACGTTGACCAGCGGAATGATCGCGACCATCGCCACGGAGGCCAGCGCCAGTCCGACGTCGCCGTACAGATTGGCGGACACCGAGAGCGCCACGTAAGTCTGCCAGCGCGTTGCGCCCTGGAAGATCGAGGTGAAGGCGGGGCCGTCGATATCGAGCCGCGACAGGGCCGGGCGGAGCGCCAGGCAGAGCAGCGACATCGCCAGCGCCGACAGCAGCAGCGCACCGCCGACGCCGGCGACCGGCACTTTTGAGAGGTCGGCCTTCACCAGCGTCTGGATCAGCAGCATCGGAAACAGCACGAAATAGGTCAGCCGCTCCAGCCCGTGCCACTGGGTGTCGAGGCGCATCAGGCTGTGCCGGAGCACCACGCCGAGCACAATGAGGATGAAGACCGGCAGCAGCGCCGCGATCACGACGGCCATGGATCAGCCGGCCCCCGGGCTGGCGCGCAGATTGGCGAGGCGGTCGAGCGCGCCTTGCAGGATGAAGATCGCGGCGTGCTCGTCGATCACCTCGGCGCGCTTGGCGCGGCTGACGTCCATGCCGATCAGCTCGCGCTCGACCGCGGCGGTCGAGAGGCGCTCGTCCCAGAGGCCGATCGGGAGCGCGGTCAGGTTGGCAAGATTGCGGGCGAAGGCGCGGGTGGATTGCGCGCGGGGGCCCTCGCTGCCGTCCATGTTGATGGGCAGGCCGAGCACGAAGCCGGCCGCCTTGCGCTCGGCGGCGATCGCGAGCAGCCGGGCGGCGTCATGCTTGAACTGCTTGCGCTGGATCGTCTCGACGCCGGTCGCAAGCCGCCGGTCGGGGTCGGACACGGCGACACCGATGGTCTTGGTGCCCAAATCAAGCCCGACCAGCGCACCGCGTTCGGGCCAGTGGGTTGCAGCATCGACGAGAGGCAGGATAAGAGCCGGCATGGATTTAGCGCATATCATGCGTTGCGCTGCGGAGTGAACCCGGAACATGGATGCGCTGACACTATTCGGCCTGTTTGCCGTGACGGCGATGCTGGTCTGCTATGCCCTGGAAGACCGCAGCCACTGGTTCGTGCTGCTGTTCGCAATGTCCTGCGCGCTCGGCTCGGCCTATGGCTTTCTGCAAGGCGCCTGGCCGTTCGGCCTCGTCGAGGCGATCTGGGCCTTGGTTGCGCTGCGGCGGTGGCATCTCAGGCCGCGATGACGGAGGGATCGGGCGAGGGGCCGCCGGCAAGCGGCTCCTCGCCCAAGTCTTGAGATCAGCGGGTCGCGATCGGGCTCAGCGGATCGCGATCGGGTTGATCATCGCCTGCACGCCGCCGGTCCAGCGCGGCTGCCCCAGCACGAACAGGAATTCGTAGCCCTTGTCCCGGGCGAGCGCGGCGGTGTCCATGTTCTCGAGGATGTAGGTCCCGTTCATCGCGAGCAGGATCTGGTGCACCTCGAACACGTTCTTGGACTCGAACGGCAGCACCTCGAGCGCCCAGGTGTCGGCGCCGATCGCGACGACGCCCTTGCCGGTGAGGTACTTCGCGCCTTCGACGCCGAGCCCGGGCTCGCCGGCCGAGTAGCGCTTGTCGTCCTTGCCGATCAGGCTGAGCCAGCCGGTGTGGAAGATGACGACGTCGCCCTGGCGGATCTCGACGTTCTGCGCCTTGGCCGCTTCCTCGATCTCCTTGACGTTGAAGGCGGTGCCTTCCTTCACGATGTCGGTCTTGAAATAGGCCGCCATGTCGAGCAGCACGCCGCGCGTGACCATCGGCGGCACCTTCTCGATGCCGAGCTTCTTCAATCCGTTTGGATCGGCGAAATCGGCGAGCTTGTTGCCGTTGTAATAGACGTGCTCGACGCCGAGATGGCCGAGACCGTCGAGCTGGCTGCCGATGCCGACCCAGGTGTCGAGGATGTCGTCATTGTAGGTGGCCTTGTTGGGCCCGAGGCCGGGGCTGCCGGCCTGTCCGGGCTGCACCACGGTGATCTTGAAGGTGCGCGGCGGATAAGCGGGCGTCTGCGGCGTGACGGGAATGCCGAGGGCGTAGGTTTTGCCGGTCTTGACCAGTGAAGCAGCCTTCACCACCAGCTCCGGCGTCATGTAGTTGGCGGCACCGATCTCGTCGTTCGGTCCCCATTTCGATTTGGTCCAGTCCTGTGCGCTTGCAGTTCCAGAGATCGCCGACAACGCGGCGACGCAGCACAACACGAGCGTATTGCGCATCGATAGTCCTCCCGATGTTTTTGCCGATGTTTGTGTTCGTTATGGTTTCGCGCTGGCCAGTCACTCATCCTAACGTAGAAGAGTGACGACCTTCAAAGCTTTTCGATGTGCTGCGCTGCGGCGGCTGAACGCAGCGCAGATTCAATCAGCGCGATAGTTTTGTGACGAATTTCGTGGCGTGGAACGCTGCGTTGCGTCAGGCCGCGATGACGTCGTCGTCTTTCTTCAGGCAGGAGATGAAACCTTGCAGCGCGCTGTATTGGTGTCCGGCGCTGCGCTGGATGAAGAGCGTTTCGACGCGTGCGTGCGAGGGGCTCAGCGTGTGGATCGATACGCTGCCGGTCATTGCGCTGCGCTCGACCACGGCACGCGGCAGCAGCGTCACGCCCATGTCGGCGGCGACGCAGCCGATCATGCCGTCGAGCGTGCCGAGTTCGAAGCGCGCGGCAGACGGCCAGCCGAACTCGACGAAGACCTGTTCGAGCCGCTGGCGATAGGTGCAGCCGGTGCGGAACACCAGTGCGGTCGGGCCGGACTCCGGCGTGCCGGCACGCAGCTCGGCAAGCGAGCTCCAGCGCCGCGCGCTGACCAGCACCAGCTCCTCGCGGAAGGCGCTGGTCGCGGCAAGATCGGCATGTGCGATGGGACCTGCGACGAACGCGCCGTCAAGCGTGCCTTCGAGCACGCCGGCGACGAGATCGGCCGTGGTCGCGGTGCGCAAGGAGAGGCGCACGGCCGGGAAGCGGCGATGGAAATCGGCGAGCAGCGGCGGCAACCGGACGGCCGCCGTCGTCTCCATCGAGCCGATCGCCAGCGGTCCCTTCGGTTCGCCATCATCGCGCGCGGCGAGCACGGCCTCGCGCGACAGCGCGGCCATTCGCTGCGCGTAGGGGAGGAGACGCTTGCCGGCGCCCGTCAGCGTCATGCCGCGGCTGTGACGTTCGAACAGCGGCGTGCCGATCTCCGCCTCCAGCGCCTTCACGCGCTGGGTGACATTGGACTGCACGGTGTTCAGCTCTTCCGCGGCCCGGGTGATGCCGCCGGTGCGGGCGACGGCGGCGAAGGTCTGGATGTCGCTCAGTTCCATGGCGTCGTTTCGCTTTTGTGATGGCAGCGTTCGCAACAATTCATTTTTCGAGAATGCTAGTCGCGCCTAGTCTGGCTGTCCAGATCAGGGAGGTGCCATGATCAGGGAGGTGTTATGCCGGTTGCGACATCGCTGACCACGCTGCTGGGGATCACGCATCCCGTCCTGCTGGCGCCGATGGATATCGTCGCGGGCAGCCGGCTGGTGACGGCCGTGAGCCATGCCGGCGGTTTCGGCATTCTCGGCGGCGGCTATGGCGAGCAGGCGTGGCTCGAGCAGGAGACGGCGAAGCTTGGCGCCCTGTCGGCGCCGTTCGGGATCGGCTTCATCACCTGGAGCCTCGCCAAACGGCCCGAGCTTCTCGACGTGGCTCTCGCCGCAAAACCGTCCGCGATCATACTGTCGTTCGGTGATCCCGCGCCGTTCGCACCAAAGATCAAATCATCAAGCGCACGTCTGATCTGCCAGGTGCAGGACGAGGCGATGGCGCGGCAGGCGCTCGATGCCGGCGCCGACATCCTGATCGCGCAGGGCACGGAGGCGGGCGGTCACGGCGCCTCGCGCACCACTGTCGATCTCGTGCCTGCCATCGTCGATCTCGCCGCGGGCCGCGTGCCTGTCGTTGCGGCCGGGGGCATCGCCGACGGACGCGGGCTCGCCGCCATGATGATGCTCGGTGCGAGCGGCGTGCTGCTCGGCACGCGCTTCTATGCGAGCCAGGAGGCCGACGGCGCGGAGGAGGCCAAGCGGCGCATCTGCGCGGCGAACGCTGGCTCGACCGTGCGCGGCATCATCTTTGATCTCTCCCGCAACAATGTCTGGCCGGCGCCCTTCACGGGAAGGTGTCTGGTCAACGACCACGCCAGGCGCTGGATCGGCCGCGAGGTCGAGCTGATGCAGAATGTTGCCGCAGTCGCGGCGGAGTATGACGCCGCAAAGGCCGCCGGCAATTTTGATATTGCGGCTGTGATCGCCGGCGAGGCGATCAGCCTGATCCATGATATTCCACCCGCCGCCGAGATCGTCGAACGCATCGCGGCCGAAGCCGAGCAACTTTTGGCCGGCCGTCGCAATTCCATCGTGTCCGCCTGAACTGCGAGAGAACAACCATGTGGCCTGACCGTCGACTGATCGACCTCTTCAAGACCGAATTCCCGATCGTGCTGGCGCCGATGGCCGGCGTGATGGATGCGGAGCTGGTGATCGCCGTGGCGGAGGGCGGCGGGCTCGGCTCGCTGCCGAGTGCGATGCTGTCGCCGGAGAAGGCGCGCGAGCAGGTCCACATCATTCGCCAGCGCGTGAAGGCGCCGGTCAACATGAACTTCTTCTGCCACACGCCGGTCGATCTCACGGCCGAGGCGGAAGCGCGCTGGAAGCAGCGGCTCACGGGCTATTACACCGAGCATGGTCTCGATCCCGCGGCGCCGATCAACGCCGCCAACCGCGCGCCGTTCGATGCGGCATTCTGCGAGGTGGTCGAGGAGCTGAAGCCGGAAGTCGTCAGCTTCCATTTCGGCTTGCCGGATCCGGCGCTGCTCAAGCGCGTCAAGGCAGCCGGCTGCTTCGTCATCTCGTCGGCGACGACGGTCAAGGAAGCGGTCTGGCTGGAGCAGCGCGGCGTCGATGCGGTCATCGCGCAAGGCGCCGAGGCCGGCGGCCATCGCGGCATGTTCCTGACCGACAAGATCTCCGAGCAGCCCGGCACCTTTGCGCTGGTGCCGCAGGTCGCGGATGCCGTGAAAGTGCCTGTGATCGCGGCCGGCGGCATCGCCGACGGGCGCGGCATCGCCGCCGCCTTCGCGCTCGGCGCCTCCGGCGTGCAGATTGGCAGCGCCTATCTGCGCTGTCCGGAGTCCAAGGTCAGCGCCGGCGGCCGCAAGGCGCTCGCCGAGGCGCGGGACGATTCCACCGTCATCACCAATGTCATGACCGGCCGCCCGGCGCGCGGTGTCCAGAACCGCCTGATGCGCGAGGCCGGCCCGATCTCGCCGGATGCGCCGCCGTTCCCCCATGCCGCGACCGCGCTGGGGCCGCTGAAGACGGCTGCCGAAAAGCAGGGCAGGGTGGATTTCACCAATCTCTGGGCCGGCCAGGCTGTGGCCCTCGGCCGCGAGGTCCCCGCGGCCGAATTGACCCGGGATTTTGCCAAATCGGCGCTGGCCCGCATGAAAGCGCTGGCTGGGTAAGGGGAAGGCGCCGGTTGCGGCGCAAAACCGGCCTCTGCTATACGGCACATAGGTTTTGCCGTGAGAGGCCTTATATAATGTCCGTCGACGCCGCTACCGTCCGCCGCATCGCGCATCTGGCGCGCATTGCGGTTTCCGAGGACGAGGTTCCGCATCTGCAGGGCGAGCTCAACGCCATGCTCGCCTTTGTCGAGCAGCTCTCGGAGGTCAATGTCGAGGGCGTGGAGCCGATGACCTCGGTGACCCCGATGCAGATGAAGAAGCGGCAGGACGTGGTCAATGACGGCGAGATCGCCGACGATATCGTTGCCAATGCGCCCGCGACCGAAGGTGACTTCTTCCTGGTGCCGAAGGTCGTCGAGTAATTTGCATAGCGTTTTCGAGCGAAGTGGAAGCCGGTTCGCGTCAAGAAAACGCGTCAAACTAAAGAGTCTCAGGACGCCGCCCGATGTGCATGCTTTGCGACGATGAGAAGGCCTATCAGGCCTACATGAATTATCTCGACAAGATGGAGCGGCAGGGCAAGGCCGCCGATCCCAATGTCGCCGTCAATGCCGTCCTCGACGAGCTCGAGGCCGCCGCGAATGCGGCCGCCAAAAAAGACGACCCGGCCAACGACAAGACCCTGTCTCCGTTCTTCTGCAGCCCGATCAATAAATGACCGATTTGACATCGCTGACGCTCGCCGAGGCCCGCAAGGGTCTCGCCGACAAGACTTTCACGTCACTCGAGCTGACCGACGCGCATCTTTCCGCGATCGAAGCCGCGCGCGTGCTCAACGCCTTCGTGATGGAGACGCCGGACCAGGCGCGCACCATGGCGCGCGAGGCGGACGGCAAGATCGCCAAGGGCGATGCCGGTCCCCTCGCGGGCATCCCGCTCGGCATCAAGGATCTGTTCGCGACCAAGGGCGTGCGCACCACGGCGTGCTCGAAGATCCTCGGCAATTTCGTGCCGACCTATGAGTCCACCGTCACCTCGCAGCTCTGGCGCGACGGCGCGGTGATGCTCGGCAAGCTCAACAATGACGAGTTCGCGATGGGCTCGGCGAACGAGACCTCGTGCTTTGGTCCCGTCGCCAATCCCTGGCGGCGTGACGGCTCCAACGCCACGCTGGTGCCGGGCGGCTCGTCCGGCGGCTCGGCCTCGGCCGTGGCGGCGCTGCTCTGCATGGGCGCGACCGCGACCGACACCGGCGGCTCGATCCGCCAGCCCGCGGCGTTCACGGCGACCGTCGGCATCAAGCCGACCTATGGCCGCTGCTCGCGCTGGGGCATCGTCGCATTTGCGTCCTCGCTCGACCAGGCAGGCCCGATCGCGCGCAGCACGCGCGATGCGGCGATGCTGCTGCGCTCGATGGCCGGCCACGATCCGAAGGACACGACCTCGGTCGATATTCCCGTGCCGGATTACGAGGCCGCGATCGGCAAGTCCGTGAAGGGCATGAAGATCGGCATCCCCAAGGAGTACCGTCTCGACGGCATGCCGGCCGAGATCGAGAAGCTCTGGAGCGAGGGCGCGGCGTGGCTGAAGGCGGCCGGCGCCGAGCTCGTCGAGGTCTCGCTGCCGCACACGAAGTACGCGCTGCCGGCCTATTACATCGTGGCCCCGGCGGAGGCCTCGTCCAACCTCGCGCGCTATGACGGCGTTCGCTACGGCCTGCGCGAGCAGGGTAAGAACATCATCGAGCAGTACGAGAACACCCGCGCCGAGGGGTTTGGCGCCGAGGTGCGCCGCCGCGTCATGATCGGCACCTATGTGCTCTCGGCCGGCTATTACGACGCCTATTACCTGCGCGCGCAGAAAGTGCGCACGCTGATCAAGAAGGATTTCGAGGATTGCTTCGCCAGGGGCGTCGACGCGATCCTGACGCCAGCGACGCCGTCGGCGGCCTTCGGTATCGGCGAGAAGGGCGGCGCCGATCCCGTCGAGATGTATCTCAACGACATCTTCACGGTGACCGTGAACATGGCGGGCCTGCCCGGCATCGCCGTGCCCGCGGGCAAGGACAGCCAGGGCCTGCCGCTCGGCCTGCAGCTGATCGGCCGCCCGTTCGAGGAGGAGACCCTGTTCTCGCTCGGCGAGGTGATCGAGCAGGCCGCCGGCCGCTTCACGCCCGCGAGGTGGTGGTGAATGTCGCTGGCTTCATCGCAAGCCTCGACGGCGCGGCGCCCGCGCCGGAGCTGAACGCGCCGCTGGCCGGTCTGTGGTGGGCTGCGAAGGGCGACTGGGACCAGGCGCACAAGATCGTCCAGGACGACGATGGCCGGGATGCGGCTTGGGTGCACGCCTATCTGCACCGCGTCGAAGGCGATCTCGGCAATGCCGGATACTGGTATCGCCAGGCCGGCCAGGTCGCGGCAAAGGATTCATTGGAAGCGGAGTGGCAGCGGATCGCTGCCGCGCTGCTCGGGAGCACAACATGAGCACGGCCACGCACAAACTTCTCAAAGGCGCCACCGGCGATTGGGAGATGGTCATCGGCATGGAGATCCATGCCCAGGTGACCTCGAACTCAAAGCTGTTCTCGGGCGCGTCGACCGAATTCGGCGGCAAGCCAAACAGTCACGTGTCGCTGGTCGATGCGGCGATGCCGGGCATGTTGCCCGTGATCAACGAGGAATGCGTCAGGCAGGCTGTCCGGACCGGGCTCGGTCTCAACGCAAAGATCCATTTGCGTTCGGTGTTCGACCGCAAGAACTATTTTTATCCGGACTCGCCGCAGGGCTACCAGATCAGCCAGTACAAATCGCCGATCGTCGGCGAGGGCGAAGTCGTCGTCGAACTGGACGGCGGCAGGACGGCCACCATCGGTATCGAGCGGCTGCATCTGGAGCAGGATGCAGGCAAATTGCTGCATGACCAGTCGCCGACGATGTCCTTTGTCGACCTCAACCGCTGCGGCGTGGCGCTGATGGAGATCGTCTCAAAACCCGACATCCGCGATGCCGAGCAGGCGAAGGCCTATGTGACCAAGCTGCGCTCGATCCTGCGCTATCTCGGCACCTGCGACGGCGACATGGAGAAGGGCTCTCTGCGCGCCGACGTGAACGTCTCCGTGCGCAAGCCGGGTGCACCGCTCGGCACCCGCTGCGAGATCAAGAACATGAACTCGATCAACTTCATCGGCCAGGCGATCGAGTACGAAGCGCGCCGCCAGATCGAAATTCTCGAGGACGGTGGCCAGATCGACCAGGAAACGCGGCTCTACGACCCCAACAAGGGCGAGACGCGCTCGATGCGGTCCAAGGAAGAGGCGCACGACTATCGCTACTTCCCCGATCCCGACTTGCTGCCGCTCGAGTTCTCACAAGGCTTCGTCGACGAGCTGAAGGCTGAGCTTCCCGAGCTGCCGGACCAGAAGAAGACGCGCTTCGTCGCCGATTTCGGCCTGTCGGGCTATGATGCGAGCGTGCTCGTCGCCGAGCGCGAGAGCGCGGTATTCTACGAGACCGTGCTCGACAAGCTCGGCAACCGCGCCCGCGACGGCAAGATGGCGGCGAACTGGGTGATCAACGAGCTGTTCGGCCGTCTCAACAAGGAAGGCCGGGACATTACAGACTCTCCCGTCAACGCCGAGCAGCTCTCAGGGATCATCGACCTGATCGGCGAGGGCACGATCAGCGGCAAGATCGCCAAGGATCTGTTCGAGATCGTCTGGCAGGAGGGCGGCGATCCCCGCGCGCTGGTCGAAAGCCGCGGCATGAAGCAGGTGACGGATCTTTCGGCGATCGAAAAGGTTGTCGACGACATCATCGCGGCCAATCCCGACAAGGCCGCGCAGGTCAAGGACAAGCCGCAGTCGCTCGGCTGGTTCGTCGGCCAGGTGATGAAGGCGTCCGGCGGCAAAGCCAACCCGCAGAGCGTCAACGACCTGCTCAAGTCCAAGCTCGGCGTCTAGCCTCACGCGTTCGAACGAGGTGACGGACACACTCCGTCACCTCGCGCGACGTCGAGATGAGACGCGCGCACGCATCGCCGACAGCGAACTTCATCCGGTCTCGGTCAGATGCGAATGCGAATCGCAAGTCGCGCGATTCGCTCAAAACGGCGACTTGCACGCGCTCGGACGAGCGCTTCCGCCGTTAAGCATGAAAATAATTTCGTTGCCAAAATTCGCGACTCAGAGTCCGCGACACGCCTCCACGACGCGATCGCGCGCATTGCCGCGCACTTCATCGCGTCGATCGCGCGCGATGCGCGCGCACAGAATAATACTTGCTGCATAGTGTTTTCTTGCAATCGCTGCACGTGTCGAGGTCGATGGTGCGAGATGCATTTGCAATCGCGGACGCGTTACTCTGCGTGTCGGCAAATCAAGCGCGGCTGGCGCACGCACACCGCGTCGTCAACACTTCCTTAAGTGGGAAGATGTTTTTTTTGTCGTGTTGGTGTATTCGGGGTGAGTGCACATTCGATCCCCGAATGCGCGCAGCGATTAAAGCCATCTCACACATCGGAGGGCAACATGGCCAAGAAAGCGAAGAAGGCGAAGAAGGTAAAGAAGGCGAAGAGCGCAGTGAAGAAGACTGCGAAGAAGACCCGCAAGGTCGCGAAGAAGAAGTAACTTCGCTTCTGAAGTTGCCGGCTCCTAGCAGCCGGCACGTCATCAGCGCCTCCTAGAGGTTCTGGTCGACGATAGAGGGTGTCGGCGAGACATCAGGTCAACGGTCGGGTCGTTCTCTTTTGCGGCCCGGCAGAAGAAACAAGTTTTCTTCGTTCGGCGCGGCTCTCCGCAAGGGGCTCCGCAATTTCACAAGCGGCCTTCGGGCCAACGTGGAATCTGATCCTGACGTGTTCGCCGACGCCCTCGTTCCCTGAGGCCGGGGTATTGCCGGCATTCCTTTTCCCTCACATTGCCGATCTGACCGCGACGTCGACCCGTTGACGTGGCCGCACTGCCTCTTGGGGCAGGTGAGGGCTGCGGCAAGTTGTCGTTTTGCTGCGACGGCATTTGAGCGGGCGCGGTGCGCCGCGCCACGACCGATTCCCCAGCCGCAATCTGCGTACCTGCCGACATGATTACCGCAGTCGTTGCCACGACGCGACCCTACGGGCCTTCCGGGCGACCCGCCGCCACAATTTGTAACCTCGGCACGCGGCGCCACTGCGCGCGATGGTTATCGATGTCCCAAAATCCCAAGGTAAACCGAATCTGACGAATCGCAGAAGTGCCTGCAAATCAGGGACTTCTTGAATTCCGCGCAGAGGCGCCGCGCGCCCGCGTTTACGTCTGCTTCATCGCGATACTTAAACTGCCATTCAAATTTGCCCGCCATCATCGCCTCCAACAAGCCGGCAAACGGCTTGGGCAAAAAGACTTAGGGATGAGTTGAACAGCGCACGGTCCAGAGGGATCGCGCACATCAGTGTTGGACGGGAGCCGCGCTCGGGGGAACGAGGCGGCATAAGAAAAAGGGGATGCGTTATGTTTCAGGGTACTTTCGATCTCGATACGGCAACGCCGATCGATGCGAGCGCGCTGTCGGACGTTCTGTTCGAGCGCGGAATCTATTGGGCGAGCGGCCGCTCCGGCCTCGTCGATCTCGTCGCCGCGCATAAATGGTTCAACCTCGCCGCCCTGAAGGGCCGCAAGGACGCCGTGGCGCTGCGCCAGGAAGTCGCCGGCCAGATGTCCGATGCCGAGATCTCGGCCGCGCAGCGCGACGCGCGGGCGTGGGTCTCCGCTCACTGAACTGAGAAGCGCGCCCGCACCCGTATTTTCACGGGTGCGCATGGTTGCGCTGAATCAAGCTCCTGCGTCTTGCCGCCACTTAAGACCCGGGCGGCATGAGCGACACCGACAAGAATGACTCAGGAGCGAGTCAATGGTTGCCGATTCAGATCGCGCCCGACGATTGCGATCTGGAACTCGGACGGCCGCACAAGACCGGCATTTTACCGTTGACCTTTCCATGCCGCCGCAAGGCCGGCGTCTGGTTCAATGTCTGGGCCGGCGAGGCGGTGCTGATATCGCCCTCGCATTGGCGGATATGGCGATCCCGCATCTAGGCGCGCGGACACTCACATAAGAAGAGTGCGAATCGGTTGAGCTCAGCCGCGCTGATCCTTGCGCCAGGCTTTCGCGGTCGTTCGCCCGCCGTGTTCAGGTGAAAGAGCGTACAGCTATCGATTCTGCTGCTGGATGGCGGAGAGGGAGGGATTCGAACCCTCGATACAGCTTGAGACCGTATGACGCTTTAGCAAAGCGTTGCCTTCAGCCACTCGGCCACCTCTCCGGTGCGAGCCTTATGCATCTAATTACTTGGGCCGGTCAATTTGGAAGCGCGTGTTTTTGTTCGAATATTCCCAGCGATCTTCAAGTCAAAACGGGTTTGCTTGGAGAGCGAGACCATAATGCCGTGAGAACGGGCGCTGAGCTTGGACGTCGTTCGGTCCGGCATTTACGTGTGAAACGTCGCCCCTCACATAAGCGACTGATTACGTTGGAAAATTAAACGGGTGACGCAAACAGCAGGGCCGGTCGAGGTCCGAACTCCAAAGTTCGCGCCAGCCGAGCTGCTAGCCTCAATGCCCGGTCATCCCCGCTCTCCATATAGAGTGTCTGCGGCGGCGCCCTGGGCTCGTTGTCGCGACCGCCGCTGAAACAGGCCGGGAATCGCGCAGGGAAGGGCGCCGGCCTTCTCCTTGAGTCTCCTTCCGATTCTACGATTCGAACGCGTCAAATCCGCTTCAGATCGATGTCCCTTCCGTGTTGCCTCATGTGAGGAACTTTGAGGGCAAAAGGAACCACTCAAAAAACATAAATGAAAACAAAGTCTTGCGAGGGCGGTCTGATCACATCTGCGTGTTATTTGTGCAACACCCGTCGGAAAACGAGCTTCATAGGCTCGCTTCGGAGCGTTCTCTTGTTGTGTGTGCAAGGACGTTCGGTAATTGTGACTGAGCGACGGAGGGGGGCATCCCGAGGTCGTCCCGTTTTAGGTGGTTCGCTTAAGTCCCTCGCGTTCAGCGGGTGTGTCCGAAGGCGCGAAGCGACTAGGCGGTGAGTTAAGGGACAAGGGAACCAACCTTAGGGTGTTTCACCCAGCGGATCCGGAACCTTCCCTATAGAGCAAACTTGGAGGTTTAACATGAAGTTGGTTAAGAGCCTTTTGCTCGGTTCAGCGGCGGGTCTGATCGCCGTTGGCGGAGCGCAGGCAGCCGATCTCCCCGTAAAGGCCAAGGCGGTCGAATACGTGAAGATCTGCTCCCTGTACGGTGCGGGTTTCTACTACATCCCGGGCACCGACACCTGCATCAAGCTGGGTGGTTATCTGCGCGCTGAAGTTGGTCTGAACACCAACAGCATTTATGGCTCCCAGATCGCCTCTCCCGCTAGCGCGCGCAATCGCCTGAGCAACTACTACACCATGCGCGCTCGTGAAGATCTCAACATCGACACGCGCACCGCGACCGAATATGGCGTCGTCCGCACCTTCTTCGATGCGACGTTCTCCTGGACCACCGGCGGCTATCAGGGCACCGGTTCCGCTTTCGGCGGCACGGCCTACACCGGCACGATCGGCATCAACAACGCTGGTGCGTCCCCGGCGCTGGTTGGTGGCTCGATCAACCCGACCGACGGCGGCACCTCGGGCGGTTCGCTCGGCGTGTACTACGCCTTCATCCAGTTCGCCGGCTTCACGATGGGTAAGGCCGTGTCGCAGTTCGACGCGCCCTGGACCAACTATCCCGGCAACAACTTCGACGGTCTCGTCGGCGGCTCGGGCACGGTCACCGGTGTCAACCAGTTCAGCTACACCGCTGACTTCGGTCAGGGCGTGACGGCGGCGTTCTCGGCTGAAGACGCAACCGCGTACTACCAGGCCGGCAACTTCAACATTTCCAGCGCGGTTGGTGGTGGTGCCATCGCCGGTCTGACCACCGGTGCGTTGGGCGCCAATGCCATCGGCGGCTCGCGTTCGCCGAACCTCGTCGGTATGGTTCGTGTTGACCAGGCTTGGGGTCTCTTCCAGGCGTCGGTCGCTGCGCATGACAACCACGTTGCCTACTACGGCCCGGTCGAGACGACTGGCCACCCCGACGACAAGTGGGGTTGGGCGGTTCAGCTCGCTCTGTCGATCAAGAACATCCCGACTGGCGCGGGTGACGTGATCAACATCTCGGGCGTCTACACCGACGGTGCGACCCGCTACAACTTCCAGAACCTGGCGGGTAGCTCGTTCGTCATGTACGGCAGCTCGAGCCTTGCCTACGGCAGCCTCGCTGCGGTTAACGCTCCGGACACCACGTTCATCGGCTCGGCTGCTACCGGCTTCAGCAACCAGGAGTCGGTCAAGACCTGGGGCTTCCGTGGCGCTTACACTCACAACTGGGATCCGTACTGGAACACCGCGATCTACGGTGCCTATGCGGCGGCTCAGTTCGGTGGCCTGACCAAGACGTTCCTCTGCGGTCCGACCGGCGTCTTTTCGACGGTTGCGGGCGTGACCTCGTGCAATCCTGACTTCAACATCGGTCAGGTTGGCGTGATCACCCGCTGGACCCCGGTCAAGAACCTGACGTTCTCGGCGGACTTCACCTGGACCCACGTCGACCAGAAGTATGCCGGCGTCGTGACCACGGGCGCCAACTTCCCGGTCGCCAAGCCGGGCCTGACCTACGAGCTGAAGGATCAGGACTCGCTGACCCTGCTGCTCCGCGCTCAGCGCAACTGGTGATCCCATCAGGTCTAACGACCTGACGGAGAGCCCCGGCGGGAAACCGCCGGGGTTTTTCTTTTCTGGAGTCTTCTCGAGCTGCTGAGGCAGTTGCCAGCGGGGGCTTATGATTATCTTCCCCTTCGGCTTCTACATTTTGGACGGTAAGTCGCCGATCTATGTCGGCAACGACCTGGAAGCGAAGGACTTCGTGCGCGCGTGGCTGGAAGCAAACCCCGGGCAGGTTCGGCTCGGCTTCGCCGCGATTGGGCCCGTACGGATTTTGACGAGGTTTCTGGGCTGGGATGAAGCGTTTCGGTCCAGCAGCATGGACCCCGAGCCCTTGTTGTTCGAAACGACCCTGGATGGCGCTCCCGACATTGGCGCGCGACGCCTCTATCGCGACTACGACGACGCACTAGCCGGCCACGCTGAACTCGTTGAGATCGCTCGGCGGAGATTGCCTGAAGCGCGCTGATATCCAGCCCGCGCCCATTTCGACACCTCTCGTCGTTGTCTGAAGATAGATCCTCCGCGGAGCCTGGCGGAAGCCTCAACGCCGCTCCGGCCCGGACTTCGCGCGCAAGATCTCGCTTCAGCGACGATCGTCGCAAGCCGTCTTGCGTGAACAATAAAGGGCGTGGCGCCCTTACTCGACGCTGCCGGCGCCGCGGCGCAGATCGGCTTCGATCTGCAGCCGCGTGCCACCGCCGAAGCGGGCGCGGTAGACCTGCAGGTTCTCCATGATCCGCTGCACGTAGTTGCGCGTCTCCGAGAACGGAATCAGCTCGACCCAGTCGACCGCGTCGACCTTGGCGTCGCGCGGATCGCCGTAGCGGTCGACCCATTTCTTCACGCTGCCGCGGCCGGCATTGTAGGCGGCGAAGGTCATGATGTAGGAGCCGCGATAATCCTCGAGCAGCCCGCCGAGCTCGGCCGAGCCGAGCGTGGCGTTGTAGACCGAATCGTTCTTCAGCCGCGACAGATCGTAGGTCGCGCCGTGCCGCTTGCAGACGTAGCGCGCCGCGTCCGGCGTCACCTGCATCAGCCCGTAGGCCTGCGCCGGCGAGACCACCGAGGGATTGAACGCGCTCTCCTGTCGCGCAATGGCGTAGACGATGCTGCGCTCGACTTCGGGACCGATCGGCGTGAACTGCGGAATGCCGTTGACGGGATAGGCATAGAAGTCGAACGGCAGGCCGCGATTGAGCGCGGCCTTGCCGAGCAGCAGCATGCCGCGCGCGTCGCTGTAGCGCTGCGTGAGCTCTCCGAGGCCCACAAGCGCCTCGGGATCGCCGTTCTCGCCCATGTCGGCAAGCATCGGCACCGCCATCTCGCGCTCGTCGAGCTCGTAGAGCAATTGTGCGGCGCGCACGATCTCGAGCCGTTCGGCGCCGCGGCCGCGCGGCTGGCTGTTGAGCTCGATCTGCGGCAGGCCGAGCTTTGCGCGCGCTAGCTGGCCGTAATAGCTGGTCGATTGCTCGGCGGCGCGCGCATAGGCGTTGCGCGCCTCCTGCTGGCGGCCTGCGGCTTCCGCCGCGCGGCCCTGCCAATAGCCGGCGCGCGCCAGCGTGGTCGGATTGACGCTGCCGACGCCGATGCGGGCGAAATGCTGGGCGGCGGTGGCGGGATCGTTGAGGAAGCGCAGCGCGATCCAGCCCGCGGTGAACTCCTGCTCGGTCTTGTAGATGTCGCGCGAAGGCAGCGCCGCGTCGCGGGCGATCAGATAGGCGCTGCGGAATTCCTCGGTGTCGATCATCTTGCGCGCGAGCAGGCGCCGCTCGATCCACCATTCGTCGAGATTGTAGAGCCGGTTCGGATCCTTCGGCGCGGCCAGCATCAGCTGGGCGGCCTCGGCAAACTTCTCCTCGCGGCGGAGCAGCTGGATCTTGCTGAAGATGAAGCCGGGATCGTTGTGCAGCTCGCGCGGTACGGCGTCGAGCAACGCATGCGCGTTCGGCGCTTTCTTGACGGCGGCGATGCGGGCCTTGGCGAGCGCGACATAGCCGGCGCCGAGACGTTTTGCTGCGCGCAGCGCCGCTTCGTTCTCGCTGCCGTAGAGCAGCGTGTCCATCCGCGCCTTCTGGTCGCCCGCCGTGAGCAGCGCGCCGAACTGGTCGAGCGCGTTGTTCTCGGTGTCTTCCGACATCGGGTCGCTGCGCCAGGCCTCGCGCACCAGCCGCTCGGCATTGGCGCGGTCGCCGCGTGCCAGCATCGCCTTGGCGAGCGTGAAGCGGCCCTTGGCGGACACCGGGGATTCGCTCTCGAACCAGGACCAGGCGACGCTGTCGTCGCGCCTGTCGTCCCACATCGCCGCCTCGAGGCGGCGGCGGAGGAAGGTCTGCGACGGCCAGCTCGGATTTGCCGAGAGGAAGGCGCGATAGCGCTCGACGGTGGCGCCATTGTCCTCGCTGCGCAGGATGATCCATTCGGCAAGCTTGCGCGCGACCGGATCCGAGATCGAGGCGGCGTAATTGGTGGCATCGCCCGACTTGCGCTTGCGCACGAGCTCGATGACGGTCTCCAGCGTGTCCTTGTCGGCCTGCGAGGTCGATGAGGTCGCGGCGACCGCAGCGGGCGTGATCGGCTTCCGCGGCGCAGCGTGCTGGCGCGTCGCAGGCGCCAGCACCGGAGCGGGAATCGGTTTGGCGGCGGGTGCCGGGGCGGTCGGTCTGACGGTGGCCGTCACGGCCGGGGCAGGGGCGGCCTTGGGGGCCGTGCCATTGGCGGCCGGTTGCAATCTCGGCGCGGTGGCCGCCGCCGCAGGCTTCGGCTTGTCCTTGGGCTTATCCTTCCCGGGTTCCTTGCCGGCGCTCTTGCCTGCGTCCTTGCCAGCATCCTTGGCCGGTTTCTTCGCGGCGTCCTTGTTCGCGGCTTCCTTGGCGGAGGCGCCAGCCGCACCCTTGCTCGCGCCCTTCGTGGCGTCCTTCGAGGTGTCCTTGCCGGTTCCCTTGGCTGTGTCTTTGGCCGATCCCTTCGCCGCGTCTTTGGCCGCGGGTTTCGCATTGGTGCTGTCCGCAGGCGTCTCGTTGGACTTGGCCAGCGCGGCGCAGCCGACCGACAGCCCGGCTATCAGGCTTACAACCAGACCCGCGGATCGCCAGGCGGCACGAGGAAAGGAGGTCACGGCGTTTCGTCGCCCCGAATCAGTGAGATGGCTCAAGATCTAGATGTACAGGATCTGGCTGTATTTGATTGAATATGCGTACAAATTACCAACAGCGGCTTACCTCGGGCGGGTTTGCACCAGCACCGCGGCAAAATCGCGGCCTAAACGGTGCGTCACGCGGCAGCGGCCCTTTTACCGGCGGGATAGACCCGATATGTATGGGGCTTGCTCGCAAGATTGCCGCGTACGGAGGAAGTCCATGGCAGCCAAGACGAAATTCCGGGGTTCGTTCACCGCCTTGGTCACGCCGTTCAAGAACGGCTCGCTGGACGAGGCGGCGTTCCGCTCGCTCGTCAACTGGCAGATCTCGGAAGGCACCAACGGCCTGGTCCCGGTCGGCACCACCGGCGAGAGCCCGACGCTCAGCCACGACGAGCACAAGAAGGTCGTCGAATGGTGCATCGCTGAAGCCAAGGGCCGCGTGCCCGTGATTGCCGGTGCCGGCTCCAACTCGACCAAGGAAGCGATCGAGCTCTCCCAGCACGCCGAGAAGGCGGGCGCGGACGCCGTGCTGGTCGTGACGCCGTACTACAACAAGCCGACCCAGGAAGGCATGTACCAGCACTTCAAGGCAATCAACGACGCGATCGGCATTCCGATCATCATCTACAACATCCCGCCGCGCTCGGTGATCGACATGTCGGTCGACACCATGAAGCGGCTGTGGGAGTTGAAGAACATCGCCGGCGTCAAGGACGCCACCGCCAGCATGGTCCGTGTCTCGCAGCAGCGCGCAGCGATGGGCGAGGACTTCAACCAGCTCTCCGGCGAGGACGCCACTATTCTCGGCTACATGGCGCATGGCGGCCATGGCTGCATCTCCGTGACCTCGAACGTCGCGCCGCGCCTGTGCTCGGAGTTCCAGGCTGCCTGGGCGAAGGGCGACACCAAGGCGGCGCTCGCGATCCACGACAAGCTGATGCCGCTGCACAACAACCTGTTCATCGAGAGCAATCCGGCGCCGATCAAGTACGCGATGTCGCTGATCGGCAAGCTCGAGGAGACCCTGCGGTTGCCGATGGTTCCGGTCTCCGAGCCGACGCGCGCTGCCGTGCGCAGCGCGATGGTGCACGCTGGGCTGATCAACTGATGCGCTATTGTCGAGCATGATCTCTTCGGAAAACCGCTGCACTTTTCCGGATCATGCTGTAGCCAGCCGGGGAGCCATTCATGAGCGTCGACGAGAAGGGCAGGAAGATGCTCACGGAGTTCCGTGAGTTCGCCATGAAGGGCAATGTCGTCGACCTTGCGGTCGGCGTCATCATCGGCGCGGCCTTCGGCGCCATCGTCACGTCGCTGGTCGGCGACATCATCATGCCGATCATCGGCGCTGCGACCGGCGGCCTCGACTTCTCGAACTACTACGTCCCCTTGTCGAAGACGGTCACCGCCACCAACTTGGCGGATGCGAAAAAGCAAGGCGCCGTGCTTGCTTACGGCAGCTTCCTGACGCTGACGATCAACTTCATCATCATCGCCTTCGTGCTGTTCCTGGTGATCCGTGCCATGAACACCTTGAAGCGCAAGGAAGAAACCAAGCCCGCGGAGCCGACGAAGCCGTCGGCTGAGGTCGTGCTGCTGACCGAGATCCGCGATCTCCTCAAGAAGTGACGCGCGCGCTTCATCCAAACTGTTAGCTTTGCCGCGCATCCCGATCAGGTTTGTTGTCCAGGTTTTGTAGGTCATGGCCGATAAGAACGAACGTCCGATCAAGGTCATGGCGGAAAATCGCAAGGCCCGCTTCAACTATGCGATCGAGGATACGATCGAGGCGGGCATTGCGCTGACCGGCACCGAGGTGAAGTCGATCCGCACCGGCAAGAGCACGATCGCGGAGTCCTATGCCGATTCCAAGGACGGCGAGATCTGGCTGATCAACGCCACCATTCCCGAATATCTCCAGGGCAACCGCTTCAATCACGAGCCGAAGCGGCCGCGAAAGCTGCTGCTGCATCGCCGGCAGATCAACAAGCTGATGGGCGCGGTCGACCGCGAGGGCATGACGCTGATCCCGCTCAAGCTCTATTTCAATGAGCGTGGCCGGGCCAAATTGCAGCTCGCCGTTGCAAAGGGCAAGAAGCTGCACGACAAGCGCGAGTCCGAGAAGAAGCGCGACTGGAGCCGGGAAAAGGGCCGCCTGCTGCGGGCGAGGGGATAGCGGCAAGAGGAAAGCGGGATGAGCCAGAAGAACCTGCTCGAGGTCGATTGGAGCCAGATACCTGCCCCCGCCGACGATGGCGGCGCCGCGCACCTGACGGGCAAGACACTGCCGCCGATCAGCCTGCTCGCGACCGACGACACGTCAGTGACGCTGTCGGCGCTCTCGGGGCGGACCGTGGTGTTCGCCTATCCCCGCACCGGCGAGCCCGGCAAGATCGCGCTGGTCGACGACTGGGATATGATCCCCGGCGCGCGTGGTTGCACGCCGCAGACTTGCGCGTTTCGCGACCTGTTCGCCGATCTGAAGGCCGCCGGCGCCGCGCAGGTGTTCGGTCTCTCGACCCAGAGCAACGCGTACCAGACCGAGATGGCCTCGCGCCTGCATCTGCCGTTTCCGGTACTCTCGGATGAGAAGCTGGTGCTGACGCGCGCCCTGAATCTGCCGACCATGGAGGTCGCGGGCCTGACGCTGATCAAGCGCCTCGCGCTGATCATCGACGATGCCCGGATTACCCACGTGTTCTATCCGGTGTTTCCGCCCGACCGGAACGCCGGCGACGTGCTCGACTGGCTCAAGGCCAATCCGGTCCGCGCCTAATCCAGATCCGCCTTCACCTTCGCGAACACCGAGCGGAACATGTCCGCGGTCAGCACGCCGGTGTTCGTGTTGTAGCGCGAGCAATGATAGCTGTCGTAGAGCTTGAACGCGCCGGCCTGATGCACCGCGCCGTGGCCGAAGGGGGCTTGCGAGGCCTTCAGCTTCAGCGGTATGAGCACGCTGTCATGCGCAATCCGCCCGAGTGCGATGATCGCGCGCAGCTTCGGCATCGTCTCGAGATTGGCGACGAGGAACTGGCGGCAGGTGTTGATCTCGACCGGCAGCGGCTTGTTCTGCGGCGGAACGCAATGCACGGCATTGGCGATGCGGCAGTCGACCAGCTTCAGGCCGTCGTCGGGGCGCGCCTGATAGCTGCCCTTGGCAAAGCCGTATTCGAGCAGCGTGGCGTAGAGCAGGTCGCCGGCATAGTCGCCGGTGAAGGGCCGGCCGGTGCGGTTGGCGCCCTGCATCCCGGGCGCAAGGCCGACGATCAGCAGCCGCGCCTTGATGTCGCCGAAGGGGGCGACCGGCGCATTGTGCCATAGCGGCTCTCGCGCGCGGTTCGCCTCGCGAAAGGCGACCAGGCGCGGACAGAGCGGACAGTCACGGTCGGGGACGAGGGTGGGGGCCTGGTGGCTAGACCTGGCCGCCTCACTCCTCGAAGTCGTCATCGCCCCTCGGCGCCATCGTGGTTGCGCGCTGGAGGAACTGCGGAGCGTGGTGACGTCCCTCGCCACGCTCGCCGCGGTCACGCGGGGCGGGGCGTTCGGACGGGTCGCGGCCGAGCTTGGACTGCAACTCGACGAGATCGGTGAAGACGTCGGCCTGGCGGCGCAACTCGTCGGCGATCATCGGCGGCTGGCTGGCGATGGTGGAGACCACTGTCACCCGTACGCCGCGGCGCTGGACGGCCTCGACCAGGGAGCGGAAGTCGCCGTCACCGGAGAACAGCACCATCTGGTCGATGTGCTCGGCGAGCTCCATGGCGTCCACGGCGAGCTCGATGTCCATGTTGCCCTTGACCTTGCGACGGCCGGAGGCGTCGATGAACTCCTTGGTCGCCTTGGTGACGACCGTGTAGCCGTTGTAGTCCAGCCAGTCGATCAGCGGGCGGATCGAGGAGTATTCCTGATCCTCGATGATGGCGGTGTAGTAGAACGCCCGGAGCAGGGTCCCGCGGCTCTGAAACTCCTTCAGCAGTCGCTTGTAATCGATGTCGAAGCCCAGAGTTTTCGCCGTCGCGTAGAGATTGGCCCCGTCGATGAAGAGCGCGATCTTGTTGGTAGGAGAAGGTGACATTCAGTTTGCTCGCGTAGTAGTCGTGATTGATCGTTTATTGTTGGCGCGGCCATAGCAAGCCGCGCAGTCCTAAATTGCCGCCGAAGCCCGTCGAAACCGCAAATCCGGAGAAGTCGGGGCAATCAAGGTATAGTTATGGCGGACCTGCATACACCCGGCCGCGCCCACAATGGCACCCCGGGAAACCACCCATCCCAGCCCCAATGTGGAGGTAGCAGAGCCGTTTGGCGAGGCCAAATCACAAATTGGCCTTGCGAAATTGCCCCGGCCCCTATAACTAGCCCCAATCATCCACATATTTCGTCCCACCCACAACGGAGCGACAGTCCATGGCTCGCGTCACCGTAGAAGATTGTATCGACAAGGTCGACAACCGGTTTGACCTGGTCCTGCTGGCCGCCCACCGTGCCCGCATGATTTCGTCCGGTTCACAACTAACGGTTGACCGCGATAACGACAAGAACCCTGTTGTGTCTTTGCGTGAAATTGCCGACACGACCATCTCGCCGGAGGACCTCCGCGAGGAGCTGGTGCACTCGCTCCAGAAGTTCGTCGAGGTGGACGAGCCCGAGCCCGACACCGTGCCGCTGATCGGTTCCGCCGGCGCCAGCGTCGATGCGGACGATACCGAAGTTGCCGTTGAGCGCATGACCGAAGAGGAGCTCCTGAAGGGTCTCGAGGGCCTCGCGCCGCCGGAAGAGCAGCCCGAGGAAGACGAGTAAATCGTCCATCGCAGTCGTCGACTTCTTGTGATCTTATCAAAGGCCCGAACCCGTGTTCGGGCCTTTGCTTTTGTTGGCGTTTTCGTGGTTACCATAGCGTTGCCGCTTCGCGCCGTGCACCTGTCATCGAATTGATCGGACGCACGCGCGATCAGCGCTAAGATGTATACAACGGACCGACTGGTGGTCCGTTTGAAGGCAGGAATGGCATGGTGTATCGGCGCCGCAGTCCAACGCAGATGCTGGCCGCAACCGAATCGGTTGCCGTGGCCCCGACTGCGCCGGTGACCCGTCCGGCCAAGCCGCGCGCGCGTATGATGCGGCAATATGACCTCGTCGAGCGCGTCCGGTCCTACAATCCCAACACCAACGAAGACCTGCTGAATCGCGCCTATGTGTACGCCATGAAGGCGCACGGCTCGCAGACGCGCGCTTCGGGCGATCCGTACTTCTCGCACCCGCTCGAAGTGGCGGCGATTCTCACCGACCTCAAGCTCGACGACGCCACCATCGTGGCTGCGCTGCTGCACGACACGATCGAGGATACCGAGGCGACGCGGGCCGAGATCGACCAGATCTTCGGCCCCGAGATCGGCGCACTGGTCGAGGGCCTGACCAAGCTGAAGCGGCTGGAGCTGGTGTCGCGCGAGGCCAAGCAGGCCGAGAACCTGCGCAAATTGTTGCTGGCGATTGCCGACGATGTCCGCGTGCTGCTGGTCAAGCTCGCCGACCGCCTGCACAACATGCGCACGCTCGACTTCGTGCCGACCGAATCGCGCCGGCGCATCGCCGAGGAGACGCTCGACATCTACGCGCCGCTGGCCGGGCGCATGGGCATGCAGGAAATGCGCGAGGAGCTGGAGGACCTGTCCTTTCGGACCCTCGATCCCGAAGCCTATTCGGTGGTGATGCAGCGGCTCGATGCACTCGCCGAGCGCAACCGCAATCTGATCGGCGAGATCGAGGACCAGCTCTCCAACAATCTGCGTCACAGGGGTCTCGGCGCGCGGGTCTATGGCCGCCGCAAGAAGCCGTTTTCGATCTGGACCAAGATGGAGCGCAAGTCGGTCGGCTTCGAGCAGCTCTCCGACATCTTCGGCTTCCGTGTCGTCGTCAACGACATCGAGGCCTGCTACCGCGCGCTCGGCATTGTCCACACCACCTGGCCGGTCGTGCCGGGTCGTTTCAAGGACTACATCTCGACGCCGAAGCAGAATGACTACCGCTCGATCCACACCACCGTGATCGGTCCCGGCAACCAGCGCGTCGAGCTGCAGATCCGCACCGAGGCGATGGACCAGATCGCCGAGCGCGGCATCGCCGCGCACGTCTTCTACAAGGAAGGCGTGGGTTCGCCGACCGAATTCCTCAAGCGCGAATCCACCGCGTTCGCCTGGCTGCGCCATACCATCGGCATCCTCTCCGAGAGTGCCAACCCCGAGGAATTCCTCGAGCACACCAAGCTCGAGCTGTTCCACGACCAGGTGTTCTGTTTCACCCCGAAGGGCAAGCTGATCGCGCTGCCGCGCCATGCCAATGTGATCGACTTCGCCTATGCCGTGCATACCGACGTCGGCAACAGTGCGGTCGGCTGCAAGATCAACGGCCAGTTCGCGCCGCTGTCGTCCGAGCTCCAGAACGGCGACGAAGTCGAGGTGCTGACCTCTGAAGCGCAGTCGGCGCCGCCCTCGGCCTGGGAGACGCTCGCGGTCACCGGCAAGGCACGCGCCGCGATCCGGCGCGCAACGCGCACTGCGGTGCGCGACCAATATGTCGGCCTCGGCCGGCGCATCGTCGAACGCCTGTTCGAGCGTGCCAAGATCGAATACGCCGACGACAAGCTTAAGGGCGCGCTGCCGCGGCTGGCGCGCACCTCGATCGAGGACGTCATGGCGGCGGTCGGCAGGGGCGAGATCAAGGCGTCTCACGTCGCGCGCGCGATGTATCCAGACTACAAGGAGGAGCGCGTCGCGCGCTACGGCATCAAGAAGGGGCTCGCCGCCAAGCTCAAGGAGAAGGTGCTGGAGCCGCCACGCAGCCCGGTCGCGATTCCCATCGGTGGCAACAATGCCGACCTGCCGGTGAAGTTCGCCCCGAACGGCGGCGCCGTGCCCGGTGACCGCATCGTCGGCATCGTTACGCCGGGCGAGGGGATCACGATCTATCCGATCCAGGCGCCGGCGCTGAAGGATTTCGAGGAGGAGCCGGAGCGCTGGCTCGACGTCCGCTGGGACATCGAGGACTCCGCCCCGCAGCGCTTCCCGGCCCGCATCAAGGTCGAGAACGTCAACGAGCCCGGCGCACTGGCGCAGATCGCCACCGTGATCGCCGAGCACGACGGCAACATCGACAATATCAGCATGCAGCGCCGCTCGCCTGACTTCACCGAGACGACGATCGATCTCGAAGTCTACGATCTCAAGCATTTGAGCGCGATCCTGGCCCAGTTGCGCGCCAAGGCGGTCGTCGCCAAAGTCGAACGTGTTAATGGATAGGCGTCTATCGTCGTCGTCTGTCTCTCCGATTTCGTGAGTCCTGAAATGCCCGCTTCTCCGCTCCGCCTCGGCGTCAATATCGACCACGTCGCAACCGTGCGTAACGCGCGCGGCGGCCGCCATCCCGATCCGGTGCGCGCCGCGCTGCTGGCGATCGAGGCCGGCGCCGACGGCATCACCGCCCATTTGCGCGAGGATCGCCGGCACATCCGCGACGAGGACATGGCGCGGCTGAAGGCCGGGATCTCCAAGCCGCTCAATTTCGAGATGGCGGCGACCGACGACATGATGCGGATCTCGCTCGCCACCAAGCCGCACGCGGTGTGCCTGGTGCCGGAGCGCCGCCAGGAGGTGACGACCGAGGGCGGGCTCGACGTGGTCGGCCAGCACAATGCGCTCGCGCCCTATATCGCCCGGCTGAACGATGCCGGCATCCGCGTCTCGCTGTTCATCGCCGCGGACCCCGCGCAGATCGAGATGGCGGCGCGGCTGCGCGCGCCCGTGATCGAGATCCACACCGGCGCCTGGTGCGAC
This sequence comes from Bradyrhizobium sp., assembly GCF_035935975.1. Lineage (GTDB taxonomy): Bacteria > Pseudomonadota > Alphaproteobacteria > Rhizobiales > Xanthobacteraceae > Bradyrhizobium. The sequence continues at coordinate 103,366 of NZ_DASYWN010000033.1, forward strand.
GCGGTGGTCGACGGTCACACCGACAAGGCCGAGGCCGAGTGGAAGCGGATCGTTGCGGGCGTGAAGCTGGCGAAGGCCGCAGGGCTGGAAGTTCATGCCGGCCACGGGCTCGACTACGCCACGGCGGAGAAGATCGCAGGCCTGCCCGAGATCATGGAGCTCAACATCGGCTACTACATGATCGGCGAGGCGCTGTTCGTGGGTCTTGCCGAGACCGTCCGCAGCATGCGCGCGGCGATGGACCGCGGCCGGAGCCGGGCATGATCATCGGCATCGGCTCAGACCTGATCGACATCACCCGCGTCGGCAAGGTGATGGAGCGCCATGGCGAGCGTTTCCTCGACCGCATCTTCACGCCGGCCGAGCGGGCCAAGGCCGAGCGGCGGGCCAAGAACGAGAGGATGGTGGTGGCGACCTACGCCAAGCGCTTCGCCGCCAAGGAGGCCTGTTCCAAGGCGCTCGGCACCGGCATCAGGCAGGGGGTCTGGTGGCGCGACATGGGGGTGGTCAACCTGCCTGGGGGCCGGCCGTCGATGCGGCTGACCGGGGGGGCGCTGGCCCGGCTCCAGGCCCTGACGCCGGAGGGATATGAGGCCCAGATCGACCTGTCGATCACTGATGACTGGCCGTTGGCACAGGCCTTCGTGATCATTTCCGCCGTCCCGCTGGCCAAGCCCTGACGGCTTGGCGTTAATTTTATAATTTGCATTGAAAATCAATACTTTACAGGTTTTTGATGCGATCCTTGATTGCGTGGCCTGCGACAACCGTCTAAAAGTCCGCGGACGCAAATCAGGCTGGGCGAATTCGGCTTTACGCCGGAATTGGCCCTCACTATCAGAATCAGGACAAACTCCTTGAGCCGCGAGCCGGTGGGCCGTTCGCGGGAGGAGGGCGTTCTGTGATCGCCGGCCGGAATTGAGAGAGCAATGAGCGTGACTTCGGGAACGAAAACTGAGAGCGGCGTCGGCGAGACGATCCGGGTCGTGATCCACGCTCTCCTGATCGCGCTGGTGATCCGCACCTTCCTGTTCCAGCCCTTCAACATCCCGTCCGGCTCGATGAAGGCGACGCTGCTGGTCGGCGACTATCTGTTCGTCTCGAAATATTCCTACGGTTACAGCCATTACTCGATCCCGTTCTCGCCGCCGCTGTTCTCGGGGCGGATCTGGGGTTCGGACCCGAACCGTGGCGACATCGTCGTGTTTCGCCTGCCCAAGGACGACTCGACCGACTACATCAAGCGCGTGATCGGGCTGCCGGGCGACCGGATTCAGATGCGCGACGGGTTGCTCTACATCAACGACACCCCGGTCGAGCGGCAGCGCATGAGCGAGTATGTCGGCGAGGATCCCTGCGGCGCGGAAAGCGGCGCGATTTCGCGGGTGAAGCGCTGGAAAGAGACCCTTCCGAACGGCGTGTCCTACGAGACGCTGGATTGCGCCGACAACGGCTACATGGATACCACCAACGTCTACACGGTGCCGGCCGGCCATTTCTTCATGATGGGTGACAACCGCGACAACTCCACCGACAGCCGCTTCCTCGGCCAGGTTGGTTATGTGCCGCAGGAGAATCTGATCGGTCGCGCCCAGATGATCTTCTTCTCCATCGGCGAAGGCGAGCATGCCTGGATGTTCTGGCGCTGGCCGTGGTCGGTGCGCTGGAATCGCTTCTTCAAAATCGTGCGATGAAAGACGAAGCCAAGGACATCGCAAACCAATCGATCGAGGCGCAAGCCGCTCCTGAGGGCGAAGCTGCAACCAAGGCGCCTGCGAAAAAGAAGCGGGCGCGGGGCAGCAAGGCCAAGGCAGCGGACGCGAACGCCGCGCTCGAGGCGCGTATCGGGCACGGCTTTGCCGATCCCAACCTGCTGATGCAGGCGATCACGCATGTCTCGGCCCTGAAGTCCGGCCGCAAACGCGGCGACAGCTATCAGCGGCTGGAATTCCTCGGCGATCACGTGCTGGGCCTCGTCGTCTCCGACATGCTCTATCACGCCTTCCCGAATGCCGATGAGGGTGAGTTGTCCAAGCGCCTTGCCGAACTCGTGCGCAAGGAGAGCTGCGCCGACGTCGCCAAGTCGCTCGGTCTGCTCGACGACATCAAGCTCGGCTCGGTGGGCTCCAGCGCCGATGCCCGCCTGCGCAAGTCCATCCTCGGCGACATCTGCGAAGCCGTGATCGGCGCCATCTTCCTCGATGGCGGCCATGCGGCGGCGGACGAGTTCGTCAAGCGCAACTGGACCGAGCGCATGCACAAGCCGCGGCGTCCGCTGCGCGATCCCAAGACCGTGCTGCAGGAATGGGCGCAGGGCAAGGGATTGCCGACGCCGGTCTACCGCGAGGTCGAGCGCACCGGCCCGCACCACGATCCGCAGTTCCGCGTCGCGGTGGACCTGCCGGGACTCGCACCGGCGGAAGGTGTCGGCGGCAGCAAGCGCGCGGCGGAAAAGGTGGCGGCCTCGGTGATGATCGAACGTGAAGGCGTTGGCGGCGGTAATGACGGTTGAATCAAGCGGTGAGGCACCCACCGCGACGCGCTGCGGCTTCGTCGCGCTGATCGGCGCGCCCAATGTCGGCAAGTCCACGCTGGTCAACGCGCTGGTCGGCGCCAAGGTCACGATCGTCTCGCGCAAGGTGCAGACCACGCGCGCGCTGATCCGCGGCATCGTCATCGAGAACAACGCGCAGATCATCCTGGTCGACACGCCCGGCATCTTCCTGCCCAAGCGCCGGCTCGACCGCGCCATGGTCTCGACCGCCTGGAGCGGGGCGCATGATGCCGACCTCGTCTGCGTGCTGCTCGATGCCAAGACCGGGATCGACGAAGAGGCCGAGGCGATCCTCACCAAGGCCGCCAGCGTCAATCACGAGAAGATCCTGGTCATCAACAAGGTCGACCTGGTCCAGCGCGAGAAGCTCTTGGCGCTGGCGCAGGCCGCCAATGAGCGCATGAAGTTCGCGAGAACCTTCATGATCGCTGCGATCTCGGGCGACGGCGTCGACGATATCCGCACGACGTTGGCCGAGATGGTGCCGCCTGGGCCGTACCTCTACCCCGAGGACCAGATGTCGGACGCGCCGATGCGGCAACTGGCGGCCGAGATCACGCGCGAAAAGATCTATCAGAAGCTGCACCAGGAATTGCCCTACCAGTCCACGGTCGAGACCGACAAGTGGGAGGAGCGCAAGGACAAGTCGGTGCGCATCGAGCAGACGATCTTCGTCGAGCGGGAAAGCCAGCGCAAGATCGTGCTCGGCAAGGGCGGCGCCACCATCAAGTCGATCGGCGCGGACTCGCGGAAAGAGCTGATGCAGATCCTGGACGTCCCGGTGCATCTGTTCCTGTTCGTCAAGGTGCGCGAGAACTGGGGTGATGATCCTGATCGCTATCGCGAGATGGGCCTGGACTTCCCCAAAGAATAACCAAGAAAAGATCGGTCACCGATGAGCGTACCCAGCAACGTCCGGCGCTTCGAAGCGCTGCTCTATGCCTCGTTGATGCTGGATGCCTTGTCGGTCGCGGTGCAGGACCGCACGCCCAGTGCCGAGATGACCGAGCAGATGATCATGACGGCGACGCTGCTCGCCGGCGGCATGATTCTGCTCCTCGTCTACTTTGTCTGGTTGGCCGCGCGTTGGCGCAAGAACTGGCCGCGCTGGGTGCTGGCGGCAGCCCTCGTGCTGTCGGTGATCTCGCTCGGCCAGATCATGGGCGAGAAGGGCATGGAGCTCGACAGCGCCATCGAGATCGTCTCCTGCGTGCTGACGGCGTTGGGTCTGTATTTCTCCTTCACCGGCGACGCCCAGGGCTGGTTCAACGCGTGACGTTTTATCCGGCGCAGCAGGGCGGAATCCGCTAGACTTCCCCCCATGGAATGGACCGACGAAGGCATCGTGCTGGGTGTGCGGCGGCATGGCGAATCCAGCGCCATCGTCGAGCTGTTGACGCGCGCGCATGGCCGGCATCTCGGTCTCGTGCGCGGCGGAGCCAGCTCGCGGCTGCGGCCGCTGCTGCAGCCGGGCAACAGCGTCAGCGCGGTGTGGCGGGCGCGGCTCGACGAGCACCTCGGAACCTATGCGATCGAAGGCCTGAAGCTGCGTGCGGCGACGCTGCTGGGATCGTCCCATGGCGTCTACGGCGTCACGCATCTCGCTTCGATCGCGCGGCTGCTGCCGGAGCGCGACCCGCACGAGGAGATATTCTCGATGCTCGAACATTCGCTCGACGATTTCGACGACATCGGCAGCGCCGCGGTGCATCTCATCCATTTCGAGCTGGCGATGCTCGCCGAGCTCGGCTTTGGGCTCGCGCTGGAGAATTGCGCGGTGACGGGGGAGACCTCGGATCTGATTTACGTCTCGCCCAAATCCGGCGGCGCGGTATCGCGCGGCGCCGGCGAGCCGTGGCGCGACCGGTTGCTGCGGTTGCCGCCGTTCCTGCGGCATGGCGAGACCGCGAACGAACTCACCGAGCAGGATCTCCAGGACGGCTTTCGGCTGACCGGCCTGTTCCTGCTGCGCCACGTGCTGGAGCCGCGGGGCCAGGGCCATTCCGATGCGCGCGCCGGCTTCATCAACGCCCTGACGCGCCAGCAGGCCAAGGCGGCACTTCCGGCGCCATGAACTGAACGCTTCTCTGCCTTGCCTGATGCCGTTCGACCGGAACCAAACCTACCCATTCGCGTTGGCGGGGGGGGCAGGTTCCACAACGGGGACAGTCTTAATGATGATCAGGGGATTCGCGCTCTCGGCAGCGCTGCTTGCATTTGCGCCTGACGCAACGGCCGGTGAGCCGCAGCCGGGCCTGTTTCGTCGGGCCTCCTGCACCGTCGTGCGGTACTATGTCGCGAAATATTCCGCTGCGGCCGCAGAGACATGGGCGCGATCCCACGGAGCAACCGAGGCCGAGATCGAGGCCGCCCGCCGCTGTGTGACGAACGGGCCGGCGCCGGCGCAGGCCAAGACTCAGCCGCCGGTGACGGCGGGCTGGGCTGGACAATAGCTGCCGCAGATCTCGATCGATCGTCGCTACCGTTGAGCCAGGCGGGGCGGAGATCATTGTGCGCGGACATGTCCGCTCGCCGCTTCATCTGCAGAAGCGAGCGGAGCTAGAGCGTTTCACACTAGGCTTGGGCGCGTCTGCCGTCCGAGAAGGGCAGCGATATGCCCAAGGTCTGCGACGGGTGCTCACCAAACATCGTGAAATAATACTGGGAGAAACGTCCGAGCTCGTAAAAACCCTGCTGCATGGCGACCGCGGCCACCGTAGTCGAGCCTGGCGCGCTCTGCCGCAAGATGGAGTGGATGCTGCACAGGCGCTTGTGACGCAGGAAGGTGACCGGCCCGAGCCCGAACACCTCCTGAAAGGCGCGATGCAGCGTACGGCGCGACACGCTGAACGCGGCGCAAATCTCGGACACATGCACCGGCCGTGAGCCGGCCTCGTCCAGATACTCCTCGACCCTGCGGATCAGGCGCCTTGCCGACGGAAGCCAGCCGCTGTCGTCGGGCGGCAACGACGAGATGACGTTGGCGGCCATGCATTCGACGATCGTTCGCTTCCAGAAATCCGCGGTCGACGGTGTCAGGCCGAGCTTGTGGTTGCGCAGATGGGACATGATCTGGACGAGACGACGCGAGGCCGTCGAACCAGTGACAGGGTCTGCCCGGAAATGACCGCGACTGCGCCATGTGTCGGGATCACTCAGGCGTGCCTCTCCGCCGAACAATGACGTCACCTCATCGAGGTCGAAGCGCATCGCCGCATAAGCGGATGCGCCGTGAAAGACGCCGTCATGCTCGAGCAGCGGCGGAATCACCAGCACGTCGCCGAGCTGCATATCGAACGACCAGTGAGCGACACGCTGCTCGGCGGCCAGCAGCATCCCAACGATCAGCTTGTCGTCGCTGGAGGTACGCTGTGTCCGCATACCGACGTTGAAGGCGCCGATGCTGAGAGAGAAGTCGCCGATCCCGACATGGGACAGTGTCCCGCGCAGCCGCCCGCGTCCGAGCTGCATGACGTCGACGTGAGAACCGTGAACGGCCTGATGAAGGCCCTCGAAGCCGTCGAGCTTCCGCGAATCTACCAGAAGGAACTGCCCCATGGCCGAAGCCTGTTACTGAAGCGCGACAATTCTGGGGCAGGGGGCAGTAAAGCTCTACCACAACGCGAAGTGGCGCGACAATCTGCCTTCGCGTTTTGAGGCAAAGGCTATCGAAATCCGGCAGGTGAGTTTTGCTGCATTGCGCTTCAAATTCAGGGGTTTGCGACATGGGTCGTTAGGCCTCACCCAGCGCTCAAGCATACTGGCACAAACTGCACATCACAGCCGACCATTCTTCGGATACCGTTTTCAACCTTAGCGATATCAAGCGGAAGCGCCCTGCGAACGGCAGGGGGCACACGGCGGGGATTTGCCGTGGGCTCGATAACGTGCGCACGAAGGGAAAGTGATGCTGACGCAATGAGGCGTCTCCTTCTGCTTCCGCAGCGCCAAAAAGGAGGGGACCAGATAATGCGTCCAATGCGCCGGGCAAATCCCCATCGTCGATCGCCGCCAAATTCCGTGCCGTAGCACTGGTGGGATGCGCGTATCGGAGTTTCAATCATGCTGCGGGCGGTCCCGGGTCACTGCGAGTGGTTGCCGGATGATGTGAAGACCGGCGAGATGGTCTTCATTTCCGGCGGCATCTTCCGCATGGGATCCGATCATCACTATCCCGAGGAGGCGCCGAGCCATCGTGTCGGCGTCGACGGCTTCTGGATCGATCGTACGCCGGTGACCAACCGGCAGTTCAAGCAATTCGTCAACGCCACCGGCCACGTCACCGAAGCGCAGATCGTTCCCGATCCCAAGGATTATCCCGGCGCGCTGAAGGAGATGCTCTACGCGGGATCGCTGGTATTCTCGCCGCTGCCGCGCATCACCGATCTCAAGGATTGGAGCCAGTGGTGGTCCTTCATGCGCGGCGCCAATTGGCGCCACCCTTACGGCCCCGGCAGCAACATCAAGGGTCTCGACGATCACCCCGTCGTGCACGTCTCCTATAGCGATGCGGCGGCCTATGCGCGCTGGGCCGGCAAGGAGCTGCCGACGGAAGCGGAGTGGGAGTTCGCCGCGCGCGGCGGTCTCGAGGCTGAGGAGTTCGCCTGGGGCGACGCACTGATGCCGGGCGGCAAGCACATGGCCAATATCTGGCAGGGGAATTTTCCTGTCCAGAATCTCGGCGAGGATGGGTTCGAGCGTACCTCGCCGGTCATGGCGTTTCCGCCGAACGGCTACGGCCTCTACGACATGATCGGCAATGTCTGGGAGTGGACCGCGGACTGGTGGTCGTCCCGGCACGTGGCCGATGCCGCAAAGCCCTGCTGCATTCCGCAGAACCCGCGTGGCGGCCGGGAGGATGCGAGCTTTGATCCATGCCAGCCAAACATCCGCATCCCGCGCAAAGTCCTGAAGGGCGGCTCGCATCTCTGCGCGCCGAACTATTGCCGCCGCTACCGCCCCGCCGCACGCCACGCCGAGCCGGTCGACACCTCGACCAGCCATGTCGGTTTTCGCTGCGTGGTGCGGACGCCTCCGACGACGTCACCGATGCCGTCTGGAAAGTAGGGAGATCGCATGAGCCACAAAGACAAGGGCGGAGCGAGGGCGAGTCATGCCAGTGGCAGCCGGAAACCGTTGCTTCTCGGGTTGCTGTCAGCGGCGCTGCTCGCGACGAGCTTGTCGCCCTTGGTCAAATCTCCCGCGATCGCACAACAGCCCAGCACCGCGAAGCCCAATATCCTCGTGATCTTCGGTGACGACATCGGCCAGTCCAACATCAGCGCGTATACGCGCGGCGTGGTCGGCTACAAGACGCCGAACATCGATCGCATCGCCAATGAAGGAATGATCTTCACCGACTATTATGCGGAGAACAGCTGCACGGCTGGACGTTCGACGTTCATCACCGGGCAGGTCTGCCTGCGCACCGGCCTGTGCAAGGTCGGCATTCCCGGCGCGGCCGTCGGCCTGCAGGATCGCGATGTTACGATCGCCCAGGCGCTGAAGCCGCTCGGCTACGCCACCGGGCAGTTCGGCAAGAACCATCTCGGCGACCGCGACGAATATCTGCCGACCAAGCACGGCTTCGACGAGTTCTTCGGCAACCTGTACCATCTCAATGCCGAAGAGGAGCCCGAGCGGCCTTACTACCCCAAGAACGATACCGCGTTCACCAAGGGCAACACGCCGCGCGGCGTGCTCAAGGCGTCCGCCGACGGCAAGATCGAAGACACCGGTCCGCTCAACAGGAAGCGGATGGAGACGGTCGACGACGAGACCACGGACGCTGCGATCGATTTCATCAAGCGGCAGGCAAGGGCGAACAAGCCGTTCTTCACCTGGATGAACACGACCCGCATGCATGCGTTTACGCATGTTCGTGCATCCATGCAGGGACAGAGCGGCATGCCGGGCAACGAATATGCGGACGGCATGATCGAGCACGACGGCGATGTCGGCAAGCTGCTGAAGACACTGGACGACCTCGGCATCGCCAACAACACGATCGTCGTCTACACGACGGATAACGGACCCAATCAGTGGTCGTGGCCGGACGCGGCGACAACGCCCTTCCGCAGCGAGAAGGACACCAATTGGGAAGGTGCGTTCCGCGTGCCGGCCATGGTGCGCTGGCCCGGCCGCATCAAGGCCGGCGAAGTCTCCAACGAGATGATGTCCGGGCTCGACTGGTTCCCGACGCTGCTCGCCGCAGCCGGTGATACCGATATCAAGGATCGGCTGTTGAAGGGTACCGATCTCAGCGGCAAGCCCGCCAAGGTCCATCTCGACGGCTACAATCAGCTGCCGTTGCTGACCGGTCAGGGCAAGTCTGCACGCAACGAGTTCTATTATCTCAATGACGACGGTGAAGTCGTTGCCTACCGCTACAACGACTTCAAGATCGTCTTCTGCGAGCAGAGGAAGCCGGGCGGCTTCGAGGTCTGGGCGAACCCGTTCACCTGCCTGCGCGCACCGAAGATATTCAATCTGCGGATGGACCCATTCGAGCGCGCCGACGTTGTGTCCGATCAATACTACGACTGGCTCGCCAAGAACGCCTACCTGATCCAATACGGCGTGTGGCGCGTGGCGCCGTTCCTGCAGACCTTCAAGGACTATCCCCCGAGCCAGCGGTCCGCGAGCTTCAGCATCGACCAGATGGTCGACGCGCTGATGAAATCGATGGACAAGGCGGCGCCGAAATAGCGCAGCGAACATGAGTGCCGACCGCTGAGCCTCGACGGCCGGCACTCGATCCGATTCACAGCAATGCCGATTGTCGCATGAATCAATTAAGAACCGTGCCAGAACAGGAACGTTCGAAGAGTTCACCCGCCCACGACACCGTGCTCGAGCTGAAGTCGCGCATCGGAAAGTCCGTGCTCGGTCAGGATCATCTGGTCGAGAGCATGCTGATCGGGCTGCTGGCGAACGGCAATCTGCTGATCGAGAGCCTTCCCGGCCTTGCCAAGACGCGCGCGGTCAAGACGCTGGCGAAGAATCTGGCGGCCGACCTGTCGCGCGTGCAGTTCACGCCGGACCTGCTGCCGTCGGACGTGACCGGCGCGGAGATCTATGTGCAGACCGACAAGGGCGGCCAGTTCCAGTTCCAGAAGGGGCCGATCTTCGCCAATCTGGTGCTTGCCGACGAGATCAACCGCGCGCCCGCCAAGGTGCAGTCGGCGCTGCTCGAGGCGATGGAGGAGCGCCAGGTCACCGTCGCCGGCACGACCTACAAGATGCCGGCGCTGTTCATGGTGCTCGCGACCGAGAACCCGATCGAGCAGGAGGGCACTTATCCGCTGCCGGAAGCGCAGCTCGACCGTTTCCTGATGCACGTCGTCATCACCTATCCCGACGAGGCGACGGAAGGCGAGATCATCCGGCTCAATCGCAACGAGAATGCGCGAGCTCCTGCGGATCGCGGCGCCGAGCCGCCGCCGATCCCGCAGCAGGCGATCCTCGATGCGCGCGGCGAGATCGACGGCATCTTCGTGTCGGATCTCGCCGAGAAATACATGGTCGACGTCGTCTACGCGACGCGCTTCCCCGGCCGCTACGGCGAGCCCCTGAGCAAATGGATCCAGGTCGGCGCCAGTCCGCGCGGGAGCCTCGCGCTCGACCGCTGCGCGCGCGCCCGTGCCTGGCTCGATGGCTACGATTTCGTCACGCCCGATCACGTGCGGGCGGTGATCCACGACTGCCTGCGGCATCGCATCATCCTCAGCTACGAGGCGGTCTCGCAAGGCATCACACCGGATCAGGCGATCGACAAGATCACCGAACTGGTTGCTGCGGCCTGAGGCGGACATGAGCCGGACATCAGCCAAATCGCCGGGTGTCTATGTCGATCTCGACGACCTGATCGCGCTCGAATATTCCGGACGCAAAGTCTCGTTCCTGCCGCGCCAGTCGGTCCACAGCCTGCTCTCCGGCCGCTTTGCCTCGCGTCTGCGTGGCCGCGGCCTGAACTTCGAGGAGATCAGGGATTATCGCGCCGGCGACGACGTCCGCGCGATCGACTGGAAGGTGACGGCACGGCTGCGCAAGCCGCATATCCGCGTCTTCAACGAGGAGCGCGACCGGCAGACGATCATCGTAGTCGACCAGCGCCTGTCGATGTTCTTCGGCAGCCGCCGCGCCATGAAATCGGTCACGGCGGCCGAGGCTGCGGCGATCGGCGCCTGGCGGGTGCTCGGCGTCGGCGATCGCATCGGCGCGATCGTGTTCGGCGATCGCGAGCTCGTCGAGGTGAAGGCGCGGCGCAGCCGTGCGACCGTGCTCCAGATCCTTGCGGCTATCGCCTCGCAAAACCAGGCGCTCGGCGTCGGGCGGGGCCTCGTCTCCGCGCCCGCCATGCTCAACACGGCGCTCGATCATGCCAGGCGCCGTGCGCCGCACGATGCTGCCGTGATTATCATCAGCGATTTCGACGGTGCGGACACGACCACCCGTGAGGCGGTGACGGCCCTTGCCCGGCACAACGATGTCATCGCTGTTCTCGTCCACGATCCCCTGCAAAGCGACCTGCCGCCGTCGGCCAGCATGACGGTGACCGACGGCGAATTGCAGATCCGGCTCGATGTCGGGCGCGACAGCGTCCGTAGAAGCGTGTCGCAGGCCACGCAGGACCGCCTGCAAGGCATCTTCGCCTGGACACATGAGATCGGCATTCCCGTGCTGCCTCTGAGCGCGGCGGAGGACACCGCTGCGCAGCTCCGCCGGCTGCTCGGCGGATTGCCGGCGCGCCATGGCCGAACGGCGGTACACGGCCAGACGGAGGCTGCCCTTGGCTGAAGTCTCCTCCACCAAGGCCGATCCCGTGGCCGGCCTGATCGATTTTCCGCTGCCGCGCGAGGTGAGCCTGTGGCCACAGACCTGGGAGGCGCGGCTTGCGATCGGCCTTCTGGTTGTCGCCGTCGGCGCGGCCGTCTGGCGCTACGCGCATCTGCGCCGCGTCAACCGCTACCGCCGCGAAGCGCTCGCGGAGCTCCACCGGATCGAGCATGCCGGCAACGCGGGGCCGTCGGAGTTGCTGGCGCGGTCGACGGTGCTGGTAAGGCGCACGGCGCTTGCCGCCTTTCCGCGCGATCAAGTCGCGCCGCTGGTCGGGCCGGCGTGGCTGTCCTTCCTCGATCGCAGCTATGGTGGCGTCGAATTCTCGCAGGGCGTCGGCCGACTGCTCGTGAGCGGCCCATATCAGCAGATGCCGCCGGAGCGCGCCGAGCTGCAATCGCTGACGCTACTCGTCCGCCGCTGGATCAGGGGGCATCATGGTTGAATTCGCCTGGCCATGGCTGCTCCTGTTGTTGCCGCTGCCACTCCTCGTCTGGTGGCTGCTGCCGCCATACCGGGCGCGGCAGGCGTCGATCCAGGTGCCGTTCTTCGACAGGCTGGCAGCGGCGACCGGACAGACGCCGCAGCGGGGCGCCGTCGTTCTGGAGCGCCGGGCGGTGCAGATGATCGCGGCGGCGGCGATCTGGGCGTTGCTGGTTGTGGCGCTGGCACGGCCGGAATGGGTCGGCGATGCCGTGACGCGGGATGTGTCCGCGCGCGACCTGATCCTGGCGATCGACATCTCGGGATCGATGGACCAGCGCGACTTCAAGGCGCCGGACGGAACGACGCTCACCCGTCTCGATGGCGTCAAGCGGGTGCTCAAGGATTTCATCGCCCGCCGCAGGGGTGACCGCGTTGGCCTGATCCTGTTCGGCACCAGGGCCTATGTGCAGGTGCCATTCACCCAGGACCTCCAGACCGCGCAGCAACTGCTCGATCAGGCCGCGGTCGGCATGGCCGGTCAGCAGACGGCGATCGGCGATACGATCGGCCTCGCCATCAAGACGTTCGCCGCTTCGACGTCGAAGCAGAAGCTGCTGGTGCTGCTGACCGACGGCAACGACACGGCAAGCCGCGTGCCGCCCGAGCACGCCGCCGACATCGCCCGCCAGAACGATGTCGCGGTCTACACAATCGGGGTCGGCGATCCCGCAGCCTCCGGCGAGAACCGCGTCGATCTCGGCGTCCTGCAGCGCGTTGCCAGCACCACGGGCGGTCATTTCTTCAGGGCCGAGGACGGTGCCCAGCTCGAGGCGATCTATGCCGACATCGACCGGCTGGCGCCCGCAAAGCTTCAGACCCAGTCGTGGCGTCCGAAGCTGCCGCTGTTTCAATGGCCGCTCGGCGCCGCCGTCACGCTCGGCTTGCTGTTGTGGCTCGCGCTCCTGCTCGGAAGCGAGTGGCGGCGCATGAGGAGCGTGAGCCATGCCTGAGGCAGCAACGCTATCCTTCCATCTGCTGCGCCCGCTCTGGCTTCTGGCGCTGATCCCGCTGGCGATCGTGTTCGTCGTGCTGCTTCGCCGGCAAAGCGCGGGCGCGCAATGGGGCAGGGTGATCGCCCCCCATCTCCTGACGCATCTGATCGTGCGGCCGCCGCGCGGACGCCACATCGATCCGCTCTACCTCGTGGCTGCGGCATTGGCGCTCGGCATCGTCGCTCTCTCGGGGCCGACATGGCGACGTGAACTGCCGCCCTTCGTCGAGGACAAGGCGCCGCTGATGATTGCGCTCGCCGTCGGCTCGTCGATGAGCGCGACCGATGTCGCGCCCTCCAGGCTCGAACGCGCCAAGCAGAAGATCAGCGATCTGCTCACCGCCCGCACGGGCGCAAGGACGGGACTTGTCGCCTATGCGGGCACCGCACATCTGGTGATGCCGCCGACCGACGACCGCTCCGTGATCGAGCCTTTCCTGGCCGCGCTTGCCCCGGGATTGATGCCGGCGGACGGGAAGAATGTCACCGGCGCGGTCGCGCTGGCCGCCACGGCGCTCGCGACCGAGCCCGTCGCGGGTACCATCCTCGTGGTCGCCGACGATCTTGGCGCGGTCGACGCCGCCACAGTGCGGCAGGCGGCCGGGCGCAACAATCTCGTCATCCTTGCGGTGAGCGCCGATGCATCGGCGATGCCTGGTGGCGCGGATGTCATCCGGGTCAGCATCGACGGCACCGACATCGCGCGGCTCGAACGGCGGATCGAGACGCGCTTCCAGGCTGCCCAGGGCGATGCGTTCGGCACGCAATGGCGGGACGAGGGCTATTGGCTGCTGCCGTTGCTGGCCGTGCTGAGCCTGCTCTGGTTCCGGCGCGGCACCACCGTGGCCTGGGCGCTTGCCATGATGATCGCGACGCAGGTCGCGCCGGCGAAAGCCGAAGCAGGCTCCCGGTTTGTCAATCTCTGGCTGACGCCGGATCAGCAGGGACGGCTTGCCTTCGACCGCGGCGATTATGCGGCTGCGGCACGGCTGTTTGCCGACCCGATGTGGCGGGGGATCGCCGCCTATCGCGCCTACGACTTCCTGGCCGCCGCGCAGGAATTTTCCCACGTCGACACCATCGACGGGATGTTCGCGCTCGGGAATGCGCAGGCGCAGAACCATGCTTACGAGAGGTCGATCGCAGCCTATGACGCGGTGCTCAAGGCCCAGCCGGGCAACCTCGCCGCCAAGACCAACCGGGCCATCGTGCAGGCCGCGCTGGATGCGCAGGAAGAGAAGCGGCGCAAGCAGGAGCAGGACGACAAGGCGCCGCCGGACATGAAGGCAGACGAGACGCGCGTCGATCCCAAGCAAAAGGGCGGCAAGCGGATCGCGGTGACGCCCCAAGACCTCACGACCCCGGGCGCAGCCGAGGCCTGGATGCGCCAGGTCCAGACCTCGCCGGCCGATTTCCTCAAGTTGAAGTTCGCAATCCAGGCGTCAGTCGCGGCACCGGGAAAGGCCGCGCCATGAGACACGGGATCGCCAAGGCGCTGTTGCTTGCGGCCGTACTGCCCTTACAGGCAGCCCGCGCGCAGCCGGCTGGCGCGCCGGATCCGATCGTCCAGATGACGATCGATCCTCCGCGCGTCGTGGTTGGGCAACCGGCGACGATCGAGATCGTCGTGCTGGTGCCGAACTACATGACGGCACCGCCCGAGCTGCCTGACTTCCAGGTGCGCAACGCCGCGACGCGGCCGTTGCAGAGTACCAACATCAGCGAGAACCGTAACGGCACGACCTATGCCGGCGTGCGCTTCCAGTTTGCGATCTACCCGCAGGAGCAAGGCTCTTACGCCATTGCGGACCAGAGCATCAGCGTCACATACGCTGCCGTCCCGCCGGCGACGCGCCGGGTGTCGATTGTGCTGCCGCGCGTCGCGCTCGAGGCCTACGTCCCGGACGGAGCGGCATCGTTACGGCCGTTCCTCTCGGCCGGAAAATTGACCGCGGAGCAGACGATTGACCGCTCGTCGGATCAGCTGAAGCCGGGCGATGCGGTCAAGCGCACGGTCACGATCCGCGCCGAGGGCACGCTCGCGATGCTCCTGCCGCCGCAGAGCTTTGCCGCGGTCGACGGCCTCAAGGCCTATCCGGCGCAGCCGGTGCTCGACGACAAGACGGAAGGGCGCAGCGACGTCGTGACCTCGACGCGGGTTGATTCCGCGACCTACATGCTGGAGCGAGCCGGCGACTATTTGCTGCCGGCCGTCGATATAGGCTGGTGGAATGTCGGGAGCGGCAAGATCGAGGCGGTGCATCTCGATGCGGTGCCTCTCAAGGGAGTAGCTAGCCCTGCGGCGGCAGGTGCCCCGGACCGATCGGGCCGGGAATGGACATGGGACGGCATCGTCGCGTTCGTGCTCGACAACTGGCCGGCGGCGCTGCTTCTGACGGCCGTCGCCGTCGGGTTCGCTTGCTTCGCGCCGCGTCTGACACGTCGCGTTGCGGCCCGTCTTGATCAGCGGCGGCAGGCGCATCTTCACTCGGAAGCGTTTGCCTTCAGCCGGCTGCGCCGCGCGCTTCGGCATCGCGACGCGCGGGTAGCCTATTTCGCATTGATCGAGTGGTTGCCGCACCTCGGCGGGACGCACGCCCCGACCACGACCGGAGCCTTCAAGGCCGCGGCACACGATCCGGAGCTGGACCGCCAGCTCGATGCGATCGAGCGCGAGCTGTTCGCGGAGCGGCAGGAGCCGACGCATTGGTCGCCACGCCGGCTGCTGCGCCACGTGACCGCCGCTCGCCGCAGGCTGCGGGCGCGCGACCGAACGCGCGCCAGAGCAGGTCTGCCGGCGCATCTGAACCCAGCCGTGAGCTCGAGCATCGCCGACTATCGAAAACCTGCAAGGTAAATCAAGCACGGGAGGCCCCAGACGGAACGGACGACCAAGACTTCGCCCTTATCTACGCCAACCAAGTTCGAGTAATTCAGGGAGCGTCGAATGACCAACGAGACGAAGAACCAGGATAATGCCGTTACGAATTCCACTTCTGCCGACACGTCCGCGATTCATCGCCGAGCCGTGCTGCTCGGTACGTCATCGATCGTTGCAACCGCAGCGCTGACCTCGCAGGCCCTCGCGCAGGCCCAGAAGGCGGCCCCTTCGGCAGCGCCGGCCGCGGCGCCCGCCGGCGACCGCAAGCCCAACATTCTCGTCATCTTCGGCGACGACATCGGCATTCCCCAGATCAGCGCCTACACCATGGGCATGATGGGCTATCGCACGCCCAACATCGATCGCATCGCGCGCGAGGGAGCGATCTTCACCGACTCCTACGGCCAGCAAAGTTGCACCGCCGGCCGCGCCTCGTTCATCCTGGGCCAGGAGCCGTTCCGGACCGGTCTTCTCACCATCGGCATGCCCGGCGATCCCCATGGCATCCAGGACTGGATGCCGACGATCGCCGACGTCCTGAAGACGCAGGGCTATGCCACCGGTCAGTTCGGCAAGAACCATCTCGGCGACCGCGACGAGCACCTGCCGACCAAGCACGGCTTCGACGAATTCTTCGGCAATCTCTACCACCTCAATGCCGAGGAAGAGCCGGAAGGCTACTTCTATCCGAAGGATCCCAATTTCAGGAAGCAGTTCGGACCGCGAGGCGTGATCAAATCGACCGCTGACGGAAAGATCGAGGACACGGGACCTCTGAACACCGCGCGAATGCCGACGGTTGACGAGGAGTTCCTCGGCGGAGCCAAGGATTTCATCGGCCGCCAGGCCAGAGCGAACCGCCCGTTCTTCTGCTGGTTCAATTCGACCCGCATGCATGTCTTCACGCATCTGAAGCAGGCGTCGCTCGGCAAGACTGGCAAGGGTATCCACGCCGACGGCATGGTCGAGCACGACGGCATGGTCGGCGAGCTCCTTCAGCAGCTCGACGACCTCGGCATCGCCGACAACACGATCGTGCTCTACACCACCGACAACGGCGCCGAGCTTGCGCTGTGGCCCGACGGTGCGCAGACGCCGTTCCATGGCGAAAAAGGCACCACCTGGGAAGGCGGCATGCGCATTCCGATGATGGTGCGGTGGCCGGGCGTGGTGAAGCCGGGCACGCAGTACAACGAAATCATTTCGCTGATCGACTGGTTCCCGACGCTCTGTGCAGCGGCCGGGATCCCGGACATCAAGGAGAAAATGAAGACGGGGTTTGCCGCCAGCGGCAAGAACTTCAAGGTTCACCTCGACGGCTACAACTTCCTGCCCTTCTTCAAGGGCGAAACCACCACCGCGCCGCGCGACGCGCTCTACTATTTCGACCAGGGCGGCAACCTCAATGCGATCAGGTGGAACGACTGGAAGCTGAGTTTTGCAACGGCCTCCAAGGGAAACATTGCGACGGCAACGCGAGAGGTCCCCGCCTGGTCGCTGATCGCGAACTTGCGCATGGACCCGTATGAGCGGGGCATGGAGGACGGCGGCGGAGCTATCCAGTTCCTCGCCCAGAACATGTGGCTGATCGTGCCGGTGCAGGGAAAGATCAAGGAGTTCTTCTCCGATTTCGATCAGTTCCCCTACCAGGAGGGGAGCTCGCTGAATGCAAGCGGCATCAATTACGGCCTGCTCCGGCAGCAGGCGGCATTGAAGCGGCTCGGTGAGATCGAACGCTTGAAGCCGCAGTAGCGAGTTCGAGCGCGGCAGCATCGCAATGCCCCGATGCAGATGAACTCGATGACGAGGCTGAAGGACAATGCACAGAAGCGTGGGAGGTACGACAATGTCTGATCATATTCGCGTGGCACAATTGGCAGGCTGTATTCTGGTGCTGGCGGCCGTTACATCAATTCCATCGGGGCCAACGTCGGCGGCGCCGCTGCAGCCCTCCGCGATCCAGCACGAGGCCACCACAACACCCGACCTTATCGAGGTCCGTGCCGCCGGCCGCCGCGGCGGCGCTGCGGTCGGCCCCCGCGGCGGAGCCGTCGCTCATCGCGGCGGCGCCGTGGTCGGGCCGCGAGGGGGCGCCTATCGCGGCACTACGGTCGCCAGGGGGCCGCGCGGTAACGTCGCGGTTCGCAGCACCACGGCGGTCGCCGGACGCGGCGGCTGGGCGCGACCCGGCTGGTACGGCTGGCCGCGTGGTGGCGCGATCGCCGCGGGTGCCGCGATCGGTGTCGTGACGGCAGCGACGGCTGCGGCGTGGGCAGGCGCTGCGCCCGCGCCCGGCATGTGCTGGTACTACACCGATCCGTCCCGCACCCAGGGCTTTTGGGATTATTGCCAGTGACGGCGGCGCTGCGATGACGACGAGGCAGCCGTCGTGAGCGGTTACGACATCTTCGCCTGGGTCGTGCTGGTGATCCTGATCGCCAGTGCGATCGGCGTGGTCTGCATCGCCGGATGGCTGCCCGGGCACATCGCGAAATCACGCAACCATCCGCATGCGCAGGCCGTGACGGTCGCCGGCTGGATCACGCTGTTCTTCGGTTTCGCGCTGTGGCCGATCGCCTTCATCTGGGCCTATCTCGACGTGCCCGCGCGCAAGGCGGGGGACGCCTGATGGCGGTTGCGATCCTCAATATCTATCTCTTGCTGCTATTCCTGCTGGTGCGTTTCAAGGTCGTGCCCTTCAACCTGTTCTGGAAGGCATCGCCGATTATCGTTCTGGTACTCGTGATGTTTGGTCTCCTGGTCCCGATGGGCTGGGGCGCGCCGCAGGGCGATGCGCTGGTTGTGCGCAACGCCGTCTCGATCGTGCCAGATGTGGCGGGCGAGGTGACGGATGTTCCTGTTATCGCCAACACGCCGCTGAAATCCGGCGACGTCCTCTTCAAGATCGACCCGACGCCTTATGCCGCGCAGGTCAAGGCGATCGAAGCGCAGTTCAAGCTCGCCAAGACACGCCTCGGCCAGATGACGCAGCTCTACGAGCGCGACGCCGGCCGCGGCTTTGACGTCGAGCAGCGCCAGTCCGAGGTCGACCAGCTCACCGGCCAGCTCGAATCGGCGCAATGGAATCTCGACAAGACAATCGTGCGCGCGCCGACCGACGGCTATGTCACCAACCTTGCGCTGCGCAAGGGTGCGCGGGTCTCGAACCTGCCGCTGTCTCCGGTGATTGCGTTCATCGATACTTCCGACACCATAATCGGTGTCGAGATCAACCAGATCGATGCGCGCTACGTCGCGCCGGGGCAGGAAGTCGAGGCCACCTTCAAATTCGCGCCCGGGCAGATCTTTTCCGGGAAGGTCGAGAGCGTGCTCCAGGCGATCGCGCCGGGGCAGACGCAAACGTCGGGTACAGCGGTGCTCCCGAAGGCGATCGAGGCTGCGCCCTTCATCGTGCGCGTCAGGCTGGACGACGCAGAGTTCGTCAAGCGACTGCCGGCCGGCAGCGCAGGGACGGCGGCGATCTACACCGACCACGTCAAGCCAGCTCATATCGTGCGCCGCGTGATCCTGCGACAGGTCGCAATTCTGAATTACGTCAATCCGTTCTGAGTGAGAGGAAGCCATGAGACCAGCCGCACTGTCCGTTTCGATCCTGCTCCTGACCGCTCCTTGTGCCCTTGCTCAGTCGCCGACCCCGGTGACGGTCGACAACTTCATCCGTGCCGAGTCCGACACCTATATCGGCAATCTCGCCAGGCAGTCCGGAGGGCTGGGCAAGATCTTTCACCACCGCGAGCCGGCCTCGATCGATGACCAGACCATCATCAGGCTCAATCGTGACACGCTTTACAGCTTTGCCGTCGTCGACCTCGATGCCGGACCGGTGACGGTGACGCTGCCGGATTCAGGCGGACGTTTCATGTCGCTGATGTCGATCAGCCAGGACCATTATGCGTCCACCGTCTACGGCAAGGGCGAGCATAGGTTCAGCCGCGACAAGGTCGGCACGCGCTACGCCGTGATCGGCGTCCGCACCTTTGCCGATCCGAGCGACCCGGAGGATTTGAAGAAGGTCCATGCGCTGCAGGACAAGATCAAGCTGACGCAGAAGGACAGCGGCAAGCTGGAATTGCCGAGCTGGGACCCGGCTAGCCAGAAGAAGGTCCACGACGCCCTGCTGGTGCTTGCATCGACCATCACCAGCTTCGACAGGGCGTTCGGCACCAAATCGGAAGTCGATCCGGTCCGTCATTTGATCGGGACCGCTGCCGGTTGGGGCGGCAATCCCGACCGGGATGCGAAGTATCTCAACATCGTGCCGGCGAAGAACGACGGCAACACGATCTACCAGCTCAAGGTCAAGAACGTGCCGGTGGAAGCATTCTGGTCGGTCAGCGTCTACAACGCCGCAGGCTTCTACGTGAAGAATCCGTACAACGCCTATTCGCTGAACAGCGTCACCGCCAGGAAGGATAGCGACGGCACGGTCGCCATCCAGTTCGGCGGTTGCGACGGCAAGATCCCGAATTGTCTCCCGATCATGAAGGATTGGAACTACACGGTGCGGCTCTATCGGCCGCGTGCGGAGATCCTGAGCGGCAAGTGGAAATTCCCGGAGCCGCAGCCGGCGAGCGGAACGTAAGGCAGATGGAGGCTGTGATGAGACGATCAATCCTCGGAGCCGTTGCCATCCTGCTGTCCAGCGTATGCGTGCATGCGCAGACCGTGTCGCCAGACGACATTGCCGCGCGCAACATCCTGCGCCGCGCGGTCGAGGCCATGATCTGGGGCATGCCGGCGGTGAACGCCGACCTGATGCTTCAGACCATGCTCAAGACCACCAAGGCCAAGGTCAACGAGATCGTCTACTGGTCGAGGCCGGTGAACTGGAAGAACCAGACGCTGACGCCCAATCCGGATGCGATCTACTTCATGTCGTTCTGGAGCGTGAAGGACGGGCCGCTCGTGATCGAGATTCCACCGGCGCAGGGCGGCTCGATCGCCGGCAACATCGTCACGGCCTGGCAGATGCCGCTGGAGGATGCCGGCCCTGAAGGCGCCGACAAGGGGCAGGGCGGCAAGTATCTGATCCTGCCGCCCGGTTACAAGGGCGACGTGCCGGCGGGCTACATCGCGCTTCAATCCGACACGTTCAGCGGGTTTGCGCTGCTGCGCGCCAATCTCGCCAGCCACGGTGATGCCGACGTCGCCAAGTCCGTCGCCTATGGCAAGCAGATCAAGGTCTATCCATTCGCGAGCGCGAAGGAGCCGCCGCCGACCAATTTCACGGACGCCTATGACGTCCTGTTCGACTCCACCATTCCGTACGATGCCAGCTTCTACCGCGGCCTCGACCGCATTTTGCAGAGCGAGCCCTGGCTCGACCGCGACCGCGCCATGATCGATCAGCTTCGGTCGATCGGCATCGAGAAGGGCAAGCCGTTTAATCCCGACCAGAAGACGGTTGCGCAGCTCGATCAGGCCGCGCGGGAGGCACATGCGCTGCTGGCGCAGATCTACGATGCAGGCTTTCCGGTGATCAATCCCGGCATTCGCTGGTTCCCGGCGGCTGTGCCGGAAATGGTAAAGGCGGCGAGCGGCAGCTACGGCGATCCAAATGCATATCCGGTCGATGCGCGCGGGGTGACCTACACGCTGGGCTACACCGGCATCAAGCGGCTCGGCACCGCGCAATTCTATCTGCTGGCCAACAAGGACAAGGACGGCCAGGATTTCGACGGCAACGTCACCTATCGGCTGACCGTGCCTGCGAACGCGCCAGTCAAGCAATACTGGTCGGCCACCGTCTACGACCGCGAGACGCACGCGCTGGTGCGCAACATGCCGAGCGCCAGCCGCGCCTCGATCAGCCCAGGCATCCAGACAAACGCGGACGGATCGGTCGATGTCTATTTCGGTCCGAAGGCGCCCGAGGGCAAGGACGCCAATTGGGTGCCGACCGACCCCGCGCGCAAATTCGAACTGCTGTTCCGGCTCTATGGGCCCGAGAAGCCGCTGTTCGACCACAGCTGGAAGCTGCCGGACGTCGAGCGCGTCGCAACGACAATTGGAGGCGCCACGAAGTAGCGAGAGCACCACGACGGCTTCGAAGCGCAGGCGCAATCTGTTCGGGTGGACGAGACGATGGGACGAACGAGACGCGACATGACGGGACATCTTCGCAAGGCCACGCTTGCAACCGCATTGGCAATGGCGAGCTTCAGCACGCAGCCGGCCCTCGCCGACGTCGGTGGCGTCAGCTTCTGGCTGCCGGGTATCTTCGGCAGCCTTGCCGCCGTACCGGTGACACCGGGCTGGGCCTAGCTGTTGGGACGGTTCTCGACCTCGAGGCTGGACGGGCTGGGTCACGTTCTCACTCTCGCCGGCGGCGCCGGAGCCGGCCGTAACCAGGCCGATCGCTCGGAGGTACTGACGGAGGCGCGTGACGCTATCACCACGCGGCCGGCACCCCATACCGCCCACAGCGACAGCGGGCCCTGTGGATAATTCGCGTGGCGGCCCTGGCGCGGGGCAGGGGGCGCATGTCGTGGTCCAGCCTGCTATATATCCGCCCGAATCGCGCCCCAGCGGGGGAGAATTGGCTACGTTTCTGGGCGATCGGCCCGAGACTTGACCGTAAGTCTTTGAAAGTAAAGGCCTAATGGGCAAACGAATAGTTCCGCCGGAAGAGCCGGCCGAAATCCACGAGGTGCGGCTGCAGGAGGCGCTGGAAGAGCGCTATCTCGCCTATGCGCTCTCGACCATCATGCACCGCGCGCTGCCGGATGCGCGCGACGGCCTGAAGCCGGTGCACCGGCGCATCCTCTACTCGGCCTTCGAGAACGGCCAGCTGCCGGAGCGCCGCTACGTCAAGTCGGCCAACATCGTCGGCTCGGTGATCGGTCACTACCACCCGCACGGCGACCAATCGATCTACGACGCCTTGGTGCGTATGGCGCAGGACTTCTCCATGCGCCTGATGCTGATCGACGGTCAGGGCAATTTCGGCTCGGTGGACGGCGATCCGCCGGCGGCCATGCGTTACACCGAGTCCCGCCTCGCCAAGCCGGCGATCGCGCTGCTCTCGGACATCGACAAGGCCACCGTCGACTTCCAGCCGACCTACGACGATGCGCGCGAAGAGCCGAAGGTGCTCCCGGCGCGCTTCCCCAACCTGCTGGTCAACGGTGCGGGCGGCATCGCCGTCGGCATGGCGACCAACATCCCGCCGCACAATCTCGGCGAACTCGTCGATGCCTGCGTGGCGTTGATGGACGATCCGGGCATGACGATCGAGGCCCTGAACGAGATCGTGCCGGGCCCGGATTTCCCCACCGGCGGCATGATCCTCGGCCGGGCCGGCACGCGCCAGGCCTACCTGACCGGTCGCGGCTCGATCATCATGCGGGCGCGCTCGCATACGGAGGAGCTTCGCAAGGAGCGCGAGGCGCTGATCTTCACCGAGATCCCGTATCAGGTGAACAAGGCGACGCTGATCGAGAAGATCGCGGAGCTGGTGAAGGACAAGCGGCTCGAGGGCATCGCGGATCTCCGCGACGAATCCGACCGCGACGGCATGCGCATCGTGGTCGAGCTGAAGCGCGACGCCATGGCCGAGGTGGTGCTGAACCAGCTCTACCGCTTCACGCCGCTGCAGACCTCGTTCGGCGCCAACATGGTCGCGCTGAACGGCGGCCGGCCGGAATTGATGAACCTGAAGGACATGCTTCAGGCCTTCGTCGACTTCCGTGAGGAGGTCGTCTCCCGGCGCACCAAGTTCCTGCTCGGCAAGGCCCGCGAGCGCGCCCACGTGTTGTGCGGCCTGGCTATCGCCGTCGCCAATATCGACGAGGTCATCCGGCTGATCCGGACCTCGCCTGATCCGAACACCGCCCGCGAGGCCCTGATGGCCCGCGACTGGCCGGCCTTCGACATCGCCCCGCTCATCGCGCTCGTGGACGATCCGCGCCACCGCGTGGCCGATGACGGCACCTACCGTCTCTCGGAGACCCAGGCCCGCGCCATCCTCGACCTGCGCCTGCAGCGCCTCACGGCTCTGGGCCGCGACGAGATCGGCGACGAGCTGAAGAAGCTAGCCGAAGAGATCGCCGACTATCTCGACATCCTGCGCTCGCGCGCCCGCATCCAGGCCATCGTCAAGAGCGAGCTGGCCGAGGTGCGCGAGGCCTTCGCCACGCCGCGCAAGACCGAGATCCTCGACTACGATTCCAACGTCGACGACGAGGACCTGATTCAGCGCGAGGACATGGTCGTGACCGTGTCCCATGCCGGCTACGTCAAGCGCGTGCCGCTCGCGACCTACCGGGCCCAGCGGCGCGGCGGCAAGGGCCGCTCGGGCA
>NZ_DASYWN010000034.1:0-205301 GCF_035935975.1 Bradyrhizobium sp.
TTCGTAACCCTCCTGCAGGGCATAAAGGTTGCTCTATCGACCTCTTGGCGAATATTCCAGCCCCAGATCGCAATCGCCCGGTTCGCTACGGCCTAGGACAGCCAACAAACCAATTCTTGCTCAGCCTCGTCGGGCAAAACACGCAAGCCGTGGGGCAATGCCTTCCCGCAAAAATATTCGCCTTTACAGAATTTCGGAATGCGCGCATTCTCCCGCCACCTCATCCCTGTCAGAGGGGCGTATCGCGATCGTCACGAACGCGGGATGAGCCGTGGTGGACGCGGGCAGCATCGGCGCGAACGACTTCGCAGGGCGGGCAACCGTGAGCGAAACACCTCGCGCATACGACCGGTGCGGCCCAGCGTACGGCAAAACCGTGTCGTCCTGGCGCCCGGGGTCTGTGCGCCAAGTCTTGCGGTGATGCGGCGGTCCGACCGGGCACGTGCATCAGCCATCTGCAAGGCGACGGGGGCAATAGTGCATCGCTCCCCGGGGAGAGCTCGGCATAAGCCGTCAAACCACTGCGCAGGGAAGGCCGGTTGTTGGGCTTCACCTGTATGCCGCTGTGCAGCTTTTGTCGCCGCCTTTCGCACAGTGGACCGTGGGTGCCCGGCCGGCACCCGGTCTTCCCTGCGCCCTCTGACATCGAGGGCGACATGACCAAGCAAGACTCGGGCAGGGACTGCCGCGAGACCGCAGCGTTATGTGGTTGTCAAAAAGCACGCAAATTTTGTCGAATCCGATCGCGATCGCAAATGTGCAACCGCGACCAAACGTCATCACGGATGTCCGACCTTGCGCCGGGAAATATTGGCGCAATAATGCCGCCCTACGCTGTGATCCGGAATCAACCGCACCAGCATTGTGGAGGGCGACGAAATTGTTCGCTCGCGCCGCGGCCTCGGCCGCCGTGACTATCACCTTGGCCGCCTTTGATGGTGCGGCCGCCCAGACTGCCAACCAGCCGCCCGATACGATGGCGGCGCGGGTGGAAGCGTGCACGCCCTGTCACGGCAACAAGGGCGAAGGCACCAGCGACGTCTATTTCCCGCGCCTTGCCGGCAAGCCCGCCGGCTATCTCTACAACCAGCTCCTCGCCTTCCGCAGCGGCCGGCGCAAATATCCGCCGATGAACTATCTGCTGGAATTCCTGCCCGATCCGTATCTCGAGGCGATGGCCGAGTATTTTGCCAGCGAGCACCCTCCGCTGCCGCAGCCCGCGCCGAGCGAGGTCAGCAAGGAAGTCCTCGCGCAGGGTGAGCTGCTGGCCACCAGCGGCGATGCCGGCCGCAACATTCCGGCTTGCGTGAGCTGCCACGGCCCGGGCCTGACGGGCATGCAGCCTGGCATCCCAGGCCTGCTCGGCTTGCGCGCCCCCTATATCAGCGCCCAGCTCGGCGCCTGGCGCTACGGCACCCGCACCGCAAAATCACCCGACTGCATGCAGCTCGTTGCCGGCCATCTGACCGAGGCCGATGTGACCGCGGTTGCGGCCTGGCTTGCAACGCGCCCTGCTCCAGCTAATCCTGCTCCCGTCGCGAAAGGCACCTACGCGCTGCCCTTCGGCTGCGGCAGCCAGCCCAACTGACGAGGCGGATGATGGGCTCGAAACTGTCGATCGTACTGCTCGCATTCGCCGCGCTCACCACGGCTGCGCAGGCACAGGACAAGACCAGCGATGTCATCGCCCGCGGCGAATATCTCGCCCGCGCCGGCGATTGCACGGCGTGTCACACCGCGCCGGAGGGCCGCCTGTTCGCCGGCGGCCGCGCCATGCCGACGCCGTTCGGCACGCTCTACACCTCCAACATCACGCCGGATCCCGACACCGGGATCGGCAAGTGGAGCGCGGACGATTTCTACAAGACCATGCACAGCGGCCGCTTCCCGGATGGCGGTCTGATCTATCCGGCGATGCCGTTCGCGTCCTACACCAAGGTCACGCGCGCCGACAGCGATGCGATCTTCGCCTATTTGCGCTCGATCGCGCCGGTGAACCAGAAGAACAAGCCGCACGAGCTGCGCTTTCCCTACGACAACCGCCAGCTCATCCTCGGCTGGCGCACGCTGTTCTTTTCCGAAGGTGAGTTCAAGCCCGATCCAAAGAAATCGGCGGAATGGAATCGCGGCGCCTATCTGGTCGAAGGCCTCGGCCATTGCGGCATGTGCCATTCGCCGATCAACGCGCTCGGCGGCACCTCGCAATCGGATGCCTTCAAGGGCGGCCTGATCCCGATGCAGAACTGGTACGCGCCCTCGCTCACCTCCAATCGCGAGGCCGGCCTCGGCGACTGGAGCATCAAGGACATCACCGATCTGCTCCAGACCGGCGTCTCCGCGCGCGGCGTCGTCTACGGCCCGATGGCCGAGGTCGTGCACAACAGCCTGCAATATCTCAACGACGAGGATACGCGCGCCATGGCGGTGTACCTCAAGAGCATCGCGGAAGGCTCATCGCCGCCGCCGGCAAGCTCGGTGCTGCCGAATACCGAGAGCAGCCTGCTGATCAGCCTCGGCAAGACCGTCTACGACAAGAATTGCGCGAGCTGTCACGGCCTGCAGGGCGAA
This sequence comes from Bradyrhizobium sp., assembly GCF_035935975.1. GTDB lineage: Bacteria > Pseudomonadota > Alphaproteobacteria > Rhizobiales > Xanthobacteraceae > Bradyrhizobium. The sequence continues at coordinate 2,569 of NZ_DASYWN010000034.1, forward strand.
GGCAAGCCGCCGCACTGGCCGCCGCTCGCCAACAACCAGTCGATCGAGATGCAGTCGGCGGTCAATCCGATCCGCATGGTCCTCAATGGCGGCTATCCGCCGGGCACCAAGGGCAATCCGATGCCCTATGGCATGCCGCCGTTCGCGGGGCTCCTCTCCGACAACGAGGTCGCCGCCGTCGTCTCCTACATCCGCACCGCCTGGGGCAATCGCGGCACGCCGGTCTCGGCGCGCGACGCCAACGAGCTGCGCTCCGCACCGCTGAACTGAGGATCCGCCATGTTCAATTCCGATCCTCCGACCAGCCCAGCCGCGGCCGACCAGGCCGTCGAGGAGGTCGTTGCCCAGGGACCGTCAGGCGCGATCGTGCTCGCCGGCATCGCCACGGCCTGCGTCGTCGCGATGTGGCTTGCGTTCTATCTGTTCGTGTTCCTGCCGCGCGGGCCGCTGCAATGAGCACAGAGCAAGCTCATGGCAGCGCCGAGGTTGCAGCGCGCGTCGAGCGGCGCTGGGCCACCATCGCCGTGATCATCATCGTCGGCATGGCGCTGCTGGCGGCGTTCGCCGGCATCCATCGCGCGACCATGCCGCAGCCGCGCGTCGAGACCACCGATCCGTCGCGGATTCACCTCTCCGGCGAGTTCGTCGAGAGCAATCTCGGCAGCGTGCTGGAAGCCAATGGCAACGTGACCGTGCGCGCGATCGGCCAGCAATATTCCTTCACCCCGGCCTGCATCGTGGTGCCCGTGGACACGCCGATCACGCTGCGCGCCACCAGCGCCGACGTCGTGCACGGCATCCTGATCCAGGGCACCAACATCAACACCATGCTGGTGCCGGGCTACATTTCCGAGCAGCTGATGCGCTTTGCGAAGACCGGCGACTATCTGATGCCCTGCCAGGAGTTTTGCTCCTTCGGCCACGAGGGCATGTGGGGCAAGGTCAAGGTGATCGACAAGACCGAATTCGCGGGTCGCGCGAAGGGCGGCGGGAGGCTGAGCTGTGTTGGCGAATAGAAAGCTCATCCTCGCCCATTTCTGGCTGGCCTTCGCCGTGTTCGGCGTCGCGCTCACGCTCGGCGCCTGGCAGATGTTCATCCGCAGCCCGATCGGCACCTGGCTGTCCAATCCCGAGCTCTACTACCGCTCGCTGACCGCGCACGGCACGGTGATGGGCTACGTCTTCCCGACCCTGGTCGCGATGGGCTTCGGCTATGCCATCAGCGAGTCCGCGCTGGAGCAGCGCCTGGTCGGCGTGCGCTGGGCCTGGACCGGATTCTGGCTGATCGTGATCGGCAGCGTCATGGCGGTGATCCCGATCGCGCTGGGCCGCGCTTCGGTGCTCTACACCTTCTATCCGCCGCTGATCGGCAACGTCTTCTATTACCTCGGCGTCGTGCTGGTCGTGGTCGGCTCCTGGATCTGGGTCGCGCTGATGTCGATCAATCTGCGCGTCTGGCGCAAGGCCCATCCCGGCGCGCCAGTGCCGCTGGCGATGTTCGCCAATGTCGCGGGCTCATATCTGTGGGCCTGGACCGCGGTCGGCGCCGCGCTCGAGCTGCTGCTGCAGATCATTCCCGTCGCGGCCGGGCTGAAGAACACCATCGATGCCGGGCTCGCCCGCATCTTCTTCTCCTGGACGCTGCACGCCATCGTCTATTTCTGGCTCATGCCGACCTACATCGCCTATTACACCATCGTGCCGCGCGCGATCGGCGGCCGGGTCTATTCCGACACCATGGCGCGGATCTCCTTCATCCTGTTCCTGGTGGTGGCGATGCCGATCGGCATGCACCACACCTTTGCCGATCCGATGGTGGGTGCCGGCTTCAAGTTCATCCACTCGGCCTTCACTGCGCTGGTGGCACTGCCGACGCTGCTGACCGTATTCACGATCTGCGCCTCCATCGAGATCGCGGCACGCCTGCGCGGCGGCCGCGGGATGTTCGGCTGGATGAGGGCCCTGCCCTGGGACAATCCGATGATGCTGGCGCTGGCGTTCTCGTTCGTCATGCTCGGCTTCGGCGGCGCCGGCGGCCTCATCAACATGAGCTATCAGCTCGATGCCTCGATCCACAACACGCAGTGGATCACCGGCCATTTCCACCTGATCTTCGGCGGCGCCATCGTGATCATGTATTTTGCGATCGCCTATGACCTCTGGCCGCATCTGACCGGGCGCGAGCTGATCGATATCCGGCTGATCCGCACCCAGCTCTGGCTGTGGTTCATCGGCATGATCGTCACGACCTTCCCGTGGCACTGGGTCGGCATCTTGGGCATGCCGCGCCGCATGGCCTATTTCGACTTCGGTGATCCCGCGATCGCACCGCAGGCACTGTCGGTGACCTTCTCGGCGATCGGCGGCTTCATCCTGCTGGCTTCAGGCATCATGTTCATCGTCATCCTGGCGCGCGGCATGCGCGCGCCCCAGGCCGATGCCGGGCCCTACCGCTTTGCGGTTGCCGTGCACCAGGCCACGACCGTGCCGGTCGCGCTCAACACCCATGCGCTATGGGTGGCGTTGATGATCGCGCTCACCCTCACCAATTACGGCTATCCGATCCTCAATCTGGCACTTGGCGGGGGCACCTCGGTACCGGCCGTTTACGTGGGAGCGCAGTGATGAGCGCGCGCGACCTCTTTACCTTCGGCAATCCGCATTTCACGCGCGGTGTCGGCATCACTGCGGCGATCCTGATCGTGACGGCGATCGCCGGCTTCATCGTGCTGCCCTTCGCGCAGCCCTGGGTCCAGTTCGCCAATGTCTGGGATGCGATCTGCAGCGCCGCCGGCGTGCCGCAGCGGGCACCAAGCGTCACCGCGCCCGAGCAGAGCAAGCGGCTGTCGGAGGTCGTACTGACCTCGCACACGCTGTCACGTCCGAGCCAGGAGGCGATCGGCCGCGGCGCGACGCTGGCGCAGCGCTGCGCGATCTGCCATGGCCCGACCGGCATCAGCCGCGCGGACTCGCCCAACCTTGCGGGCCAGTATGCTGCAGTGATCTACAAGGAGCTGCACGATTTCCGCTCGGGCGCGCGCACCAATGCGGTGATGTCGCCGTTCGCCGTCAACCTGACGGACCAGGAGATCGCCGATCTCTCGAACTATTACGCCTATCTGCCGCGGCTTCCCGCCTATCACCCGACGCCGCAACTGCCGAAGCCGAACATCGTCATCTACGGCGCGCCGATGCGCGGCATCGCGCCCTGCGGCTCCTGCCATGGCAGCCTCGACAACAAGACCGGCAGCCCGTGGCTGGAGGGACAGTCGGAGGCCTACATGAAGGCCCAGCTCCAGGCTTTTGCCTCCGGCGAGCGCCGCAACGACATCAGCCAGCAGATGCGCAACATCGCGCGTGCGCTGACACCGCAGGAGATCGATCAGGCCGCGGCGTACTATGCCTCGCAGCCGCCGGAGGTGGTGAAGGCGGTGGATTGAGGTGAGCAGCTCGTGCCCCGGACGCAGCGCAGCGCTCCTTCAGCGGTGCGCTGCAGAGCCGGGGCCCATGCTTGGGGCACTCTGGGTCCCGGCTCTGCGCAGCAACGCTACGCGTCGCAGCGCGTCCGGGACACAAGAGTTACGACAACCTACGACGACGCCAGCTTCGGCCGGCCGTAGATCGCGTCCGCCCGCTTTTCGAACGCGGTCGAGAACCGCGCGAAGGCGGCGTCGAACATCGAGCCCATCAGCATCGCCAGCATGCGGCTCCTGAACTCATAGGCGAGATAGAAACCGACGTCGCAGACGCCCTCGCCTTTAGGCTCGAACGTCCAGCGGTTTTCCAGATTGCTGAACGGACCTTGCAGATATTCGACCAGGATCTTGAGATTGGCGCGGTCGAGCGTCACGCGGCTGGTGAAGGACTCCTTCACCAGCTTGAACGACACCGTCATGTCCGCGACCAGCACCTCGGTGCCGTCAGGCTTGGGCATGCGCTGGCGAATCTTCAGCGCGCTGCACAGCGGCACGAATTCCGGGTAGCGCTCGACGTCGGCGACCAGATCAAACATCTCGGACGCGCTGTGATTGACACGGCGCTTGCTCGAAAATTTAGGCATGGCGATTCAACGGGCAGTCGCGGCCCGCGCGGCCTTCAGTCTCGCAAAGTCCTCGCCGGCGTGGTGCGAGGAACGGGTGAGCGGGCTCGCCGACACCATCAGGAAGCCCTTGGTGTAGGCCACCTTCTCGTAGGACGAAAACTCGTCCGGCGGCACGTAGCGCATCACGGCATGATGCTTGCGGGTCGGCTGGAGATACTGCCCGATGGTCAGGAAGTCGACGTCGGCGGAGCGCAGATCGTCCATCACCTGCTGCACCTCGTGGCGCTCCTCGCCGAGGCCGACCATGATGCCGGACTTGGTGAAGATGGTGGGATCGAGCTCCTTGACCCGCTGCAGCAGCCGGATCGAGTGGAAGTAGCGCGCGCCCGGCCGCACCGTCAGGTAACGCGACGGCACGGTCTCGAGATTGTGGTTGAAGACATCGGGCCGCGCCGCGACGACGACCTCGAGCGCGCCTTCCTTGCGCAGGAAGTCGGGCGTCAGGATCTCGATCGTGGTCGAGGGGCATGCGGCGCGGATCGCGCGGATGGTCTGGGCGAAATGCTCGGCGCCGCCGTCGGCGAGGTCGTCGCGGTCGACGGAGGTGATGACGACGTGGGCGAGGCCCAGCTTGGCGACGGCCTCGGCGACGTTCTGCGGCTCGGCCGTATCCAGCGCATTCGGCAGGCCGGTCTTGACGTTGCAGAAGGCGCAGGCCCGGGTGCAGGTGTCACCCATGATCATGAAGGTCGCGTGCTTTTTGTCCCAGCACTCGCCGATATTCGGGCAGCCTGCCTCCTCGCACACCGTGTGCAGGCCATTGGCGCGCACGATGTTGCGGGTGTCGGCGTAGCCGCGGGTGTTGGGGGCGCGCACACGGATCCAGTCCGGCTTCGGCGGCGAAGCGGAATCGGGGCGATTCACCTTTTCGGGGTGACGGGGGCGCAACGGGTTCGAGATAGTGTCGACAATAACGACCATGGTCTGTCCGGTCTGTTCAGGTCCTACCTAATCGGTCTGCTTGCCTGCTGCAACCCGGCTCGCGCCGCTTCAGGGAACATGGCAGATATGGGCATTATCCTGCTCTGTTCTCAGGCGATTCTCACCTCGAATGGCTCCAACCTCGAAAGCCTCTACACCGCGGCTCGGCAAGGCCCTGAAACGGGCCTTTTTCAACCGCGACGTCCGCGAGGTCGCGCGCGATTTGATCGGTGCGACTATGCTGGTCGACCGTGTCGGCGGGATCATCGTCGAGGTCGAGGCCTATCATCATACCGAGCCGGCGGCGCACTCCTACAATGGCCCGACGCCGCGGAACCAGATCATGTTCGGGCCGCCCGGCTTTGCCTATGTCTACCGCTCCTACGGCATCCACTGGTGCGTGAACTTCGTCTGCGAGGGGGAAGGCTCGGCTGCAGCCGTCCTGATCCGCGCGCTGGAGCCGACGCATGGCCTCGCCGCAATGCGCCGCCGCCGCCATCTCCAGGAGGTGCACGCGCTGTGCTCGGGCCCGGGCAAGCTGACCGAGGCGCTCGGGATCACCATCGCGCACAACACCCTGCCCCTGGACCGGCCGCCGATCGCGCTGCATGCACGGACGGAGGATGTGGAGGTCGTGGCCGGCATCCGGATCGGCATCACCAAGGCGGTCGAGCTGCCCTGGCGCTATGGCGTCAGGGGCTCGAAATTCCTCAGCAAGCCGTTCCCGAAATAGGCCTACGAGGCCTGCTTCAGCCGCTCCAGCGCCTCGAGCAGTTTGGCCTTGCGAGCCAGCGCCGCCTCGCGCTTCTCGCGCTCCTCCTCGACGACCTCCTCGGCCGCGTTGGCAACGAACTTCTCGTTCGCCAGCTTCGACTCGGCGCGCTTGATGTCGGCGTCGGCCTTCGCGATCTCCTTGTCGAGGCGCGTGCGCTCGGCCGCGACGTCGATCACGCCCTTCAGCGGCAGCGCGGCGACCTCACCGCGCACGAGCAGCTGGACCGCGCCGTCGGGCGCGCGATCGGCGAACGAGATGTCCGACAGGCGCGCCATGCGCTTGATCACGTCGGTCCAGCGCGGCGCGCGCTCCTTGGTCTCGGCCGATGCGCCCGCAAGCACCAGCGCCGTCAGCGTGGCCGGCGCAATGTTCATCTCGGCGCGCACCGAGCGGATCTGCGTGACGAGGTCGATCACCCAGCCGATCTCGGCTTCCGCCTTGGGATCGGTGAAGTCGGCGTGGTCGAAGATCGGCATGATCAGCGTTGGCGAGATCAGCGGATCGGTCGGACCTGCCGCAGCCGCGAGCATCGCGAGCTGTTCCGGCGTCGGCGCGGTCGACTTCAGCGGCCACGGCGCCAGCGCCAGCAGGCCGTCGCGCTTGGCCGTCACTTCCCACAGCTCTTCGGTGATGAAGGGCATGAACGGGTGCAGCAGCTTCAGGATCTCGTCGCGCGCCCAGGCAACCATGGCGCGGGTCTCGTCCTTGGCCGGGCTGTCGGGACCGAGCAGCACGGGCTTGGCGAGCTCGACATACCAGTCGCAATAGACGTTCCAGACGAAACGGTAGATCGCGCCGGCAGCATCGTTGAAGCGATAGGCCTCGATCGCCTCGGTCACCTCGCGCGTGGTGTGCGCGCTCTCATGCGCGATCCAGCGGTTGAGCGTTTCCTTCGCCTTCGCCGGCTCGAAGCCTTCGGGCACGGCGCAATGGTTCATCTCGGCGAAGCGGGACGCATTCCACAGCTTGGTCGCGAAATTGCGGTAGCCTTCGACGCGGCTGGTGGCGAGCTTGATGTCGCGTCCCTGTGCCGCCATCGCGGCCAGCGTGAATCGCAGCGCGTCCGCACCGTATTCGTCGATCAGGTTGAGCGGATCGATGACGTTGCCCTTCGACTTCGACATCTTGGCGCCCTTCTCGTCGCGGACGAGCGCGTGGATGTAGATCGTCGAGAACGGCACCTCCTTCATGAAGTGCAGGCCCATCATCATCATGCGGGCGACCCAGAAGAAGATGATGTCGAAGCCGGTGACGAGCGCGTTGGTCGGATAGTAGCGCTTCACCTCGGGCGCATCTTCGGGCCAGCCGAGCGTCGAGAACGGCCACAGCGCCGAGGAGAACCAGGTGTCGAGCACGTCCTCGTCGCGGGTGATGAAGCCTTCGCGCTTGTTGCGGTCGAGCGCCATCTCGCGGCCCTGCTCGGCCGTGATGACTTCCTGCTCGACGTAATAGCCGAGCGCGTGGCTGATCGCCTCCTCCTCGGTCTCGGCGACGAACACCTTGCCGTCGGGGCCGTACCAGGCCGGGATCTGATGGCCCCACCAGAGCTGGCGCGAGATGCACCAGGGCTGGATGTTCTCCATCCACTCGAAATAGGTCTTTTCCCAGTTTTTCGGCACGAACGAGGTTTCACCCGAACGCACGGCCGCGATCGCGGGCTTTGCCAGCGTCTTGGCGTCGACGTACCACTGGTCGGTCAGGTACGGCTCGATCACGCTGTTGGAGCGATCACCGTGCGGCACCATGTGGGTGTGCGGCTCGATGCGCTCGACGAAGCCGAACGATTCCAGCCGCTCGACGATGCGCTTGCGCGCCGCGAAGCGGTCGACCTTGTTGAACTCCTCGGCGAATTGCGAGGCGCCTTCCGGCAGGCCCTTCAGATAGTCCTCGTTGTCGAGGAGATCGAGGCAGCCTTCCTTGTCGAGCACGCTGATGCGGCGCAGGCCGTGGCGATTGCCGACCTCGAAATCGTTGAAGTCATGCGCCGGCGTCACCTTGACCGCACCCGAGCCCTTCTCCGGATCGGAATATTCGTCGGCGACGATCTTGATCTTGCGGCCGACCAGCGGCAGGACGACGTTCTTGCCGACCAGCTTCAGGTAGCGCTCGTCCTCGGGATGCACGGCCACGCCGGTATCGCCGAGCATGGTCTCCGGGCGCGTCGTCGCAACGACGATGAAGGTCGTGGCATCCTCGGGATTGAACGTCTTGCCCTCGATCGGATAGCGCAGATACCAGAGGTGGCCCTTCACCTCGGTCTGCTGCACCTCGAGATCGGAGATCGCGGTGAGCAGCTTGGTGTCCCAGTTCACCAGGCGCTTGTCCTTGTAGATCAGGCCGTCACGGTGCAGCTCGACGAACACCTTGATGACGGCCTTGGACAGGCCTTCGTCCATGGTGAAGCGCTCGCGCGACCAGTCGCAGGAGGCACCGAGCCGCTTGAGCTGGTTGATGATGGTGTCGCCGCTCTCGGCCTTCCACTGCCAGACCCGCTCCAGAAACTTCTCGCGGCCCATCTCGCGGCGGCCGGGCTGCTGGCGCTCCATGAGCTGCCGCTCGACCACCATCTGGGTCGCAATGCCGGCATGGTCGGTGCCCGGCTGCCACAGCACGTCGCGGCCGCGCATGCGCTCGAACCGGCACAGGATGTCCTGCAGCGTGTTGTTGAGGGCGTGGCCCATGTGCAGCGAGCCCGTCACGTTCGGCGGCGGGATCACGATGGTGAAGGGCACCGCGTCGCGGCGGTCGGGGCGGCCGGCCTTGAAGGCACGGCTGTCCTCCCACACGACGGACATGCGGGCTTCGATATCGGCGGGTTGGTAATTTTTCTCGATCATGGGCTGCTAAAAAGCCGCGCGGGCCGGTCAAGTCAACGAAAAGGTCAACGGAAAGGCGGCAGCGGAAGGCGCCGCGGCAAATCGGCTTCCCCGCCCGTTCGGAAGGCCGAATATAATGCTTAAGCGCGGCTTAATGAGGGCCCCGGCCGGCCCTTACCGGCCGCCACGCGAGACCCGCTCGATCTCGGCCTTCACGATGCGTTCAACGAGGCCCGGCAGGTTGTCGTCGAGCCAGGATTTCAGCATCGGCCGCAGCATCTCCTTGACCAGATCCTCCAGCGTCCGCGCATTGCTGCTGAGCACCGTGTGGGCCAGGGAGTTGAAGGCGGATTCGACCGCGGAAACGGTCGACTGCGCCAGGATCGGCTGCTGCGGCGGCAGCGGCGGTGCGTCGAAATCCACCGGCGCAAAAGACGGCATCGGCGTCGGGCGCGGCGGCGGCGTTTCGGCGAATTCGAGATCGTCGCGCGGCTCGACCTTGCGGAAACTCGGCGGCGGCGGAGGCGGTGTCGGATCCATCGCCATCTCGTCGGTCAATTCGAGCACGTCGGGCTCAGGCTCCGGCGCGCGGACCTCGGGCGCAGGCGTGGCCGCGTCCAGCCCCGCCAGCAGCGCATCGATATCGTCTTGGCTGTTCGGGTCGGCACTCGCCGCAGGCGGAGGTGCTGGTGGAGGCGCTGCCGGCTTTGCGGCCGGCGGTGGCGCCGGCTTTTCAGCGGCGGGCTTGGTGGGAGCAACCTTGGGCGGAGAAATGCCGTTCATCGCCTGCGGCTTTGGTGCGGGCGCTACGGGAGCCGGCGCGGGCTTGGCGGCCTCGGCCGGCGGCGGCTTGGCCTCGTCGTCAGCAATGATGCGCCGGATCGAGGCCAGAATCTCCTCCATCGAGGGTTCTGTGACCTTTGCAGGCTGCGTCATCTCCGACTCCACATCATCAACGCCCTCGCATGCGCTGTTTTACACCAAGCACGACGGGATTGGCCGGTTCCGGACGGACGCCTCGACATTTTCGTCGCGGCGGCCCGACTTGTCCCCAGTTCACGGCTCAACGTGCAGCGGTGCGCCCTGCCCTCGGCACTCAAGCTTTACGCACACGACATCGAATGCGGGCGAATCGACCCGCATCTTCTTGGCAAGGCTATGTCAGGGATTTTGATGATTGCAAGCAAAGCACCGGTCGGCGTCCGCTGTTTGCGAAGCCGACCGGATGACTACGGGATCAGCGCCCGTCAGGCGTACGCACGCCGACCCAGCTGTCGCGGACCTGCTGGTAGTGCACGCTGGGATCGTAGACCGTGGTGTTGAGACCGAGCACCTGCGGCGCGAGACGGCCGACCGCGTTGAGCACCGAATAGGATGCCACGACGCGGTCATGCTGGGCCGTGACGAGCGCGACGCGCGCGTTGACCAGCGCCTGCTGCGCGTTGAGCACGTCGAGCGTGGTGCGCTGGCCGGCCTTGGCTTCCTCGCGCACGCCGTTCAGCGCGATCTCGGATGCCGTGACCTGCGCCTGCGCGGACTGCACCTGCGCCTTGCCGGCTTCGAGCTGGCCCCAGGCCTGCACGACGTTGGCACGGGTCTGATCGCGGGTGGTCTCGAGATTCAGGCGCTGCTGCGCCAGGTTCTCTTTCGACTGGCGGATCAGCGAATATTCGGTGCCGCCCTGATAGATCGGCACGGAGGCCGTCGCGATGGCGGAGGCCGTACTCGTTCGGAAGACGTTCAAGGTCTGTTGATAGGCCGTGCTGACACCAGCCGCCACCGTCACCGTCGGCAGCAGCGCGCCTTCGTTGATCTTGACCTGGAGATAGTTGACGTCGATGCCGTACATCGCAGCCGTGACGCTGGGGTTCTCCACCAGGCTGAGATTGACCGCGGAGGCGATCGTCCCGGGCAGGAAGCGATCGACCGGCGAGCCTGGGGCCAGGTTCGTCGGCTCGTTGCCGATGATCCGGCGGAAGTTTGCTCGCGTCGTCGTGAGATTCGATTCGGCGGTCAGGGCCTGGGTCTTGCCGGCGGCGAGCTGCGCTTCGGATTGCGCCACGTCGGTGCGGGTGACTTCGCCGACATTGAAGCGATCGCGCGTCTGCTTGAGCGTCTGTTCGAGCACGCGCACGTTGCTGCGCTGAACTTCGAGCGTCGCCGAATCGCGCAGGAAGTCCATGTAGGTCGTGGCAGCCTGCAGCAGGACCTGCTGCTCGAGCACGCGCAACCCCTCGCGGGACCCCGAGACCTGGCTCTCGGCTGCGCGCGTCCTGTTGGCGGTCTGATTGCCGTTGTAGAGCGTCTGGTTAACGGTCAGGCTGGCGCCGTTGGGCTGAAGGGGCAGCGTGGATCCGAGGTTGTTGGCATGGATCGACTGGCCCTTCTGCACCGCCTGGATATCTTGGTATTGATACCCTGTGGTGAGGCTCAAATTGACCCTGGGGCGATAGCCCGACAGCGCCTGCGGCACGTTTTCGTCGGTCGAGCGCACCTGGGCACGCTGCGCGTTGAGTTGCGGATTGTTCTGATAGGCGCGCACCAAGGCGGCCTCGATCGTATCCGCCAAGGCAGGCGTCGGCCCGGCAAGCGCCAGCATCAGGACCGAAACCGCAGCTCCGGTGAAGAGCTTCACCCCATGCATCCCAAAAATTCCGTTCATCTTAACGCCCGACTCGTGCCCGCGAGCTGGGTTACCGTCTACCGAGTGGAGTCGTTGCCCCGCCGCAACATAGGACGCGGAATGGCGCGACGGAACTACCTCAAGGCAGTTCCCGGTGGAAACTCTTCACGTGCAGCATCCCGGCCACACTTCTGATTCAGAACGGGATTTTAACGGGGTTTGGGCGTCAGAAGACGAAGGCGGCGGCCCGTTCCAGCCCGGGAAGGACCGGAGCTGCGGCATCGAACAGCGCCCGATGGCCGAATTCGCCGTGAGTACGGGTCACGATCATGGCCCGCGGCGGCTTGGATTCCGCCGACACCCCTACCAGGCGCCCGCCCTCCTTGAGCTGGCCGAGCAGCCCCTCCGGCACCACCTCGGTGGCGCCGTTGAGGATGATCACGTCATAGGGAGCGGCCGAAGAATCGCCCTCGGTGCAGGCGGCGGCCTTGCAGGTGACGTTGGCGAGCCCGAGGCCGGCAAAGGCGTCCTTGGCCTTCGCGACCAGAGCCGAATCACATTCCGTCGCGGTGACCTGGCGCGCGATCTTCGCGGCCAGCGCGGCGACGTAGCCCGTGGCACAGCCGACCACCAGCACGTTGTCGCCCTCGCCGATCTCGGCGGCCTGGAGCAGCTTGCCGGTAAGCTGCGGCTTGATCAGGTAGCGCTTGGCGCCACCCTCGCTGACGTCGAGATCGAGGTCCAGATAGGCCAGAGCCTGGCGGGCCGCGGGCACGAAGGCCTCGCGCGGAACCGTGAGCATGGCGTCGAGAACGCGGCGATCAGTGACGTCATTGGTGCGCACCTGGCCATCGACCATTTTGAGGCGCGCGGTCGAGAAACCGGACATTGGCGGACCCTGAAATGCGGACGATGCCGCGGACGGAAGTTGCGGCATCTTTGGAACATGCCCGGCGAAAACGCAACATAGCCGTTGGCATGCGCCCGCCAGCGCTTCCGCAACTCACCGCATCAGGGAACAGGATGGATTATTCGATCGTCACAGCGAGGCGGCCGATCAGGGCGGCGACCTCGTCGAGCCGCGCCGAATCGGGCGTCTCGACCGCACGCTTCAGGCAGGCGAGGCATTCATCGTCGCTGAGCTCGGGAACGTCGGCCGGCAGAATCGAGGGAGCCAGTTGGGCGCGGTCGATCTGGACGTGGGGCATGGGAATCAGCTCCGTAAAAATCCGACACCAGCCAAGCTCAATTCGAATTAAGTCGATTTTGGCGCCGCCATGCGGCGATGAAGCTGCCCGGATACACATCTGCTTGAAATGCGATTCTGCGCTGGATTCGGGGAATTGCTGCTCAGAGCCCGCTCAAACGACATCGCACGCCACTTCAAGGCTCGATCTCAACTTCTTGAATTTCAAGCGGAATTTGGCTCCCCGGGCTGGATTCGAACCAGCGACCATCCGATTAACAGTCGGATGCTCTACCGCTGAGCTACCGAGGAAAAGGGCGAACCTTCGTTCGCGCGCGGCTGCGTATAACAAAGCCGCTTGCGCTTGCAAAGGACGAATTCGTCCTGTTCGCAACGCATCTGAGGAAGGACCAAGCGGGCCCCTCCTCCGGCCGTGAGCGCCGAAACTATTCGGCGACGAAGGACGTGGTCTTGGTGCCGGGGTCGTAGCGCAGCCTCAGCACGTTGAACTTGCAGAGGTTGACGTTCTTCCACAGCACGGACTCGTCATAGTTCTGCCAGTCGACGCGGATGTTCCAGACGCAGCCCTCGTCGTCCTCGTCGAACTCGACATAGGTGCTGGCCTGGTTCTGCAAAACCTTCTCGAGCTCGTTGTCCCACTCGTCCATGCCGTCATCAGGTGCGTTGAAGCCCAGGAACTTGATGGCATAGCCGGTCTCGTTGACGACCGAGACGTTGCGGGAATCGGCTGCAAAGGACGCGGTGGCTGCGAGCGAAAGACCGATCGCAACTAGCCCGGACAGAAAATACTTCATTTGAAATTCCCTCGATCGAAACAGGCTCCGGCGCCTGACGTCGATCGGCGCAGGCGCCGCGGCAACGAATGGCGTTGCCTCTCAGGTTTCGTCCGGAGCACGATCGACAGCTTCGACACGCGATCGACCGCGGCTCCGGAGTTGTGCGCGCCGCGAGACGCGCACGGGAATTTCTTATCGATTCGAATTCTCAGCAGCAATGAACCGGCATTCATAGATCGGCGGTGTTTGTTTTCTCCGGTGCGGGCGCCGGCACCGCAGCGCCGTTGCTCTTGCCGGTCACGGCGCCGACCAGTGCCTTCACGGGATCATCGCCCGGCGCAAAGCCGCCCTGGCGGAGGATCTCGTCGATCATCGGACGCAGCGCGTGCACTTTGAGCAACTCGCCGGCGAGGCCTTCGCCGAAGCCGACGCCGCCATTCGCGGCACCATTGCCGCCGCCGAACGCGCCGCCGGTATGAAGGATGCGGACGTCCTTGAGGTTGGCGATCGGCTTCACCATCTCGGCCAGCGCCGACGGCATGATCTCGATCCGCTTCTTGGCGATCTCGAAATCGATCACGTTGCTGCCGAGCTTGTTCTGCGCCTCGTTCTTCATGGTGATGACGGCGGCCTCGGCTTCACCGATGTTGCGGACGCCGACCGCCTTGATCTTGTTGGACTCGGCTTCGGCCGTGGCCAGCGTCTTGACGGCCTCGGCGCGGTCGAGCGAGGCCTTCTTCTCGGCCTCGGCGGCGACGATCAGCTCGGTCGATTTGCGCTCGGCCTCGGTGCGGGCGGCCAGCACCTGGGTGAGACGGGCACGGTCGGCGACCTCGACCGCGCGTGCGGTGACGACCTTTTCCTCCGCGGAGACGGCGATCGCTTCGGCGGTCTTGGCTTCGGCGACGGCTTCGGAGGTCTGCTTGCTCTTGGCCGCGATCTGGATCTCGTTTTCCTGGGTGGCGATCTGGATCTCGCGCTGGGCGTCGGTCTTGCGCTTGTTGATGGCGAGATCCGACTCGATCACCGCGGTCTCCTTGACCTGCTTGGCCCCCGCCTCCTTCTCGGCAACGGCCCGGTCGGTGTCGATGCGAGCGTTCTCCTCGGTCAGGCGCGCGGTCTGGGTCGCGGTTGCAACCTCGGCGCGGGTGCTGGCGGTCTTGTTGGCAATGTCGCGCTCCTGGGAGAGCTCGGCCTCCTTCTTGGTCCGCTCGATCCCGAGGGTCTGCTGCCGCGCCTCGAGGTCCTTCTGTGCGATCGCCACCTCGTTGTCGCGCACGATGGCGTTGCGGTCACGCCTGCGGGTCTCGGTGACGGTCTTCAATTGGGTGAGACCTTCGGCGTCGAAGAAATTCTCCGGATTGAAGAATTTGACGTCGGTCTGGTCGAGCTTGGTCAGCGACACCGATTCAAGCTCGAGCCCGTTCGACTTCACGTCGGACTCGACGGTGGACTGCACGTGCTTGACGAAGTCCGAGCGCTTCTCCTGAAGCTCGAGGATGCTCATGGTCGCCGCGACCGACCGCAGGCCGTCGACGAACTTGGCCTCGACCTGGTTGCGCAGCGCCTCGGCATCGTTGGTCAGCGCACCCAGCGTCTGGCTGGCGAGCGCGATGCTCTCCTCGTCCGGGCGGACGCGCACGTAGAATTCGGCGACGATGTCGACGCGCAGGCGATCCTTGGTGATCAGGGATTCCCGCTCCTTGCGCTCGACCGTCAGCCGCAGCGTCTTCAGATTGACGCTGGCATAGGAGTGGAAGATCGGCAGGATCATGGCGCCGCCGTCGAGCACGACCTTCTTGCCGCCGAGGCCGGTGCGGACGAAGGCCTCGTCGCGGGTGGCGCGCTTGTAGAGAATGGTGAAGACGATCCCGAGGACGACGATCAGCGCGACGCCGATCATGGCCGGGACAGCGATGTCGAACATGACTTTCTCCAATGAAATGACTTGCTAGCTGCTTAGAGTCGGCTTGGAAGGTTTGAGTTCATCCTCGGCCTTGACCGCCACGAAACGGGTGTCGACGCGATCGACCAGCAGGACCAGGGTTCCCTGCGGCAGAGGCGGCGAAGACGGTGCTGCGACCGCCAGCACGAAATGGCGGTTGCCGTGGATGTCGGCGACGCTGACGCGTCCGGGCGGGCCCTGGTCGAGCGGTCCGACCACGACCTCGCCGACGCGGCCGACGAGATCGCCGAGGCCGACGACGTAGCTCTCGTCCTTGGGGATGATCCGCGCGATGGCGCCGCTCGCGGCGCGGACCAGCGGCACCGAAACGGCGACCGCCCCGACCGAGGCGAGCGTCGCGGGCAAGGGACCGGCCACCATCCGCGCGACGTCCTGGATCAGGAAGCCGGTGATGGAGAAGGCGCCAAGCACCAGCAGCAGGAAGATCAGCAGCGGCACGCCGCCGGCATTGATCCAGGAGATGGCGTTGAGCACGCCATTGTCGCTGGGATGGCTGAAATCGATGCTGGTGCCGAGCATCTCGCTCAAGGACGCCCCGACCAGCATCGAGATCACCTCGAGCGAGCCGACGATGACGATCATGGCCGCCGCGATCGCGAACGGCCTGACCTCGGGCGACATGACGTGTTCGAGCAGTGCGCTCATGACACGAACCTCAGGAGCGCGACTTCAACCGTGCGAGCCTCGCCGCAATCTCCTTGTCGCGATGAAGCGCGCTCAGTTCATCGATGTCGCTCGAATACGGGATGCCCTGCGGCACGCCGGTGGCCCGCGCCACCGCCCTGCCCGCACGCAAGGCCTTCGCTGCGGCCGAAGCGCCGCCGGACTTCCGGGGCGAGGTCGAGGCCTGATGGCTCGCCTGGGCCTCGCTCTTTTCGAGATCGGCCCGGCGCAGCTCGGCATCCTGCAGCGCCGACAGCACGGCGCGCAGCGATGTCACGCACTGCTCGATCTTCTCGTTGTTCTCGTCGATGGCGCGGGAGAGCACCTCGAACTGCGCCTCCAGATCCATCTGCCGCGCGATGCCGGCGCGGGCGAGATCGTCGCGGCTGTCGGCGATCGCTCCCTCGATCTTGGCGGCAAGATCGGTCATCTCGCGCTCGATCTCGGTGCGGCGGGCGTTGAGGCGGTATTCCTCGGCGCGCGCGCCCGCGAGCGCATCGCGCGCCTCGCTCTCGGCGCGCTCGATCTCGCGGATGGCCTGGCCGACCACCTTGAGCTTGTTCTTGCCTTCCGCCTGCTCGATCGCGTCGTAAGCGATCCCGGCAATGAGACGTCCGACCCGGGACAGGAAATTGTCGGGGGCGGCAGCGATGGTATCCATAGCGTTCTCCTCCTCTGGCAGACTGTTCGGCGTGACGCCGTAGTGAACTTCAAAGCCGTCGTCGGTGCGGATGAGATGCGCGGGCGCGCTCTGTCCCCAGCCCTCGGCATAGCCGGCGTAGTCGAAGGGCACGCTGAAGCGCCCTTGCACGGTCGCGATCGAAATGGTGGCGGGCCCCTTGATCTTGGCGAGCTTGTCGTCGAGCGGCAGGCGGCGGCCCTGCGCGGCGCGATAATCGGCGCGGTCCCGCAGGCCCAGCGTCACCAGCCGCGACGGCAGCGCGGTTTCCTTCCGGATCGGCTCATAGGCATGGGCGTGCAGCAGCACGACGTTGGAGCCGACATTATGGGTCCGGGCGACCTCGTCCAGGATCTGCATCATGCGGTCATAGGCCTGGAATGTCGCCTCCATGGCCGCCTTGGCGGCCGGGTCAGGGGCAAGCCGGTAACGCAGCGCAGACGGCGCGTTTCGGGGCGACGGGCTCATGGAAAGCACTAAAGCACCATTTTGGTGCTTTAGGAAGAGGAGATGCGATCACGTTCCACTGATCCTTAGGCACTCTATCGGATTAGTCGCTGTCGCCCGGGGCCGCGTTCAAGGCGACCCGTCACCTCTCGATCACCGCCGATCAAGACTTCTTGCACGCGCGGGTTGCAATTTGAGACGAAATGAGCGTTCGGCACCCCCTTTGCCCGCTTGCACCACTCTCGTGTCCCGGACGCGTTGCAGCGTTCTTACGCTGCTGCGCAGAGCCGGGACCCAGGAAGCTGCGCGGCTTGCTGTCGCATGGGCCCCGGCTCTGCAGCGCATCACTTCGTGCTGCGCAGCGTCCGGGGCACGAGACTGAGGTGCGACGCACCAGCCTCTCAACGTCATTGCGAGGAGCGAAGCGACGAAGCAATCCAGAGTCTTTCCGCGGTGGCACTCTGGATTGCTTCCGCCTTCGCCGAAGGCTTCGGCGGACAAGTCGATGCGCTCGCAATGGCGGAGCGAGCAGACATAGCTTCGCCTTCTCGCGGCTCATTTCGCCCGAGCTTTGCCTGGTCACGTCACCCTCCTTTGTCAGAGGGCGCAGGGAAGACCGGGTGCCGGCCGGGCACCCACGGTCCACTGTGCAAAAGGTGACGACAAGAAGCTGCACAGCGGCATACAGGTGAGGCCTAACAACCGGCCTTCCCTGCGCAGTGGTTTGACGGCTTATGCCGAGCTCTCCCCGGGGAGCGATGCACTATTGCCCCCGTCGCCTTGCGGATGGCTGATGCTCAGGCCCGGTTGGGCCGCGACATCACCGCAAGACTTGACGCACAGACCCCGGGCGTCAGGACGACACGGTTTTACCGTACGCAGGGCCCACCGGTCGTATGCGCGACGGCCTCGCTCACGGTTGCCCGCCCTGCGATTGCCTTCGCGCCGGTTGGCCTTGCGTCCACCACGGCTCACCCCGCGTTCGTGACGGTCGCGATACGCCCCTCTGACAGGGATGAGGTGGCGGGAGAATGCGCGTATTCCGAAATTCTGTAAAGGCGAATATTTTCGCCTGTGACGATTGACCGGCCGGTTGGGTGTTTTGCCCGTCGGGCGACACAAGGTCTCGTAGCCCGGGTGAGCGAAGCGACACCCGGGACAACATCCGTGCCGGTCCCGGATATCGCTGCGCTCCATCCGGGCTACGAAACTGTGGTCACGGCCGCCGGCACACGAGGTCGATCTCGATCAACGCGTCATAAGCAAGCCCGGTGACGCCGACGCAGGTGCGGGCCG
Organism: Bradyrhizobium sp.; assembly: GCF_035935975.1. GTDB lineage: Bacteria > Pseudomonadota > Alphaproteobacteria > Rhizobiales > Xanthobacteraceae > Bradyrhizobium. Next base: position 20,840 of record NZ_DASYWN010000034.1, read on the forward strand.
GCAGCCGATCCGACGGGAAGTAGGTGCGATAGGTCTCGTTCATTGTGGCGTAGTCCTCCTTGAAGCGCGTCAGATAGATGCGCGTCATCACCACATGCTCGAGACCGAGATCGAGACCGGCCAGAACCACCTTCAAATTCTCCATCACCGCACGGGTCTGCGCGACGATGCCGTCGGGGAGCACGCCGGGCGTTTGCGGTGTGTCCGGCATCTGGCCGGTGACGAAGACGAAACCGTCGGTCTCGACGGCGTGGCTGAAGGGCGCGACCGGCTTCGGGCCGCCGCTGATCATGTGGAATTTCACTCGAGATGTCCTTGTTACGATGCGTCCTGAAACAGACGCTTGCTGAGGATGGCGTGCACGCCCCAATTGCCATCGACGACCTGCGTGACGCCGAAATCGACGGCGGCCGACATCAGCGCGATCGCCTCGTCCTCGCTGAGGCCTTTGGTGTTCATCAGGAAGCGCCGCATCTTGCGGAATGCGTCCTTCATGGCGAGGTCGAGCGAGGATTTGGCGTAGACCTCGCTCTGGCCCTGCGCGCCGAACTCGGCGAGGTAGTTGGGGTGGCTGAAGCCGGTCAGCACCCAATCGGTCTCGGTCTCGATCAGCGGATAAGAGAGATCGGCGAAGGGCCGGCCGGCCAGATCGGCCTTCTTGTGCAGGATCACCTCGAATGTCCCGGTCATCGAGCATTCGATCGCGGTGCCGCTGAGTTCGCCGTCGCCCTGCGTCGCGTGGGAATCGCCGACCGACAGCAGCGCGCCGGGAACCGAGACCGGAAGATAGACGGTCGATCCCTTCCCCAGCCGCCAATTGTCGAGATTGCCCCCAAAGTAGGACGGCGGCACGGAGTCGACGAAATCGACCTCGCGCGGCGCCACCGCGATCACGCCGAAATGCGGCCGCAGCGGAATGCGGATGCCGTCGAGCACGGCGTGCCGACGCTTGATCGTCGCGGGTGCAACGGGGATTCCGGGATAGTCGTAGGTGGTGTGCACGACGCCGAACGGATCGGTCTGCGGCTCCCAACGGTAGGAATACAGCGCGCGGGCATGCGGCTCCTCGGGATCGCCAAAAATCTCGTAGATGGTGACGACCTCGCGCGGCTTGGGGCCGCCGAGAAACTCGTTGTAGTGATAGCCCCACCAGGCCGCGACCGACGAGCCGAACACGCGCCCCGCGTGGTTCGGATTGCGGCTGGCGCGCGGCACGATGTCGAGGATGCGCACCTCGAGCACGTCGCCGGGCTGCGCGTCCTTCACTGCGACCGGGCCCGTGCAGATGTGCACGCCAAATCCCTCGCCGGCGCCGCGGCCGAACACGCTGGCATCCATTGGGCCTGCGCCGCGGCGATCGACGTTCTTCCTGTCGGCGGTCCAGCCGAACACGCTTTCGGCGCCGGGATCACCCGCGATCATCATCTCCGGCGCGTCGGAGGCGTGCTGAGTCAGCGTCTCGATGGTGATGGTGTCGCCCGAGGCAATTTCGATCTGCGGCGGCAACGAGCGGCTGAAATAGCCCCAATGGACGCGACTGGCCTCGACCGGGAGATGATGATGCCGGTGCTCCGCCGATGTCCGCTCCGCTGCACTGGCGCAAGCGACGTTGCTGCGGGCTTCCACGCTCTGATGCGCGCGCGGCTGCGCGAGCGCCTCCTGCGGCCAGCCGCGCTGGCCGGCAACGCCATGCTGCGAGGTCGCCCGCTCCGCTTCCTGCTGGCGGAATTCGCGCGGCGGCAGGCCGAAGCGATGGCGGAAGGCGCGGCTGAAATGCGCGGAGTCACCAAAGCCATAGGTGTAGGCGATCTCGGAGATCGAGCGGTGCGCTTCCGCCGGGTTGGACAGATCGGCCCAGGCCCGCTGAAGGCGCCGCTCGCGGACATAGTGGGTAAAGTTGTCTCCGACCGTCTCGAACAGCTTTTGCAAATAGCGCTCGGAAATCCCCTCGGCCTGCGCGACACGTGCGGGGACCAGCTCGGGATCGTCCAGTCGGCGCTCGATGGTCTGGCAGATCCGGTGCAGCAGCGCCGCCTGCGTTGCGCTCGATCCGGCATCGGATGTCGAGGACGCAAGCTGATGCGCGAGCGTCAGGAGCAGATCGACGAGTGACTGCGCGACAATATTCCATTCAGGGTCGCTCAATGTATCCAGCGCGCGCGCGGTTGCATCGAGCAGGCGCGCGAACACGTCGGCGAAGCCACCTGGTGGGACGACACGGGGCTCGCGGAGCCGCGGCTTGCCCGAGAGACGCCCGTGCAGCGCTTCCGAACTCACGGCCAGCACGATGGCGCGCATGTCGCGCTGGAACACGATGCTCCAGTCCCCGCTCCGCGGCAGCAGCACGAGATGGCCGACGGGAACGATGCGATGGCCGCCGGCGCTCTTGAGCACCATGCCGTCCTCGAGCGGCATCAACGCGATCGGAAGGTCTTCGTTGGTTTGCGAGAGCGGACCGACGGTTTGCGCACCCGCGGCCATCCGCGTCAGCGCGACGCCTGCGGCGCGGCGATGCGAAGCTGTCGCGTGCCCGTCCAGGAAGGAATGGCTGGTCGCCGGCTGCAAGCCGACCGCGGCCAGCACATCGCGCCAGGCCTCGGGGCGGTCGTCTTGCGCGTAGGACTCGCTCGTGAAGGGACGGAAGCTCATCGGATCCACCCAGATTGCGGTGGATCGAAGCAACCTCTGTGCCAGACGCGCGCGATCATCCGTCGCAGCGACGGGCCGCAAATGACCTTCCTTGTTCACGCCCTCACCCCGGAAATGGACTTTGCTTCAGAGTGTTAGAACCCAATGTCAAAGTTAAGCAGGATGCGTAGCCCGGATGGAGCGCAGCGCAATCCGGGACCCCCGTCGCTTGCGGCACGAATCCCGGATTGCGCTTCGCTCCATCCGGGCTACGACCCATCAATCGCACCGAAAGATGTTCTTGCGGATCGTGCCGTGGACGCCCCAATTGGCGTCGACGACCTGGGTGACGCCGAAATCGGCGCCGACCGACATCAGCGAGATCGCCTCGTCCTCGCTGAGGCCGTGCACGGTCATCAGGAACCGGCGCAGCTTTCTGAATGCGTCGCGCATCGCACGGTCGAGACTGCTGTGATTGGCAATCTCGGTCTGCGCATCGGCGCCGAGCGTGGCGAGATAGTTCGGATAGGTGAAGCCGTAGAACGACCAGGCGTGATCGGTCTCCAGCATCGGATGGTCGAGACCTTCGAGATTGGTGCCGGCGAGGTCTGCCTTCTTGTGCAGGATGAACTCGAAATCGCCGGTCAGCGAGGTCTCGATCGCGGTGCCGCCGAGCTCGCTGTCGCCCTGGGCGGCGTGGGGATCGCCGACCGAGAAATAGGCGCCCGGGACCGCGACCGGATAGAACATCCGCGCGCCCTTGCCGATGCGCCAGTCGTCGATGTTGCCGCCGGTATAGCTCGGCGGAATCGAGCTGACGAAATCGGCCTCCGATGGCGCAAGCCCCATGGTGCCGAAATGCAGCCGCGCCGGCACTTTCACGCTGGAGAGGATGTTCTCGCGCTTCCTGATGGTGGCGTGATCGACGCGGACGCCGGGATAGTCGATGGTCGGATGCACGATGCCGTCAGGGTCGGTCTGCGGGGTCCAGACGTAATTGTAGACCGCCTTGGCATAGGGCTCGCCCGAGGTGTCGAGCTCGAAGATGGTGACGACCTCGCGCGGCTTCGGCTCTTCAATGAGGTCGTGATAGTGAAAGCCCCAGTTCGCGGCGACGTTGGAGCCGAAGCAGCGGCCGGCGTGGCAGGCGCTGCAGCTCGGCCGTGGCCGGACGTCCAGAATGCGCACTTCGAGAATGTCGCCGGGCTCGGCGCCTTCGATTGCCACGGGCCCAGTGAGGAGATGCACGCCGATCCCCTCGCCTGCGCCGCGAATGAACGGACCTTCGACCGGGCCGGAGCCGCGGCGCGCGACCGCCTTGTGCTCGCGCGTCCACTGGAACACGCTCTCGGCGCCGGGATCGCCCTGGATCATGCGCTCATAATCGTCGTTGGCGTGATGGGTCAGCGTCTCGATGGTGGCGCGATCTCCGGAGCGGAGCGTCAGCGCCGGCGTGACCTTCTTGGAGAAATAGCCCCAGTGAACGGTTTTTGGCGAAACCGGCAGCGTGAAATGCTTCATGACGTGGCCTCATTAGGGAACGCGGTCTTGAACCTTGCGGAGACGGCGCTCATCGCACCGTCTCCGGAGTCTTGTCGGCCTCCATCACGCTGAGGAAACGCGCCGTCAGCGGATTACGGGGGTTGGAGAGGACCTCGTGCGCCGGGCCCTCCTCGATGATTGCACCGCCGCTCAGGAAAGCGACACGGTCGGCGACCTCGTCGGCGAAACGGATCTGATGCGTCGAGATGATCATGGTGAGGCCGTCGTCGATGGCGAGGCGGCGGATCACTTCCAGCACCTCGTTGACGAGCTCGGGATCGAGCGCCGAGGTCGGCTCGTCCAGCAACAGCACGCTCGGGTTCGGCGCCAGCGCGCGGGCGATGGCGACGCGCTGCTGCTGCCCGCCGGACAGATGCCGCGGCAGGGCATCGGCGCGATGCGACAGACCAACGCGGTCGAGCAGCTCGGTGGCGCGGCGGTCGGCATCGATGCGGGTCATGCCGTGGACCCAGCGCAGTGGCCCCGCGATGTTCTCCTTCGCCGAGAGATGCGCGAACAGATTGAACTGCTGGAACACCATGCCGACGCCGACGTTGGCGCGCTCATTGGCAATGGCACGCGGTGACAGCGGCTTGCCGTCCTCGCCAAAGCCGAGGCGGCGGCCGCCGACGCGCACGGTGCCGGCATCCCAGTTTTCGAGGTGGTTGATGCAGCGGAGCAGCGTGCTCTTGCCGGAGCCGCTGGGGCCGAGCAACGCGACCACCTCGCCGATGCGGACCGTGAGGTCGAGACCGGCGAGCACCTTTTGCGGGCCGTAAGTCTTGGTGAGCTCCCTGGCTTCGACCGCGATGTTGTTGCGTGCGATCGTCGCGGCGCGGCGGGCGCGCTCCTCGCGCGTCAGGGCCAGCGGCGGCGTGTCGGGCAGCTCCGCTGGGGCGGGCTCGGGATCAACAGCCGTTGCCTCCGCGAGCTCAAGCTTGGTGCCGAGTTCGACGCGGCGCCAGGGCAGATAATCGGCGAGCTTGCGCTTGCGCCCCATTGTGGGATTCTTGGCGCGGTCGAGATCAAGCAGCCATTCGACGAAGAGCTGGATGCCGCTGATCGTGGCCGTCAGCACGAGATAGAGCAGACCCGAGGCAAAGAAGATCGAGAAGAAGTCGAAGGTCGAGGACGCCAGCTGCGTCGAGCGCAGCGTCAGCTCCTGCACCGCGACGACGGAGGCCAGCGACGAATTCTTCAGCGCACTGACCGCCTCGTTGCCGAAGGCCGGGATCATGGTGCGGATCGCCTGCGGCGCGATCACCCGGCGCATCAGGACGGACGGCGTCATGCCGAGCGCCTGCCCTGCCGTCACCTGCCCGCGATCGACGCCGAGCACGCCGGCGCGCAGCATCTCGGCGATGAACGGCGCCTCGTTGCAGGCGAGTGCGAGGCCGGCCGCCAGCACCGCCGGCAGCTTGATGCCGATGTGCGGCAGCGCGTCGTAGGCGAACACCATCTGCAGGATCAGCGGCGTGCCGCGGAAGATCACGGTGTAGCCCCGGGCGATCGCCGCCAGGGGCCAGAAGCGCGAGAGCTGCATGCCGGCGAGGATCAATCCCAGGATCAATCCGCCGCCGAGCCCGAGGGCGGTCACCTCGAGGGTGAGCTCGATGCCCTCGAGCAGATAGGGCATGCTCAGGTAATGGAGGAACAGCGACATCAGTCAGCCGTCAGAATGTCCGGCTCCTTGAAATTGTTCACATCGAGCCCGTGCTTCTTCAGGAGCTCCATGTGCGTGCCGGCCTTCTGCACCTCGATCAGTGCGGCGAGCACGGCGTCGCGGAATTTCGGCTTGTCCTTGGGAACGGCGATGCCGACCGAATACGGGATCGTCACCGCGATCGCCTTCTCCAGCTTGTCCGGATAGGCCTTGACCGCGCTGTCGACCGTGTTGACGTCGTTGATGTAGGTGTCGGCGCGGCCGGCGAGGATCGCCTGGATGCAGTTGGCGTTGTTGTCATAGAGCTGGATGGTCGGCTCTGCCTTGCCCGCCTTCTTGCACTCGGGGATCAGGGCCTGGATCAGGGGCACCTCGACATAGCCGGTGTTCTCGGCTGCGGCCGTGCCGCACATCGACATGTTGATGCCGTTGATGCCCTTCGGATTGCCCTTGGCGACCAGCACGCCGTCGAACACCTTCGAATAGGTGATGAAGTCGGCGGCCTTGGCGCGCTCCTTGGTCGCATAGATGTCGGAGATGACGATGTCGGCCTGGCCGGCCGCGAGTGTGGTCAGCAGTGCTGCGAAGGTCACCGGCTTGTAGGTCAGCTTGAAACCGAGGCATTCGCCGATGGCTTCGCCGAGATCGATGTCGAAGCCGATATATTTGCTGGGATCCTTGGGATCGATGGTCTCATAGCCCGGCGTGTGCGGGTTGATGGCGTTGACGAGGGTCTTGCCCTTCCAGTCCGGATATTTCTCCTGGAGCGCGGCGCAGGCAGCGGGTGCGGCAGCCTGTGCGCTCAGTGGCGCAGCGGCGACCAGGCCGGCGGCGATGGCGGCGCCGAGCGCGAGCTTGCGCCATGGCAATGCGCGCGACATCCCCCGCTGCGCCTGGGACAAAACCCGTCTCTCCATCTCCAACTCCCTCGAATTGCCATGGCACTGGCCATGTTCCAAATCTCGGGAGCGAGCCTAGGTGGAGCGGCCCGCGAAAAGCTTGTCCGCGGGCGTACAAAAAATTGGACGGATGGGGCCTGCGATTTGGGCAAGGGGCTGCACAAAAACTGTTCGCGCGCGAGGCGCGCGACGGCCCGCAATTCCGAATTCGGGCGAACCAAATCATTGGAAATGACGCAGCAAACTGCGCGATCAGAGAATCAGATGATGAGGATGCTTGACGTAGATATGACAAAGGCTGGCGCAAATGCTGCGCAAAAAACGAGACAATTGCGTCCGATATCCACAGCACTCCACAGCCTGTCCGCAGCATATCCACAGGGCGACCATGCCGGATTCGCGAGGCCGCGCGGGATACTTGCTGCGCACAAACCCACAGGTCAGCCATGTCAGCCGCCGGCCTGATCGAACACGGTGCGGCAAGCTTCGCTCAAGCTTGATCGGTTACGGCGAAGGCAGGCCGTGATGGCGCGAACATTGGGGATCTCGCCGGCACAGAGCCTGTAGACGTCGGGGGTGCAGGCCCGGCGCTGCTCGGGGGTTCCCTGCTGCGCCTGGGCGGCTGTGGCGAACAGCGTGAGGAACAGCCCGACCGTCGAGGCGCGGCGCGCCCGGCTCTTCACACCTGCAAACCGCAAGAACCTTGCCTTCATGACCAAGTCTCCTGTCTGCCCTGCCCGCCCCCGGCCCTCGATGGCCGGTGTCGTGCGAAGGGGTAGGAGAAATAAATCGAGGGGGATGTGATCTCTTTCACACTGGGGCCGGCTGCGGGAACCGTAGGGTTCCACCGGGATTTCCGGGGCCGTCTTTAGACATTGCTAACCAACCGGGACCCGATCGCCGGATCGTTAAAATGCGAACGATCAGCTCAATCGGCTAACAAACCGGCTTTGCGACATTGCGCCATCCGCGTTCTGCGAGGGTGTAATGAGTGAAGCCGAATTCAACTTGATGCTGGATGCTGTGCGGGACGCCATGGTCTACGAGGATGTCGCGCCTGTGCCGGAGGAGGACTTCGTGCCCCGCTCGTGGTCGTACGCCGCAACGCCCAAAGCCGCCAACGACAACGAGGGCGCCTGGCCCCTGCTGCCGTTTCCCGACGGCTGGGATGCGGCCTGCTGAGGCCTCTCTTTCAACGTGACCCGACGCGCCCGCTTCATGCGGGCGTTTTGCTGTCGGCCGTCCCCGGCCTGATCAGCTCTTGACCCGCTCCTCGCCATCCTGCGGCGCCCGGTCCGGGGCCGTCGGCGGGAAGATGCTGTCGTAGATCGCGCGCGCCTCGGCAATGAGGCGGGCTCGCTCCAACTCGGATTTCGGGACAAATCGGACGATGTCGCCCACGTGGTCTCCAGCGCTCGTTGATGGAAAATGCATCACTTCGCAGATGCGAAGACTATGCCATCCCGCCTGAATCGCAGGGTTCCGCCAAGCCCCGGGCAAACCCGGTGCGCGCCGGTCGGCAAGCCGCGTCGGCGCGCCTGCGCACGGATCAAATTTGTTCTGGAATATCAGGATGTTGTGATGGAGGCCACGACCAGAATTGAACTGGTGTACACGGTTTTGCAGCCTGGCAGCGCGGAATTATGATAACCCGTTGGAACTGACGAAAAATTGCCAGCTGTCGCCGATTGAGGTGAGCACTTTCTTAATTGGAGGACGACTTAAAGTAGGAAGGACAGGGCCGGAGGTTGCCCCACCATCCGCTTCCCTCAATGCCGACGCCGATCAAACAGTCACCAACGTTTTCGAGTGGGACCTTTAGTCCATACCGCTCCCCGTTTGGAGCCCCGTCCGTCGTGTACCGAATTGATTGTCCCGACGACGGATCCTTTGGAATGAAATCGAGGTACCGGCCGCCCACGAGTGCGGTACTCAGATCCTCCACTGAATTGTTCCGAAATGGATGCGGGAAAGCGCCATTAGATGCGCGGTATCGCTCCAGCGCGGCTTGCAACGTTCTCGCTTGACTTATTCGCGTGGCGTCCCGCTGCCTCGATGCAGCCACATCTGCGAGACCATTGGCTTGCCCATCAGCGCTTGATGAAACGGCGGCGGCGCGGTCCAGTGCTGACGTTAGCTCGACTTGCCGCTCCTCCAAGGCACCAAGCCGCTCCGCAACAGACCGCAGAAACTCGTCCTCTCTATACACCAGTGCTCGCCGCTGAACTTCGGAAAGCCCGATTCCGATAACGTTCAGGACCACAAGGCCAAGCAGGATTGAACGCGCTGAAAATTGGGGCGCCATAATTTCGGGTTCCTGAATGAAAGAGACCGTTAGCCGGAATCGCGGGTGTGCCTGCGCCCCCCGTGAGCGACGCCGACGCTTCGGTCCCGGACTACCCTGAGTGACCAAGGTCAGCAAGATCCCAGCGCTTGATGGGCAAAGGTCAACGAGATTCTGATCGGCAGCAACGGCACGACATCGACCAGCTCGCGCGCCCCCGATCAATCTCGTCGGTGCCCCACGTCACCACGGCCAGCGCCAGCACGCCGACCGCGGCCGGGTTACCCCTGAGTCAAATTGATTCACCCCGAACGGCGATCTGAGCCCGGTTGGGATTACTGACGAAAAACTGACGAGGAAGGGATCACTTAAGAAAGCGCTTCTAAGTCATTGATTTTATTGGAGGCCACGACCAGAATTGAACTGGTGTACACGGTTTTGCAGACCGTTGCGTAACCACTCCGCCACGTGGCCCCGTAAGGGCGGAGCAATATAGGGGATCAATGGGTTAGGCAACCGCCTTCGTCCGGCTTTGGCAGCGACTTTCAACCGCTTGATGGGAATGACGAACGCTACGCCTTCCTCCCGCCATTGCCTGCGAGATATTGCGCAAGAATGGCGTCGGTGGCGCCTGCCGCGGTCATCCGGCCCTCCTCCAGCAGAATCGCGCGGTTGCAGGTGCTCTTGATCAGCTCGATGTCGTGCGAGGCCAGCACCAGGATGCCGGCCCGGGCGACGATCTCGTCGAGCCGCTGCCGCGCCTTCTTGCGGAACTGCTGGTCGCCGGCGCGGATGTCGAGGCTGACGCCGTTCAGTGCGGAGACGATGTGCGGCATCGCCGCTTTCCGCCGCAGCGTCACGGCGCTCGCGAAGCGGCTGCGCAGCGAGCGGTCGCGGAACGACAGCACCGGAAACGTCACGGAGGCGTTGCGCAGCACGATGTGGGCCGTGGTGCTCATGCCCGCCTCACAACCAATACGCCACGCGATGGCGGTAGCGCGTAGCAGAGCAGGCCGATGATCGCGGCGACGCTCGCATAGACGATCCCGAGCAGCCATTGCTCCGGATCGGTCGGCTGCGACAGCAGCGGCCTGCGCACGAGATCGAGCAGCGTCGCGAACGGATTGGCGCGGATCAGCCACTGAAACGCCGTGCCGCGCACGGTCTCCTCGGTCCAGATGATCGGCGTCAGGAAGAAGACGAATTGCAACCCGCTGACGATCGCCGAGCCGATGTCGCGGAAGCGCGCGCAGAGCATTCCGAGCGCGACCGAACCGCCGAGCAGCGCGGTGAGCAGGATCGCAAAGCCGGGCACCGCAAGCAGCATGGTCCAGTGCACCGGCCAGGGCATCACGATGTAGAGCAGCACGACGATCACCAGATGATGCGCGAAGATCAGGACGTTGCGCGCGATCATCTGGAGCACGTGCACGACCAGCGGCGCCGGCACGGCCTTGATCAAATGGCCGGAGGCCACGAAGATGTTGGAGCCTTCCTGCAGCGTGGTGGCGATCAGGGTCCAGACGATCAGGCCGACCGCGAAGGGCGGCAGGAAGCCGACAATGTCCTGCTTGAACAGGGCCGCATAGACGGTGCCGACGCTTCCGATCGTTGCGGCGAGCGTCAGCGTGATCCAGAGCGGGCCGATCACGGTGCGCCGGTAGCGCAGCGAAATGTCCATCAGCGCAAGCGTGCGCCAACGATCGAGCCGCGTCACCTGTGCCAGGAGTTCCTTCGCTGCGGCCTGAATACGACTGCCCCTTCCGCGTCCGGTAGTCCGATGCCGCGCAGGATGGCAGGCTTATCGGCCGATCGTCTCTACCGCATGCCTTCCGCGGGCAATCAACCGGATGGATGAGGATGGCCGAGATCAGGCGCGTTTGCCGCGCCGGACATTGCGTCGGCGGTCCTTGGTCACAGGCTTTGGCGCCAATTCCGGCATCTCGGCCTGGACCTCGCGGTAGCGTGCCAGCATCCGTTCAAAACTGGCGTGCAGGGTCTCGGCGATATCGGGGCGCCGCTCGAGGCCGGCCAGGATCGAGGCGGCCGCCTCGATGGTCGAGAGTCCGTCGCGACGCGGCTCCTTGCGCAGCCGCCCGTACCGCGAGGGGTGCTTCGGATTGAGGATCACGCGCTGGCACTTGAGCATCCAGGGATTGCGCCACCACAGCGCCTTGGCCTGGCTCCAGGTGCCGTCGAGCAGCACCACGCCTTCCAGCTTGCCAAGGCGCGTACGCTGGTTATCCGCGACCTCGCCCTTGCGGTTGAGCGCCACGATCTCGCCTTCCGCGTCGAGATCGGCCGCGCGCGCCGAGCCGAGATAGAGCACGGCCCAGTGCGAGGCGTTCTCGACCGGCCGGCCCAGCGCCTTGGACAGGCTCGGCCAGGACAGGCCGACCCGCACGGTGGCGTCTTCAAAATGCTTCGCCAGCAGCCGCGCGGTGCCGAGCGCCCTGTCCTGCTCCTGCGGATGCTGGAGGATCAGAAGCGAAAGCCGGTTTTCGATCGGCGTGACGCTGTCGCAGATGCAGAGCGGCATCGGCTTCTGGCAGTGCGGGCATTCGGGGATCGGCTCGGGCGCGGCGGCCGTGGTCTCGGGCGAGTGTGACATGGTCGCCGCTATACGCTCTGCGCGGCGCCTCAACAACCTATTCCGCCGGCGCGGGCAGCGGGCGCGGCTCGGAGCGCCGCCGCAGGCGGTCGATCAGGAGGTAGATCACGGGTGTGGTGTAGAGCGTCAGGATCTGCGAGACGAACAGGCCGCCGATGATGGTGATGCCGAGCGGACGGCGCAGCTCCGTGCCGGGGCCGGTCGCGATCACCAGCGGAATGCCCGCGAACAGGGCTGCCATCGTCGTCATCAGGATGGGACGGAAACGCGCCTGGCAGGCTTCGAAGATCGCTTCCGCCGAGGACAGGCCGCGCTGGCGTTCGGCGTCGAGCGCGAAGTCCACCATCATGATGCCGTTCTTCTTGACGATGCCGATCAGCAGGATGATGCCGACGAAGGCGATCACGGTCAGCGGCGTATTGGTGATCTGCAGGGCCAGCAGCGCGCCGAGGCCGGCCGAGGGCAGCGTCGAGATGATCGTGAGCGGATGGGCGAGGCTCTCATAGAGCACGCCGAGCACGATATACATCGCCACCAGCGCGCCGAGGATCAGCAGCGGCTGGCGGCCGCTGGTCCTGGCGAAATCGCCGGCATTGCCGTCAAAGCTGCCGCGGATGCCCTCGGGCATATGCAGCTCCTCGACGGCACGCTGGATGTTCTGCGTCGCGGCCTGGAGCGGCACATCGGGCAAGAGGTTGAACGACACCGTGGTCGAGGGGAACGACTGCGAATGATAGACCGCGAGCGCGGCGAGCCCGCGCGTCGCATGCACCACGGCCGAGAGCGGCACCTGCGCGTCGCCCGCGCCGGCGACGTAGATGCGATCGAGGTTGGAGGGATCGACCTGGAATTTCGGGTCGATCTCCAGCACGGTCATGTACTGGTTGCGCTGGGTATAGATGATCGAGATCTGGCGCTGCGAGAACGCGTTGTTCAGCGCGTTGTCGATGTCCTGGACGCGGACGCCGAGCGCCGAGGCCTTTTGCCGATCGATGGACAGGGTCAGTTGGAGCCCGCCGGGATCGCGGTCGCTGGAGATGTCGGTGATGCCCTCGACGCTCTCCATGCGCTTGGCCACGATCGGCGCCCATTTCTGCAACAGGCCGAGATCGGTGCTGCTCAGCGTGTACTGGTAGTCGGAATCGCTCTGCCGTCCGCCGGCGCGCACGTCCTGGGCGGCGAACATGAAGAGGCGGATGCCGGGGACCGGGAACAACGCGCGTCGGAGACGGTCGATCACCACCTGCGTCGAGACGTGGTCGCGCTCCTCCGGCGGCTTCAGGCTGATGAACATGGTGCCGTGGTTCGAGGTCGCCGCTCCCGGGCCCCCGCCTCCGCTGCCGACGGTCGAGCCAATGCCGGCCACGGCCGGATCCTGCATCACGATGTCGGCGAGCCGCTGCTGCAGACTGAGCATCGACTGGAACGAGATGTCGGCCGAGGCGCGCGTCGCGCCGATGACGAAGCCGGAATCGTCGGTCGGGAAATAGCCCTTGGGGACCTTGATGTAGAGCGTCACCGTCAGCGCAATGGTGGCGAAGAACACCAGCAGCGTCAGCACCGGGAATTCCAGCACCGAGCGCAAGGTGCGGGCGTAGAAGGTGACGATGCGCGACAGCGAGCCCTCGATCAGCCGGTCGAACAGCGTCGCCGTGCCGGAGGTGGTCTGCCGGATGTAATGCGCGCAGATCATCGGCGTGACCGTCAGCGACACCAGTGTCGAGACCAGGATCGCGAAGGTCAATGTCAGCGAGAATTCGCGGAGCAGCCGGCCGACGATGCCGTCCATGAAGATCAGCGGCGTGAAGGCGGCGATCAGCGACAGGCTGATCGAGACCACCGTGAATCCGATCTGCTTGGCCCCCTCCAGCGCCGCCTGCATCGGCCGCATGCCGTGCTCGAGATTGCGGTACATGTTCTCGATCATGACGATGGCGTCGTCGACCACGAAGCCGACGGAGATCGCGAGCGCCATCAGCGACAGATTGTCGATCGAGAAGCCCGCCACCCACATTCCGGCGCAGGTCCCGGCCAGCGCCAGCGGCACCGAGATGCCGGCCGCGATCGTCGGCGTCACCCGGCGCAGGAACACGAATACGACGACCATCACCAGGATCGCGGTCGCCAGCAGCGTCCATTGCATGTCCAGAACGCTGGCGCGGATCGTGCTGGTACGATCGACCAGCGTGGAGATGTCGACGCCCGCAGGAATCCATTGCTTCAGGTCCGGGATCAGCGCCTTGACCCTGTCCACGGTGTCGATGACGTTGGCGTCGCCCTGCTTGGTGATCTGGATCAGCACCGCCGGCTGCTTGTTGAACCAGGCGATCGAGCGGGCATTGCGGACGGAATCCTCGATGTCGGCGACGTCGGACAGCCGCACGAAATTGCCGTTCGAGCTCTTGATGATGATGTCGCGGAACTCTTTCGCCGTGCGCATCTGCTTGTTGAGCGCCAGCGTCTCGCTCTGGCGCTCGCCGTTGAAGATGCCGACGGGGCCAAGCGGGTTGGCATTGATGATGGCGGTCCTGATATCGTCGGTGGCGATGCCCGCATTCGACAGCGCGACGGGATTGAGCTGGATCCGCACGGCCGGCTGGTCGGCGCCGCTCACCGTCACGTCACCGACACCGGGCACCTGGGAGATGCGCTGCGCCAGGACGGTATCGGCGACGTCATAGATGGCGCTGGCGGACAGGGTCTTCGAGGTCAACGCCAGAACGAAAACCGGCGCGCCGGCCGAATTGGCCTTGCGGAAGCGCGGCAGCGTCGGCAGGTCGCTCGGCAGGTCCACAAGTGACGCGTTGATCGCCGCCTGCACGTCACGCGCCGCCTTGTCGATGTTGCGGCCGATGTCGAACTGAAGCTGGATATTGGAGACGCCGAGCGAGCTCGTGGACGTGATCTGGTTGATGCCGGAGATCTCACCCAGCCGCCGCTCCAGCGGCGAAGCCACCGTCGCCGCCATCACCGACGGGTCGGCGCCCGGTCGGCTGGCCGAGACGAAGATGGCGGGGAAGTCGACGTTCGGGACCGAGGCGACGGGCAGGAACTCGTAGGCGACGACACCCAGCAGGAACAACCCGATCGACAGCAGCGTGGTCGCGACCGGGCGGCGGATGAAGGGCTCCGAGATCGACGCCATCACTGCATCCCCTCGGTTGCGCCGGCGACCGGCGGGCCGCCGGATTCGGCCGGCGGCAGCGCCTGCTCGAGGCGGCGGTTGATGCGGTCGAGCGCGAGGTAGATCACCGGCGTGGTGTAGAGCGTGAGCAACTGGCTGAGCAGCAGGCCGCCGATGATGGAGATGCCGAGCGGAAAGCGCAGCTCGGCGCCGGTGCCGCTCTCGATCGCCAGCGGCAGCGCGCCGAACAGCGCAGCCAGCGTCGTCATCATGATCGGCCGGAAACGCAGCAGGCAGGCCTGGACGATGGCTTCGTTGGGCGACATGCCCTGCCCGCGCTCGGCCTCCAGCGCGAAGTCGATCATCATGATCGCGTTCTTCTTGACGATGCCCATCAAGAGGATGATGCCGATCAGGCCGATCACCGAGAGGTCCTGCCCGGACAACACCAGCGCCAGGATCGCGCCGACGCCGGCCGAGGGCAGCGTCGAGAGGATCGTGATCGGATGGATGTAGCTCTCATAGAGCACGCCAAGCACGATGTAGATCGTGATCACGGCGGCGAGCAGCAGCCAGGGCTGTCCAGCCAGTGCCTTGGCGAATTCGGCGGCATCGCCGGCATAGACGCCGACGATGCTGTTGGGCATCTCGATGCGGGTCTCGATCGCCTTGACGGCCGTGACGGCGTCGCCAAGTGCTGCGCCCGGCGCGAGGTTGAAGCTCAACGAGATCGACGGGAATTGCGCCTGGTGCGAGATCGCCAGCGGCGCCGTGGTGCGCTTCAATGTCGCCACGGCCGACAGCGGCACCTGGGCGTTCGGCGCTCCCGTGACGATGCTCGCGGCGCCCGGCAGATAGAGCTTTGACAGGATCGAGGGATCGCGCTGGTACATCGGCAGCGCCTCCAGCACCACGCGGTACTGGTTGGCCTGGCCGTAGATGGTCGAGATCTGCCGCTGCGCGAAGGCATCGTTGAGCGTGTCGGTGATCGCCTGGAGGCTGACGCCGAGCTGGCCGGCGCGGGTGCGGTCGACGTCGAGCTGCGCCCGCAGGCCGCCCTCCTGCGCCTCGGAGGAGACGTCGCGGAACAGCGGATCGCGGCGCATCTCCGCAACCAGCTTGCGCGCCCATTCGGAGACGAGCGCCGCATCCGTGCCTGTCAGCGTGTATTGGTATTGCGAGCGGCTCGACTGGGTCGAGATCTGCACGTCCTGCACCGGCTGGAAATAGACGGTCATGCCGGGAATGCCCGCCACCCGCTCCTTCAGCCGGGTCACGACCACGCTGACATCGTCGCGCCGCTCGCCGCGCGGCTTGAGCGTCATGACGAGGCGCCCGACATTGGTGGTCGGGTTGACCGAGCCCGCGCCGATCACCGAGACCACGCCGACGACATCAGGGTCTGCCTTGATCGCGTCGGCGGCTTCGGCCTGCCGCTTCTGCATCTCCGCGAACGACACATCGGGCCCCGCCTCCGTCACCGCCGTGATCGAGGCGGTGTCCTGGAGCGGCAGGAAGCCCTTTGGCGCGACGGCATAGAGCACCAGGGTCGCAATCAGCGTGGCGAAGGTCACGACCAGTGTGAGGCGCTGGTGCTGCAGAACCACGAGCAGCGTGCGGTGATAGAACGCGACAGTGCGGTCGATGAAGCGGCTGATCGCGGCGAGGCCCGGCACCGCCAGCTCCTCATGGGCGTGCTTGAGCAGCCGCGAGCACATCATCGGCGTCAGCGTCAGCGACACCACGGCCGAGGTCACGACCGCAATGGTCAGCGTCAGCGCGAATTCGCGAAACATGCGCCCGACCAGGCCCGACATGAACAGCAGCGGGATGAACACCGCGATCAGCGACACCGTCAGCGAGATCACGGTGAAGCCGATTTCGCTGGCGCCCTTCAGCGAGGCCTCCATCGGCCCGTCGCCGTTCTCCATGTGGCGGACGATGTTCTCGATCATGACGATGGCGTCGTCCACCACGAAGCCAGTGCCGATCGTGAGCGCCATCAGTGACAGATTGTCGAGGCTGAAGCCGGCGAAATACATGATGCCGAAGCTGGTGATCAGCGACAGCGGCAGCGCCACGCCGGCGATCAGCGTGGCCCGCAGCGAGCGCAGGAACAGCAGCACCACCAGCGTCACCAGCACCACGCTGAGGATCAGCGTGAACTGCACGTCGCGCACCGAGGCGCGGATCGTGACGGTGCGGTCGGAGACGATGGTGAGGTTCACGCCGGCCGGGATGGCGCGCTGGACCTTGGGGATTTCGGCGCGGATCTGGCTGACGACGTCGATGACGTTGGCGCCGGGCTGGCGCTGGATGTCGATGATGACGGCCGGCGAGCCCTGGTACCAGCCCCCGGTGCGGTCGTTCTCGAGGCCGTCGACGATCTGCGCGACGTCGGCGATCGTGACGGGCGATCCGTTGCGGTAGGCGATGATGACGGGCTTGTAGGCGTCGGCGGCGGCGATCTGGTCGTTGGCGGCGATGATGTAGGATTGCTGCGCGCCGTCGAGCGAGCCCTTCGGTCCTGATACGTTGGCATTGGAGATCGCGGTGCGCAAATCCTCCATGGCGATGCCATAGGCGGCGAGCCGCGCCAGATCCGCCTGGATGCGCACGGCCGGCTTCAGCCCGCCCAGCACCGAGACCCGGCCGACGCCGGAGATCTGGCTCAGGCGTTGCGCCAGCAGCGTGTCGGCGATGTCGCTCATCGCGCGCAGCGAGATCGTGTCGGAGCGCAGCGCCAGCGTCATGACCGGCGCGTCCGCCGGGTTCACCTTGGCGTAGGTCGGCGGGTAAGGCAGCGTCTTCGGCAGCACGCCGGCGGCCGCATTGATCGCGGCCTGCACGTCCTGCGTCGCGCCGTCGATGTCGCGGTTGAGGTCGAACTGCAGCGAGATCTGGCTGACGCCGAACGAGCTCGTCGAGTTCATCGCCGATAATGACGGGATCTGGCCGAGCTGCCGTTCCAAGGGCGCGGTGATCAGCGAGGCGATCACGTCGGGGCTCGCGCCCGGCAACTGCGTCGTCACCTGCACGGTCGGGAAATCGACCTGCGGCAGCGCCGAGACCGGCAATGCGAAATAGCCCAGCAGCCCGCCGATCAGCAGCGCAATGCCGAGCAGCGAGGTCGCGATCGGACGGCGGATGAAGGGTTCGGAGACACCCATGGGATCTGCCTGCCGCTCAGGCGGCTGTTGTCGGGATCATGGCTGCTTGGCTCCAGATCCCGATGCGCCCGGCCCCGGTGCCGGACCAGTCTGCCCCTTCTGGTCGCCTTCGCTGCTGCTGCGCTTGGCGCGGTGCTCGCCGTCCTTGCCCTGCCAGTCCTTCTGGCCGTCCTTGGCGCCGTCCTTCTGACCTTCCTTGGCCTGACCGTCCTTCTTCTGGGCGTCGGGCCCGCGCGAGCGCTTGCGCGGGGCGAGATCGGCTGACGGCGTCTGGTCGTCGCGGCCGACGATGACCTTGGAGCCGTCGGACAGA
The DNA here is from genome assembly GCF_035935975.1 of Bradyrhizobium sp. Lineage (GTDB taxonomy): Bacteria > Pseudomonadota > Alphaproteobacteria > Rhizobiales > Xanthobacteraceae > Bradyrhizobium. The sequence goes on from NZ_DASYWN010000034.1 coordinate 39,074, forward strand.
TTGGCAAAGCCTGTCGTCACGACCTTGTCGGTCGCCGACAGGCCGCTGGCGATCACGGCGTCATGCTCGTTCTGCTGCGTCACCGTCACGGGCTTGGCCGAGACGACATTGTCCTCGCCGATGACATAGCTGAAGGTGCCGACCGGTCCGCGCTGCACGGCCGATGTCGGCACCACCAGCGCCTGCGACAAGGTCTCGACCTTGAGGCGGACATTGACGAACTGGCCCGGCCAGAGCTGGTAATTGGCATTGGGGAATTCGGCCTTGAGCTTGAGCGTGCCGGTGGTCTGGTCGACCTGGTTATCGATGCCAGTCAGCTTGCCGGTGTCGATCACGGTGATGCCGTCATTGCCGAACACGTCGACGGCAAGCGTGCCCTTCGACGCCGCGGCGTTGACCCGCATGATCTGCTGCTGCGGCAGGCTGAACCACACCGCAATCGGCTGCAATTGCGTGATCACCACGAGACCCGTGGTGTCGGCGGCATGGATGATGTTGCCCTGGTCGACCTGGCGCAGGCCGGCGCGGCCCGACAGCGGCGCCACGATCTTGGTGTAGCTGAGCGTCGCCGCCGCATTGTCGATCGCGGCCTGGTCTGCCTTCACCAGCGCCTCGGTCTGCGCGACCAGCGCACGCTGGGTGTCGGCCTGCTGCTTGGAGCCGGCATTGGAGGCAGCGAGCTGCTCGTAGCGCGTAAGGTCGATGCGCTGGTTGGCGAGCTGGGCCTGGTCCTGCGCCTTCTTGGCGACGGCCTGGTCATACGTCGCCTGATAGAGCGCGGGATCGATCTCGCCGAGCACGTCGCCCTTCTTGACGTCCTGGCCCTCGGTGAAGTTCACCGCGATCAGCTTGCCGTCGACCTGCGAGCGCACCGTCACGGTGTTGAGCGCGCGGATCGCGCCGACGCCGTCGAGATAGACCGGGACGTCCTGGATGCGCGGCGTCGCCGCCAGCACCGGCACCGGCAGATCGGGCCGCTGGTTGCGGTTGTTGGCCTGCTGCTGCTGGTGCATGACGATCCAGCCGACATAGCCAAGGCCGCCGAGGATCGAGAGCGTGATCAGGGTCATGACGAAGCCGCGGCCGCGCGACTTTTTCGCCGTCCCTTCCTTCGCGTCTTGCTTATCCGGCTTAAAGAGCATTGACCGGTTTCTCCATGCGCGGCTCCCAGCCGCCGCCGAGCGCCTGATACAGGCTGACGATGGCGAGAAGCCGTGCGAGTTGCGCCTGCCACAGCGCGTCTTCCGCCTGAAATAGTGTCTGTTGGACGTTCAGCACGGTCACGATGTCGGCGGTGCCGGCGCGCAATTGCTGCTCGGCGAGATCGAAGGCGCGCCGGGACGAGGCGACGACATCGCGCTGCAATTGCAGCTTGATCGTGGTTTGCTTGATCGAGTACAGCGCATTGTCGACGTCGGCGAAGGACTGGACGATGGTCTTGCGGTAGGTCTGGAGCAGCTCGTCCTGCCGTGCCTTGGCGAATTCGAAATTGCCGAGGATCTTGCCGCCGTCGAAGATCGGCTGCGTCGCGCTGCCGACGAGCTGGAAGAACGCCGCATGAGGTTGGAACAGCGACACCAGCGCCGAGCTCTGATAGCCGCCATTGCCGGTGAGCTGGATGGTGGGGAAGAACTGCGCGCGGGCATTGCCGATATTCGCGGTCGCGGAGGCCAGTTGCGCCTCCTGCCGACGAATATCCGGCCGCTGCGTCAAAATCTCCGACGGCAGGCCCGGCGTGACGCGCGGGATCGCGATCTTGTTCAGCGAGCCGCCGAGCACACGCACGCTCTCCGGCGGGCGCGACACCAGCACGGCGAGCGCGTTGACATTCTGGTCGAGCGTCTGGCGCAGCGGCGGCACTGACGCCTTCTGGTTGCCCAGCACGCTCTCCTGCTGCGCAACGTCGAGATCCGTGCCGGTGCCGGCCTTGCGGCGATCCTTGATGGCATCGAGGATGCGCTGTGCGCTCGCGATGTTGTTCTGCGCGGTCCGCAGGCGGTCCTGAGAGGCCAGCACCTGGAAATAGGCGTTGGCTACGGCTGCCAGCGTCGTCAGCGCGACGACGTCACGATCGAAGCGGTTGGCGTTCGCCGTCTCCTCCGCCGTCTGCAGCGCGTCGCGGTTCTGCCCCCAGAAGTCGAGCTGGTAGCTCGCGCTCAGCGAGGCCGAGTAGTTGACGACCTCGCGGCCGCCATTGGTAAGACCGGAGGACGACGAGCCGGAGGTCCGCGAATAGGTCTCGGATCCGCCGCCTGACAGGCTCGGCAGCAGCGCCGCGCCCGCCTGCCGTGCCTGGGCGTCGGCCTGAACGATGCGCGCGACGGCGGCCGCGATATCGAGATTGACGGTCTGCGCCTCCTCCATCAATTGCGTCAGTTCCGCGGAGCGGAAGCCGCGCCACCAATCCAGTGACGGCGGCGCGTCGCCCTTGCCGGCATATTTGTACTGCGTGGGAACATCGAGCGCGGGATCGGGAAGATCCTGCGTCAGCACGCAGGCGCCAGAACTGGTGGCCAGGCATAACACCGCAAGCCAGCGCGCCGCGCGGCGCGTCCTGGACGCAGACCCCAAAGACCGCCGCATGGCGATCGCCGGAACACGCTGTGTCACATCCACCCCCCGCCGGGCAGACCGAGCCGCCGCTGCGCTGCCGGATTAACCGATTCGCGGCGGGACAGTCGGAGGGCGTTTGGCAACTCGCTCACAGGTGATGCTTTCTGCGGAACCTTGAGATTCATACTAGCCGGGCGCGGAACAGCGGGACAGTCCCGCAGGTGCGAGATGACCGCTGCCTTGGCGCGATGGCGCGATCGTGCAAATGCAAAATATCCCTGTCTCGCAGCGATTTCTCGGCTTTTTACGTCGGCGCGAAGTGCACTCAAGCTTACCAAGATTTCATGTGATAAAGGCGCCACAGCTGCACAGATGCGGTCCATTTCACGCGTGCCGCCGAGAACGGCAACGAAAGCTGCTCATAGGGCCATGATCTTCCATGCTCCGACAGTGGCAGGACATATCATTCCACCGATATTGCGGCCGCGGACGCCGCAGCTCGCGCGCCGATCTCTCCTGGCGAATATGGTTGCTCTGCCGGCCCCTTGCACCACCTTCGCCGCAGCGCAAAAGCCTTCCCCTTTGGCCTCCCAAGCACTAGGTTCTGGCCAACCAGATCAACCCCTTGCCAGTGATTTCCCCCGATATGACCATTCGAAACGACGTTGTCGAAGCGATCGGCAACACTCCGCTGATCAAGCTCAAGCGCGCCTCGGAATTGACCGGCTGCACCATCCTGGGCAAGGCGGAATTCATGAATCCCGGCCAGTCGGTGAAGGACCGCGCCGGCAAATGGATGATTTTGGAGGCGGAGAAGCGCGGCGAGCTCAAGCCGGGCGGCCTCGTGGTCGAAGCGACCGCCGGCAATACCGGCATTGGCCTCGCGGTCGTCGCGAGCGCGCGCGGATATCGCACGCTGATCGTGATTCCGGAGACGCAAAGCCAGGAGAAGAAGGACTTCCTCAAGCTGTGCGGCGCCGAGCTGATCGAAGTCCCGGCCCTTCCCTATGCCAATCCCAACAACTACCAGCATGTCGGCAAGCGCCTCGCCGACGAGCTGCGCAAGACCGAGCCCAACGGCGTGCTGTTCGCCGACCAGTGGAACAACCTCGACAATGCCAAGGCGCATTACGACTCGACCGGCCCCGAGATCTGGCAGCAGACCGGCGGCAAGGTCGACGGCTTCGTCTGCTCGGTCGGCAGCGGCGGCACGCTCGCCGGCGTCAGCCGCTATCTGAAAGAGAAGAACAAGGACATCCGGATTGCCTGCGCCGATCCGCATGGCGCCGGCATGTACGAATACTTCAGGACCGGCGATCCCAAGGCCACGCCCGGCGGCTCGATCACGGAAGGCATCGGGCTCGGCCGTGCGACCGCGATCGTCGAGAGCGCCAAGGTCGATGACGCCTATCTCATCCCCGACGCCGAAGCGGTCACGGTGATCTACGAGCTGCTCCAGCACGAAGGCCTGTGCCTCGGCGGCTCGACCGGCATCAACATCGTGGGCGCGATGCGGCTCGCCAAGCAGCTTGGACCGGGCAAGACCATCGTCACCGTGCTCTGCGATTCCGGCAGCCGCTACCAGTCAAAGCTGTTCAACGCGGATTTCATGCGCGCCAAGAACCTGCCCGTGCCGGAATGGCTGGAGAAGCGCAGCAACATCAAGCCGCCGTTCGTCTAGGCGGATGCGCCGTGCCCACCATCGTCCGGTAAGCGGGCGCAAGGTGGGCACGCTACGCTTTGCCCCCCCTACGGCAGCTCGCTTCAGCGCAAAATCTGGCTCAGGAACAGCTTTGTCCGCGCGTGCTGGGGCGCGGCAAAGAACTCGTTCGGCGTGTTGGCCTCGATGATCTGGCCGGCGTCCATGAACACGACGCGGTTGGCGACCTCGCGGGCAAAGCCCATCTCGTGAGTGACGACCAGCATCGTCATGCCCTCCTCGGCGAGGTCGACCATGGTGTCGAGCACTTCCTTGACCATCTCGGGGTCGAGCGCCGAGGTCGGCTCGTCGAACAGCATCACCTTCGGGTTCATCGTGAGCGCGCGGGCGATCGCGACGCGCTGCTGCTGGCCGCCGGACATCTGGCCCGGAAACTTGTTGGCCTGGTGCGGGATCTTGACCCGCTCCAGGAATTTCATCGCGGTCGCTTCGGCATCCCTCTTGGGAATGTTGCGCACCCAGATCGGCGCCAGCGTGCAATTGTCGAGCACGGTGAGATGCGGGAACAGATTGAAACTCTGGAACACCATGCCGACCTCGCGGCGCACGGCGTCGATGTGCTTGAGGTTCGGCCCGAGCTCGATGCCGTCGACGACGATCTCGCCCTCCTGGAACTCCTCCAGCGCATTAATGCAGCGGATCAGCGTCGACTTGCCGGAGCCCGAGGGGCCGCAGATGACGATGCGCTCGCCCTTGTGGACCTCCAGGTCGATGTCGCGCAGCACATGAAATTCGCCGTACCATTTGTTGAGGCCGGAAATCTTGACGATGGGGTCGGTCATGGCGAGCTCGATCAGTTGCGGCGGTGGGCGTTGAGGCGATGCTCGACGAACAGCGAGTAGCGCGACATTCCAAAGCAGAACAGGAAATAGATGATACCGGCAAAGGCGAAGCCGGTGAACAGGGTCGATGGCGCCGACCATTTCGGGTCCGCGAACGAGGCACGCAGCGATCCCAGCAGATCGAACAGCGCGACGATCGACACCAGCGACGTATCCTTGAACAGCGAGATGAAGCTGTTGACGAGGTTCGGGATGACGTGGCGCAGCGCCTGCGGCAGCACGATCAGAGAGGTTGTCTTCCACCACGACAATCCCAGCGCCGCCGCGGCCTCGCCCTGCCCGCGCGGGATCGCGGCAAGTCCGCCGCGGACGTTCTCGGCCTGATAGGCGCCCGTGAACAGCGCGATGCCGATCAGCGCGCGGACGAGGCCATCGACCGTGAAATTGCCGGGCAGGAACAGCGGCAGCATGTAGGTGGCGAAGAACAGCACGGTGATCAGCGGCACCCCGCGCCAGAACTCGATGAAGGCGATCGAGAAGATCCGGATCAGGGGAATCGTGGACCTGCGGCCGAGCGCCAGCGCAATGCCGATCGGCAGCGAGGTGACGATGCCGGCGACGGAGACCACCAGCGTCACCAGAAGACCGCCCCAGAGCCGCGTCTGCACGACCGGCAGCCCGCCGTGATCGAGCCCCATCAGCTTGATCACGATGGCGATGGCCGCGAACGTAGCGATGCTCCACGCCAGCGGACGCCATCCCGTGCGCACGCCGCCGCCGAGCACGAAGGCAATCAAGGACACGACTGCGGTCGTGATGGCGAAATCACTCCAGACCGACTGGCCGGAGCCCGCCAGGTAGTCGCGCAGCCATGTCAGCGGAAAGATCAGCCAGTAGATCGCCTTGCCGACGAGGACGATGAAATTGCCGAGGACCCACAGCAGCGGGGCGATCGCCGAGGTCTTGCTGAGGCTGAGCAGCACCTGCCCCGCGCCGATGATGCTGTCGTCGAACAATTGCAGCAGGCCGGCGGTCCAGCTCAGGCCAAAGCCGGTGATGCCGCCGCCATGCAGCAGGAAGAACGCGACCACTGGAAAGGCGAAGAAGAACAGGCTGGCGTTCAGACTTTTCGCCGGCAGGCGCGGAACCAGCATTGGCACCAGCAAGACCGCGGCCAAAAGGAACGTGAGGTTGACCCGCCAGCGCTCCGCCTCGGGATAGAAGCCATAGATCAATTGCGGCAGCTTGGCCTGGATGTACGGCCAGCAGGCACCGCTCTCGGTCAGGCACGCCGTACGGTCCGTGCCGGTCCAGACCGCGTCGACGAACAGGAATTTGACGGAGGGAATGATGGTGAACCAAAGCAGCAAGGCACTGACGATGGTGATCAGGATGTTGGTCGGCGAGTTGAAGAGGCGCGTGCGCATCAGGCCGATGAAGCCCGTCGTCTTTACCGGCGCCGGACGTTCGGCGAGCAGGTCCCGGCGGACATAGCCGGACGATGTGATATCGCTCATGCGCCGAGGCTCCGGCTGACGCGCCAACCATAGACGCTCATGATCGCGCTGGTGAGCAGCGAGATCAGCAGATAGACGCCCATCGTCATGGCGATGATCTCGATTGCCTGCCCGGTCTGGCTCAGCGACGTGCCGGCCCAGACCGACACGAGGTCAGGATAGCCGATCGCGACCGCCAGCGAGGAGTTCTTGGTGAGGTTGAGATATTGGTTGGTCAGCGGCGGCACGATCACGCGCATCGCCTGCGGCACGACGATCAGGCGCAGCGTGGTGCCGCGGCTGAGGCCGAGCGAGGACCCCGCCTCCATCTGTCCCTTGTGGACCGACAGGATGCCGGCGCGGACGATCTCGGCGATGAAGGCGGCGGTATAGGTCGACAGCGCCAGCGTCAGAGCGACGAATTCCGGAATGATGCGCGCGCCGCCGGCGAAGTTGAACCCTTTGAGCTGCGGCAGCTCGACCGTGAAAGGCAGACCGAACACCAGCATGGTGGCGAGCGGCAGGCCGAACAGCAGGCCGAGCACATAGGGCCAGATCCGGATCATCTGCCCGCGCTGGAACAGCGCACGCCGCGCGTAGATGCGCAGCACCAGCGCCGCGACGATGCCGAATCCCAGCACCGCCAGGAACGGCTCGAGACCGGCCTGCCCGATCGGCTGTGGAATGACGAGGCCACGGTTGCTGACGAAGGCGACGCCGAACAGCGAGATGCTCTGCCGCGGGTTGGGCAGCGCCGCGAGCACTGCGAGATACCAGAACAGGATCTGGAACAGCAGCGGCAGATTGCGGATGATCTCGACGTAGATCTCGCCGACGCGCGACAGCAGCCAGTTCGGCGACAGCCGGCACAGCGCGACGATGAAGCCGAGCACGGTGGCGAAGAAAATGCCGACCACCGAGACCACGAGCGTGTTGAGCAGCCCGACCACGAACACGCGCAGGAACGTGTCCGAGCCGGTGTAGGAAATCAGGGTCTGGTTGACGTCGAAGCCGGCATTGTTCCGCAGGAAGCCGAAGCCGGCGGCAATGTGCTGGTTTTCGAGGTTGGCGCGGGCGTTGGAGACGATCTCGTAGCCGATCCAGCCCAGGATCGCCGCAAAGGCAAACTGGACGGCGATGCCGTTCCAGCCTGCCTTGCCGCCCAGAACGCGCCTGATCTTCAGCGCGATCTGGGCCGGCGGTTTTCGAGCTTCGGTGCCCATCGCCGCGAGCCGCGGATCAGGCGTGATCAGCGGATCGGCGGCGCGTACTGGAGACCGCCCTTGTTCCAGAGATTGTTGAGGCCGCGGTTGATGGCGAGCGGCGAGCCGGCGCCGACGTTGCGGTCGAACACCTCGCCGTAATTGCCGACCGACTTCACGATCCGGACCACCCAGTCCTTGGTGAGACCGAGCTGTTCGCCGAAATTACCGTCGGTGCCGAGCACGCGCTTCAGCTCCGGACCTTCCATCTTCGCCTTCTCATCGACGTTCTTCGAGGTGATGCCGAGCTCCTCGGCAGTGACCATCGCGAACAGAGTCCATTTCACGATGTCGAACCACTGGTCGTCGCCGTGGCGCACCATCGGGCCGAGCGGCTCCTTCGAGATGATTTCGGGGAGAACCATGTGGTCGTTGGGATTGGCGAGCTTGAGACGGTTGGCGTAGAGGCCCGACTGGTCGGTGGTGAAGACGTCGCAGCGGCCGGCTTCATAGGCCTTCACGGTTTCGTCGTTGGTGCCGAACGCGATCACCTCGTACTTCATGTTGTTGGCCTTGAAGTAGTCGGCGAGATTCTGCTCGGTGGTGGTGCCGGTCTGCACGCAGACCGAGGCGCTGTTGAGCTCGAGCGCCGAATTCACCTTGAGCGACTTCTTCACCATGAAGCCCTGCCCGTCATAATAGGTCACGCCGGTGAAGTTGGCGCCGAGCGAGGTGTCGCGCGAGATGGTCCAGGTGGTGTTGCGCGAGAGCACGTCGATTTCGCCGGATTGCAGCGCCGTGAAGCGGTCCTTAGCCGAGGTCGGCACGTACTTGACCTTGGTCGGGTCGTTGAAGATCGCAGCCGCAATCGCGCGGCAGATGTCGACGTCGAGACCGGTCCAGTTGCCCTTGTCGTCGGGCGAGGAGAAGCCCGGCAGGCCCTGGCTGACGCCGCAGGACAGCGTGCCCCGATCCTTGATCGTCTTGAGCGTTTGCGCATCGGCGGCTTGGGCAGTCAGGCCGGCGGCGAGTGCAAGAGTGAGAGCCAGGGTTACGCGTTTCATGGGCTGAAGGCCTTTCAAGGTCGTCTCAAGGTCAGGAATGTTGTCTCAGGATCGCCTCTGCCGGGGCAAATCCTCTGGGGACCTGCCTTGCAAGAGTCATGCTGGAAACCTTGCCGAACACTCGCCGATCCCGAGAGGCCATACCCTAATCCCCGCCGCACGCGCCCGCCATTATGGCTGTGACGCAAGGTCCGGTCAGACGATGGATCGAAGGTCGCGGCTGCCCCTCAACATGCGGCGACTGAATAGCACCGGCGCATCACAGAACGACTGGCGAGCCGGGTCAAGGGGTTGACGGGACTCTTCTGTGTTCTGTTATTAACGACAGCGGCCTCCCGGCCGTCCCAGCCGTGCGATCCGCGCCGGCGGAAACGCGCTTTTTGAAAGCAGACGCATGGATTCCTCGCACCCCTCCCAGCAGCAGGCCGAGACCCGGCTGGTCACCTCCGGCCGCGACACCAAGGCGCAGAAGGGGTTCGTCAATCCGCCGGTATTCCACGGCTCGACCGTGCTGTACCCGACCGCCGAGGACCTCCACGCCCATCGCGGCGAGTTCACCTATGGCCGCCACGGCTCCCCCACCACCAAGGCGTTCCAGGAGACGCTGATGGCGCTGGAGGGGCCGCAATGCGCCGGCGTCGGCATCGTGCCTTCGGGCCTGTCGGCGATCTCGACCACCCTGCTCTCGGTGCTGAAGACCGGCGACCATATCCTGGTCTGCGACAACGTCTACCGGCCCTCGCGAAATTTCTGCAACGGCATGCTCACCCGCCTTGGCATCGAGACAACCTATTTCGATCCGTTGATCGGCGCCGGCATCGAGAAGCTGTTCAAGCCGAACACCCGCGCGGTGCTGGTCGAGGCGCCGGGTTCGCAATCGTTCGAGATGCCGGACATCCGCGCCATCGCGGACGTCGCGCATGCGCGTGACGCACTCGTCATCGACGACAATACCTGGGCGACGCCGCTCTATCACCGCTCGCTCGAGCAGGGCGTCGACATCAGCATGCAGGCCGCCACCAAATATATCGGCGGTCATTCCGACATCATGTTCGGCACCATCTCGGCCAACGCCAAGACCTGGCCGCAGATATCGGAAGGCATCCGCCTGCTCGGCGTCTGCGCCGGTCCTGACGACGTCTTCCTCGCGCTGCGCGGCCTGCGCACGCTGTCGGTGCGCCTCGCGCAGCATCATCGTTCGGGGCTCGACATGGCGCAGTGGCTTGCCGCGAGACCCGAGGTCGCGCGCGTCCTGCATCCGGGGCTGGAGAGCGATCCGGGCCACGCGATCTGGAAGCGCGACTTCACGGGCGCCTCGGGCCTGTTCAGCATCGTGCTGAAGCCGGCCCCGCAGAAGGCCGTCGACACCATGCTCAACACGCTCAAGCTGTTCGGCATGGGCTTTTCCTGGGGCGGCTTCGAGAGCCTCGCGATTCCCTTCGACTGCAACGACTATCGCACCGCGACCAAGTGGGCGCCCGGTGGCCCGACTCTCCGTCTGCACATCGGGCTCGAGAGCACCGACGATCTCAAGGCCGATCTCGATCGCGGCTTCGCTGCCCTCAAAGCGGCAATGTGAGCCTGCTCACAAGGCAACACGCCTGCGGACGCGCCAGCGCGCGCCGAGGGAACGAGCAACCGACGCAAACGTTAACGCCGATGCGCCAACAAATGGTTTGAACCTCAAGCATTTGGCGCTAGCCTCACCAATCGACTCTCAATCCGGACACGGAGCATGGGAACGTTGGTTCTGCTCGATCTGATGGGCGGCGTTGCACTGCTGCTGTGGGGCCTGCACATGGTCCACAGCGGAATTCTGCGCGCCTTTGGTCCTGACCTGCGACGGCTGCTCGGCAAGGCGCTCGGCAATCGCTTCAACGCGTTTGCCGCCGGCCTCGGGCTCACCGCGCTGCTCCAGAGCAGCACGGCGACCGCGCTGATCACCAGTTCGTTCGCCGCCGAAGGCCTCGTCAGCCTCGCCGCCGCGCTCGCCATCATGCTCGGCGCCAATGTCGGCACGACGCTGATCGTGCAGGTGCTGTCGTTCAACATCGCCGCCATCGCGCCCGTGCTGTTCGTGCTCGGGCTCGTCGCCTTCCGTTCGGGACCGCGCTCGCGCATCAAGGACATCGGCCGCGTCTGCATCGGCCTCGGCCTGATGCTGCTGTCGCTGCACATCCTGCTCGACACGCTGGCGCCGGCCGAGAACGCGCCCGGCATGCGGGTCATGATGTCGGCGATCACCGGCGATCCGATCCTCTGCATCGTCATCGCCGCGCTCGTCACCTGGGCGGTGCATTCCAGCGTCGCCAGCGTGCTGCTGATCATGTCGCTGGCCTATTCGCAGTTCATCACGCCCTATGCTGCGATGGCTCTGGTGCTGGGAGCCAATCTCGGCAGCGCCATCAATCCCGTGTTCGAAGGCGCCAAGCGCGACGATCCCGCGAGCTATCGCCTGCCGGTCGGCAATCTCGTCAACCGCGTGATCGGGATTGCGCTGGTGCTGCCGTTCCTGGGCGTCATCGCCGAGCACATGCACGCCTGGCAGCCGGACCTTGCGAAGATGACGGCAGCCTTCCACATCGCCTTCAACGCCGGCACGGCCGTCATCTTCATCGGTCTGCTCGACAGCATGTCGCGCCTGTTGACGCGCCTGCTGCCCGATCGCATCCGGGAGGCCGACCCGGCCCGGCCGCGCTATCTCGACGAGACCGCGCTGGAGACGCCGTCACTGGCGCTCGCCGACGCGGCCCGCGAGACGCTGCGCATGGGCGACTTCGTCGAGACCATGCTGCGCAAGGTGATGGCGGCGATGATGACGGGCGACCGCGCCCTGGTCGATCAGGTCACGGAGATGGACAACGCCGTCGACGGTCTCGACGAAGCGATCAAGCTCTACGTGACCAAGCTGACGCGCGGGAGCCTCGACGAGAGCGAGGGCCGGCGCGCGATGGAGATCATCTCCTTCGCCATCAATCTCGAGCATATCGGCGACATCATCGACAAGAATCTGAGCGAGCTCGCCACCAAGAAGATCAAGCGCCGCTTCCAGTTCTCGGCCGAGGGCGCCGAGGAGCTGGCCGCCTTCCACAAGCGCACGATGGACTCGCTGCGCATCGCCTTCGGCGTCTTCATGTCGGGCGACGCCAACGAGGCACGCAAGCTGCTGGTGGAGAAGACCGCGCTGAAAAATACCGAGCTTGCGGCGATCGAGCGCCATCTCGATCGCCTGCGCGAGGGCCGGCCCGAGACCATCGAGACCACCTCGCTGCATCTCGACGTGCTGCGCGACCTGCGCCGCATCCACTCGCATATCTGCTCGGTCGCCTACCCCGTGCTGGATGCGGCCGGCGAGCCCTATCGCCGGCCCGAGGCGGAGACGGCCGCCCTGCCCGCATCAGGTGCCACGGCGATGCCGCGCTAAAGCATGATCCGGAAAAGTGCGCAGCGGTTATCCGAAAAGATCATGCTCAAACAACGACCTAAAGCACGATGACGATTTATCCTAATCTCATCGCGCTTTAGGCGATCAAGCCGGCCGCGTGCGCGGCTTGACCTGCGTGAGCGCGACACCGGAGATCGCAAGCAGCCCGCCGACGATCAGCTTTGGCGTCATGCGCTCGCCCAGGAACAACACGCTCGACATCAGCGCAAACACCGGGAGCAGCAGGCCGAAGGGGGCGACGCGGCCCATCGAGCAGCGCGCGATCAGCCAGAACCACAGGCTGAACCCGACAATGCCGCCGATGAAGATCGTGTAGGCCAGCGCCAGCCAGCCACGCCCATCTGCGGTGACGAGGCTCGTCATCTGCCCGTATTCGAGCAGCAACGACATCGCCAGGACTTGCGGCACAGTGAGCAGCGACGACCAGCCCATCAGCATCAGGGGATCGAACGGCCCATAGCGCTTGGTCAGGACGTTGGAGACCGCGAACGCGAAAGCCGCCCCGACCACGAGCAGCAGCGGCAACGCGTCTCCCGAGAGCCCGGGCCCCGCAGCCAGCACGACAACGCCGATGAAGGCCAGCGCCACGCCGCCTGACGTGACGAGAGACGGCCTCTCAGCGAGCAGCGGCCAGGCCAGCAGCACGGTGAAGGGCGTGGCAAGTTGATAGGCGACCGCCGACATGCTGCCCGAGCCGAGCCCAAGACCGACATAGAACAGCCCGAAGTTCAGCCCGCCCAGAAACAGCGAAATCGCCGCAATCGGCCCGAGCTGCTGACGCGTGGGCCTCGCGACGAACGGGACCAGCAGCAGCGCGATGATAAGGAAGCGCAATGCGAGGAAGAACAGCGGCGGGAATTCGCTCACGCCGACCTTGATCGCGACGAACTGGTAGCCCCAGAGCAAAGGAACGGCGACCGCGCAGACAATCTGGATGGCAGACATCGCTTGGATCCTTTCAGGACTATTCAGTCCAGATATCGACGCGGCAAAGATCGGAGGCATCCATGGAGTTGCTTACCTGATGAAACGGTCGAGCAGCGCGTCCGCGGTGGCTTGTGACGTGGCCCGTGCCGGCGCCGTCTTGCCGGTCACGCGCAGCCCCTCGACGAAACAGACGAGAATGCGCGCGGCACTGGCGGGCTCGACGCCATCGGCCAGCTTGCCCGCGGCTTTCGCGCGGGAGAGCGCATCCGCCACCCTGCCCTCCATCGCCCTGAAGAAGCTCGCGACGCGACGGCTGACGTCCGCGTCCTGGCCGGCCAGTTCCATGGCTGTGGCCACCAGCAGGCAGCCGCGCCGGCCATTGGCCCCGCTGGTGCGCTCGACATAGCCGGCAAGGTAGGTTCTGAGACCGTCGACCGGGTCCTTGCGCGGGTCGAATTCGAACTCCATCCGCGCCAGGGCATCGGCGATGTACCGGTCAAGCGCGCGCAGGAAGAGCGAGTGCTTGTCGCCGAAGGCCGCGTAAAGGCTGCCGCGCGAGAGTTTTGTCGCCCGAAGCAGGTCCGGCAGCGCCGTGCCGTGATAGCCGCGTGACCAGAACACATCCATCGCACGCTCGACCGCGGCCTCCACGTCGAAACCTCGGGGCCGTCCACGGGGCAACTGCACTCGGGATTGCTGGCGCATGCCGATATATGAACCAATCGGTCTTGAAATAGCAAGCGTCGTTTTGGGTAGCGGTTCCGAAGGGATTTTGAGAGGTCTACGACGTGATGCTGCGGATCAGCGATCCAGCGTCTTCGACGCCTGGCCGCGGTTCTTGATGATCAGCATGATGTTGCGGACATAGATGATGGTCGCGAGCGCCTGTCCGAGGATGATGACCGGCTCGCGCTTCACGACGCCGTAGACCAGCGTCATCAGTCCGCCGCCCATGGAGCAGAACCAGAACGCCATCGGCACCACGCTGTTGCCGGCGCGCTCGCTCGCGATCCACTGCACCAGGAATCGCGCCGTGAAGAACAGCTGCGCGACGAGGCCAAACGCCAGCCAGAAATCGAACTTGGCGACGAAGACGTCGTAGAGATAGTCGCTCAGCGCCTGACCGTAATGAATGATCATGCCTGCACCTCAGTCACATCTGGCGTGGGCTTCTTGCGACGGATCAGCCACCACACGCCGCCGAGATCCATGATCCCGATCCAGAGCCGGTCGAAGAAGCCGTAGTTCGACACGCCGGAATGGCGCGGCCGGTCGATCACGTCGACATAGGCGATCTCATAGCCTTCCCGGCGCACCAGCGCCGGCAGGAAGCGATGCAGCCCGTCGAAATAAGGCATCATCAGGAAGACCTCGCGCCGGAATGCCTTCAATCCGCAACCGGTATCGCGCGTTCCGTCCTGCAGGATCGCGTTGCGAACCTTGTTCGCCACGCGCGACTGGAATTTCTTGAAGCCGGTGTCCTTGCGCCCGATCCGCTGGCCGGCGGCCAGCCCGACGCGCGCGCTCTTCTCGACCGCCGCGATCAGGTCCGGCAGGAAGGCGGGATTGTTCTGGCCGTCGCCATCGAGCGTCGCCACGATCGAGCCGCGGGCCGCGCGCACGCCGCTGCGGACCGCCGCCGACTGGCCGCCGGATTTGGCGTGACGGAGCTGCCGCAGATTGTCCCGCTGCGCCATGATGGCGGCGAGCCGCTCGCCGGTCGCATCGGTCGAGCCGTCGTTCACATAGATGATCTCGTAGACCCAGCGGCCGTCCAGCGCGGCCGTGATCTCCTCGATCAGGGGCGCAATGTTGCCGGCTTCGTTGCGCACGGGAACGACGATGGAGACCGAAGGCTGGGACGACGACAAATCGAGGCTCGTGGTTGGAATGGGCCTGCGCCCCCTGGGGAACCGGCGGTCCCGGCAGGCAGCCGCTTTTATGGGGCGGAGGCCCCGCGGGCAACCCTTTTGAGGCGCCCGCCGGCCGGTCCCGGAAGCGGCACAATGCTGCCGTCGGCGCGGATGGCGAAAGCCAGCCTCCGCGCGGCGAACCAGTAGCGGACGGCCATGGCGCCGACCATGCCGACCAGGGCACCGGCCGTGACATCGCTCGGATGATGCGCGAGCAGCACCAGGCGCGTCAGCAGGATCACGATCGCGTAAGTGAACATGAACACGCGCAGCCGCGGCCACAGCGCCGAGACCGCGAACGCCAACGCGAACGCCGTGATGGCATGGCCCGACGGCAGGCTGGCATAGGCTCCCGTCCCCTCGAACGGGATGAAGTTGAACGGATCGGGCTTGCCGCCGACGAAGGGCCGGCCCCGACCGATGAGATATTTCAGGATCTCGCCGACGAAGACGGACAGCGCAACAGACAGAAACAAGTACTGAAGCCGCGTGCCCAGGCCGAGCAGCAATGTACGGCGGGTGCCGTGAAGTCCCGCTGCAACGAGCGCCACGACGACCAGCGCAATCCCCAGCACCGAGAGCACATACTCGTCCTTGCCGAAATCGGTGAGGATGCGGATCGGCCACAGCGCGGGCGTGCCACGCGTCGGCATCAACTGGATCTCGGTCTGGTCGAACGCGGCCATCAGCACAATGATGAGAGCCGCGCCCACAGCACTCAGCCACAGCGAATGCCGCGCCAGCTTTCGCGCGGCCTCGGCGCGTCGCGAATGCGACGGCGACCGCACCAGCTGTGCCAGCGCGCGCCCCGACACGGCAAGCAGTTGCACGGGATAGCCCGGGCGCGGCGCGATGCTGGTCGACGCCGGCATCTTACTCGGTGCCTTCCGAACGGAAGATCGAGATCGAGATCGCGCGCCCTTGCGAGAAATTGTAGCCGTCGATGCGCGCGCCGACCTTGTAGCGCAGGCCGATCGCCTCGGCACGCTGCACGAAGCTGCGCTCCGAGCGCTGCTCGATCAGCGCGAAGCGGCAGCTCCCCTGCCGCAGGAAATCCGCCGCGCCCGAGCCGTCGGTGAGCAGCGTCTGCGTGCCGGTCAGGAACACCAGGCTCGGCTCGTGATAGCCGGCAGAGGCCGCCTTCGGGCCGACGCAGGTGACGTTGCGCAGCGCGCGTGCGACCTCGATGCTCGGAAACAGCGGTGTCAGCGACGGCAGCACGATGCCGTAGACCGTGATGGCCAGCATCAGGGCGGCGACCAGCGCGTTCAGCAACGAGCGCTCGGCGCGGTTGGTGTCGAACAGCCACCAGGCGAACAGGCCGAAGATCAGCGCGGCCGCGATGAACGGCCAGGCCACGAAAGCCGGCTGCCGCGTCAGCATCACTGCGCCGACCACGGCGATGATCGAGGCCGCCGCGGGAATCGCGAACCACCAGGCCGAGCCACGCGCAAGCCAGGAGCGCGACAGCACGTTCCGCTCCAGCGCGCCGACGGTCAGGATCGCGATCGCCGGATAGAGCGGCAGCACGTAATGCGGCAGCTTGGTCAGCACCGCCTCGAACACGATCCAGGACGGGACCAGCCAGGCCAGCAGGAACTGCGCGCCGGGCTCGCGCCGCGCCCGCCACACCGCCGGCGCCGCCATCGCCGCAAGCGGCGCGCCCGGCCAGAACGTGATCCAGAACAGCGCCAGGTACAGGCCGGGCGGTGCGCCATGGGATTCCTGCGCGCCGATCTTGCTCAGCATGTCGCCGCCGACGGAGTCCGCGAAGAAGGCATCGCCGGCGCGCCAGAAGATCGCGACGAACCAGGGCAGCACCAGCACCAGCATCCACATCAGGCCCCAGAGCGGACGGAGCTTCCACAGCCAGGAGGAGTCGCGGTCCTGGATCGCGAGCGCGACGATGGTCAGGCCCGCGAACATCAGGATCAGCGGGCCCTTGATCAGGATGCCGACGGCGAGCGCGGTCCAGAAGATCGCGGGCCAGCTCCAGGGCGGATGCGTCTCGTCCTCGGCGCGCTGCCAGGACAGATAGGCCCGCGCCATCGCGCCCATCGCGGCGGTCACGCAGAACAGCAGCATCGCGTCGGTTTTCGCGAGCCGTGCCTCGACGCCGAGCAGCACCGAGGCGCACATCAGCAACGCCGCCAGCACCGCGGCGCGCCGCGTGACGAATCCGAGCGCGGCCCAATAGGTCATCAGCACGGCGCCGATGGCCCCGATCAGCGACGGCAGCCGGTAGACCCAGATGCGCAACTCGGCCTTCGGCAGCTTCAGCGCGGTCGCGATTTCAACCGCGGCGGATTGCAACCAGTAAATGCCGACCGGCTTCTTGTAGCGGACGTCTTCCTGGAAGCGGATGTCGACATAGTCGCCGCTCTCGACCATCTGCTTGGTGGCCTGGGCGAACCGCGCCTCGTCGCGGTCGACGGGCGGGATGGTGAAGAAGCCCGGCAGGAACAGCAGCAGCGCGCACAGCAGCAGGAAGGCGACCGCGCGGGCGTGGCTGGCCGTGGCGAAGTCGAGCATGGTCACGAGCCGGCTGCCCGGATTCACGGGCGATTTCGGCTCGCGGGGGGCTCCAAAACGCGGTGTTGGGTAGGTCTCGGCCATTGGTTCCGCTTACGCTGAAACCGCCATCGCCACAACCGCTTAAGGCAAGGTCATTGAATTCGAATGACGACTGTGTCCGCGGCGCCCGTGGCATCGATCACGGTGAGCCGTGCAAAGCCCGGGCCGGGCGGATCGATCAGCCGCTGGCGGCGCCCGTCGATCTCGCCGAGGGCCGTTCCGTTAACCATCACGGTCATGGGCAGAACCCCGCCGGCGACCTTGACGGGCATGGCGGCGGCCTCCGCTCCGCCCGAGCGATCGACGTCGATCCGCGAGCCATTGAGCGGGAACTGGATGTGCAGCGCCTGCTCGCCCCCGGTCCGCACCAGTTCCCCGACCGGGCGGAACCGTTTCAGCGGCAGCGGCAGCTTGGCATTGCTGGCGACCAGTGTTCCCTTGGGCGGCTTCGGCAGCGGCGCCAGCGTCTTGCCGGTCCGGGCGAAGGCATCGAACAGGATCGGCGCGGCGGCGACGCGGCCGATCAAGCCGGGAACCGGCGCGCCATCGGGCCGGCCGACCCAGACGCCGATGGTCATGCGGCCGTCGAACCCGACCGACCAGGCGTCGCGATAGCCGTAGGAGGTGCCGGTCTTGAAGGCGATGCGGTTGTGCGCGGCGTTCTCCGGCGGCGGCGTGCCCAAAAGCACATTGCCGACCTGCCAGGCCGCGACCTGATCCAGCAGCCGCAGCGTCTCGCGATCATCCTTGGTCGCCATGACCTCGTGCAGCGGCCTGGTGGTGCCGAGCCGCGCGAAGCCCGTGTAGAGCTGGGCGAGGTCCTGCAGCGTCACGCCGACGCCGCCGAGGCCCATGGCGAGCCCAGGTGCCTCGTCCTTGGGCAGAATGAGATTGCCGCCGGCCTGCCGCAGCCGCGACGCCAGCCGACTCGAGCCGACGCGATCGAGCAGCACGATCGCCGGCACGTTCAGCGACAATTGCAGCGCCTTCTTCACCGGCACGGTGCCCTGGAACGTCATGTCGAAATTTTCCGGCGCGTAGGAGCCGAAGCGTACCGGTCGGTCGTCGATCAGGCTGTCGGGATGAACGAAGCCGTCCTCGAAGGCGAGCCCGTAGATGAAGGGCTTGAGCGTCGAGCCCGGCGAACGGATGGCGCGAGTCATGTCGACCTGCCCTGCCCGGCTCTCGTCGAAATAATCCGCCGAGCCGACGCGCGCGAGCACGTCGCCGCTCTCGTTGTCGACCACGATGATGCCGACCGAAATGTTCGGCCCCAGCGCGATGGCGCGGTCGCGGGCCAAGGGCTCCAGCACCTTCTGCAGGCTGGCATCCAGCGTCAGCTTGATGACCGGCGTGTCCTTGACGATCGATAGCGCGGTGTCGGAGGCGTGCGGCGCCAGGATCGGCATCGGCTTGCGCAGCTTCGGCACGGGAACGGCCTTGGCCTGTTTCGCGTCGTCGAGGCTGACCACATGCTCCTCGACCATGCGATCGAGCACGCGATCGCGCGCCTTGCGCGCAGCTTTCGGAAAGCGATCGAGCCGGCGCGTCTCCGGCGACTGCGGCAAGGCGACCAGCAAGGCGGCCTCGGCCAGCGACAGCCGCTTCGGCTCCTTGCCGAGATAGGCGATCGAGGCTGCGCGGATGCCTTCGAGATTGCCGCCATAGGGCGCGAGCGCGAGGTAGAGGTTGAGGATCTCGTCCTTGCTGAGCGTCCGCTCCAGCTCGATCGCGCGCACGATCTGGTGCAGTTTGGCGTAGAGCGAGCGCTGCCGCCGCGGCTCCATCAGCCGCGCGAGCTGCATCGAGATGGTCGAGCCGCCGGACACGATGTGGCCGCGCGTGCCGAGCTGCAGCGCGGCGCGGCCGAGCGCGAGCGGGTCGAGGCCGTTATGCGCGTAGAAGCGCTGGTCCTCATAGGCGAACAGCAGCTTCAGATAAGTCGGGTCGACGTTTGCTTTCGTCTCCACCGGCAAGCGCCAGCGCCCGTCGGCCATGGCATAGGCGCGCAGCAGCTTGCCGTTGCGATCGACGACCGTGGTCGAGACGCGACGCGCTTCGTCGAGCGGCAGCGGGCCGAGCGAGTAGACCCAGCCGACGAAGCCGATGATGGCGAGGATGAACGCGAGCACGGTGGCTGAGAGAGCGCGAAAAACAATCCGCCCTCTCCGCCCGTCATGGCCGGGCTTATCCCGGCCAATCACACCATCGTTCAGTGCCGTGGTCATCTCACCGTTCACTTCGCCGCCCGCACCTCGACATTGCCCGTTCCCGTCCGGCCGTAGCGCGAGGGATTGTACATGTCCTCGACATAGGCCTGCGGCAGCACGTATTTGCCGGGCGAAACCGCGCGCACGATATAGGCGACGGTGAAGACCGCCTTGGAGTCCGAGGCACGGTCGACGGCCGCGGTGAAGCGGTCGTCGCGGAACTCGGTATCTTCGGGCTCCTCGCCGTCCTCGATCCAGTCCAGCGTGCCGCTGTCGCCGGACGAGACCAGCTTGGGGTTGTCGATCTCCAGGCCCGCCGGCAGATAGTCGGACACCATGATGTGGCCGTACTCCGGCTTGGCCTCGGTGATCTTCAACACCACGGCGAAGCGATCGTTCTGCTTGACCTTGCTGATGTCGGCGGGCTTGCCGTCGAGCGTGAAGTAATTGCGCTCGATCTTGAAGCCGTTGGAGGCGGCCGGCTCCGGCGTCACCGGCGAGCCCGACACCGAGACCACCGCCTGGATCGGCGCATCGCCGGTGTTGGTGATCTTCAGCGGCTTGCCCTCCAGCGTCGCAGCTTTGTAGCTGCGATAGAGCGCGGTCTTGACCGGCTGGCCGTCAACCTCGATCGAGAGGTTCTCCTTGGCGAGTGCCCGCGCCGCTAGCACCAGCCACGCATTCTCCTGCGTGGAGGTGTAGGGCGTGAGCCCGCGCGCGACTTCCACCCGCGACACCGCCTGCGTCAGCGTCGCCCTCGGCGCGTTGCCTTCGCTCGCGAGCGAGACCAAAGCTGCGGCGTCGCGGAGCTGCGAGCCGTAGTCGGTGCGGCCGAACTCCATCACCGGCTTCGGCGCCAGGCTGTCGAGCGCGGCGCCATAGACGCGTTCGGCACGGTTGCGGTCGCCGACCAGCGCCAGCGCGGCGGCAAGCTGCGACTTCGCAATCGGGGTTGCGAGGTTGTTCAGCTTGGTATCGGCGAGATAGCGGAGATCGCCGATCGGCGCCGCGCCGTTACGTGCCAGCACGTAGAGGCCGTAAGCGAGATCGCGGCCGCCATCCTTCTCCGGCTCGTTGCCGTTGACGACGGAGTTTCTGACGCGGTCGAGCGCGTTCTTGAACAGCACGTCCGGCACCGCAAAGCCCTTTTCGCGGGCGCGGGTGAGGAAGTCCGTCACGTAGGCGTCGAGCCAGGCGTCGTCGCCGCCCGCCGACCACAGGCCGAACGAGCCATTGGAGCCCTGACGGGCCAGAAGCCGCTCGATGGCGTCGCGGATGCGCTGGTCGACTTCGGTGTCCATGGCGAGATGCGCCCCGGCCGCGAGGTCGTTGACATAAAGCAGCGGCATGGCGCGGCTCGTGATCTGTTCCGAGCAGCCATAGGGATAGCGGTCGAGCGCTTTCAGGATCGTCGCCGCATCGAGCGCGGTGGACAGGCTCGCCGAGACCGAAACGCTGCCGGTGCCCGGCACGAGATCGGAGAACATGTCCGAGGTCAGCGTCAGGCTCTCGCCCTTCGCCAGCGTCCGGATCGAGCGCCGCGCCAGCACCTGCGTCGCCGCCTTGACGTCGAGCGCATAGTGCCGCGCCAGCGTCAGGCCGTTCGGTCCCTTGATGTCGACGTCGAGCGTCGCCTGCCCCGCCGCGGTCGCATCGATCGCGAGCGAGAACGCGTTGCGCTGCTTGGCGGCGAGCTTGACGGTGGTTGCGGGATTGCCGGTCATCTTCACCGGCCCGCCCGTCTTGACGTTGATGACGTAGTCGCCGGCCTGGCCCTCGACATTGTCGATCTCGAGATTGACCGTGCCGTGATCGCCATTGAGCAGGAAGCGCGGCAGGGTCGTGGTCAGCACCACGGGGTCGCGGATCACGACATCGGTGTTGGCGCGGCCAAGCTTGGTCGCAGTCCACGCCACCGCCATCACGCGCGCGGTGCCGGCGAACTCCGGAATGTCGAAGCTCACCTCCGCCGAGCCCTCGGCGCCGACGGTGACGATGCCGGAATAGAGCGCGAGCGGCTTCTGTGCGGGCGGCGAGCCTTGCAGCTCAGCTGCGCCGGCGTCACCGCCGGACTTGATCTGGCCGCGCGTGCCTGACATGCCGTCGATCAGCTGCCCATAGAGATCGCGGATTTCCGCGCTCAGGCGGCGCTGGCCGAGGTAGTAGTCATCCGGCGCCGGCGGCTTGTAGTTGGTGAGGTTGAGGATGCCGACGTCGACCGCAGCAATCACCACCTTGGCGTCCTCGCCCGGATTGAGCCCGTCGAGCTTGACCGGGATCTTCAGCATCCCGTTGGGCCGGATCAGCGCCGGCGGCGTCAGCTTCACCTGCAGCGTGCGGGTCTGCTTGTCGATGCCGAACCATTTCAGCCCGATCGCCCGGCCCGGCATGCGCTGGGCGGCGGCGTCGAGCGGCCGGCGCAACGTGGCCACCACATAGGCGCCGGTGCCCCAATCCTTGCCGATCGGCAGCTTCACCTGCGCGGTGCCTTCCTTGACGTCGATGGTCTGCGTCGTCAGCAGGCGGTCACCGAGCACGTTGATGGTGAGCTTGCCGGCGGAGCGGACATTGACCGACACCGTCATGGTGTCGCCGGAGGAATATTGCGGCTTGTCGATCGAGGTCTCCAGGAGGTCCGGCGTGTCGGCACTGCCGTCGGAATACCAGCCGACGTCGAACTGCACCGAGGTGACCGGGCCGTCAGCGTCGTTCGACTTCACATCCAGCCGGTAGCGGCCGGGCTGCGGGCTGAGCGAGATGCGGGTCGGCTTGTCGGCGGCGATGGTCACGTCGCCATCGGCGACGCGCGAGGTCGACTTGACCGGCTCGTATTCCCAGTAATTGTTCTGGCGGTACCACTGGTAGCGCGACTCCATCTTCAGCAGCTCGTAGCGCAGGCCGTCGCGGCGCAGCGTCTGCCCCTCCGGCGAGACGAACACGATTTCGAACTCGGCCTTGTCGCCCTCGGCGACGTTCTTGTCGGCAAACAGCGGCTTGACGCCGATCAGGGCGGTCGCGGGCGCGACCGGCAGCACGAGCTTGCGCTCGACCGCGCGTCCCCCCGTCTCGACCATGCGGACGAAGATCTGCGCTTCCTGCGGACGCGTCGAAGCCGGCTGCTTGTCGAGCGTCACCGGGAAGGTGGCAACGCCATTGGCATCGGCCTCGGGCAGGTTTTCCAGCGGCGTGCGCTCGTTCGAGGTGGTCTCCTCGTCGGCGACGCCGAACTGATATCCGGTAAAGCCCGGGCGCCCGGCCGCGGGCGCGATCAGCATGTCGCCTTCGAGCTGGAGGCCCGAGGCCGGCGCGCCGTAGAGGAAATGGCCGTCGGCCTTAAGCTCCACAGGAACGTTAGCTTTGATCAGCTTGTCCTTGGCGGACAAGTCGAATTCGATCCTATCAGGAACATAGTCTTCGACCATGAAGGTGGTCTCGCCGACCGACGAGCCCTTCGGGTCGGTGAAGGCACGCACCCGCCATGTGCCTGTTGGCACCGCGGAGTTGAGCGGCACGGACAGCGTGCGGCCACCGGCGCCCTGGTCGGCGAGCACGGCGCGGCGGTATTCGACGCCATCAGGGCGCTCGACCACCAGTGTCAGCGGCCCGCCGTTGACGGCGTTGCCCTGCCCGTCACGCAGCAGCGCGGTGAGATAGACGGTCTCGCTGGAGCGGTAGACGCCGCGCTCGGCATAGACGAAAGCATCGGCGCCCGCCGGCACGGCGCGGCCCGCGACGCCACGGTCGGACAGGTCGAAGGCCGAGGTCTTCAGGCTCAGAAAGGCATAGTCGGCCTTCTCGCCCGTGACCGTCAGCATTGCCGGCGACAGACCGCCCTCGCCGCGCGCAAGGCCGGCCTCGAACAGCACGTGGCCGCTGTCGTCCGTTTTGCGGGTCGCCAGGATCTCGTTGTTGCGGGCAACCAGCCGCACCTCGGCCTTGCCGACCGGATCGGTCGAAGCCAGCGAGTTCACGAAGACATGGATGCCGTCATTGCCGGAATAGGCGGAGACGCCGAGATCGGAGACGATGAACCATTGCGTGGCGAGCTGGTAGTCGTCGTCAGAGCCCGGGCCCTTGGCCGCGGCGGTCATCACGTAGACGCCGGGTTGCAGCTCGCCGAGCGCCTGGTCGACCGGGAATGCCGTGGTGACGTCCTGGTTCAGCGTCATCGCGGTCGCGAGCTCGCCGGTCCAGACCTTCACGCCGCGCTCGTCGCCGAGGTCGCCGAGCTGGTATTTCGACAGCGTCTTCTGGAAATCGCTGTCAACCACGGTGTTGATCAGGTTGCGGTCGCCGATCCGGAACACGTTGATGTTGACCGCGGGCGTGTTGACGCTGACCACGGGAATGCCGCGCTGGCCGGTCCGCGGCAGCACATAAGCGCGGCTGGTGAAGCGCACGAACGGCTTGCGGTCGCGCACATAGACGTTGAACTCGGCCGATTTCGGCAGCCCCTCCTTCACGGTGGACGGCAGGCCGGCGCGCAAATTGATGTTGTAGCGCTCGCCGTGCTTCAGCCCGTCGACGCAGAGCTGCTTGCCTTCGGCCGACAGCGCCGGCTTGTCCTGCCCGGCGAGGGCCAGGAACGGCGCAAAGTCGGTGCGCTTGGCCAGCTCTTCCGAGAACTGGAAGCAGGCGCGCGGGCTCGCCGAATCCGAGTCCACGGTATAGTCGAGCAGCCGGAAACCGTGCTCGTCGCGCATCTTTTCATACTGGCCGCGAACGTCGGCGACCTCGCGCAAGTCCAGCGACAGCCGCAGCGCATCCAGCGCCGGCCGCCACAGTTTGCGTTCGGCCAGCGATTTGCCGAGCACGGCGAGCGCATCGGCCTCCTCGCCCGGGTTGCCGGCGCGCTGATAGGCGATGTAGGCGGCGGTCGAGGCACGCTCCAGCAGGAACGTCTGTTCGCTCGAGCTTTTCGGGGAGATCTGGAAGATCACCTTGGCGAGCCGCAGCCAGTTGCCGGTGTCCTCCGGCGTGGTTGCCGCGATCTGGCCCAGCACCGACAGGCCGGTGCGGTAGTCGTTGCGGCGGAAGGCGGCGTCGGCGTCGGTACGCAGCGTCGCGCTGGTCTTGGCGACCGGCCCCGCCTCGCTCTTGATCTGCGCCTCCAGCTTGATCGCGGAATCGGCGAGATCGTCGCGCTTGAAGGCTTTGTCGGCGGCCTGCGCGGCCGAGAGGCCGAACGCCAGCGTGGCGCAGATTGTGACGGCGCGAACAAGACCGATCATGGATGGACTCCCGGAAATCGCGGACGAACGCCGCTTGTCGCATGAAATGCGCTGAAAGGTGACGGACTCATGGCGATGGAACCAAATGTGCAAATCGTCGCATTCGCCATGACAAGGCAAGCCCGGAGGAGACCGATCGAGATGCCGCCGCGCACGCCGTCCTGATGGCGCAGCCACATCTGACCAGTCGACCGGCGGCCGTGTCCCGGAAGCTGACCAGCGTTCCCGGCGATGTGAACCATCGTCCAGTCCGCGGCCGCTCAACCCGGCACCCTGACACCCCACCGTTCCGCTTTGTCGCTTTGAGTGCGAAAACGGTTCGGTTCAGACTTGGCGAAAGACCAAATTTTTCATATTGGCATAGTAGACGAACGGCCAGCCGCCCGGACCGGGTGGCTTAAGGACGGTCCCATAGCTCAACTGGATAGAGTAGCGGATTTCTACTCCGCGGGTTGCAGGTTCGAGTCCTGCTGGGATCGCCACGTCAACCGGTCCATCCGACGACAGGCCAATTGCGTCACCAAGCGCGAGCGACGGCGCTCTAATCTACTCCTCGCGGCTAGGCCACGGCCGCGAATGGTTCGAGGCCGAGCTATCGCGAGCCGCCAGCAAATTCCTTTGCAAGTCTATCGGCTCGCCTGGGTCACAAGGGGGCCGCGGTGCATCGCACTCGCCCTGGCGGCTCCGCGATCTATCCGATTCCTGTGCAACGGCACGCAGCTCTGTTGCACACCTCCTCCACACCGTCTCACCGTCCGACGCTATGCTCTTCCTATCGCTTGCCGCAACCAACTCACGGCAAGGACTTTTCTAACTCTGAGTCAATTTCATGCCGGCGCCCAATGGAAGCGCCTTGCAGTACACGGCTGCTAGCCTAAAAATGGGAACTAAGGCAGTAGCATGCCGCTCCATTTATTGCGCGTGATTTCAACTCATGGTAGCTTCGATGTGTCCATTCGTTAGGGGGATGGCCATGTTAGGCGGTGCTCGCTTTTTTGTTCTTTGCTTCGCGATTTTGGCTGCATCAAAAGCCGAGGCGCAGCCTCAGTCACTAGACGCTCAGGCCAAAGCACTCGATCTCATCACCAAGACCGCGGATAGCGTCTGCAGCATTGTAACACTGGCCGGTAACTCACAGAGCCTGAAAATCAAAGGCGAAGTAAAGGCACAGCTGAACGGTCTAATCAGGCAACTCGCCGATCTGGGTATTAGCGGGGATGCAGATTTCAATTCGGATAAGTACGAGGGCCTTATTCGGACTGATCTTGCCACGGCCATCCAGAACAACGCCCAATGCAAGTTCAACGTCTTTGACAAACTTCAGGCGAAGATGATCAAGAGTGATTGAAATCATTCTGGTCGATCGCGTCCCACGACGGTGACTAAGGGCTATTGCCGCTTCCGGCTCTTCGCGCGTGACGGCTTGCCTTCCGCTGGTTTTAGATTCGTCGGCACCTCACCGAGGGGGCGACGATAAGTGTCGATCCGACGCAACCAGCCAGCCTCCCACGCGCGGTTGGCTGGAATATTGCGAACCCGCTGCCGCAAAACAAACTGCGCGGCATCGGCATATTCAGCGAGCACTGCCTTCGGCTCGGTTGTTTCACCACTCATCTTTAGAAGAACTTGCTTCAGGCCCCAGCCCTGCCGCTTGCCAGTCTGCTTGTCGACCGCCGTTTCTTCCGGATTGATGCCCTCGCCCTTAAATTCGACGTAGTCGATAAGAGGGTAGAGATCCTGTGACGCCTCCACGACGCGTGAAAATTGGGTAATGATATGGGCGCGCTCAGCACTATCCGTCGCAGTTTGCAGAATTTTGTTCATCGCGCCATTTGCGCGCACCACCAAGTACTGGGCCTGACCTGCGACGGTGTCGAGCAGGAACTGTCGCAGCTCTTTCATTCGAGGTGAGTTGAAGTTTTTCTGGAAGTCGGCACGGCTAGTCCACGGACAGGGCGGAATCGGCGTCTTATCGACCCAGGTGGGCAGACGCGCATCTTGTTGGCGCAGGAAAGCGAGCAAGGGGGGAAAGCTCTCCTCAAAAGGCGCCGGCTTACCTGCTGGAAACCACAGAAAATGTCCGATGCCGAGCGAGGCAAATTCCTCCCCTGCATTCCATGACGTTATCGCATCACGATTTCCATCCGTTTCGTTCAACCATATCTTGTGTCCCACCTTCTGGGCCACGTCGTCTTGTAGAGCGAGTTGCGGCACGGCGACGACCTTCTCTGTATTGGTGTCTTTGTCCTCATCCTTGCTCTTATCTTTGCTGACCGGTCTGCTCACATCAGACAACGGAACGGGCACGTTCGGCGCCGCCTTTTTCGCACCGAGTTGCTGCCGCGTAGCCATGTCGATTTCCGGCTTTGATGTCTGCGTGTCGGGCCACGCCACAGCCGTCTCCGGCGCTGAGGTCTGTATATCAGGTACAGTTGCTACAGTAACCGAGGCCTTGTCTTCTACTGGGGGCGTAATGGATTTGGGTGCTGGGGGTTGAGCTTGAGGCCGAGGCAAAGATCTTTCTTGTTCCGTTTTTGACTGCTGAACCTCAGACGGCGAGCCGGCAGGGGCCAGGGGCGATGTTTGCTCGTCGGGCGGTGACGCAATCGTGTCCCCTCCCGCCGCTATCGATGCTGCAACTGTGTTCGGCCTCGGGTCTGGCCTTCGATCCGCGTTGAGCGCCGCAGTGGCCTCTAACCTTGCTTTTTGCGCGGCGGCCAGCATCGCTGCGCCGCGTTCTCTGAGCTTTGTTTGATTGTCGGCGACATCCCCCGCGACTGGGGCTGCGCTTTTAGTCGGTACCGTGCGATGCATCCACACGGCGGCGACGACACATACTAGCAATGCGCTATAAACCAGCCACCAGCGGAATCGTGGCGGCTTTTCCTTCAGCGACGTTCTATTGCTGCCGACCCGACGTCGGTCGTCCTCAAAGTCGCCGCTCATGCTCGTGACTCCTTGAGGAGGACTTTCTTAGTGGCGACTCGACAACACGTCTGTCTGCCGCTCGACGATGCGTGGCCCGTTACCGTCGCTCTTTATACCAAACACAAATCTGAAATCGCTGAGCTGTACGCTGCCATTGGCCTTTTTCTTATAGCCGTCGACTTGCTGCGTGAGCACGCATTGGTCTCCGACCCTGCTCGCCGACGACGACGTCGGCGTATACCTCTGCATCGGGTATACTTTTCTGAAGTCATCTTCTTCCTTGATGATGTCGGTCTTGGTCTTCGTGGCCTGCCTCCCGTTGACCGTCCAGGTGACCTGATCATCGTAGATCGAACTGTCGAAAGGTCGGTTGCCATAGATCCCGTGCTGGTCGAGCCAATCGATGATGTAGTCGGTCTGGCACGACAGCCCTGCCCGGGATACCGGTTGAGGTGGAGGCGGCTTGTACGACGGAGGTGGCGTTGGACTTGTTTGGCTTGGTGACATGCTCTTGACCAGGATCGTGAAGACCTGGAATCTACAATTGCTGAGATCTCTTATCAGAGGCGCAGCTTGCTCGCGCACAACCCCTACGTATTCGTCGGTGGTGATGCTGCCGCTATTTTGCCCGCCGGTGGTCTGAATTTGTGAGGCCAATCCTCTTAGTTCAACGCTGACGGCACCTTTCGCTGCGGCTGTCGAGGCGCTGCCCTGGTCTTTAACAACCCCGCAAATGCGTTCTGCAGTGCTTGCGATAACGATAAGCTGAGCTTCGCTAAGTCCTTGAGCTTGGGCCCCTGGCGGTATGATCAGTACCTGCAGAAGAAAGCCTGCAACAGCTGAGAACAAGAAATTCTTACTCATGAAAACGCCTCCAGCCCAATGACTTAGTGACAGAAGCGAGGCAGCATTATACGAGCGGGGCAACTTTATTTGCAATCTTCTAGTGCAGGCGCGAACTTATACATCTTCAGCCTGAGCTAGCTGTTTGTCAGATAACTTGACCTAATGCAGCGATGGCTGGGCCCAGCACGAAACGCGCTACGATCCTGATTGTCAGAGATCAGGATCTCCGAGCGATGAACGGCGAAGAGCACGAAATACCACAAGGCCGAAGCGGTGGTTACGACGGCAAGCTGAGTCCAACTCGCGCAAGATTCTTTGCAGTCCAACTCGATCAGCGCGGCGGACATTGAGCCGCCAATCAAATGCCCTTCACGAACGCGTGGGTAACCATATCCCGGTCTTTGCACCGCGCAAACGAGCCCTATCTAAGCGCCGGGCGAATTGCGCCCGGCAAGGACTTCGATGCAGCGATCCGAGTGGACGAGAATGGCGATCGCATCTGCGGTGGCGCTCGTCGCAATGTCATACCTGGCCATCGACGCAGGCGTCGTGAACACCAGTGTGGTCACAAAGCACATCGAGATCGCGCGGGCGTCCATTGCGGACGCGGCGACCAGCCAGCATCAACTCGCCTTCGCCGTTCATGCGTGGACGCGGAAAAGCCAGCAGAAGCCGCATTTGGAAGAATGCCTGGCGATCGATTGATTCAGCCGTTGCACTGAATTGGCCGACAACCGGCCGGCCTTTCTTTTGTTCACGATCCGACTCCGCTTCGTTCACGAAGCACGAATCGCAACCGCGAAAATCGGCGCGGCGCATTTCTTAATGCGACGTTTCACCCGGCCGGATCGTTCCCGCATTCAACGTCACGAGCACTGGCCGCAAACGGTACGCATCAATCGCGGCGTTCGACAGCAAGAGTCTGCGCCGCTCGCCACGCAATATCATCCGGTCGATCCTGCCCAGGATGAAGCGGGCGGATTCCCTGCGCTCACCCGTGAGCAGGCCGGATCGTTCGAGATATTTCCAGGCGATTTCGAAAGACTGCGCGCGGAGTTCGAGGTCTGTCATAGGCGGCCAACGTCGGCGCGGATCGGATGTTCCTCTGCCAGAACCGCATCGGCTGACGTGCAACGCGCGAAGCGTGGCGCGACGAAGATGCGAGAGCATCGTGGAACGTCACGACCGTTGCATTGGACGATTTGAAATCAAGTGGTGCCGACCCACCAGCCCCGGTCGGCTTCGAAGGGCCCCGTGCTTGTCCCGCGAGCACGGGGCTTTTTCTTGCCGCCTGTTGCCGCGCCCGTTTTCCGGTTGAATGCGATCAGTCCGACTGCTCCTCGCGCCGATCGCGGGCGAGCTGATGCCAGGCCAACGCCAGCTGGATAAGTCGCTGCCGGTCGGGGCCTTCGGATGCCGCGGCGCGCTTCATTGCCGCCTCGGCCTCATGCTGTGGGTCGTACTTGGTACACATGAGACCGACACTAGCCCTTCGATCTCGACAAGCAGATGGCAATTTCGTCCGTACGAATGCGGGGTTGTTTCGACCTCGCTCGGGCACAGCGTTTGCGGGCCGATTTCGGTTAATACGGATCGCGACGCAAGGACGGAGCGTGCATCTGTTTCCAGACATCTGCAGGGCCGCCTGCGCCGGGCCGTTTTTCATTCAGGCGCATCTGTGAAGTGCGTCACAGCCGATCCACCGCGCCTCCGCTAAACAGCATTCCCAACCGCTCGCATCGCCGCGAGAGGGCATGGGTGGCCTGTCATGACACAAAAAGCAGCAGCAGCCGAAGCGCGCGTCCCGAGGCAACCAAGCAGGTCCGACCCGTTTGGCATCACCGTTCTCGCGGCGATCGCCGTGGTGATGCTGGCCTGGATCGCGGGCCTGGTCTGGGCCGCGATGGCGTTCTTCAACTGGCTCGTCGCCTGAGGCGCGAAGCAAACGATTAAGCGGCCCGCCGCAACGCAAAAGAGGCGGGCTTGCACCCGCCTCTTCGTTTCAGATCCTGTCGTCCCAAATCCTGCCTCGCGGCTTAGTAGCACGCGCGCGGATCGGCCTGGACATACTGGCCGCTCGGATAGCGGTAGTAGCAATTGCCCTGGGCCAGATAGTAGCCGGGGCGCGAAGCCGCCGTGGCGCCGGCGATCGCACCGGTCGCGCCGCCGATCACCGCACCCGCGGCCGCGCCTGAGGCATTGCCCGAGATCAAGCCGCCGAGCACGCCGCCGACGATGGCGCCACCAAGTGCGCTTGCGCCGGGATCAGCCGGCGGCGGCGGAGGTGGCGGCGGTTCGTAGGCGACCGGCGGCGGGGCATAGGCCACCGGCACGTCGTCGTAATACTCCTCGGAGATGTAGCCTGGGGGGCCGGCCATCCGCTGCGGATAATAATACCAGACGCCGCCGACGTCCCACCACCAGCCGGAACGGCCGTTATGGACCTCGTGGCGCCAGCGCCCGCCATCCCAGGCGACATTGCCGCGATAGGCATGTCCGCCCCAGTCGCGCGCTGGCGCGGGGCCGTGGGCGTGGTAACGGCCGGGCGGCGGGCCGCCGGCATTGTGCGGACCGGGACCGGCATGAGGCTGGCCGCCGCCGGGCTGCGGCGCAGGCCGGGCCGCCTGCTGGGGCGGCGGGCCCTTGCGCATGTTCTGCGGCGGCGCGCCTGCGCCCGGCGCGGCCTGCGGCGGGCCGGCATCTCTCGGCGGCCGTGCGGCGTCCTGCGCGTGCGCCGAAAACGCGAGCAATGACATGGCCGAAACCACGGGAATGATGATCTTCATGCGGCTGGACGCACTCATGCGTGCTTAACCCCCTACTTTCTCGATTGCCGTGGTCCTGGTGCGATAGACGATTCGTCTCGCTCCGGGGTGATGCCGGCTGACATAACTGACCTGCTTGATCGGCTAAGTCCCGTTACAAATGATTAAGATCACGGCAATTTTTCGGCTCCAGCGGGCTGCACAGGGGCACGCTGGAGCGCTTCTAGCGGGCCGGCTCGATCACGTTGCAATTGCGCCGCCCCGACATCACGCAGTCCTGCATCTTGCTGGCCGCGGTGAGGTCGCGGGCGAGCAACCAGCCGACACCGAGGATCAGAATCGCGATGATCAGACCGGCAATCGCGCCACGCCGGTTGTCGCTGGATTGCGGTTTTGGCGGGGATCTGGGCTTGGCGCCGGGTTCGGGCGTCGACTGGGGCTTGGAGTCGGGCTTGGACTCGGAATTCGACATGGCTGACCGATCACAGGGGCGCGGTGCGCTTTAACACCTCTGCGGCGTGGCGTCACATCCCCGAGGCAGCGGATCGTTCAACCCCTGGTCTGGCGAATTGCATCCTTGCGCGAGGTCTCGACCGCCGGAAGCGCCTCGCGGGCCCGGAGGGCGCAGGTCGTCAGCACGAACGCGGTCTGGGTGCACTCCCAATCCGCGCCCAGGACGGCACTATCAACCGGCTGCGGGCGGGCAAACAGCAACGCAGCGCCGGCCACGGCTGCCACGGCGAGGGTGAACGCGAGCGCCTTCAGGCTCAATCTGGAGATAGTCATGCCCGTGCTCCGTCTCGTATCCGGGCGAACGCTAGGCGTCGCCTTGGGGCGCCCCTTATGAGGGACATCACAATTCGGCAGTTTTTCCGGGCTACGAGAGATCGTTGGGGGCGATTTTTCGTCTACCTGATCGGCTGCGATTATGGGTGGCTTCGCGACGCGCGCCGATGTACACGCTTCTGCGTCGCGTGGCGCCTGCTATGCCCAGCCGACGTACCAACAGGCAGTCATGTAGGATTGAAAGCGAGGATGACAAGGCTCGTTCGATGAGTGGATTCAGGGAACCCGGGTACGCAGACCGGCAGAAGGCGGCACAGGACGCCCGCAAAAATCTTTTGAACAAATTCAAGTCGCAGCCGGGGCACGACGATCCCGCGGTCGCGGCACGTCGCGCCGAGCGCGAGGCCCTCGCGGCCAAGCGTGCCGAGGCAAAGGCCACGCGCGAGGCTGAGAAGGCCGAGCAGAAGCGTCTCGCGGAAGAGGCCGCAGCCGCCGAAGCCGCGCGGATCGCCCGTGAGGCCGAAGAAGCGATCGCGAGGCAGGCTGAGCTCGAGGCCGAGCAGAAGGCAAAGCGCGACGCCCGCTACGCGGCCCGCAAGGCCAAGCGCAAGTAGTGCTCGACGTCACGTTCAATTGAATTTGAACTGAGATGATATCAGGGGCGGTCCATGTGACCGCCCCCGCACTTTTGTGCGCGCAGTCGCGCGCTCCGGCGACGGAAGGTCAGTTCTTCTTCATCATCCCGTCGTCTTTCTTCATCCCGTCCTTCGACATGTGATCCTTCTTCATGCCGTCGTCCTTGGACATGGCATCCTTCTTCATGCCGTCTTTGGACATCGTGTCCTTCTTCATCATGCCGTCGTCCTTGCCCATCTTGTCCTGGGCGAAAGCAGCCGGCGCGAACGCGAGGCCAAGCGAGACAACGGCGGCCGAGACGCCGAGCGCGATGCGGGTACGAATGGTCATGGATCATCTTCCCTTCGAGATTGAGCTTGTCAGCGACGGACGCCGCTATTTGATCTCGACGGATCAATCGCCGGCGTTGTTACGCCGCCGCCGATAAATTTCTGCGAGCCGGCGCCGTCCACGCATTCGCCGCAATCACAACTTTGGCATGCGA
Source organism: Bradyrhizobium sp. (assembly GCF_035935975.1). Lineage (GTDB taxonomy): Bacteria > Pseudomonadota > Alphaproteobacteria > Rhizobiales > Xanthobacteraceae > Bradyrhizobium. The sequence goes on from NZ_DASYWN010000034.1 coordinate 72,636, forward strand.
CCTCCATTCGGAGGACGGGGAACGGCAAGTGTGCAGCGCAGCACGACCGGCACTTGCCGCGGCATTCCGTCTCGAACTATCAGATGAGAGAACTCCACTTGAAAGACCGGCTAGGATGGGCCTACGCCCCGGTCTCAAGACCTGACCCAATCACAGCAAACAAGAACCGTTCGAAGAAACGTTCAAGGGGATCACGCCATGATCACGCGCCGTCATCTAATCGCGACCGCCGTCGCCGCACCCGCCATTCTCCGCTTCGGCACCGGGACCGCGCATGCCGCGACCACGCTGAAGATCTCGCACCAATTCCCGGGCGGCACCATCGACAAGGGCGATTTCCGCGACCGGCTCTGTCGCATGTTCGCCGCCGAAGTTGCCAAGCGCAGCAACGGCGACATCGCCGCCGAGATCTATCCGAACTCCTCGCTGATCAAAACCAACGCGCAGTTCTCCGCGATGCGCAAGGGCGCGCTCGACATCTCGCTCTATCCGATGCCCTACGCCGGCGGCGAATTGCCGGAGACGAACATCGGCCTGATGCCCGGCCTCGTCACCACCTACGACCAGGGCATGCGCTGGAAGAAGGAGCCGGTCGGCAAGGCGCTGACCGACTTCCTCGCCGACAAGGGCATCATCCTGCTCACCTGGGTCTGGCAGGCCGGCGGCGTCGCCAGCCGCTCCAAGCCCATCGTCGCGCCTGAAGACGCCAAGGGCATGAAGGTGCGCGGCGGCTCGCGCGAAATGGACATGGTGCTGCAGACCGCCGGCGCCTCGGTGTTGTCGGTGCCGTCGAACGAAATCTACGCGGCGATGCAGACCGGCGCCTGCGATGCCGGCATCACCTCCTCGACCAGCCTGATCTCGTTCCGTCTCGAAGAGGTCGCGAAGTCGCTGACCTCGGGCGCCGGCGCCTCCTACTGGTTCATGCTCGAGCCGCTGATGATGTCGAAGGCGATCTTCGACAAGCTGCCGAAGAACCAGCAGGACGTCCTGCTCACCGTGGGTACCGAGCTCGAGGCTTTCGGCCGCAAGGGCGCGCAGGACGACGACGTCGAGGTCGCCAAGGTCTACGAGAAGGCCGGCGCAAAAATCTCGGTGCTCGATGCCGCCACCGTCGGCAAGTGGCGCGACATCGCCCGTGACACCGCGTGGAAGGATTACGGCGCCAAGACCGCGACTGCCGCAAACCTGCTCAAGCTCGCCTCCGACGTCGCGGCATGAGCCACGGTCCGCTTCCGGATCGTGACGACCAGGCGACCGCTGCCGCAAGGACAGGCCTTGCGGCGGCGCTCGATCGCGGTCTTGCCGTCCTCAACAGCATCATCGTCGTGCTCGCCGCGATCGCACTGATCGCCGCCTGCGCCATCCTGAGCTACAGCGTGCTCAGCCGCGCCTTGTTCAAGGCCGCCAATTACTGGCAGGACGAGGCCGCCGTGTTCCTGCTGGTCGGCGCGACCTTCATGACGGCAGCCTACGTGCAGCAGAACCGCGGCCATATCGGCATCGAGGCCTTCGTCGGCCTGCTCTCGCCGCTCGCCAACAAGGTCCGGCTCTGGCTGGTCGATGTCGCCACCTTCCTGTTCTGCGCCTTCTTCACCTGGAAGTCCTGGACGCTGGCGCATGAAGCCTATGTCGACGGCCAGGTCTCGAACTCGATGTGGTCGCCGCCGCTCGCCATTCCCTATTCGTTGATGGCGCTCGGCATGAGCCTGCTCTGCGTCCAGATTCTCGTGCAGCTTGCGCTGCCTTTCGCAGGAGCCAGGCGTCCATGAGCGTCTTCGGTATCGGCCTCGCCTACGGCATCGCGACGCTGGTCATCATGTTCTCGGGCATGCCGATCGCGTTCGCGCTCGGCGCGGTCGCGGTGGTGTTCATGGGCATCTACATGCCCGCGGCCTCGCTCGATACGGTGACGCAGAACGTCTACGAGGAAATGGCCTCGATCACGCTGCTGTCGATCCCGCTCTTCATCCTGAAGGGCGCCGCGATCGGCAAGTCACGCGCCGGCCAGGATCTCTATTCGGCGCTGCATGCCTGGCTGCATCGCGTGCCCGGCGGCCTCGGCGTTGCCAACGTGTTCGCCTGCGCGCTGTTCGCGGCGATGGCGGGCTCGAGCCCAGCGACCTGCTCGGCGATCGGCTCGGCCGGCATCCCCGAGATGCGCAAGCGCGGCTATTCCGGCGGTTTTGCCGCCGGCATCATCGCCGCCGGCGGCACGCTCGGCATTTTGCTGCCGCCCTCGATCACCATGATCCTGTTCGCGGTCGCGGCCGAAAAGTCGCTCGGGCGCTTGTTCCTCGCCGGCATCGGCCCCGGCCTGCTGCTGGTCTCGCTGTTCGGCGCCTATGCCGTGATCCGCTTCCGCCAAGAATATGCCGCCGCCGAAGCCATCTTCAAGAAAGGCGGCCCGGAGGCTCCGATCCTGCAGCGCGACGAGTACACGCTTGCCGAACGCTTCAGCGTGCTGCCGCGCGTGATCCCCTTCGTGCTGCTGCTGACCGGCGTCATGATCGCACTCTACGGCGGCTATGCCACGCCGTCGGAAACCGCCGGCCTCGGCGGCCTGCTCGCGCTGGCGCTGATCGCCGCGATCTACAGCGTGTGGCGGCCGAGCGACCTCGCCCCGATCATGAAGTCGACGATCCGGGAATCGACCATGCTGATGATGATCATCGGCATGTCGCTGCTCTATTCCTACGTGATGAGCTATCTGCACATCTCGCAATCGGTCGCCGAATCCATCGTCGCGATGCATCTGCCGCGCTGGGAGCTGCTGTTCGCGATCCTCGTCATGGTCGTCGTACTCGGCTTCTTCCTGCCGCCGGTCTCGATCATCCTGATGACGGCGCCGATCATCCTACCGCCCTTGCGCGCCGCCAATTTCGACATCATCTGGTTCGGCGTGGTCATGACCATCGTGATGGAGATGGGCCTGATCCATCCGCCGGTCGGCCTCAACATCTTCGTCATCCGCAACGTCGCGCCTGATATTCCCCTGCGCGAGGTGATCTGGGGCACCCTGCCCTTCGTGCTGCTGATGATGCTCGCGGTGCTGCTGCTGTGCCTGGTGCCGGAGATCTCGACCGGGCTGCCTGACCTGGTGATGGGGCCGGACGGGAGCAGGTGACGGGAGGAGGTGTATCTCTCGGCCGTTGCCTTGACGTCTGAATGCGCCCTTCCCTTCTGGTCCAATCCTATACGGCACATGCCGTATAGGACCCCGCGATGAACCCTTCACTGTTGATTCCTTGCAACAGCCATCCGAAAAATACAACCTCAAGGCGCAGTTCGCCCATCAGCTAGGCAAAACTCCCTTTCTTGTGCACAAGGCGTATAAGAATCCTGCTATCCACAGCTATCCGGGCCCCTGCGCGACGGCACATGGCGGGCACACCCTGATATCGACGACAGCGTGAACCGGCGTATTGCGAACAAAACCGGGCGCTGCAGAGCAGGTGGGCGGGCATGCTGTTAAGCTTGAGGTTGCTGCGGCGGCGAGCGGTTGGATCGGCGTCCGCTGGACTTTTCATCCTGATTGCGATGGTCTCAGCGGCCCACGCAGATTGTACGCCGGCGGCCGCCAATGGCGTGACGGCGACCTGTACCGGCACCACCATCGACCAGGGCGGCCTCCCGCCGGGCACGATTACCGGGACCGCAGGCTACGGCGCCGGCACCGAGACCGGAATCACCGTCAATGTCGGCAGCGGCGCCAGCGTCACGGGCACCGGCATCAAGTTCGGCATCGCGATCGGAACCGGGACGGTCACCAATTCCGGCAGCATTACCGGCACGGGCAGTTACGGCGTTAGTGCTGGCACCAACGCGACGGTGATCAACAACGTCGGCGCCAGCATCAAGGGGGGCGCAACGGGCGTTTGGGCTGCCGGCACTGCCGATGTCACCAATTCCGGCAGCATCATCGGCACGGGCAGTTACGGCGTTGATGCTGACGCCGGTGCGAAGGTGACCAACAACGTCGGCGCCAGCATCACCGGCGCCAGTTCAGGAGTTGTCGTCGACACCGGCTCAGCCAACGTCACGAATTCCGGCAGCATCGTCGGCACCACCGTCTACGGTATCAGGGCCGGCACCAACGTGACGGTGACCAACAACGCCAGCGCCAGCATCACGGGTGGCCTGGACGGAGTTGCCGCCAATGCCGCCGCCGACATCACCAATTCCGGCAGCATCATCGGCACGACCACTTTCGGCATCGGCGCGGGCACCGACGCGAAGGTGACCAACAATGCCGGTGCCAGCATCACCGGCGGCAGTACCGGCGTTTTCGCCAGCACCGGGTCGGCCAACGTGACCAATTCCGGCAGCATCACCGGTACGGGGACCTCCGGAATTTACGCCGCCACCAATGCGACGGTGGTCAACAACGCTGGGGGCAGCATCGCGGGCGGACAGTACGGAATTCGTACCCTCGCCACCGCCGATATCACCAATTCCGGCAGCATCACCTCTCTGGCGCCGTCCGGCGTCAGTGCCGCGATCAGTGCCGAGGACGGCGCAACGGTGGTCAACAACGCAGGCGGCATCATCCGCGGCGGGAAATTCGGAATTCTTGCGAACAGCGGCTCTGTAGGTCTCACCAACTCCGGCACCATCTCCGGCAGCGGCTTCGGCATTTCCGCTCAAAGTGTGGCGGTGACCAATACTATCGGCGCCAGCATCACCGGCGGCGACTCCGGCGCTTATGCCACCACCGGCTCTGCCAACGTCACCAATTCCGGCAGCATCACCGGCGCGATCAACTACGGCATTTTCGCCAACACCGACGCGACGGTGATCAATAATGCGGGGGGCAGCATCACCGGCCACCTGTACGGAGTTCTTGCCAGCACCGGGGCCGTCAACATCACCAATTCCGGCAGCATCACGGGGACTGTGATCAACGGCGTGGTCGCCAAGACCAATCTGACCGTCACCAACAACGCCGGAGCCTCCATCAGCAGCGGCGGGACCGGGACCTGGTCGATCAACGGGTCCTCCACCGTCACCAATTCCGGCAGCATCATCGGCACCGGCCTTTACGGCATTCTTGCTTCAACCTACGCGACGGTGACCAACAATGCCGGTGGCAGCATCAGCGGCGGGGTGAACGGAATTTTTGCTACCGGCGGCGCCGGCGGCTCGTCGGTGTTCAACGCCGGCACGATCAGCGGCGGCACCAATGCGATCCAGTTCACCGGCACCGGCAACACGCTAACGCTGGCTGCGGGCTCGGTCATCTCGGGCCTCGTGCTCGGCGGCGGCAGCGACACCTTCCAGCTCGGCGGCACGGGGACGGCAAGCTTCGACGTCTCGCAACTCGGCGCCGCCGCGCAGTATCAGGGCTTTGGTACCTTCAACAAGATCGACAGCTCGGTGTGGACGCTGACCGGCACCAGCACCTATGCCGGCGCTGTCAACGTCAACGGTGGCACGCTCGCGGTCAACGGCGATATCTCCGCAGCAAGCCTCCTCACGGTGAACGCCGGCGGCACGCTCGGCGGCAACGGCATCGCCGGCGCGGTCGCCATCAACGGCGGCACGCTGGCGCCGGGGAATTCGATCGGCACGCTGACGACGTCGAGCCTGACCATGACCGCGGCGTCGACCTATCTGGTGCAGGTGTCCGGCGCGACCTCCGACAAGACTATCGTCACGGGCACAGCCAGCGTTAACGGCAAGGTGGTGGTGGACCCGCTGACGCGGGTGTCGGCGACGACGACCTATACCATCCTGACCGCGGGCACCGTGAATGGCACCTTCTCCGGTGCGGACTTCCTCACCGCCAACAATTTCGCCCGCAACGCGCGGCTGAGCTATGTCGGCAACGAAGTGCTGCTGACGCTCGACGCCGGCCTGCTGTCGCCGTCGCTGCCCGGTTACGCCACCATCAATCAGAAAAACGTCGCAGCCGGAATCGACACTGCGCTGGCCGGCGGCGGCACCATGCCGGCCGGCTTCAATGCCTTGTTCGCGCTGTCGGGCAATCCCCTGCTCAACGCGCTGACGCAGGCCTCGGGCGAGACCGCCACCGGCGCGCAGCAGACCACCTTCGATGCGATGAACCTGTTCTTGGGCGTGCTGACCGATCCGTTCGTGGCCGGGCGCGGCAATGCCGGTGCATCGCCCGGTGGAGCGACCGGCTATGCGGCTGACGACAGCGATGCGCTCGGCTATGCTTCGGGCGGCCGCAAGCGCTCGGGCGCCGAGCGCGAGGCTTACGCCGCCATCTATCGCAAGGCGCCGCTGGCGCAGGCGTATGAGCCGCGCTGGAGCGTGTGGGCTTCGGGTTTCGGCGGCACGCAAACCACCGACGGCAACGGGCCGCTCGGCTCCAACACCACCACCAGCCGCATTGCCGGCGCCGCGGTCGGCGCCGACTACTGGTTCTCGCCGTACACCGTGGCCGGCTTTGCGCTCGCCGGCGGCGGCACCAACTTCTCGGTGGCGAACGGCGGCACCGGCCGCTCCGACCTGTTCCAGGCCGGCGCTTTCGTGCGGCACAATATTGGCCCGGCCTATATCACCGGCGCGCTGGCCTATGGCTGGCAGGACATCACCACCGACCGCACCGTCACCATCGCCGGGGCCGATCATCTGCAGGCCCGCTTCAATGCGAATGCGTATTCCGGCCGCCTCGAAGGCGGCTACCGCTTCGTTGCGCCATGGATCGGCGGCGTCGGCATCACGCCCTATGCGGCTGCGCAGTTCACCACGTTCGATCTGCCCGCCTATACGGAGCAGGCGATCACCGGCAACAACACCTTCGCCCTGAGCTACGCTTCGAAGGCTGTCACCGACACCCGCAGCGAGCTCGGCCTGCGCACCGACAAGTCGTTCGCGCTCAACGATGCGATCGTCACGCTGCGGGGACGCGCCGCTTGGGCCCACGATTTCAACGCCGATCGCAACATCGCCGCGACCTTCCAAGCATTGCCCGGCTCGAGCTTCGTCGTCAACGGCGCCGCGCAAGCCCATGACGCGGCGCTGACCACCGCGTCGGCGGAGGTGAAGCTCGCAAGCGGTCTGTCGCTCGCGGCCACCTTCGAGGGCCAGTTCTCCGACGTCACCCGCAGCTACGCCGGCAAGGGCACCGCGCGATACGCGTGGTGAGGCCGCGTGCGACGGCGCCCTCGACAGCACCAGGGCGGGTTATCTGACCCACCCCGCGATTGCCACTCACTTCTTTCGCCGTGACTTCGGCGCAATCGCGCTGCCGGCCACCACCTGCAACAGATCCGTGCGCACGGCCTCGATGTGCCGTTCCAGAAACCGGCAGGCCTCCTCGACTTTTTCTGCGCGGCAGAGCGCGATCAGATGGGCGTGCTCTTTCTCCGCCGTCCCCATCGCCTTGGTGTTGGAGAGCTGCAGGCGCGTATAGCGATCGCTGGTCTGGAGCAGCGAGAGCACGATCGCGCGGGTGCGCGGCTGCGGGGCGTGGACGTAGAGCGCCATGTGGAAGTCGGCATTGAGCTGCCCCCAGTCGCTGACATTGCGCGCCTTGATCGCCTTCTCAAAACTCTTGTGGATGTCGTCGAGCCCGTCGAAATCCTCGGATGTGAAACGCGGCGCCGACTGCGCCAACAGCCGCGGCTCGAGGATGCCGCGCAAATCGAACACGTCGTTGATCTCATCCAGCGACAGCTCGGAGACGATGGCGCCCTTCTGCGGAACGATGCGCACCAGCCCCTCGGCTTCGAGCTGGAACAGCGCCTCGCGCACCGGAATGCGGCTGACGCCATAGGCCTCGCCGAGCGCGTCCTGGCGTAGCTGCGAGCCGGCCGGATAGGTGCCGTCGAGGATCGCCTGGCGGAGCTGGTCGACGATCGCAGCCGACAGGGTGCGATGCTTCAGAGGCTGTTTCATCTGACCTTCTGTTGTCCTTCCCGACTCGTCCGGCCGCAGCGGTCTCTCTCTTGCATGTTGAGGGCCCCGACAAAAGCCGCCTGCCCCACAAACCAGAGTGCCCAGCAAACGCGCGCGTTGCCGCTGAAATGACCGCAATTCCCGTTTGACACCCCAAATGTATAAATTATACATTTGCCGATAGCACGACAATTTTCGCGGTGTGGGGCCTCTTTCATGATCGAGCAGACGATGCCGGCCACGCGCGCATTCAGCGTCCGACGCATGGTCATCCGCGCCTCCAGCGCCCTCCTCGCCGTCGAGCGCGTCGCACTGATGGGCCTGATGTACCTGCTGACCGCCCTGATCCTGGTGAACGTCGTCACCCGCTACGCGCGCTTCCCGATCTACTGGATCGATGAATCCGCGGTCTATTGCGTGGTCTGGCTGACCTTCGTCGGCGCCTCCGCGATGACGCGGCTGCGGCTCGACTTCGCGGTCACGATGCTGACCGAACGTCTGTCGGCGCAGCACCAGAAGATCGCCAAGGTGATCTCGACCGGCCTCGTCGTGGTGTTCGGCGTCGCGCTGATCATCACCTGCGTGCTCTGGATGGATCCGGTCGGGCTCGCCCGCGCCGGCTTCGACGGGCGCAAGCTTGCCGCCGAGACCTTCAACTTCCTCTATACCGAGCACACCCAGACGCTGAACTGGCCGACCTGGGTGCTCTATCTGACGCTGCCGATCTTCGCGGTGTCGATGACCATCCACGGTCTCGCCAATCTGCTGGAAGATCTCGGGCTGGTGCCGCGCACGCCCCCGAAAGGCTTCGAGCTCTCCGAACTCGACGGGGTCAACTGATGGTTACGTCGGCTGCCTTCGTCGCGATCATGCTGGTCGGCGTGCCGATCGGCCTCTGCCTGTGCCTCGCCGGTCTCGTCTACATCGCGGTATCCGGCAACCCGGTGCTGTTCCAGTCCTATCCGCTGCAACTGTTCGGCGGCGTCGACAGCTACGGCCTGATCGCCATCCCGCTGTTCATCCTGATCGGCGAGATCATGAACGGCGGCGGCATCACGCGGCGCATCGTCGACATGGCGATGGCGTTCGTCGGCTCGCTCAAGGGCGGGCTCGCCTACGTCAACATCCTCGCCAATATGTTCATCTCCTCGATCCTGGGATCGGCGACCGCGCAGGTCGCGATCATGGCCCAGATCATGGTGCCGGAGATGGAGAAGAAGGGCTACGACAAGACCTTTGCCGCGGGCCTGACCGCCTATGGCGGCATGCTCGGCCCGATCATCCCGCCCTCGGTGATGTTCGTGGTCTATAGCGTGCTCGCGCAGGTCTCGGTCAGCGACATGCTGATCGCCGGCATCGTGCCCGGCGTCATCCTCACCGTGATGTTCTGCCTCGTCATCGCGCTGATGGGATACATCTACAACTATCCCCGCGCCGACTATCAGACGCCGCGCCAGCGCCTGATGACGATCCTGCGGACGTCGCCGACGCTGCTGATCCCGATCGTCATCGTCGGCACCATTTTGAGCGGCCTCGCCAACGCGACGGAGTCCGCCGCGGTCGGCGCGGTCGCCGCCGCTCTCGTCGGAAAATACTGGACGAAGGAATTCGAGTTCTCCCAGTTGCCGCAGATGATGCTGCGTAGTGCGATCTATTCGGCGATCGTGCTGTTCCTGGTGGCGGCCGCGGCGGTGTTCTCCTGGGTGCTGATCTTCGGCAAGGTGCCGCAGGAGACCGCCGGCTGGATCCAGTCCGCCGCCAAGGACCCGATCAGCTTCATGCTGATCTGCAACGTCATCCTGCTGATCATCGGCACCGTGATCGACGGCATTCCCGGCCTGATCATGACCGTGCCGATCCTGCTGCCGGTCGCGGCCGACGTCTACCACATCGATCCCCGGCATTTCGGCGTCGTCGTGGTGATCAACCTCGTGCTCGGCCTGCTGTCGCCGCCCGTCGGCCTCTGCTTCTTCGTCGCGGCCGCCGTCACCGGCGCCAAGCCGGGCAAGATGTTCATGGTGACGCTGCCGTTCTTCGTCATCTCCTGCGTCCTGCTGGTGCTGCTCTCGCTCTATCCCTCGCTCTCGCTGATCCTCATCAAATAGGCCCGTTCAAAAGGAAGCCCGACCATGCCGCTTTCACGCCGCCGCTTTCTCGCCGCCAGTGCCGCCGCATCGGTGTTCGCGCCGTCGCTGGCGCTTGCCCAGGCCAAGGAATTCCGCCTCGGCCTGATCACGCCGAACGGCCATTCCTGGAACAAGGCCGCGCTCAAATTCGGCGACGACCTCAAGGCCGCGACCAACGGCCGCCTGACCCTGACCGTGTTCCACTCCGGCCAGCTCGGCAACGAGCCCGCGATGATGCAGCAATTGCAGTCCGGCGCGCTCGACATGGGCTTCATCCAGGCCGCCGAGCTCGGCTCGCGCGTGCCGCACATCGCCGCGATCAACGCGCCCTACATCGTGCGCTCGACGCCGGCGGTGGCGAAATTCGTGCGGCATCCGGCGGCGGTGAAACTGTTCGAGGTGCTGCCGCAGGAGACCGGCACGATCGGCCTCGGCTGGGGCATCACCGGCATGCGCGCGGTGTTTTCCGCGAAGGACCTGAATTCGCTCGCCGACATCAAGGGCATGAAGCTGCGCATCAACCCGACGCCGGTGTATCGCGACTTCTATTCCTCGCTTGGCGCAGCGCCAACGCCGATCCCGACGCCGCAGGTGTTCGACGCGATGGCCAACGGCCAGGTCGACGGCCTCGAGGCCGATCTCGAATTCTCCTGGAACCAGCGCTTCGACAAGGTCTCCAAGGTGATCCTGCAGATGAATGCCGTCTTCATGCCGATGGCAGCGGTTGTCTCCGGCCGCGTCTGGCAGTCGCTCGCGGCCGCCGACCGCGAGCTGATCGCCAAGACGGTGAAGGCGACGCTCGACGCGCAGATCGACGAGCTCGCCGGCAACGAGCCGGCGCTGATCGAGAATTTCAAGAACGCGCCGATCCCGATCCGCCAGGTCCCGACCGGCGATACCGAGGCCGTCATCGCCGAGTTCGACAAGATCTGGCTGCCCAAGGCACCCGTTCTCGCCGAGTTGCGCAAGGTCGGCGCCACGCTCTGATCCGATTCGCCATTCCCTTCACAACAGCCGGCGGCCCCAGCCCCCCGCCGGCGTTTCCATCTGGAGAAAAACCATGAGCCGCCGCGTTTCCTGGGAAGGCGTCTTCCCGGCCGTCACTACGCAATTCCACGACGATCTCTCGCTCGACATCGACGCGACCGCGAAGGTGATGGACGGATTGATCCGCGACGGCGTCTCCGGCCTGATCGTCTGCGGCTCGGTCGGCGAGAACACCTCGCTGGAGCGCAAGGAGAAGGTCGCGATCATGGAGACGGCGAAGTCCGTCGCCGCCGGCCGCGTTCCTGTATTGTGCGGCATCGCCGAATTCACCACGGCCTTCGCGGTCGAGACGGCCAAGGAAGCCGCGCGCGTCGGCATCGACGGCGTGATGGTGATGCCGGCGCTGGTCTATTCGTCCAAGCCGCACGAGACCGCCGCGCATTTCCGCGCCGTCGCCAGCGCGACCGACCTGCCGGTGATGCTCTACAACAATCCGCCGATCTACAAGAACGACGTCACCCCCGACATCCTGGCCTCGCTGGCCGATGTCGAGACCGTGGTCTGCTTCAAGGACTCCTCCGGCGACACGCGGCGCTTCATCGATACCCGCAACATGGTCGGCGACCGCTTCGTGCTGTTCGCGGGCCTCGACGACGTCATCGTCGAGAGCGTTGCGATGGGCGCCGTCGGTTGGGTCTCCGGCATGTCGAACGCCTTCCCGCGCGAGGGCGAGACGCTGTTTCGTCTGGCCAAGGCCGGCCGCCTGGCCGAGGCGATGCCGCTCTACGAATGGTTCATGCCGCTGCTGCACCTCGACGCACGCCCGGACCTCGTCCAATGCATCAAGCTGTGCGAGCACATCATGGGCCGCGGCACCGCGCTGACGCGCCCGCCGCGCCTTGCCCTGCTGCCGCAGGAGAAGGCCGAGGTCGAGGCCATGATGGTCAAGGCGCTGAAGAACCGGCCGCGCCTGCCGGATGTCGGCCTGAAGGCGGCCTGACAACAGGCCTCGTAGGGGGCAAAACGCAGCGTGCCCACTTTCTGCCAGTGATCGCGAGAGATGGTGGGCACGGCGCTTCGCGCCTTTGCCCCCTACGAGAGCTAGCCCAGCCGTCATTGCGAGGAGCGCAGCGACGAAGCAATCCAGACTGTCTCTACGGAAAGACCCTGGATTGCTTCGCTTCCGCCGTCGCTCTTCGAGCTATGGCGGACAAGCCGCTCGCAATGACGGAAAACTATGAAACCGCCCGCTTCCTCTTCGCGTTCAGCGCGGAGGCCACGCGGCTCACCGGCGGCTTGCCCAGCACGCCGCTCATCGCATTGGTCGCCACCAGCAGCTTCTCCATATCGACGCCGGTCCTGACGCCCATGCCTTCGAGCATGTAGACCACATCCTCGGTCGCGACATTGCCGGTCGCGCCCGGCGCGTAGGGGCAGCCGCCGAGGCCGCCGGCGGCAGCATCGATGACGCGGACACCCTCCTCCAGGCCGGCATAGAGATTGGCGAGCGCCTGTCCGTAAGTGTCGTGGAAATGCATCGCGAGTTTTGCGGGCGGGATGTTGGCGCTGACCGCACGCAACATGTCCTTGGCCTTTGCCGGCGTACCGACGCCGATGGTGTCGCCGAGCGAGATCTCGTAGCAGCCGAGCTCCCACAGCGTATTGGCGAGATCAGCGACCGCCTTCGGCTTGATCTCGCCGTCGAACGGGCAGCCCAGCACGCAGGAAATATAACCGCGCACCGGCACGCCGTCGGCCTTGGCGCGCACGAGAACCGGCTTGAACCGCTCGATGGACTCCGCGACCGTGCAATTGATGTTGGCGCGCGAAAAGCCTTCCGAGGCTGCCGCGAACACCGAGACCACCTTGGCGCCGGCGGCGCGGGCGGCGTCATAGCCCTTCTCGTTCGGCACCAGCACGTGGAATTCGGCGCCCTTGACGTGGCTGACGCCGCGCAGCACGGCATCGGAGCTCGCCATTTGCGGGATCGCCTTGGGCGAGACGAACGCGCCGACCTCGACCGTATCGAGGCCGGCCGCGACCAGCGCCTCGATGAAGGCGATGCGGGCCTCGACGCTGACGGGCGTCTTCTCGTTCTGGAGACCGTCGCGCGGTCCCATTTCGATGATGCGGACGGGATCGCTCATCTCATTCTCCCGACGGTTCGACCACGGCGAGCTCGATGCCTTCCTGCACGATGTCGCCGACCTTGCACTTGATCGACTTCAGCACGCCGGCATAGGGCGCCCGCAGCGTCTGCTCCATCTTCATCACCTCCAGCGTGAGGATCGGCGCGCCCTTGTCGAGCTTGGCGCCCTCCTCGGCCAGCACGGCGACGACCGTGCCAGGCAAGGGGGCCGCGATCTTGTCCGCGCCGGTCTGCTCCTCGGTCTCGCCGCCGAACGGATCGACCCAGTGCAGGTCGAAGCGGCCGTTGCGCGTGCGCAAGTAAAGCTCATGGCCGGCGATCACGGCGGCGACGGACGATTTGACACCGTCCAGCGTCAGGTCGAAGCCGCCATCCTTCGGCACAGCCGTGAACGCCAGCTCGCGCTCGCCAATCACCAGCGTGGACGGCCCGCTGCCATAGTTCAGCGCGATCTTCTGCTCCGGACCATGGCCGACGCGGAAGGCGAAGCTGCGCTGACGGCGGCCGACCGGCTGCCAGCCGAAGGTCTGCCAGGGCGAATGCGCAGCCCCTTGCGCGGCCTGCCGCTCGTCATTGACGATCGCGGCCACCGCAGCACAGAGCTCGAGCTCGCCGGGCGCCGGCGATGCCGATGTCAGCACCGCCAGCTCGCGCTCGATGAAGCCGGTGTCGATCGCATTGGTCCGCACCTTCGGATGCGTCATCAGCGCCGACAGGAACGGGATGTTGGTGACGATGCCGCGGACGTCGGACTCTTCCAGCCCCCGGTTCAGCCGCTCGATCGCGACATCCCGCGTCGGGGCCCACGCAATCATCTTGGCAAGCATGGCGTCGTAATACGGCGAGACGGTATCGCCTTCGCGGTAGCCGCCATCGATGCGCAGGCCTCCGGTCTCGGCCGGCAGCCGCCAGGTCGAGATCCTGCCGACCGACGGCATGAAATTCTTGGTCGGGTTCTCGGCATAGACGCGCGCCTCGACGGCGTGGCCGTTGAGCTTGATCTCGTCCTGCTTCAGCGGCAGCGCCTCGCCGAAGGCGACGCGCAACTGCCATTCGACGAGGTCGACGCCGGTGATCAGCTCGGTCACGGGATGCTCGACCTGGAGGCGCGTGTTCATCTCGATGAAGAACACGTCCTTGCCGTCGGAGACGAACTCGATGGTGCCGGCGCCGACATAGTTCACCGCGCCCGCCGCCTTTCGCGCAGCCGCGCAGACCGTCTCGCGCTGGGCCGCGTTGAGCGTCGGCGACGGCGCCTCCTCGATCACCTTCTGGTGGCGGCGCTGCAAGGTGCATTCGCGCTCGAACAGCGACAGCAGATTGCCGTGGCTGTCGCCGATGATCTGCACCTCGATATGCCGGGGGTTGTCGACGTATTTTTCGATCAGCATGCGGTCATCGCCGAACGCGGCCTTGGCCTCGCGCTTGGCGCTGACGATCGCGGGCCCAAGCTCGGCCGCCGACCGCACGATGCGCATGCCACGGCCGCCGCCGCCGGCCGACGCCTTCACCAGAATCGGGAAACCGACCTTCTCGGCCGCCTTCGCCAGCGTCGCATCATCCTGCGCATCGCCGTGATAGCCGGGCACGAGCGGTACGCCGGCCTTCTCCATCAGCGCCTTCGAGCCTGATTTCGAGCCCATCGCCGTCATCATCTCGGCGGTCGGGCCGACGAAGACGAGGCCCGCATCGAAGCACGCCTGCGCGAACTCGGCATTCTCCGACAGGAAGCCGTAGCCGGGATGAACGGCCTCGGCGCCGGTCTTCCTGGCCGCCTCGATCAGCCGCTCGACATTGAGATAGCTGTCGCGGGCGCGCGCCGGCCCAAGCAGCACCGCTTCATCCGCGAGCGCGACGTGCATCGCGTCGCTGTCAGCCTCGGAATAGACCGCGACGGTGCGCAGGCCCATGGCGCGGGCGGTGCGGATGACGCGGCAGGCGATCTCGCCGCGGTTGGCGATCAGGAGCGTGCGAAAACGGCGGTAGAGCTTTGAGCGGTCCATCGCATCACATCCTGAACAGGCCGAATTTCGTGGGTTCGATCGGCGCATTCGACGCCGCCGAGAGGCCGAGCCCGAGCACGAGGCGGGTGTCGGCGGGGTCGATCACACCGTCGTCCCAGAGTCGCGCAGTCGCGTAATACGGATGCCCCTGGCTCTCATATTGGTCGCGGATCGGCTTGCGGAACTTGTCCTCCTCCTCCTTCGACCAGCTATCGCCCTTGGCCTCGATATTGTCGCGGCGGACCTGGCTCAGCACCATCGAGGCCTGCTCGCCGCCCATCACCGAGATGCGCGCGTTCGGCCACATCCAGAGGAAGCGCGGCGAGTAGGCGCGGCCGCACATGCCGTAATTGCCGGCGCCGTAGGAGCCGCCGATCACCACGGTGAACTTCGGCACCGAGGCGGTCGCAACCGCCGTCACGAGCTTGGCGCCGTCGCGCGCGATGCCGCCGGCCTCGTATTTCTTGCCGACCATGAAGCCGGTGATGTTCTGCAGGAACACCAGCGGAATGCCGCGCTGGCAGCACAGCTCGATGAAATGCGCACCCTTCAGCGAGCTCTCGCTGAACAGGATGCCATTGTTGGCGATGATGCCGACCGGAAAGCCCCAGATGTGGGCGAAGCCGCACACCAGCGTGGTGCCGTAGAGCTTCTTGAACTCGTCGAACTCGGAGCCATCCACGACGCGGGCGATGATGTCGCGCACGTCGAACGGCTTGCGCCCATCGACCGGCACCACGCCGTAAATCTCCTCCGCCGCGAACAGCGGGTCGCGCGGCGGGTGCATGTTGAGGTTCGGCCGCACCGACGGCTTCAGCGTGCCGACGATGCGGCGGGCAATCCCGATCGCATGGGCATCGTTCTGGGCGTAATGATCGGTGACGCCTGACTGGCGCGAATGCACGTCGGCGCCGCCGAGCTCCTCCGCGGTCACGACCTCGCCGGTCGCGGCCTTCACCAGCGGCGGGCCGCCGAGAAAGATGGTGCCCTGATTGCGCACGATGATGCTCTCGTCCGACATCGCCGGCACATAGGCCCCGCCCGCAGTGCAGGAGCCCATCACGACCGCGATCTGGGGGATGCCAGCTGAGGACATCTGCGCCTGGTTGTAGAAGATGCGGCCGAAATGGCGCTCGTCCGGAAAGATCTCGTCCTGCAGCGGCAGGAAGGCGCCGCCGGAATCCACCATGTAGACGCAAGGAAGATTGTTCTGCCGCGCGATGTCCTGTGCGCGCAGATGCTTCTTCACTGTCATCGGATAGTAGGTGCCGCCCTTGATGGTGGCGTCGTTGGCGACGATCACGCATTCGCGCCCCGAGATGCGCCCGATCCCCGTGACGACGCTCGCCGAATGCACATCGCCGCCATAGAGGCCGTAGGCCGCCAGCGGCGACAGCTCCAGGAACGAGGTGCCGGGATCGACCAGCAGGTCGACGCGTTCACGCGCCAGCATCTTGCCGCGCGAGGTGTGACGGTTGCGCGAGGCTTCACCGCCGCCGCCGGCGACCTGGCTGAGCTTTTCGCGCAGATCGGCGACGAGGGCGCGCATGGATTCGGAATTGCGCGCGAAGTCGGAAGAGGACGGATCGATGCTGGAATGGAGCGGCATGTAAGTCCCGCGTGGCTGGTGATGTCTGGGGAGGCCGCGGACAGGTTGGCCCAGTTCCGCGGCAATTCCAATTGCGTCGTGTCGCTAGGCCGTCTCGGCCATCAGCTCGCGGCCGATCAGCATGCGGCGGACTTCCGACGTGCCGGCGCCGATCTCGTACAGCTTGGCGTCGCGCCAGAGCCGGCCCACGGGAAATTCACTGGTGTAGCCGACGCCGCCGAGCGCCTGGATCGCCTCGCCGGCCATCCACGTCGCCTTCTCAGCGGAATAGAGGATCGCGGCCGCCGCATCCTTGCGTAAGCTGCGGGCGTGATCGGCGCGGTCGCAGGCGCGCCCGACCGCGTAGACATAGGCGCGCGCCGACTGCCAGGTCGCATACATGTCGGCGAGCTTGCCCTGCATCAGCTGGAAATCGCCGATCGGCTGGCCGAACTGCTTGCGCTCGTGCATGTAGGGCACCACCGCGTCCATGCAGGCCGCCATGATGCCGAGCGGGCCGCCCGACAGCACCGCGCGCTCATAGTCGAGGCCGGACATCAGCACCTTGACGCCCTCACCCACCTTGCCCATCACGTTCTCCGCCGGCACCTCGCATTCGTCGAAGAACAGCGGATAGGTGTTGGAGCCGCGCATACCGAGCTTGTCGAGGTGCTGGCCGTGGGTGAAGCCCTTGAATCCCTTCTCGATGAGGAATGCGGTCATGCCGCGCGGGCCGGCTTCCGGATCGGTCTTGGCGTAGACCACCAGCACGTCGGCATCGCCGCCATTGGTGATCCACATCTTGGAGCCGTTCAGCACGTAGCGGTCGCCGCGCTTGTCGGCGCGCAGCTTCATCGAGACCACGTCGGAGCCGGCGCCGGGCTCGGACATCGCGAGCGCGCCGACATATTCGCCGGAGATCAGCTTGGGCAGATAGCGCTGGCGCTGCGCGTCATTGCCGTTGCGGCGGATCTGGTTGACGCAGAGATTGGAATGGGCGCCGTAGGACAGGCCGACGGCCGCCGAGCCGCGCGAAATCTCCTCCATGGCGACGATATGGGCGAGATAGCCCATGTTGGAGCCGCCATATTGCTCCGGCGCGGTCATGCCGAGCAGGCCGAGGTCGCCGAGGCGCTTCCAGAGGTCCGCCGGGAACAGGTTGGCCTTCTCGATCTCGGCCGCGCGCGGGGCGATCTCCGCCTCCACGAAGGCGCGGAGCGTGTCGCGCAGCATGCCGATGTCTTCGCCCAGATCGAAGTCGATGCTCGGGATGTTCAAGGCGATTCCTCCGTATTTTGGCGACCGAACCTAGCGGCATCGGGGCCCTTCTGCGGTCGAAAAGGTTGCATTTTCCGCCAAACTTGGCGAGGATTTCCGAGGAGTTCCGATGCCTTTTCAAGCCGCAACCGCGATCCCGCGCCGTGCCGTGACCCCCGCCGCCTTCGTCCGCGGCGTGGTTGCCGCCTATGCGCGGTACGGACGTGACCCGGCCGAGGCGCTGAGCCGGGGTCAGGTACCGCCAGACCTTGTCAATTCTCCGGACGGGCGGGTCACCGCCGCCCAGTTCGAGGCCCTGGCGGGCCATGCCATGCGCGAGCTCGACGACGAGGCGCTCGGTTGGTTCTCGCGCCGCCTGCCGTTCGGCACCTACGGCATGCTCTGCCGCGCCTCGATCACGGCGCCGACGCTGGAGGTGGCGCTCAAGCGCTGGTGCCGCCATCACCGCCTGCTCACCGAGGACGTGCTGCTCGATCTCGAGGTCGGCGAGGAGACCGCGATCGTCTCGATCAGGGAGCGGCGTGATCTCGGGCCGTTGCGCGAATTCTGCCTCGTCACCCTGCTCCGCTACGTGCTCGGCTTCTCCTGCTGGGCGGTGGACTCCCGGATCGCGCTGCGCGCTGCGGAATTCCCGCACGCCGAGCCGGGCCACGTCTCGGTCTATCCGACCATCTTCTGCCGCAACGTCCGCTTCGGCGCCGAGCGCGCGTCGATCATCTTCGACAAGCACTATCTGTCGCTGCCGCTCACGCGCAGCGCCGCCGATCTCGACAACATGCTCAAGGGCGCGTTGCGGCTGACCGTGCTGCCCTACCGGCGCGACCGGCTGCTGGTCGAGCGCGTCCGCCGCGTGCTGCGCCAAGCGCGCGGCCGCAGCCTCGGCGCCGAGGATGTCGCAAGCGAGCTGGCACTCTCGACCCGCACCATGCACCGCCGCCTGCGCGAGGAAGCAACCTCGCTACGCGATCTCAAGGAAGAGGCAAAGTTCGAACTGGCGAAACAGGAGCTGATGCGCGGCCGCACCCCGATCAAGCGGATCGCGGAGATCGCCGGCTTCCGCAACGAGAAGAGTTTTTCGCGGGCCTTCCGCACCTGGACCGGCGCCTCCCCGCGCGAGTTTCGCGGCCGGTATCGGTGACACGCGCTGTCGCGTGGCTGTCATAAAATAGCGGCCCCAGGGATGAATCCCGGAGGCCGCGAAGTCTGGAAACTGGTCTCGAATTCAGACGTTACTTCGAGTTAGTTCTGCGCACCCGCGCGAGCCTTGGGCTGCTTGGCCTGCTTCGGCTGGAAAGCGAGCGCGTCGTTGGTGGTCTTGGCGCCGCCGACCTGCGAGCAGGTGCCGCCGATGCCGCCGGCCGCCGCGCGGCAGGCTTCCATCGTCGCAAAGCCGCAGCCATGAGCGGCCTGGGCGCCGTTGGTAATGCAGTAATCGTCGGCCTTCGCGGCCGGCGCCGACAGAACCAAGAACGCAGACGCAAACAGCGTCGCAGCAGACGCTGCGATCGTCTTCGAAGTCGAAGTCATGATGTCTTTTCCTGCTTAGGGTCCCACAAAAGCATCCCCAGCTTGCGACGCAGGCCGAGGTTCACACTTTGCATCTAGGCAGCGCGCTTGAGCCGGCAATCACGATCCTGCGCATTGCAGGGCTTCGTAAATCACATGTCACAGTTAAGTGAGTTACTAAACTATATGACGGGTCATTGATTCGGTTTTCGTGAACTCCCACCTTCGCCAAGGTCCTGCGACTTCTATCCCGCCGGCGCCGGCACGACCTCCTGCAACGGCAGCGGCTCGTCCTTGGCGACGCCCAGCACCGGGAAGCTGCGGACGTTCTTGACGTTCGGCATCGCGGCGAAATGCAAGAGCTGCTGGCGCATGCTCTCGACGCTCGGCGCCACGCATTTGAGCAGATAGTCGGTGTCGCCCGAAATCCGCCAGCACTGCTGGATGCGCGGGATCGCGGCGATCGAGTTCTCGAACGCCTCCAGCACCGGCTGGGCCTGGCTGCCGAGCTGGATCGAGACAAACGACACCACCTCATAGCCGAGCCGCCGCTCGTCGATGACGGCGCGCACCGCCCGGATCACGCCGCGGCTGAACAGCGATTTCAGCCGCCGCAGGCAATTGGGCGCGGACACGCCGACGCGTAGCGCCAGCTCGTTGTTGCGAACCCGCCCGTCCTGCTGCAGCTCGGACAATATCTTCAGATCGACGCCGTCGAGCTGGTCACGCCCGGCCATCCCCCACCTCGTCATGGTCCCGTCATATCCGCGCCAGCGAAGCACGCGGAACAATCGCTGCCAAGGGACATGACAAGGGGGCGCGGCCTCCCCGCTCGGCGAGAGATGATCTGCTCCGCGACGGAACCCAGACGTGCACCGTCCCATTAACACAACCTTATACCCTAGATTGTAATTCGCGAGGTACGCCACACTGGGAGTCGGCCGGATATGACGATCGACCTGAGGAGCCGTTGGGTTGCTCCTGGAGCCTGCGCACTCGTCACATTTGCCGCCTTTGCGATCGTTTACTGCGCCAATGGCGGCGCGGCGTTTCCCACCGACGATGCCTTCATCAACCTGCACAATGCCCGTGTCCTCCGCCTCGGTCAGGACCAGACCTATGCCGGCGTGCCGGCTCTCGTCGGCGCGACGAGCGGGGCGCATCTCGCGCTGCTGCTGGCTCTCGAGCAGCTCATAGCTTCCGATACGGCCGCATTGTTCGCGCTCTGCACGCTCGGCGGCGTCGCCTATGTGCTCGGCCTCTTCTTCACCTGCCGCAACCTCGGATGTCCCGACCTGGAAGCGGCACTGATCGCCCTGGGCGGACTGGTGTTCGCCGGCACGCTGTTTCAGCTCCTGAACGGGATGGATACCGGACTGGCGATGGCCGCGGTGGCGTGGAACATCAAGCTGCTGACGGACAGAAGCCGCAGCCTCTGGTTTGCCGTTCTGTGCGGAATCATGCCGTTCATCCGGCCGGAGCTGAGCGTCCTGTCCGTCGCATCGATGCTCGTCCTGCTTGCGGAGAGCAACGTTTCCGTCCGCTTCAAGATCGCCTCTGTCGCGGTGGCGACCGCGAGCGCTACGGCGTTCCTGGCCTGGTATTGGTTCGACACCGGCTCGTTGGTGCCGAACACCGTGAGCGCCAAGATGTATTACTTTGCCGAACGCTACGCGGACTGGTCGGACAAATCGTTCCTGATATTTGCAGCGATCCTTCAAGGGGCCCTGGCGAGCTTTCCGCTGTTCCTGTGCCTTCGCTTCATGCGGCCGCCCGCGGTCGGACGCCTACTCGCGCTGTTCGTCCTGATCTTCCTCGCTGCTTACTTCTGGAGGTTTCCAAGCGGCCTGCTGCACAACGGCGGACGCTACCTCTATGTGCTGGCGCCGATCGTGCTGTTCGGCGTCGCATGCGGCCTCTCGTCGGCGTTTCGCAAGCAGACCTTCACCTTGGTCGCGATCTCGATGCTGTTCCTGCCGCAGGCTTTTGGCGCGCGATACTACGACTACAGAACGCAGGTCGCCGGCACTCGGGCAAGCCTGTCCGACGTCGTGAATTGGCTGAATGCCAATTTGCCGGACAGGCCCCTGGTGATGGTTCATGACGCCGGTTACGTCGCCTATGCCGGACATGCCCCGCTGGTGGATCTGGTGGGACTGAAAACGCCCGCGGCGATGGACTTCCACAAGCGGACGACCTATCCGAGCGTTGGTTCAGAGCGAACGAAGGCGGTCGCGGAGATCGCCGACGCATTCCACCCGCAATATCTGCTGGTGCTCGAGGATTGGGATCGCAGGTTCGGTCTCGTCGAGGGCCTGCGCCTTCACGGCTGGACCACGCGCGAGGTCTATGCCGGGCGCGCCCCGCCGGAGACGCCGGCGGCGAACATCTATCACCTCTATGAGCTGAGATCGCCGGCGCCAGACATTGCGGGCTGACCGGCGTCAGGGGCGCCCGCCCCTCAATGCGTCCAGGGCTCGCCGCGCCGGAACGAGAAATTGTCGGCATAGGCGACCGGGCGACGGATCGAATCCTGGGGCTCGATCACCTGGTAGGCGATGCCCTTGCGCTCGCAATAGGCGATCGCCTCTTCCTTGGTGTGGAAGCGGAGGGTGATCTGCTGCTTCATGTCGCCGGACGAGGTCCAGCCCATCAGCGGCTCGACCGACCGCGGCTGTTCCGGCTCGTAATCGAGCTGCCATTCCTTGGTCTTGGACCGGCCGGATTGCATCGCGTTCTTGGCGGGCTTGAAAATGCGTGCGGTCATGGGTGGTCCGGGCCTCGGTTGGTCTTTATCGTTCGAATTCGATGCGTCACGGTAGCAGTTGGTGCAAACCGTGGGCATAGTATAGAGACACCTTTCGGGAACTGATCGGTGATTCCGGCCCCTGGGTACCCCTCACCGCTGGGTATAGTCATTATGCTGCACCGTGACAATTGCGTACCCGCCGCCCACCCCGGGATCCCGCCCGGCGCCCCCGCCTCGCCGACATCAGCGTATCTGTCCCATTCGAAAGTCCAGCTCGCATGGCCTTCCTGAACGTCAATGCTACGCTCCCCGAGAAAGGCCGCGACCTCAGGCTCGACCTGTTTCGCGGCGTCGCCAACTGGGCGATCTTCCTCGACCACATCCCCGACAACGTGGTGAACTGGATCACCACGCGCAATTACGGCTTTTCCGACGCCGCCGACCTGTTCGTGTTCATCTCCGGCTACACCGCCTCCTTCGTCTATGCGCGGATGATGCTGGAGCGCGGCTTCATCGTCGGCGCCACGCGCCTGACCAAGCGGGTCTGGCAGCTCTACGTCGCCCACATCATCCTGTTCGTGATCTACATCGCCTCGATCAGCTATCTCGCGCTGCGCTTCGGCGATTCCGACATGATCAACGAGTTCAACGTCGCCGGCCTCGTCGACAACGCCACCGAGACACTGCGCCAGGGCCTGTTCCTGCGCTTCAAGCCTCTCAATCTCGACGTGCTGCCGCTCTACATCGTGCTGATGGGCCTGTTTCCCCCGATCCTGTGGTTCATGCTGCGCAAGCCCGACCTGACGATGACGCTCTCCATCGTCCTGTGGCTGGCCGCCCGCCACTTCGGCTGGAATCTGACCGCCTATCCGGCCGGCCAGTGGTACTTCAACCCCTATTGCTGGCAGGTGCTGTTCGTGTTCGGCGCCTGGTGCGCGATGGGCGGTGCGCGGCGCTCGGGGGCGCTGATCAACTCGCCGATCACGCTGTGGCTCTGTCTCGGCTATCTCGCCTTCGCGCTGGTCATGACCATGGCCGGCCGCTTCCCGACCTTCGGCGCGATGTTCCCGGAATGGCTGTTCTCGGCCTTCAACCCGAACGACAAGACCAACCTTGCGCCCTACCGCTTCATCCACTTCGTCGTGATCGTGATCCTGGTGATCCGCTTCGTGCCGAAGGAGTGGCCGGGACTGGAATGGAAGGTGTTCGATCCCCTGATCGTTTGCGGCCAGCAATCGCTCGCGGTGTTCTGCGTCGGCGTGTTCCTGTCCTTCGTCGGCCATTTCGAGCTGTCGATGAGCTCGGGCTCGCTGTTCGCGCAGCTCTTCGTCAGCATCGCCGGCATCGCGATCATGACGACCGTGGCTTATTACATCTCGTGGTCGAAGAAGCAGGACAAGCCGCTAAAGCCGCCGCCGGCCAAGCCGGCCGCCAGCTCGCCCGCAAAGGCCGCCTGAGTGGAGCGGCCGTCTCAGGCCGCTTCTTCGCCGTCGAACTCGGTGAATTTCTTGTAGATCCAGTCGCGGCCGTCGTGCCGGCGCCAGACCTTGCCGTACACCAATTGCCCGTTGATCGAGCGGCGCGGCACGATCACGGTCCAGAGGTGCCAGATCTCGGTCCAGTTCGACTGCGAACCGACGGTTTTGAAGTTGCGATCGAAAGACATGACGCAGAACCCGCAGAATATGAGCGCCGCGACGAACTGTGACCCTGTGTGAGCAATGATTTCAGGCATTCCATCGCGAGCTGGCCGATCTGATAACAATCAACCGGGCGCCCGCAACAACCGCCGCCTCTTAACCTAACCGATCAACCTTACCCGTCGTGTACAAGCGGCAAGACCGGTTGAAAGACGGCGCCGGGTTTTCTAGAATGCGTGCGTGATTTGAGAATGAGCGCGTTCGTTTTGGACGCATCGTAATTTTGAACTGACAGCGAATTTTAAAAAACATTGACGGGCCGGGACGACCACAAATGAATTTGCAATGTGCATGTTTGCGCTTGGCGGTGCGATCGACGCCGCCTGCTCCACTCATCAGGACGGCGGTTCAGGAGCCGCCCAAGCCCGCCAACGACAACCAGAAGGTGTGGCCGTTCGTGCCGTTTCCAGCGGGCTGGCACGCATCGAGCTGACGGGCCGAATCTGACCTGAGTGACGCCAGAAAAGCGCAACGCCGCGCAAGCGGAATATCATCGCTTGGCGGCGTCCGTTTAGGCATTGGGCGCTGAAATCCCCAATACTCTTATGTCTATGGCGACAGCCAAAGGTTCGATGAATCTTTGCTAATTCTGCGCCCCTGCACCCGCCCCAATGCCTTGAAAACGCCCGCAAAAGCCGCGCCGCGCAAAGGATGAACGCCAAGGTTTTGGACGCTCCGTGCCTGCTGCAGGCAGGCATCTGAGGACGTGACAGTCCGCGCGCCCATTGGGGCCATCAAGCCTGGCTAGATGCCGGCGCCGGCGCTCGATGTGCTCTGCGCGTTCGCGCTAAGCGAGCCTTGCGCGTTGTAGGTCTGTCCCGCCTGGCTGCCCTGGCCGCCTTGACTGTCCTGCGCGCTTCCGGACTTCTCGACCTCGGTCGAACCGTCGGAATAAGTGATCGTGGTGGTGGTGACGCCGTCGACGGTGATGGAGACCTCGCTGACGACGGTCTTGGCCGAACCGCTGCCACCCGACCCCGAGCTCCCGCCCGCCGATTGCGCGGACGATGTTGCCGAGGTCGCTGATGTCGATGAAGCCGCCGACGTCGCCGATGATGACGACGTGGCGGTCGATGCGGACGTCGTCGCCGCTGCACTGGTTGACGCAATCGCACTGATCGACATGAAGACCTCGCCTGACTGAGCCTTGCGGGGCGCTGCGACGGCCCCCGCTCTCTCCTTCAACGCGGCGCGCGCGCCAAGCAGGCGCAGGCGGCGCGGAGAGTTCGATTGCCAGGTGTTTCCGCGCCCGAGGCCTGCAACCAATCGTCACGCGGCGAGTTGCAGCTTCTTCCCACCTGTCCGGGAGGATCCGCCGCAACCGGCGGAGGCGCCGGACCAGTCACCCCCGTCTCACGTCCGTGTGAGCTGGGGCGCGGCCGGTGAATTTTTACAAGCGAGCGGCGACCAATGAACAGCAGGCCGCAAGGCAAGGGGATGCTGTGAGTCAAATCGATACGACCGAGAAACTCTCCGAGGTGCCGGAGACGGGAAACTCGCTGTTCGCGCTCTGCGGACTCGGTGTCGCCGGAATTGCCATGCTGGGCTGGATCGGCGCCCTCGCCTGGATCGCCTGGCGCCTCGTGAATTGGCTGCTGTTCTGATCCCGGAACGCGGCCGGGTCCCGTCGACGGGCCCGGCCTCCCCGATCACATCAATAATGATAGTTCACACCGATGGTCGCGGCGTGGATCGTATCCTTGAGATGCGCCACGGTGATGCCTTCGACCGGGCTGATCAGCTGGATCGGGCCCTTCGTACCGAAGTCGTGGTAGTTGTATTCGACATTGGCCGACCAGTTTGGCGCAAACGCCCATTCCGCGCCGGCGCCCAATGTCCAGCCGGTCCGCATCACCGACGCGCTGGGATCGATCGCAGAGCCAGTGGCCGGGCTGACATAGGCGTCATCGACCTTCTCGTGAGTCCAGGCGACGCCCCCCCGCGCGTAGAACAGCCAACCCAAGCCATAGGCATAGCCGAGCCGTGCCGTCACCGAGCCCAGGAAATCGTTCTTGAGCCCGAACTGCGATGGCACCGCGAGGTTGCCGAGCGCGGGAAATCTGACGCTGCTGCCATGCTGGCTCGACAAGCTCGACCATGCAGCACGGCCCTCGGCGCCGACGACCCAGTTGGATGCGAATTGATGGTCGCAGCCGACCTGTCCGCCGCCGACAAAGCCGCCCGTGCCGAAATCGACGGTGCCCCCGGCAATGTTGATCGTGCGATCCTCGCTTGCGAGGCCGCCGAGATGAGCGCCGGCGTAGCACCCGGTCCAGTTGAAGGTGATTGGAGCCGCCGGAGGCGCCTGCCACGCAAGATCAGCCGCAGATGCGGTGGTCGCGGCCAGGGCGAGAACCGCCGCGCCGCAGAAAGCTTTCAACATATCTGACGTTCCCCCGTTGCACGCGCAGAGTTAGTGCACGCGAAGCTGACGCGGAGGTTGCGTGATGGACAGATTGTCGCGGGGCTGACATCTGCAGTGGGAGCCCTGGACAAGACGACCCCAACTATGGATGAGGCCGACCGGTTAAGCTGGCAGGCCTCCTGTTTCACGAGCCGCTACTGGATCGGGAGGTACAGATCCCCTCTCAACGTGCAGTCGACCGTCAACGTCCCTGACGGCAATGCCGACACGGACACATAGGGAAATCGGCCTGGGCCAATCAGCCACTCCGGGTCCATGTCCACCGTCGTGTAGTAAAAACCATTGGAAGCGGGTGCGGGAGAAGCTGGAAGCGGAATGGAAAAATGCCGTGGCATTGGCCCCGTGCCATCGCTGACGAAGAATTGAGCTTGCACCGGCCGCCCCTGAGACGACATGAAGCAATTCAATTTCCGAACCAACAGCAGCTTGTCGGACGGCAACTGTGAAAAGTTCACGGTGCAGTTCGTGGTGCAGCTAAGGTTTGCGGCGGTCTCGTCGTAGTACGTTCCATAAATGGTCGGACCTGCATTGGCCTGACTTCCGCAGAACAGAGCAGCACCGATAGCGGCAAGTTGAGCCACGCGGGCAAAGAGCATTATGACCTCCTAATGGGAAAAGTAGAGACGCACCTTCGCCGCTATCTGAAGGTGCGTCAATCCATGAGGGGCGCTTTGCGCCATGAGCAAATCGATTGGTTCTCGATCCAGCTTGCGCCGCTCTCGCGTCACCCGATGCCGTGGCGCTGAGTGAGAAACGTGGCACGATCTACGGTGATGGCTATGGGCATCGTCGTCGACGCCTTTCGCAGGAGCGCGTGCAGTCTGCCCTTGATGGGCCGCGCATCCATCAAACAGTTGAGATCGCCTGGAGCGAACTGTCCAATTTGATGCTGGCGACGAGAGCGACATCCGATACGCCGTCGAGCCAGACGAGCGTCTCGTCGTCCCCCAATCCAACGGGCGGGGACTGTTCGGCAGAAGACCTGCAGCGTGAATTCTCGATCAACCGCGCCGGCGGCGCGCCCCCTTGAGTCAAATTGACTCACGGTTCGCGCCTATTGCCCTCCAAGCGCTACGGGCATGGCGTCTGCTGCGGACTCGCAACGAACGTCTGCCTGCAATAGGCTGGTAGCGCCACATGCTTTTTCAGGTGGCCATTTCATGAATCAAATTTGGAGCAGCTAATGTCAATCGTGAGAGCTATCGCCGTTTTTGTAATCGTCGCCTTCGGTGGGGTGGTTATCGCCGCCGGCTTCATGACTGCACCGGCCTCCGCCAACAAGATGGATGGCAAGCCCGGGGGCGGAAGAAACTCAGCTCATTATGGCCCAATGAAAAATGCACCTGCGAAGCCGCCGGCCGCGACCAAGAAGACTCCAACTCAGTGAGGGTCTGTCTGTCCTAAGCCCGCCGGTTCACGCCGGCGGGTCCTCAGGGTCAGCAGCCAAACCGGAGAGAATGCGGTAAGCCCGTTCCGCCTGCTCCTTCGTCAAATTCGCTGCCACGTCGGCCCCCATGAGCGCCGGACCCCTGCGATCACGATCGTAGACCATCCAGCCGATGCCTCCCCTCCGAATGAGAAATCTGCCGGTCTTTGCCGCTCTTTTACTCACTACGGGCCTCTTCATCGCTGGAGGTCTCGCGAGAGAAAACTGGCAAATGCCGCCGGTGTTCCCAACCGGAAACGGGCCGATCTAGTTTGAGATCTAAACTATTGAAAGGATTGGTCGGGGCAGCTGGATTCGAACCAACGACCTGCAGTACCCAAAACTGCCGCGCTACCAGGCTGCGCTATACCCCGAATGTCCGGTGAGCCCCGTCGATACACGCTTCCAGAGATGCCAGCAAGGCTGGCAACGCCCCCGCCGGGCGCCCTTATTTGCTGCCGAACAGCGGGTGGCCGACGCGGTCTCCGGGACGGATACCGTATTTCTGCGCCGTTCCCGCCACCACCTCGAGCACGGCCCGGGCGGGTCCCTGGGACGAGATGATCTTGGTCGACATCGGCTCGGTATTTTCCGCGATGCGAAGGATCCGGCCGTCGGCGCGGATGAAGATCATGTCCAGCGAGACATAGGTGTTCTTCATCCACATCGAGACTTCCTGCTCAGGATTGAAGTCGAACAGCATGCCTTTGCCGTCGGCCAGCTCCTTGCGGTACATGAGGCCGGTCTGCTTCTCCTGCTCGGTCGTCGCCATTTCGACCGAGAATACCTGCACGCCGTTCCTGGTGACGATCTCGAGCGGCTGGAAGCTGGCGGCATGGACGGCGGCGGCACAGCCGACGATGACGAGGACGGCAGCAAGCCAGCCCTTCGCGGCGGACCAGGCGGCCTTTCGGTCAAATTTCATGGGAAGCACTCAAGGCGTGGGACTGGAACAGTCCTACGCGGCGACCGCCCGAAAAGCCAGAGGCGCGCTGGCCGGCCAGCGCGCCTCTGCTCACGATTGCGAGAAACGGGTGCCGTGCTAGTGCGACTGCAGACCCGGCGATCCGGTCTCCGGATGGATCTCGGCCGCCATCATGCCCTTGGAACCCGGCCCGAAGCGGACCAGCACATATTGGCCGGGGCGCAATTCGGTCATGCCGAAGCGGCGCAGCGTCTCCATGTGCACGAAGATGTCGGGCGTGCCCTCACCGCAGGTGAGGAAGCCGAAGCCGCGCAGCCGGTTGAACCACTTCACCTGGGCCCGCTCCAGCCCGCTGGTCGGCGTGACCGTGACGTGGGTGCGCGGCGGCAGCATCTGGGCCGGATGGATCGCGGTCGACTCGTCCATCGAGACGACGCGGAAGGCCTGGTACCCCTTGGCGCGCTGGATGCACTCGACGACGATACGTGCGCCCTCGTAGGCGGTCTGGAAGCCATCGCGCCTAAGCACGGTAACGTGCAGGAGCACGTCGGGCCAGCCATTGTCGGGTACGATGAACCCGTAGCCCTTGGAAGCATCGAACCACTTGATGACGCCGTGAACCTCAACGAGGTTGGCGCTGCCCTCACCTAGTCCGGTGAAGGGACTTAGTGCGCTGTCGCGACCGCCGGTGTGCTCGCCCGCAGCGGGAACTCCGACCTTCTTGGACTCAAATCCGTCCGACGACCCCATAACCCCGGACCCCACCACATCCCATGCAACCCGCCACATTGGCGGTGCTCGAATCACGCGTCTTAAGAGAATGTTCTCACTTCGACGCGACGCGAATCTTTCGACTCAAAAGATAACACTCCCGGTTGAGAGGCATAGATAAAAAAGAGATTCGCCGGAACCTATGAACAGCTTGCACAGCCGCGAATCAAATTGATGCCTCAATTTCCGACAAAGGGACCGAGAGTCTCTCCGATGTCGTGGCGGATGACGAGGTCGGCGATGTCGTCCTGCTCGGTCGGCTCGCGATTGATGATTACCAAACGCGCACCTGAGTTCTTCGCCATCATCGGAAAGCCCGCGGCCGGCCATACCACCAGCGACGAACCGATCGCGATGAAGAGGTCGCAATGCTGCGACAACTCGGTTGCGCGCTGCATTTCATGCTCGGGCATCATCTGACCGAACGAAATCGTCGCGGTCTTCACCGGCTCATCGCACTCGGTGCAGTTGGGTGCGGCGCCATCTTCGTCGAACCGTCGCTTCACCCAGTCGAGCTGGTAGGACTGCCCACATCCGATGCAGCGCGCATAAGTGGTATTTCCGTGAAGTTCAATCACGTGCTCCACGGCGAACCCTGACGCCTGGTGCAGATTGTCGATGTTCTGGGTGATGATCGCCGGGATCTTGCCGGCGCGGTACAGCGAGGCCAGCGCCCGATGGCCGCGGCCGGGCTCTGCCGCGGCAAAAACCTCTTCCATTGCAAAGCGGCGGCGCCAGGATTCGTCGCGCGCCTCCTGACTGGCGACGAACTCACCGAACTCGATCGGGCGGTAGCGGGTCCAAATTCCGCCCGGCGAGCGGAAGTCGGGGATGCCGCATTCGGTCGAGATGCCGGCACCGGTGAACGGCACGATGGTCCTCGCTTCGGCGATCATGTCGCCGAGAAGTTCAACGCCGCTGCGAAGATCCGATGCAATCATGGGCAAATCATCCCCCCATCCGAGCATGGCTCTATAACATGTCCGCGGTCGATGTTGCCTTCATCCCGTGATGCGCGCCCTGCCCTCCGGCAGGATCGGCAGGGGTCAGGCCGCCGTCGCGACGTCGCCCTTGTGCGCGCTGTCCTCGTCGCCGCCCTTGCGCGGCTTCGGCACGCTCGGCGCCAGCGCGGCCTTCCTTGCCGGCCTGTCGCGTCGAGAGAGTCTCTCGAGCTCCGCCTGCCGCGCGGCAACCTTCTCCAGCAGCCTTGCGTTGGCGCGCTCGCGAAGTTCGGCCAGCTCTTCGACGCTGAGTCCAGATCGCCTTCGCTGCGGCCTGATGTGTTGTGATTTGCTTTGGGGCTAGCTGCGTCGCGCGCAAGCGACAAGATTACTGACGCTCTTATCCACCGCGACTCACGCAGCGAGGTCGGCAAGTTTTTCCGACCTTCGCTTATCACAATCCTGCAATGCCTCGTCCCCATTGACGCCCCAATCAGAAGCGCCAATGCATGTGTTTACGCGACTCAATGTGATTGCGGCGGCAGTGCTTGAGTTCAGTAGTGCACACATACTCTGGTGTAGAGGGGATTTGACATGACCGAAGACGAACAACGCAAGATCCGCGAACGCGAGGAGATTGCTGCCCGTGTCGCCGCCTTCCGTGCCACGCAGGAAAAATTCAAGCGCGAGCGCGAGGAGTATTTCGTCTCCACGCTCGACAATGCCCGCAAGGTGGAACGGCCCTCGCTCTGGCCGTAAGACGCCTCGCCTCGACGCATGAAAAAAGCCCGGAGCATCGCTCCGGGCTTTTCATTTGTTCAGCTCTTACCAGTGACGGTAGTAGTGGTGCCGGTAATACGGCCCACCGCCATAATAGGCATAGGGGCCGGGGCCGTAGTCGTAATAGGCGGGGCCGCCATAATAGCCGTAGCCCGGACCATAGCCATACGGATGGGACGCAGCGACTGCGCCCGCAGTGATCGCGCCGGCGGCGAGGCCGAACGCGAGGCCCGGACCGATGCCGCGACCGCGCGCCTCGGCAGGCGCAGGCGCCGCAACGGCGGTCACACCCACGGCTGCGACGGTGGCCAGAACTGCCAGTGTCTTCTTCATCATGCACTCCTCCTTCGCGTCTGGGGAAACAACGCCTCGCTCCTGCGATGGTTGCGCGCGGCATGGAACCCGAAGCGGTGAAAAAAATCTCGCTGGAGGTGGAACGAAAGCGCGCCTCCGGGATTGAGTTTGTGAGTGCGGAGTCTCCGCTATCCGGTAGAGACGTCAGCACGCAAGCCCCGTCAGCATCCTCCGCGATGCTGGCGGGGTTTTCAGTTTCGCGGGACCAAAACGGCAGCAAACAACAATCGCTGCCGCTCCTCCCGGAACGGCTGGTTGCAGGCACGTTGAAAGCATCCCTCGTGCAAGGGAGACCCGACATGCCTGCGTGGCTCGAAATCCTGCTCAATCTGTCCGGCTATGCCGGCTTCGTCGCACTCGCGAGCCGCGGCACGGCGTGCCCGCGCGCGTCTGCCGACGACCGCTTCTATGGTGACGAGCGCTAGTTGGTGTGCGGCGCCTGGCCCGCCGTGCGCACCAGCCGGTCGGCCTTGACCGCGACGCGGGTGCCCTCGAGCTGCGGTCGCAGCGAGAAGCTGATCATCACGAAGGCGAGACAGAACAGCGAGCCGACGATGGCGACGCGCCGGTAGGTGTGGCGGTCACCCTGATAAAAAGACGGTTCTGAAAAAGGTGTCATGTCAAAAGCTGCTTCTTGGCAAAGTCGTTCTTGTCCTTGCAAGAACACCTACTCCAAGCAGCAGCGCGCGCAACGCGATTGGGCTTTTAACCTAACCGAATAGGGTTATCGGTTTGCCCGCAGGCTTTCGTTAGGAATTTGCGGCGCCGTCAGATCTCGGCGAGCCGCTTCAGCGTCGCGCGAAAGCTGAGGCTGCGATTGCCCCCCACCAGCACGATTCCGAACACCTCGGCCTCGTCGTCGGTGAACGTCCCGGAGAAGCCGCTCGTCACCTCCTGCCCGCCGAACAGCGGCCGGACCAGGCTGTCCGCGAACGGCGTATGCTGGTTGGTGGCCAGCTCGCCCTTCCAGCTGCCCTTGTTCGAGGTGCCGCTGCGGACGACGTAGGTGCCGCGCGACCAGAAATACGGCCCGCCGCCGAGCAGCACGCCGTCGCGCAGGATCAGCACGCCGCTGTCGCGGCCCTTCACGCCGTCGAGCATATGGATGTGGATGGAGTAAAGGCCGTTCTTCATGGGAGCGCCCGCCTCGGTCCGACGATAGCGCCGCGGACGGAGAGCGTCGAGACGTGACGCAAGCGGATTTGCGGTTCGCCGGCCGCCTTTGTTCCAGCTTCGACTCCCTTTCGTTCTCGAAGAACGAATCGGAATCGACAAAATCAGCGCGGAGCAAATCTTAACAATTCGTTTGCATGCAAACGAGCGGGATCACGCGGTCTCCTCGGACTTGCACGGCCGCACCTGCGGCACCGACGGCCTGCCCCGGCGCAATCTTGCCTCTCGTCTCGGATGTCGATCGTACCAGAACAGTTTTGCGATCTCGACGAACATCTCGAGAAACCAGCACGCATCCATGTCGCTCTCCCTTGCCCACTGTCTAAGAGGGACAAGCGAACGGGACTGTGCGAAGCGTCACGCCGGGATCGCCGTGACGGACCTGTCTCGCATCGACACAGAAGCCACGGCTTGTTCTGCATCCGACTCCATTTCGTTCCCGAAGAACGAATCGGAGTCGAGAAAATCAGCAGAATGCGATTCCTAACGATCGATGAAAGCGCGCGCTGACAACGAACACACGCAATCGCAACGATATGGCGCCTGACCGACGACACCGTTGCCTGCGACATACGCCTCGTCGCACAAGCCCGGCGGGCGCGCACGCAAAACAAGATCGCGCCTGCCGTCGTCGCGTGCGATCCGACGTGCCTCAAGCCGCCTTCTTCGCTTTGCCCTTCTCGGAAAAGCACTCGAGAATCTGGATGCGCAATTCTTCCGCTGCCGGGCCCTCGAGCTTCCTGAGCTCGTTCCACAGCCTGATCACTTCACGTTGTTTCTCGACGGTCATGGGTCACCTCCAAGGCGACACATAAGAACAAAATGAGAACAAAAAGTCCAGATCCTTTCCAGCCTTCGGGCGAGATTTCCTGTGCAAGGCGCTGAACCTTTTCGGCGGCGCATAGACCTATGGGAGCTGGGGATTTCAGCGCCCAGACATATGGCAGCGCCGCCTGACGAACATATTCCGTCACCGCGGCGCTGTTGCCTTTTGGATTTTCAACCTTAAGTTAGGGATACGGCTGACGGCTAGGCGCTGAAATCCCATCGCCGTCAGTTTGGAAAACCCCGTGCGAAAGCGCGGGGTTTTTCTTGTGCGTTGATCCGCCGGAATGACGTGCGGATGGAACGCACGGTCCGCCCCGGCCGTTACTCTCGCCGAGGGTCAAGCATGGCAAGACAATTCTATGCCGTAGAGGTCGTTCGGCAGATCGAGGAAACGGTCGAGATCGTCGTCGAGGCGAAGGACGAGGCGTCCGCGCAAGCCGCGGCGCTCGATCATCTGAAAGCCCGCGGCAACGAATATGAATGGCTCAATGCCAAATCGGAATTCATCGTCTGGCGCAAGCGGGCGATCGAGACGCCCGCCATCGTCGACGTGACCGCGTGATCGACGCCTTGCTCTGCGCAAATGAAAAAGCTGCGGAACGAATTCCGCAGCTTGCGCATTATCGGTACGAATTCAGTGGTGCCGGCGGCTGTGCGACGCGGCCGACGGCTTTGAAGAACCCCGCAGCTTCTGGCGCGGGGTTTTTCTCTTTTGTGCGCCGGCGATGAACCTTTTCGCCGCTCGCGCGTCTCATTGATGAAGCTTCCCCCAGGCTTCACCCCCATCAGAAAGCCCCGCTTCCCCCAGGCGGGGTTTTCCCCTTTTTACGGCGCGCGATGCGCCGGATCAGACGGAGTCCTTGGCCACCTTGAGCGGTGATGCCTTGACCGACTTGCTGGCGGGCTTGGCCGCGAACTGCATCGGCTCCTTGGTGAAGGGATTGACGCCCATGCGGGCTTCGGTCGCCGGCTTGTTCACGACCGACATCTTCACGAAACCGGGAATAACGAACTCGCCGGACTCGTTGAGCTCCTTGTAGCCGACCGTCGCCATATACTCGATGACCGACTTCACGTCGTTCTTCGAGAGCTGCGTGCCCTCGGCAATTGCGTCGATCAACTGAGTCTTGGTCATCTTCGCCATGT
This sequence comes from Bradyrhizobium sp., assembly GCF_035935975.1. Lineage (GTDB taxonomy): Bacteria > Pseudomonadota > Alphaproteobacteria > Rhizobiales > Xanthobacteraceae > Bradyrhizobium. The sequence continues at coordinate 107,357 of NZ_DASYWN010000034.1, forward strand.
CTGGAATCCTCTGGATTGGGTGGGCGCGAATTGCGATGTAACCGTGCCGGGCACACGACAAAGCCGCGCAGCGCGCTTTGTGGTCATGACAGCGGTCAGGAAGCCACGGGGCTTAGAACCCATCGAGGCCGAAAACGCAAGCTGCAGTTTGACGGGAGTTCCGGCACTTTTTGTGCCTGCCCGTATTGACCGAAGCCCCGCGCGCTATATCGGCCGGCACACGACGAAGATGATTCCGCGCGCCGTCACGTCGTCACCGCGACGCTGTTGATATAGGCAGCCGGCGGCTTTCCCAGCGCCTTCCTGAACATGGTGATGAAGGCCGTGACCGATTCATAACCGAGATCGGCCGACACCTGCTGCACGCTCGCGCCCGAGGCGAGCTCCCGGATCGCGACGATCAGATGCAACTGCTGGCGCCAGCGTCCGAACGTGAGGCCCGTTTCCTTCACCACGAGACGCGCAAGACTGCTCTCGCTGAGCGCGACAGACTTCGCCCATTCGCCCAGCGTGCGGCGGTCTGCGGGATTGTCCGCGAGCACGGCTGCGATCTTCTTCAGGCGCGGCTCGTCCGGCAGCGGCAGATGCAATTGCTGCACCGGCATGTGCGGCAGTTCGCCGAGCAGCACACCGATCAGGCGCTCGCGCCGCGCCTCGTCATGCTGCAGGCCGTCGGATAATGCGACGATCAATTCGCGCAGCAAGGGTGAGATCGAGATGGTGCAGCAGCGCGTCGGCAGCGCGACCAGCTCCGCCTCGATATAGACGAAGAACAGCCGCGCGTTGGCGGTGGCGCGATTGCTGTGCGGCATGTTGCTGGGGATCCAGACCGCGCAATGCGGCGGCACCATCCACAAGCCGTTGGGAACGCGACAGGTGACGCCGCCGCCGAAGGACACCACGAGCTGTCCCTTGCGATGGCTGTGGTCGGGCACCTCGCCTTTGGTCCCGTCGGCATCGACGCGCACGGCAATGACCGGCGCGGACCGGTCGTCCACATCCAGGTCGAGCCAGGGATAACTGAGCGGCTGTCTCATCATTGAAGGTTTTCAGCGATCAATTGCGATTATACGCAAATTCATCCAGTGCGAAAGCCGATAGATCTCTTTCCCAGACATCAAGGAGATGCGCCCGTGCACGCCCTCATGACCCCAGGAGCCGCCGCGCTCAGCCGCATCGTGCGCACCCGGGACGGCCAGGTACGTGGCCAGCCGCGCGACGCGAACGGCGTGCTGGCCTTCAAGGGCATCCCCTATGCCGCGCCGCCGGTGGGGTCGCTCCGCTGGCGCGCGCCGCAGCCGCCGGCATCGTGGCATGGCGTGCGCGATGCGCTGGTCTTCGGCGCCGGCAGTCTCTCGTCGCTCAAAGATGATCCCCGGCCGGGACCGCGCGCCGAGGACTGCCTCTATTTAAATGTCTGGACCGCCGCGAAGGCCGCGGACGAGAAGCGGCCCGTGATGGTGTGGATTCACGGCGGCGGATTCCAGTTCGGCTCCTCCGCCAATCCCTCAACCGACGGCCGCCTGCTGGCGGCCAAGGGCGTCGTCGTCGTCAGCTTCAACTATCGCCTCGGCATCTCAGGCTTTCTCGCCCATCCCGATCTCGATGCGGAAGCGCCATCGGGCAATTACGGCCTGCAGGATCAACTCGCGGCGCTGCGCTGGGTGCAGGCCAACATCGCGGCCTTCGGCGGCGACCCTGACAACGTCACCCTGTTCGGTGAATCCGCCGGCGCCATGGCCGTCGGCATCCTGATGGCCTCGCCGCTCGCCCATGGACTGTTTCACAAGGCGATCGGCCAGAGCGGCGCGTTCTGGGACGGACGGCACGGGCCATTGCAAAGCTTCGAGGAAGCCCGGGCACGCGGCATCGCCTTCGCACGCCGGCAAGGCAACGCGTCGATCGCAGCCCTGCGCAGCATGCCGGCCGAGCAGCTGAACGCCGCCGCGCCCTGGAGCTTTGACCGCGACCACGTCACCGCGGCGTTCTCGCCGAGCATCGATCGGCACGTGGTGCATGATGTGCCCGCGCGGCGCGTCCTGCGCGGCAAGCAGATGCACATTCCCCTGCTCGCCGGCTGGAACGGCGCGGAGGAATACCCCTTCATGTCGCAATCCCTGCCCGCGCAATCGGCGCAAGCCTTTCGCGCCGCGGCCGAGGCGATGTTCAGCACGCGTCGCCTCGCCGAGTTTCTAAGCCATTATCCGGCTGACACCGACGCCGAGGCCAAAACATCAGCCGCCGCACTGACCGGCGACATGGTGATCGGCGAGCAATGCTGGCAGTGGCTGCGGCTGCATCGCGCCGGCAGCGGCGCGCCGACCTACGGCTATCACTTCAACTACACCTCGCCCTACACGCCGATCGCCTCGCACGTCACCGAGATCCCCTTCGTGTTCGGCACGCTGACGCCGCAGCAGATCGTCGGCAGCACCACGCCGCCTGATGAGGCCGACCGCGCGCTGTCGCAGGTGATGATGAGCTATTGGGTCAACTTCGCGACATCGGGCAATCCCAACGGGCCCGGCCTGCCGCCCTGGCCGGCCTATGACGAGACAGACATCGTGCAGATCCTGGGCACGACGGTCGAGGCCGGTCGCAATCCGCAAGCAAAGCGCTTCGGCTTCCTCGGCAGCTTCAGGGAGGACGGCGCACTGCCGATGCGCTGGCGCGAGGCGCTCTAGACGCCCTCGCACGCAAGAGCGATTTCCCTTCGGCCCATCCTTCGAGACGCCCGCCTTAGGCGGGCTCGTCAGGATGAGGACGGAGTACGCGGCAGCAGTTTCAACGGGCACCGATATCGCTTAGCCTCATCCTGAGGAGACCGCGAAGCGGTCGTCTCGAAGGACGAGGCGCGCGCTCAAGCCGTCCCAAAACATCAGATGCGATGAGCCTATCGATCCTCACTCCGCCGGAATGAAGCGCAGCGTGCCGGCGCGACGTGTCGGCTGGCCGGTGTCGTTGGTGTGGTTGACGCCGTCCATGACCGGCACCTCGGGGAAGTCGAACGGGCTGACGCCGTCGAGGCACGCCACGTTGACGGCATAGAGCGTCGTGTCGGAGCGACGCTGATGATGGGTGTAGATGCCGCAGCGGGAGCAGAAGAAGTGCTGCGCCGTTCCGGTGTGGAAGCGGTAGCTCGTCAGCGCGTCCTCGCCCCGAAGGAACCTGATCCCGCCCATCTCCGCCATGACGACGACGGCGCCGCGCATCCGGCAGTAGGAGCAGGTGCAGCGGCGGATCGAATTGAAGCCGTCGCTCAGCGTCGCCTCGAAGCGCACCGCGCCGCAATGGCACTGCCCTGCCCGGATGGTCCTGTCCTCGGCCATGTGCCCGTTATCCCCAGTTCCGATCGTTTCGCGCGTCTCAGTCCCGCTTCTCGAGTCACCTCATCGTGAAACTTGTGACTGAGACCGCGTTGTTGATACTTCAGTAACCCAACGCCTCCAAGCTTCGGATCAGTAACCGTTGCGTTGGAGTACCCCCACAGTGCTGGATTTTGACGAGCTGCGTGAACTCGCGGCTGATGTGCGTATTTTCGTCGACGTCGCCGAAGACAAGGCCGAGGCGCTGAGAGCCGTCATCGCGGCTTACGACGTGGTGCTGGCGATCTTCCCGACCGAGGAAGGCATGGGCCTCCACGTCATCAAGGGCAAGGAGATCCTGGACAGGATCGCGACATCGCGCACCCACGCGATCTACAGCCACACCGCGATCGCGGTTCCCGATCTCGAGCATGCGCGCGCGCTCAAATATCTGACGACGCCGGTCGAGCAGCGGATTGCGGCGTAGCCAATAGCGGCGCCAGCGTCGATTGGACGCGCTGTCGCCGCGCATCTCCCACGACGATCACATCTAGCCTGACTGGCGGGATGCTCCGGCTGTTGTATGGTCGGATGTTTCTCGTGAGGGCCTGATGAAGATTGCCATTGTTATCGCCGGCTTGATCGTTGTTGCGGTGGCCGCCCTCGTGGCGATCCAGCCGGGCTTCTTGAAGCCTGCCTCGCTCGCGCTCGTGAAGAAGTCCGACATCCTCGGCTTTTCGCCCGGCATGACATCCGAGGAAACCGACAAGGTCATCACGCAACGCCGCTACCGCTGCCGCCAGCTTCGCGACTCCTACACCCTCGAATGCGCAGCCGACAGCGCCAGGCTCACGATCGACAGCGACGATGCCGACGCCAGGCATCCGATCTGGCGCGTCAAGGCGGAGTTGAACAATCCGGGCTCCCAGGACGCCGCCGTCAAGTCGATCTCCGACCAGTACAACACCCAGCCGACCAAGGACGCCCGCGAGGGATGGATCTGGATCGTCGGCCGTGGGCTGAAGCTGAGCTACAACGGCGCAGCGTTGAAGCTCGTGGACGAGGCCGAGGAGGCACGGCGCAGCAAGGACGGATCACAGCGCTAATCCCTGGTCGCGAAGTGGCATCCGAGCGCCACCAGGACCAGCGTAAAATTCACGCCGAGCAGGATCCGCAAGGCCGATCCCGTCTCGCCGCCGACATACCTGACGTCGTGCCGGTGCGCGTAGCGTTCGGGATGGGCGGCATCGGGCTGCCCGGGTGAGATCGTCAAGAGCATGAGCCAGGCGACGGTGCCGCACAGCGCCGCAACCCTCGCAATCCTTCCGAGCCTTTCAAGCCAGCTCTTCATGGCGCCCTCCGTCGCCGCGCTCCTCAGGTCTTCGGCGCAGTCAGCAGCTTGAGAACGCTGAGAATGACGAAAGCACCGAAACCGTAGCAGAGCGCATTCACGAGCCAGGAAATGGCGATGCCTGCGAAGGGAGAGCTTCCGACCGCTCCCCAGAACAGATACGCCGCGCTGACGCCAGGCCATTCCAGCGAAAGAAACGCGTAGTCGGTGAGCGGCTCCAGGGCGAGGAGCACCGCCGAGATCAGCGCGCCGATCGCCAATGCGATGATGAGGTTCGTCTTCACGGAAGGCATCAAAGACCCAGCAGCCCAATGACAACAGGAATGAGGAAATAGGCTGCGAGCCCAAGAAGGCCTCCGACGATGAAGCGTGCAGTGCGGCCGTGAATTTTCGGCTCGAGCCACGTACAGACGGCCACCACAGCCCGTCCCAGCCAGTTGCGAACGAGGCTTGCGGCGATGTCGAACAGCAGTTCTGCAAGGAATGCGGCCATGGCGTTTGGTCGCTGCCACCTCCGCCGGGGTTCATCAGGTCAGCCAGCGCAACCGCCCGCAGGACATCTTGGAGGCGATCGCAGACGATCACGCATGCACGCCCTGCGCCTACCTCTGCTTGCCTTGGCGACAGGACGGGCTAGCATCCCCTGCAACCACAAGGCGTCAACCCAATCGGCGCCGATCAAGGGAGGTCCTCATGACGACACGCCGCGCCTCGAGCCGCGCCCTGCGCCTTCTGCTGTTGCCACTCGCCTTCGCCGCCACGCTCAGCGTCGGCTCCGCCGCCGAGCTCAACCCCGCCGCCGTCACGTATAAATTGCCGGACCAGATCCCCTGGGGCCCGGTCGACGCGCGCGGCGCGCAGACGGCCGTGGTCGTCGGCGATCCCAACAAGCCCGGCTTCTACATGGTCTACAACAAGTGGACCAAGGGCAATCATTTCAGCCGCCCCCACTTCCACCCGAACGACCGCTACATCGTGGTGCTGCAAGGCACTTGGTGGGTCGGCTCGGGTGCGAAATTCGATCCCGAAAACGGCACCGTGCCGATGCCGCCGGGCAGCTTCGTCACCCACACCGGCAAACAGGTGCATTGGGACGGCGCCAAGGACGAGGACGCCGTGCTGCTGATCATGGGCGAAGGCCCGGCGACAGCAGCGGCGGCGGAGGAGAAGTAGAAGGAGGGGATCGATCCTATGCGGTCTTGAACCGTTTTGAGGCCTCAGTAACCCGTACACTGAGCGGAAAAATCTCTTTCAGAAATTCTGCAGGCTTGCTTTTTTTGAAACTCAGTCTCTTTATTCGGGAACCCCGCCTTTTCTGCACCCTTTGGGTGCATTACGCCCGCAATTCGGCTTACGCAAAAGGTCTATTCAGTGACGCGCCTTGCCTCAGTCGTTGTCCGGCGATTCAAGCTTATCCAATCCGCGGAAATTCCATTGGACGACGTTACGCTTCTGATTGGAGCAAATAACTCCGGCAAAAGCAGCGTCCTTCAGGCGATCCACTTTGGCGTGTCGATCGCTCAGACCGCCCGGCTTGTGGGTGAAGGCGTCGCCTGGAGACAGGACACGTTCGAGCTTTCGTATAACCCGTCACAACTCTTGTACTCACCAGTCGCCGACGTTCATTCCCTTGCAACAGGCGGCGAACTCCAGGAACCACGACCGAGCCAGATCGAGATCGAATTTCGAGGTGACGACGGCAGCAGGGCCGTCGTCGGCCTTCGGCGCGGGCGCAACAGGAACATCGCTATTTCGATTACCGGTCGATTGTTGGGCGAACAGTTGATGTCCCTCACGTCGCCATTCACCGTTTATGCACCAGGGCTGGCCGGCGTCCCAAAAGAAGAAAAGTTCATGTCGCCGGGTGTCGTGCGGCGCTTCGTCGCCAGAGGCGATGCTAACCTCACCCTTCGAAACGTGCTCCGCATGCTTCGCCAGGACGGCCCTGCGTGGAACGGCTTTGTCGATTACATGCGTTCGATCTTTCCGGGCATATCGATCGAAATCGACTTCGACGAGAACACGGACGAGAACATTGAGGTGTTCTTCCGGCCTCAATGGACGCGCTTTCCTATCGACGCGGCGGGCACATCCATTCTACAGGCCTCCCAGATCGGCGCCTATATCTTCCTCTTCCGACCGCGCGTGCTCATCCTTGATGAACCCGACTCCCACTTACACCCAGACAATCAACGGACACTTTGTGAATTGGTGTCGCGCCTCGCCAGTGAACGTGACTTCCAAGCGATCATCAGCACTCATTCCCGCCATGTCCTCGATTGCCTCAAAGACATGAGCCGCATCATTTGGCTAAGTAAGGGCGCCATTGTTGATCAACCGGACATCAATACCACGGAAGTTCTGCTCGACCTGGGGGCGCTGGACTCAGTCGACTACTTTGCTGACGGCGAAACACGGTGCGTCGTTGCGACCGAAGACACTGACAAGGATGCGTTGAAAGCTATTCTTTGGAGCAATGGGTTTGTACCCGATGACACTGAAGTCGCGTCGTATGCCGGTAGTAGTAAGGCGGACGCCGCGATCGTGCTGGGCCAATTCCTCACAGATAAGGCGCCTCACGTGAAGCTCGTTATCCACCGCGACCGCGATTACATGAGTAACGAGTTTGCGGAACGGTTTACGGAACGACTGGTGGATGCCCACATCCACCCGATGCTCACTTCTGAGAGCGACATTGAGAGCTATTTTCTCATGGCCGGTCACATCTCCGCTGTCAATCCATTCCTCAGCGTTGAGCGCGCTCAAGAGTTGCTGGACATCGCAACCAACGAAACCCGTGAGCGATCCATCGAGGCCATGATTAATCTGCGTACCGAAGAAGCATTCAAACGCCGCCAGCAAGGTCAGGGAAATCCCAACCACGGACAAATCGCTATGACGGCTGCTGCGGACTACGACGCCAACCCAACCCGGTATCGACGCGGTAAGATCGTTGTGAAACGCCTTAAAACTCTCCTCAATCAGGAGATGAACGGACATGGACAGATATTCGCCGCCAGCCCCTTCTTAATCAGACCCGAGCTACTAGCGATCAAAACGGTGATATGGCCGCCCGCTTGACCGAAAAACCCAGAATTGCGGTGACGGTGCAGTCCAGTGCACTCAACTCACTCATGCTGTCACTGTAATTATCGTGTCTCACTTCAGGGGTGCAGTCCAGTGCATTAAACTCATCCGCGTCGCGGCTTACGCCGCAGCACGCTCGTCCACGTTTAGCTAGCTTATTGCACCATCCGCCCCGCCCCTTCACGCACATTTGCCCCCGCCCCCTGCCCCTCCTCCCACTTTCCTGCTATCTCCTACCCCCGCCGTCCCGGCCCAAACCAAAACACCTCCGCATCAGGGAGCAACAACCATGCGTTACCTCCACACCATGCTGCGCGTGCGCAATCTCGATGTCGCGATGAAGTTTTACCAGGATGCGCTGGGGCTGAAGGAGGTGCGGCGGATCGAGAACGACAAGGGGCGGTTCACGCTCGTGTTCCTGTGCTCGGCGGACGATCTCGAGGCGCTGAAGAAGCAGCCGTCGAGCCGCGGAGCGCCGCTGGTCGAGCTCACCTACAATTGGGACGAGGAGAAGTATGGCGAGGACCGCTTCTTCGGCCATCTCGCCTATGAGGTCGACGACATCTACGCCACTTGCGCGCAGCTGCAGAAGGCCGGCGTCACCATCAACCGTCCGCCGCGCGACGGCAACATGGCCTTCGTCCGCTCGCCGGATTTGCACTCGATCGAGCTGTTGCAGAAGGGCGATCCGAAGCCGCCGCAGGAGCCCTGGGCCTCGATGCCGAACACCGGCCATTGGTAAGCCTGCGCAGTAGGAACAAGCCCCCGCCCCCGGCGTTCACCTCCAGACAAAGCGATTGGAGGAGAACGCGATGGGACGCGGAATTTTGCTGTGGCTGCTGGGCGTGCCGATCCCGGTGATCATTCTGTTGTGGCTGTTCTTCGGCCACTGACGGCAGGCTCGGTTGCAACGAAAGCTCCGCCTCGGGCGGAGCTTTTTGCATGAGGGGCTCGGCGCAATCGCGCATCGCTGGAGCTGCAAAATTCCGCTACGAGATGGCCCGTAGCCCGGATGGAGCGACGCGTAATCCGGGATCTCGAAACAAGTTACAGCGGCCCCGGATTGCGCTTCGCTCCATCCGGGCTACGAAGCGAAGAATGCCGCGGGTGGAGTTTCATGCCGGACCACAAGCTGACGATCTGGGGCCGCGCCAATTCGGTCAACGTGCAGAAGGTGCTGTGGTGCCTGACCGAGCTCGGCCTTGCCTACGAGCGCATCGACGCCGGCATGCAATACGGCAAGACCCGCGAGGCCGACTATCTCGCGATGAACCCCAATGCGCGAATCCCGACGCTGGTCGAGGGCGACTTCGTGCTGTGGGAGTCGAACTCCATCATGCGCTATCTTTGTCTGGCGCATGGGCGCGGCACGCCGATCTATCCGGAAGCGCCGAAGCTGCGCACCAGCGTCGACCGCTGGCTCGACTGGACGCTGTCGGCGGTGCAGCCGGTCGACCGCCCGGTGTTCTGGGGCATCGTGCGCACCGCGCCCGCCGAGCGCGACATGATCCAGGTGCAGCGCGATGCCGATGCCGCCGCCGAGGTCTGGGCGATCGCCGATCGCCTGCTCGCCACACGCCGCTTCATCGATGGCGACCAGTTCACCCTCGCCGACATCGCGATCGGGTCCTATGCGCGGCGCTGGCTCGGCGTCGAAGGCATCACCCGGCCGGCGCAGCCGCACCTGACGCGCTGGCTCGCCGAGCTCGGCAAACGGGATGGATTCGCACGGTTTGTCGCACCGCCGATGTCGTGAGCCGCCGGCGCGGCTTAAGCTGCGCTGAGCCCACGATGAATCGCCGCTTCGGCGCAGGCGAAAATCATCGCCGCCGCACTTGACGGCTACTGTGCATGGGGTTGTTTTCTCAGTTTTTGTGTCAGGGCGCGTGCCAGCCGCGCTCGACCAGCAGCACGCAGACGATCAGCGCCAGCGTCACGACGGCGGTGGCGAGCTTGGCGGTCCAGCTCAGGCCGCGCCCGACCCACCACAGCAGCGCGCAATACATCACGAAGGGAACGATGAGGTCGGGCCGCATCAGATCCGGCGGCATGGGCGTTACCGCCTGACCGTGGTCTCGACGCTGACCGAGCCGCCGATCTTCACGCAGGTGCCGGTCGCCTCGACCCGATAGAAGCCACGGCCATAGGAGGCGCAGGAGCCCGCCTTCGCCGCGGTGCCTGCCCCCTTCAGCGGCAGCGTCCTGGTCGCCTGGGACGGCTCGGCAGACGGAAGACGCAGGCTCTCGGCCGCGGTCGCGGACGTCGCCAATAGCGGGATGAGGATGAGAAGCGGGGCACGCATGCGGCCCTTCTAACCCGGACCGGGTGGCGCTCCCTAGCGGAATCGAACCGCTCTCTCCACCGTGAAAGAGATGAGAATAAGTCCATAGCGGTCCACCTCAATCCAAATACGCGAATTAATCCAACGAAAACTAGCACATGGAGCCATGCCAGTCCATTGACGTCCAGCCATGGATATTGGACACTTGTTGGACACGACGCTTTTTCAACCGTTTCAAGGTGAAGCGATGGCCCGGACAGTGCGCGATGCGAACCTGGAGAAGAGAGAAGCCCGACGGCGCCTGGAGGCGCGCGGGAAGCCCTATTACCGGGTGATGGAGGAAGGTGTTCACCTCGGCTACCGGCGGCTCAAGGCCGGCGCGGGCAACTGGGTGGTGCGGAGCTACGTCGGCGATCAAAAGTACGAGGTCGAGACCATCGGGCCGGCCGACGACCTATCAGACGCCGACGGCGTCAAGATCCTGAGCTTCTCCCAGGCCCAGGCGAAGGCTCGCGAGCTCATGGTGGAGCGTGCCAACAAGGCGGCGGGCAACGCCGGCCCCCTCACCGTCAAGGCCGCCGTAGAGGACTATATCGGGTTCCTGGAGGCCAAGCGAAAATCGGCGAAGTTCAGCCGCTACGCCGCCGATGCGTTCATCCTGCCCGAGCTCGGCGAGATCGAGGTGAAGGATCTGACAAAGGACCGAATCGAGACTTGGCACCACGGGCTTGCCAAGGCCGGCGCGCGGATTCGGGTGAAGAAGGGAACCGAGCAGCGGTTCAAAGAGGTCACCGATCCGGAGGAGCACCAGCGGCGCCGCAGATCGACCGCAAATCGCATCCTGACCGTCCTCAAGGCCGCGCTGAACAAGGCATGGCGGGAGGAGAAGGTGCCATCAGATGCCGCCTGGCGGGCCGTGGAGCCGTTCAAGGGCGTTGATGCCGCCCGGGCCCAATATCTCGAGCTCGCGGAGGTGACCCGGCTGCTTAACGTTTCAGACCAAGCCTTCCGCCGGCTGGCCCGTGGTGCCGTGGAGACCGGCGCGCGCTATGGCGAGCTGGCGCAGCTAAAGGTCGTCGACTTCAGCCACAACTCGGGCACGGTATCGATCCGGAAATCCAAGTCGAGCAAATCGCGGCACATCCACCTGACGGAGGACGGCGTCGCGTTCTTCCGCTCAATCACTGCCGGCCGGGCCGGCACCGCTTTCCTGTTCCTCAAGGAGAACGGGGAACCGTGGAAAAAGGACCATCAGAAGGATCCCATGCGAGAGGCTTGCGCGCGGGCGAAGATCGATCCGCCGATAGGATTTCACGGACTGCGCCACACCTGGGCGAGCCACGCAGTTATGAACGGCGTTCCGCTGATGGTGGTGGCCAAGAACCTCGGGCACAGCGACACCCGGATGGTCGAAAAGCACTATGGCCACCTGGCGCCCAGCTACGTCGCCGATGCTATCCGCGCCGGCGCGCCGCGGTATGGCGTCGTCGAAGATGGAAAGGTATCGGCGCTGCAGGACGGAACGTGATCATGGCGCCGCAGCAGTTGTTCAAGCAAGAGATCGAGGCATATCGCCGCGAGCTTGGACCAAGCGAAGACGATCGAGAGATCCTGCTCATGCACGCCATTCTCGATCGCTGGCAGGAGCATCCCGATGCCGATAAAATCTGGAAAAAGGTCTCCACGACCGTTCCAGGCCTTTCCGCTCAGTCCTTCATTGGCGGCGTGCTGCATGTCTGCGAAATGTCCGACAGGCTACGCCACGTCCTCGAAGAATCACCAGCGCTGGTTGCCCGCGCCCGCCGTTCGGCCGAAAAGGATGATGATGCCGATCAATATGAAATCGCGGCCTGGAAGCGACGGGGAGCGAAAACCCTGCTCGACGATGCTGACCGGCTGGTTGGCCGCAAGAAGGAAGGCTCACACCGGCAGGAATTCATGCGAATGACCAGCCGCATGGTCATGGAGAATTGTGGCCAGTACCTAGACGATGTTGTGGCTTCGCTAACTGAGATCGCCTTCGGCGATACGACTGACGGCCGCGCCGTCCGCGATGCTCGGCGGTCAGCCGAGCGCCGCCGGGACATTCGACCCTCAAAATAGCGATCGAATGTCCCTCTAAGATCCCCTGCAAATCAGTCCAATTCCGTCCACGGTTCATCACGTCACCTTGGATGGAAAAACAATGGACACGACGATTCTCACGGCCTCGAAGCGCTCGTTCCGAGTGGATGAGTTTGCTGCCCGCAACTCGATCTCCAGGTCGCAGGTCTACATCGAATTGAAGGAGGGGCGCCTCAACGCCCGTAAGGTCGGCAGCGCGACCCTGATCACGATTGAAGACGAAAGCGCCTGGCTGGCATCCCTGCCCCAGACCAAGTCACTCGACAATCAAGCCGCCTGAAACGAGAAACGCCGCCCCTGGCCGGGCGGCGCTCGCTTTTGTTCAACAGCAGATCGATCACACCGATGCATGTAGCGCAACAGGCTTCTCGCCGCAACATGGCGGCCTCCGCCGATCCGATCGAAGTCTTTCGAGCCCGCACGTGGGCAGTCGCGAAGCTTCTTGAAAATCACATGATCGCTGACAAGCCGACCGCGGTGGACGGCCTGTGGAGGTTTGCCGCGACGAGCGGCGTAATCCGGGAGATCGGCATCGACGCAGCGCAGGCGATCCTCGCGGAGGCATTCAGGTGAGCGAGGATACTTGGCGCAAGCAGTTGATCCTATCGCCGTCCGGCGCACCTAAGCCCCTTCTGGCCAACTCAATAACGGCGCTCCGCGACTGCCCCGCCTGGGAGGGGGCGTTGTCGTTCGATGCGTTCGGTATGCAGACGATGCTTGACCGGGCGCCGCCTTGGCAGATCGACACCGGATGGGATCCGCGCGCATGGACGCCGCAGGACGACTTGCTGGCCGCGGACTGGATGCAGCGGCAAGGTATCGGCATCAACGTGGCGACGATGTCGCAAGCAGTAGAGGCGGTCGCCCACGATCGCGAGTTTCACCCGGTCATCGACTACCTCGAGGGTCTGCAGCACGACGGTGTGATCCGATCTAAGGGCTGGTTGACCAAATATTTGGGTGCCGACCAAAGTGCCTATCACGACCAGGTCGGCCGAGCGGTGCTCGTGGCAGCGGTGGCTCGCATCTACGACCCGGGATGCAAGGTCGACACGGTACCGATCCTGGAAGGCCCCCAAGGCGCCCGGAAATCGACCGCCATAAAAGCCCTTTTCCATCCCTGGTTCACTGACGAGATCGCGGACCTCGCATCGAAGGACTCTGCGATGCAGACACGCGGCGTCTGGGGCATCGAAATTTCCGAGCTCGACGCCATGTCTCGCGCCGAGGTTTCCAGGATCAAGGCCTTCATCTCGCGGACCACCGACCGCTTTCGGCCGCCGTACGGGAACAGGGTTATCGAGAGCCAGCGATCCTGTGTTTTCTGGGGCTCGACCAATTCGGACGACTACCTGAAGGACGCAACCGGCGGCCGACGCTTCTGGCCCATCAAGGTGGGGAAGATCGACGTGGACGCTCTGCTTCGCGATCGCGATCAGCTCTGGGCGGAAGCAAAGAAACTTTTCGACGCGGGCGTGCACTGGTGGCTCACTGGGGCAGAGGTTGCGAGAGAGGCCGAGGAGCAACAGCGGGACCGCTATGCTGGCGATCCCTGGGACGCTGCTATCGAGCGATACGTCAGGGGAGAAATGGACGTCACCGTCGAGAAGGTTTTACGGGAGGGCCTTCATCTCGACCTGTCGCGCTGCTCGCAGATCGAGATGAACCGAGTGTCGCGATCGCTGAGGACGCTTGGGTATGTTCGGCACCAGCGCCGAAGTGGTGACAAACGCCTCTGGGTCTACCGCAAACTGGTGACAAGTGGTGACAGAACGACGTCTGGCTCGAATGTCACCACTCTTGAACTGGTGACAAATGCTGAAGTGGTGACACGCGAAGTAGTTGAGAAACAAGCATGATCACCAGTGTCACCACTGTCACCACTATGTCCTTAGACGTGAGCAAGTGGTGCTTTTATAGGCTGTATGGAAACGAGTGGTGCCAACTGGTGTCAGTGGTGACAGAGGGCGGGATTGAGCTCGTTCTTCAAGCGAAACTATTGATACCCGAAATCTCGCGATCGACTTGGAAAATCCCCGATCAACGCTGTCACGAGCGATGCGCCAGCGTGTGCATCCTCAAGCCATACGGCAATGAAAATCAACGCTCCACTTCGACAAGGTGGAGTGCGGCGACAAATATCCCAGCAGGATCAGTGCGCGCGGTCCTTGATGTCCAAGGGTTGTCCAATATCCCGCGTGGAAGGACACTAAAATACGCGCGTAACGCAGTGGATCTGGCAGTGGAAGAATGCGCGCGATCTGCGGCCCGATGGCCTACTGCGTCCGTTCGATTTTCCAAAAGCACCCCCCTGGGGGGAATTTCCCAGTCGTCGCCAATTATCGACGACCACCAATTCTTTCGCGGCCCTGGTCCCCAAAAGTGGCGTTTCGCTGCGTGTCGCAAGGGGCGCACCCGTGGCTGATCCGATCCGCACCGCACCTGGTTTCGTCGCCGTGTTCGTGGACCGCGCTCGTGCGCTCGGTCTGAGCCATCGGGAGGTCGATGAGATCGCCGGCTTGGGCGAAGGCTATTTTTCGAAACTCGCGTGCGGAGATCGCCGGCCGACGGCTTCGACGATCGAGAAGCTGTGCGGCGCGTTGCATCTGGCGTTTCTGCCGTGCGCGACAGGCGCCGCCCAAATGGGCGTTTGTGAAAGCGACGAATACAGCGATCATCGGTGAAACGAAAGGACGATGCCATGAGCAGCGACGTGCCATCAATTCCGGTTCGCGTTCCGGACGAGTTGCGACAGCGGCTGGAGGCCGAGGCGAAAGCATCGGATCGCCGCCTCTCGGCAGAGATTCGTGTCCTGTTGCAGGAAGCCTTGAAAAGCCGCGCCGAGCAAGGAGCTGCAGCATGACCACGATGCGCTCGCCCGCCGTTCGCCAGAAGCTCGAAGCCGCCGAGGCGGAACTTGCTGCACTCGACGCCGAGGTCGCCGCGCTGACGCTCGACGACGTCGAGGAGAAGCCCGGCGCGCGCAAGGCGCTGACGGCGCATCGCTCGAGCATCCAGGCCGCCGAGCGTCGCGTGGATGAGCTCCGGCGCGCGCTCGTGCTTGCCGAAAAGGTGGATCGCATCGCCGACGTTTATGCCGCCACTGCGATGCGAACCGAGCAGCTTGGGGAATTTCAGAAGGCGTTTGCCGCGCGCGAGGCCGCGATGGAAGGCGTGTTGAAGGCGGCTGCTGATATGGCCGACGCATTCGGCAGATACTCGGAGGCGACGCAGCGGGCCGTGGTCGCGGTGCCCACCGGCTGCAATGTTCCGCAGATGGCTGTCGGGCCTCACGGCGCCTATGGCGCAATCTTCGGCCCCTGTGAGAACTTGATCGTCGCCGAGATGTGGCGGCTTGCGCCTGATCGCAAGGACGGCGTTGGCCGCTGGCTTCTGCCGTTCGCCAAGCCGGTGCAGGAGATGGTGCGCAACAAGCCCGAGGCCATGCCGGAGGGTATGACCGAGTTCAAGGCCGCGCACGCGGCGATTATCGCGACCGTTTCGCAGCAGATCGAACATCTGAACGAGACCGCGATGCGCCAGGCCGACATGACGGGGGCGCCCTCGCCGCTTGCCCAGGAAGCCGCATCACGCCTTTCCTTCGGCGAGGCTCTCGTCGAGATGGCCGCCGGGCAGCCAGTGGAGGCTCTCGTCACGGCTGAGCCTGAAGCGCCGCGCGAGCCCACACCGCCGCCGCTTCCGCGTCTGCCGGCCTTTGATGGGTTCACGATGAGCGACGCCGATGCGATCGCCGGCATCACGGCTGTTGATTGCTGCAAGGCGTGTAGTGAGAAGGGTTGCGTCCTGACCGGCGATATCCGTTGTGCGCATCCGATGAAGGGCGGTTTGACCAAGGCTGACCTGCTCCGGCCTGAGGTCGTCGCGCGCTACGCGGTGGCCTGCACGTCGGCGGGCCTGAAGAACATCCACGCGCCCGAACCCGATGAGGTCGCCGCATGACTGATCAACCGATTATCCCCGAAGTTCCCGCATTGCCGGCAACGCCTTCGGAAGCCGCAACTCGCCTGGATCAACTCAAGTCCGATCCGAAATGGACCGCATCTTTTCTGTCCGGCGGGCAGCCGCAATTGCAGGAATTTCGCGACTTGCACGAGATCGTCGCTAAGGGTGATCACGTCGACATCGCGATGTCAGGCCTGATGCCGGACATGCCTTCATCCGGGCACCGCGAGATGGCAGGCACAGCCGCAATGCTGCGCGAGCGTGGCATCGACGATCGCATCATCAAGGAAACGCTCACCGGTCACATGGTGACCAAGGCCGAGTACGAGGCCACCGAGCGCTGGAAGAAGGACGCCATGAGCAACCCGGAGTTTGTCACGCGCTATTTGAAAGGCGGCACCGAGGAAGCTCGCAAGATGACCCTCGCCAACATCATTCTCACCGGCGGCATCAAAGAGGCAACCGCATGATTTTCCAGCTTGATGTGGTGAACCCGAAGACCAACGAGGAGCGGACGATCACCATCGTCGCCGAGCCCGTGCCGCAAGGTGCCTGTCAATTCGAATTCGTGCAGACCCGCGCGCGCGAGCAGGAAGAGATTCCGGCCGGCTTCATGCCGATCGGCGGTCGTGTGCGCGAAGTGCGCTTGTGCTGAACTGAGGATGCTGTGAACGACGAACTAAAGCACGGCCCAGCAATGTTGGCGCTCAGCGACAAGCAGCGTGCATTCGTTCACGCCCTCTTTCTCGCGCCAAAGACGCACGGTTCGCGCACCTTTGCAGCCCGGGCAGCCGGCTACGGCACGGCGACGAGCTCGCGCCAGTCGCTGTCGCAGATGGGGCATCAGCTTTCCACTGACCCCAAGATCCAGGCCGCGATCGCAGAGGTCAGCACGAGCTATCTCACGACGCTCGGCCCTGCCGCGGTGCGCGCGTTGCGTAAGCTGCTCGACGACCCCAAGCACAAAGATCACGGCCGCGCGCTCGGCATCGTCATGGATCGCGTGACGCCGGTGCAGTCGACCGCTGTGCTAAAGGTCGAGGGCGAAGTAAAGCTTGCGGCCGGCGATGCTGCGCGCGTCCTCGAGCGCATCGAGGAATTGACGGCGCGCTTCATGCCGCAACTGCCGGGGCCGAAAATCATCGAACACGACGAGGCCGCATGATGCCAACGCACGGACATCGGCATGTACTGGTCTGCGTGAGTGTTACGAAGAGAGCACTTCAAAGCGAGATGCGAGCCGAGATGCGCCTCGATTTTTTGACGCACCTGGAGAAATTGACAGACAGCGTCGTCACGGCTGACGTCATCTCGATGGTCGAGCCCATGGACGACGATGGTTATGAGCTGTTTCTCGAAATTCAGAAGCTCGGCTATGGGCCAATTCCCAACGCGTTGGACATGATGGCGAGGAAGTTCGACGTGTTCGCACAGCTTAATCCAAGCATGCGTCGTGCCCACGACGCAGCATGTGGTCATTGATCGAAACGAGGAGAGCGAAATGCCATCGACGACACCGGCCCAAGAGAGTGCGCACAAGAGCAACGTGATCGCTGCGGAATCCGCGCGCCAGAGCGCACTCGGAGCAGCAAAGCTGGCCTACAACAACACGCCCGCGGCGTGGCCCGCCTACGATGCCGCGATCAAGGCGGCAGACGCCGCGCATTTGCGTGCGATCATAGCGAGCGCTGCCGCTAACGGCCTTGATGGACCGCGGCAAACGCTGCACGATCTCACTGGATCGTGGACTTGAACTAAGGACGGATCGATGGCGTTCGGCAGCGGCACCATCAACAGCATCGGCAGCGCGGTCTCGGAACCGGCGGTGCATGACGTTCTTAGATGCTTCGAGGGCAACTAACCGGTAGGAGCGACCGGTGCTCCGGGCTTGTCCGTTTTGGAGAAAAACATACCTGCGCTGATGGCGCCGCTTCCGAGCAAAAGTACGAGTTCGCCAACAACGTCCTCGCGATTGTTGGAGTTGTATGCCGCCCATATAATAAGGCCAAAGACGACGACGAAAACTGTCGTACCACCGATGATGAGCGACCACCTAAGGCGGTTGTTGCGAATTTGGTCTTCCCTGAGGAAAAAGAGCCCCGCGATTGGCAGAAATGCCGCCAATAACTTCACGCCCCATTTGACGACTGACCTTTGGAAGTCTGTCGGAGGGACCTGATAGTTCA
This sequence comes from Bradyrhizobium sp., assembly GCF_035935975.1. Lineage (GTDB taxonomy): Bacteria > Pseudomonadota > Alphaproteobacteria > Rhizobiales > Xanthobacteraceae > Bradyrhizobium. The sequence goes on from NZ_DASYWN010000034.1 coordinate 125,654, forward strand.
CCTCAAGAAACTGGATACTTGGATTAGGAGAGACGGCTGGAAATACGGGCTCATCTTGCGCCAATGGCGAAGGCACCGACAGTTGGCCTCTCTTAACAGCCAATTCTTGAGAATCCTTCGGCAACGCTAACGCGATCGCGTCGGGATGTTGCTTGAGATCTGTGGGGACTAGGGCCAGCGACTTGGAAGAGCTCGCATTAGGATATCGATAGCGAAATTTACGAAGTTGCCCTTCCGAAACGAGCGCAATCGATTTCAATCCGGTGTCAGTTGGAGAGTCTAGGTCAAAGGAACGTTCAATAATCGGAACAAATGAAATTGCCTGCGGCCATATATTCGGTTCACGGGTTGAAAAGGACACCAGAGTCCAGTTCTCGTACATATCCCGATAACAATCGACCAAACCCAAGCAGCAAAGTACTTGTTCGCTATTCTATCAACCCAAGATGGCTCCAGATTTGGACTCGAATTAGCACTCACGGCTGAGCCTCCCCCGATCGTCCCTTTTTTTGCATCATATTTAAGTTGGGATGAAATCAAAGAGTTTTCTAGGCTAGATTGCGCGTTGCTTTCGGCGCCCCCTGCCACCCTACCGATCCAGCGCGGTTGGCAAGTCGGGATTGTTCGAACCTGCATCGCGGAACGCTTGATATCGTGCGATGATGCGAAGCGTGGACGTTGACGTCCGCGCGCTCACTGCCACGGCCGACGGCCCAAAATGGCGGGCGGCCTTCAGATCGTGATCTACACCGTTGGATCTCTGCCGCAGATCGCCGTCGGCGCGCCCGCGCCGCGATTGATCGAGCACGAGCGGGCAGCGGTGACGATATGATGGCAGTCTTGCCGAGCATCAAAGGAATGTGGATCGAGCCTCTTTTGCAAGTGCTTCCAGCTTGGTCAGGTATTCGTCGACAAGTTCGTTTGCGCTTCTATCTGCATCGCCGGGCGCAGCAGGAAGATGGGCCTTTGTGCTGGCTATCTCCTTTGGCAGATCGACATAGATCTTCTCTATCGAGCCGTCCGGCATCACGACCTCCCAGCCGTTGCCTCCGAATTGATCCCCGATAAAGAAGCTCTTTGCGTTTGGCGGCGGTCTTCCCATCGCCTTTCTAAGCTCCTCGGTCGAGAAGGAGAGCGAAGCAGATGCAGTGGTAGAATCCGCAACCGATTTCTCGATCTTGTTTCGATATTCGACGAAGTAGGTCATTACGGGATCCGCCTTCATGGCAGACTGCTTCGGACCATACCAATCGTCGAAATTCTTTACCGCGCTCCGCAGATTTTGCAGGGTAAACGTCGCATTTCGACCGAAGACAGCTGCATTCCATAGCCCGGCCTGGAAGTGTTCAGGAGAGCGCATGTCACGCCATCCTTTCCGAGCAACCGCTAATTTTGCGTCCACGGCATCGAGTATTTTTCTCGCCTCGTCTGACATCGCAGGCTCCAGTGAATCTCTCTGGCGCTCATCGTTCCGCAACCGGAGGGCGAGCGCAAGGGGTGAGCACGAAGCGACCTCAAAAGAGGTGGAATCGCCCCTTACTGGATAGCCGCCGCGCAAATTGCGTTGCTCTATACTCGTCGAGGGCTCGGACGAATTCGACGCCACAATGAGATTTTGAACCCAACGGGTTTTTTGCTGCCGGCATTACCGGACGATGGCGATAAGCTTCAGCCGCTTTTCCGTCGTAGTCTCTGAATTCCCAGATCCCTTCGGAATTATGTTCGACAGCAACGGCACTCTTTCGCGCCACATCGCAATACTCGAAGACCGTATGAACGCAAAGCGCCGCCTTTCCCTTGCCGTCTTGCCAGTTTAGCCGGTGATAGTCGGCGATTTGATCGAGGGATTCGACTTCCGTGGAGTTTACGGAAAGGTGGCTGTTTGCGATGGTCTCGGACGAGTTGATGTGGTCCGGCTCAAAGGCGGTCACGGCAGCGCGCCGTCCTGAAAGTCGGTGCTCCTCGAAGATGTACCGGGCCAATCTTGAGGTGGCCGCGAAGGTTGGCTTATCTAACCGACGGCGCGCCATTGCAGCGGCTTCGCTTTGTGGCTCAATAAAATCATCGCAACGAGTTCTTTATTCTCGGCGCCTTCAAGAATATGCCCCTTGTTCAAGAGGCCAAAAAGCACGGCCGTGCGTCCGAATTTAATGTCCAATCGCTCATCGGGTGATTTGAACCACTCCACCGTTAGAGACTGATCAGACGAAAGCGAAATCTCGGGCTCCACCGCTTCGCTTCTAATCCGCGACCACAGATCAAGGAAATCAGAGAGAGACGAGGAGCGAAGTCTTTCGGATCCTCGGGGCCCGATAGATTGGTATCGATCGGCCGCAAGGCGCAACAGTCTTGAGTAGAACTTCCGCGACAGCCCTGACGCTTGCAATTTCGTCCAGTTCTCCGCAATTGCTATGGGCAGGCTCTCGGTCGCAACTTCGGCTCCTCGCGATCGAGGTCGGATGCGCCGCAGCGCCTGTCCAGAGTCGACGATCGACGTTCCAGCGGAAACGTCATCAAACTGACTCTCGATCTCGATTGCCGTCAGGCCTGTTGAGAATTCCATCATTCGTCAATTGAACTTTTCTAGAACGGCGGGGCGCATAAAGCGCTTGAAGAATGGGCTGGTGACATTGTGCGCGCTCTCAAGCCACTCTTCAACTTGAGAGAGAAACCGAGCGCCGCGAAATTTCGGAATGTTGTCCCTCAGCATCACCTTTGATTCGAGGCGTAGAGCGGTTTTGCCATTTGGGACATTGAGCTGTGCCGAAGCAAGATCGACAAGGAACAGCCCACCTCTCTTGAGTGGGCGCTGAATTTGCACGCGCCCTTCCGACTGAGATTCAAAGACGCCCGTTGGGAATAGCGATTCCGAAACTTGTAGGCTTAGATGTGTGCCTGCATTGGCAAATTCAAGGAAATCCAGCGTATTGAGCAACGATTCGTCGAAGACATCTATGTACCGCAGTTCAAGATGCACCGGTTCGAATGGAAAGCCCTGCAACGTCGGATAGCTGTCCAAAAGGATCTTCAAACCTCGAAGGGTCTGTGCGCGAAACGACGCCCACGTGTACTCAGACGACTGGTTGCTGGCAAAAACGCCCGGACCGATTTGAAGGATAGGAAAGCTCGCGTCCGGCGCCGTGAAGTATCGCCGGCACACAGAGTGGCCGACGATTTCTTCTGGGCGCGCCATGTCTTTGATCAGTGGAAATCCTGCCTTTGCCGCCCTAGGAGTGAATGCCGCCAAAAGCGGATGAATTCCTGGATCCGTGATAATCGGCAGGGCGCCCTGCAACTTCCAACGAAGCTCGAAAACGACTTCGGCCAATGGAGCATTTGGCAGGCGGTCGAGCACCTTTTTCTTTTTCGGCCCAGCCTTCTTCGCCATCGGTTTCGCCCCGGAAATCAACCGGGGATAGCACGGAACCTCTGGATTGCAAATGCGCCTAAGGGTCCCGTCGAGGGGATAGACAAAATTCACCAAATCATGGTGGACTGGCAGTTGGGTTTGATCACCCGGACCGAGAATAGAGCCGCATTCCCTGGCAGGAATTTGCCCTGACGCCTGGCAGCGTTGGGCGGCGGCTGACGAGCCTTTAAGGCTCTAACGGACGCGCTTGGCGGCGCGGCTCCGAACCCGACCATATTGGCCGGGGGCGAGCGTGCTGTCCAGAGGGGCAACCCTTAAAAGCGTCTCGACCAGTCTTCTCGGCTGGTGATCAACCCCCGGCTGCCGGTCTGTCACCGGCGACGGCTTTGATCGGCCGAAACCGAGAGCACCACTATGTCTAACGTCATCACCTTCCCAGGCCGCAATCACGCGCCGCTGGGCAATCCCTCGTTTGCCTATGTCCGGGTTAGCGCGCTGCCGCCGGAGAATGTCGTCCAGATCGACTTGCAGCCGGCCGGACGGCCCCGATCGGCCGCCAGCATGCACACCTACGTCTTCCGTAGCTACAGCCTGATCCTCGAGGCGCCGGCGGCCGATCTGGTGCGGGACGTCCGGTGCGACGTCGCCAAGGCACAGACAAAGCTCCGGAACATCCGTGAGCAGCTGCAGCGCGACCGGGAGCACGCCGCGGCGCGCGCGGAGCTCCTGACCAAAGCGGAGGCCAGGCTGAGCGCCGCCATCGCCTCGGCACAGTCAACACGTTCGGCGGAGGCCTGAGCATGGCGACGTCAAAGCAGAAGCCCAGCCGCCGGGCCATCACCCGCCGCCGCAACGCAGCTAGGCGGCTTCAGAAGAGCCGGGAGACGCCCCTGGGCCGGCTCGGCTCGGACGGCGCCAGCAGCCCGCGCAACATCAACAGGCGCCTCCTCTGGCTCGCGATAGAGATTGGGCTGGAGGCGCCTCCAAAGGTTGGGCGGACCATGTCAGGCGAGTTCGCCGACTACTGCATGCGTCACCGCATCAATTACGACTGGATGCTCGACGGCTGCCTCAAGGGCCTGAAGCAGATGATGGACGAGCGACGGGGCCGAACCGTCGCGCTGTCTCCATCCAGCTTCACGGACAAGTTGGCTCGCCTGTCGGAGACTGAGCGCGAGCTCGTGCTCAAAACCATCCAGGAAATGCTGCCGGAGCATAGGCAATGAAGCGCCGGCGCCGAATCCACAGGAAGCGCGACCGGCAGCGGCTGATGACGCACCGTCGGAGACTGAGACGGTGACAGCAAAAGGCCCGCCGGTCACCTGGCGGGCCTAGCACTCTCGGCGCTCTGATCCGCAATTGGATCGGCAGCCGGGAGCAATGGGGGCTGGAAAGCGAGCCGTGCCATGTTTGCGCTCCAACGACAATGGGTAGAACCGCTTACTCCAGTAGTTGTACGGAATCCATTTTCGGAACGGGGTGTTCTACTGTGAGAACACCGGCGCGATTTAAGCATCAGTCAATTTTTAGTTGTCCGGGAATGCCGCAGTGGGGCTGGAACCGCGCTGCGGTTTTTCCCGTGGGACCGGGTCACAGATCACGCGGTTCACGCTGGCGGGCCTATCACGTCGTATTCGAACGCTACGCCCTCGGGGTCGTTTTCCTCGAACCAGATTTCCGCGGCCTCCACCGTAGCAAAGACCTTGATGTGATCGACATCGCCGACCTGCTTGGAGGTATTCACGTATACGAAGACGGTCATTGATCCCTCTTCAGCTTGCGCCGGCCCCAATGCGGCTCTTTGCCCTTGGGATTCAATTCGGGAACGAAATGTCGGTTCAGGGCTCGAACCACGCCAATCCGGGCTAGCATCGTCGGACCTCCGCTCTCCGCCACCAGGATCAGCGCCTGCATTGCGGCCTGCCACTCCGGGGCCGCGTGCTCCTTCTTCGGCAAGGCCGCGATATACTCGCCGGCGTCTCGCAGCGTCGTCAGCTTGCGGCCGTCGACCGCGATCGGCTCCTCGAAAGGCCGCCCCCAGCCTTTGGTCATGTCGCGCCTCGATACCCCCAAATCGCGAGCCGCAAATCACCCCGTTCGAAGTCGGGCCGCACCTCAGCGCCGCGGTTGCCGCAGCCCTGGCACACGAACCGCGGCTCGAGGTCGGACAGCCGCATCTCGTCCGGCCAACGATCGGCGCTCAGCGCGACGTGGTGCCCGCAATGGCAATAGACCAAGACACCGCGCAAACCCATTGCGCGCATTTCGCCGAACGAGATCTTCATCAGCCGGCCGTCGGCGTGGGTCGGGGTGTGGCGTCGGACAGGACTAGGCATTCGCCCAACGATGCTGCCGAACGCACCGAGTCAAATTATCGATTACTGGTGGCTCGGAACGCATACGAACTACTGCACGTCGTGGGTACGTGCGACAGGCGGAGGAGCGCGGGGATTCCGCGCCCTCGTTCTTCACGCCAGGGCCTTTCCCCAATCCAAATTCTTGTAACCGGCCGCTGCAAGCTCACGCAGCAACTCCTGCTTCCAAGCGCCGCGGTCATCCATGTCGGTATATCCGACACCGGCGAAGTCAGATGGCAATTCAATGTTGCCCTTCCTCAGCGCGCAAACGCGATCACGACCCAACTTCGCTGCGAACCAGAACATTTCTCCGATGACATTCTGTCGAGCTCTCGGTTGCAGGCTATTTTGATCCAAGCCGCCCACGTCGTCAGGAGTAAGGACCACGATTGCGAAGCCGGCTGCACCACCGTGAGCCTCGAACTTCTCGATGATAGTACGCCCTTGGTTTGCCTGCTCGTGCAGGATTACAGCTTTGAGCCCGGCGCGTTCGATCAGGCGCGCAACTTCGACCTTGGCGGGGCTGTCGCGGCCGTGAACGATAAAGACCTCATCGCTTGCAGACGGCGCAGCTTTCACTGACGGTGGAGCGCCGGAAGCCGCAGGGGCTGCAAAGCTGATGCTTTCCTTCAGGGCATCGACTTCGCCCTGCAACAGTGCAATCGCTCGCTTCCTTCTCTTATCAACTCCTTGCCGTATCTCGCTGACGCTCGGGCCCGTCGAGTTGCCGGCAAGCTGAAGGAAGTACGTCGTCGGGTCTAAATAGCAGGCTACGCCCAAGCGCTCGTATTCGGAACTCTCCTCACCATAGATGTCGGCCAGCGTCGAGCGAATGCGGTTCTGCAAGGCCTCGACTTCATGGTCATCGCCCGCCGTCAGTTTGGTCGTATCGAGCCCATTGAGCTCAGTTATCCGGCCCTCCAGGCGGCGCACAATCGCCTGCTTTTCCGACGGGGAGAACGGTGGAGGCGATTTGGGAGTACTGGGTGGTTTTCGGGCCATTTGAGCAGAATGGACGAGTCGCATGCCAACGATCAACCATCGCGAGCGTTAAGTGCGGCGATCCATTGGCTGCGGCGGCCCTTCGTCGCGAGAAGGCAGCCGATCACGAGCGGGATCAGCGCGGCCGCGTAGAGCAGAGTCCATACGTGTATATTGGCCATGTGTTGGACACGGCAGCAGATCGAAGCATTAAGTGATTGATTTAATTGGCGCTCCCTAGCGGAATCGAACCGCTCTCTCCACCGTGAAAGGGTGGCGTCCTAACCGATAGACGAAGGGAGCAAACGCAAGGCCCCACCGCTGTCAGGCGGCACGGCCATGGGCCGCACGAGTCGTGCCCGGCGGCTGCAGCGGGCGAACGTATAGTGGCCTTTGCGCGCTTGGGCAAGCCGTTCGGAGCGGTCTTTTGGAACCGGTGGATAGCGCCGCCCCCGGGATTATTCGGAGGCGATTTCAACGGTTTCTTAGGGTTCCCGGAGGTAACGCTGGAGCCGGAGATTTTGAGCCGATGCCACAGCCCAAGAAGCGCGCAGCCCGCAAGCTGCTGTCGCAGCATGCCTGGATCACGCTGGCCGGCGGATTCGCGGCGCGGCATTGCCTGGTCCAGGACATCTCGGACACCGGCGCCAGGATTACCATGGACGAGGACGCCAGCCAGCTCCCGGGCGTGATCCGGATGGCCTTTGCGCGCGATGCCCGCACCGGGCGGAGCTGCCAGGTGGTCTGGCGCCGCGGCAAGTCGGCCGGCGTCAAGTTCATCTGATCCGGCGGCTCGCGGCCGTGGGCCTGCTCGGCCGTTGAAGCGCCGTCAGGTCTCCGTAAGCCGGCGCGGCTAACTTCGAGGCTGCCGAGTCCCAACACCTTCGTCAGAACCAACGGCATGCCACGCGGTGAGAGATGAGCCTGCTTGAGCCGCAGAAGCTGCGACAGATCGCGATCGTGTCGCGTGCATTGGCGCGCCAGGACGGCATCGATTATCGGCAGACCTCCAGGCGCGAGCGGCATTTGTACCGCCGTGAAGCGATCATCACGCTGCTCGGTAACTGGTCGCTCGACGACATAGACTGGGCCAACGGCATCATCGACAAATGCCGGAGCACGTAGCGGTATCACGGCCCGCAATGACGCGGATGTGAACCTGCACGCCTCGCAATCGAGACCTTATGCCGCCCGTGCATTTACCGGAAATTTACCCCTGCTCATGAGCGGCGGTATCATTTGCTTAGAATTTGAACGCTACGTGAATCTACGGAAACACTCCGAAACACGATTGGCGATCAATGTCCGTCGCAGAGTTCCTCAGGCAGCGCGCAGTGGAAGTCACGGTCAGCGGGAGCTACTCGCTGCCCCGCTGGTACGATTGCGAGGGCCAGCTGCGCGCCTTCGCCTGCCGCACCAAGCGCGTCTCGCCCTTCCGCATGATCGTGGACGTGCCTGTCGTCGGCAAGGTCGGCGAGCGCGTGACCTCCTACTTCCAGGATTTCGGCGAGTTCCAGTGCACCATCAGCGCGACGCTGAAGGCGGGCTTCCTGATGGAACTCGACATGACGCGGGCACGGCGGGCCTGGATGTCGGAAAAACTGACCTGGCTCGAGAAAAAGCAGAAGGACGCCAGCATCCAGGAGCTGCGCAATGACGCGCGCTTTGTGCCCCAGGTCTCGCACACCTTCCTGACGCTGGCCGACGGCAGCACCCATCCCTGCTTCATCATCGACGTCTCCACAGCCGGCGTCGCCATATCCTGCGAATACGATCCGCCGGTTGGCACCGCGCTTGCGGTCGGCGCCTGCGTCGGGCGCGTCATCCGCAAATTCGACAACGGCTTTGCGGTCAAGTTTGCCGAAAAGCAGCAGCGGGACGACCTCGTCCGCCTGATCGTGCGCCAGCCTCTGCTGCAGTCGGCCTGAACCCTGCCGGATCGATTTTAACTCAATTTTAACTAAACGCTGGAGGTGGACACCCTCGCACGGTAGGGTGTGGACCAGTACGTCCGCAATCATTGCGGGCCCCCAGTATTGGAAGTCCTGGAATGTCCATCGCTGATGCCGGGCTCACCCCGGCGGAGATCGCCCAGAGCACCGTCACCCCGGCCAAGCCGCAGCTTCCACCCGGCGTCGTCACCGAAGGCCCGCTCGTTCAGGCCAAGCTGCGCGAGAGCTATCTGCTGCTCGGCATTCTCTATGTCGGCGCCGTCGCGGGCATCATCTGGGCCATCACCCAGGGCGTCGGCAAGGTCGAGCTGTTTACGTTTGCCTGGATGTTCGCGCTGACCACGTTCGGCATCGGCGCCGGCATGCACCGCCTGTTCGTCCATCGCAGCTTCCGCACCGGCCCGATCATGCGCGTGTTCTTCTGCGCCATCGCGCAGATGGCCGTGCAGGGCTCGATCGCTAAATGGGTCGCCAACCACCGCCGCCATCATCTGTATGCCGATGACGTCGGCGATCCCCACAGCCCGCAATTCGACGGCTTCGGCAATCGCTATGTCAGCGCGTTCAAGGGCTTCCTGCACGCCCAGGGCAGCTGGGTGTTCGACCAGGCGACCACCGACAACGAATACTATGCCAAGGACATCCTCGCCGATCCCATCGCGATGTTCTTCGTGCGCACGCGCTGGGTCTGGTACGGGATGTCGGCCGTCTTCATCCCCGGCGTGGTCGGCTACACCTTCGGCGGCGTGCACAGCATGATCGGCTGCGTATTGTTCTCCGGCCTGCTGCGCGCCTATCTGCTGATCCTCACCAGCCAGCTCACCGGCTCGGTCTGCCACGCCTATGGCTATCGCCGCTTCGAGGTCGACGACGCCTCGACCAACGAGTTCGTGACCACGATCCTCACCTTCGGCGAGGGTCTGCACAACAACCATCACCGCTTCCCGCGGGACGCCTATATCTCGCACGCCTGGTGGGAGATCGATCTCAACGGCCTGATCATTCTGGGCATGGAGAAGATCGGCCTCGTCCACGACGTGTTCCACGCCTCGCACCGTCAGCTGGAGCTGGCGTCCGAGGCCGACGCGCAGGCGGCCACGACGGCGCGCTGAGGCGGCAAGCAGCGGCCCTGCTCCGGCCGCCCTGCCTCCGCACTGCTGCCCTATCGCGGCCCCATTTGCGGGATCAGCTTTTGAACGTCCGTGCCCAAGGCCGGACGTCATTTGCAGACTTGCGATCGGGGGACCGAATGGCAGTCGACAAGTACACGGTTGATAGGCTCACCGTAGACAAGATCACCTGGGAGAGGGTCGGCCGGGTCACCGAGCCCGGACGCTACATGTACACCTTCGGCTGGCTGACGATCACGGCCGGCGATCTCGATATCTGGAAGCACTACCCGCAAGCCGCGTTCACGCTGCTTTCGCACCATGCCGCCGAGCTGGAGGAGGCCATCGGCCAGGAATTCCACCTCGGCACTTTCGACATCGCCCCCGGCGTCCCGCCGCCATTCACCACCCACTGAACCCGGGACGCGACATCCGGCGATTCGAGCCCGCGCAAGCAGCGTTTCGCGGGAGGCGTGGCTGCGCGGCGCGCAGGCCGCCTCGGGAACAGATGGCATGTGCGTTGCTTAATCAACGCCATGACACAGATCCCTCCCGTCGATCAGGCCTTCCTGCTGTTGCTCCTCGTCTCCTGCCTTGGCACGTGCCTCGTACGCGCCTTCTGGGAGCTGGAGCAGGCGCGAGCCCGCCGCATCGCCTCACCGCGGCGCGGCCGCACAACCAAGCGTGACTAGGCCGATGCGCGGCCGACCATTGTCTGGACGGAGGCAATCCGGCCTCTGGACTCGCTGCCCGCGCGCGTGCATCGTGAATCGAAGAAACCTGCACATTGCCTTGATCTGACTGACCAATCGCGATCCGATTGCGGACACGCGCCTGTTGCCATCGACGACGAGTTGTCCGTGTCATGCAATTGATTGCGCTCGTATTCTACACGTAGCGGTCCCGATGAACGCAGGCTGCTCCGCTTGTTAATCGAGCGGACAGCCAGCACATGACACATGGTCGCATCGGCAAAAGTAGATAAGCCGGGCAAGGGAACCTATTTTCGGCGCCGATGTACCTGATTGAAGCGTTACCCACCGTCATCGGAACTGCAGCCATCGCCCCGGCGCTGCTGATGCTGTGGCTCGTCATTGCCGCCGAGGAGCGTCCGGGGCCGCCAGCCCAGGTCTGGACCGCGTTCCTGCTGGGCGCGGCCAGCATTTCGCTGCTCGGCATTGCCCGCGCCCCCTTCGCCAAGATGGTCGCGGCCCCTGACAATCCCTGGGCGGCGCTGGCCATGCATTCGATCTTCGGCGTCGCGCTGCCGGAGGAAGCGGTCAAGGTGATCGCCATCGTGCTGGTCTCCTCGACCAAGCGACGGACCTTCGCCAATCCGATGGACACCGTGGTCTATGGTGCGGCCGTCGGCCTCGGCTTCGCCGCCTACGAGAACCTCGCCTACCTGGTCCAGCATGCCGAGATGTGGCGCTCGCTCGCCGCCTTGCGCAGCGTGCTGACGGTGCCGTTCCACGGCGCACTCGGGATCATCGCGGGCGCCTATCTCACGATCGCCCGCGCCGGCACCGCACTCGGCGCAAACCGCCACAACCGCGACTGGGCCCGCCTCTCCAGCCGCCTGCTGATCTTCGCAGGCCCGCTCGCGCTGCATTCGGCCTTCGACTTCCCGCTGCTGACGTTGCAGAGGATGCCGGACCTCGATCCGACGCTGCGGATGTGGCTGGGCGCTGCCAGCCTGTTGATTGGTTTCAGCTCGATCGCCTTCGCCATCCGCCTGGTCCGGCGCGTCGCGCGCCACCATGCGCCCCGGACCGAAATTGCGCGGGAGCGGCTCAGCCAGTTGCGGCGGATGTGGGCGCTGCTGCTCGCCGGCGGCGGCGTCGGCTTTCTCGGGCTCGCCTTCGTGCTCACCTCGATCCATCACTGGTTGATCAATCCCGAGCGCAATCTGACGCTGGCGCTGATCCCGATCGGCTTCGTCTCGATCCTGCTCGGCCTCGCGCTTCTGATCGTCACGATCGCGATCTACATTCTCGGGCGCAACCGTGTTCGCACCAGCGGCGAAGGTTTTTCGTCCGCGCACGGCGGCAGTTGAGCGGCGGGTGGCCAGCGCTGGTCGCGCATACTAAATTAGACGCATCTGCTGCGACGTAGAGGTCTCCATGCCAGCGCCCGACGATTTGACACGGCTGCAATCCGCGATGAGCCAGACGGTGAAAGCGCATTGGAAGGCTTTCCTGTTCGAAGGCATCCTGCTCGCCGTGCTCGGCATCGCCGCGCTGATCCTGCCCCCGCTCGCAAGTCTCGCCGTCGCGATCGTCCTCGGCTGGATGTTCCTGATCAGCGGTATCGGCGGGCTGATCGTGACCTATTGGGCGCGCGCCACGCCGGGCTTCTGGTGGTCGCTGATTTCGGCGGCGCTCGCCGTGCTCGCCGGCATGCTGCTGCTGGCGCGGCCAATGCAGGCGGTGCTGACACTGACCATCGTGCTCGGCGCCTACTTCCTCGCCGAAGGCGTCGCCACCATCATGTACGCACTGGAGCACCGCCGCGAGCTGAGCGGCCGCTGGTCGTGGCTGCTGATCTCCGGCCTCGTCGACATCGCGATCGCATTCATGGTGATCACGGGGCTGCCAAGCTCGGCGGAATGGGCGATCGGCGTGCTGGTCGGGATCAATTTGCTGTTCGGCGGCGCCACCCTGATCGGCATGGCCCTGGCGGCACGCAACAGCAACACCTGAGGGGTCTCGTCACCTGCCGGGCCGATTGGGGGGTGACAAGGCGCCAACGGCACGCTATATGGCCTCCATGATCACCGTCGCCACCAGCTATTTTTGGTACTTTAGCTACGACAGCTCGCTGGCGGCAGGAGGATCGCGCTCAATCTGAAATATTGAAGCAAACGTCCGAACAGCCGCCAGACCTGGCGGCTTTTTTATTGCCGGCAGGTTCAAACAAACAGGAGCCGCCGTGCTGAGCACGACTGACGATCTTCGTATCCGCGAACTGAAAGAGCTGAGCACGCCGGATGAGGTGATGCGGGAAGTCCCGCGCACGCTCACGGCCACCCGTGTGGTGATGGCGGCGCGCAACGCCATCCATGCCATCCTCAACGGCCAGGACGACCGTCTGCTGGTCGTGGTCGGCCCCTGCTCGGTGCACGATCCCAAAGCCGCGCTCGACTACGCCGAGCGGCTTGCCAAGCTGCGCGAGGACCTCGCCGACCAGCTCGAGATCGTGATGCGGGTCTATTTCGAGAAGCCGCGCACCACTGTCGGCTGGAAGGGCCTGATCAACGATCCCGATCTCGACGGCAGCTTCGACATCAACAAGGGCCTGCGGCTGGCGCGCAACGTGCTGTCTGCGGTCAACAATCTCGGCCTGCCCGCCGGCGCCGAATTCCTCGACATGACGACGCCGCAATACATCGCCGACCTCGTGTCCTGGGCCGCGATCGGCGCACGCACGACCGAGAGCCAGATCCATCGCGAGCTGGCCTCCGGACTGTCCTGCCCGGTCGGCTTCAAGAACGGTACTGACGGCAATGTGCGGATCGCGGCGGACGCCGTGAAGTCGGCCTCGCATCCGCACCATTTCATGGCGGTGACGAAACTCGGACGCTCGGCGATCGCCTCGACCGCGGGCAACGAGGACTGCCACATCATCCTGCGCGGCGGCAGCAAGCCGAACTACGATGCGGAGAGCGTCGCGGCCGCCTGTAACGAGCTGGCGAAATCCGGCGTCGCGCCGCTGGTGATGGTGGATGCGAGCCACGCCAATTCGAGCAAGAAGCCGGAGAACCAGCCGCTGGTCATGGCCGACATCGCCGGCCAGATCTCGGGCGGCGAGAACCGCATCATGGGCGTGATGATCGAGAGCAATCTCGTCGCCGGCCGCCAGGACGTGGTGCCGGGCAAGCCGCTGGTCTATGGCCAGAGCATCACGGACGGCTGCATCGACTGGGCGACCACGGCGACCGTGCTCGAGCAGCTTGCTGACGCGGTCGAAATCCGCCGCAACGCTCAGCGCGCGGGGCTGCACGAAAGGTCGGCCTGAGGTCAGGCCAAGGCGGGCGGGGCGATGCTGTTCGCGCCCTGCCCGCTGTCGTGATCAGCAGCCGCGGCAGATGCTCTTGATCTTCTTGTCGAGCGCCGCGTCTTCCTTGTTCACGGGATTGTTCGGGTCGCTCAGATTCTTCTCGCTCGGAACGTCGCCCGCGCGCGGCTGGCGATGACCGACGGGCGCCGGCAACACCGATCCGGAGCTCGCGCCGCTCGATGTCGATCCCTTGGAGCCGCCGGTCTGTGCAACCGCCGCGCCGCCAAGCAAGACCACGAGCGATGCTGCCACCATGATCTTCTTCATATCCGTGCCTCCATCCTCAAACCGGCGTTCCCCCATCACCGCTCACGCCTCGGGCGGATAGAGATGAACATCGCCGCAATAGTCCACGATACGATAGCGCGTTTCGGCTTCCGCTTCACCCGCCTCGGCTGCGGTATTTTGAACCGCCTCCACATAATTCGGTCCCACCGGCGATTTGCCGGCGCCGCCGGGAATATCGATGACGTACTCCGGCTGACACAGCCCCGACACCCGCCCTCGCAACTGCCGCATTAAATCCTGGCCCTTCGCCAGCGTCGTTCGCAAATGCACGGTGCCCGGCGCGAGATCGCCGTGATGCAGATAGTAGGGCTTGATCCGGCATTCGACGAAAGCTCGCATCAAATCCGACAAAGCCGCGACGGTGTCATTGACGCCGCGCAAAAGCACGGACTGGCTCACCAGCGGAATTCCGGCATCGACGAGCCGCGCGCAGGCCGCGCGCGCCGGGCCCGTCAATTCGCGCGCATGGTTGGCATGCACGGCGACCCAGGTGGTTGCGCCCTCGACCTTCAACGCCGCGACCATCTCGTCGCTGATGCGGGCGGGATCGGCGACTGGCACGCGGGTGTGAAGACGGATGATCTTGACGTGATCGATCGCGGCAAGATCGGCCATGATCTCGCTCATCCGCCGCGGCGACAGCATCAGCGGATCGCCGCCGGTCAGGATCACCTCCCAGATCTCGCTGTGCGCGCGGATGTAATCGATCGCGGCACGATAGGCGCTGTCCGACAGTGCGTTCTCCTTGCCGGGACCGACCATCTCGCGGCGGAAGCAGAAACGGCAGTAGACCGCGCAGACGTGAACGAGCTTGAACAGCACGCGATCGGGATAGCGATGCACGATGCCCGAAACCGGCGAAAACGGATGATCACCGATCGGATCGGCGTTCTCGCCCGGCTGCATCTCCAGCTCGGCGGCAGTCGGAACGAACTGCCGCGCGATAGGGTCCTCAGGATCGGATTTATCGATCAGCTCGACCAGCGCCGGCGTGATCGCAACCGCATAGCGTGCAGCGACGCGCTCGAGCACGGGCAGCGCCGTCGCAGGCGCGAGATCCGCGGCCACGAGCTCGGCCGGCTCACGCAGGGTGCGTGCAAGATTGGTCTTCGTCATCTTTCACCCGCAGGCGGCGTCCACACCACCTGATCAATCCGTGTTGCACCGCTTGCCAGCATGACCAGCCGGTCGAAGCCGAGCGCGACGCCGCTCGCCTCCGGCATGGCGGCGACCGCGGCCAGAAAATCCTCGTCCAGTGGATAGGCCTCGCCGTAGCGGCGCTGCTTCTCCGCCATCGACTCCGTGAAGCGCTGGCGCTGCTCCCCGGCGTCGGTCAGTTCGCCAAAGCCGTTGGCAAGCTCGACGCCGCAGGCATAGACCTCGAAGCGTTCCGCGACCCTGGGATCCTCGGCCTTCACGCGGGCCAGCGCCGCCTCTGGAGATGGGTATTCGAACAGGATGGTCAAACGCCCCTGCCCCAGATGCGGCTCGACATGCTCGACCAGGACCTTGCTGAAGATGTCGGACCAGGTGTCATCCTGGGCGATGCGGACCTTGCCGCCGGCCGCCTCGGCAAGCGCGGCACGGTTACCCTCGTTGCCCGAGATTGTCGACAGCAGGTCGATGCCGGCGAACCGCTCGAAGGCACCCGCGACCGTCAGCAGCTCCGGCTCGGCAAAGGGGTCGGCGGTCCGGCCCCGGAACGCGAAAGTCTCGATCCCGGTCGCCTGCGCCGCCCGGGCGATGACGACCACGGTGTCGGCCATGATGGCGTCATAGGGGGCGCCGGCCCGATACCATTCCAGCATGGTGAATTCGGGCAGATGCAGGTCGCCACGCTCGCGGTCGCGGAACACCCGTGCGAACTCGAAAATCCGCTCCTCACCCGCCGCCAGCAGCTTCTTGCAGGCGAATTCGGGCGAGGTCCGCAAGTATCGGCTAGCCCGGCTGCCATCGGGCCGCATGATCTCGGTCCGGGGGGCATGCAGATGGGTCTCGTTGCCGGGGGAGACCTGAAGGACGGAGGTTTCGACCTCGACGAACCCCTGTTCGGCGAAAAACCCCCGTAGAGCCCCGGTGATGGTCCCCCTGGCCTGGAGGAACGGCCGCCGGTCGAGGTGCCGCGAGGGGGTCCAGAACGGCGAAATCGGCTTGTCCCCAGCCATTAACCGACCACCCCTTGTGCCAGCAAAATGCTGGCATCCAACGACAAAATCAGTATGTTGCGGCCCGAAACGGGCGCCGAGGTCTGATTTGAGGCCCCAAGTCCCCCATCGATTTGACCACGTCCTGGCCGGTGCCGGGCCAAGCAAGCAGGAAATATAGCTTTGAGAGTCATCGCCAGTTCTATTCGCAAGGGCAACGTGATCGAGCAAGACGGCAAGCTCTATGTCGTCGTGAGCGCCGAGAACATCCATCCCGGCAAGGGCACGCCGGTCAGCCAGATCGAAATGCGCCGAATCTCGGACGGGGTAAAGATCTCCGAGCGCTACAAGACCACCGACCAGGTCGAAAAGGCCACGATCGAAGAGCGCAACTACACCTTCCTGTATGAAGACGGCGACGGCTTCCACTTCATGAACCCCGAGACCTACGACCAGGTCCAGGTCTCCAAGGACGTCGTCGGCGACGCCGCCGCGTATCTTCAGCCAGACATGACCGTCAAGCTATCGACCCACGACGTCAACGTGGTTTCGCTCGCGCTGCCGCAGCGCGTAACGCTGGAAGTGGTCGATACCGAGCCGGTGACCAAGGGCCAGACGGCGTCGTCGTCCTACAAGCCCGCCGTGCTCTCCAACGGCATCCGCACCACCGTGCCGCCGCACATCTCGGTCGGCACCCGCATCGTGGTGATGACCGAAGACGGCTCCTACTCCGAGCGCGCCAAGGACTAAGGTCGAGGACCAAGCAAGGGATCAGGACAGGTGCCGCCGGAGCGCGAGACAGTGGTTGGGAAGAGTTTCCGCTTCGTCTCGCTGCTTCTGGCGTCGCTGTCGCTCTTCCATGCGGCTCCGCTCGCCGCGGATGAGATCCGCGGCCCTTCACTCACGGCCCTGCGCGTCGATTGGCGCGCAGCGCTCCACCAGCTCCGCGCCGAGATCAACAGCCGCCCCCAGATTGCGGGCGACTTCATCTTCGCGCCCCGCCGTTCGGTGCCGCGCTACGATCCGCGCACGATGCCCGCGCTGGTGCAGCTCAACGCGGTCTCCTCGCAATTCTTCACCGGCATCGCCCGCAGCGCCGTGCCCGTGCTGCTGCCGTTCGACGCCGGCGCCTATCTCGAGGCACAGCGCGGCGGCGCACCGTCGAGCCTGTCGTTGTCGCGCTACCAGGCCGATTTCAATCCCGCCGACATGTTCGACGCAGGCCCCGCCGGCTACAGCGCAACGTTCTCGCTGGAGCCCGGTGCCGGTGACGGCATGCCGACCCGCGTCTACACCAAGCCGGTCGAGGTGCAGATCACGGGCTCGGCGCTGATCTACGACGTCGCTGATCCCACTGGCGGCAAGGGCGAACCGATCAAGCCGCTTGCGGCGCTCTATCCGGACCTGCGCAGGTTCATCCGCGAAGGCTATGTCCGCTACGCCTTCACCCGCTTCGGCGTCGCCTATGTGGTGTCGATCCAGTGCCTCGACAGCGTCGCCAAACCGCGGCGGCTCGCCTGCAAGGAAGCCTATCCGGTTGCCGAGCGTTTCCTGAAAGCGCTGCGCGTCGCCGGCGGCCAGCGCATGCGGCCGCTGACGGACATCGCCTCCAGCCCCATCGACCGCCCCGTGGCGCGCTCGGCAGAATTCAGCTACCGGCCGAGCGGCGACATCATCCCGAACACCGGTTATCGCAAGCAGGGCGGCCATCCCGACGTGATGGCCTATGCGCAGATCCGCTTTCCGCTTGAGAAGGCGCCCGCATTCGTGCGCTCGCAATCCTACGGCAAGCGCGACAAGAACGACGGTCCGAACGCCTATCCCTGGCGCGATAATTTCTGCGAGTCCCGCAGCTTCGAAGTCTGGCAATGCGGCGGCGGCTACGGCCACCAGGGCGAGGACATCCGCGCCGCCGACTGCCCGCCACCGGGCGAAGGCCGCGAACCCTGCGATCCCAAGCAGCGCGCCGTCGTCGCCGTGCGCGACGCCATCGTGATCCGTTCTACCAGGGACCAGGCCGCGACGCTCGAGATCAACAGCCGCACCGAGCACATCCGCTTCCGTTACATGCACATGAATCCGCATGTGATGAATGCCGACGGCCTGCTCAACGGCCGCCTCGTGACCGAAGGCGAGAAGATCGGCGTGGTCTCGAACTATCTCGACCACCCTGCCGGCACCTCGATGCACCTGCATTTCGACGTTCAGGTGTTCACCCGCGACGGCTGGATCTGGGTCAGCCCCTACGTGACATTGGTCTCCGCCTATGAGCGCCTGATCCGCGCCCGCGGCCGCGAGGTCGGCCCGGAGATCGCCGTCACGGCCCAGCCGGTGGCACACGCCCTGCCGGAGGACGTGAGCAAGCCGGACCAGCGCGAGGGATCGAGCAGCGAGGAGAATTGAGGCTCCTTGCGCGTCGCTGCGCCACTTGCCTCGATGACAATCCAATAACAATCCGATGACGCCCGCTTCAGTGCGTCGGGCCTGACCGGCCAGATCCAGATCGATCGAATGAGACCGCCTTCTCTGGCCCCAGACTTGCTTTGCCGTCCGGCAGGCAAACTGGAGAAAGGGAAGTACATGCGTAGTCTCACCACGGCGGCTGTTCTGGCCATCGCGTTCGCCATGCCGGTTCATGCACAGGAGCTGACCGGCACGCTCAAGAAGATCAAGGAGACCGGCGCGATCACGCTCGGGGTGCGCGACAGCGCAGTGCCGTTCAGCTATATCGACGAGAAGCAGAAGACCGTCGGCTATGCCATCGACATCTGCATGAAGATCGTCGAGGAGATCAAGGCCGAGCTGAAGCTGGACAAGCTCGCGATCAACGAGAACCTCGTGACGTCGTCCAGCCGCATTCCGCTGATGGCGAACGGCACGATCGACCTCGAATGCGGCTCGACCACCAACAACGCCGAGCGCCAGAAGCAGGTCTGGTTCACCAACACGCATTTCCTCACGGCGAGCCGGTTCGTGTCGAAGAAGGCTTCGAAGCTCGACCAGGTCGATGACCTCAAGGGCAAGGCCGTCGTCTCGGTCTCGGGGACCACCAACATCACCCAGCTCAACAAGGCCAATGCGGCACGCTCGCTCGGCATCACCGTGATGAACGCCAAGGACGTCCCGGAGGCCTTCCTGATGGTCGAGACCGACCGGGCCGAGGCTTTCGTCATGGACGACATCCAGCTCGCGGCGATGATCGCGTCCGCGAAGGATCCGTCGCTCTATGCCATCAGCAACGGCGCTTTCTCCGATCCCGAGCCCTACGGCATCATGCTGCGCAAGGACGACGGGGCGTTCAAGGCGGTGGTCGATCGCGCCACCGCAAAACTCTACAAGAGCCCGGAGATCGAGAAGATCTACAACAAATGGTTCATGGAGCCGGTGCCGCCGCGCGGCCTGAATTTCCACGTTCCGATGCCGGTGTCGATGAAGAAGTCGTTCGAGCATCCGTCGGACAATCCCGATCCGGCGTCGTACGGGGGCTAGCCTTGGTCAGTAGCCCGGATGAGCGAAGCGACATCCGGGATTCCAGCAAAGACTGTCCCGGGTGTCGCTGCGCTCACCCGGGCTACGCGTCCCGGCCGATCATTCCAGGAACGTCGTGAGCTGCGCGCCCTCATCCGCCACGAACACCGCGATCAATTCCGCCGGCTCCGTGGCGCTGGCATTGGCCGAGACCAGATGGGTCGATCCCGGCGGCTCGAAGAAGGACTGGCCGACGCCGAACGTCTCGACCGGCCCGCCGCCGAGCTGGGAGCGGATCTCACCCTTGGTGATATAGGCGGTCACCGAACCCGCGTGGCGATGCGGCCGCGAAAATCCGCCGGGTCCATAGAAGACGCGCACGATGGTGACGCGCTTGCCCGGCACGTTAGGCAAGGCGTAGGAACCGATCGGCTCGACCTTGTCGAGCGGCGAGCTCTCCGCAGCCGACGCGCAAAGCGGCGCCAGCGCGCCGGAGACGGTGTCCATCGTCACCGGCAGCGCCTTGCCGATCGCGAGTGCGCAGGCGAGCCCCGCAACGATCGCGAGCGATGTCGAACGTGACGGCAGCGAAAGCTGCGTGGTGCCCAAACTCATTGCAGTCATGACAACCTCCCCTCGTTGCGATCAGGACGCCGCGGCATTCGCCGCGACTGGCCGCTTCGGCGGCGTCCAGCGATAGGCCGCGCCAAACCGGTTCCAGACGTTGATCGAGGCCACCGCCGAGGTCAGGTACATCAGCTCGGTCTCGGAGAATTCGCCGCTCGCCTCGGCATAGATGTCGTCGCTGACGCCATCGGGCAGGAAGGTCAGCGTTTCCGCCCAGGCCAGCGCGGCGCGCTCGCGCGCCGAAAACACCGGCGCCTCGCGCCAGACCGCAACCAGATTGAGCTTGTCCACGGGCACGCCGATCCGCTCCGAGAGCAGGATGTGATGCTGCACGCAGAAGGCGCAGCCGTTGATCTGCGAGGCGCGCAGCTTCACCAGCTCGAGCAGTTGCTTGTCGAGGCCCGCCTTGGCCGCCAGCTGGCCCAACGCCAGCACCAGATCGTACGCATCGGGCGCGATCCGCTTGAAATCCTCGTATTCGCTGCGGGCATGTGACATCGCCGTTCACCTCGTATTATTATAAGAATGCTTACATCTTATAAGAGCCCTTACATGTCGCGCAAGACCGCCGCCATCACAAGATCGCAAACCGCGAAGACGTCCGCGCCGGCCGGCGACGCGGCCGTGCGCCTGCCCGCCCCCGGCGAAGGCAAGCGCGGCGAGCAGGGTTATCTCGGCTATCTCCTGCGGCAGGCCCATGCCGCGGTCCGCCTGACGATGGAACGGACGCTCGCCGATCTCGGCGTGACCTCGCCGCAATTCGCGGTGCTGACGATGCTGAATGCCTATCCGGGACTGTCAGGGGCCGACGTCGCCCGCCTCACCTTCCTGACCCCGCAGACGGTCGGCGTCATCATCCGCAACCTCGAACGCGACGGCGCAATCGTGATGACGCCCCATCCCGTCCACGGCCGCATCCAGCAATGGGCGCTGACGCCGCGGGGCGCGACGCTGCTGAAGGCTTGCAGGGAACGCGTGATTGAACTGGAGAAGCGTCTGGCCAGCGGGCTCGATGCCAAGGCGGAGGCCAGCATTCGCCGCTGGCTCGCCAACGTCGCGACGGAATTGCAGGAGGACTAAGCTAGGGCCGGGCGCGGCCTACCCGCCCTTCAACACTTTCTTAACCTCACCGTCGGGCCAGCGCTCACCCGCGGCGATCACGCGGACGCGGCTTTGGTCCGTACCATTGACCAGCGCGTGCGAACTCACCCGGTCGCCGCTCGGCTCCAGGTGCAGATCGGTTTCGGGCTTCCAGCCCAGCGTGGTTGCGAGATCGCCAGGAAATATCTGCCATTGCGATCCGTCGTCGAGTTCGACGACGTGGCTTTCCGAATGCGCGCGTATCTTCATTCGACCCCGAATTCCCGATGAACAGAAATGGCCCCGGCGCTCAGGCCGGGGCCTTGTTTCGTCAGTCGTTGTCGTGATGAATCACGGTCTTGCTGCGATTGCCGAACTCGTCTTCCTTCTTGATGACCGTGGTGCGGTCGGCAGGCGCGCGCTCCTTGATGACCGTGGTGCGATCACGCTCGCGGACGCGATAGTCCGGCGACTGGCCGACCGTCACGCCGGCACCGACCGGGCCGACATGAACGCCGACTTCGTCAGCGAACGCAGGGGCAGCAATGGCGGTAACCATGGCCGCGGCAAACAGATATTTCCTCATCATGTCCTCCTCATTGTCGTGCGGAGGGAATGCAGGACTGCGACACTTTGTTCCTCGGGAATGGCCTGTTCCCCGCGTTCCCGGAACCGGCTCACACCGGCCGTGTTTCCCGCTAGACTGGCCCGATGAAACACGCTGATTCCTCGCGCCCTCACACCCGCCGCACCTTGCTGAAATCCGCACTCGGCGCGGCGGCCTTGCTCGCGTCGCCTGCGCACGTGCTTGCAGCGCCTCCCGGCTTCGATGAATGGCGCGAGAGCTTTCGCGCACGTGCGATGGCCAAGGGCATTTCGGCCGCGACGTGGCAGCGCGCGATGGGGCGGGTCGAGCCCGACATGAGCGTGTTCAAGCAGATGCGCAACCAGCCCGAATTCCACGAGCAGGTCTGGCAATATATCAACCGCCGCGTTTCCGACTGGCGCATCATCAACGGCAAGATCGCACTGAAGAACAACGAAGCGCTGCTCGCGCGCATCGAGCGCGATTTCGGCGTCGAGCGCGGCACGCTGTTGGCGTTGTGGGGTGTCGAGTCCGCCTATGGCGATCCGCTGGTGCAACAGAACCACATGACGCCGGTGTTTCCCTCGCTCGCCGCGCTCGCCTGGAACGAGCCGCGGCGCAAAGCCTATTGGGAGACCGAGCTGATCAACGCGCTGCGCATCGTCGACAAGGGCTGGAGCACGCCAGAGGAGATGAAGGGCTCATGGGCCGGCGCGATGGGGCATTCGCAATGGATGCCCGAGGTCTGGCTCAATGTCGGCATCGACTATGACGGCGACGGCAAGGTCTCGCCGTTCGGCAAGCCCGACGACGCGCTGGGCTCGACGGCGAAATATCTGGTCAATCGCGGCAAATGGCGTCGCGGCGAGCACTGGGGCTACGAGGTGCGCGCGTCCGGCGAAGCGAGCGGCAACCGGACCTATGCGGCGTGGCAGGCGGCCGGCGTCACCCGCGCCGACGGCCAGCCGTTTCCGCAGCCGAACGCATCCGCGCAGATGTGGACGCCGGTCGCGGGCGGACCGACCTTCCTGCTCGGGCCGAACTTCTATTCCGTGAAGAGCTACAATCCCTCGATGAACTATGCGCTGGCGATCTGTCATCTCGGCGATCGCTGTCTTGGCGCGCCACCCTTCATCCAACCCTTCCCCGGCTCCGAGCGCGCGCTGACGCTCGCCGAGGTGCAGGAGATGCAGACACGCCTGACCAAGGCCGGGTTCGATACCGGCGGCACCGATGGCCGCGTCGGCAACGATACGATGAAGGCGATCAAGGACTTTCAGCAGCGAGCGGGGATCACGCCCGCGGACGGCTATGGCGGCCTGAAGGTCCTGGCGAAGCTGCGACAGGACAACTAACCACGATCCCGCAGCCCGGATGGAGCGCAGCGTAATCCGGGACTTCGTATCCGAGGGCAACGACCCCGGATTGCGCTGCGCTCCATCCGGGCTACGCGATCATCGCTAGTGCCTGTACTGCGGTTCTTCCGCGTCAAGCTGCCTGCGGATCGCGGCCAGATGCAGCCGCGCGGATTCGGAATCGCCCTCGCGCATCTGCCGGTAGGTTTCGGCGGCAATCGCGGGGTCGACGGGTAGCACCTTGCGGCCTGTCGACATCGCGAGCACCTGCACCTCGGCGGCGCGCTCGAGATAGTAGAGATCGTCCCAGGCCTCCGCGATGGTCGGCGCCAGCACCATCACGCCGTGATGCTTCATGAAGACGATGTCGGCTTCCCCAACGGCGGAGGCGATGCGCGCGCCTTCGCGGTTGTCGAGGGCAAGGCCGTTGTAATCACGATCGACCGCGGTGCGGCCGTAAAACTTCAGCGCGGTCTGGCCGGCCCAGATCAGCGGCTCGCCCTCGGTCATCGACAGCGCGGTGGCATAGGGCATGTGGGTGTGGAAAGCGACCTTGGCGCGCGGCAGGCGCTTGTGCATCTCGGCATGGATGTAGAAGGCGGTCGCCTCGGGCACGCCCTCACCGTCGAGCACGTTGCCGTGGAAGTCGCAGATCAGGAGCTTCGAGGCGGTCAGCTCGCGGAAGGCGTAGCCGTAAGGGTTGACCAGGAAGAGATCGTCATGGCCGGGCACGACGGCCGAAAAATGGTTGCAGATGCCCTCTTCGAAACCGTTGCGTGCGGCCATGCGGAAGCAGGCGGCGAGGTCCTCGCGCGCGGTGCGGATCGCGTCGGTGGCAAGGTCGGGCCGGTTCGAGCGGACGGGCTCAGGCGCGGAAGAAGACGAATGAAGGCTGTGCGCCATGGCGAAGGACACCTTTGTCGGTCGGAAGCTGTCCGCCTTGTACAGGGGCTGCGCCTGCGCGTCAGCCCCTGCGGCCGCCACCCAGCCCTGCGCGTCTCACGCCCGACGCGGCACGCCGCCGGCGTTCATGCCGCCGTCGATGACAAGCTCGCTGCCGGTGACGTAGCGCGAGGCATCGGAGGCCAGATACAGCACCCCGGAGGCGATCTCCGCAGCCTGGCCGGCACGGGCGAGCGGGGTTGCGACCCTGGCGCGCTCCTCCGGATCAATCGGCGCATTCTGGCCCGCGCCGCTCGCACCGGTCGGAATCTTGCCCCAGATCGGCGTGTCGATGATGCCGGGATGCACCGAATTGACGCGGATGCCATCACACGCCGCGGCACACTCCATCGCGATCGATTTTGCGAACAGCCGCACGCCCCCTTTGGTCAGCGAGTAGGCTGACAGGCCGGGTGCGCCGCGCAGGCCCGCCAGCGATGACATCATCACGATCGAGCCGCCGCCGGTCTTGCGCATCAGCGGCAGGCAATGCTTGACGGACAGAAACACGCCGTCGAGGTTGATCGCGTTCTGCTTGCGCCAGTCGGACAGCGTCATGTCGACGATCGAGGGCACGGCAATGCCGATGCCCGCGTTGGAGACCATGATGTCGAGCCGGCCGTAGCGCTTTGCGACGTCGGCGACGATCTCGATCCAGCGTTCCTCGCTGCTGACGTCCTGTTCCAGGAAAATCGCCTTGCCGCCGGCTGTTGTCACACGCCTGGCGAGTTCGGGCCCGCGCAGCTCGTCGATGTCGGTAATGACGACGGTGGCACCTTCGCGCGCGAACAGCTCGACGATGGCCTCGCCAATGCCGGAGGCACCACCCGTCACCAGCGCGACCTTGCCCTCAACCTGCCCTGCCATGTTCACTCCCATTTTTGTTGTTTGAGCGGTCTATCTTTATCGCATGATCTCGCGGGATCTTGCGTTATCTGATCATGGATGGCCCCTGGTCCGGCAGCGCGACGTCGATGACGCGGAATTGCACCCGTTCGGCGCCCTGGTAGCGGTCGACCGACAAGGAGCCCGCGACGTGCAATTGCTGGCCGCGGTTGGCGAGCAACGCATTGCCGAGCTTCTGGCCGACCGAACGGAACGCGATGCCATTGACGATCGAGCCGTCGCCCGACTTGAAGCGCAGACGCAGATGCGCCTGGCCGACCTCGTCGGCATAGACGAGCTGATGCCCCGGCAGCGCCAGCACGGGCTCCGGATTGCCGCTGCCGAAAGGCCCCGCGCGGTTGAGCGTGGTCGCCAGCTCCGTCGTCACTGCGCGCGCGGAGACCGCGCCGTCGATGTAGAGCTCGTTGACGTGGCGGGCCTCGGCGACGTTCTGCGCCAGCGCATTCTCGAGATAGGCGCGGAATTCGGCGAGCTTCTCTTTGCGCAGCGTCACGCCCGCGGCCATCGCGTGGCCGCCGCCTTTCAGCAGGATGCCGTCGGTGACGGCCTGCCGCACCGCCTTGCCGAGATCGACGCCGGCGATCGAGCGGCCCGAGCCGGTGCCGATGCCGCCGGGCTCGAGCGCAATGGCAAAGGCGGGCCGCGAGAACTTCTCCTTCAGGCGGGACGCGACGAGGCCGACCACGCCGGGATGCCAGCCTTCCGAAGCCGTCACGATCACGCCGAGCTTGTCCTCCAGCCCGATCGAGGCCAGCGCCTCGGCTTCAGCCTGTGCTTCGGCGGCCTGCTCGATGACGCGGCGCTCGTTGTTGAGACGGTCGAGCTCGGCGGCGATCCGCGCGGCCTCGACGCTGTCGCCTTCGAGCAGCAGGCGCACGCCGAGATCGGCGCGGCCGATGCGGCCGCCAGCGTTGATGCGCGGGCCCAGCATGAAGCCGAGATGCCAGGCCTCAGGCGGCCCATTGAGCCGCGCCACGTCCATCAGCGCGGTGTGGCCGATATGGTCGCGCCGCCGCATCGCGATCAGCCCCTTGGCGACGAAGGCGCGGTTGAGACCGATCAGCGGCGCCACGTCGGCGACGGTGCCGAGCGCGACGTGATGCAGCATGCCGAGCAGATCGGGCTCGGGCATCTCGGAACTCCAGAAGCCCCGCTGGCGCAGCTCGCGATTGACCGCGACAAGCGTCACCAGCACAAGGCCGACGGCAGCGAGATGGCCAAGACCGGAGAGATCATCGAGCCGGTTCGGATTGACCAGCGCGTCGACCTCCGGCAGTTCCGTGCCGGCCTGGTGATGATCGATCACGACGACGGACATGCCGAGGCGCTTGGCTTCGGCGAGCGGCTCGATGCTGGTGGTGCCGCAATCGACGGTGACGAGCAGCGTGGCGCCCTTCGCCGCCAGGCCACGAACCGCGTCTACATTGGGTCCGTAGCCCTCGAAGATGCGATCGGGAATGTGGATCAGCGGATCGAGCCCGCAATGACGCAGGTGCCAGGCCAGCAGCGCTGCCGAGGTCGCACCATCGACGTCATAGTCGCCGAAGATCGCAACCTTCTCGCCCCTTGCCGCAGCATCGGCGATCCGCTTCGCGGCGGCCTCCATCTCCGTCACCGTGAACGGGTCCGGCATGAGCTTCCGGATGGTCGGATCGAGGAAGTCGGCGACCGCGTCGATGTCGACGCCGCGGCCCGCCAGCACCCGCGCCAGCAGCTCAGGCAATTGGTGCTGCTGCACGATGGCAAGCGCCTTGGCCGCTCCGCGCGCGTCCAGCCGGTCCCGCCAGAGCTTGTCGGTCAGCGAGCGCGCGACGCCCAGGAACGCCTGGGGCGTCTCGAGGGGCAAGGCGGTGGCGGGCGGCGTCATGAGTCGAATCTGGCTACAGGAAACTTGGGATCAGGCGATGGCGCAGGCGCCGGTTCAGGCTTCAGGGGATTGGCCGGGAAAGCCCGGGAATTTGCAACGGCTGGGCCGCACAAAGCGGTGGATGGCCGGCCGGCAGGCTGGTGTGACTATCATTTAGGCATTCCGCAAAACAGCAAATTAAGCAGGCGTTAGTCGGAATCCTCGAAAAAGAATCGTATTCGATCTGTAAGCGATTGTTCCGGGTTCATTGCAGATCAGGCCTCATTGCCAAGGGAACTCCCCGATGTCTGCTGCGCTGGGTCTCAAAGCCAAGCCGATCGCCTCTGAACCCACCGAAGATGATTCCGACATCTCGGCGCTGATCAATCGCCTCACCGCCGAGGTCAACCAGATCGCGGTCGACAAGACCAAGGCGATCCAGCTGATCACCAACCAGATGAAGATGCTGGCGCTGAACGCGCTGATCGAGAGCTCGCGCGCCGGCGCGCAGGGCGCGGGCTTTGCGGTGGTGGCGCAGGAGGTGCGCGGCGTCGGCCAGCAGGTCGAGACCATCGCGCGCGAGCTCGAAAGCCAATTGACCAAGCGCACCGGCGATCTTGTCTCCTCGATCGACCGCATGAGCCAGCGCTCGCGGGGCGAGCGCATGGTCGACCTGTCCCTCAATGCGGTCGAGCTGATCGACCGGAACCTCTATGAGCGCACCTGCGACGTGCGCTGGTGGGCGACCGATTCCGCCGTGGTCGATTGCGCGGCCTCGCCTGCGCCGGCGGCGGTCACCTACGCATCGCAACGCCTCGGCGTCATCCTCGCCGCCTACACCGTCTATCTCGACCTCTGGCTCTGCGACCTCGACGGCAACGTCATCGCCAACGGCCGGGCCGACCGTTTTCGCGTCGTCGGCCAGAACGTCGCCCACACCAAGTGGTTTCGCGAGGCAAAAACCCTGCGCTCCGGCGACGACTATGTCGCCGGTGACGTCGAGAACCAGCAACTGCTCGGCAACGCGCAGGTCGCCACCTACTGCGCCAGCGTCCGCGCGGGCGGAGAGGCCAACGGTGCGCCGATCGGCGTGCTCGCCATCCATTTCGACTGGGAACCGCAGGCCCGCGCGATCGTGCAGGGCGTGCGCGTCGGCGACAGCGACAGGGCCCGCGTGCTGCTGGTCGACTCGAATTTCCGCGTCATCGCCGCCTCCGATGGCCAGGGCATTTTGAGCGAGCGCATCGCGCTGTCGCTCAACGGCCAGCGCTCGGGGTTCTACCAGGATCGCTCGGGCACCATGGTCGCGTTCCATGCGACGCCCGGCTACGAGACCTATCGCGGGCTCGGCTGGTACGGCGTGATCGTCTGCGCGGCCTGAGGCCGCCGCCCGTTGTCTTGATGCAAATCAACACGGGGCTGTTGTCCGGGCCATGATGCTGATCGTCGCGGAAAGGCCTTCCGGGACGAGCGGCCATGGACGATCTATCGAAATTCAGTATCGATGCCGGCAGCAGGCTACCTGCATGGCTGCGTGTCGTCGCGGTCGCGGTCCTCATCGCGCTCGCCACCGGCGCGGGCCTGTTCGCCTATCGCTGGTACGCCCAGCCGGTGACGCTGTCGATTGCAGTGGGATCGCTGGATGGCGATGCCCCGAAAATCGTCTCGGCTCTTGCTAGTCGGCTCGTCGTGAACAATGCACCGGTGCGGCTCAGGATCGTCGAGACCAGCGGCCCGCTCGAATCCGCCTCCGCCCTCTCGTCGGAGAAAGCCGATCTCGCCGTCGTCCGCGGCGACGTCGGCGACCTCTCGCAGGCCCAGGCCATCGTCGTGCTGGCCGAGGCCGTGGCCATGCTCGTGGCGCCGCCGGGGTCCAGCGTCACCGATATGGCGGGCCTGAAGCGGACAACCGTGGGCGTCGTTGCCGGCGACACCAACCAGAAGATCGTCAGCGTCCTGATCAACTCGTATGGCCTTGACCGCGCCAATGTGACGTTCAAGAGCCTTGCGCCGGACGAGGTCCGCCGTGCGTTCGAGAGCAAGCAGGTGCGCGCGGTGCTGTTCGTCATGCCACTCAGCGACAAGTATCTGTCGCTGGTGCGAGGGCTGTTCCCGCAGAATACCAAGACCGCGCCCGTGCTGATCCCGATCGAGAATGCGGGTGCGATCGCCGAGAAAGAGCGCGCCTATGAGAGTTTCGACATTCCCAAGGGCACGCTGCGCGGATCGCCTCCGGTGCCCGACGACGACGTGACCACCTTGCGCGTGGCCTACTACATCGTCGGCAAGAAGAGCCTCGACAACGACGTCATCGCCGACCTGACAAAGGCCCTCGCCACCGCGCACCGGGACATCCTGCCGGCATGGCCGATCGTTGCGCAGTTCAAGGCGCCCGATACCGACCCGGGCGCGTATCTTCCAGTTCATGCCGGCGCCGCGGAATACTACAACGGCACCCAGGTGAGCTTCCTGGACAAATGGAGCAACGTGATCTTCCTGGCGCCGATGGCGCTGGGTGCCTTGGCATCGATCGCGGTGGCGCTGTGGCAGTTCCTGAGGGCCGGCGGGCCCAGGCCAACGGAGCCGGCGCTCGACGCGCTCTACGCGCTGGGACGGAAGATACGCACGGCCAACAACGAGGCCGAGCTTTCGGAGATCGAAACCCAGATCGACAACGTGCTGCGGGCGCAACGCGCCGTCGCCGACAGGGATGAGAACACGCTGGATGCGGCCACGCTGAACGTCGCGGCGCATCGTCTGGAGAACCTGATCCACGACCGCAAGGCCGCACTGAGCGCTGCCCATTCCGAGGGGATGCGCGCTCAGGACGCTGGGGAATAATCTCACGCCCAACTTAAAATCTGCAAAACAACCCCATGCACAGTAGAACGGGGTTTGATAACACTAGGTTTTTCGGCGGGCGAACGTCGTTTGACTCGTCGGGCAAAACACTGGCAATCTGCAAGGGTTGCATAGTCCGCTCGTCTCGCCGTTCCGGCCGGCTCTCGCCCAGCGACTTGCTGCCTCTCATCGTAAATTTAATCTCGAAAACGATCTGCGCTCAGCGCGAGCGCTCGGCCATAAGGGAATGATCCCTGACCGATCACTAGCACCTCGTGACGATATGTCTTGGCGGTTTCCGGCAACGCAAGCCGGTTTCAGGCAAGAGCCTGCCCCATTGCTCCTGTAAAACGCCGCTCACATCAGCCGGACGTGGGCACCAAGCTCTTTGAACATCTCACGTTCGCAACATGCCGAGGAGACAGGCCATGAAGATCGTCGTGATCGGCGGCACCGGATTGATCGGATCCAAGCTCGTGGCGAAGCTCAAGCAGCACGGCCACGAGGCCATCGCAGCCTCGCCGAAATCCGGCGTGAATGCCGTGACCGGAGAAGGCCTCGCAGCAGTGCTGGCGGGGGCGGATGTCGTCGTCGACGTTGCCAACGCGCCGTCCTGGGAACCCGCCGCCGTGCTCGAATTCTTCCAGCGTTCGAGCAAAAATCTTGGCGCGGCGGAGGCCGCAGCAGGCGTGAAGCATCACGTCGCGCTATCGATCGTGGGGACCGAACGGTCGCCCGACAATTCGTACTTCCGGGCCAAGCTCGCCCAGGAGACCATCATCAAATCCGCAACGGTCCCCTACTCGATCGTGCGCGCCACGCAGTTCTTCGAATTCCTCGGCGCCATCGCCGAGACGGCCGTGGTCGACGGCAAGATTGTCGTCCCGTCCGCATTGTTTCAGCCGATCGCAGCCGAAGATGTGGCCGATCGCCTCGCCGAGGTCGCCATGGGTCAGCCGCTCAAGGGCACCATCGATATCGCGGGACCCGAGAAAGCCCCCTTCAATGAATTCATCGCCCGCCGCCTGAAGGCGTCCGGCGATTCCCGTCCGGTGGTGGGAGACCCGAAGGCCCCCTACTACGGCGCCCCCATCGACGACACATCGCTGAACCCGCTCGGCGAGGCCAGGCTCGGAAAGATACCGCTCGCAACATGGCTCGCGAACCTCTGAGAAGGAAATCCCATGCGCAGATTGCTGATCGCAGCCGCGGTTTATGCCGCATCGGTGCTGACGGCCCAAGCGGCAGAGACCGCAGCACCGCTGGCCAAAGTGTCGGTCGTATTCGACCAGGCGCTGCCGAATGTCCCGGGCAAGAGCATGAAGGGCGTGCTGGTCGAGTACGGTCCCGGCGGCTCCTCACCGGCCCACATCCACGCACCCTCGGCGTTCATCTACGCCACGGTCCTGGAAGGCGCGATCCGTAGCCAGGTCAATGACGGCCCCGCCAAGGTCTATCACAAGGGCGAGAACTTCTCTGAGAAGCCCGGCGACCGCCACGCCGTCAGCGCCAATGCCAGCGCGACCGAGCCCGCAAAATTGCTGGCCGTGTTCGTGGTCGATACCGCCGACAAGGAACTGACCACGCCAATCGCGAAGTAGCGAACTAGCTGGCGCGGCGCGCGGCCATCTCGGCTGCGAGCAGCAGCGCGGCACGGCTGGCGCCGATCGAGGCGATGCCCTGCCCTGCGATATCGTAGGCGGTGCCGTGCGCGGGCGTGCAGATCGGGAACGGGAATCCGCCGAGCAAGGTGACGCCGCGATCGAAACCCATCAGCTTCATCGCGATCTGGCCCTGGTCGTGGTACATCGTCAGCACCGCATCGAAGGCGCCGGCCTTGGCGCGCAGGAACACGGTATCGGCGGGAAACGGTCCCTCGGCGGCAATGCCGTCGCGCTGACCGGCAGCGACCACGGGCGCGATCACGTCGATCTCCTCGCGGCCGAAATTGCCGCCGTCGCCGGCATGCGGATTGAGCCCGGCGACCGCGATGCGCGGCCGGGCAAAGCCGGCGTTGCGCATGCAGGCATCGGTCAGTTTCAGCGCGCGCTGGATGCGATCACTGGACAGCTTTGCCGCGACGTCCTTGAGCGGAATATGCGAGGTGACCCGCGCATTCCAGAGCTCGCCGAGCACGTTGAATTCACTCGCCGGAGTCTTGAGCCCGACCACTTCGGCGGAAAACGCGATCTCGTCGTCATATTCGGCGCGGGCAAGCCGCATCGCCTGCTTGTTGAAGGGTGTGAAGCAGACGGCGTCGACGCGGCGGTCGCGGCCGAGCTCGAGGGCGTGCTTGTAATTGGCCAGCGCGAATTTTCCGCCGGCAAGGGTCGCGGTCTTGGGCTCGACCTCGCGGGGCTCGAGATGGCGGAGATCGACGAACAGCGCATCACCCTCAGCCGCGCGAAGGTCGGCGCCCTGCTCCACCATCGTCAGCCCCGGCTTGACGCCCGCAACGCGCGCGCCCTCGTCGAAGATGCGGCGGTCGCCGATCACGACGATCCGGCCCCGGGCTCGGATATCGTCCTGCGCCACCAGCTTTGCCGTCAGTTCCGGGCTGATGCCGGCGGGGTCTCCCATCGCCAGTGCAATGAGCGGCTTTGCGGTCATATGGTCACCTTCTCTCGGTCGGACGACTGGTCTGTCGTGTCATGAGTGGGAGGCGCGGGCTTGCGCACCAGGCGCGCGAGCTGCAGCACGAGCGGAAGCAGGAGCAGCGCGATGCCGCCGACGATCAGGCAGGTCACCAGCTTGTTGGCGAAGAATATCCCGAGCGATCCCTTCGACATCAGCATCGACTGCCGGAACGCATCCTCGGCCTTGTCGCCGATCACGATCGCGAGCACGAGCGGCGCCAAGGGATAGAACAGCTTCTTGAAGAGGTAGCCGACGATCCCGAAGCCGAGCATCATCACCACGTCGAGATAGGAGTTCGACACCGAATAGGCGCCGACGACGCAGATGATCACGATCAGCGGCGCGATGACGACGAAGGGAATCCGCATCAACGCGGCGAACACAGGCACGGTCAGCAGCACCAGCGCGACGGCGACGATGTTGCCGACATACATCGAAGCGATCAGGCCCCAGACGAAGTCTTTCTGGTCCACGAACAGCATCGGTCCGGGATTGAGGCCCCAGATCATCAACCCACCCATCATCACGGCCGCGGTCGCCGAGCCGGGAATGCCGAGCGAGAGCATCGGCAGCAGCGCGCTGGTGCCGGCGGCATGATCGGCCGTCTCCGGCGAGATGATGCCTTCCACCTCGCCGGTGCCGAAGTATCGGCCACGGCGCGAGAAGCGGCGGGCGATGCCGTAGCTCATGAAGGAGGCCGCGGTCGGGCCGCCCGGCGTGATCCCCATCCAGCAGCCGATCGCGGCGCTCCGCAGCAGCGCAACGCTGTGGCGCGGCAGCCGGCCGACCGCGCGGAACACCTCGGCCCAATCGATTTTCGAGGACACGGCGCGGGCATGAAATTCCTCCTCGACCGCGACCAGCAACTCGCCGATGCCGAACAGGCCCATCACCGCGACGACGAAGTTCACGCCCTTCACCAGCTCGTCTACGCCCATGGTGAGGCGGACGCTGCCGGAGACGGTGTCGATGCCGATCGCGGCGATGGCAAAGCCGATCGCCAGCGCCACGACCGTCTTGATCGGCGCCGCGCCGCCCATGCCGACGAAGCTGGCAAAGGCCAGGAAGTAGACGGCGAAATATTCCGGTGGCCCGAAGGCGAGCGCGACCTGCGCCACCCACGACGCCAGGAAGGTGATCAGGATGACGCCGATCAGCGCACCGAACGCGGCCGAGCCGAAGGCGGTCGCGAGTGCCGTGGTCGGCCGGCCGTCGCGCGCCATGGGGTAACCGTCGAAAGTGGTTGCGACGGAGGACGGCTCGCCCGGGATGTTGAACAGGATCGAGGTCACGGAGCCCCCGAAAAGCGCGCCCCAATACATGCTGGAGAGCAGAATGATCGCCGACACCGGCTGCATGCCGAAGGTCAGCGGCAGCAGCAGCGACACGCCGTTGGGCGCGCCCAGCCCCGGCAGCACACCGACGAGAATGCCGAGCAGCACGCCGACCGCCATCAGCACCAGGTGCGGCAGCGTGATCGCGATGGTGAAGCCGTGGAGGAGCTCCTGGAGATTTTCCATCGGCCTCGCCCTCAGAAGCCGAACGCGGCGGCGAGCGCGCCGTGCGGCAGGCTGACCTGGAACATGCGCTCGAACACGACATAGAGCGCGACCGCCGTCGCCGCCGCCATCGCCAGCGCACGCGGCACGGATTGATGTCTTGGGATTGCGAGCACCGCGAAGATGTAGAGGGCCGAGGCAAGGTACATGCCGAGCAGCGGGATCGCGGCCACGAAGATCGCGGCCGGCACGAACAGGCCGGCAAGCCGGCGCAGCTCGATCGGCGTGATGGCGATCGGCACGTTTGCAAGCGTCGCAGCCGGCAGCACGCCCCGCACCAGATTGTAGAGGCTGCCGACGACGATGATGATGCCGGTCAGGAACGGGAACGTGCCGGAGTCCACGCCCGCACTCGACCAGCCGATGCCGTTGTCCAGACTCTGGACCACCACAGCGACACCAAAGCTGCCGGTGAGGACGGCAGTCGCAAGTTCAAGCGCACGACGCGAGATCATGGGCAACTCCGGCGAAACAGTCCTCGTCCTAAGGAGCGCGCAATTGCGCGCGTCTCGAAGGACGGCTCCGGGTGACATCGCATCCGCGGCCATCCTTCGAGATGCCCGCCTCCGGCGGGCTCCTCAGGATGAGGACAGTGGGTGCAGTCAGCGCCGCGATCGAAGGCCATCTACCAGCCCTACTTGACCAGCCAGCCCTGCTCGCCGGCGACCTGCTTGACGTGCTCGAGGTCCTCCTTGATGAACTTGTCGAACTCGGCGCCGGTCAGGAACGTGTCGACCTGGGAGGTCTTCTCGATGTAGTCCTTCCATTCCGGCGTCGCCTGCACCTTCTTCATGAGGTCGACATAGTACGCGGCCTGGTCCGGCGTGATCTTGCCGGGCAGCCACACCGTGCGCGGCTGCTCATATTGCTTGATGTCGAGCCCCTGCTCGACGCAGGTCGGGACGTCGCTCCAGCCCTCGGTCGCCGTGACCTTGGCGCCCTGCGGCAGGCGCTTCGGGCTGAAGACGCAGAGCGGGCGCTGCGTGCCGCCCCGCCATTGCCCGATGCTTTCGCTGGGATTGTTGACGTGGGAGTCGAGATGCCCGCCGGCGAGCTGCACGGCGGTCTCGGCGCCGCTCTTGAAGGGGATGTAGGTCAGCTTGATCTTGCCGGCCTTCTCGATCATGCGCGTCAGCACCTCGTCGGTGTCCTTGGACTGCGCGCCGCCCATCTTGAAATCGCCCGATGCAGCCGCCTTCAGATAGTCGCCGGCATTCTTGTAGGGCGCGTCCTGCTTGACCCAGAGCAGGAACTCGTCCTGCGCCATCGCGGCGATCGGGGTGAGATCGGTGTAGTTGAAGGCGACCTTTGAGACGAGCGGCTGCTGCCAGGCATTCGAGGTGCCGAAGATCACCTTGTAGGGATCGCCCGCGGAAGCCTTGCCGTAGACATAGCCTTCGGCTCCGCTGCCGCCGCCCTTGTTGACGACGACGATCGGCTGCTCGGTCAGCTTGTGCTTGGTGATGATGTTCTGCACCGCGCGGGCGAGATTGTCGGTGCCACCGCCCGGCCCTGCGGTCGCTACGAACTCGATCGGCTTTTGCGGCTGCCAGGCGGCGAGCGCCGGCATGGCGCCGGCGATCACGGCCGCAGCCGCAGACAGCAGAAGCTTTGACGTCCCACCCATGATTTCCTCCAGCTTTTATGTTTTGTCTTGTTTTGTTGGTTCTATCGACGTCCGGTCAGGCGACGCGTTCCTCGCGCCTCCCTTCGGCCAGCACGATTGCGCCTTCTTGCTCGAGCGCTTCGATTTGCTTTGGGTCGAAACCATATTCGGCCAGCACGTCGCGTGTATGCTCACCGTAGACCGGCGCGCCTGACAGCACTTTGCCCGGGGTCTCAGAAAACTTGACGGGAAGCCCGATCGTCTTGACGGGGCCGAGCGTGGAGTGCTCGACCTCGACGACCATCTCGCGCGCCAGCGTCTGCGGATCGCTCAGCGCCTCCAGCATGTTGTGCACCGGACCACACGGCACGCCCTTCTCGTCCAGCGCGGCGAGCCAATGCGCCCGCGATTTTGTGCGGAAGCGCTCGCTCAGGACGGCTTCGAGCTCCTTCAAATTCGCCATCCGGTCGGAACCGTTGACGAAGCGCGGATCGGCGGCAAGCTCGCTGGCGCCGAGTGCCTCGAGCATCAGCAGCCAGTGCTTCTTGTTGGCGCCGCCGACCACGAGCCAGCCATCGGAGGCCTCGAACGCCTGGTATGGCGCGTTGAGCGGATGCGCCGAGCCCATTGCGCGCGGCGCGGTGCCGGCGGCGAGCGCGATGGTGGATTGCCAATAGGTCTGCACCAGCGCGGCCTCGTAGAGCGAGGTCTCGACCCACTGCCCTTCGCCGGTCTTGAGGCGGTGGGTATAGGCGGCCAGAATGCCCATGCTCGCGAGCAGGCCGGCGGTGATGTCGGACAGCGGCGGGCCGCATTTGACGGGCGGCCCGTCCGGCCGCTCGCCGGTGAAGCTCATGATGCCGCTCATGGCCTGCGCGACGAGGTCAAAGCCCCGGCGGTGCTTGTAGGGGCCGGTGCGGCCAAAACCCGACAGCGAGCAATAGATCAGCGATGGATGCTGCTTGTGCAGTTCCTCGTAGCCGAAGCCGAGGCGCTCCATGGCGCCCGGCGCAAAGTTCTCGACCAGCACGTCGGCGGTTGCGATCAGCCGCCGCAGCACCTGCTTGCCGCCGTCGGTCTTGAGGTCGAGCACGATGCCCCGCTTGTTGCGGTTCATCATCAGGAAGGAGGCCGCCTCGTCGCCGATCTTCGGCGGCACCGAATGACGGGTGTCGTCGCCATTCGGCGACTTCTCGATCTTGATGACGTCGGCGCCCATGTCGGCGAGCATCAGCGTGCAGGTCGGCCCCGCCATGACATGGGTGAGATCGACGACCTTGAGGCCGGCGAGCGGTCCGGAACGGCGGGAAGTGGATTGCGAGCTTTGCATCGGGGGGCGTCCTATTGCCCGCGCCATTGCGGCGCGCGCTTGTTGAGGAAAGCATCGAGCCCTTCGCGAAAGTCCTGGCTCGTGTAGCACATCAGGATGAGGTCTTCGCCCTCGTCCCGCGTCAGCCGCCGCTGCAGCCGGGCGACCGCCTGCTTGGTTGCGGTCAGGGTCAGCGGCGCATGGCCGGCGAGCAACCGGGCGACTTCGTCGGCGCGCTTGTCGAGCGCAGCGATGTCCTCGACGACCTCGCCAAGCAGTCCGACGCTGGCGGCTTCAGTGGCGTCAATGAGGCGCGCGGTGAAGATCAGATCCTTGACGCGCGCGGCGCCGATCAGCGCGGTGAGACGGCTGACATTGGACATCGACAGGCAATTGCCGAGCGTCCGGGCGATCGGAAAGCCGATCTTTGTGCTTGCCGTCCCGATGCGCAGGTCGCAAGCGGCGGCGATGCCCGCTCCGCCGCCGGTGCAGAAGCCGTTGATTGCGGCGATGGTTGGCACCCGGCACTGCTCCAGCGTCGAGAGCACCCGGTCGATCCGGTTCTCGTAGTCGATGGCGTCCTGCGGTGTCCTGAACTCGCGGAACTGGTTGATGTCGGTGCCCGAAGCGAAGGCCTTGTCGCCGGCCCCGCGCAGCACCAGCACCTTGATCGCACGATCGCCGTTGGCCTGTTCGCAGATCGCTGCGAGGCGCTCGTACATGGCGAAGGTGAAGGCATTGCGCGCCTGCGGGCGGTTGAAGGTGATGCGCCCGATGCCGTCCTTGCATTCAAAAACGAGGTCTTCCGCCTCTGTGGCCTGGTCCATTTCCTCATGCCCTCTTGTTTTTTGCATTTTTGAATGCAAAATTTGTGATTATCAAGCTGGAACTTCCGAATATCGGTCGATATTCTCATTTTTGCATTCAAAGCGGAGCGCTTCCCATGCTTCACGAGGAGGTCGTCGGCCGCATCCGCGCCATCCTGCTCGACGGCGAGATCCCGCCCGGCGCGCGGATTCCCGAGCGCGAATTGTGCGACCGGCTGCAGATCTCGCGCACGCCGCTGCGCGAGGCGCTCAAGGTGCTCGCCGCCGAAGGGCTGGTGCAGCTCCTGCCGCATCGCGGCTCCCGCGCGGCCAAGTTGACCGACAAGGACATGCGCGACCTGTTCGAGGTCTGCCAGGGACTGGAGGCGTTGGCCGGCGAGCTCGCCTGCGAGCGCATCAGCGATGCCGAGATCGGCGCGATCGCTGCCGCGCATGAGGAGATGGTGCAGAATTATCGCAAGGGCGATCTGATCCAGTACTATCGCGGCAACCGCGCCATTCACGAGGGCATCGTCGCCGCGGCCGGAAATCCCGCGCTGACCGGGCTCTATGCCTCCGTGACCGCGCGCATCCGCCGCGCGCGCTACGTCACGCCGATGACGCCGCAGCGCTGGGCGTTCGCCGTGAAGGAGCACGAGGCGATCCTCAACGCGTTGCAGCGGCGCGACGGCGCCGGCCTCTCGCACATCCTGCGTGCGCATCTGCGCCACAAGCGCGAAGAGGTTTTGCAGGCGGGCTTTGCCGAGACTGATACAAGCGACGTCGCGCTGCGGATCGCGTGAGCGGCGTTGCCGGCGGCACACGCGTTCCGCATCTGGCCTTCGCACCACTTCCCTGCAATAACGCCCCCGCAAATCGGTCACGACATCGGGCGACGCTGCAATGAACCAACCGAAGCTCTCAGACCCCGTCGCGCGTGCGAGCTCCGGCAGCACGGGCAGCGCGCCGCAAGGCGGCTTTGCCGATCTGGTGCCCGAACTCAGCGTCTCCGATCTCCAGGCCAGCCTGTCGTTCTGGCGTGACCTGCTCGGCTTCGAGATCGCCTATGACCGCCCTGCGGCCCGGTTTGCCTATCTGGTCCGGGGACGCTTGCAGGTGATGCTGTGCGAATTGAACGGCCGCTGGGAGCCGGCCGAGATGCAGCGTCCGTTCGGGCGCGGCGTCAATTTCCAGATGGTGGTCGATCACCTCGCGCCGACGCTCGACGCACTCGCTGACGCCAATTGGCCGCTCTACGAGCCGCCGAACGAAGCCTGGTACCGGGTCGGCGAGCTCGAGCTCGGCCAGCGCGAATTCCTGGTCCAGGATCCGGACGGCTACCTCTTGCGCCTCGTCGAGCGCCTGGGATCGCGCGCGCCGGCGTGACGTGAAAAAGATTCTGCGCGTCCCGCCGTATCGCGCGGCCAGCAGACACAATCGCGACACAATCATTGATTGCATTGCGGCAGCATTGACCGGATCATCCTGACGACGAAACGTCGGCAGTCGATGTGTTTTGTCGCGCGCCGGAATTGCATTTCGAATTCCAAGACGCCGCGCACGCGCGCGAAGCAATTCCACTTGCTAGCTTGTCTGAACCGGCGCAGCATCGCACCGCTGGCTTCAGGCCGACATAACGCGCGACAAAGTCGCGCAGCTAAAAAAAGTGGAGGAAACGAATGACGCTCAACGTTTCACGTCGATCCCTGCTCGCGCTTGGTGCAGGATTGGGAGCCAGCACCATGCTCGGCAGCAGCGCGATCGCACGTGCGCCCAAGCTCGGCACCCAGACGCCCTACTGGCACCGCTTCATTCTCGGCGATGCCGAGGTGACCGTCGTCTCCGACGGACCGCTGCCGCTCGGCGATCCCTCCGGCACGTTCACCGGCGTGCCGAAGGAAGAGGTGAAGAAGATGCTGTCCGACAACTTCCTGTCCCCGGACAACGTCGTGCTCGAGCAGAACTCGCCGATCGTGAACACCGGCGACAAGCTGATCCTGTTCGACACCGGCATGGGCAGCTCCAAACTGTTCGGCTCCACCACCGGCCGCCAGCAGAAGAGCATGACCGAGGCCGGCATCAAGCCCGAGGACATCGATGCGGTGGTCTGCTCGCATGCCCATATCGACCATATCGGCGGCATCGTCGACGACGGCGGCAAGCCGCTGTTTCCCAATGCGCAGGTCTACATCTCCCAGACCGATTTCGACTTCTGGACCGATGAAGGCAAGATGGGCAGCGCGGCCAAGGATTTCGTCGTGCACGCCCGCAAGAACCTGCTGCCGGTCCGCGACCGGATCAAGTTCTTCAAGGACGGCGAGGAATTCCTGCCCGGCATCCAGGCGATCTCGGCGCCCGGTCACACCGTCGGCCACACCATCTTTATGGTCTCCTCGGCCGGCAAGTCGTTCGCCTTCCTCGGCGACCTCTCGCACCATTCCGTGCTGCTGCTGGAGCGGCCGCGGATGGAATTTTCCTACGACACCGATCCGAAACAGGCCGCCGAGTCGCGCGTCAAACTGCTCACCATGCTCGCGGCCAACAAGATTCCGGTGATGTCCTATCACTTCGCCTGGCCGGGCTACGGCCACGTCGCCAAGGCCGGCGACGGCTTCCACTATTATCCCGAGCCGATGCAGATGACGCTGTAGTTTTCAAGCACAGGTCCGGGTGGCGCACGCCGCCCGGACCACTCGGCTCATGATGTGAGCCCACCCATTTCACATTCGCCCGATTATCCTTGCGACCCTCTGTCTGCTGATGCGATGGCGCGTTAGACGTGAAGCTCGCGCCGCCTCGCGCTCCGCGAGCAGCTCTCCTCGCCGTTGCGCCATCAAACGGAGACCACCATGACCAAACCAGGCATTGTTTTCGCGCACGGCCTCTGGGCCGACGGATCGTGCTTCGGCAAGCTGATCCCGACGCTGCAGGCTGAAGGCCATGAGGTGATGGCGAGCCAGCATGGGCTCGATTCACTCGCGACCGACGTCGCAAGCGTGACGGCATGTTTTGGCCGCGTTCCCGGACCGGTGGTCCTCGTTGGCCACTCCTATGGCGGCACGCTGATCACGCACGCCGGCACCGATCCGCGGGTGGCCGCGCTGGTCTACATCGCAGCGCTGGCGCCCGATGCCGAGGAAACCTCGCAGAGCCTGCTTGCAAAGTTCCCGACGACGCAAGTGTTCGGCCATCTCGACGTGCCGCAGGGCCGGATCTGGCTCAAGCCAAGCGGCCTCACGCATTTTGCCGGCGACCTGCCCGAAGCGGAGCAGAAGCTGGTGTATGCGACGCAAGGCGCGCCGGTCGCGGACCTCTTCGCACAGAAGGTCGACGGCACGGCCTGGAAAACCAAGCCGAGCTGGTACGTCCTCGCCGCGAAGGACCAGACGGTTCACCCCGACATGCAGCGCTTCGTCGCCAAGCGCATGAACGCCACCGTGACCGAAGTGGCATCGTCACACGTTCCCATGCTGTCGAAACCGGACATCGTCCTTGACGTCATTCGCAAGGCTGCGAGCGCGGTCGCAGCGAAGTGACATCGGTTGGCGAGGGCCGACGCTGATGACATTATGGGCCATGCAGCTGGCGGATTAGGCCTATTCCGCCGGCTCGGCATAGGCCGCCGTCTGCGGCACGGCAGCATCCGTCCTTGCGCCCGGGAAGATCCGCTTCACCAGCACGAACAGCGCCGGGACGAAGAAGATGCCGAGCACGGTTGCCGCGATCATGCCGCCGGCAACGCCGATGCCGACCGCGTTCTGGCTGGCGGAGCCCGCCCCCGTCGCCACCGCGAGCGGCAGCACGCCGAGGATGAAGGCGAGCGACGTCATCAGGATCGGGCGCAGGCGCTGGCGCGCGGCATGCAGCGTGGCCTCGACGAGGCTGCGGCCGGCCGCGATCTGCTCCAGCGCGAACTCGACGATCAGGATCGCGTTCTTCGAGGCCAAACCGATCGTGGTCAGAAGGCCGACCTGGAAATAGACGTCGTTGGCCTGGCTGAACAGCGTTGCCCCAACCAGCGCGCCGAGCACGCCGATCGGCACTGTCAGCATGACCGCGAAGGGCACCGACCAGCTCTCATAGAGCGCGGCGAGGCTGAGGAAGACGATCAGCAGCGATATCGAATAGAGATACAGCGTCTGGCTGCCGGTCAGCCGCTCCTGGAACGACAGGCCGGTCCATTCATGGCCGTAGCCCTTGGGCAGCTTCGCCATCTGCTCCTCCACCGCCTGCATGGCGACGCCCGAGCTGATGCCCTGCCCGGCCTGGCCCTGCAGCTCGACGGCGGCAACGCCGTTGTAGCGTTCGAGCCGCGGCGAACCATAGCTCCAGCGATGGGTGGCGAGCGCCGAGAACGGCACCATGGAGCCGGCGGTGTTGCGCACGTACCAGCGGCCGATATCGCTGGTGTCCATGCGGAACGGTGCATCGCTCTGGACATAGACCTGCTTGACGCGGCCGCGGTCGATGAAATCGTTGACATAGGCGCCGCCCCAGGCGGCCGACAGCGTGGTGTTGAGGTCGCTGAGGTTCACGCCGAGCGCGGTGGCCTTGGCCTGGTCGACGTCGAGGTTGAATTGCGGCGTGTCGTCCTGGCCGTTCGGCCTCGCCTGTGCGACGCGCTTGTCGGCGGCGAGCTGGCCGAGCAGCTGGTTGCGCGCCTGGATCAGCGCCTCGTGGCCGTTGCCGCCGGTGTCCTGGAGATAGAGGTCGAAGCCGCCGGCATTGCCGAAGCCGGGAATCGAGGGCGGCAGCACCGCGAACACCATGGCATCGCGGATCTTGGCGAAGGCGCCCATGGCGCGGCCGACCACGGCCTGCGCCGAGGCCGCCGGACTCTTGCGCTCGTCGAACGGTTTCAGGCTGACGAAGGCAAGGCCCACATTCTGCCCCTGGCCGGCAAAGCTGAAGCCGCTGACCGCGAACACACCTTCCACCGCGTCCTTCTCGTTGTCGAGATAGTGATGCTCGACCTGCTTGATGACATCGAGCGTACGGGCCGAGGTCGCGCCGACCGGAAGCTGGATCAGGGTCATGATCGTCCCCTGGTCCTCCTCGGGCAGGAATGAGCTGGGCAGCCGCTGGAACAGGACGACCATGCCGGCGACGATCGCGACGAAGGCGATGATCACGGCGGTGACGCGCTTGATGGCGGCGCCCGCCCCGCGCTGATAGCCGTCGGCCATGCGGTCAAAACCGCGGTTGAACAGCCCGAAAAAGCCGCGCTGGCTGCCGTGATGTTTCGGCGGCTTCAGGATGGTCGCGCACAGAGCCGGCGTCAGCACCAGCGCCACCAGCACGGACAGCAGCATTGCGGTGACGATGGTGAGCGCGAACTGCCGGTAGATGATGCCGACCGAGCCGTTGAAGAACGCCATCGGGATGAACACGGCCGAGAGCACCACGCCGATTCCGACCAGCGCGCCGGTGATCTCGCGCATCGACTTCTCGGTTGCCTCGCGCGGACCGAGCTTC
The DNA here is from genome assembly GCF_035935975.1 of Bradyrhizobium sp. Lineage (GTDB taxonomy): Bacteria > Pseudomonadota > Alphaproteobacteria > Rhizobiales > Xanthobacteraceae > Bradyrhizobium. The sequence continues at coordinate 168,957 of NZ_DASYWN010000034.1, forward strand.
TCCTCGACCATCACGCGCTCGACGTTCTCGACGACGACGATGGCGTCGTCGACCAGAAGGCCGATCGCCAGCACCATCGCGAACATGGTCAGCGTGTTGATGGAATAGCCCGCGAGCGACAGCACGCCGAACGTTCCGAGCAACACCACGGGCACCGCGATGGTCGGAATCAGGGTGGCGCGCCAACTCTGCAGGAACACGAACATCACGACGAAGACGAGCGCGATCGCTTCGAACAGCGTGTGGATCACCTTCTCGATCGACAGCTTCACGAACGGCGTGGTGTCGTAGGGGTAGATGACGCGCAGCCCCTCCGGCATGGTGGTGCTGAGCTGAGCGATGCGCGTCTTCACGGCTTCCGAGGTCGAGACCGCATTGGCGCCGGTTGCAAGGCTGATGCCCATGCCGGCGGCGGGCTTGCCGTTGTAGCGCGCCGTGGAATCATAGGACTTCGAGCCGAGCTCGACGCGCGCGACGTCGCCGATGCGGACCGTCTGGCCCGACGAGGCCGTGCGCAGGATGATGTCCTTGAACTGCTCGACCGTCTGCAGGCGGCTCTGCGAGGTGATGGTGGCGTTGAGCTGCTGGCCGCCGACGGCCGGCAGGCCGCCGAGCTGGCCGGCCGTGACCTGGATGTTCTGCGCCTGGATCGCCGTGGTGACGTCGCCGGGCATCAGATTGTATTTGGCCAGCTTGTCGGGATCGAGCCAGATCCGCATGGCATATTCGGCACCGAACAACGTCACCTGCCCGACGCCGGCGACACGGCTGATCGGATCGTTGATCGAGGACGCGACGTAGTCGGCGATGTCACTGGCGGCAAGGCGGCCATCTTCGGAGACGAATCCGAGCACCATCAAAAAGCTCGCCGACGACTTCACGACCTTGATGCCCTGCTGCTGCACCACCTGCGGCAGCAAGGGGGTGGCGAGCTGAAGCTTGTTCTGCACCTGCACCTGGGCGATGTCGGCGTCGGCCTCGTTGGTGAAGGTCAGCGAGATCTGCACGACGCCGGTCGAGGTGCTCGACGACGACATGTACTGGAGATAGTCGAGGCCGGTCATGTTCTGCTCGATGACCTTGGTCACCGAGTTCTCCGCGGTCTCGGCATTGGCGCCGGGATAGGTCGCCGTGATGGTGACGACGGTCGGCGCGATCTGCGGATATTGCGCGATCGGCAGCCGCATGATCGCGAGCACGCCGCCCAGCATGATCAGGATGGCGATGACCCAGGCGAAGATCGGCCGCTTGATGAAAAAGTGCGACATGACGCTTACTGCTCGCTGGTCGTCGGCGCGGGCCGCGCATCGGCCTGCCGCGTCGGGTTCATGGTCAGGCCGGTCGCTGGATCCACCGCGACTTCGACCGTCTTCACGGGAGCGCCGGGACGGGCCTTCTGCGTGCCATCGACGACCAGGCGGTCGCCCGCCCTGGCGCCGGAACGCACCAGCCAGTTGCTGTCGACCTCCTCGCCGAGATCGAGCGTCCGCTGCTCGATCTTGCCGTCCTTGTCGACGAACATGGCGACCGCCTGCCCCAGCGGATTGCGCGAGACCGCCCGCTGCGGCACCAGGATCGCATTGGCATCGACGCCGGCGACGACACGCGCGCGTACATACATGCCGGGCAGCAGCGCGCGCTCGGGATTGGCGAAGATCGCGCGCGAGGAGACCGAGCCGGTGCTCTCGTTGACGCTCGCATCGGTGAAGCCGTATTTGCCCCTGTGTCCATAGGTCTTGCCGCTCTCCATCAGGAGCTCGACCTGCACGCCCTCGACCGGGCGCTTGAGCTTTCCGCTCGCAATCTGGCTGCGCAGGCGCTCCATCTCGGAGGTCGACTGGTCGAGATCGACGTAAACAGGATCGAGCTGCTGCACCGTCGTCATCGCGGTGGCCTGGCTGGCGGTGACGAGCGCGCCCGGCGTAATGGTCGACTTGCCGATCCGCCCCGAGATCGATGCGGTGACCTTGGTGCGGTCCAGCGAGATCGCGGCGGTGTCGCGGTTGGCCTCTGCGGCCTTCAAATCGGCCTCGCCCTGCTTGTAGGCTGCGACCGCATCGTCGACGTCCTGCTGGCTCGCCGCATTGGTCTGCAGCAGCTGGGTCTTGCGCGCGGCCTTCAGCTTGACGCTGACCAGTGTCGCCTCGGCCCGTTGCACCGCCGCCTCGGCGCTGGCGAGCGCCGCCTTGTACTGCACCGGGTCGATCTCATAGAGCAGATCGCCCTCCTTCACCTCCGCGCCCTCGACGAAGTCGCGCTTGAGCAGGATGCCGGTGACCTGCGGCCGCACCTCGGAGACCTGGTAGGCCACGACGCGGCCCGGCAGGACCGTCGAAATCTTCGCCTCCTGCGGCTTCAACGTGATCACGCCAACCTCCGGCGCCATCTGCTGCGCGGCGGGCGCCGAGCCTTGCTCGCCGCAACCTGCGAGCAGCAGCAAGGCGAATAACGGCACGGCGCGGGCAAACGGGGGGCGCATGATGACGATCCATGATGGGGTTTGGAGCCTCTCGCGAGGCCATTTACATTGACACACTTGGAAACTATGTAGTTTCCATACGGAAACTTGGGAGTTTCCAACCCCGAAGTCAAGTGCTAGGCTGCCGGCATCATCGAGCTCAAGCAGTCGTGAACCGGCCTCAACTTAACGACAGGTTTCGCATGGCGAGGAACGCAGCGAGCCGCAAAGAGATCAGCGGCAATCCGCCCCGGAAACGGGAACAACGGGATACCAACCCTCCCGCCCCTGACGCGCGCATGTTGCAATTGCTGGCGGCGGCGAAGGAGACCTTCACCAGCAAGGGCTTTGCCGCGACGACGATGGACGACATCGCCGGTGCCGCGGGCATGTCGAAGAAGACGCTCTACAAATTATTCGAGAGCAAAACCGAGCTGTTCCGCGCCATGCTGCTGCGCAGCCTGCCCCAGACCGATTACGCAGACGCGCCCTCGGATGGATCGCCCGAGACCCGGCTTCGCAACATGCTCCATGAGGCGGCAGACACAGCGCTGTCGCCGGGCGAGATCGCGCTGCAGCGCCTGATCATCGGTGAACGTCAGGCCTCGCCGGAGCTGGGACGCATGTTCGCCGAGGTCATCATGGAGAGCGGCACCGAGCACATCATCGACCTGCTCAAGGCGGTTCGCTTGCAGCCTCATTTCGCCGATGTGCCGCTGCGGCTCGTCTCCGAAATGCTGTTCGGCATGGTGTTCGGCCACGACCATTTCAGGCTGCTGACTGACACCGGGTTTCGCCTCAACCGCCGTGTGCTGGACCAACGGATTGATCTTGCAATCGAGACGTTCTGTGCGCCAGAGGATGGCGGCCGTTAAGCCGCGAGCTTACCCGAGATAGCCGGACACGCCATCCCACAAGAGCATCGTCGCGCGGTTCAGTTGCGGCTGCCAAGGAAGCGCGCAGTGGGCCGCAATGCGTCGATATTCGGGACAGTCTCGCTTGCCTGGGCGCCCGTGCACCACGGATAGGGCAACGCCGACAGCCAGCGCATGATCGGTCCAGCGTCCGCGGCGGGAAGCACGGACATGGCCGCGATCTCGATCACCAGCTTCGTCACGCGGCCGTCGCTGGAGCCAAAATGCCAGTCGTAATGTCCGCACCCAACGCGAACCGCGCCGCCCTGCCTCGCCGACATTCCGACCAGCCAATCGCAGCGGACATGCGGCAGGTAATCCGAGCCGGGACGCGACAGGCAAAATGTGCGCACATTCTCGTACTGCTCGCCAAAGCCGGTGACCAGCACCTGGGTCACCTGCTCAAGTCCCCTCGCCGCGCTCGGAAATGAAATGGCGTCGGTCTTGACGATCATTTCGAGCTCACAGTCGTCGGCGAAAGCGCGCGTCATCAACTGCGGACGGTTGCCATCCTTCGCCAGAATATACGTGCTGATCGCATCGGCGGCGGTGATAGCGGCGGGTCGGCTCATTCGGTCACTCTCAAGACGCTCGGGCTGCGCCTAGCAGCCGAACCTGTCGGCGACGCCGCCAAAATCCTTGGCGACGATGTCCCAATTGCCGGTGGCCTCGAAATCGACCTTCTGAAGCGGTCCGTACTCGGTCGGCCTTGCCACGAACGCCGTCTTCAGCCCGTTCTTCTGCGCAGCCGCGAGATCGCCGTTGTGGGCGGCGACCATCATCACCTGCTCCGGCTTCAGGCCAAGCAGCTTTGCCGCGCCGAGATAGGTCTCGGGATCGGGCTTGTAGTGCTCGAACAACTCGGCCGACATGATGAGGTCCCAGGGGAGCCCTGCGAACTTCGCCATGTTGGTGAGCAGCGCGACGTTGCCGTTGGAGAGCGGCGAGATCACGAATTTGGTCTTGAGACGCGTCAGGCCGGCGACGCTGTCGGGCCAGGGGTTGAGGCGGTGCCAGCCCTTGGTGAGGTGGTCGAGATCGGCATCGGTGAGGCCCTTGATCTCGAACTTCTCGACCAGCTTTTCCAGCGAGCGACGGTGCAGGTCATCGAGCATCACGTAGCCGCGCTCGGGATGCTTGCGCACGTCGTCCATGGAGGCGACGTACATGCCGCGCCAGCCGTCGACCAAAGCAGTCCAGTCGGCGCTGATACCGCGCTGCCTGCTCCACCACATGAAGTCGGTGATCAGGCTGGTGCGCCAGTCCACGACCGTGCCGAACACGTCGAAGACGAGGGCTTTGACGGCGGAGAGATCGGACATGGGCGCTTCCTTGTTTTTATCGTTGTCATTCCGGGATGCGCCGTCAGGCGCAGGCCCGGAATCCATTTCACATCAGACTCTGCCGCTCGATGGATTCCGGGCTCTCCGGGCCGCGCCTTGCGCGGTCCCGTCGCCCCGGAATGACGAAGCGTGTCAGTCCAGATGGAACTTCGCGAGCTCGCGGTGCTCGGCCTTGATGTAGCGCACGGTGCCGGTCACCGAGCGCATCACCACCGTCTCGGTCTCGATCACGCCGTCCTTGCGGAACTTGACGCCCGACAGCAGCGAGCCCGTGGTGACGCCGGTGGCGGCGAACAGGCAGTCGCCGCGCGCCATGTCCTCGATGCCGTAGATCATCTTGGGATCGTTGACGCCCATCTTGGCGGCGCGTTCGCGCTTCTCGTCGGAATCGAGGATCAGGCGACACTGCATCTGGCCGCCGATGCAGCGCAGCGCCACGGCTGCGAGCACGCCTTCCGGCGCACCGCCGGTGCCGAGATACATGTCGACGCCGGTGTTGTCGGGGTCGGCGCAATGGATCACGCCGGCGACGTCGCCGTCGGTGATGAGGCGCACCGCAGCACCGGTCGAGCGCACGCTCGAGATGATGTCGGCATGGCGCGGACGGTCGAGCACGAGAACCGTGATGCCGTCGGGCTTGACGCCCTTGGCCTTGGCGAGACGGAGCACGTTGTCGGCCGGCGAAGCATCGAGATCGACCACGCCCTTGTCGTAACCGGGACCGATCGCGAGCTTCTGCATGTAGACGTCGGGCGCGTGCAGCAGCGTGCCGCCGTCGGCCATCGCCATGGTGGCGATCGAGCCCGGCATGTTCTTGGCGCACAGCGTGGTGCCTTCGAGCGGGTCGACCGCGATATCGACTTCGGGGCCCGCCTTCATGCCGACCTGCTCTCCGATGTAGAGCATCGGCGCTTCGTCGCGCTCGCCCTCGCCGATCACGATGGTGCCCTGGATCGGCAGCTTGTTGAGCTCGCGGCGCATCGCGTCCACCGCGGCCTGGTCGGCCGCCTTCTCGTTGCCGTGTCCGCGCAGTCGCGCCGACGACACCGCCGCCCGCTCCGTCACACGCACGATCTCCAGCGTGAGAATGCGCTCGAGCAAGGCTTGCGGCGGCACTGAAATATGGGTCGACATCGGCTAACTCCTTCGAAACCGTTCTGGGCGGGACTCTCCGCCCACATCAACTCGTAACACCCACAGTTCGTTCGAACTGTCTTATGGCTTGAGCATGACCTTTCCGGAAAACCGCTTCACACTTTTCCGGGTCATGCCCTAGTTCTTCTCGATCCTGATGACCTGCGGCCGTCCGCTGATCACCTTGTCCTTCTGCACGGCGGCGAGCGCGCGGCGCACCGCGTCCTCATGGGTAGCGTATGTGATCAGGATGACAGGCACAGGCACGGCCTTGCCATTTGCCGGTGCGGCGCCGCCATTGGGATGGCGCTGCACAATCGACTCGATCGAAATCTTCTGCTCTGCGAGCCGGGTCGCGATCGCAGCCGCAGTGCCCGGGAAATCGCGTGCCAACAGGCGGATGTAGTAGCCGCCCTCGTGGCGCTCCATCGGCGCCTTCTTGGTGTCGCGCAGATGCGCGATCGGCCGGCCGAACGGATTGGCGCGGATGCCGCGCGCGACGTCGGCGATATCGGCGACGACGGCGGAGGCGGTGGCCGCACCGCCAGCGCCGGGGCCGACCAGCGTGATCGGCGGAATGCCCTCGCCATCGATCGTGACCGCATTGGTGACACCCATCACCTGTGCGATCGAAGAGGATTTGGGAACCATGGTCGGGTGCACGCGCTGCTCGATGCCCTTGGCGGTGCGGACGGCAACGCCGAGCAGCTTGAGCCGGTAACCGAGATCGTCGGCGGCGCGCAAATCTTCCGGCGCGATGGAGGAGATACCTTCGACATACACTGCGCTTTGAGCAACTTTCGTGCCGAAAGCGAGGCTGGCGAGAATGGCGAGCTTTTGCGCGGTGTCATGGCCGTCGACGTCGAAGGACGGGTTGGCCTCGGCATAGCCGAGCCGCTGCGCATCCTTGAGGCATTCGGCGAAGGACAGGCCCTCCTGCTCCATCCGGGTCAGGATGTAATTGCAGGTGCCGTTGAGGATGCCATAGACGCGGTTAATGCCGGTTCCCGCGAGGCCCTCGCGCAACGTCTTGATGACGGGAATGGCGGCGCCGACCGCTGCCTCGAAATTCAGCGCGCCGCCGTGCTTTTCGGCGGCCTTGGCCAGCTTGATGCCGTGCTTGGCGAGCAAGGCCTTGTTCGCCGTGACGACAGACTTGCCGGCGTTGAGCGCGGCTTCCACCGCCGACAATGCGGGATCGCCCGCCCCGCCCATCAGCTCGACGAAACAGTCGACCTCGGGATGCGTGGCCAGCGCCAGGGGATCCTTGACCCATTCGACCCCGCGCAGATCGACGCTGCGCTTCTTGGCCTTCGAGCGTGCGGTGACGGCAACGACGCGAATGCCGCGGCCGCTGCGGCCTGAGAGCACGCGGCTTTGCGTTTCGATCAAACGGACGACTTCGGCACCCACGGTGCCGAGCCCCGCTATGCCCACTTTCAGGGGTGCAACCATGATGCTTTTAGAGAACCTGTCGAAGAGAATTAGCGCCGGTTGGCGAGCGGAACCACGTTGTGCAACGTTTCGATGCCGCTTTCAAGGAAGCGGCGCACGCCGCGCGCGGCCTGCCTGATCCGTTGCTCGTTTTCCACCATGGCGATGCGGACATATCCTTCACCATGCTCGCCGAAGCCGACGCCGGGCGAGACCGCAACGCCGGATTTCTCCACCATCAGGGTCGCGAACTGCATGCTGCCGACGCTGCGGAAAGCCTCCGGCAGCGGCACCCAGGCGAACATCGAAGCCTCCGGCGGCGGAATTTCCCAGCCGGCGCGGCCGAACGATTCCACCAGCGCGTCGCGGCGCTTGCGGTAGGTGTCGCGCATCTCCTTGATGCAATCGTCGGGGCCGTTCAGCGCCGCGGTCGCGGCGACCTGCACCGGCGTGAAGGCACCGTAATCGAGATAGGATTTGACGCGGGCGAGCGCCGCGATCACGCGGTCGTTGCCGACCGCAAAGCCCATGCGCCAGCCGGCCATCGAATAGGTCTTCGACATCGAGGTGAACTCGACGGTGACGTCGATCGCGCCCGGCACCTGCAGCACCGAGGGCGGCGGGTTGTTCTCGTCGAAATAGACCTCGGCATAAGCCAGATCCGACAGGATCAGGATCTCGTGCTTCTTCGCGAACGCAACGAGGTCCTTGTAGAAATCCAGGCTCGCGACATAGGCGGTCGGGTTCGAGGGATAGCAGACAACCAGCGCGAGCGGCTTCGGGATCGAATGCACGATCGCGCGCTCCACCGCCTCGAAGAATTGCGGCGTCGGCTCCGAGGGCACCGAGCGGATCACACCGCCTGCCATCAAAAAGCCGAAGGCGTGAATCGGGTAGCTCGGGTTCGGACAGAGGATGACGTCGCCCGGCGCGGTGATCGCCTGGGCCACGTTGGCAAAGCCCTCCTTCGAGCCGAGCGTCGCGACCACCTGGGTGTCGGGGTTGAGCTTCACGCCGAAGCGGCGGGCGTAATAGGCGGCCTGGGCGCGGCGCAGGCCGGGGATGCCGCGGGAGGCCGAGTAGCGGTCGGTGCGCGGCTTGCCGAGGGTCTCCTTCAGCTTCTCCAGCACATGCGGCGGCGCCGGCAGATCCGGATTGCCCATGCCGAGGTCGATGATATCGGCGCCGGCATTCCGCGCGGCCGCCTTGGCCCGGTTGACCTGCTCGAACACGTAAGGCGGAAGGCGGCGGATGCGGTAAAACTCTTCCATGGCTCTCTGGGCTCCGGGCAACCGGTCAGGACAGAATCGACTGGCCGCAAGGGCCACTCCGAAAGGGAACAGCCCAACCCGCCAAAATTACTCAAAATCAAATACTTAGAGCAATCTTCGACAGCAGAGACTGAAGTCGTTCGCCCTGACTCTCGGCTGAACTCAGGTCTTTTAGCACGGCATCGCGGAGGCGCCAGCGATTACCTTGCACTGCGCTACTTCGCGTCTTTGGCGGCAACGGCCTGGCGGTCGCGCGCGGCGGCAAGCTCGGCCTCGATCTTGGCCCGCTGATCCGGCGGAATGGTCGCCTGATCACGCTCCGGCGGCAGATCGTGCACCGGCAGATAGGAGCCCGGCTCCTTCGGATGCGCCTGGGCATCCGCCGGCGTGAGATCAGCGAGCTGACTCGAACAGCCACCGAGCGCAAGCGCCGCTATCAGCAGCGCGCCACAAATCGGCAGCGACTTTTGCAGGTCCCACAACGCCAACACTTGGGAAATCCCCTACTCGTCCCAAAGCACGGCCCCGGGCAAGCCTTACCCGACACCGCGCCCAAGCTCAAACCATTGCTGCCCCAATGGTGCGAGCGAGAAAAAGCGCCCCGGCGCCACCAAGCCGAGCCTTGCGGCCTGATTATGACGGAACCGGGAAGACTTATCGCAGTGCAGCACATCTTGGAGCGTGTTTAACGCCAAACTTGCGAGCTTCGCGGTGACGAATACGGAATGACTCGTTACTGTTCTGCTCATGAGTACCGCCACGACTGACGCGCCCCGATCTGAAACGAAGTTCGATGCGGAAGCCTTCGCGATGAATGTCGCGCGGGCGATGGAGAGCGGCGGCAAGGCGCTGGCCGCCTACCTCAAGCCGCGCGAAAGCGGCGAGGTGCAGGACCGCCCGCCGGCCGAGCTCACCGAAGTGGTCAGGACCTTCACCTCGGTCGCCGAATACTGGCTGTCGGACAATTCGCGCGCGTCGGACCTGCAGACCAAGCTCGCCAAGGATTATCTCGACCTCTGGGGCTCGACGGCGCGCCGCATGGCCGGTCAGGACGCCGAGCCCGCGATCGCGCCCTCGCCGCGCGACAAGCGCTTTGCCGATCCGGAATGGAAATCGAACCAGTTCTTCGATTTCATGATGCAGCTCTATCTGCTCACGACCAAATGGGCGCAGGAGCTGGTGCGCGATGCCGACGGCCTCGATCCGCGCACCCGCCGCAAGGCGGAGTTCTATGTCCAGCAGGTCACCAACGCGATCTCGCCGTCGAACTTCGTGCTGACCAATCCGGAAGTGCTGCGGGAGACGGTGGCGAGCAGCGGCGAGAACCTCGCGCGCGGCCTGAAGATGCTGGCCGAGGACATCGCGGCCGGCAAGGGCATGCTGAAGATCCGCCAGTCCAACCCGGACAATCTCGTCGTCGGCGTCAACATGGCGACGACGCCGGGCAAGGTGATCTACCAGAACGAGATGATGCAGCTGATCCAGTATTCGCCGACCACGGAGAAGGTGCTGCGCACCCCGCTCCTGATCGTGCCGCCCTGGATCAACAAGTTCTACATCCTCGATCTCAAGCCGGAAAAATCCTACATCAAGTGGTGCGTCGACCAGGGCATCACCGTGTTCGTGATCTCATGGGTCAATCCCGACAAGCGGCTCGGCAACAAGAGCTGGGAAGACTATATGAAGGAAGGCCCGCTCACCGCGATGGACGTGATCGAGAAGGTCACCGGCGAGATGAAGGTGCACACCGCCGGCTATTGCGTCGGCGGCACCATGCTCGCGACCACGCTGGCCTGGCTTGCCGAGAAGCGCCGCCAGCGCGTCTCGTCGGCGACGTTCTTCGCAGCCCAGGTCGATTTCACCCATGCCGGCGATCTCCTCGTGTTCGTCGACGAAGAGCAGATCGCAGCGCTCGAGCAGGACATGAGGGCGGCCGGGGTGCTCGAAGGCTCCAAGATGGCGATGGCCTTCAACATGCTGCGCTCCAACGATTTGATCTGGTCCTATGTCGTCAGCAACTATCTGAAGGGCCAGCAGCCGAGCGCGTTCGACCTCCTGCACTGGAATTCGGATGCGACGCGCATGACCGCGTCGAACCATTCCTACTACCTGCGCAATTGCTATCTGGAGAACCGGCTGTCGACGGGCACGATGGTGCTCGACAACACCCTGCTCGATCTCTCCAAGGTCATGGTGCCCGTCTACAACCTCGCCACGCGCGAGGACCACATCGCGCCGGCGGAATCGGTGCTGTACGGCTCGCAATTCTTCGGCGGGCCGGTGAAATATGTGCTGTCGGGCTCGGGCCATATCGCCGGCGTGGTCAATCCGCCGGCCTCGAACAAGTACCAGTACTGGACCAACGACAACATCAAGGACATCAGTGTCGCCGACTGGATGAAGGGCGCGGTCGAGCACAAGGGCTCGTGGTGGCCGGACTGGCGCGAATGGCTGGGCGCGCTCGATCCGGAGGAGGTGCCGGCGCGCGTGGTCGGCAGCGAGGCGCTGCCCGCGATCGAGGATGCGCCCGGCAGCTATGTCAGGGTTCGCGCATAGCGTATGAACCGGAAAAGTGCGAAGCGGTTTTCCGAGAAGATCATACGCAAACAAGAGCCAGTGCGCCCTTGCGCATGGCGCACTCTCGCGCGCTCCTGTATAGACTCGCTCTCAGCTCAGCGACGACAGAGGGGGACCGGACTATGACGCGCGAATTGTTCTGGCTGACGTGTACGGTGATCCTGACCGGGATCCTCTGGATTCCCTACACCATCAACCGCTGCCAGATCCGCGGCCTCACTGGCGCGATGGCCAATCCCTCTCGCGGCGACAAGCCACAGTCGGAGTGGGCGAACCGGCTGATGTTTGCGCATGACAACGCGGTCGAGAACCTCGTGCTGTTCGCGCCGCTGGTGCTGATCCTCAACGCGATCGACTATTCCACCAAATGGACGGTGCTCGCCTGCGCGATCTATTTCTGGTCCCGCGTCGCGCATCTGATCGTCTATGCGCTCGGCATCCCGGTGTTCCGCACGCTGGCCTTCACCGTCGGCTTCCTCGCCCAGGCCGTGCTGGCGCTGGCGATCTTCAAGGTGTTTTGAGCGCGCACCCTCGACGCTCGGCCATGCCCAGCGAACCCAGCCGGGATTTCGTCGAATTCCACGATCTCGGCGCGGACGTGATCCTCTCCATCCTCGCCCGTGCGCAGCTTCTGGCTGCGGCGTGGCAGGATCGCTCCATGCCGCAAGGCCTTGCCGGCAAGCGCGTGGCCGTCATCGCCGATGACGGCGGATGGCGGAATACGGCCGCGTTCGATCTTGGCGTGAAGGCGATGGGAGGCATCTGCGTGCAGCCTCCGGTCAGGTTCAATGTCCACGAGACGACCGCTGATCTCGCAGGATATCTCGACAATTGGTTCGACATCCTGGTCGTGCGCACCCGCGAATTGTCGACCCTGCGCGAGCTTGCAGCGCATGCCAAAGCGCCGGTCGTCAATGCCAGAACGCGATCAAATCACCCCTGCGAGACGCTCGGCGATCTCGCCTATGTCAGCGGCAAACGAGGAACGCTCGAGGGCCTGAAGGTCGTCGGCGTCGCACCCGATGCCAACATCCTCCGCTCCTGGGTTGAAGTCTCCATCGCCTTGCCGATCGAGGTGATGCAGATCTATCCGGCCGAGTGGCATGTCCGGGACATCGCAAGTCCGAGATTCACCGCAAGCACCGATCTCGATTTGTTGCGCGACGCGGACGTGATCATCACGGATTGCTGGCCGAATGGGACGCATGACGACCAGCTTGCAGACTACCGGATATCCGCATCGCTGCTCGACAAATGCCGCCGCGATGCGATCTTCCTGCCCTGCCCGCCGGTGACCAGGGGCCAGGAGGTCACCGCCGATGCGATGAGCCACACCACGTGCCAGAGCACGATGGCGAAGGCTTTCCTCCTGCACGCACAGAACGCCCTGCTGGAATGGATCGCCGCGTAGCCCGCGCCGGCAAATTCCCGGAGGTCGGAAGGAGCGTCTGCCCATTCTGGCGGCAGCCATCAACCACAGGTGTTGCCGCAAGATGACAGCGCGACAGAATCGACCAAGTTTCGCACTCGCACATACAACTTGTCGTATATCCACACGTATATTCACGCATCGCATTTGATTGATTCGGGGCTGACATGAATTCCAAGATTGCATTTGCGCTCGGCGCGCTCTCGCTCGTGGCCGTTACGACCCAGGCTGGTGCCGCCGATCTCGCCGCCCGTCCCTACACCAAGGCGCCGCCGATGATCGCGGCGATCTACGATTGGAGCGGCTTCTACATCGGCGCCAACGGCGGCTACGGCTCGTCGCGCAATTGCTGGGACGGGACCGTCGGCTTCCCGGCCGGCGTCGCCGAAGGCTGCCATGATGCGACCGGCGCCGTCGCCGGCGGCCAGGTCGGCTATCGCTGGCAGAGCAATGCCTTCGTGTTCGGCCTTGAAGCGCAGGGCGACTGGGCCGACCTCTCGGGCCGGAATGCCAGCACCGTGTTCGGCGTCGCGAACCGCACCCGCATCGACGCCTTCGGCCTGTTCACCGGCCAGGTCGGCTACGCCTGGAACAACGCACTGCTCTACGTGAAGGGCGGCGGCGCTGTGACCCGCAACCGTTATAGCGGCCTCGGTACGGGCGGTCTGGGCGGAGCGGAGTTCGATCGCGCCGACGACACCCGTTGGGGCGGCACCATCGGCGTCGGCTTCGAATACGGCTTCGCGCCGAACTGGTCGGTCGGCCTCGAATACGACCATCTGTTCATGAGCCATCGCGACATCACGCTGACGTCCAACGGCGCGCTGACGCCCGCCGGCACGTTCTCGCGCACCGACCGTATCGGCCAGGACGTCGACCTGATCACCGCCCGCATCAACTACCGCTTCGGCGGTCCGCTCGTCGCGAAGTACTGAAGTCTGCTTGTCCCGGACGCACGATGCGCGAGCCGGGACGCAGAAAGCTACTGACGAACCAAGAAATATGGGCCCCGGCTCTGCAGCGCATCACTAAAGAAGTGCTGCGCTGCGTCCGGGGCACGAGATTGTCTTACTGGTCGGCAAGTCCCAGCATCAGCCGCATGTTCTGCACGGCTGCACCCGAGGCGCCCTTGCCGAGATTATCGAGCCGCGCCACCAGCACGGCTTGGTGATACTTGTCGCTGGCGAAGACGTAGAGCTCGAGCATGTTGGTCTCGTTGAGCGCTTCCGGCTCGAGCCGGCCGCCCTTCGACGCCTCGTTCTGAAGCGGCATCACCGAGACATACTTTGAGCCGGCATAGCGCTTGGCGAGCGCGGCCTGCAGATCGGCACCGCTGGGCTTGCCCGGCAGCGTGTCGAGCTGGAGCGGCACCGACACCAGCATGCCCTGCCGGTAGTTGCCGACCGAGGGGATGAAGATCGGCCGCCGCGTCAGGTTCGAATAGAGCTGCAGCTCCGGCAGATGCTTGTGCTCGAAGCCGAGGCCGTAGAGCTCGAAGGACGGCGCGCTGCCGTCCTCGAAGCTTGCGATCATCGACTTGCCGCCGCCGGAATAGCCGCTCACCGCGTTGACCGTGATGGGATAGTCAGGGGGCAGCAGACCCGCATCGACGATCGGCCGCAGCAGCGCGATGCCGCCGGTCGGGTAGCAGCCGGGATTGGAGACCTTCTTCGCGCCCTTGATCTTGGCGGCCTGGTCCGGCGTCATTTCCGGAAAGCCGTAGGCCCAGTCGGGCGCGACCCGGTACGCGGTCGAGGCGTCCAGCACCTTCGGTCCCGCAGCGCCCATGCTGTCGACCAGGGCAACCGTTTCCTTGGCGGCGTCGTCGGGCAGACAAAGGATGACGAGATCGACCTCCTCCATCAGCGCCTTCTTGGCCGCGGGATCCTTGCGCTTGTCGTCGGCGATCGTCTTCACGACCACGTCGTTCTGGAGCTTCAGCCGCTCGTTGATGCCGAGCCCGGTGGTGCCGGAGCCGCCATCGACGAAGATGGTGGCGGGCTTCCTGGCTGCGCCGGTGGACGGGGCTTTGGTGGTTTCCGTGAGGCTCATGGCAGGCTCCTTTCGAGCTTGTTGGTTTCGGCCGCGAAGGCGTCGGGCCTCACGTCCTGCATCAGTTGCGCGATTTCCCTGGCGTCGGCGGCGGGCTGGACGCCGAGCGCATTGGCGATCGCCGTATAGTCGGCGTCGGACTTGTGCTGGTTGAGCTTGAAGCTGCCTTCGACCTCTTCAACCGTCATGACCAGACCCACGATCCCCCTCTTCAGCGCCTCGAGCCGGCCCGCCGTCATCTTGCCCGACGTCCACGGCTTCTTCGGCAGCAGCCAGCTCTCGAACTTGTCGCTGAGCGTATCGATTTGCACCGCCAGCTCACCGTCCGACAACAACTTCACCGGTCCGGTCAGATGAACCGACTGGTAGAGCCAGGTCGGCACCTGATCCGGCGAGACGTACCAGTCCGGCGATACATAGGCATCGGGTCCGTTGACCGCGAGCAGCCAGGACGTCGTCCCGCCCGCAAGCTTTACCAGCGGATTGTGACGGGCGACATGAAAGGCGGCCCGCGGCGTGCCGTCATCGGCATAGGTCAAATAGAACGGCAGCGGCGAGGCAACCGGCTTGTGGCCGTCGAAGGCGCACATCGTGCCGAAGCCGCGCTCCTCGGCGAATTTCAGGCTTGCGGCGCGATCCGGCTTGAAAAAGGGTGGCGTGTACATCGTGGTCTCCTGCTGGGCCTCCTTGGGGGGCCGCCGGATCAGATCGCGCTGACAGGAGAGAGAATGCCGCGGATCGGATCCAGCGGCAAAGACGATGATCTCAAACGCGATCGACCGCCCAAACCGCTAAAATGCGGCGGCGGCGACGGGCGAACAGGATGGTCGCAGCGTTGATCATGGCGCGCGGCTATAAGGCCGGCGGGTTCCGGGGTCAAGCCCAAATCGCTGGCGCACGCAGGCAGGATGCCGCACGGGTGACGGCAGTCTGCCGCACGGATGTCAACCAGCCACAGCGGAATTTAGCGTAAGCGTGGGGGTTCCCAAGAAAGACCGGCGCGCGCTCTGCCGGCCGGTCCCGCGCCTTTCGCAACCCAGCCTGAGGACATCGCCATGACCGAGATCACCCGTCGCACAACGCTGGCCGGTGCCGCCGCCTCGGCGCTCCTGCCCTTCGTGAAGACCTCGTCCGCGAGCGCCGCCCAGAATGCAAGCTTCTACCGCTACAATGTCGGCACCCATCAGGTCACGGTGGTTTGCGATGGCGTCACCACCGTCAACACTTCCATTCCGTCGCCGGCACCATGATTCATGCCGCCTTCCCTGGTCTCGTCCGCGTCGAGAAGGAAAAGGACGGCTCGGGCTATCGCTGGATCCCGTCGATCTGGAACGCCTCGCTCTGAGGTAAAGCGCACTGACCGGGTGGCCTCGCTGCCCGGTCAGATCACGCGCCAGAGCAATTCCATCAGCTTGGCGATGACGTCGCCGAACAGCAGCAGGGCCGCTGACCAGACCAGCGCCGAGACGAAATTGGCGGCCTGAAAGCTCCAGTACGGCATCTCGAAGATGCCGGCCGCGAGCGGCACCGAGGCGCGCAGGGGGCCGAAGAAGCGGCCGATGAAGATGCTGGGCACGCCCCAGCTCCGCACGAAGGCCTCGCCTTTGGGCAACAGTTCCGGATAGCGCGAGAGCGGCCACATCTGGGCGACCTGCTCCTTGTAACGATAGCCGAACCAGTAGGAGACCCAGTCGCCGAGCGCTGCTCCAATGCCTCCGGCGATCCAGACCGGATAGAAGCTGATCCCGCTCACCCCGATCAGCGCACCGATGGCGACGAGCGCACCCCAGGCCGGGACCAGCAGCGAGATGAAGGCCAGCGACTCTCCGAAGGCGAGCAGGAACACGATCGGGGCCGCCCAAGCCTGGTGAGCGCGCACGAATTCGGCCAGTGCGTGCGCGTACTGCTCCATTCCAGATTGCCTTCCCCGCCCCGTCACGGTCCTGTCAGATGAAAAGACTGGTAAGCCAAGGACTTGTGTGACATCAAGTCACAAAACCCGGCCCGAACCGGGCCAAGGCGTCAAATTGCCGGGAATGGGTGGGCCTCCGGCGTAAAATCGCCGGGATTGGGCACCACGCACAGCCGTCCGGCCAGGACGCGGTGACCTTTCAAGGCTAGCCGTGGCATAGTCCGCCGAACCGATTCGCCGCTTGCGCGGCCCTCAAAGCACATCAAGACATATGTCCAAGCAGTTGAAGCCAAAAGCAAAAGACGACTTTTTCGGCAACGAAGAGTCGAAATCCCGCGCACCCGCCAAGGCGGCGCCGCGCGGAAGCGGCGGCGAAGCCGACTACACCGCGGCCGACATCGAGGTGCTCGAAGGCCTGGAGCCCGTGCGGCGCCGGCCCGGCATGTATATCGGCGGCACCGACGAGAAGGCGCTGCATCACCTATTTGCCGAAGTCATCGACAACTCGATGGACGAGGCGCTGGCTGGGCACGCGACCTTCATCGGCGTGGAGCTCAGCGCGGACGGCTTCCTCACCGTTACCGACAACGGCCGCGGCATCCCGATCGATCCGCATCCGAAGTTTCCGAAGAAGTCGGCGCTCGAAGTCATCATGTGCACGCTGCACTCGGGCGGCAAGTTCGACAGCAAGGTCTACGAGACCTCGGGCGGTCTGCACGGCGTTGGCATCTCGGTGGTGAACGCCCTCTCCTCGCGTCTCGAGGTCGAGGTCGCGCGCAGCCAGAAGCTCTACCGCATGTCGTTCGAGCGCGGCCACCCGAAGGGCAAGCTCGAGGATCTCGGCAAGGTCAACAACCGCCGCGGCACGCGCGTACGCTTCAAGCCCGACACCGACATCTTCGGCGCCAAGGCCGCGTTCAAGCCGCAGCGCCTGTTCAAGATGACGCGCTCAAAGGCCTATCTGTTCGGCGGCGTCGAGATCCGCTGGAATTGCGCGCCCGAGTTGCTCAAGGGCGTCGAGGACGTACCGGCGGAAGCGACCTTCCACTTCCCCGGCGGCCTCAAGGATTATCTGGCGGCGGCGATCCACGCCGACACGCTGGTGCATCCCGACATCTTCTCCGGCAAGTCGGGCCGCAACGGCGCGCACGGCGCCTGCGAATGGGCCGTGGCCTGGACCGCGGATGCCGACGGCTTCCTGTCGTCCTACACCAACACGGTGCCGACGCCCGACGGCGGTACGCACGAATCAGGCCTGCGCAGCGCGTTGCTGCGTGGCCTGAAGGATCACGCCGAACGCGTCGGCCAGGGCAAGCGCGCCTCCTCCATCACCTCGGAAGACGTGATGGTGGGCGCGGCCGTGATGCTGTCCGTGTTCGTGCGCGAGCCTGAATTCCAGGGCCAGACCAAGGATCGCCTCGCCACCGCAGAGGCGCAGCGCATCGTCGAGCAGGCGATGAAGGATCCGTTCGACCACTGGCTGTCGGGCAATCCGAACATGGCCAACCGGCTGCTCGACTTCGTGATCGACCGCGCCGAGGAGCGGCTGCGCCGCCGTCAGGAAAAGGAAACCGCGCGCAAGACGGCCGGCAAGAAGCTGCGCCTGCCCGGCAAGCTCGCCGATTGCACCGACGCCGGCACCGAAGGCTCCGAGCTCTTCATCGTCGAGGGCGACTCGGCAGGCGGCAGCGCCAAGCAGGCACGTGATCGCAAGACGCAGGCGGTGCTGCCGCTGCGCGGCAAGATCCTCAACGTCGCCTCCGCCGGCAAGGACAAGCTGACGGCGAACGCCCAGCTCTCGGATCTCGTGCAGGCGATCGGCTGCGGCCAGCTTTTGCAGTATCGCGAAGAGGATCTGCGCTATCAGCGCATCATCATCATGACCGACGCCGACGTCGACGGCGCGCACATCGCCTCGCTGCTGATCACCTTCTTCTACCGGCAGATGCCGAAGCTGATCGACGAAGGACATCTCTTCCTCGCGGTGCCGCCGCTCTACAAGCTCACTCACGGCACCAAGTCGGTCTATGCGCGCGACGACAAGCACAAGGAAGAGCTGATCAAGAGCGCCTTCAACGCCAACGCCAAGGTCGAGGTGAACCGCTTCAAAGGCCTCGGCGAGATGATGCCGGCGCAGCTCAAGGAAACCACCATGGACCCGAGCAAGCGGACGTTGCTCAAGGTGGTCCTGCTGCCCGACGACCGCGACACCACGGCGGATTCGGTCGAGCGGCTGATGGGCACCAAGGCCGAGGCGCGCTTCGCCTTCATCTCTGACAAGGCCGAGTTTGCCAGCGAGGAACTGCTGGACGTCTAAAGCGGCGGTTCCCGCTGAAAGCCCCGGCCCGGAGCCGGGGCTTTTTCATTTGCGATGACGATGTAGGCCGTTACCGACGATTGAGCCGCGGAAATCCGCATCCACGATGGCACGACTCGGCCAGCGACTCATGGGGCCAGCCGGCAAGCCAAGGCCGAGGCAGGATTGCCTCCATTTAGGACAAGGGCGATTTCCTAACGAAAACTTACCCAAAAAGCCATCTTGGAATTTTGTTCAACCATTTGATATTGCTATGATTTTAGAGAAATCGACGACGACGACCGAAACCACGACCGGAGGGCGTTTTCCGGCGACTGTGCCTGCCCTGCAACAGCATTTCGGCGGGAACCGTCTATAGTCCGGGCATCAGATGACACGGACTTCAGAGCGCTCGCGCCTGCTACGGACTGGGGATTTTATCATGAAGAAGATTGTACTCGCACTGACCGCGGTCGCGGCGATGACCGGTTCGGCCTCGGCGGCTGACCTGGCGTCCCGTCCGTACGTGAAGGCCCCGGTTGTTGCGCCCGTCGCCAATTGGACCGGCTTCTACATCTTCGGCGGTGGCGGCGGCGGCCTCTCCAACTCCGACCAGTCCGTCCAGTCGACCGTCGGCGCGGTTCCGCTGACGATCGCCCAGCGCCAGGGCGGTTCGGGCTGGTTCGGCACCGTCGGTCTCGGCTACGACTGGCAGTTCAACAGCACCTGGGTCGCCGGCGTGTTCGCTGACGGTCAGTTCGGCAGCATCCGCGCCACCGTGCAGGATCCGGTGGCTCTCGGCGGCGCCATCACCGGCAATCAAAAGCTGGAAGACTCTTGGGCTGCGGGCGTGCGTCTCGGCTGGCTGGTCGCTCCGAACGTTCTCTCCTACGTCAACGGCGGTTACTCCGGCGCTCACTTCGGCCAGACCAACTTCCTGACCCTGGCTGGCGTGCCGGCCGGTGCTCACCTCGGCAGCTACAACCGCAACGGCTGGTTCGTCGGCGGCGGTGTCGAGAACAACCTGAACATCTTCGGCATCTCCTCGCCCGGCTGGTTCATGAAGACCGAGTATCGTTCGGCCTTCTACAACGCCAAGACCCAGGACATCCTGAGCGACGTCGGCAATGTCCCGGTCGGTCAGAGCATCCGCGCCAACAGCTGGAACCAGACGATCTCGACCTCGCTGGTCTACCGCTTCAACTGGACCGGTCCGGTCGTCGCGAAGTACTGATCTGATCTGAACTCGACTTTCAGACGTCAAAGCCCCGGCAGCGCCGGGGCTTTTTCGTTGTGATGCACTTGCTAGCGCGCGACGCTCGCGCTTAGCGACCGGTAGGCGCCAGCGAGCCGGGTTTCGATGACGCCCCAGTCAGCATCAGTGATCCCCTCACCGCGCGCATCGCGATAAGCCATTGCCTCGGCCCGCGCGAGGCCGAACTGCGTGATACCGGCGTCGTCTGCGCTCTTGCCATAGGTCAGCGCCGTCGCGCGTGCGATCGAGAGGCCATAGTCGCGCGGGGCCGATGCCTCCCGCCGCGCCTGCCACCAGTCGAGCTCGAGACGAGCCGCCTCCTCCACGTCGAACGCCACGGGCGCGGCAGGCGCAAACGCCCGGTAGTACGTCACGAGGGCCGGCAGGGCCGCATCAGCCTCATGGCGCGAGCGCGTCGGCTGGAACGTCCTGGCGGCCTCCGCCGCGCTGAGCGCGATATGCAGGCTCTGCAGCGGCGAGAAGCCGAACTGCGTCCGCGTCGATTCATAGAGATGGTAGAACTGCGCCGCATAGCGCTTGTCGTAATAGTCGCGCCACATCGCGGTCTCCAGCCGCGCCATCCCGGCCGAATCGAACGCCCGCAGATCAGCATGACGGGGAATGACGGCATAGGCCGCGACCAGTGCGACCGCGGCCGCGCTCCCCAAGATGGTCTTGCGCAAGGACATGCGTCCTCCCGGCGGCCCTGCATCCGGAGCCATTGTATCCGAACCGAAGCTACGGCTAGTCTGGCCGGAAGTTTTCGTGGCCGCGGCAATCTTTGATGCCGGGGCGCGACAGAAGCAGACCGATGGGGAGGAACGCATGCGCAGATTTCTGCTGATCGCAGGCCTGTTTGCCCTCGCCGTCGGACTGCTCTGGATCGGACAGGGTACGGGTACCGTCGCCTGGCCGCGATCGAGCTTCATGGTCAACCAGCTGCAATGGGCCGGCTATGGCGCAGCCATGGCCGGCTTCGGGCTGGTGCTGATCTGGCAGAGCAACCAATAGAAGAAACCAGGAAGTGCAAGCATGACATCCAACCGGTTCGATCTCCGCGGCAAGGTCGCGATCGTCACAGGAGGCAATGGCGGCATCGGTCTCGGGCTGGCGCACGGCCTCGCCGACGCCGGCGCCGATATCGCCGTGGTCGGACGCAACGAAGCCAAGTCGGCCGCGGCCGTCGCCGATCTCAAGGGGCGCGGCGTCAAGGCGATTTCCGTCACCACCGACGTCACCGACAAAGCCGCGGTCGCGGCCATGACCGACCGCGTCGTGAAGGAGCTCGGCCGGATCGACATCCTCATCAACAATGCCGGCATGAGCATCCGCAAGCCGCCGCACGAGCTCGAGCTCGACGAGTGGAACAAGGTGATCGACACCAACCTCACCAGCGCCTTCGTCTGCTCGAAGCTGGCCTATCCGGCGCTGAAGGCGTCCGGCAACGGCAAGGTGATCAACATCGGCTCGATGATGTCGATCTTCGGTGCGAGCTTCGCCACGGCCTATGCGGCGAGCAAGGGCGGCATCGTGCAGTACACGCGCGCCTGCGCCAACGCCTGGGCGCCCGACAACATCCAGGTCAACGCCATCCTGCCGGGCTGGATCGACACCGACCTCACCCGCGGCGCGCGGCAACAGGTGTCGGGCCTGCACGAGCGCGTGCTGGCGCGCACGCCGGCGGGACGCTGGGGCGACATCGACGATTTCGCCGGCATCGCGGTGTTTCTCGCCTCGCCCGCCTCGAACTTCGTCACGGGCACCGCGATCCCCGTCGATGGCGGGTTCTCGGTGATGGCGTAAGCCGCCTCTGCGCTCATGAAAAAAGCCCCGGCATGCGCCGGGGCTTTTGAGTTTTGGCAGTGATCGTTTCTTGTCGCTTGCTTGGTCGTTCCTTGACGCACTCAGTAGCGGGCGATGACCGGCGCGTCGAACTTGTAGCTCGCGCGCACGACGGCCCACTGGATGTCACGCGGCTTGGCATCGAAGGTGTAGTTCCCCGAGGTGCCGCCGAGCTGGTAGGTCTGGCCGCCGAAGGCCGCATAGTTGTATTCGAGGCCGACGATCCAGTTACGGGTGATGCCGTATTCCCAGCCGGCGCCGACGGTCCAGCCGTTGGCCCAGTGGGTCTGACCGCCCGAGCCCGTCGCCGGAGCAACGGTGTCGCTGACGTTGAGACGGTTGTTGACGCCGGCATAGCCGCCCTTGATGTAGAACAGGTTGTTCTGCACGGCGAAGCCGGCGCGGCCGACGACGGTGGCCAGCACGTTGGCGCGCCAGGTGAAGATGTCGTCACCGGCACCGAACGCGGTGTTCACGACCGTGCCCTTGTTGTCGAGGCCCGAGATGGTGCCTTCCATGCCGAACACGTAGTTGTTGGCCTGCCAGTTGTAGCCGATCTGGGCGCCACCCATGATGCCCGAGCCGCGCTGGCGATAGCCCTGGCCCGGAACGAGATCGCCGAACGCAGCGCCGGTGCCGTTGTTGATGAACTGCTCGTTGGTCCAGGCGCCACCGATATGGCCGCCGACATAGAAACCGGTCCAGTTGAACAGCGGCTCGACATAAGCCGGCGCCTTCGTGTAACGCGCGCCAAGATCGGCGGCGGAGGCAGCGCCCGTCGAAACCAGAGCGCTCGTGCAGGCGAAGGCGGCAATCAATTTGTTACGCATGGTACACCCCGTGTCCTTTGATGGGTGCACGCTCACACGCAGTTCTTACTCAAATTTGAATCAAGAAAGTTAAGACGCCGGATTGGCTTGTTGCACGCCCTGAATCCGTTGGCGCTGTTGCACGCACGCAACGCGCCGCGCGCCACTTAACGCCGCATTATCCCTACCGAAGCGCTGAACTACGAGCTTTGCACGGCCTTCGAATGCACGTGCTCGGGCCGCACGCCGAGCGCAAGCAGGCGCGCCGGAATGCCCTGCAGCCATGGCAGCGCGGTGATGAGGCGCACGACCAGCGGCACCTTCAGCGGCCGCTCGCCGCCCTGCAAGGCGCCGCTGATGATGTTGTTCTGCACGATCACCTGCATTCTTTGCGTCATCTTCACCGGAAACTCGCGGCGACGGCGCACCGCGTCGAGTTCGTCTTCAGACGGGCAGCCGTGCGCAAGCTTGTCGGCAAGCAGGTTCGCGGTTGCGACCGCATCCTGCACGGCGAGATTGACGCCGACGCCGCCGACCGGCGACATCGCATGCGCGGCGTCGCCGATGCAGAGCAATCCGGGCTGCGTCCAGTGCGGCAGGCGATTGATGGCGACAGTGAGAAGCTTGACATCGTCAAAGCTCTTCACGTCCGCAATGCCGCTCCGGAGCACCGGCGCCATGCGCACGACCTCGTCGAGCAGCGCCTGCAACCCCCTCGCCTTCACCGCCTCATACTGTCCCTTGGCGATGACATAGGCGCATTGCCAATAGTCGCCGCGATCGAAGGTGACCATCATCTTGCCGGGCTCGATACGTGCGAACAGGTTCTCGGTCTCGTCCGCCTTGCGGCCGACGCGGAACCAGAGCACGTCCATCGGCGCGCCGATCTCCTCGACCGCAAGACCAGCGCGCTCGCGCACGGTCGAATGCCGGCCGTCGCAGGCGATGGTGAGATCGGCCTCGATGTCGATCATGCCGTCCGGCGTCCTTGCCCGGACGCCGGCGATCGTCTCGCCACGGCGGATCAGGTCGACGGCCTCCGTGTTCATCATCACCTTCAACGACGCAAAGCGCTTGCCGGCCTCGCGCAGGAAATTCAGAAAATCCCATTGCGGCATGAAGGCGATGAACGGGTACTTCGTATGGAGCCGGCTCAGATCCGCGATCCGTACCGGCGTTCCCCCGAACAGGCCGTCCATCTTCTGCAGGCGCTGGTGCGGCAGTTTCAGGAAGCCGTCGATCAGGCCGAGCTCGTCCATCACCTCGAGCGTCGAGGGATGCACGGTGTCGCCGCGAAAGTCGCGGAAGAAATCCGCATGCTTCTCCAGGACCACGACATCGATGCCGGCGCGCCCCAGGAGGTAGCCGAGCATCATGCCGGCAGGCCCGCCGCCCACGACACAGCACCGGACCTTCACCGAGGGTCCCGGCGGGGACGGCGACGTATCGGGTTTCACGGCCGGACTCTCATTTACGATTTAAGTTTTCCGTGCAGTGCAGCAAGCAGGATTCATTTGCGGCAGTTGTGAATGGCCGTTAGCGTCACCGCAGACTTCGGTTATTTCAGGAACTCGCAGTGCGGACGATCCTCATACTGCTCGGCGTCTGGATCCTGATCAACGTGCTTTTCGTCGTGATCATGATCCCGCCGCGGAAGCCGGCTCCGCGGCAGACGGGAACGCTTGCGCCGGTTCCGATCGACCAGAACGGCTACCCGTTCGAGGAGCAGGAGAAGCTCCTGCTGCGCCACGTCATCATCTCGATTGCGATGGGCGCATTCTTCTCGCTGGCGCCGCCCCTCATCGAGGCCGTCGAGTCCATCAAGCGCAGGATCGGGAAGCGCCGCGAGTAGCATGCGCAGCCCACCCTGCCGGCGGCTCAATTGTTGCTGCGGTTCACCGTGCGAAAGCTCTTGATCTCCGACACGCTGCCGTCACGATAGGTCAGTTCCACCGAGACGAACTGCGTCGCCGGGTTGAGCTTCATGTAGAGCGGCATGCCTGCACTGATCGCGCTGGGGTCGCGCATGTCGCAGCCCGGCATCTTCAGCACCTGGTTGGGCACGGCGCTGTCGATGCCGATCCGTACCTCGCGGATCGCGCAGCGATATGAGACGAGATGGGTGTAGTAGACCAGCAGCCCGTTGAACTCGCGGAACGACAGCCAGCTCGTCGCGGTCATGTCGAGGATCTTGCGCTGGTCACGGATCAGCGCGGCCTCGGGATCGAACTTGATCGGGAACGGCCCCTGCATGTCGCCGGCCTGGTCGACGTAGCGGACCTCGATGGTGCCGGCCTGCGTATCCGGCGGCAGCTCGATCGACGGGTTCGGCATCCGCTTGCGCGTGCGCGGATCGAGCGTGTCGATGAAACCGGTCTCGCGGAAATCGCCGCTGCCGGCCATGCGCCAGGAAATACCGAGCGTCGGATCGGCGAAGGAGAACACCACGCTCCAGCCGCCATTGTGCCGGGAGAAGCTGGCGATGGGCGCGTTGGTGGTTTCCTCCTTGGGCACGCGCGGCACCGACACCTGGGGCAGCGCCGCGAGCTTCTGCGGCGGCGGATCGGCGGGACGCGCGGCGGCATCCTTGGCGGTGCCGCTGAGGAAGACGTCGTCGACCATCTGGTCGAAATAGACCGGCACCTGCCGGTGCTTCACGGTGTCGGCCATCTCGCTGACCAGACGGCGGGTGCGCTGCGCCACCTGCACGAGGTTCTCGCCGGGCTGCAGCAGCTCCTTGGCGAAGGTGCGCGTGAACACCGAATTGGGATTGGCGTCGTCGTTGGAGAGGCGATCGAGCGCGGTCTGGCGGGGACCGGCCGAGAACACCGAGAACACGCCCTCGGGCAGTTGCACCATCGGCGCGAGCCCGCCGCCGCCGGCGACCGCCCGCGTGCCTGATCGTTCGAACGGGTTGTTGCGGCAGGCATCGAACACCAGGATCGAGGTCCGCGCCTTCTTGTTCTGGAGGCGCTCGACGATGCGGTCGGCCAGGATCGAGGCGTCGCGCACCAGCTCTTCCTGCCCTTCGGTCGCCGCCGGCACGTCGGTCGGCAGCAGATAGTTCTGGCCCGCGATCTCGAAGCCGTGGCCGGCGTAGAAGAAGAACGCAGTGTCGCCAGGCTCGATCGCCCGGTCGAATGCGAGCAGCGTCTCGGAGAATTGTTGGCGATTCTGGTTCTCGGCGACCATCACCGCGAAGCCGAGCTGCTTCAGCGTGTCGCCCATGGTGCGGGCATCGTTGACGGCCTTCAGCAGCTTCGGAACGTTCCTGTAGTCGTTGTTGCCGACGACGAGCGCGACGCGCTTTTCGGCATGGGCAGGAAGCGCGAGGCCGCTCAGGCCCGCCGCAAGGCCAAGAGCCG
Organism: Bradyrhizobium sp.; assembly: GCF_035935975.1. Lineage (GTDB taxonomy): Bacteria > Pseudomonadota > Alphaproteobacteria > Rhizobiales > Xanthobacteraceae > Bradyrhizobium. The sequence goes on from NZ_DASYWN010000034.1 coordinate 195,048, forward strand.
CCAGAATTCTGAAAAGCCGACGCGTCATCGCGAAAATCCCGTTGCAGAACGGCGCTGCGCCAGTCCTCTCGAACCGGGGTTCATGGAACCCTGCGCCGTTGATGTGATAGTCGGCCCAGCCGTACCGGCGGTTCAAGGCCGAAGCCTCCGGTTCCATTGTCTGGCCTCTGGCAGATTCCTTCGGAATCTGCTTTTTCTAGGGCCGTTGCGCTGCAAGCGGGGGCTGCCGTGTATCGTTGGTGTACTGACGAAGTCGAACCTCATGATCGCTTCGACTATTGGCGCGAGGTGCGCTCCAAGGGCCTGTTCGGCGTCACCGCCGAGCTCGAACGCGAACGGCGCGGCGACTTCTATGGTGAATTCTCGCTGCGCCAGCTTGGCGGCGGCGGCCTCGTCGAGCTGAAGGCCTCGCACTACACGGTCGAGCGCAGCACCTCCGACATCGCCTACGCGCCCGGCGACGCCATCTGCGTCTACCAGCAGCTCGGCAGCGGCGGCTGGTTCGGCGGCATGCGCAGCAGCGATTTCGCGATCGCCAACGGCAGCTTCGCCACCAGCCATACCGACCTGCCCTATCGCACCGCGCCGCTCGGCGCCGGCGGCTTCCACCTGCGGATCCTGAAAATCCCGGTGAGCGCCCTTCCCACCCAGGACAAGCGGGTGCGCGAGCTGGTGCCCCGGACGTTCGACGACCCCACCCTGGCGCCCCTGCTCAGCGCCTGCTTTGCTGACCTCGGCGAGGCCGCAGCCGCGGAGGACGGGGTCACGGACGCGACGTCCCTGGTCCAGGCCCTGGCCCATCTGGCGCTGATCGAGCGCGGCATCCTGCGGCCCGGCAGCCGGCGCGGACAGGGAGCGCTGCGGACCGCCCGCCTCTCGCAGGCCCGCCGCCTGATCGCGCACCATCTCCAGAACCCGGATCTGGCGCCGACGATGGTGGCCGACCAGCTCGCCGTCTCCGTGCGTCACCTGCACATGCTGTTCGAGACCGCCGAGAAGAGCTTCTCACAGACCGTGACGGACGAGCGGCTGAAGCAGAGCCGCCGCCTGATGCGCGAGGCGCCCGACCGGCTGATCGCCGACATCGCAAGCTCCTGCGGCTTCGAGAGCCTGGCGACCTACTACCGGGTCTTCAACGCCGCCTATGGCATGGCCCCCGGCGACTTCCGGGCCCAGAGGTCCGAAGGGCTTTAGGCGCCCCCCTTGGCCGCCGCCGCTCGGCCGATGGCCTGGCCAGAAAAGCTGAGCCACGCCCGTGATTTGGGCAAAAACCTCAGGGTTTTTAGGGTCTTCCCGCGCCTGCTCCATTGACTTTGGCCAATTCCCGCCTATGTTCCGGGTCGACGCGGCTCAGATCGAAGAGCGATTCCTGAGCCTTGCGCTTTGTTCGCGTGAGTCAGCACCCCCAGCTTCTTTGAGAGCGCGCCGTTTCGGGGTGGAACGCGACAGCCTTATTACCCTCGATTCCGAACGGCGGTTTCGACCAGAGGCTCAATGTCCTTTTCAAATCTCGGACTGTCCGAAAAAGTCCTCGCCGCAGTGGCGGCCACCGGTTACACCAACCCCACCCCGATTCAGGAACAGGCGATCCCTCACGTCCTCGCACGCAAGGACGTCCTCGGCATCGCCCAGACCGGCACCGGCAAGACCGCAGCCTTCGTGCTGCCGATGCTCACCATCCTCGAAAAGGGTCGCGCCCGGGCGCGCATGCCGCGCACGCTGATCCTGGAGCCGACCCGCGAGCTCGCGGCACAGGTGAAGGAAAACTTCGACCGCTACGGCGCCGGCCAGAAACTCAACGTCGCCCTCCTGATCGGCGGCGTCTCGTTCGGCGACCAGGATGCCAAGCTGACGCGCGGCGTCGACGTGCTGATCGCCACCCCGGGCCGGCTGCTCGACCACACCGAGCGCGGCGGCCTCCTGCTCACCGGCGTCGAGCTCCTCGTCATCGACGAAGCCGACCGCATGCTCGACATGGGCTTCATTCCCGACATCGAGCGCATCTGCAAGCTCGTCCCCTTCACGCGGCAGACCCTGTTCTTCACCGCGACCATGCCGCCGGAAATCCGGCGCATCACCGAGGCCTTCCTGCACAACCCGCAGAAGGTCGAAGTCTCCCGCCCCGCCACCACCGCCGTCACCGTCACGCAGGCCCAGGTGCCCGCCGGACGCGAGGCACACGAGAAGCGCGAGCTGCTTCGCCGCCTGCTGCGCGAGGCCAAGGATCTCAAGAACGCGATCATCTTCTGCAATCGCAAGCGCGAGGTCGCGATCGTTCACAAGTCACTTCAAAAGCATGGCTTCAGCGTCGGCGCCCTGCATGGCGACATGGACCAGCCGGCCCGCATGGCGGCGCTGGATCAGTTCCGCAAGGGTGAGCTTCCGCTCCTCGTCGCCTCCGACGTCGCCGCCCGCGGCCTCGACATTCCCGAGGTCAGCCACGTCTTCAATTTCGACGTTCCCCACCACGCCGACGACTACGTGCACCGCATCGGCCGCACCGGTCGCGCCGGCCGGACCGGCACCGCGATCTCGATCGTGACGCCGCTCGACCAGAAGTCGATGGCCGCGATCGAGAAGCTGATCGGCCAGAGCATTCCGCGCGCCGAAGGCGATTACGAAGTCCATGCTGAAGCCGGCGATGCAGCCGAGCGTCCGCGCGAGCAGCGCGGCCGTGAACGCTCCCGCGGCGGACGCGGCAAGCCGCAGCGCGGCCGCGATCGTGAGCGCAGCCACGAGCCGCGCGAAGCGCGTGGCGAGCCAAGGCATTCTTCCGAGCCAAGGCATTCTTCCGAGGCAAGGCACTCTTCGGAGGCCCGGCACTCGTCCGAGGCAAGGCAGCCCGCTGAAGCGCGGCATCGTTCCGAGGAGAAGCATGCGGGCGAGCCCCGTCGGGGCGCACGCCAGCAGGCCAACAATTCGCATGTGCCCTCGATCGGCCGTCCCGAGCCGCGCCGCCAGCGCGAGGTCGATACCGAGCCGGGCGATCATTCGCACCTGCCGGCGTTCCTGCTCCGGCCCGTGCGTTCGTCTCCCGCCGGCGCCTGATGCTGCGAGGTGCCTCAACTCGGTTGAGTAGAGGCGCTCCACACTTTTTATGATGCATTGGCGACCGTATATTTACTGGCCGTTCACAAACGTCCGTTAGCCTACGAACATAATTTAAGCATTGCTGCGGTCGACGGCGCATCGACCGTTGTGGGGTATGTTCTGTGGTCAAGGTTCTCGACGAACACGAACGCACGATGGCGTTCGCCGAAGTTGCACTCGGCCAGATCCGATCGCTCCGTCAGACTGCAATTCCCCGCAATTACGAGATCTGGTACGTCTACGCGACCGGCTACAACGCGCCGCTCAACAAGATCATCAACGAGACGCTGGCGCGCCACGGCAAGCTGACCGAAGGCGATCTCGAACAGATCTACGAGACCTATCTCTCCCACATCAAGACCACCGACCGCATCGACAAGGTCGGCGCGCGCGTCATCGGCGAGATCGACGACGTGATGAAGGTGCTCGGCGAAGCGCTCGGCATGACCGGCGCCTACGATGCGAGCCTATCGGGCGCGACCGAGAAACTGTCGTCCGCCAAGAGCCGCGACCAGATCAAATCGGTCGTCGCGACGCTGCTGCGCTCCACCAGCGAGATGCGCGAGACCAACAAGGCGCTGGAAGACCGCCTGACGCTGTCCAAGAACGAGATCAGCAATCTGCAGCAGAGCCTCGAAGCGATCCGCGCCGAGAGCCTGACCGATCCGCTCACGGGCCTCGGCAACCGCAAATATTTCGATCGCATGATCGGCACGGCCGTGCAGAGCGCGCTGGCTTCGGGCGAGCCGCTGTCGCTGCTGCTGTTCGACATCGACCACTTCAAGTCGTTCAACGATTCCTACGGCCATCTCACCGGCGACCAGGTGCTGCGGCTCGTCGGCCTGTCGCTGAAGCAGACCATCAAGGGCCAGGACATCACCGCGCGCTATGGCGGCGAGGAGTTCGCGGTCGTGCTGCCCAACACGGCGCTGCGCCAGGCCCTCACGGTGGCCGATCACATCCGCCGCGCCGTGATGGCGAAGGAATTGAAGAAGAAGTCCACCGGCGAGATCCTCGGCCGCGTCACCATCTCCGTCGGCGTCTCCATGCTCAAGCCGGGCGACGACACCGACGCGCTGATCGAGCGCGCCGATGCCTGCCTCTACGCCGCCAAGCGTAATGGCCGCAACCGCGTGATCTGCGAAGCCGATCCGGAATTCGCGATCGAGTCGCACGGCCGGGTGGCGTGAGGCGCAAGCAGCGCGCCGGACTGTGCGTGCTTGACATTCCAACTTGACGAACGACATCCTTCTCACTGCGTGAGCATCGAGGACTTGTCGTCGTGCCCAATCCCCATGACTTTCACACGCCGCAACCGTCCTACAGCAAGGACGAGCTGCTGCGATCGAGCGAAGGCGGCTATTTCGGCCCGGGCAATGCGCAATTGCCGGCCCCGCCGATGCTGATGATGGACCGCATCACCGAGATCAGCCTGGACCGCGGCGAGTTCGGCAAGGGCCATATCGTCGGCGAGCTCGACATCGTGCCGGGGCACTGGTTCTTCGATTGCCATTTTCGCGGTGACGCGATGATGCCGGGAAGCCTGGGGCTCGACGCCATGTGGCAGATGATCGGCTATTGGCTCGGCTGGTCGGGTTCACCCGGCAAGGGCCGCGCCATCGGTGTCGGCGAAGTCGAGGCTACCGGGTTTGTCACGCCGGAGACGCGATACGTGCGCTATGAGGTCGCCATGCGCATGGTCCGGCGCGGCAAGCTGGTGCTCGGAATTGCCGACGGCCGCGTGCTGGCCGATGGAGTCTGCGTCTTCACCGCAAAGGATATGAGGGTCGGCCTGACCAAGGCCGTGGATTGAGCTCTCGTAGGCGCGTAGCGCCGGGCCCACGATTTCGGCATGACTACTTCGATCGGTGGGCACGCTTCCGCCTTCGCTCTGCCGAGCTACGGCGGACGAGTCGCTTTGCCCACCCTGCGCACTGCCTTCTTGGCAGCCTTCTTGGCAACTGACCTCTTCGGCGCGACCTTCTTCGCAGGCTTCGCCACCGCCTTCTTCCCCTTCGGCCGCTTCTTCACCTTGGCGCGCTGGGCGGCGGCGAGGGCTGCCCTCGCCCATTGCGCAAGCTCCTGGGAATCGTCGAACAGGCGTGCGGGCAGCTCCCAGTAGGAGTTCACCAGTACGGTCTTGGCGCGGGTCGAATACTGAAACGGCTTTGATCCTTCAGCCTCAAAGTCCGGAATGGTGATCTCGTCGGCGCGGAAGAACAGGCCGGCCCGCAGCGACAGCGCGAAATTGATGCCGTCGGCGGAGATGCCGTAGCCGGAAAACATTTTTCGGATGGTGACGGGGCCGAAATCGGCGAACAGGTCGATCAGGAATTCGCGGTCCATGCGCACGCTCTCTCCTGCCCCGGACGCACCGCAGCGTGAAACGATGCGGTGCAGAGCCGGGGCCCAGTCACTCTACGGGCTGGAACTATAGCGTGGGTCCCGGCTCTGCGCAGCAGCGCAAGCGCGCTGCAGCGCGTCCGGGACACGAGAGCTGAGCGTTGGACGAATTACCCGTCGATCTTGGCCGGGCGCAGCTCGACCGACTCGCCGCAGCCGCAGGCGGAGACCTGGTTGGGATTGTTGAAGACGAACTGGGCCTGCATCTTGTCGGCCTTGTAGTCCATCTCGGTGCCGAGCAGGAACAGCACGGCCTTGGGGTCGACCAGGATCTTGACGCCCTTGTCCTCGACGACCTCGTCGGTCGGGCGGATCTCGTGGGCGTATTCGACCGTGTAGGACTGTCCGGCGCAGCCGCCGTTCTTCACGCCGACACGCAGGCCGACGATCTCGGAATCCGCCCGGCTCGTCAGCTCGGTGATGCGCTGGGCAGCGGCATCCGTCAGCCGCATCACCTGCGGGCGTGGGCGCCGCGGCTTCGGAGTGGATGCTGGGGTCGAACCTGACGAAATCTGGGTCATGTCAGTGATGTGGTCCGTTGGGATGCGAATTCAATATCGAGGTTACGCGTCACCACATGTTGAGGACGAGGCGCGCCTCGTCGCTCATGCGCTCCGGCGACCAGGCCGGCTCCCAGACGACCTTGACGTCGACCACGCCGACGCCGGGAACGCTGGCGACCGCGTTCTCGACCATGGTCGGCAGCTCGCCGGCGGCCGGGCAGTTCGGCGTCGTCAGCGTCATCTGGACGTCGACCGAGCGGTCGTCCTTGATCTCGACCTTGTAGATCAGGCCGAGCTCGTAGATGTCCGCCGGGATTTCCGGGTCGAACACGGTCTTGAGGCCCGCGATGATCTCGGTGGTCAGACGCTCGGTCTCCTCCGGCGGCAGCGCCGAAAGGGTCTCCATTGGACTAGCTTTGATTTCGGCCGTGTCACTCATGCGAACAAATCCCGCGCCTTGAGCAGCGCCTGTGCCAGATGATCGACTTCTTCCCGCGTATTATACATGCCGAACGAGGCACGGCAGGTGGCGGTCACGTTGAACCGCTCTAAAAGCGGCATCACGCAATGGGTGCCGGCGCGGACCGCGATGCCCTGCCGGTCGATCACGGTGGCGACGTCATGGGCATGCGCGCCCTTGAGCTCGAACGAGATCACCGGGCCCTTGCCGCGGGCGGTGCCGATCAGCCGCAGCGAGTTGATCTCGCGCAGCTTCTCCTGGGCGTAGGCGGTGAGATCGGCCTCGTGCGCGGCGATGCGCTCCTTGCCGATCGAATTGACGTAGTCGATGGCCGCACCGAGACCGACGGCCTCGACGATCGCCGGCGTGCCGGCCTCGAACTTGTGCGGGGGATCGCCATAGGTGACGATCTCGCGCGAGACTTCGCGGATCATCTCGCCGCCGCCGTTGTAGGGGCGCATCGCAACGAGGTGGTCGTACTTGGCCCAGAGCACGCCGATGCCGGTCGGCCCGTACACCTTGTGGCCGGTGAAGACGTAGAAGTCGCAGCCGATGTCCTGGACGTCGACCGGCAGATGCACGGCGCCCTGGCTGCCGTCCACCAGGACCGGAATGCCGCGGGCATGGGCGATCTTCACGACGTCCTTGACCGGCACGATGGTGCCGAGCGCGTTCGACATCTGCGTGATCGCGACCAGCTTGGTCTTCGACGTCAGAAGCTTCTCGAACTCGTCGATGAGGAAATTGCCCTCATCGTCGACCGGCGCCCACTTGATCACGGCGCCCTGGCGTTCCCTGAGGAAATGCCACGGCACGATGTTGGAGTGGTGCTCCATGATCGAGATGACGATCTCGTCGCCCTCTTTGATGTTCGGCCCGCCCCAGGACGATGCGACCAGGTTGATCGCCTCGGTCGCGTTGCGGGTGAAGATCACTTCCTCGGTGCGCGGCGCGTTGATGAACTGCGCCACCTTGGTCCGGCCGCCCTCATAGGCTTCGGTCGCAGCGTTGGCGAGGTAATGCAGGCCGCGATGCACGTTGGCGTATTCGCTCGTATAGGCCTGCGTCATGCGGTCGAGCACGGCGCTGGGCTTCTGCGCCGAGGCGGCGTTGTCGAGATAGACCAGCGGCTTGCCGTAGACCTGCATGGCGAGCGCCGGAAAGTCCTGGCGCACGCGCGCAACGTCATAGGCGCCGTTCTTGACTGCGGGATGCGTGCTCATGACCGCCGCTCCAGCCAGCGCTCGGCAATGCCGATCACGTGCTCGCGCAGATTATCATCGGCGATCTGCTCGATCGCTTCGCCGACAAACGCCTGGATCAGCAGCGCCTGGGCCTGCTTCTCGGGCAGGCCGCGGGCCTTCAGATAGAACAGCAGGCTGTCGTCGAGCGCACCAGCGGTGGCGCCGTGGCCGCAGGAGACGTCGTCGGCGAAGATTTCCAGCTCGGGCTTGTTGTCGGCCTCGGCTTCGTCCGAGAGCAGCAACGCGCGGGTCATCATCTTGCCGTCGGTCTTCTGCGCGTCGGGACGGACGATGATGCGGCCCTGGAACACCGAATGGGCGCGGTCGTCGATCACCGCGCGGAATACTTCGCGGCTGACGCAGTTCGGCACGGCGTGGTCGACGACCAGCGTGGTGTCGCCATGCTCGGTCTTCTGCAGCAGGTTGACGCCGTTGGCCGAGAGCTCGCTGCCCTCGCCCGCCAGTGTGATGAAACCCTGCAGGCGGCTGACGGCAGCACCGGTCGTCATATTGAAGAAGTTGAGCTTCACATTGGCGCCGACCGTGACGAAGTGCGACGAGACGTTCACGGCGTCAGGTGCATCGTCCATCAGGCGGATATGCGCGACGTCGGCGTCGTCCCCGACCGTGATGATCACGGCGTCGTTGACCTGATAGGCCTTGGCGCCGGCTGCAACGAAGGTCTCGACGACGGTGGCGCGAACGCCCTTCCCGATCGCGACCTGCGAACGGGTGAAGCTGGACGTGGAAGCCGCGGTCGCGATGTGGATGATCTGGATCGGCGCGGAGAGCTGCGCGCCGTCGGCGATCGACAGCACGACACCATCGGTCGCCATCGCCGCGTTGAGCGAGATCACGGCGTCGCTAGCGGCGGTCTTCAGCAGACCGGCATCCTTCTCCAGCGTCTCGCGCAGGGTCTTGAAGCCTGCTTCAGTAGCGTGCGCCTTGACGTCGGACAGATCGGCCGCGAACACGCCATCGACCAGCACCAGCTTGCGGGCGCCATCGATCGCATGCGCCTTCACCGCGTCTGCGGCGCGCTTCAGCGCGGCCGCGTCGGGCGCAGCTGCGAGCGGCAGCACCTCGCCGACCAGCGCGCGCAGATCGGTGTATTTCCATTCCTCGATCCGGCGATGCGGCAGGCCGAGACGCTCATAGGTCTCGAAAGCCTCGCGGCGCACCGCGATCACATCAGGCGAACCCGGCAGGCGGCCTTCGGCGCTGGCGAAGAGATCGCTCACCGCGCGGCCGTTCCCGGTCTTTGCCACAGCAACGTTCATCGCAAACAATCCTTACGCGGCATCCTCGAACTGGGCGTAGCCGGACTCTTCCAGCTCCAGCGCCAATTCCTTACCGCCGCTCTTCACGACACGGCCCTTCGACATCACGTGCACGAAATCGGGCACGATGTAGTTGAGCAGTCGCTGATAGTGGGTGATGACGACCATCGCGCGCTTGGGCGAATGCAGCGCGTTGACGCCGTCGGCCGCGATGCGCAGCGCATCGATGTCCAGGCCCGAATCCATCTCGTCGAGGATGCACAGGCTCGGCTCGAACAGCGCCATCTGCAGCACCTCGTTGCGCTTCTTCTCGCCGCCGGAGAAGCCGACATTGACGCCGCGCTTGAGCATGTCCTGCGGGATGTTCAGCGACTTCGAGACCTCGCGGACCTTCTTCAGGAAGTCCGGCACCATCAGTTCGCTCTCGCCGCGCGCCTTGCGCTGCGCATTCAGCGCAGTCCGCAGGAAGTTCATGGTGGTGACGCCGGGAATCTCGACCGGATACTGGAACGCCAGGAACACGCCCTTGGCGGCGCGCTCGTCCGGCGACATCTCCAGCAAGTCCTCGCCCTTGAACAGGATCTGGCCGTCGGTGACCTCATAGCCGGGCTTGCCGGCGATGACGTGGGAGAGCGTCGACTTGCCGGAGCCGTTCGGCCCCATGATCGCGTGGATCTCGCCTTCGTTCACGGTCAGCGTCAGCCCGTGGAGGATCTCACGCTCCTCGACACGAACCTTGAGGTCTTTCACTTCAAGCAAAGCCATCTTGGTATCCAGTCTATTCAATTGATGTTGGAGCGCCGAAGCGCGCCGCGAGGGTCGGCGATCAGCCGACCGACCCTTCAAGCGAGATCGAGATCAGCTTCTGCGCTTCCACCGCGAATTCCATCGGCAGTTGCTGCAGCACGTCCTTGACGAAGCCGTTGACGACGAGGCCGACCGCCTCTTCCTGGCTAAGGCCGCGCTGGACGCAGTAGAACAGCACGTCCTCGGAGATCTTCGACGTCGTCGCCTCGTGCTCGAACGTTGCCGAGGAGTTCTTGGCCTCGATGTACGGCACGGTGTGCGCGCCGCATTTGTCGCCGATCAGCAGGGAATCGCAGGCGGTGAAGTTGCGCGCGCCGGTCGCCTTCCGGTGCGCGGTGACGAGACCGCGATAGGTGTTCTGCGACTTGCCGGCGGCGATGCCCTTCGAGATGATGCGGCTCGACGTGTTCTTGCCGAGATGGATCATCTTGGTGCCCGAATCGACCTGCTGGAAGCCGTTCGAGATC
>NZ_DASYWN010000035.1:0-113918 GCF_035935975.1 Bradyrhizobium sp.
CATAGTCCTCAACCCGCGCTGGAAGCAGACTGAGTTGCTCTCGGCTCTCGCCGGACTTGAATGTGCGATTCGTCATGAACAGAATCGTACATCAACTCCCCGAAATGCCGAGTTCTTGCTCGGCCTCGTCGGGCAAAACACCCCAGCGGTCGGTCAATTAGCTGCGGTGAAAATATTCCACTTTACCGAAATTCGGAAACGGCGTATCCATTGCCGCAACCCGGCCCAAGGAAGAGGGGCGTATCGCGATCGTCACGACACGCGGGCCGGGCGGCGGTGGACGTGGGCCGCATCGGCGCGACAGGCTTCGCAGGGCGGGCAACCGTGAGCGAAGACCTCGCGCCAACGACGGATGCGGTTCGCGTACGGCAAAATCGTGTGGTCCTGACGCCCGGGGTCTGTGCGTCAAGTCTTGCGGTGATGCGTGCGGCCCAACCGGGCCCGCGCATCAGTCATCGGCAAGGCGACGGGGGCAATAGTGCATCGCTCCCCGGGGAGCGCACGACATAAGCCGTTCCAACCATCGCGCAGGGAAGGCCGGGATGCTCCGGCTGCCCTGTTTCCCCGCTGTGCATTGTAGCGCAATCTGCTTCTTCGCATGGCGGTCAATGGGAGCCAGCCGGCTCCCGGCCTTCCCTGCGCCCTCTTTCATTTGAGGGTGAGACGATGAAGCAAAGCTCGGGCGAAACAAGCCGCGAGGATGCGAAGGTGTGTCTGCGGCCGTAGGATGGGTAGAGCACTTGCGAAACCCATCATGTTTCAGCGCGGAGAAAGCGTTGATGGGTTTCGCTTCGCTCTACCCATCCTACGATTTTGCGCCAAACTCCGCTCTCGTGCCCCGGCTCTGCGCAGCAGCGCCATAAGCGCGTTCACGCGCGTCTTCGACACGCTATGGCGCTGCAGCGCGTCCGGGACGCGAGACCCTCGTTAAACCGGCTTGCCCGTATACGGCATCGACGCGGTCAGGCCGCCGTCCACGGGGAATGCCTGGCCGTTGACATAGGACGCCTCGTCGCTCGCCAAGAACAGTCCCATCGCGGCGAGCTCGTGCGGCTGGCCGGGGCGCTTCAGGGGGTTGAGCTGGCCGATCTTGTCCTGGGTGCCGCGCTCCTTGGCGCGGTCGAAGATCGGCTTGGTCATGCCGGTTTCGATCAGGCCGGGGCACACCGCGTTGATGCGCACGCCGGTGCCGGTGAGCGAATACGCGGTGGTCTGCACCAGCGAGATCACGCCGGCCTTGCTCGCCGCATAGGGATGTCCGCTCGCGCCGGCCTTGAGGCCCGCAACGGATGCGGTCAGCACGATCGCGCCGGACTGCTGCTTCACCATGTGCGGCATCGCATGCTTCACCGCGAGGAACGGTCCAATCAGATTGACGCGCAGCACCTCCTGCCACTGTTCCACGGTCTGCTCGCCGAGCGGAACGAGCCCGCCGGAGACGCCGGCATTGGCCCAGATCACGTCGAGCCGTCCGTGCGTCTTCACCGCCTTGTCGATCACGGCCATGACGTCCTTCTCGGAGCCGGCGTCGGCGATCATCGCTTCCGCAATGCCGCCGGCCTTCTTCACCTCGTCGACGGTCTCCTTCACCGCCTCGGTGCGATCGACCGCGATCAGCTTTGCACCTTCCCTGGTGAATAGCAGCGCAGCCGCACGGCCGATGCCGCTGCCGGCGCCGGTGATGATGACGGATTTGCCTTGCAGACGGCCCATGCGTTTCTCCCTTTGGTTCGTCCCGACGCTTGCCGCGCGACGGAATTTCAAACAGAATTTCAAACGGTAAAGTGTCTTGAGACACGTTAGCTACTGACGTACAGCGACATCACACGGGATGGAAGAGGCTCATGACAACCGCAGACAAGCCGAAAGTGGTCACGACACGCTGGTGGTGGGTTCGTCATGCGCCGGTGCGCAACGACGGCGGCAACATCTACGGACAGAGCGATCTCGCCTGCGACACCAGCGACACCTACGTGTTCAATGCTGTTGCCAAGGTGCTGCCACGCAAGGCGGTCTGGTATTCGAGCAATCTGATGCGCACGCATCAGACCGCCGAAGCGATCTGGGATGCCGGCTATCCGCGGCCCGCATCGATGAAATGGGAGGCCGACCTCGCCGAGCAGAATCTCGGCCGCTGGCAGGGCATGAACCGCGCCGAGTTCATCGCCAGCCGTCCCGTCGGCTCGAGCTGGTTCGCCGACATCAACGAGCCCGCGCCGGGCGGCGAGAGTTTCATGGATCTCTACAACCGCACGCGCCGCACCGTCGAGCGGATCAACAATGAGGCGGCCGGGCAGAACGTGATCGCGGTCGCGCATGGCGGCACCATCAAGGCGGCGATCGGCCTCGCGCTCGACGGCCAGGTAGAGCGGGCGCTGTCGTTCGACATCGACAATGTCTCGATCACCCGGCTGGATTATTTCGCAAGCCCCGAACGCTCGGTCTGGCGGCTGCCGATGGTGAACCAGCAGCCCTGGATCGCCGATGACGCGCATGCCGAGATGCATCAGCTGGCGGGGCCGGAAGTCAAGAAGCTCGCCTAAGTCTGCTGTCCGTTCGCGCCGGCGCGGCGTAAGCTTCAAGCAATCAAATCACACTCTGGGAGAGAAACATGACCTTGTTCGACATGAAGGGGAAAGTCGCCGTCATCACCGGATCGACGCGCGGCATCGGGCTCGCGATCGCCGAGCGCATGGCCGAGCACGGCGCCAAGGTGGTGATCTCCTCGCGCAAGGCCGATGTCTGCGAGCAGGTGGCGAAGGACATCAACGACAAGTTCGGCAAGGGCATCGCCGTCGCGGTCGCCGCCAACATCTCGTCGAAGGAAAATCTGCAGAACCTCGTCGACGAGAGCAACCGCGCCTTCGGCAAGATCGACGTGCTGGTGTGCAACGCCGCGTCGAACCCGTATTACGGTCCGCTCGCTGGCATCTCCGACGATCAGTTCCGCAAGATTCTCGACAACAACATCGTTGCCAACAACTGGCTGATCTCGATGGTGGTGCCGCAGATGATCGAGCGCAAGGACGGCTCGGTGATCATCGTCTCCTCGATCGGCGGATTGAAAGGCTCGACCATTCTCGGCGCCTACGCGATCTCGAAGGCGGCCGACATGCAGCTCGCGCGCAATCTCGCCTGCGAATACGGCAAGCACAACATCCGCGTGAACTGCATCGCGCCCGGCCTGATCAAGACCGACTTTGCGAAAGCGCTGTGGGACAATCCGGATAATTTGAAGGCCTCGACCTCGCGCTCGCCGCTGCTGCGCATCGGCATCCCCGACGAGATCGCGGGCGCGGCCGTATTCCTGGGCTCTGCGGCCGGTGACTTCATGACCGGCCAGACCATGGTGATCGACGGCGGCGCGACGATTAGTTGAGCGTCTCGCGGGGAGGGGCACGCAGACCGCCTAACAACAGGTGTCATCGCCCGCGAAGGCGGGCGATCCAGTATCCCAGAGACCGGCAATAGAGAGCTCGCTCTCGCCACATCCGCCGCGGCGTACTGGATGCCCCGCCTTCGCGGGGCATGACAGTGAAGGTGGGGATGCGGCGTCGCGACGAGACGTCGCGCGACCGAGCTACGTCAATCCACCGCCGCGTAAACCAGGTCCCGCACCAAGGTCCGCGTAAAATCACGTTGTCCCGGGCCCTGCGTCATGAACACCGTGAACAGATCCTCCTTCGGATCGATCCAGAAGAACGTCCCGGCAATGCCGCTCCAGAAATACTGGCCGACGCTGCCGGGGAAGGGCGCGATGCCGGCCTCGCGGCGCACCGCGAAGCCGAGTCCGAAGCCGTGGCCGGGCGAGAGCAGCGTGCCGTTGGTCACGACGTCAGGCCCGAGGTGATCGGACGCCATCAGCTCCAGCGTCTTGCGGCCGATGATCCTGACACCGTCGAGTGTGCCGCCATTGCGCAGCATCAGCGCGAAGCGAGCGTAGTCCATCGTGGTCGAGACCAGACCGCCGCCGCCGGACTCCATCACCGGCTGCTCGAGCATGTTGAACAGCGCGACCTTGTCGCCGGTCCAGGGATCGGCTTCGAACGGCTGCGCGAGCCTGTTGGCATTGGTTTCGCTGGTGGAGAAGCCGGTCTCGGTCATCTGCAGCGGCGCGAGGACGCGCTCGGTCAGGAACGTGCCGAGCGATTTGCCGCTGACGACCTCGATGATGCGGCCGAGAATGTCGGTGGAGCGGCTGTAGTTGAACTCCTCGCCGGGATGGCAGACCAGCGGGAAGCTCGCCACCAGCGCGGCGTGCTCGGCATTGGTGATCTTGCGGCTGCGGACGCGGGATTCCTGGTAGAGCTTGTGTACGGGGCCGTCGCCCTGGTGCTCGTAAGTGAGACCCGAGGTGTGGCGGAGCAGGTCCTGCACCGTCATCGGGCGCTTCGGCGGAACGAGGTCCAGTCTGCCGCCGCTGACCACGCCGACCTTCTGGTCCGCAAACTCGGGAATGAATTTGGCGACGGGATCGCCGAGCAGCAGGTGGCCGTCCTCGACCAGCGCCATGATGCCGACCGAGACGATCGGCTTGGTCATCGAGAATATCCGGAAGATCGAATCAAGCGCCATCGCCGGGCCCGCCGGGGCCTGCTTGCCGAGCGCCTCGAACCAGCCGACCTGGCCGCGCCGGGCCACCAGCACGGTCACGCCGGGAACGGTTCCCTTGTCGATCTCTCGCTTGAAGGCGTCCGACATCGCCTGGAGGCGGGAGCGCGACAGGCCCAGCGTTTCGGGCTTGGCCTCGGGAAGGGGCGGGGTTTTCGGCGCGGTCGAGGGGCGGGCGGCGGTGGCGGTCGTCATGGGGGCTCCCGGTTGTTCTTGATTATCGGGGACGGACTGTGGCCCAGAAGCCGTTGCATAAACAAGCGAAGCCAGCGCGCTTCACCCTTGCAATCCGGCCGTCCCCTGTGCTTGAAAGCGCCGTGACCCGTGGCGACGCGGGTCCGTAGGAGTGTAGCTCAATTGGTAGAGCACCGGTCTCCAAAACCGGGGGTCGCAGGTTCGAGCCCTGCCACTCCTGCCAGCGTCGCTTTATCCCGCTGATTTAATGCCGGCATTGTTGGTGCGACGATCTCGTTGCGCCATTGCGCGAGACGTTGCGGACCCGCGCCGGCGTCGTCACGAGCTTGGCGCGCCAAATCGGAAATGAAGCTGATTCCGAATCGGCGACAGCGCGCGGAAGCCCGGCGACGGCGGTCGCCACGAAACCATTCCGGCGCGCGTACGAAATGATCCCGAAATACATGCCTTCGACAATCTCCTGGGTCGCTGGGGGAGTTGATCATGAAACGGATTCCGCAAGTCTGCCGATCGCAAGCCATTGAGGCCGGCGGTCAATGGCAATCCGTGAGCCGACCGACTTTCCTTTTGGCCCGCGGCGGGCAGGAAAGCCTGCATGCGAACCCTGCCGACACTTTTCAGCAAAGAATGTTCTGGAGGTTCAAATGAAGCTTGGTGTTTGGCTATTCGCACTTGCCATGGTGCTCGGGACCAAGGCGAATGCCGCTGCGACGATCTACGGAAACTATTACGACGAGACGACCTATGTCAGTTGCGACAACAATGTCGGCTGCAGGGCTTCGTTCTCTCAGACGCCGCCTGACAAGCTAATCGAGATCACCAATGTCGCCTGTTACGGCAACACCAGCAAACAGCTGGTATTGGTAATGCTGGGGGTCGCGGCTACGGCTGGTGGCTTTGGGATGCAGCGTCAAGTTCCTTTGCAGTTGCCTCAACCGTACGTCTACAATTCGCTCAATATTGTTTTCTCATTGAACCATCCGGTTCGCTTCCTTGTGGGCCCGGGGAGATTTCCCTTCATACAATTTTCGGCGTTTGATAACGTCTCAGTCACTGGCGGCACCTGCCATATCGTCGGAAATATCATGGCCCCAGTCCAGTAGTCGTCGAACAGCCCTGCAAGCTGCGGTCGCATCTGGCACCGCGCCAGCCTTGGCGGCTGACGCAGGCGAGGCCCCCCGATATGAGCGGCCGATTCGACGCTCGTCTGGCGCTTCATCGGGGGCGGATAACCCCTTGATCCTGATCGGCTCTCGCGGGGCTGCCGGGGCGCCGGGCGTTTCGGGGGGCGAGCGCGCGCACCTTGACCTTTGGCCCCATCCGCAGTAGATACCCCGCACTCGCAGCCGGCCCGTTAGACGCGGATTTCCGGCGCGGCTTTGAAATCCCCCGAACAATCGAGCCCGGTTTTCCGGCTCATCCTTCGAGACAGAGGGCTGGGCCACAGGCGGCTGTTCGGATCCCTGAAATCCTTAATCGCGTCTGGCGACGGACGTTGGACCTCAAACGATGGCAGTCAGCCCGTTCAAGTTCTTGCAGGAAGTGCGCTCGGAGACCGCCAAGGTCACCTGGCCGACCCGTCGTGAGACCACGATCACCACCATCATGGTGTTCGTGATGGTCGCCGTGGCCTCGGTCTTCTTCTTCGCCGCCGACCAGATCATCCGTTACCTCATCACCTTCCTTTTGGGCATTCACTGATGGCAACAGCAACCGCTCAATTGTCCGACAAGCGCTGGTACATCGTCCACGCCTATTCGAACTTCGAGAAGAAGGTCGCTGAATCGATCCGCGAGCAGGCCAAGCAGCGTGGTCTCGAGGAGCTGTTCGAGCTGGTGCTGGTTCCGACCGAGAAGGTCACGGAAGTGCGCCGCGGCCGCAAGATCGACGCCGAGCGCAAGTTCTTCCCGGGCTACGTGCTGGTGAAGATGAAGCTGACCGACGAGGCGTTTCATCTGATCAAGAACACGCCGAAGGTCACGGGCTTCCTCGGCGCCGAGAACAAGCCGATGCCGATCTCGGAGAGCGAAGCCATGCGCATCCTGCACCAGGTGCAGGAGGGCGTGGAACGGCCGAAGGCGTCGGTGTCGTTCGAGATCGGCGAGAACGTGCGCGTGGCCGACGGCCCGTTCGCCTCGTTCTCGGGTGTGGTCGAGGAAATCGACGAGGCGCGCTCGCGCGTGAAGGTCGCGGTGTCGATCTTCGGCCGCGCCACGCCGGTCGAGCTGGAATTCGGTCAGGTCGAGAAGGTCTGACCGGGTAACGCGGGACGCCGAAAGGCTTCCGGCAAAGAGAGGCCGTGGGAGGGAGAGGGCGGTTGCCAGCCGCATCCGACCCAGACCACGAACCTGAAACCGCCGGCACTCGCCGGCACAACAGGAGTGATACATGGCAAAGAAAGTGACCGGATACCTGAAGCTTCAGGTCCCGGCCGGTGCGGCGAATCCCTCGCCCCCGATCGGTCCCGCGCTCGGTCAGCGCGGTCTCAACATCATGGAGTTCTGCAAGGCGTTCAACGCCCAGACCCAGAAGGAAGAGAAGAACACCCCGATTCCCGTCGTGATCACGATCTACGCCGATCGTTCGTTCACGTTCGAGATGAAGACCCCTCCGATGTCCTTCTTCCTCAAGCAGGCCGCCAAGATCCAGTCCGGCTCGAAGGCGCCGGGCCGTGACAAGGCCGGCAAGGTGACCAAGGCGCAGGTGCGCGAGATCGCCGAGAAGAAGATGAAGGATCTCAATTGCGACACCATCGAATCGGCCATGAAGATGGTCGAGGGCTCTGCCCGTTCGATGGGTCTGGAAGTGGCGGGGTAAGCGGTCATGGCAATCGGAAAGCGTTTGAACAAAGCCCGCGAAGGTGTTGACCGCGAAAAGCTTTACCCGCTCGCGGACGCCATCAAGATGGTCAAGGAACGCGCGAAAGCGAAGTTTGACGAGACCATCGAGGTCGCGATCAATCTCGGCGTCGATCCGCGTCACGCCGACCAGATGGTCCGCGGCGTCGTGACCCTGCCGAACGGCACCGGCCGTACGCTCCGCGTCGGCGTGTTCGCCCGCGGCGCCAAGGCTGACGAGGCCAAGGCTGCAGGTGCCGACGTCGTCGGCGCCGAGGACCTGGTCGAGAAGGTGCAGAACGGCTCGATCGATTTCGACCGCTGCATCGCCACCCCCGACATGATGCCGCTGGTCGGCCGTCTCGGTAAGGTGCTGGGCCCGCGCGGCCTGATGCCGAACCCGAAGATCGGCACCGTGACCATGGACGTCACCGGTGCGGTGAAGGGTGCCAAGGGCGGCTCGGTCGAGTTCCGCGTCGAGAAGGCCGGCATCCTGCAGGCCGGCGTCGGCAAGGCCTCGTTCTCCGAGGACAAGCTGGTCGAGAACATCAAGGCCCTGGCTGACGCCGTCACCAAGGCGAAGCCGGCCGGTTCCAAGGGCACCTACATCCAGCGCGTTGCGGTGTCCTCGACGATGGGCCCGGGCGTGAAGGTCGAGCCGGGCACCATTCTCGGCTGAGGTTTGGAATTTGCATGAGGCGAGGGGCGGAATTGGGCAACCGATTCCGCCCCTCGTCGTTTGTGGCGGCGTTTACCGGAAACAAGAACAATGGCTGACAAGGTCCTGATCTACTCGCGCTTTCCCAAGACGATGATGGCGCGCTTCGCCGAGCGGTTCGAGCTGCTCGACACCGGTGGCAAGCCTGCTCATGAGGTGTTTTCGGCCGGCGAGCTCGGCGGCATCCGCGCGATGCTGACCGCGGGCGGCTCGCCGCTGGGAGCCGAGGCGATGGACCTGTTTCCAAAGCTCGGCGCCGTCGTCTGCTACGGCACCGGCTATGACGGCGTCGACCTCAAGGCGGCAGCCGCCCGCAACATCGCGGTCGGCCACAGCCCCGGCGCGAATGCGGCCTCGGTCGCCGACATCGCGATGACCCTGATGCTGGCGACGACGCGGCGCATTTTGGTCGCCGACCAATATGTCCGCAGCGGCGATTGGGCGGCCTCAAAACAGTCGCCGATGATGCGTCCCCAGGCCGGCATGCCCGGCCGCCGCATCGGCGTCTACGGCATGGGCGAGATCGGCCGCAAGATCGCCGCCCGCTGCGCCGCCTTCGAGAGCGAGGTCGGCTATTTCAGCCGCACCAGATACGATCTGCCCTATCAGTATTTCTCCTCGCTGGAGGCGCTGGCCGAGTGGTGCAGCGTGCTGATGATCGCGGTCCGGGCAGGGGCCGACACCCAGCACGTCGTCAACGTGGACATCCTGAAACGGCTCGGCGCGGACGGGTATGTCGTCAACATCTCCCGCGGCTCGGTCATCGACGAGAAGGCCCTGGTCGCGGCGCTCACCGACAAGACCATCGCCGGCGCCGGCCTCGACGTGTTCGACAAGGAGCCGCACGCGCCCGACGCGCTGACTGCGCTCCCCAACGTGGTGTTCGCCCCCCATATCGGCGGCCATACCCTCGAATCGCACGTCGCCATGCAGAACTGCGTGCTGGCGAACCTGACCGCGTTCTTCGCGGGCAAGCCGCTGCCCCATGGGGTCAAATCGGCCTGAATCGGCCTGAATCGGCCCTTATCGGCCCGCCTCAGGCCCTGCCGGCAACGGATTGGAACTGGTGCGAATTTTGCTCTTGGCAAGCCGGCAGAGAGCGGTTAAAGAACCGCTTCCGGACGTGCCGGCCTCGGCTGGCGCGTTCGTGCACGCATTCCGAAAACCCGACACGACAGGAGATCATTCCTTTTCAGGACGTCCGTAAGGATTTGCCGGAAAAGGAAGGAAAATCCGTCGGTTGGCTGGGGTGCGGGCAGGGGTCGGGCGGTTCGCCGGCTGACCTTGTCCTGTCCAAGACTGCAGGCGCCCGCGGGGAATTTCGATTTCTCAACGGCTTAATCGCATGGCCTGCATAGACGGGTGAAGACCGGATTTCACTTCGCACCCAGCTTTAAGGGCTGGTTTCGCGAAAAGGGTCTGGTTCGGACCTCGACACGCCGTGGGCCCTTGGGCTCCCGGAGGGCAGGCTTTGAATTGTCGTCTTGCCCGGCGTGTCCGAAGGGTTTTGGCCCCGAGGTTCAGGTTTGGGCGGGACGATGGGTGCAACCCGGCGGTCCCGCTTTCGCGATGGCCGCCAACCGGAAAGAGCTTGCTGTGGAACGAGCGGCAAAAAAAGACGCGGTCGAACAGCTCAATGGGGTCTTCAAGACCACGAGCGTCGCGATCGTTGCTCAATATTCCGGCCTGACCGTTGCCCAGATGCAGAAGCTGCGCATGCAGATGAAGCAGGCTGGCGCCTCGGTGAAGGTCTCGAAGAACCGTCTCGCCAAAATTGCTCTTGAAGGCACTGACGTCGTTGCCATCGGTCCCATGCTGAAGGGACCGACCGTGATCGCCACTTCGAACGATCCGGTAGCGGCGCCAAAGGTCGCCGTCGAATTCGCCAAGGCGAACGAAAAGTTCGTCATCATTGGCGGCTCGATGGGAAAGACCGTCCTGAATGTCGACAGCGTGAAGGCGCTTGCCTCACTGCCGTCGCTTGACGAACTGCGCGGCAAGATCGTCGGCCTCATCGTGGCCCCGGCGACCAAGCTGGCTCAACTCGCCAACGCGCCCGCGGGCAAGCTCGCGCGCGTCATCCAGGCTCATGCCTCAAAGGGCGAAGCGGCCTGACGCCCTTCGCAAAACTCAAACCCGAACCAGACTTACACCTAAGGAAACTGAACAATGGCTGACTTGCAGAAGATCGTTGACGACCTCTCGAGCCTCACCGTGCTCGAAGCCGCTGAACTCGCGAAGCTCCTCGAAGAGAAGTGGGGCGTTTCGGCTGCCGCGGCCGTCGCCGTGGCCGGCCCGGCTGGCGGTGGCGCTGCCGCTGCTCCGGCGGAAGAGAAGACCGAGTTCACGGTCGTTCTCGCCTCGGCTGGCGACAAGAAGATCGAAGTCATCAAGGAAGTCCGCGCCATCACCGGTCTCGGCCTGAAGGAAGCAAAGGACCTCGTCGAGGGTGCTCCGAAGCCGCTGAAGGAAGGCGTGAACAAGGAAGAAGCCGAGAAGATCAAGGCCCAGGTCGAGAAGGCTGGCGCCAAGGTCGAGCTCAAGTAAGCACCGCTTACTGGTACAAGATCCCGGGCGCGCCTCAGGCGGTGCCCGGGATCTTGGTCCACCCTCAAGAGGGCGGGCCGGATGCAAAAGGCGTGCGACGGAACGTCCCGACGCGGGCCGAACACGAAAATGTGTTGGGATTTGAGGGTTTACCCCTCGAATCTGCACTATGGTCGCCCCATATCGGGTCGACAGCACGAAAGCGCGGTGGGCAGGGAGGCCGGATTTCCCTGTAAGCCGTTGGGAGAGCAGGCTATTTCGGGCTTTTGCAGTCCGTGAAGACGATCGTTGTGACGGGCGGGCGCGCCTATGCGCCCCGCGCGTTTCTTTGCGTTTTGAAGGTCTGAAGAACAGATTCAGGACATTCCCACCTGAAACTGAGTCTCCGGCCCCCAAAGCGGGTTCGAAAAATTCAACCCGGGGAGCGGCGGCAGCCGCGTTCCGGACGGCGCGCCCAGAGCGGGCGACGAAAATGAGAGGCCACGATGGCGCAGCAGACATTCACCGGTCGCAAACGTGTTCGCAAGTTCTTCGGACACATCAAGGAAGTCGCCGAGATGCCGAACCTCATCGAGGTTCAGAAGGCGTCTTATGACCAGTTCCTGATGGTGGATGAGCCCGCCGGTGGCCGTCTCGACGAGGGTCTGCAGGCGGTGTTCCGCTCGGTGTTCCCGATCTCCGACTTCTCGGGCACCTCGATGCTGGAATTCGTCCGCTACGAGTTCGAGCAGCCGAAATACGACGTCGACGAGTGCCGCCAGCGCGGCATGACCTTTGCGGCTCCCCTCAAGGTGACGCTGCGCCTCATCGTGTTCGATATCGACGAGGAAACCGGCGCGAAGTCGGTGAAGGACATCAAGGAGCAGGACGTCTACATGGGCGACATCCCGCTCATGACGATGAACGGCACCTTCATCGTCAATGGCACCGAGCGCGTCATCGTCTCGCAGATGCACCGTTCGCCCGGCGTGTTCTTCGACCACGACAAGGGCAAGACCCATTCCTCGGGCAAGCTGCTGTTCGCTGCCCGCGTGATCCCGTATCGCGGTTCCTGGCTCGACATCGAGTTCGACGCCAAGGACATCGTCTATGCGCGTATCGACCGTCGCCGCAAGATTCCGGTGACGTCGCTGATGTTCGCCCTCGGCCTCGACGGCGAGGCGATCCTGTCCACGTTCTACAAGAAGATCCTCTACAAGCGGACCAAGGAAGGCTGGCGCGTTCCGTTCGACGCCAACCGTTTCCGCGGCTACTCGACCGTCAACGATCTGATCGACGCCGATACCGGTAAGGTCGTGCTCGAGGCCGGCAAGAAGCTGACCGTCCGTGCCGCCCGCCAGCTCCAGGAAAAGGGGCTGAAGGCGCTGCGTCTGTCGGATGAGGAGCTCGTCGGCAACTATCTCGCCGAGGACCTCGTCAACCCGAAGACCGGTGAGATCCACGCCGAAGCCGGCGAGGAAATCACCGACAAGAACATGAAGGCGCTCAACGAGCACGGCTACAAGGAGCTGCCGCTGCTCGACATCGACCACGTCAATGTCGGCCCCTACATCCGCAACACGCTCTCGGCCGACAAGAACATGACGCGCGAGGATGCGCTGTTCGACATCTACCGCGTGATGCGTCCGGGCGAGCCGCCGACGCTGGATTCGGCGCAGGCCATGTTCCAGTCGCTGTTCTTCGACGCCGAGCGTTACGACCTCTCCGCGGTCGGCCGCGTCAAGATGAACATGCGCCTCGACCTCGATGCGCCCGACACCCAGCGTACGCTGCGCAAGGAAGACATCCTCTCCGTCATCAAGACGCTGGTGGACCTGCGCGACGGCAAGGGCGAGATCGACGACATCGACCATCTCGGCAACCGCCGTGTGCGCTCGGTCGGCGAGCTCATGGAGAACCAGTACCGCATCGGCCTCCTGCGCATGGAGCGCGCGATCAAGGAGCGCATGTCCTCGGTCGACATCGACACGGTCATGCCGCAGGACCTGATCAACGCGAAGCCGGCGGCTGCCGCCGTGCGCGAGTTCTTCGGCTCCTCGCAGCTCTCGCAGTTCATGGACCAGACCAACCCGCTGTCGGAGATCACCCACAAGCGCCGTCTGTCGGCACTTGGACCGGGCGGTCTGACCCGCGAGCGCGCCGGCTTCGAGGTGCGCGACGTGCATCCGACGCATTACGGCCGCATCTGCCCGATCGAGACGCCGGAAGGTCCGAACATCGGTCTGATCAACTCGCTCGCGACCTTCGCGCGCGTGAACAAGTACGGCTTCGTCGAGACGCCTTATCGCAAGGTGAAGGACGGCCGCGTCACCGACGAGGTCGTGTACCTCTCGGCGATGGAAGAGGGCCGCTACACGGTCGCGCAGGCCAACGTGCCGCTCGACCCGAAGGGCCGCTTCACCGAAGATCTCGTGGTCTGCCGTCACGCCGGCGAAGTCTTGCCGGTGACGCCGGACAAGGTCGACTACATGGACGTGTCGCCGAAGCAGCTCGTTTCGGTCGCAGCAGCCCTGATCCCGTTCCTCGAGAACGACGACGCCAACCGCGCGCTGATGGGCTCGAACATGCAGCGCCAGGCGGTGCCGCTGGTTCGCGCCGAGGCGCCGTTCGTCGGTACCGGCATGGAAGGCGTCGTTGCGCGTGACTCGGGTGCTGCGATCGCGGCGCGCCGTTCGGGCGTGATCGACCAGATCGACGCGACCCGCGTCGTCATCCGCGCCACGGAAGATCTCGATCCGACCAAGTCGGGCGTCGATATCTACCGTCTGATGAAGTACCAGCGCTCGAACCAGTCGACCTGCATCAACCAGCGTCCGCTGGTGAAGGTCGGCGACATCGTCAAGAAGGGCGACATCATCGCCGACGGTCCGTCGACCGATCTCGGTGAGCTCGCGCTCGGCCGCAACGTGCTCGTCGCGTTCATGCCGTGGAACGGCTACAACTTCGAAGACTCGATCCTGCTCTCCGAGCGGATCGTGAAGGAAGACGTCTTCACCTCGATCCACATCGAGGAGTTCGAGGTGATGGCCCGCGACACCAAGCTCGGACCCGAGGAAATCACCCGCGACATTCCGAACGTCTCGGAAGAAGCGCTGAAGAACCTCGACGAAGCCGGTATCGTCTACATCGGTGCGGAAGTGCGCGCCGGTGACATCCTGGTCGGCAAGATCACGCCGAAGGGCGAAAGCCCGATGACGCCGGAAGAAAAGCTCCTGCGCGCCATCTTCGGCGAAAAGGCCTCCGACGTTCGCGACACCTCGCTGCGCGTCCCCCCGGGCGTGCAGGGCACGATCGTGGAAGTCCGCGTGTTCAACCGCCACGGCGTCGACAAGGACGAGCGTGCGCTGGCGATCGAGCGGGAAGAGATCGAGCGTCTGGCCAAGGACCGCGACGACGAGCAGGCGATCCTGGACCGCAACGTCTACAACCGTCTTGCCGAGCTCCTCGAGGGACGGCAGGGCATTGCGGGCCCGAAGGGCTTCAAGAAGGACACCAAGATCACCCGTGCGGTGCTCGAGGAGTACCCGAAGTCGCAGTGGTGGCTGTTCGCCTCGCCGAACGACAAGCTGATGGCCGAGATCGAGGCCATGCGGAAGCAGTACGACGAGTCGAAGAAGGGGCTTGAACAGCGCTTCCTCGACAAGGTCGAGAAGCTTCAGCGCGGTGACGAATTGCCGCCCGGCGTGATGAAGATGGTCAAGGTCTTCGTCGCGGTGAAGCGCAAGATCCAGCCCGGCGACAAGATGGCCGGCCGCCACGGCAACAAGGGCGTGGTGTCGAAGATCGTGCCGATCGAGGACATGCCGTTCCTCGAAGACGGTACGCACGCCGACATCGTGCTCAACCCGCTGGGCGTGCCCTCGCGCATGAACGTCGGACAGATCCTCGAGACCCATCTCGGCTGGGCCTGCGCCGGCCTCGGCAAGCGTATCGGCCAGACGGTCGATGCCTATTTGTCGAAGCAGGACATCAAGCCGCTGAAGGAAACCTTGAAGAAGGTCTACGGCGAGGACGAGACCATCAAGACGCTCAACGACAACGAGCTGCTTGAACTCGGTCACAACCTCAGCCGCGGTGTTCCGATCGCGACGCCGGTGTTCGACGGCGCCAAGGAAGCCGACATCGAGGAGATGCTGAAGCTTGCCGGTCTCGACGCTTCGGGTCAGTCGACCGTCTATGACGGCCGCACCGGCGATCCGTTCGATCGCAAGGTGACGGTGGGCTACATCTACATGCTCAAGCTGCACCATCTGGTCGACGACAAGATCCATGCGCGTTCGATCGGTCCGTACTCGCTCGTCACCCAGCAGCCGCTGGGCGGCAAGGCGCAGTTCGGCGGCCAGCGCTTCGGCGAAATGGAGGTGTGGGCGCTCGAGGCTTACGGCGCGGCGTACACGCTCCAGGAGATGCTGACGGTGAAGTCGGACGACGTCGCCGGCCGTACCAAGGTGTACGAGGCGATCGTGCGCGGCGACGACACGTTCGAGGCCGGTATTCCGGAATCGTTCAACGTGCTGGTCAAGGAAATGCGCTCGCTCGGCCTCAACGTCGACCTGCACAACTCCAAGATGGGTCCGGCGCCGACGTCGGAAGCGGCCGAGTAATTCGACCTTTCATGCCCGGCCGTCACGGCCGGGCATTGGCGCCCTTCCCGAGGCCTTGAGGGCAGGGCGCCCCGCTAAGTGATTTTCGAATTTGCGGCCGGAGGCGACCGGCACGCGAGGAGAAGACGATGAACCAAGAAATTATGAATCTCTTCAACCCGACGACGCCGGCTCAGGTCTTCGACCAGATCCGGATCTCGATCGCGTCCCCAGAGAAGATTCTGTCCTGGTCCTACGGCGAGATCAAGAAGCCGGAGACCATCAACTACCGTACCTTCAAGCCCGAGCGCGACGGCCTGTTCTGCGCCCGCATCTTCGGGCCGATCAAGGACTACGAGTGCTTGTGCGGCAAGTACAAGCGCATGAAGTACAAGGGCATCATCTGCGAGAAGTGCTCGGTCGAGGTCACGCTGTCGCGCGTCCGGCGCGAGCGCATGGGCCATATCGAGCTCGCTGCCCCCGTCGCCCACATCTGGTTCCTGAAGTCGCTGCCCTCGCGCATCGGCCTTCTGCTGGACATGACGCTGAAGGATCTCGAGCGGATCCTCTACTTCGAATATTACGTCGTTCTCGAGCCGGGTCTCACCGCGCTCAAGGACCGTCAGCTGCTGTCGGAAGACGAGTATCTGAAGGCGCAGGACGAATACGGCCAGGACAGCTTCACCGCCATGATCGGTGCCGAAGCGATCCGCGAGCTGCTCAAGGGCATGGACCTCGAGAAGCTCGAAGCTTCCTTGCGCATCGAGATGCAGGAGACCGACTCCGACATCAAGCACAAGAAGCTCGCCAAGCGCCTGAAGATCGTGGAGGCGTTCCGCCACTCCGGCAACAAGCCGGAATGGATGATCATGACCGTGGTTCCGGTGATCCCGCCGGACCTGCGTCCGCTGGTGCCGCTCGACGGCGGCCGCTTCGCGACCTCGGACCTCAACGACCTCTACCGCCGCGTCATCAACCGCAACAACCGCTTGAAGCGGCTGATGGAGCTGCGCGCGCCGGACATCATCATCCGCAACGAGAAGCGCATGCTTCAGGAAGCGGTCGATGCGCTGTTCGACAACGGCCGCCGCGGCCGCGTCATCACGGGTGCCAACAAGCGTCCGCTGAAGTCGCTCGCCGACATGCTCAAGGGCAAGCAGGGCCGGTTCCGTCAGAACCTGCTCGGCAAGCGCGTCGACTATTCGGGCCGTTCGGTGATCGTGGTCGGTCCCGAGCTGCGCCTGCATCAGTGCGGCCTGCCGAAGAAGATGGCGCTCGAGCTGTTCAAGCCGTTCATCTACTCGCGGCTTGACGCCAAGGGCCTGTCCACCACGGTGAAGCAGGCCAAGAAGCTGGTCGAGAAGGAGCGGCCCGAGGTCTGGGACATCCTGGACGAGGTCATCCGCGAGCACCCGGTGCTGCTGAACCGCGCGCCGACGCTGCATCGCCTCGGCATTCAGGCGTTCGAGCCCGTGCTGATCGAGGGCAAGGCGATCCAGCTTCACCCGCTGGTCTGCTCGGCGTTCAACGCCGACTTCGACGGCGACCAGATGGCCGTGCACGTCCCGCTGTCGCTCGAAGCGCAGCTGGAAGCGCGCGTCCTGATGATGTCGACCAACAACATCCTGCATCCGGCGAACGGCCAGCCGATCATCGTGCCGTCGCAGGACATCGTGCTCGGTCTCTACTACGTCTCGATCATGCGCGAAGGCCTGCCCGGCGAAGGCAAGGTGTTCGGCGACATGGCCGAGCTCGAGCACGCGCTGCACGCGAAGGTCATCCACCTTCACACCAAGATCAAGTACCGGTGGGAAGGCATGGACGAGACCGGCAAGGTCTCCAAGCGCTGGATCGAGACCACCGCCGGCCGCGTCATGCTCGGCAATCTGCTGCCGAAGAACCCGCGCGTCACGTACGAGATCATCAACAAGCTGATGACCAAGCGCGAGATCTCGGGCGTCATCGACCAGGTCTACCGTCACTGCGGTCAGAAGGAGACGGTAATCTTCTGCGACCGCATCATGGCGCTCGGCTTCTACAACGCGTTCAAGGCCGGCATCTCGTTCGGCAAGGACGACATGGTCGTGCCGAACTCCAAGTGGAAGATCGTCGACACCACCCGTACGCTGGCGAAGGATTTCGAGCAGCAGTACAACGACGGTCTGATCACCCATGGCGAGAAGTACAACAAGGTCGTCGACGCCTGGTCTAAGGCCACGGAAGAAATCGCCAAGGCGATGATGAAGGAGATCTCCTCCACCAAGAAGACGGCGAGTGGAGCGGATGCCGACATCAACTCGATCTACATGATGGCTCACTCCGGTGCCCGCGGTTCGCCGGCCCAGATGCGCCAGCTCGCCGGCATGCGCGGCCTGATGGCCAAGCCGTCGGGTGAGATCATCGAGACGCCGATCATCTCGAACTTCAAGGAAGGCCTCTCGGTTCTCGAGTACTTCAACTCGACCCACGGCGCCCGCAAGGGCCTCGCGGACACCGCGTTGAAGACCGCGAACTCGGGCTACCTGACCCGTCGTCTGGTCGACGTCGCGCAGGACTGCATCATCACGCAGTCGGACTGCGGCACCAAGCTCGGCATCAAGATGCGCGCCATCGTCGATGCCGGCACCGTGGTCGCTTCGCTCGGCTCGCGCATCCTCGGACGCACGGCCTGCGAGGACATCCGTGACAGCTCCGGCAAGGTGATCATCAAGCGCGATACGCTGATGGAGGAAAGCCATCTGGACGCCATCCAGCAGGGTGGTGTGCAGGAGGTGAAGATCCGCTCGGCACTGACCTGCGAACTCGTCAACGGCATCTGCGGCAAGTGCTACGGCCGCGACCTCGCCCGCGGCACGCCGGTCAACCACGGCGAAGCGGTCGGCGTCATCGCGGCGCAGTCGATCGGCGAGCCGGGTACCCAGCTCACTATGCGCACCTTCCACATCGGTGGTGCGGCGCAGCTCAACGAGCAGTCCTTCGTCGAAGCCAATTTCGACGGCAAGATCGTGATCAGGAACAAGGCCATCGCCCGCAACAGCGAAGGTCACCTGGTGGCGATGGTGCGCAACATGGTGGTGGCGATCGTCGATGCCGACGGCACCGAGCGTGCGACGCACCGCGTCCAGTACGGCTCGCGCCTGCACGTCGACGAGGGCGACATGGTCAAGCGCGGCCAGCGCGTCGTCGAGTGGGATCCCTACACCCGTCCGCTCCTCACCGAAGTCGAAGGAACCATCGGCTTCGAGGATCTGGTCGAGGGGCAGTCGATCTCGGAAACGCTCGACGAGGCCACCGGTATCGCCAAGCGCGTGGTCATCGACTGGCGCTCGACCCGCGGCGGCTCGGACCTGCGTCCGGCCATCGTGGTCAAGGGCAAGGACGGCAAGGTGCTCAAGCTCGCCCGTGGCGGCGATGCCCGCTACATGCTGTCGGTCGACGCCATTCTCTCGGTCGACGTCGGAGCCAAGGTCAATCCGGGCGACATCCTCGCCCGTGTCTCGACCGAAAGCGCCAAGACGCGTGACATCACCGGCGGTCTGCCGCGGGTGGCGGAACTGTTCGAGGCACGGCGTCCGAAGGATGCGGCGATCATCGCCGAAATCGCGGGCACCATCCGGTTCGGACGCGACTACAAGAACAAGCGTCGCATCTCGATCGAGCCGATGGACAAGACCGAGGAGCCGCGCGAGTACCTGATCCCGAAGGGCAAGCACATCCACCTTCAGGACGGCGACGTCGTCGAAAAGGGCGACTTCATCGTCGAAGGCAACCCGGCGCCGCACGACATCCTTGCGGTCAAGGGCATCGAGGAGCTCGCGGCCTACCTGGTCAACGAAATCCAGGAGGTCTACCGGCTCCAGGGCGTGCTCATCAACGACAAGCACATCGAGGTGATTGTCCGTCAGATGCTCCAGAAGGTGGAAGTCACCGACCAGGGCGACACGGACATGATCTCCGGCGAGCAGGTCGACAAGATCGAGTTCGACGCGCTGAACGAGAAGGCCAAGGAAGAGGGCAAGAAGCCCGCCACGGGAACGCCGGTTCTGCTCGGCATCACCAAGGCGAGCCTGCAGACCCGCTCGTTCTTCTCGGCGGCTTCGTTCCAGGAGACCACCCGCGTCCTCACGGAAGCGGCGGTCAACGGCAAGGTCGATCCGCTCGAGGGCCTCAAGGAGAACGTCATCGTCGGCCGGCTGATCCCGGCGGGCACCGGCGCCTCCATGGCCAAGATCCGCGAAGTCGCGATGAAGCGCGACAAGCTGATCCTGGACGAGCGCGAGAAGCAGGCGGCCGTCGTGCCGCCGGCCGCGCCGGAAGCCGAGCCGATGGCTCTGCCGCCTGCGGAATAATGGTTCATCCGTAGGAATACCGAGGACAATGAAAAGGCCGGCGAAAGCCGGCCTTTTTGCTGCTTTGTTTCCCTGTTGCGTTGCGGGATCAACCTTTGTTCATCTTTCCTTCAGACGCAAAAGCGCTTCTGCTAGGGGAGCTTAGACCGGTGGATCCCGTGACGGGGGCAGGGCCGGAGACCACGGAACTGATATGCTTGATCTCGCAATCGTAGGCGGCGGCCCCGGCGGGCTGATGAGCGCCTGGTACCTGAAGCGTAAGCTCGGCGATCTCTGCCGCATCACCATCTATGAGGCGTCCGACCGGCTCGGCGGCAAGATCGTCACCCGCAAATTCGATTCGGCGCCCGCGATGTACGAGGCCGGCGTTGCCGAGATCTACGACTACTCGATGACGGGTCCGGATCCGCTGCGCGAGTTGATCCAGCATTTCGGCCTGCAGACGATTCCGATGGACGCCGAGCAGGTGCAATTCGGCGGCGAACTGCTCAACGACGTTCCGGGCATGCGCCGCAAATACGGCGCCAAGACTGCGGACGCGATCGAATCGTTCCGCAAGCGCTGCGCCGAGGCGATGTCGCCGATCGAATATTACGAAGGCGTCGGCGCGCACGACAACGAGAACCCCTGGGCCTACAAGACCGCCGAGCAGGTGCTCGACGAGGAGGTCGAGGACGAGACCGCCAAGCGATTCTTCAAGGTGATGGCGCGCTCGGACATCGCGACCGAGAGCCACAACACCAACGGCCTCAACGCGCTCAAGAACTACCTGATGGACGTCGACGGCTATATCGGCCTCTACTCCATCCAGAACGGCAACGAGCAGCTGATCGAGTGCCTGCAGTCGGAGGTCAACGCCGACATCCAGCTCAACCATCGCGTCCTCACCGTCGGCAAGGCGCCGACCGGCCGCTACCAGCTCAAGATGATGAACGGCAAGGGGCCGGAGACGCGCGATTTCGATCTCGTGCTGGTCTGCCTGCCGCACTCCTGGCTGGCCACGCTCGGCTGGGAGGGCGAGCAGCTGCGCAAGTCGATGGTCAAGCACGTCTCCTATTTCGACCGTCCCGCGCACTATCTGCGCGTCTCGATCCTGTTCGAGTCCCCGTTCTGGGGCGAGAAGATTCCCGGCGCCTGGTTCATGTCGGAAGCCTTCGGCGGCTGCTGCGTCTACAACGAGGGCGCGCGCCACGACGTCGGCAAGCACGGCGTACTGAACTGGCTCATTCCCGGCTCCGACGCACTGGCCTTCGCCAATTTGTCCGATCAGGAGCTGATCGATGCCGCGCTGAAATCGCTGCCGGCCTCGCTCGGCGATGCGCGTGAGCATTTCCTGGAAGGCAAGATCCACCGCTGGCTGTCGTCGGTGAATGCGATTCCGGGCGGTCTGCCGGTGCGCGACGTCATGACCAATCACCGGCCCGAGCCGAAGGAACATCCCGGCATCGTCGTGGTCGGCGACTATCTGTTCGACTCGACGCTGAACGGCCTGCTCGACTCCTCGGACGCGGCGACCGACATCATCCTGACCGAGATGATGCGCCTGCGCCGCGAGCGTGCGCAGGAGGATGGCGAGCCGATCTCGGACAAGATCGACCGCGACTATTTCGAGAATTATCGCGGCCTCGGTCCCTATCACGAGGTGTGGCAGCAGTTCACCGATCCCGATTACCTCAGCAAGCTGATCGGCATCGTCTGGGGCAAGGCCAGGGGCGCCAAGCTGCTGGTCGCGGGCTCCGCCAGCGGCGAGCTGGTCGGCGCGCTGCGCGATCGCGGCATCGACGCCTGGGGCATCGAGAACAACCGCGCCATCCACGCCAGGACGCCGAAGGCGCTGAAGAAGTACAACAAGCTCGGCTCGATCACCGACATGCCGTTCAAGGACGGCTCCTTCGACTTCGTGTTCGAGACCAGCCTCTGCCACGTTTCCCCGAAGCAGGTGGTCCGCGCGATCCGCGAGCTCAACCGCGTGGTCAAGACCGGCCTCGTGTTCGGCTCGATCACCTCGGACATGGCATCGGTGGTGATCGACCGCTACGACCTCTTGCGCGGGGTGAAGAAGCTCGGCACCTGGTGGGAATGGTCGGAACTGTTCTTCGGCAACGGCTTCGACCTGTCGATGCACCGCAAGGACTGCACCGATGCGCTCTGGGAGGCGACGCTCGCCGCGGGCAAGGGCCCGGGCCAGTGGTACGCCGACGCCGACAGTCTGCGCTATTCGTTCTTCGACAAGGTCGAAGACGAGGACGACGACTAGTCGCAAGGGTCGGATGAATTCGCCAATTGTTTTGCCGAATTCATCCTGATCGCATAGAATCGGTGCGATAGCGGTTTGCCGCTATGTCCTGCGTTCTCTGCGGTCATGCCGGCCGTCAGCATCGGTTGGTTTCATGGCGTCCAAGCCTCTCTCGCCCGACAAACAGAAGCTCGCCTCCGACGAGGCGACCGAGCTCGACGACAAGCTCACTCCCGCCAAGCCCGATCTCGAAGACGACGAGGACGACGAAGACGAGGAGGGTGACGAGCTGGAGCTCGATGACGACGATGAGGACGAGGAGCTCGTCGTCTTTACCGCGCGCGAGGCCGCCGGCGCGCTCGCGACGATCCTGGGCTTCGTCAAGCCTGTTCTCGTCAACTACAAGCGGATGCTGTCATTCGTGGCGTTCGGCGTCGTCGTCGAGACGCTGTTCAACGTCATCATGCCGCTCAGCCTGAAATACCTGATCGACGACGCGCTCGGCGAGGAGGATTTCCACGCGCTCTACAAGATCCTCGGCGTGCTCGCGGTCGCCGGCATCTTCACCTCGATCGTCGCGGTCTGGTACGAGCGCTGGGACGCGCGGCTCGCGGCCTGCATCATTTCCGACGTCCGCAAGCGCCTGTTCGAGCACGTCCAGGACCTCCCGGCGGCCTATTTCGGCCGCACCAAGCGCGGCGAGATCCTGTCGCGTTTCTCGGTCGACCTCTCGGCATTCGAAGGCTCGGTGAAGACCTTCGCCAACAGCGCGGCGCTGCCGTTCCTGGAACTGATCGCCGGCATCATCCTGATGCTGTTCCTGAACTGGCAGCTCGCGGTGGTCGCGCTGCTGGTGTTCCCGATCACGCTGATCGGCCCGCGCATCCTGACCCCGAAGGCGGTGCAGGCCAATTACGAGCAGAAGCAGAACGAGAGCGCACTGCTCGGCATGGTGCAGGAGAACGTCGCGGCGCAGGCGGTGATCAAGGCGTTCAGCCTGCAGCGCAAGATGTTCGGCTTCTTCCGCTTCCGCAACGACGAGACCCGCCACAAGATCGCCTCAGCGGCGTTCCTGTCGACCATGGTGGAGCGCACCGTCACCATCTCGGTGCTGTTGCTGCACCTCGTGGTGCTCGCGATCGGCGCGTATCTGGCGACCAAGGGCCAGATCACGATCGGCACCTTCGTCACCTTCGAGAGCGCGTTCTGGGAGGTGTCCTACAACATCGCCCATGTGATGCATTTCATCCCGGTGTCGATCTCCTCGGCCGCCGCGATCCGCCACATCCAGGAACTGCTGGACGAGCCGACCCGCGGTGCCGATCGGCCCGGCGCGCCCGACCTGCCGCGCATCACCAACGACATCACCTTCGACCACGTTACCTTCCAGTACGAAAACAGCCAGACGCCGGTGCTGGACAATCTCAGCCTCAAGCTCAAGGTCGGCAAGAGCATCGCCGTCGTCGGCCCTTCCGGCTCCGGCAAGAGCACGCTGCTCAACCTGATCCTGCGGCTCTACGTGCCCGACGAGGGGCGCGTCACCATCGACGGCGTCGACGTGCGCAAGGTGACGCTGGATTCGCTGCGCCGGAGCATGGCGGTCGTGTTCCAGGAGAACATGCTGTTCAACATGTCGATCCGCGAGAACATCCGGCTCGGCAAGGAAGGCGCGACCGACGAGGAGGTGGAGGAGGCCGCGAAGAAGGCCGAGATCCACCGCTACATCATGAGCCTGCCGCAGCGCTACGACACGCCGGTCGGCGAACGTGGCGATACGCTGTCGGGCGGCCAGCGCCAGCGCATCGCGATCGCGCGCGCGATCATCCGCAATCCGTCCGTGCTGCTGCTGGACGAGGCCACTTCGGCGCTCGACCAGACCACGGAAGCCGCGATCAACCGCACGCTGCTGAAGGTCGCCAAGGGCCGCACCATGATCTGGTCCACCCATCGCCTGACCTCGGTGGTCGAGATGGACGAGATCATCGTGATCTCAGGGGGCAGGGCGATCGAGCGCGGCTCGCATGCCGAGCTGCTCGCCAAGAACGGCACCTATCGCAAGCTGTGGAACGACCAGATCCACCAGCCGCATGGCGCGGTGGCTCAGGCCGACGACGACAGCGACGATGATGACGACGAGGAAGAGGACGACCTCGACGAGGATGATGAGGACGAGGACGACGAGGAGGAGTGACCGAGGAAGTTCGGCTCCAGATGGAAGGCGCCTCCAAGCGGCCGCAAGAGCCCCTGAACCGACCAGGCCATGAAGCGCGCCCAGCGCTGCGCCGTCCAATAGGGGCTCGTGTCGACCGAGACCGAGCGGAAGGCGAACGCCTTCGCCGCCGACCATTCGTCGCAATCCCGCTTCACCGGATCGGCGTAGAAGCCGGCGATCTTGCCCGCATCCATGCCGTCGGACGCGAGCCATTGCGGGATATGGACGTTACAGAGCCGCTCGACGTCGGTGAAAACCTTGTCGCAGCCGGTGCCGGCGGCGGGGCAGGAGGTCGCGAACGCATCGCCCACCAGCACCAGGCCGGGCAGGCCGCTGGAATCATTCACATAGAGATCGACCGGGCGGATCTTGATCTCGCCGGGAATGTCGAAGGCGCCGGTGATGCGCTTGAGCCGGGGCAGGGCGGCGTTCAGCGTCTCGCTTGGGGCGCGGCGCAGCTCGCGCAGCCAGGGATCGTCGAAGCCGCGATACACGAACAGATTCGCACGCATGCACGTACCGATCGGAAACAGCGTGATGTAGGGGATGCGGTCGCTCGGCCGCTCCGAGAAATAGGTCAGCGCCGGGAAGTCGAAGGCAGTCCGCCCGGCCGGCACGACGTCGAACCCGATCGAGATCGAATGGCAGGCGCTGACGACCCTTCGCGCGATACCGAGCTGGTGGCGCAGGCCGACATTGAGGCCGTTGGCGAGCACCACCAGGCGGGCCGAGATGGTCTCGTCATTGGACAGCGTAATCCGCTGCCGCTCGGGGCTCGTCTCGACCGCGATCGCCTTGGCGCAGATGCGTGCAACGCTTGCGGGGATTTCGTCGCGGACCGCGTTCACCAGGGAATCGTAGAGGATGTTGAATTGTCGGCTCGGCGCCTTGTCGAGCAGATGGCCGAAGCGCGCGATCCAGTTCTCGCCGGCGAAGGTCGCGCGGCGCAGCACCGATTCTCCGATTCCCGTCTTCAGGAATCGCTCGACCTGCAGCTGGCCGCTGAGTTTTTCGACTCGAAAGTCCGCTGGATAGCTCTCATGCGGATCGATCAGCACTGCCGAAATGCCGGCGCGGCCGAGCATCGCGGCGGCGGTCGAGCCGGATAATCCCCCGCCGATAATGGCAATGTCGGTGTACCGCATGGCGCAAATCTCTGCCGAAGGTGGCAGATTGACGCATCAACAGGAAAAAAAGCCTTAGCGAGGGATATAAAAGTATATTTCTCCCGGGTATAAATGGGCCGGAGGGGTAGCGGAACACGGCCGGGGTGCCCATATCGGGGAGGCGCGGTGAGTGCGGTGAACGTCGATTTCGACAGGCGCGAGAAGCGCTTTCTGACTGTCGTTTCACCTTGACTTGACCGATTCTCACTTATAGAAAGCGCCTCACTTAACGACAGGCGGTGAGCATAGCCAACGTCGGAACGGGCCACCCGTTAGATCCCAGGGATTAAATCCTGAGGGGTCATTTTATAGCGGGCACCAACCTCGACGAATGCCGCTCAAACGCTGTCGATCATAGCTAGGCAATGCCAGTGCGATTCTAGGTCTCTTGAGCTCGTTCTCTTGAGATCGAATTCGGATGCATGACCTCAGTTCGCGGGCCGCGGCTTCAAGCTGATCGGCCTTGATACTGCGGTCCTCTGTGGCGTCGTAACGCTTTCCGCTCAGTGATGGAGCGGTTGGCGCAATTTCGCTTTGTGCGGATTGTTCCGCGTGAGGCGGCCTCGTCGAGCAGGTGGCTCGAAAAGAATTTGCGGTCCCGGTAACGGGCCGCGCCAAGACAGCGGACCTGACAGGGGCCGCGGCAGAACAAAGGGTAAGGCCAGGATGCCGACGATCAACCAGCTGATCGCTCAACCGCGTGAAGTGCAGAAGTCGCGCAAGAAGGTGCCGGCGCTGCAGCAGTCGCCGCAGAAGCGTGGTGTTTGCACCCGCGTCTACACGACGACCCCGAAGAAGCCGAACTCGGCGCTTCGTAAGGTCGCCAAGGTGCGTCTGACCAACGGCTTCGAGGTGATCGGCTACATCCCCGGCGAGGGTCATAACCTCCAGGAGCACTCGGTGGTCATGATCCGCGGCGGCCGCGTCAAGGACTTGCCCGGCGTGCGCTACCACATCCTCCGCGGCGTTCTGGATACCCAGGGCGTCAAGAACCGTAAGCAGCGTCGTTCGAAGTACGGCGCCAAGCGTCCGAAGTAAGCGGGAACCAAGCCTATGTCTCGTCGCCACTCAGCGGAAAAGCGCGAAGTTCTCCCGGATCCGAAGTTCGGGAACATCATCGTCACCAAGTTCATGAACTCGGTGATGTACGCCGGCAAGAAGTCGGTCGCCGAAGGCATCGTCTACGGTGCGTTTGGTATCATCGAATCCAAGACCAAGCAGAACCCGCTCGGCGTGTTCGAGCAGGCACTCGAGAACGTCATGCCGACGATCGAAGTGCGCTCCCGCCGCGTCGGCGGCGCGACCTACCAGGTTCCGGTCGAGGTTCGTTCGACCCGCCGTCAGGCGCTGGGCATCCGCTGGCTGATCTCGGCTGCGCGCGAGCGCAACGAGAAGACGATGACCGAGCGGCTCTCGGCTGAGCTGCTGGACGCATCGAACAACCGTGGCAACGCCGTCAAGAAGCGTGAAGACGTGCACCGGATGGCGGAAGCCAACCGTGCCTTCTCGCACTATCGCTGGTAACGGCGAAACAAACGGACTCGCAAGGAACACCCCATGCCC
The DNA here is from genome assembly GCF_035935975.1 of Bradyrhizobium sp. Lineage (GTDB taxonomy): Bacteria > Pseudomonadota > Alphaproteobacteria > Rhizobiales > Xanthobacteraceae > Bradyrhizobium. The sequence continues at coordinate 27,018 of NZ_DASYWN010000035.1, forward strand.
CGCCAACATGCCATCGAAGACTACCGTAACTTCGGTATCATGGCGCATATCGACGCCGGCAAGACCACGACGACCGAGCGCATCCTCTATTACACCGGCAAGAGCCACAAGATCGGCGAAGTGCACGAAGGTGCCGCGACGATGGACTGGATGGAGCAGGAGCAGGAGCGTGGCATCACGATCACCTCGGCTGCGACCACCGCCTTCTGGGCCGGCAAGCGCCTGAACATCATCGACACTCCCGGCCACGTCGACTTCACCATCGAAGTCGAGCGTTCGCTGCGCGTGCTCGACGGCGCCGTCTGCGTGCTCGACTCGAACCAGGGCGTCGAGCCCCAGACCGAGACCGTCTGGCGCCAGGGCGACAAGTACAAGGTTCCGCGCATCGTCTTCGCCAACAAGATGGACAAGACCGGCGCCGACTTCTTCAAGTGTCTGTCCGACATCGTCGACCGCCTCGGCGCCAAGCCGATCGCGATTCAGCTTCCGATCGGTGCCGAGAACAACTTCAAGGGTCTCGTCGACCTCGTGAAGATGAAGGGCATCGTCTGGAACGACGAGTCGCTCGGCGCGAAGTTCGACTATGTCGACATTCCGGAAGACATGGTCGACCAGGCCAAGGAATACCGCGAGAAGATGGTGGAAGCCGCCGTCGAGCTCGATGACGACGCCATGGCCGCCTATCTGGACGGCAAGGAGCCGGACGAGGCGACCCTGAAGCGTCTGCTCCGCAAGGCGGTGCTGACCGGTGCGTTCTATCCCGTGCTCTGTGGCTCGGCCTTCAAGAACAAGGGCGTGCAGCCGCTGCTCGACGCCGTCGTCGACTATCTGCCGTCGCCGATCGACGTGCCCGCCATCAAGGGCACCGACGACGCCGGCAACGAAGTCGTGCGCAAGGCGGACGACAAGGAGCCGCTGGCGCTGCTCGCGTTCAAGATCATGGACGACCCGTTCGTCGGCACCATCACCTTCTGCCGCATCTACTCCGGTATCCTGCAGAGCGGCACCGGCGTCGTGAACTCGACCCGCGAGAAGAAGGAGCGCATCGGGCGCATGCTGTTGATGCATGCGAACAACCGCGAAGACATCAAGGAAGCCTATGCCGGCGACATCGTCGCGCTGGCCGGCCTGAAGGAAGCGCGCACCGGTGACACGCTGTGCGATCCCGACAAGCAGGTAATCCTCGAGAAGATGGAATTCCCCGAGCCGGTCATCGAGATCGCGATCGAGCCGAAGTCCAAGGCCGACCAGGAAAAGCTGGGCGTGGCGCTGGCCAAGCTCGCTGCGGAGGATCCGTCCTTCCGCGTGTCGACCGACCAGGAGTCCGGCCAGACCATCCTCAAGGGCATGGGCGAACTCCATCTCGACATCAAGGTCGACATCCTCAAGCGCACCTACAAGGTCGACGCCAACATCGGCGCGCCGCAGGTTGCGTTCCGTGAGCGCGTCACCAAGAAGGCCGAGGTCAAGTACACCCACAAGAAGCAGACCGGCGGCACCGGTCAGTTCGCGGAAGTGTCGATCGTGGTCGAGCCGAACGAGCCCGGCAAGGGTTACGAGTTCGAGTCCAAGATCGTCGGTGGTGCGGTTCCGAAGGAATACATCCCCGGCGTCGAAAAGGGCCTCAACAGCGTGATGAGCTCTGGCGTGGTCGCGGGCTTCCCCGTGGTCGACGTCAAGGTTCAGCTCGTCGACGGCAAGTATCACGACGTCGACTCGTCGGCGCTCGCCTTCGAAATCGCATCGCGCGCGGCCTTCCGCGAAGCGCTGCAGAAGGGCAAGTCCGTCCTGCTCGAGCCGATCATGAAGGTCGAAGTGGTGACCCCGGAAGACTACACCGGCTCGGTCATCGGCGACCTGAATTCCCGGCGCGGTCAGATCCAGGGGCAGGACATGCGCGGCAACGCCAACGTCATCAACGCGATGGTGCCGCTCATGAACATGTTCGGTTACGTGAATAACCTGCGCTCGATGAGCCAGGGTCGCGCAACCTTCACCATGCAGTTCGACCACTACGCAGAAGCGCCGGCCAACGTGTCGGCAGAAGTCCAGAAGAAGTTTGCCTGATTGTCGTCGGTCACGAACTGACGATTGAACGGAGAGTCAAATGGCCAAAGCAAAGTTTGAACGTAACAAGCCGCACTGCAACATCGGCACCATCGGTCACGTCGACCATGGCAAGACGTCGCTGACCGCGGCGATCACCAAGGTTCTCGCCGAAGCCGGCGGTGCGACGTTCACCGCGTACGACCAGATCGACAAGGCGCCGGAAGAGAAGGCGCGCGGCATCACCATCTCGACCGCGCACGTCGAGTACGAGACGCCGAACCGCCACTACGCGCACGTCGACTGCCCCGGCCACGCCGACTACGTGAAGAACATGATCACCGGCGCCGCCCAGATGGACGGTGCGATCCTGGTCGTGTCGGCCGCTGACGGCCCGATGCCGCAGACCCGCGAGCACATCCTGCTCGCCCGCCAGGTCGGCGTGCCCGCGCTCGTCGTGTTCCTCAACAAGTGCGACATGGTCGACGATCCGGAACTCCTCGAGCTCGTCGAGCTCGAAGTCCGCGAACTGCTCTCGAAGTACGAATTCCCGGGCGACAAGATCCCGATCATCAAGGGTTCGGCGCTCGCCGCTCTCGAAGATTCGGACAAGAAGCTCGGCCACGACGCCATCCTCGAGCTGATGAAGAACGTCGACGAGTACATCCCGCAGCCGGAGCGTCCGATCGACCAGCCGTTCCTGATGCCGGTTGAAGACGTGTTCTCGATCTCGGGCCGCGGCACCGTCGTGACCGGCCGTGTCGAGCGCGGCATCGTCAAGGTCGGCGAGGAAATCGAGATCGTCGGTCTCCGCGCCACCCAGAAGACCACCGTCACCGGCGTCGAAATGTTCCGCAAGCTGCTCGATCAGGGCCAGGCCGGCGACAACATCGGTGCGCTGCTCCGTGGTACCAAGCGTGAAGACGTCGAGCGCGGTCAGGTTCTGGCCAAGCCGGGTTCGGTCAAGCCGCACACCAAGTTCAAGGCTGAGGCTTACATCCTCACCAAGGAAGAGGGCGGTCGCCACACCCCGTTCTTCACCAACTACCGTCCGCAGTTCTACTTCCGCACCACCGACGTGACCGGTGTCGTGCACCTGCCGGAAGGCACCGAGATGGTGATGCCGGGCGACAACATCGCGATGGAAGTGCACCTGATCGTGCCGATCGCGATGGAAGAAAAGCTCCGCTTCGCGATCCGCGAAGGTGGCCGCACCGTCGGCGCCGGCGTCGTCGCTTCGATCATCGAGTAATTACGAGAATAGGGATCGGCGAGTAGCGAATGGGGACATTCGCTATTCGCTATTCGCCACCCAACGAAGAGAGACCACGGCAATGAACGGCCAAAATATTCGCATCCGTCTCAAGGCGTTCGACCATCGTATCCTCGATACGTCGACCCGCGAGATCGTGAACACGGCGAAGCGCACCGGCGCGCAGGTCCGCGGACCCATTCCGCTGCCCACCCGCATCGAGAAGTTCACCGTCAACCGTTCGCCCCACGTCGACAAGAAGAGCCGCGAACAGTTCGAGATGCGCACTCACAAGCGCCTGCTCGACATCGTCGATCCGACCCCGCAGACCGTCGATGCTTTGATGAAGCTCGACCTGGCCGCCGGTGTCGACGTCGAGATCAAGCTCTAAGATTTTTGGATCCCGTTCGCGCAAGCGGACAGAAAGAACAGGAAGCAAGCCGATGCGCTCCGGAGTGATCGCACAAAAGGTCGGGATGACGCGGGTCTTTACGGAGGCCGGCGAACATATCCCCGTGACCGTGCTGAAGCTCGGCAATTGCCAGGTCGTAGGCCACCGCACCGAAGAGAAGAACGGTTACGTCGCGCTCCAGCTTGGTTCTGGTGCCCGCAAGACCGTTTACATGCCCAAGGCAGAGCGCGGCCAGTTCGCGGTCGCCAAGGTCGAGCCGAAGCGGCGGGTCGAGGAGTTCCGCGTCACCGCGGACGCCATGATCCCGGTCGGTGCCGAGATCCAGGCCGATCACTTCGTCGTCGGCCAGTTCGTCGACGTCACCGGCACCTCGGTCGGTAAGGGCTTCGCCGGCGGCATGAAGCGCTGGAACTTCGGCGGTCTGCGCGCCACGCACGGTGTGTCGATCTCGCACCGTTCGATCGGTTCGACCGGTGGTCGTCAGGATCCCGGCAAGACCTGGAAGAACAAGAAGATGCCCGGCCACATGGGTGTCGACCGCATCACCACGCTCAACCTCCGCGTCGTTCAGCTCGATGTCGAGCGCGGCCTGATCCTCGTCGAAGGCGCCGTTCCCGGCTCCAAGGGCGGCTGGATCCGCGTGCGCGACGCCGTCAAGAAGCCGCTGCCTAAGGAAGCTCCGAAGCCCGGCAAGTTCAAGGTTGCTGGCGACGCGGAAGCCGCCCCGGCTGCGCAGGAGGCGTGAGATGGAATTGAAGGTCACCACTCTCGAAGGTAAGGAAGCCGGCTCCGTCCAGCTCTCCGACACCATTTTCGGTCTCGAGCCGCGCCAGGACATCATTGCACGTTGCGTGCAGTGGCAGCTCAACAAGCGCCAGGCCGGCACGCACAAGGCCAAGGGCCGCGCCGAGATCTGGCGCACCGGCAAGAAGATGTACAAGCAGAAGGGCACCGGCGGTGCTCGTCACGGCTCGGCCCGCGTGCCGCAGTTCCGTGGCGGTGGCCGTGCCTTCGGTCCGGTGGTGCGTTCGCACGCCACCGACCTGCCGAAGAAGGTCCGCGCGCTCGCTCTCAAGCATGCGCTCTCGGCCAAGGCCAAGGACGGCGATCTCGTCGTGATCGAGAAGGCCGCGCTGGAAGCCGCCAAGACCAAGGCGCTGCTCGGTCACTTCTCGGGTCTGGGCTTGACCAACGCCCTGATCATCGACGGCGCCGAGCTCAACAACGGCTTTGCCGCTGCGGCTCGCAACATCCCGAACATGGACGTGCTGCCGATCCAGGGCATCAACGTTTATGACATCCTGCGCCGTCAGAAGCTTGTTCTGACCAAGGCCGCCATCGATGCGCTGGAGGCGCGCTTCAAATGAGCAAGAACATCGAGCCTCGCCACTACGACGTGATCCTGTCGCCGGTCGTGACCGAAAAGGCGACGATCGCTTCGGAGCACAACAAGGTGCTGTTCAAGGTGGCCGCCAAGGCGACCAAGCCGCAGATCAAGGAAGCGATCGAGAAGCTGTTCGACGTCAAGGTCAAGAGCGTCAACACGCTGGTCCGCAAGGGCAAGACCAAGGTCTTCCGCGGCAATCTCGGCTCGCAGTCGAACAGCAAGCGCGCGATCGTGACCCTCGAAGAGGGCCACCGCATCGACGTCACCACCGGTCTGTAAGGTCGAACGACGATGGCACTGAAGACATTCAATCCCACGACGCCGGGCCAGCGCCAACTGGTCATGGTCGATCGTTCGGCCCTGTACAAGGGCAAGCCGGTCAAGGCGCTCACTGAAGGCAAGCATTCCTCGGGCGGTCGCAACAACACCGGTCGCATCACCGTGCGCTTCCGCGGCGGCGGTCACAAGCAGACCCTGCGCCTCGTCGACTTCAAGCGCGACAAGGTCGATGCGCCCGCGACGGTCGAGCGGCTGGAATACGATCCGAACCGCACCGCGTTCATCGCGCTGGTCAAGTACGAAGACGGCACCCAGGCCTATATCCTGGCGCCGCAGCGTCTGGCGGTTGGCGATTCCGTGGTCGCCGGCAACTATGTCGACGTGAAGCCGGGCAACGTCATGCCGCTCGGCAACATGCCGGTCGGCACGATCATCCACAACATCGAGGTCAAGATCGGGAAGGGCGGCCAGCTCGCCCGTTCCGCCGGCACCTATGCCCAGCTCGTCGGCCGCGACCAGGACTACGTCATCATCCGCCTGAACTCGGGCGAACAGCGCCTGGTGCACGGCCGTTGCCGCGGCACGATCGGCGCGGTGTCGAACCCGGACCACATGAACACCTCGATCGGCAAGGCCGGCCGCAACCGTTGGCTGGGCCGCAAGCCGCATAACCGCGGTGTTTCGATGAACCCGATCGACCATCCGCACGGCGGTGGTGAAGGTCGTACCTCGGGCGGTCGTCACCCGGTCACTCCGTGGGGCAAGCCGACCAAGGGCAAGAAGACCCGCAGCAACAAGTCGACCAACAAATTCATTCTCCTAAGCCGCCACAAGCGGAAGAAGTAAGGAACGCCGGACATGGTTCGTTCAGTCTGGAAAGGCCCGTTCGTCGAGGGTTCTCTGCTCAAGAAGGCAGATGCCGCGCGCGCGTCCGGCCGTCACGACGTCATCAAGATCTGGAGCCGTCGCTCGACGATCCTGCCGCAGTTCGTCGGCCTGACCTTCGGCGTCTACAACGGTCAGAAGCACGTGCCGGTGGCCGTCAACGAGGAAATGGTGGGTCACAAGTTCGGCGAGTTCTCGCCGACCCGGACCTTCCATGGCCACTCGGGCGACAAGAAAGCCAAGAAGGCTTGAGGATTAAACGATGAGCAAACCTAAGCGCGAACGGAGCCTCGCCGAGAACGAGGCCAAGGCGGTCGCCCGGATGCTGCGGGTGAGCCCGCAGAAGCTCAACCTGGTCGCCCAGCTCATTCGCGGCCGGAAGGCTTCGGCTGCGCTCGCCGACCTGCAGTTTTCGCGCAAGCGGATCGCGGTTGACGTGAAGAAGTGCCTGGAATCGGCTATCGCCAACGCCGAGAACAACCACGATCTCGACGTCGACGATCTCGTCGTGGCGCAGGCCTTCGTCGGCAACGGCCTCGTGATGAAGCGCTTTGCCGCCCGCGGCCGCGGGCGCTCGGGCCGTGTCTACAAACCATTTTCGCAACTGACGATCATTGTTCGTCAGGTCGAAGCCGAAGCAGCAGCGGCTTAAGGGTCGCAGGAGAAAACGATGGGTCAAAAGATCAATCCGATCGGTCTGCGTCTCGGCATCAACCGGACCTGGGATTCCCGCTGGTTCGCCGGCAAGCAGGAATACGGCAAGCTGCTGCACGAGGACGTCAAGATCCGCGAGATCCTGCACAAGGAGCTCAAGCAGGCGGCCGTCGCCCGCATCGTGATCGAGCGTCCGCACAAGAAGTGCCGCGTCACCATCCACTCGGCTCGTCCGGGCGTGGTGATCGGCAAGAAGGGCGCCGACATCGACAAGCTGCGCAAGAAGGTCGCGGACATCACCTCGTCCGACGTCGTCATCAACATCGTCGAAATCCGCAAGCCGGAACTCGATGCGACGCTGGTGGCCGAGTCGATCGCGCAGCAGCTGGAGCGCCGCGTGGCGTTTCGCCGCGCCATGAAGCGCGCCGTTCAGTCGGCGATGCGTCTCGGCGCGGAAGGCATCCGCATCAACTGCTCGGGTCGTCTGGGCGGTGCGGAAATCGCGCGCATGGAGTGGTACCGCGAAGGTCGCGTGCCGCTGCACACGCTGCGCGCCGACATCGACTACGGCGTCGCGACCGCGTTCACGACCTTCGGCACCTGCGGCGTCAAGGTCTGGATCTTCAAGGGCGAGATCCTCGAGCACGATCCGATGGCCCAGGACAAGAGAATGGCCGAAGGCGAGACGGGCGGCAGCAGCGATCGTGGTGGCCGTGGGCGCCGCGATACGGCCGCAGCCTGATCCAGCACAGGAATTTGAGGGCTTAAAGCCATGATGCAACCTAAGAAAACGAAGTTCCGGAAGGCGCATAAGGGCCGCATCCACGGCGTTGCGTCTTCGGGCGCGACGTTGGCGTTCGGCCAGTTCGGCCTGAAGGCGACCGAGCCTGAGCGCGTCACCGCGCGCCAGATCGAAGCCGCTCGCCGCGCGCTGACCCGTCACATGAAGCGCGCCGGCCGCGTCTGGATCCGCGTGTTCCCCGACGTTCCGGTGTCGAAGAAGCCGGCCGAAGTCCGCATGGGCTCCGGCAAGGGTTCGCCGGAATTGTGGGTGGCGCGCGTCAAGCCGGGCCGGGTGCTGTTCGAGATCGACGGCGTCAACACCCAGACCGCGAAGGAAGCGCTGACGCTGGCGGCTGCCAAGCTGCCGATCAAGACGCGCTTCGTCGAGCGCATTGCGGAGTAATGGCCATGGCCCAGATGAAGATCGAAGACATCCGCGCGATGAGCCCCGACCAGCAGGATGACGCCATCCTGAACCTGAAGAAGGAGCGCTTCAACCTGCGCTTCCAGCGCGCCACCGGGCAGCTCGAGAACACCTCGCGCCTGCGCGAGGCTCGCCGTGACATCGCCCGCATCAAGACCGTCGCCGCGCAGAAGCGCGCGAAAGAGAAGTAAGGGGCTTACGAATATGCCGAAACGTACTTTGCAAGGCGTGGTCGTCAGCGACAAGACTGCCAAGACCGTCGTTGTGCGCGTTGATCGCCGCTTCACGCACCCGATCTACAAGAAGACGATCCGCCGTTCGAAGAACTACCACGCGCACGACGAAGACAACCAGTTCAAGCCGGGCGACATGGTGTGGATCGAGGAATCGAAGCCGATTTCGAAGTTGAAGCGCTGGGTCGTGATCCGGGGCGAACACAAGAAAAGCGCCTGATCTGTTGGCTTTAGCCGACTGACTTCAGGGAAATGTTGAGCGCCGGCTGGGCTGGCGCAATTGGAAAGAGGACGAGGTGCATCAATGATTCAGATGCAGACCAACCTCGACGTGGCCGACAATTCTGGCGCACGCCGTGTCATGTGTATCAAGGTGCTCGGGGGTTCCAAGCGCCGCTATGCCACCATCGGCGACATCATCGTCGTCTCGATCAAGGAAGCGATTCCGCGTGGCAAGGTGAAGAAGGGCGACGTGATGAAGGCCGTCGTGGTGCGCGTCCGCAAGGACATCCGCCGCGCCGATGGTTCGGTCATCCGCTTCGACCGTAACGCCGCTGTTCTGATCAACAACCAGTCCGAGCCGGTCGGCACCCGTATCTTCGGGCCCGTGCCGCGCGAGCTGCGTGCGAAGAACCACATGAAGATCATCTCGCTCGCGCCGGAGGTGCTGTAATGGCTGCGAAGATCCGCAAGGGCGACAAGGTCGTCGTGCTGACCGGCCGCGACAAGGGCCGGACCGGCGAGGTGTTCGAGGTTCGCCCCGACGCCGGCACGGCGCTGGTGCGCGGCATCAATATGGTCAAGCGTCACCAGAAGCAGACGCAGGCCCAGGAGGGCGGCATCATCTCGAAGGAGTCGCCGATCCAACTGTCCAACATCGCGTATGTCGGCAAGGACGGAAAGCCGACCCGCGTCGGATTCAAGATTCTGGCGGACGGCAAGAAGGTCCGCATCGCCAAGAGCTCGGGAGCTGAGATCGATGGCTGAGGCCGCTTACACCCCGCGCCTGCGCGCGGAATACGACGCGAAGATCCGCACCGCCATGACCGAGAAGTTCGGTTATGAGAACGTGATGCAGGTTCCGCGCCTGGACAAGGTCGTGCTGAACATGGGCGTTGGCGATTCCGTCAACGACCGCAAGAAGGCCGAGACCGCCGCTGCCGAGCTGACCCAGATCGCCGGCCAGAAGGCGATCGTGACCTACTCGCGTATCGCGATCGCGACCTTCAAGCTGCGTGAGAACCAGCCGATCGGCTGCAAGGTCACGCTGCGCAAGGCCCGCATGTACGAGTTCATCGATCGCCTGGTGACGGTCGCGCTGCCGCGCGTCCGCGACTTCCGCGGCCTGAACCCGAAGAGCTTTGACGGCCGCGGCAACTACTCGCTCGGCATCAAGGAGCACATCATTTTCCCCGAGATCGACTTCGACAAGGTCACGGAAGCCCGCGGTATGGACATCACCGTCTGCACCACGGCCAAGACCGACGAAGAGGCGAGGGCCTTGTTGACCGCTTTCAATTTCCCGTTCCGGCAGTGAGACGCTGACCTAAAGCCTCTCAAACGCGGATACCCAGGAGCCAAGCATGGCAAAGAAGAGTTCAGTCGAGAAGAACAACCGGCGCAAGCGGATGGTGAAGAACGCCGCCCCGAAGCGCGAGCGGTTGAAGGCGATCATCGCCGACAAGACGCTGCCGATGGAGGAGCGGTTCGCCGCCACCCTGAAGCTTGCGGAAATGCCGCGCAATTCGTCGGCGACCCGCGTCCGTCTGCGTTGCGAGCTGTCGGGCCGCCCGCGCTCGAACTACCGCAAGAACAAGCTGTCCCGTATCGCGCTCCGCGACCTTGGCTCCAAGGGCATGGTCCCGGGCCTCGTCAAGTCGAGCTGGTAAGGAGGGTCGTTTAGATGTCTACGCACGATCCAATCAGCGATCTGATCACCCGCATCCGCAACGCGCAGATGCGCTCGAAGAGCAAGGTCTCCACGCCCGGCTCGAAGATGCGCGAGAACGTGCTCGAGGTCCTCAAGACCGAAGGCTACATCCGCGGCTACGCCACGCTCGAGCACTCCTCGGGCCGCAGCGAGATCGAGATCGAGCTGAAGTATTTCGATGGCGAGCCCGTCATCCGCGAGATCGAACGTGTTTCCAAGCCCGGGCGTCGTGTCTACGCCTCGGTGAAGAACCTGCCGCGGGTCAACAACGGACTCGGCATTTCGGTGTTGTCGACGCCGAAGGGGATCATGGCCGACCACAGCGCGCGCGACGCGAATGTGGGCGGTGAAGTCCTCTTCACGGTGTTCTGAGAAGGATTTTTCATCCATGTCACGAGTTGGCAAAAGGCCTGTGGCGGTTCCGTCGGGTGTGACCGCGACCGTCGATGGGCAGACCGTCAAGATGAAGGGGCCGAAGGGCCAGCTTCAGTTCGTCGTCCATGACGACGTCGAGGTGAAGCTCGAGAGCGGCCAGATCAAGGTCAAGCCGCGCGCCGAGACCAACCGCGCCCGCGCGCTGTACGGTACCGCTCGCGCCCAGGTCGCGAATCTGGTCGAAGGCGTCACCAAGGGCTTCGAGAAGAAGCTCGAGATCACCGGCGTCGGTTACCGCGCCGCGATGCAGGGCAAGAACCTGCAGCTCGCGCTCGGTTACAGCCACGATGTGGTCTATGCGATCCCGGAAGGGATCACGATCACCGTGCCGAAGCCGACCGAGATCACGGTGACGGGCAGCGACATCCAGCGCGTCGGCCAGGTCGCCGCCGAGATCCGCAGCTATCGTCCGCCGGAGCCCTACAAGGGCAAGGGCGTGAAGTATGTGGGCGAATTCATCTTCCGCAAGGAAGGCAAGAAGAAGTAACGGAGCCGGTCATGTCCAAAGCCAAGGTTACCAATGCCCGGCGCAAGCGGAGTGTGCGGCTGAAGCTGCGCCGCTCCGGTGGCGGTCGTCCGCGTCTGTCGGTGTTCCGCTCGTCCAAGCACATCTACGCCCAGGTCATCGACGACCTGAAGGGCGAGACGCTGGCCTCTGCCTCTTCGCTCGAGAAGTCGATGCGCGACGGCGGCAAGACCGGCGCCGACATCGATGCGGCGAAGGCGGTCGGCAAGCTGCTGGCCGAGCGCGCCGCCGAGAAGGGCGTCAAGGAAGTCGTGTTCGATCGCGGCAGCTACCTCTACCACGGGCGCGTCAAGGCTCTCGCCGACGCAGCGCGTGAGAGCGGGCTGAGCTTCTAACAGAATTTGAGGATTGAGGCGCAAGCCTCTGAAGGATTGGAAAAATGGCAGAACGCGAACAACGTGGTGGACGCGATCAACGCGGCGGCGGACGCGAGCGCAAGGAGCGCGAGGAGCGCGACAGCGAGTTCGTCGACAAGCTCGTCCACATCAACCGCGTGGCCAAGGTCGTCAAGGGCGGCAAGCGCTTCGGTTTCGCAGCGCTGGTCGTGATCGGCGATCAGAAGGGCCGCGCCGGCTTCGGTCACGGCAAGGCGCGCGAAGTGCCTGAGGCGATCCGCAAGGCCACCGAGTCCGCCAAGCGCAACCTGACCCGCGTCTCGCTGCGCGAGGGCCGCACGCTCCATCACGACATCGCCGGCCGTCATGGCGCGGGCCGTGTCTATCTGCGTGCAGCTCCGGCCGGTACCGGTATCATCGCCGGCGGCCCGATGCGCGCCGTGTTCGAGACGCTCGGCGTCCAGGACGTGGTCGCCAAGTCGATCGGTTCGTCGAACCCCTACAACATGGTTCGCGCAACCTTCGACGCGCTGAAGCATCAGGATTCGCCGCGTTCGGTCGCAGCCCGCCGCAACATCAAGGTGTCCACTCTGCAGTCGCGCCGTATCGGTGGCGATGCCGAGGCGGCTGCCGACTAACGGAAGCTTTGGAGTAGACTCCCATGGCCAAGGCCAGCAAGACGATCAAGCTCGAGCAGATCGGCAGCGCGATCCGCCGCCATCACTCGCAGCGCTCGACGCTGATCGGGCTCAAGCTCAACAAGATCGGTCGCACCAGCGAACTGCAGGACACCCCGGCGGTCCGCGGCATGATCGAGAAGGTTCACCATCTCGTTCGCATCGTCGACGAGAAGTAAGAAGCGGCGTGCGATCCCGAAAGCGGGCTATCCGTTTTCGGTGAAGATCGTGCGCAAGACACAAGGAGAAGGGCGATGAAGCTCAGCGATATCGCCGACAACGCCGGCTCGCGCAAGAAGCGTATGCGCGTCGGCCGCGGCATCGGTTCGGGCAAGGGCAAGCAGTCCGGCCGCGGCGGCAAGGGTCAGACCGCGCGTTCGGGCGTGCGCATCAAGGGTTTCGAAGGCGGCCAGATGCCGATGCATCGCCGTCTGCCCAAGCGCGGCTTCAACAACATCTTCCGCGTCGAGTTCGCCGAGATCAATCTCGACCGGCTCCAGGAAGCGGTCGATGCCAAGAAGATCGACGCCGGCAGCGTCGTGAACGTCGAGGCCCTGGTGAAGGCCGGCGTGCTGCGCCGCGCCAAGGCTGGTGTGCGGCTGCTCGGCCGTGGCGAGCTCAAGTCGAAGCTCAACATTGAAGTGCACGGCGCCACCAAGACCGCGATCGCTGCGGTCGAGAAGGCCGGCGGTTCGGTGAAGATCCTCGCCCCTGCCAAGGAAGAAGGCGAGGCGGCGTAACAACTGCGTCATTGGCCCGCGCCTCGCGGGCCTTTACGCATGCGGGACGTGGACTTATCGAAGCCGAGCCCCAGATAATGTCCGGCGTCCGCTCTAATGTAGCCCGGCCGCGGGCATGACGGCGCAATAGGCGGCGGGAGAAAGTCCAAGATGGTCTCTGCAGCGGAACAACTGGCAGCCAATCTCAATTTCGGCGCGTTTGCCAAGGCCGACGAACTGAAGAAGCGCATCTGGTTCACCCTGGGTGCGCTGCTCGTTTATCGGCTCGGGACCTACATCCCGCTGCCCGGCATCGATCCCAACATCTGGGAGCAGGTGTTCCGCTCCCAGGCGGGCGGCATCCTCGGCATGTTCAACATGTTCGCCGGCGGCGGCATCCACCGCATGGCGATCTTCGCGCTGAACATCATGCCCTACATCTCGGCATCGATCATCATCCAGCTCCTCACCACCGTCTCGCCGCAGCTCGAGGCGCTGAAGAAGGAAGGCGAGGCCGGCCGCAAGACGCTGAACCAGTATACCCGCTACCTGACGGTGATCCTGGCCGCGTTCCAGTCCTACGGCATCGCGGTGGGCCTCGAAGGCGCCGGCAACGTCGTCAGCGACCCCGGCATGTTCTTCCGCCTCTCCACGGCGATCACGCTGACCGGCGGCACCATGTTCCTGATGTGGCTGGGCGAGCAGATCACCTCGCGCGGCATCGGCAACGGCATCTCGCTGATCATTCTCTCCGGCATCGTCGCCGAGCTGCCCGCGGCGCTCGCCAACATGCTCGAGCTCGGCCGTCAGGGCGCGATGTCGACCGGCCTGATCCTGGTCGTCATCATCATGGCGGTCGCCGTGATCGCCTTCATCGTGTTCATGGAGCGCGCCCAGCGCCGGCTGCTGATCCAGTATCCGAAGCGCCAGGTCGGCAACAAGATGTTCGAGGGCCAGTCCTCGCATCTGCCGCTCAAGCTCAACACCTCGGGCGTGATCCCGCCGATCTTCGCGTCCTCGCTGCTGCTGCTGCCGACCACGGTCGCGAACTTCAACGCCGGCAGCGGGCCGGAATGGTTCCAGTGGATCACCACCCAGCTCGGCCACGGCCGTCCGCTGTTCCTGATCCTCTATCTCGCGCTGATCGTGTTCTTCGCGTTCTTCTACACCGCGATCGTGTTCAACCCGACCGAGACCGCGGACAATCTGAAGAAGCACGGCGGCTTCATTCCGGGCATCCGTCCGGGCGAGCGCACCGCCGAATATATCGACTACGTGCTGTCGCGCATCACCGTGCTGGGTGCGATCTATCTGGCGATCGTCTGCTTGATCCCGGAAATCCTGATCTCCTACGCCTCGGTGCCATTCTACTTCGGCGGCACCTCGCTGCTGATCGTGGTCAGCGTCACCATGGACACGGTGGCGCAGGTGCAGGGCTATCTGCTGGCCCATCAGTATGAAGGCCTGATCCGGAAGTCGAAGCTGCGCGGCCGTCGCAGGTGAGCAGGGAGCTCGCGCGCCGAATCGGTTTCACGATCGGCGCGCTGCTCCTTTTCAGGCTCGGCACGCAGATCCCGATTGCGGGGTTGGATGTTTCGCGCCTCGCGTCGTTGCCCAACTTCAACGTCCGCCTTTCGCTGTTTTCGCTCGGCCTCATTCCCTATCTGACTGCGGCGATCTTTATCCGGTTGCTGTCGGTGGTGTGGCGCGGCCTCAATTCGCTCGAACGCTCGGGCGAGGACGGCCGACGCAAGATAGCCCGTGCCACGCTCGGCCTCACGCTCGCGCTTGCTGTCTTTCAAGCCTACGGCATCGCCTCCGCATTGATCTCGATTCCGGAGCTCGTCAGGAATCCTGACGGCTGGTTTGTCGTGACGGCGACGGCCTCGATGGTGGGTGGCGTCTTCGTGCTGGTGTGGCTCAGCGAACAGATGACCCGCTACGGCATCGGCAACGGCCTGGCGCTGATCCTGAGCGTCGGCATGCTCGTCACCCTGCCGCGAGACGTCGCCGGCATCGCAGATGTCGTGCGGAGCGGGGCGGTCTCGGGCAATCTCGTATTCATCCACGCGGTGCTCTGGGTCGTGACCGTCGCCATGATTGTGCTCGTCGAAGGCGCGCGGCGAAATGTCCGGGTTGCGTTCGGCGCGGTCAATGTCGGCGCGCGGCAATTGCCGGCGCGCGCCGGGGTGCTGCCGATCAAGCTCAACAGCGCCGGGTTCCTGATTCCCGTCAGCGTGGCGCCGTGGATATTCTTTCTGCCGCTCGCCTTTGCGGGCTTCATCCTGGGCGGCGATCATCCTCTGATCGCGGCAGCCTACCGGCATCTCCAGCTGGGGCAGCCGGCGCACATGATCCTCGTGTCGATCGCCGTGTTCGTGCTCGCCTTCGTCTACACGGCGTATGTCGTCGACCCCGAAGACACGGCCAAATCCCTGGCGCAGCGTGATGGCACAATTCCCGGTGTCGCGTCGGGCGAGGCGACGGCCGACTATCTCGATCGCGTCGTGTCATTGACGACGGTCGTCGGAGCCGTCTACCTGACTGCGTTGCAGTTGATTCCGGAGGTCTTCGAGCTTTACGGGATCGGTTTGCCTTATAGTATGGTCGTCAATGGTGGTGCGGCGCTGGTTGTGGTTTGCACTGTCCTTGATATCAAAACACAGGTGCGCGACGTATCGCTCACCAATCCGGGGGGCGTACGCCGATGAGAATTATACTTCTGGGACCGCCGGGATCGGGCAAGGGGACCCAGGCGCAGCTGCTGGTGCAGCGCTATGGCATCGTCCAGCTCTCGACCGGTGAAATGCTGCGCGCGGCCGTGGCGGCGGGAACGCCGGTCGGGCTGAAGGCCAAGGAGATCATGGCCAGCGGCGGCCTGGTCCCCGACGAGATTGTGGTGGGGATCATCTCCGACCGCGTCGACCAGCCGGACGCCAAGAACGGCTTCATCCTCGACGGCTTCCCGCGCACCGTGCCGCAGGCCGAGGCGCTGGATGAACTGCTCAAGCACAAGCATCTCAAGCTCGATGCGGTGATCGAGCTCCGGGTCAACGAGAGCGCGCTTTTGAGCCGCGTCGAGACCCGCGTCGCCCAGATGCGGGAGCGCGGGGAGGAGGTCCGGGTCGACGACACCCCGGAGGTCCTGACCAAGCGACTTGCCAGCTACCGCAACCAGACGGAGCCGCTGATTCACTACTATTCCGAGCGGCGGAAGCTCTCCACCATCGACGGCATGATGGCCATCGACGAGGTCACCCGCGCCATCCACCGCCAGCTCCTGGCGCTCGGGGCGGTGGAACCGAAGACCCATGCCCGCAGCGCGGCCAAGGCGGCCCCGGCCAAGAAGGCCAAGCCGGCGAAGAAGTCGGCCAAAAAGCCGGCGAAAGCGGCTAAAAAGGCCGCCAAATCGGCCAAAACCGCCAAAAAGGCGGCCAAGAAGGCCGCCAAGAAAACGACCAAAAAGGTAGCCAAGAAAGCTGCCAAGAAGACCGTCAAAAAAGGTTCGAAGAAGGGACCAAAAAAGGTCACGAAAAAGCGAGCCAAGCGCTAGCAGCGGTTGACGAAAGCCCCCGGAATCCCCTAATAAGCCCCGCATCCAAGTCGGATAGTTTCAGACGATGCCGGGCCCCAGGAAGACCGGGGGTGGGCGTCGTGTTCGCGTTTGTGAACACCTGCCCGAGAACGCAAGCACTTAAAGCCTGATTCCTGACGAGGGATCGGCAACAGGAGAGAAGGTCGTGGCCCGTATTGCCGGCGTGAACATTCCCACCAACAAGCGCGTGCTGATCGCGCTCCAGTACATCCATGGCATCGGCCCGAAGATCGCCGGTGACATCATCGAGAAGGTGAAGATCCCCGAGGATCGTCGCGTCAATCAGCTCAGCGACGCCGAAGTGCTTCAGATCCGCGAAGTGATCGACCGCGACTATCTCGTCGAGGGCGACCTGCGTCGTGAAGTCGGCATCAACATCAAGCGTCTGATGGACCTCGGCTGCTATCGCGGCCTGCGTCATCGTCGCGGTCTGCCGGTGCGCGGTCAGCGGACCCACACCAATGCGCGTACGCGCAAGGGTCCGGCCAAGGCCATCGCCGGCAAGAAGAAGTAAGTTTTCGAATCCAATCGCGGCGTGTGGCGATGCGGGGAGACCCGTTCGCCACGCGCTTTTCGTTCCACAGGTGTAGCCGCTGGCATTACGGCGGCGTTTGAGATCTCCAGGAAAGGTCATCAATGGGCAAGGAAGCCACCCGCGTTCGCCGTCGTGAGCGCAAGAACATCGCCTCCGGCGTTGCGCACGTGAACTCGTCGTTCAACAACACGACCATCACCATCACCGACGCGCAGGGCAATACGATTGCCTGGTCCTCCGCCGGCACGATGGGCTTCAAGGGCTCGCGCAAGTCGACCCCGTACGCCGCGCAGGTTGCCGCCGAAGACGTGTCGAAGAAGGCGCAGGAGCACGGCATGCGCACGCTGGAAGTCGAAGTCGCCGGTCCCGGTTCGGGCCGCGAGTCGGCGCTCCGCGCTCTGCAGGCCGCGGGCTTCACCGTCACCTCGATCCGCGACGTGACCACGATCCCGCACAACGGTTGCCGTCCCCGTAAGCGCCGGCGCGTTTGATACCAAGTTGCGGGCGCATCGGCGCCCGCAATGACTTTTGCAAGAAGCCGCGGGTGCGACCTGCGGCCTTTCTCCAACGCCAGTGTCTGCAACGGCAGTTCGACTGGCCTGTATGGGTGAAACAGTGACGATCCAGAAAAATTGGCAAGAACTGATTCGGCCGAACAAGCTCCAGATTCAGCCCGGTAGCGATTCGACCCGCTTTGCGACCATCGTCGCCGAGCCGCTCGAGCGTGGCTTCGGCCAGACCCTCGGCAACGCGCTGCGCCGCATCCTGCTCTCCTCGCTCCAGGGCGCGGCGGTGCAGTCGGTGCACATCGACGGCGTGCTGCACGAGTTCTCCTCGATCGCTGGCGTCCGTGAGGACGTCACCGACATCGTGCTCAACATCAAGGACATCTCGATCAAGATGCAGGGCGAAGGCCCCAAGCGCATGGTCGTGAAGAAGCAGGGCCCGGGCGTCGTCACCGCCGGCGACATCCAGACCGTGGGCGATGTCGTGGTGCTCAATCCGGACCTCCAGATCTGCACGCTCGACGAGGGCGCCGAGATCCGCATGGAGTTCACAGTCTCGACCGGCAAGGGCTACGTGCCCGCCGAGCGCAACCGTCCCGAGGACGCGCCGATCGGCCTGATCCCGGTCGACAGCCTGTACTCGCCGGTCCGCAAGGTCTCCTACAAGGTCGAGAACACCCGCGAGGGCCAGATCCTCGACTACGACAAGCTGACCATGACGATCGAGACCAACGGCGCGCTGACGCCGGATGACTCGGTGGCTTACGCCGCCCGCATCCTGCAGGATCAGCTCAACGTGTTCGTCAACTTCGAAGAGCCGCGCAAGGAAGTCGCCCAGGAGATCATCCCGGACCTCGCCTTCAACCCGGCCTTCCTCAAGAAGGTGGACGAGCTCGAGCTGTCGGTGCGTTCGGCCAACTGCTTGAAGAACGACAACATCGTCTATATCGGCGACCTCGTGCAGAAGTCGGAAGCGGAAATGCTCCGCACCCCGAACTTCGGCCGCAAGTCGCTGAACGAGATCAAGGAAGTGCTGGCCCAGATGGGTCTGCATCTCGGCATGGAAGTGCCGGGCTGGCCGCCGGAGAATATCGACGAGCTCGCCAAGCGCTTCGAAGATCATTACTGATCGACTTCACTGTCGCGGCCGGAGAAATCTGGCCGCGATTTTTATGGGCGAACGCAGGAAGCCCACCTGAGCAACTGGTCCGACGAACCGTCGCGGCAGTTCATACGTAAGGAATAGAGACATGCGTCACGGCAAGGTTCATCGGAAGCTCAATCGCACAGCCGAGCATCGCCGCGCGATGTTCGCCAACATGTGCGCCGCGCTGATCAAGCACGAGCAGATCGTCACCACGCTCCCGAAGGCGAAGGAATTGCGCCCGATCGTGGAGAAGCTGATCACCCTCGGCAAGAAGGGCGGACTGGCCATGCGCCGTCAGGCCATCTCCGAGATGCGCGACAAGGATCAGGTCAAGAAGCTGTTCGACACCCTCGCGCCCCGCTACAAGGACCGCCAGGGCGGCTACACCCGCATCATCAAGGCCGGCTTCCGCTACGGCGACAACGCCGCGATGGCCGTGATCGAGTTCGTCGATCGCGACGTCGATGCCAAGGGCCAGGATTCGGGCCCGGTGCAGGAGAAGGAAGCCGAGGCGGCGTAAGCCTGCAGGTACCAAGGTTTCAGAAAGCGGCGCCCCTGGGCGCCGCTTTTTTGTATGGCGCGGCGATTTCTCAGGCTGCGCACGATGATTTTGCGGACGCGGATTTGTTTGGGGGATTCGATGAGGGCCAAGATCGCCATTGCACTCGCGCTGCTGACGTCGCCGGCCATGGGCGAGACGCTGGCCGAGCGCGGCGCCTATCTCGTCAACAGCGTGATGGTCTGCCACAACTGCCACACGCCGCGCGGGCCGCAAGGGCTCGACCTCTCGCGCGCACTCTCCGGCGGCAGCCAGGTTTTTGACGAACCCGCCTTCAAGGTCTCCGGCTCCAACATCACGCCGGACAAGGACACCGGCATCGGCAATTGGAGCGATGCCGAGCTGAAGCATTTCCTCGTCAGCGGTGTCAGGCCCAACGGCACCAAGGTCGCGCCGATCATGCCGACCGCGTTCTACACGGTCCTCACCGCCCGCGATCTCGATGCGCTCGCTGCTTACCTGCGCTCGGTACCGCCGGTACGGCACGAGACGCCGGCGCCGGAATACAGGATCGCCTTGAAGCCGGAAGTGCCGACCTATGCCGGCAAGCAAGCGAACGAGGCCGAGCTGTCGGACAAGCTTGCGCGCGGCCGTTATCTGCTCACCATCGCCCATTGCCTCGAATGCCACACGCCGGAAGGCCCGTCCGTCGTGCACGATTTCGCGGCCGCGAGCGGCAAGGGCGGCCGCACCTTCAGGGGGCCGTGGGGCGAATCCATCTCGCCCAACATCACCGCCGATCCCGCGGCAGGCCTTGGCCAGTGGAGCGACGACGAAATCAAACGTGCGATTACGCAAGGTGTGGCGCGCGACGGTCGCAAGCTCAAGCCGCCGATGGCGTATGCTGCCTATGCCAGCATGACGCCGCAGGATCTCGATGCCATCGTCGCCTTTGTACGGACATTGCCGCCGAAGAAGTAGGTGCCGTAGGGTGGGCAAAGGCGCAAAGCGCCGTGCCCACCATTCCATCCGTATCCCGCGCTGACTTGGTGGGCACGCTTCCGCCTTCGCTCGTCGAGCTACGGCGGACAAGCCGCTTTGCGCGCCCGACAAGCTCACGCATCGGTGAGCGGTGATTGCAGCTGGCTGCGCAGCGCACGATATGCGCATCAACCTCAATGGAGACGACGTATGAAGATCGACCTTTCCGGCAAGACCGCCCTCGTGACCGGCTCGACCGCCGGCATCGGCCATGCCATCGCCAGGGGCCTTGCCGGCTCGGGCGCCAGCGTGGTCATCAACGGGCGCGGCCAGGACAAGGTCGATGCGGCCGTGCGCAAGCTGGAAGCAACGGGCGCCAAGGTGCGCGGCATCGCCGCCGACGTCTCGACCGCTGCGGGCTGCAAGGCCCTCGTTGCGGCGCTGCCCGAGGTCGACATCCTCATCAATAATGCCGGCATCTTCGAGCCCAAGGACTTC
Source organism: Bradyrhizobium sp. (assembly GCF_035935975.1). GTDB lineage: Bacteria > Pseudomonadota > Alphaproteobacteria > Rhizobiales > Xanthobacteraceae > Bradyrhizobium. The sequence goes on from NZ_DASYWN010000035.1 coordinate 47,756, forward strand.
TTCGAGATCCCGGACGAGGACTGGAGCCGCTTCTTCGAGGTCAACGTGATGAGCGGCGTGCGGCTGTCGCGCGCGTACATGAAGGGCATGCTGAAGCGCAACTGGGGCCGCATCGTCTTCATCTCCTCGGAGTCCGGGCTGAACATTCCCGTCGAGATGATCCACTACGGCATGAGCAAGACGGCCCAGCTCTCGGTGGCGCGCGGCCTCGCGCAGCTCACCCGCGGCACCGGCGTCACGGTGAACTCGGTGCTGCCTGGCCCGACCATGTCCGAGGGCGTCGAGACTTTCGTGAAGGATCTCGCCAAGCAGAACGGCCAGTCGGTCGACGAAGCCGCCGCCAATTTCGTCAAGCAGCATCGCCCGAGCTCGCTGATCCAGCGCTTCGCCAGTGTCGACGAGATCGCCAACATGGTGGTCTATGTTTCGTCGAAGGAAGCGTCCGCCACCAATGGCGCGGCCCTGCGGGCGGAAGGCGGCATCGTCAATACGATCGCCTGAGGTCGGCCCATGCCGGCCTATGTGATCTCCGAAGTCGAGATGCGCGATCCCGACGGATTTGAGGCCTATCGCGTGCTCGCCGCGAAGACGATCGCGCAGTATGACGGCCGCTATCTCGTCCGCGGCGGCAAGGCGGAACTGGCCGAAGGCGATTTGCCGCCGAAGGCCATCGTCATCGTCGAATTTCCGTCGATGGCGAGGCTGAAGCAATGGTACACTTCGCCGGAATATGCCGAGGCGTTGAAGATCCGCGCCGGCGCCCTGGAGCGCCGGCTGCTGTTCGTCGAGGGCGTGGTTCCGGCCTAGCTGGTCTGCCCACTTACCGCTTCAATTCGGGGCGCGACCGGCTAAAACGAGGGCTCCATGCTCTGGCCCCTCTCGACCCGCCACAAGCGCCTGTTCAGGCTGACATCTGCGCGATGGCAGCGGCGGGCGATCTTTTTGCTCGGCGGGATCGGGGTCGGCGCTGCGGCGGTGGCACTGGCGCAGCTCGCCGATCTCGCGCAGCATGCCTTTACGCTCCTTTTGGCGAAGTCGCGCTATGCCGTGCTGGCGGTGACGCCGCTCGGCTTCATGTTGTCGGCCTATCTGACCATCCGTCTGTTTCCGAATGCGCAGGGCAGTGGCATCCCGCAGGCGATCGCCGCGCGGCACCTGACCGATCAGGCGGCGCGCGAGAGCCTGGTCTCGATCCGGATCGCGATCGGCAAGGTGATCTTCACCCTGTTCGGGCTGTTGTGCGGCGCTTCCGTGGGGCGGGAAGGGCCGACCGTTCAGGTCGGCGCCTCCATCATGTTTGCGCTTGGCCGTGTCTCGCCGCGCCGCCAACCCGGGTTGATCCTGGCCGGCGCCGCCGCCGGCGTCGCTGCGGCCTTCAACACGCCACTTGCGGGAATCGTCTTCGGCATCGAGGAGATGAGCCGCGCTTTCGAGACCCGTACATCCAGCCTCATCATTGCAGCCGTCATCGCGGCCGGTCTGACTTCGCTCGCGCTGGCCGGCAATTACGCCTATTTCGGCAGCAGCGCGATGTCGCTGGCACGTGGTGCCGACTGGCTGGCTGTTCCGCTGTGTGGCGTGGCCGGCGGTCTCGCGGGCGGCCTGTTCAGCCGCCTCGTCATCGCCATGGCGCGCGGTTTCAAGAACCCGCTCGGCCGTACGATCAAAGGCCATCCGCTCTGGTTCGCGTTTGCCTGCGGCCTCGCTGTTGCGATTTGCGGCCTCGTGTCCGGGGATACGATCTACGGCACAGGCTATGAGCAGGTGAAGACAGCGCTGGAGCAGGGCTCGCCGCTGCCGCGAGACTTCGGCGTCCTCAAGCTTCTGGCTACCAGCTTCGCCGCGATCAGCGGCATACCGGGCGGCATCTTCTCGCCGTCGCTTGCCGTCGGCGCCGGTATCGGTAGCAATATCGCGGCGTTCTTCCACGACGCGCCGCTCGGTGCGATCATGCTGCTCGGCATGGTCTCGTATTTCGCCGGCGTCGTGCAGGCGCCGATCACCGCCTTCGTGATCGTGACCGAGATGACCGATAATCACGGCATGGTCGTGCCGTTGATGACGGCCGCGCTGATCGCGCATTTTGTCTCGCGGATGATCTGCGAGGAGGGTATCTATCACGCGCTCGCGAAAGGCTTCGTCGAGCGCGCGACGCGTCCGCGCGACAGGGAGGGAAGATGAGCCGTTTCTGGAGCAGCTTGACGCATGACTTGAAGCCCTACGTGCCGGGTGAACAGCCCCGCATCGCGGACCTGGTCAAGCTCAACACCAACGAGAACCCGCTCGGTCCGTCGCCGCGGGCGCTGGAGGCGATCCGCGAGGCGGCAGCCGATACGCTGCGTCTCTATCCGGACCCGCAGGCGAGCGCGCTGCGGGTCTCGCTGGCCGCCTATCACGGCGTGAAACCCGAGCAGGTGTTCGTCGGCAATGGCTCGGACGAGGTGCTGGCGCATGCCTTCGTCGCCCTGCTGAAGCAGGATGCGCCGCTGCTGTTTCCCGACATCACCTACAGTTTCTATCCGGTCTATTGCCGTCTGTTCGGCATTGCCTACGAGACCGTGCCGCTCGATCCGGCCATGCAAATCCGGCTCGCCGATTATCGCCGGCCGACTGGGGCGATCATCGTTCCAAATCCGAACGCGCCGACGGGCATCGCGCTGTCTCGCGCCGAGATCACGCGGCTACTGGAAGAGCATCCTGACGTGCCCGTGGTCGTCGACGAGGCCTATGTCGACTTCGGCGCCGAGACCGCTACTCCGCTGGTTGCGTCCCATCGGAATCTCCTGGTCGTGCAGACCATGTCCAAGTCGCGCGCTCTCGCCGGACTTCGGGTCGGATATGCGATCGGCGATGCCGATCTGATCGATGGGCTCACGCGCGTGAAGGACAGCTTCAATTCATATCCGCTCGGCCGGCCGGCTCAGGCCGGTGCGATCGCCTCGCTGGAGGACGAGCCCTATTTCCAGCACGGCCGCCTCCGTGTGATCGAGGGCAGGGAGCGACTGACCCGCGGACTGAAGGAAGCCGGCTTCGAGGTGCTGCCGTCCCTGGCCAACTTCGTCTTCGCGCGCCATCCTGCGCATGAGGGTGCCGCGCTCGCGGCGGCGCTGCGGGAGCAGGCGGTGATCGTCCGCCACTTTTCCGCACCTCGCATCTCGGACTATCTGCGGATCACCGTGGGCACGGATGAGCAGATCGACCGTCTGTTGTCGGCGTTGTCGCGGATCCTGAGCTAGCGATAGAAATCGTAGTGTGGGCAAAGCGGCTTGTCCGCCGTAGCTCGAAGAGCGAAGGCGGAAGCGTGCCCACGATTTCTCAGCCGTCCGTTGCGAGATGGTGGGCACGGCGCAAGTGCGCCTTTGCCCACCCTACGCACCGGCGACGTGGTCGCCTACCACCCCTCCAGCACGATCTTGCCGCGTGACTTGCCGCTCTCGAGCAGCGCATGGGCGCGCTTGAGATTGGCCGCGTTGATCGTGCCGAAGGTCTGGTCGAGCGTGGTGCGCAGCACGCCCTTGTCGATGAGGTCGGCGACGTCGTCGAGCAGATGATGCTGCGCGATCATGTCCGGCGTCTGGAACGAGGAGCGCGTGAACATCGATTCCCAATGCACCGAGATCGCCTTGCCCTTGAAGGTGCTCATGGTGAATTCCGGCGGATCGTCGATCAGGCCGAACCGGCCCTGCGGCGCCATGAAGTCGGCGATGCTCTTGTAGTGCTGGTCGGTGAAGGTGAGGCTCGCCACCAGCGCGACGGGCGGCAGCTTCAGCTTCTCGACCTGCTCCTTCATCGGCTTGCCGTGGTCGATCACCGCATGCGCGCCGAGATCGAGGCACCATTTTTGCGACTCCGGCCGCGTCGCGGTCGCAAGCACTGTCAGCCCAGTGAGGCGGCGCGCAAGCTGGATCAGGATCGAGCCGACGCCGCCGGCGCCGCCCGTGATCAGCAGCGTGCGCGGATCGACGCTCTTGCCGGGCACGGCGCCGAGCCGGTCGAACAGCAGTTCCCACGCGGTGATGGAGGTGAGGGGGAGAGCGGCGGCCTGCGCGAACGACAGGCTCTTCGGCTTGTTGCCGACGATGCGCTCGTCGACCAGGTGGAATTCGGCGTTGGTGCCCTGGCGCAGGATCGAGCCGGCGTAGAACACCTCATCGCCCGGCTTGAACAGCGTGACGTCGGGGCCGACGGCATCGACCACGCCGGCGGCGTCATAGCCGAGAATCTTGGTCTCGCCCTCGGGCGGGGCGGCGCGCTTGCGCACCTTGTAATCGACCGGATTGGCCGAGATCGCCTTCACGGCGACGCGGATGTCGCGCCCCTTGGGCTCGGGCTTCGCGGTCTCGAAATCGATCAGCGCGTCCTGATCCTCGATCGGAAGCGATTTCTTGTAGCCGACGGCCTTCATGGCTTGTCTCCATCAGATGGCGCCCAGCTTGTGACGTGCGCCTGACCTGCTAACTGTCCCGCTGGCTCCAATTTGGCAAGTACTGTAAATTTGGGGATATAGTCCCTGTTTGGATACTAATGGGAAAACACGCATGAAACGGCGCGACTTTGCCCGTCGTCCCGGCTGCTCGGTCGAGGCGACGCTGGATCTCATCGACGGCAAATGGAAGGGCGTGATCCTCTATCACCTGCAAAGCGGCACCCAGCGCTTCGGCGAGTTGCGCCGCCGGATGCCCGGCATCACCCAGCGCATGCTGACAAAGCAGCTTCGCGCGCTGGAGGAGGACGACCTCGTCATCCGCAAGGTCTATGCCGAGGTGCCGCCGCGCGTGGAGTATTGCCTCTCCGAGCTCGGCGAAAGCCTCAAGCCGGTGATCGACATCCTGAAGGCCTGGGGCGAGAGCCACCAGCAGCGGCTGTCCTGCGCGCCGCCGCCGGTGGTCGTGAAGAAGAAGCGCGCGGCGTGAACATCCGGGAGCGGCATGCCGCTCCCGGATGGGGCAGTCTTAGAACGCGACCTGCGTGCGCATTGCCACCGCATTGAACGACGAGCCCGTGTTCACCGCGGAGACGGCGCTCGCCTGCCTGGAGATGTCGCCGTGCAGATAGTCGAGCATGAAGCGGACGTTGTTGTTGACGTACCAGTTCAGCGCGGCGGTGTAGATGGTCTGCCGTCCGCCTGCGATGCCGGCCGCGGTCGCAAGCTGATCGTTCAGGTTCATCGTGCTCACGCGTCCTGCGATTTCCCAGGCGCCCCAGCCGCCACCGGCCAGTGAGAAGGGATTCGCCGGCTTGACGCCGCCGTACGCGGCGTTCGCCGCATTGTAGGCACGGCTCTCACCGGTCAGCACATAGCCGACCTGTGCGTAGCCGCCTTCGAATTTCAGGCTCGTCGCGCCGAACGGCGGCAGGCCGGTGTTCGCGCTGCGGTCGATGTTGAACCAGTAATATTCGCCCTGCGCGATGAACGGACCATAGGTCGCGGCCGCCTCGACGCCGTAGACCTGCGCGCCCGATACGTTGGCGATCGCACCGGTCGAGATCAACGTCGTCGGATCGATCCGCAGCTCGGGCCGGTCGCTCAGCGTGAGCGTCTGTGCCTGCGTCACCAGATTGCGCGGCGGCTGGATCAGCCATTCCGCATCGGCGCCGATATGGACGGAATAGCCGTTGCCACTGATCGGGTTGCCGGCGACACGGACGACCGCGCCATATTGCTCGCTGGTGCCTGGCGGAGAGACGCTGGAGGCGGAGTGGATCTGGCCCGTGGTCGGCCCGGTGACATAGGCGCCCACCCATAGCTGGTCGGTCCACCAGCGGGTGCCGATCGCCGAACGGAAATCGCCGGCTGCGATGTTCTGCGCGATGAGGCCGGACGAGGCGCGCTCCATGAACATGATGTCGTTGGAGCTGGTGGATTCGTCGAGCGTCCAGGGGATGTCCATGATGCCGGCCTCGATCGACATCTTGCCGCCGAACGGCTTGAGACCGGTGTAGCTCAGATACGCATTTTCGATGCCCGATGTCCCGCCGCCCGGCAGGAAGCCCACCGCGGTGCCGCCGGCGGCGCCGGTGCCGCCAAAACCGTCGGACGAGCCGCCGAAGTCGTAGATCAGGGCGTAATTCCAGTCGCCGAAGAACTTGCCGACGATGCCGATACGCGCGCGGCGGACGTTTTCGCCGCTGTCGAGCTGTTGCGGCGTCGTTGCTGCCGTGTTGGGACGATAATTATACCCGCCGACATCCCAGTGCACGCGGCTCGTGATGGCGACACAGTTCTGCTCGTCCGCAGTGCAGATGGTCGGACGGTTGTTCGGCATCGTGACGACGACGCCGGACGGAGCCACCGGTCCCTTGACCGGGATTGCCGCGTTCGCGTTGGCGACGACCGCTTTCGCCTCCGAACGCGCCTCGGCCTTCGCTTCAGCCTTTGCTTCGGCTTTGGCCCTCGCGGTGGCCGCCGTGTTCGCAGCGGTCTGGCTCTGCAGCTTGTCGAGCTTCTGCTCCAGCAACTTCAATTGCTGCTTCAGCAGTGCGATCTCCTGCTCGCTGCTGCTGGCCGATTGAGCCTGGGCCTGCGAGGCCGCCAGCACGCCGGCGAGACCAATCGCCGTGGCTGCCATTCTTGTCCTGCTCACGATACGCCTCCGTCGTTTTTGATGAACTTCCCCAAGTCGTGGCGGAGAGCCTAGGTAGGATCGATGACTGCCCCGCGACGGTGCACCCCGGTTGCGTGGTTCCCACTGGTGCAAATTCGCCGCAACCGAATCCGCCACCGAACAGAATGCTGGATGATGCGTGTCATGCCAATCTGTCGCGCCAAGGCGACTTGCGATTTCGCACGGAGGCTTGCATTCCGGCGACACCCGGAAGGGGGTGAATAATGGCGCCTGGCGGCCTTCTATTGGCGGGCGAACGCGCCTATATTCCGGCGTCTTTTCCGAGAGGTAGGAATGTTTCGATCGACCTGGACCGCCGCCATCGTCACGGCATTGTGCATAGCGTTTTCGGCCCACTTCCACCCTGCTGCGGCGCAGGACCGCCGTGTCCCGTCGTCGTCGGCCGAGCTGCGGCTGTCCTATGCGCCGATCGTGCAGCGGGTGCAGCCGGCGGTCGTCAATGTCTATGCCGCCAAGGTGGTGCAGAACCGCAATCCGCTGCTCGACGACCCGCTTTTCCGCCGCTTCTTCGGCGTGCCGGGCCAGCAGCAGGAGCAGGTGCAGCGTTCGCTCGGCTCGGGCGTGATCGTCGATTCCTCCGGGCTCGTGGTCACCAACGTTCATGTGATCGAAGGTGCCGACCAGGTGAAGGTGTCGCTGTCGGACAAGCGCGAGTTCGAGGCCGAGATCGTGCTGAAGGATTCGCGCACCGATCTCGCGGTGTTGCGGCTGAAGGATTCGAAAGAGAAGTTTCCGGCGCTCGAATTCACCAATTCGGACGAGCTGATGGTCGGCGACGTCGTGATGGCGATCGGCAACCCCTTCGGCGTCGGCCAGACCGTGACCCACGGCATCATCTCGGCGCTGGCGCGCACGCAGGTCGGCATCACCGACTACCAGTTCTTCATTCAGACCGATGCGGCGATCAATCCCGGCAATTCCGGCGGCGCGCTGGTCGACATGAACGGCCGGCTGGCCGGCATCAACACCGCGATCTATTCGCGCTCCGGCGGCTCGCAGGGCATCGGCTTTGCGATCCCCGCCAACATGGTGCGCGTCGTCGTCGCCTCCGCCAAGAGCGGCGGCAAGGCGGTGAAGCGTCCGTGGCTCGGCGCGAAGCTGCAGGCGGTGACGCCCGAGATCGCAGAGAGCCTCGGCCTGCGCTCGCCGACCGGCGCGCTGGTCGCAAGCGTGGTGTCGAGTGGCCCCGCGGCGAAGGCCGGCCTGAAATCCTCCGATCTCATCACCGGCATCGACGGCCAGACCGTGGATGATCCCAACGCCTTCGACTATCGCTTCGCCACCCGTCCGCTCGGCGGCACTGCGCAGATCGACGTGCAGCGCGGCGGCAAGCCGGTCAAGCTGACGGTGGCGCTGGAGACCGCGCCCGACACGGGGCGCAGCGAGCTCGTGATCACCGCGCGTTCGCCGTTCCAGGGCGCGAAGGTCTCGACCATCACGCCGGCGGTCGCTGACGAGCTGCACCTCGACGCCGACACCGAAGGCGTCGTGATCGCCGATCTCGGCGGCGACAGCGCGGCTGCGAATGTCGGCTTCCAGAAGGGCGACATCATCCTGGCCGTGAACAACCAGAAGATCAGCAAGACCGGCGATCTCGAGAAGGCCGCGGGCGAGCGCCCCCGGATCTGGCGCATCACGCTGGTGCGCAACGGTCAGCAGATCAACGTCACGCTGGGCGGATGAGTTCGAAGCGACCACAGGAGACGCCAACTCTCTTTGCCGCGGCGGGGCTCGATCACGAGGCTCCGCATCCGCTGCCGGACCGGCTGCGCCCGCGCGCGCTGTCGGAGGTCGTGGGCCAGGACCACATCCTCGGGCCTGATGGCGCGCTGACGCGCATGCTGGAGACGCGCACGCTGGGCTCGCTGGTGTTCTGGGGCCCGCCCGGCACCGGCAAGACCACGGTGGCGCGGCTGCTGGCCGATGCCACGGACCTGCATTTCGAGCAGATCTCCGCGGTGTTCTCCGGCGTCGCGGATTTGAAGAAGGCCTTTGACGCCGCACGTGCTCGCCGCGAGATGGGCAAGGGCACGTTGCTGTTTGTCGACGAGGTGCATCGCTTCAACCGTGCCCAGCAGGACTCGTTTCTGCCCGTGATGGAAGACGGCACGGTGGTGATGGTCGGCGCCACCACCGAGAACCCGTCCTTCGAGCTCAACGCGGCGCTTTTGTCGCGCGCGCGCGTGCTGGTGTTTCGTTCGCTCGATGCCGCCGCGATCGAAAAGTTGTTCGCGCACGCCGAAGAGGTCGAGGGCAGGAAGCTTCCGCTCGATGCCGAGGCGCGCGCCGTGCTCGTGCGCATGGCCGATGGCGACGGCCGCGCGTCGCTGACGCTCGCCGAAGAGGTGTGGCGTTCGGCGCGCGCGGACGAGATCTTCAATGCCGCGCAGCTGCAGGACATCCTGCAGCGCCGCGCCCCGATCTACGACAAGTCGGCCGACGGCCATTACAACCTGATCTCGGCGCTGCATAAATCGGTGCGCGGCTCCGATCCCGATGCGGCGCTGTATTATCTCGCTCGCATGCTCGATGCCGGCGAGGACCCGCTGTTCCTGGCCCGCCGGGTCGTGCGCATGGCGGTCGAGGATATCGGGCTTGCCGATCCGCAGGCGCTCGTCATCGCCAATGCGGCGAAGGATGCCTTCGACTTCCTCGGCCATCCCGAAGGCGAGCTCGCGATCGCGCAGGCCGTCGTCTATCTCGCCACCGCGCCGAAATCGAACGCGGTCTACACCGCCTTCGGTACGGCAATGCAGGTGGCCAAGCAGGCGGGATCACTGCTGCCGCCGAAACACATCCTGAACTCGCCGACCAAGCTGATGAAGTCGGAAGGCTACGGCACCGGCTACGCATACGACCACGACGCCCCCGACGCCTTCTCCGGCCAGGACTACTTCCCGGAGGCCCTCGGCCGCCAGACCTTCTACGACCCGCCGGAGCGGGGCTTTGAGCGCGAGATCAGGAAGCGGCTGGATTACTGGGCCAAGCTGCGCAAGGAGCGGGGCGGACGGTAGGCATCGAAGCTCGCCGCGGGCGTACATTTACGGTTTACGTAACTCGTAAATCTTGCTAATCGGCAGGAAAATTCCCATGCCCCATGCACCCACACATCCCGGCGAGCATCTTGCCGAAGAGCTGCGCGAACTCGGCATCACGGCCGCGGAGCTGTCACGTCAGATCGACGTGCCGGTTAATCGCATCACCGGCATCATCAACGGGCAGCGCGGCATCACCGCTGACACGGCGCTGCGCCTGGGTCATTGGTTCGGGACGAGCCCGCAATTCTGGATGAACCTGCAACAGCAATATGAGCTGCGGCTGGCGGAGAAGGAGGTGGGTGCGCAGGTTGCGTCGCTGCCCCGACGCCCCAACGCGCAGTCGACACGAAAGCTTGGAAAAACCGCATGAGCCGCCGCATCAAAAGAACCGATCCCAAGCCCCGTTCGCGCGACGAGCGCAAGGAATCGCGCCCGTTCAAGGCGCGAAGCGCGTCAAAGGCAGGACCGCGTCCGGGCGGCAAGCCCGGTGGGAAGTCCGGCGGCAAGCCGCCGCGTTTTGCCGGCGAGCGCGCCGAACGGCGTCCGCCCAAAGCTAAGCCGGAGAGGGCCAAGCTGGAGAGGACCGAGCTGGAAAGAGCTGCGCCCGAAAAGTCCGTCGAGGCGCTGCTGCCGACCAAGGTGCAGACCGTCACGGTGACGGCCGACGAGAACAACATGCGCGTCGATCGTTTCCTCGAGGCGCGCTTTCCCGGCCTGTCGTTCTCCCACATCCAGCGCGTCGTCCGCAAAGGCGAGCTGCGCGTCGACGGCAAGCGCGTCGACAGCAAGGACCGCCTGGAGGAGGGCCAGAGCGTCCGCATTCCGCCGCTGAAGCTCGACGCACCGAAGGTCGTCGGCGAGCTCTCGGAGGCCGCGCAGAAGACGCTCAAGGCGCTGAAGGAGATGACGATCTACGAGGACGACGATGTCCTCGTGCTGAACAAGCCTGCCGGTCTTGCCGTGCAGGGCGGTTCGGGCATGACGCGCCACATCGACCAGATGCTGGAGGTGATGCGCGATTCCAAGGGCCAGAAGCCACGCCTCGTGCACCGCATCGATCGCGAGACCTCAGGCTGTCTGCTGATCGCCAAGACGCGCTTTGCCGCCTCGCATCTGACCGGCGCGTTCCGCTCGCGCTCGGCGCGAAAGGTCTATTGGGCGCTGGTGCCGGGTCTGCCGAAGCCGAAGCAGGGCCGCATCTCGACCTTCCTGGCGAAGGAAGAGAGCGAGGACGACACCATCATGCGCATCGCCCAGCATGGCGACGAAGGCGCGAGCCACGCGGTGACGTATTACGCGGTGGTCGAGACCGCCGGCAACAAACTGACCTGGGTGTCGCTGAAACCGGTGACGGGCCGGACCCATCAGCTCCGCGCCCACATGGAGCATATCGGCCATCCCATCGTCGGCGATCCCAAATATTTCAACATCGAGAACTGGCAACTGCCGGGCGGCCTGCAGAACCGTCTGCATCTGCTCGCGCGCCGCATCGTCATCCCGCATCCGCGCGGCGGCTTTATCGACGCCACCGCGCCGCTGCCGCCGCACATGCAGCAGTCGTGGAATCTGCTCGGGCTGGACGCGAGCCGGTTTGATCCGATCGAGAACGCGCCGGAGGAGTAGGGGCGCGATAGAGCAGGGCACGCGGCGAGCTACACTCTCCGCTGTCGTCGCCCGGCTCGACCGGGCGACCCAGTATTCCAGAGGCCGTTGTAATTGAGCCGAGGAGCCGCGGCGTACTGGATGCCCGGTCAAGCCGGGGCATGACAGCAGTGGTTGGAGGCGCAGCGTCACCCCTCAATTCCGAAACTGCTCCAGAAACATCCGCAAGCTGTCATGCGGGCTCTCGACATCCATGATCAGCCAGCCCTCGGGGCCGTTGACCAGGACGAAGTTCAGCGCAACCGGGCGGCCGTGATTGTCGAAATTCGCCGCAACATAAGTCTTGTCGTATTGCCTGCGCACGACCGCGATCGCGACCGGGCCGAGCTTCCAGCTCGGGCTCTGCACCAGGAAATCATAGGGCTCGACCTTCGGCGTGCTCCAGGCCTTGCGCAGCGGCAGATCGAAGAATTGCCGGGCGGTGGCGGCATCGCGCGGCAGGCCCTGGGACAGCTCCGGCGCACCCTCGCCGTAATAGGCATAGACGTTGCGGACCAGCGATTCCGGGGTGCGAAAGCCGGCCTCCGCCGCGGCCAGCCAAAGCCCGGCGAACAGGGCCGCAATGCCCACAAGTTCCCTCATGCCCGCTGCTCGCTTTATCGGCCACCGGACTTATCTTAAAAGCCTAAAGCGCAGTGGCACTGGGAGCAATCGCCACCGCGCTTTAGCTCGTTATTTGAGCATGATCCTTTCGGAAAACCGCTATGCACTTTTCCGGATCATGCTCGCCATCCAGCGACCGGGGCCGAAAACTCACATGCGCGAATTGTTCGAAGAAGCAGCAGGGCAGCCCCCGCCGGATCCGCGGGAATCGGCGCGTGCGTCCGCGCGTACGCCGCTGCGCAAACGCTTCTACAAGGAGGCCGGCGTCACTGACGCCGAGGGCGGTTTTGCCATCACGCTCGACGGCAAGCCGATCCGCACGCCGTCCAGCCGCCAGGTGGTGATCCCCTCGCGCGCGCTGGCCGACGCCGTGGCTGCGGAATGGGCCGCCCAGGGCGAGACGATCGACCCCGTGACCATGCCGCTGACGCGGATCGCCAACAGCGTGGTCGAGGGCGTGGTCGACCGCGTCGCGCTGGTCAGCGACGACCTCGCAAAATACTTCGAGTCCGACCTGCTGTTCTATCGCGCCGGCCACCCGGAAGGGCTCGTCGCCCGCGAGGCCGCGCATTGGGACCCCGTCCTGTTCTGGGCCGCGGAGACGCTGGGCGCGCATTTCATCCTGTCCGAGGGTGTCATGCACGTGAAGCAGCCGGACGAGGCCCTTCAGGCCGCCCGTGGCGCGCTACCGGGGGATGCCTGGTCGGTCGCAGCCCTCCATATCGTGACGACCCTGACCGGCTCGGCGCTGCTGGCGCTGGCGCTGGCGCATGGCGTGCGCGACGCCGGCCAGGTCTGGGCCGCCGCCCATGTCGACGAGGACTGGAACGCCGAGAAATGGGGCGTGGACGAGGAGGCGGCCGCCCGCCGGGCTGCCCGCCTTAGGGATTATGAGGCAGCCGTGGCGGTCCTCGCGGCCGTGAAGGCGCCGGCGGCCAAAGGTCCTTAACGAGAGGTTTAGGAGGGCGGCCTTAGGGTGGGGACCAGCGTTCCCCGAGCCCCCCTTTGAGATGCCGACGCCGATTAGCTCGATCTTGCCGGTCAGTGCCGCCAGCCCCGTGGCTGATGCGGCGACGCCCGATCTTGTGCTCCAGGCCGGCAGCGTCGTCGACGCCAGGGTGGTCAGCGTGCTTGCCGACAATCTGGTGCGGATTGCGATCGCCAACCTCTCGATGGACGTGATGTCGGAGGTCTCGCTGACACCGGGGCAGAACCTCCAGCTCGCGGTGTCGCAGAACGACGGCGTCATCCGCCTTGCGGTCATGAACGGGGCAGGCGAGGCGAGCGCCGACCAGATCACGCTGACGCCGCGCGCGGCTTCGCTGGTAGAGAGTCCGCCGCTGGCGCCATCCGCGACCGCGCCCCGCAATCCGCTGACGCCGCTGGAGCAGGTTGCTGTCACCGCAGCCTCGGCCGAGGCCGTGACGAAGCAGGGCAGCCAGGCGCCGCTGTTCGCCAATCTCGCCTCCGTCGTCACCGGCAGCGACCTGCCGGCCGGACTGAAGCAGGCGGTGCTGGACGTGCTGGCGCAGCAGACGCCGCTCAACACCGCCCTCGACGGCGGCGATATCGAAACCGCGTTCCAGAAGTCCGGGCTGTTCCTCGAGGCTTCGCTCGCCGCCGGCGCGACGCCGTCGTCCGGCAATGTGCCGGATTTGAAGGCCGCGTTGCTGGTGCTGCGGCAGACGCTGGCCACGCTCGAGACCGCCGCGCCTCAGGCGCAAAGCGGCGCGCTTGCGACGAACGCCACGGCCACACCGCAGGTCGTCGCCGCGCCGGCTCTGGTTGAGAGCGAGGCGGCGCAAGTCGCATTGCCGTCAATCGGACCCGAGGTCGCCCAGGCGCCGCAGATCCCACGCAATGGCAATCTTGCCGCCGCCGTGCTGGCCGACATCGCCGGCACCGCGTCCCAGGCGGCGGCGCCGCGAACCATGTCGGCCGGCCTTGCGGCGAGCCTCTTGCAGGAGGTGACGCAAAACCTGCCGCGCATGATCGGGAACGTGCCGGGCTCCAACAAGGCCGTTCCCGATGGCCACATCTTCGAGGCCGCTGCGCGCGCGGCGACGCCACCACCGTTTCGAGGGGCGTTACCGTCGCCGCAGTCCATCGCCTCGCCATCGCTCGCGCCGGATACACCGCTCTCCGCAACGGTGCATCGCTTGCTCGACGACACCGATGCCGCGATCGCACGGCAGACGCTGCTGCAGGTCGCCTCGCTCCCTGACCGGACCGATGCCAGCGGCCATCGCATCGACCCGACGGTGCCGCAGTGGAATTTCGAGATTCCGTTCGCGACCCCGCAGGGCACCGCGATGGCGCAGTTCGAGATCTCGCGCGATGGCGGCAATGAATCCGCCGATCCCGCCAGGCGCGCCTGGCGCGCGCGCTTCACGCTCAATGTCGAGCCGGCCGGTCCCGTCCATGCGCTGATCACGCTCAACGGCGACAAGACCTTTGTGCGGATGTGGGCGGAGCGGCTGGCCACCGCGCAGCAGCTCCGCGCCGGTATCGGCGAGCTCAGCCAGGCGATGACGCGCGCCGAGCTCAAGCCCGGCGACATCGTCGTGCGCGACGGCACGCCGCCGCAGCCCGCACCGGCCCGCGCCGGCCATTTCCTGGATCGCGCCACATGAGCGATCCATCCAAGCTCGCCATTGCGCTGCATTACGAGAAGGGCACCAACGCGCCCGTCGTCGTCGCCAAGGGAAAGGGCACCATCGGCGAAAAGATCGTCGAGATCGCGAAAGCCAACGACATCCCGATCGAGGAGAACGAGATCCTGGCCGGCGCGCTCTCCAAGGTCGAGCTCGGCGAGGAGATCCCGCCGGATCTCTACAAGGCCGTCGCCGAGGTCTTGGTGTTCGTGCTGCGGCTGTCGGGGCGGGCGCGGTAGAAACCAGCTGTCATCGTTTCACCACGTAGCGGCGGCATGGTCGCGCACGCTTTCACCTGCTCAATGGACATCGCCCTTGCTCACCCGCCGTTCCACCCTCGGCCTTCTTGCCGCAGCCGCAATCGTGCCGTCGCGCGCGTTCGCCCATGTCGCGCCGCCGCGCAACGAGATCCGCGACAGCCTGGCAAAACGCTTCACCGATCTCGGCACGTCAGGCACCTTCGTCGGCTACAAGGTCGAGGACTATCTGATCGTCGCCAGCGACAAGGAGCGCTCGGGCGAGGGCAAGCTGCCGGCCTCGACGTTCAAGATCCCGAACTCCCTGATTGCGCTCGAGACCGGCGTGGTCGCCGACCCCGACAAGGACGTCTTCCCGTGGGACGGCGTGAAGCGGCCGATCGAGGCCTGGAACAAGGATCACACGCTGCGCAGCGCGATCGCGGTGAGCGCGGTGCCGGTCTATCAGGAGATCGCGCGCCGGGTCGGCCCGGAGCGCATGCAGAAATATGTCGACATGTTCGACTACGGCAATCGTGACATCGGCGGCGGCATCGACCAGTTCTGGCTCACCGGCAATTTGCGCATCGACCCGATCGAGCAGATCGATTTCGTCGACCAGCTGCGCCGCCGCTCACTGCCGATTTCCAAGCGCAGCCAGGATCTCGTCGCCGACATCCTGCCAGTGACCAAGGTCGGCGACAGCGTCATCCGCGCGAAGTCAGGGCTGCTCGGCGCCGAGCGCGGCGAGCCGTCGCTGGGCTGGATGGTCGGCTGGGTCGAGAAGGGCGAGGCGCACACGGTGTTTGCGCTGAACATGGATTGCAAGGAGCAGCGTCACATCGAGGCGCGCATGACGCTGACGCAAGCCTGCCTTGCCGAGATCGGCGCGATCTAGCTGGCGCGCGCGAACCTGCTAGCATCCTTCCGACCAAGCAAAAGAAAAGGTCGGGAGGATAACAATGAACTCAACGCCACTCTGGCTGTCGTCGATCACGCTGGCCGCAGCGGGCGGCTGGCTCGCCGCGACGATGTTTGCCGCGCCTGCCACCAGCAAGGAGCCGCGTTTTCCGCAGCTCACCATGGACCAGCTCGATGCCAAGCAGAAGCCGCTCGGCGAGCAGATCATGAAGGTGTCGAGCGTCGGCATCGGCGGGCCCTATAATCCCATGATCCGCAGCCCCGTGCTCGGCCAGCGCCTGTTCGACCTGTTCTACTATCTGCGCTGGGAGACGTCGGTCCCGACCAAGCTCAACGAGTTCGCGATCCTGATCATCGGCCGGCAGTGGCGCTCGCAGGTCGAATGGTTCGCGCATGCGCCGCTGGCGGCGAAGGCGGGGCTGTCGCCTGACATCATCGCGGAGCTGAAGGCCAACAAGCGGCCGTCGAAGATGGCCGAGGACGAGGCCGTGGTGTACGACTTCGTCACCGAGATCACCACGACCAAGAAGGTGTCCGACGAGACCTATGCGCGGGCGAAGAAGATGTTCAACGATCAGCAGATCGTCGATCTCACCGCGGTCGCCGGCAATTACGTGATGGTCGCGATGCTGCTGGCGATGGCGGAAGAGACGGTGCCACCCGACAAGCAGGAGCCGTTCAAGCCGGGCGAGCCGTAAGACTCGTCATTGCCATTGTGAGCGCAGTTCTCTCAGCAACGTCATTGCGAGGAGCTCTTGCGACGAAGCAATCCAGACTGTACCTGCCGCGGGATTCTGGATTGCTTCGCGGAGCCTGTCATCGGGCCGCGCTGCGCGCGGACCCGGTGGCTCGCAATGACGGAGGATGTTCGCCTCAGGCGCGGTCGGTCGTCTTCGCGGTCAGGGCCTTGTCGATGGCAAAGCCGCCGATCTCGCTCATCGCCTCCGAGATCACGTCGCCCTTGCGGGCAAAGCCGGCGGAGAGGACATCGAACTGGGTGCGCGCCATCCGCAGCATCTCGATCGGCACGGAGACGACGGTTTCGTTGAAGCTGTCGACGGAGGCGCGCAAGGTCTCGAGCTCGGTGGTGAGCTTGCCGATATGGCTCTCGGCATGCTGCATCAGGCCGAGCAGCTTCTCGCGCTCGGCGTCGAACGTAGCGCGCTCGGCGGCGGCCGCCGCGGTCACCCCGGCAAGCTGGGTGCGCAGCGCCGCGATCTGGCCGGCCATGGCGTCGGAGGCGAGCTCGGCGGCCTTGCGCAGCTCGACATGGCGGGTGCTCTCTTCCTGAGTCTCGTGAAACAGCCGCTCGGCCGACATCGCCCGCTGTGTCAGCGACTCGATCAGCGCGGCCCCGCGCAGCAGCATCTCGCCGTTCCGTCCCGATACCATGCTGGCCATGCGCCGCAGGAAACCGACGGTTTCGGACGAGGAGCTCTGCGGCAGTGGGACGACCGTCGCGGACATGGGTGAAGCCTGGGTCAGGGCACAATGACCGCGCCGTACCGACTGGGCTCACGCAACATTCGGCGCCTGATCGCTGGGCGTGGAGCAAGCCTGAATCGCCCGGCCGGGTCAACCGGCTCGCGCGGCTTTCCTAGCCCGGATGGAGCGAAGCGAAATCCGGGGCAGTGCAGGGTGGGGTCCGATCCCGGATTACGCTTCGCTCCATCCGGGCTACGCAGCCAGCGAAGCGGGGCTGCCAAATCCCGGATCAGGCGTCCTTCTGCCGGCCGATCCGGCCGAGATGGGTGAAGCCGAACCCGGCCGAATATTTCAGGCCATAGCCGAGCGCCCGGTCGATCCCGATATGGGCGAGCCAGATCAAGGCGATGGAGAGGGTGAGTGGCGAGGCGAAGCCGAAACCCAGCGTCATCAGCGTCACCGGCGCCAGGTAGCTGTGGGCGGCGTTGTAGACCAGCGCGCCGAACTTGGCGTCCGACAGGTATGCCAGGAAGCTCAGATCGGGCACGAAGAACAGCAGGGCAAACACCAGCCAGGAGCCGTCCCAGGCCGCGTAGAGCATCACCATGCCCGCGAACAGGGTCAGGCCCTCGAGCCGGAGCAGGATGTTGACGCCGCCTGTCGCAGCGCCGGTCTCGGCAGCTCTCTCGTCCATCGTCTCCTCCCGGGCAAAACTTTGTAATTCCTTGCGCTTTCACGCTGCGGCAGGGCAGCCCTGCGGCGCCGAAAGCGGCTTCCCGGCCCGCAAAATGCCGTGTTAGAACCCCCGGCAATCGCATTTAGGCTAAGAACTGGCGGGAGCAAATGAAACATATCCTGGACGCCCTTGAAGATCGTCGTGCCGGCGCAAAGCTCGGCGGCGGGGAGAAGCGCATCGAGGCGCAGCACGCCCGCGGCAAGCTGACCGCCCGCGAGCGCATCGAGCTCTTGCTCGACAAGGGATCGTTCGAGGAGTTCGACATGTTCGTCGAGCACCGCTCCACCGAGTTCGGCATGGAGAAGAACAAGATCCCCGGCGACGGCGTCGTCACCGGCTGGGGCACCGTCAACGGCCGCAAGACGTTCGTCTTTGCCAAGGACTTCACGGTGTTCGGCGGTTCCCTCTCGGAAACGCACGCGCTGAAGATCACGAAGCTCCAGGACATGGCGATGAAGGCGCGGGCGCCCATCATCGGCCTCTATGACGCGGGCGGCGCCCGCATCCAGGAGGGCGTCGCCGCGCTCGCCGGCTATTCCTATGTGTTCCGCCGTAACGTGCTCGCCTCGGGTGTGATCCCGCAGATCTCCGTGATCATGGGCCCCTGCGCCGGCGGCGACGTCTATTCGCCTGCCATGACCGACTTCATCTTCATGGTGAAGAACACCAGCTACATGTTCGTCACCGGGCCCGACGTGGTGAAGACGGTGACCAACGAGGTCGTCACCGCCGAAGAGCTCGGCGGTGCCTCGGTGCACGCCACGCGCTCCTCGATCGCCGATGGCGCCTTCGAGAACGACGTCGAGACGCTGCTGCAGATGCGGCGCCTGATCGACTTCCTGCCGTCCAACAACACCGACGGCGTGCCGGAATGGCCGAGCTTCGACGACATCGGCCGCGTCGACATGTCCCTGGACACGCTGATCCCCGACAATCCGAACAAGCCCTACGACATGAAGGAGCTGATCCTGAAGGTCGTGGACGAGGGCGACTTCTTCGAGATCGCGGATCTGTTCGCAAAGAACATCGTCACCGGCTTCGGCCGCATCGCCGGCCGCACCGTCGGCTTCGTCGCCAACCAGCCGATGGTGCTGGCCGGCGTGCTCGACAGCGATGCCTCGCGCAAGGCCGCGCGCTTCGTCCGCTTCTGCGATGCCTTCAACATCCCGATCGTCACCTTCGTGGACGTGCCGGGCTTCCTGCCGGGCACCGCGCAGGAATATGGCGGCCTGATCAAGCACGGCGCCAAGCTGCTGTTCGCCTATTCGCAGTGCACCGTGCCGCTCGTCACCATCATCACACGCAAGGCCTATGGCGGCGCCTTCGACGTCATGGCCTCCAAGGAGATCGGCGCCGACATGAACTACGCCTGGCCGACCGCCCAGATCGCGGTGATGGGCGCCAAGGGCGCGGTCGAGATCATCTTCCGCAGTGACATCGGCGACCCCGACAAGATCGCCGCGCGCACCAAGGAATACGAAGACCGCTTCCTGTCGCCGTTCATCGCCGCCGAGCGCGGCTACATCGACGACGTCATCATGCCGCACTCGACTCGCAAGCGCATCGCGCGCGCGCTGGCGATGCTGAAGGACAAGAAGGTCGAAGCGCCGGCGAAGAAGCACGACAATCTGCCGTTGTGAGGAAAGCGTAGCCCGGATGAGCGAAAGCGACATCCGGGTTTTTGCATCGTTCCCGCATGTCGCTTCGCTCATGCGGGCTACGGGTCAAGAGGAACTTGCCCGCGAATCCAGCATCATGACTCAAGACGATCCGACCGACGAAATCTCCGACATCGAAGACCGGATCGAGCGGCTTGCCGAGATCGCCGAGCGATGCCGGAAGTATATTCTCGCGTCCAAGATCGCCATCGGCGCAGGTACCGCTCTGCTGCTGATCACCATCCTCGGGCTGTTCGGGACCGGTCAGACCGCCGCGCTCGGATCGATCGCGCTGGTGCTGGGCGGGATCGTGTCGCTCGGCTCGAACATCAGCACGCTGCGGCAGACGGACGAGGCGATCGGTGCTGCGGAGGCGCGGCGCGCGGCGTTGATTGGAACGATCGACCTGCGCCTGGTCGCCGACGCGCCGCTGAAGCTGGTGTGACACGCAGCCTCACGTCGCGGCTCGCAGCGTCAGCACCACCAGTTCCGCACGGCATTCGGCGGCGAAGGTCTGCAGCCGCTCCACGGTTTCCTCGTCGAGGATCGTCTTTGCCAGACGCTCGGCGCGGGCAACCTGCTCCTTGAGATCATCGATACGGGCCATGTGACACCTCCCGCCGGAATAATTTGAAGCAAATTGCTTCGTTCCGGCGGTGGTGGGCACATGACTAACAGCGGGTTAATTGTGTGCGGCTTGTCACGCGCGCGCCTTATCCGCCGCAGCGAAATGCGCCAGCTGGTCGGCGTGCGCCTTTGCGAAAGCCGGACGGCCGGTGGCGCGTGCGACGTAGGCGCGGCAGGCGGGACTGTCCGCCAGCCCGCCGAAACCATCGACGACGCGCAGCACGTCCGACATCAGGATGTCGGCGACGGAGAATGATCCTGCCAGCCATTCGCGGCCGGCCAACACCGTCTCGAGATGCTTGAGGCGAAGCTTGAGGAAGTCGTCCACGAATTTCCACGCTGCCGTGTCGGTCGGGTGACCCATGAATTTCGACATCGTCCAGGGCAGGCTCGCCATCTCCACCGAGTTGAGCGCGGCGAACAGCCATTCCGTCGCCTCAACGCGGCCTCGCGCGTCCGTGGGCAACAGTTTTTCGCTGAGTCCGCCGACATGCAGCAGGATCGCGCCGCTTTCGAAGATCGAGAGGTCGCCGTCGGTCAGCCACGGCACCTGGCCGAACGGCTGGTGCGCGAAATGGCTGGGGCCGCGGTCGCCGAACGGCACGCTCGCGACGCGATAGGGCAAGGCGGCTTCCTCCAGCGCCCAGCGCACCCGAAGGTCGCGCACGAAGCCGCGCGGAGGCGGGGGAACCCAGTCGAAGGTGGTGAGGGTGAGATTGGCCATGCGGTGTCTCCGTGCTGTCTCAAGCATAGGACGGATGAGGGGCGGGCGTTCCGACAGGGGGCGACGAGTTTTTTCGTAGGATGGGTAGAGCGAAGCGAAACCCATCAATGCCAACCGCGAGGAGAAACGATGGGTTTCGCTTCGCTCTACCCATCCTACGGACCTACGGCCCGAGCTTCGCGAGCTTGCCTTGCTTCGCGGCTTCCACCGCACGCTCCGCGTCCTCCGGCAACAGTGTCCGCTCGGCCACCTGCCGCGCTGCCTCGCGCTTTACCGCGGCACGGCGCGGGCTTTTTGTTGCCGCCACTATAACCGCCTATAGTGACGTCAAACAACAGGAGGAAATCCGATGCCCGCCGCGTTCTTCGTCGTCCGCGCCGTCGTCACCGACGCCAGCAAGCGCGCCGCTTTCGACAAATGGTACGAGACCGAGCACGTGCCCGACGCGGTGAAGGCATTCGGCGTCAGCAAAGCCTGGCGGTTCTGGAGCCTGGATGATCCCTCGCTGCATCAGGCCATGTATCAGTTCGATGACGAGGCCAAGCTGGCGGCGATGCTGAAGGGCGATGCGTTGACCAAGCTCGTTGCCGATTTCAAGCGCGACTGGCCCGAGGTGAAACGCTCGCGCGAGACGCTGGTGCTGGCGCAGGAGTTTGCGAAATAATGCACTTGTAGCCCGGATGGAGCGCAGCGTAATCCGGGGTCTGCGCCTTATGGAAAGACTTTCCCGGATTGCGCTGCGCTCCATCCGGGCTACGGCACAACTCTTCCTGTCACCGTTGCAATGAACCTGAACACGCGATTCAGCCGCAGTTCATGTCGCGAGCCCGACACTTCCTCCGCATCATGCAATGCTCGCCTTGAAGGAAGATGTCATGGAACGCCGCAATTTTCTGAAACTCGCATTCGGTGTCGCCGCGGGAGCGGCCGCATTCACCGCCGCCGCGCAGGCCGCGCCGCTCTCGCCGCAACTGGTCGGCGGTCCGGGTGGCACCAGGCAGCCCGATGCCGATGTGCATCCGGCGGTCACCAGCAGCGATGAAGCCGCGCAGCTCAAGCCGGAGCTGGTCCACTGGCACGGCCATGGTCACGGCCATCATTGGGGCTGGCGGCGCCGTCATTGGGGCTGGCATCACCGGCGCTGGCATCGCCACCACTGGTAAGCTTCGCGCAAGCTAGCGCATGATCCGGAAAAGTGTGTAGCGGTTTTCCGAAAGGATCATGCTCAAACAATTGGGCTTTGGACGGGGATCGCGATCGCGGTCCCCGTTTTGATTCGTGGGACGCCTGACGCGACGTCGTGCTCAAACGAAAATGGCCGCGCGGGGATTCCGCGCGGCCATCTTGCATGACGAAAAGGTCAGATCAGATCGGGCGGCAGCGGCCACCCCACCAGCGGAAGCCGTAGGGGCACACGCGCGGGCGCACCACGACGACCGGCGCAGGGGCCGGTGCGACGACGACGACCGGCGGGCGCCCGGCCATCGGGCGGCAGCCACCGTACGGGCCGCGATACCAGCCGGGGCCGCAACCGCCGGCGGCACTGGCCGCCTCGCTGAAACCAACGACCGCGCTGGCGAGCATGACGGCGGCAAAGAGGTATTTCATTTGATCTTCCTTCTTGTCCTTGGGGGCAGGTTCTTCAGGGCAGATTCTTCAGGGAGGGCGCTTGCGGCGCACAATGAATCAAAAGACACGATTCGACATGTTAAATTTTGCAGCACATCGACACGTCGCGATCCAAACCTGCCAATCTTGACCTGAATGCGGCATGAACGTCCCCCCGCATGCGGCTTCAGGCGACATGAACGAGGCTAAAGCGCGATGAGATTGGATGAATCCTCATCGCGCTTTAGGTTGTTGTTTGAGCATGATCTTTTCGGAAAACCGCTGCGTACTTTTCCGGATCATGCTTTAGCGGCCGAGAAAGCCCAGCACCAGCTCCCTGTACTTCTCCGGCGCCTCCAGGAAGACGAGATGGCCGGTGTCGGGGATCACCTCGGCCCGCGCGTTCGGCATCTTTGCCGCAAGCGCCTTTGCCAGTTCCGCGTTCTGCCCCATCTTCGCGCGCAGCGCCTCCGGCGCGAGAGGGCGGCCCGGCGCGTTGTGGTCGTCGGCGCCCATGATGAACAGCGTCGGCTCGGTGATGAGAGCAATCTCATGCGCGACCGGCTCGCGATAGATCATCTGGCCGGACGAGACGAAGGCGCGCAGCCAGCGCGGATAATCCGGGCTGCCCTTGATGTTGAAGCGCGCATCGATGAACGGCGTGATGGCGTCCGGTGGCAGCTTGATCGCGTAATTGGTCTGGAGCTGCTTGCGATAGCCGTCGGCGGTGAGCTTGTCCTCGCTCTCGATGATCTTCTCGGTCGGCGTCGGCGGAACGTAGAGGCGGTAGTCTTCGAGGCCGATCGGCGCGGTCAGCACCAGATGGGCGACGCGGTCAGGGTAGGCGCGGGCGATGCGCACGCCCAGCATGCCGCCGAGCGAATGGGCGACGATCTCGGCCTTGTCGATCTTGAGATGATCCAGCAGTGCGATGGTGTTGCGCGCCAGATTGTCGAAATGCAGCTCGCCCGCGGGCTTGGAGGATTTGCCGAAGCCGATCTGGTCCGGCACCACGACACGATAACCGGCATCGCTCAGCATCTTGATGACGGGCGCCCAGTAGCTCGACGGGAAATTGCGCCCGTGCAGCAGCACCACGGTGCGGCCGTTCGGCTGCGCCGGCGCCACGTCCATATAGGCCATGCTGAGCTGCTCGCCTTCATTGGTGACCGGCAGCAGATGCACGGGATAGGGATAGGCAAAGCCTTCGAGCGCGATGCCGTAGGGCTCGCGCTGGGGCGTGTCGGCGGCATAGGCGGAAGTGAGCGGGGCGGCGAGGAGGGCGGCGGCGAGCGCTGCCGAGAAGATGCGGTTCATCGGGGTCTCTAATCTGTTGCACCGTCATTCCGGGGCGCGCGCAGCGCGAACCCGGAATCTCGAGGTTCCGGGTCAGGTCCTTCGGACCATCCCGGAACGACACTGCGCTTAAAGCGATGGATGGCCGGGTCAAGCCCGGCCATGACGGGCGCGGCAGTTCACACGCAAACGTGTGCCGTCACGCGGCCTGCGTGATCAGTCCTTCCCGTTGCCAAACAGCGCCGCAAACTGCTTCTCGCCGGTGCGGGTGAAGTTCACCACGCGGCTGCCGGGGGTGGCGTCGCGCGCGGCCCATTTCAGCTCGGCGAAACGCTGCATCATGGCGGCACCCAGCGTGCCGGCGAGATGGTGGCGCCGCTCGCTCCAGTCGAGGCAGGCCTTGCAGACCGGACGACGCGGATGGCTGAGCATGTCGGCCGAGATCTGCAGATGCTTGGCGAGGAAGCGCTCGCCTTCCGCCGTCAGCTCGATGTCCTGCTTCTTCTGCCTGACCAGGTTTCGCGTGCGCAAGGAGTCGAGCATCTGCACGCCGAGATCGCCGGCGAGATGGTCGTAGCAGATCCGCGCGCGCCGCAGCGCCGGATCCTTCGGCCCGGTACGCACGCGCATGTGGCCGGTGCGTGCGGCAAGCCCCGCAAGACCTTCGAGCACGCCGGCGACATCGTCGTCGGTGAGGCGATAGTAGCGGTGGCGGCCCTGCTTCTCCGGCTCGACCAGCCCGCCGGCCTCGAGCTTGGAGAGATGCGAGCTTGCGGTCTGCGGCGTGATGCCGGCCTCCTGCGCCAGCTCGCTCGCGGTGAGCGCGCGGCCGTTCATCAGCGCCGTGAGCATGTTGGCGCGGGCGGGATCGCCGACCAGCGAGGCGACCATGGCGATGTCGGGGCCTGATTTCATGCTTCGATGGTAGCCGAAGCATTGTGGTCGGGCAAGGGCGTAGCGTGCTCTCACACCGTCGTTGCGAAC
Source organism: Bradyrhizobium sp. (assembly GCF_035935975.1). Taxonomy (GTDB): domain Bacteria; phylum Pseudomonadota; class Alphaproteobacteria; order Rhizobiales; family Xanthobacteraceae; genus Bradyrhizobium. The sequence continues at coordinate 72,554 of NZ_DASYWN010000035.1, forward strand.
GAGCGGCGAAGCAAAACCTGAACAACGATCCTCACCCTGAGGAGCGCGCTCTTGCGCGCGTCTCGAAGGGCGAGGCCACCGGCGGGGCCTTCATTCTTCGAGACGCTTGCTGCGCAAGCTCCTCAGGATGAGGGTTTAGCAGCATCGCTGTCGGTCACAGAAAATAGGAGCCCACCATGTCCGTCACCGTCTTCATCCGCTATCAGCTCGATCCCTTCAAGCGTGCGCAGTTCGAGGAATATTCGAAACGCTGGCTCACCATCATCCCGAAATGCGGCGGCGACCTGATCGGCTATTTCATGCCGCATGAGGGCACCAACAACATCGCGTTCGCGCTGATCACCTTCGAGAGCCTCGCCGCCTACGAGGCCTATCGCGCGCGGCTGCGGCAGGACAGCGAGGGCATGGCGAATTTCCATTTCGCCGAGGAGAACAAATTCATTCTCGCGGAAGAGCGCACGTTTTTGCGCAAGGTGGTATTGTAGGCCACCAACGCGAAGGAGACGCCCATGATCGTCGTGATTTTCGAAGTCTGGCCCAAGCCGGAACATCGCCAGGACTACTTCGACCTCGCGGCCGATCTGAAGCCGATCCTGCAGACGATCGACGGCTTCATCTCGGTCGAGCGCTTCGAGAGCCTGACCGAGAAGGGCAAGATCCTGTCGGTGTCGTTCTGGCGCGATGAGGCCGCGGTGCAAGCCTGGCGCAACACGATGGAGCACCGCCGCACCCAGGCCAAAGGCAGGGCGCAGATTTTTGCCGACTACCACTTGCGTATTGCCAGCGTCATCCGCGACTACGGCATGAATGATCGCGAGCAGGCGCCGAAGGACAGCCGCGCGGTGCATGATGTGCACTAGCGGCGCCGAATGCGCGTGCCTATGTCTGCGCGGCCAACAAGGGAGAGAAACATGCATGTGACAACCGCTGACAAGCGCGCGACGTTCAGGAAGATGCACGAGAGCGGCTGCTTCATTCTGCCCAATCCGGTCGACGTCGGCAGCGCCAAGGCGTTGCAGCATCTCGGTTTCAAGGCGCTTGCCTCGTCCAGCGCGGGCTTTGCCTGGACCATCGGCAAGGCCGACAACCGCGTCACCGTCGAGGATGTCTGTCAGCATCTGGCAGCATTGAGCTCGTCGGTCGACATTCCCGTGAACGCGGATTTCGAGGGCGGCTTCGCGGTCGAGCCGGACAAGGTCGCCGACAATGTCGAGCGCGGTGTGCGCACCGGCGTTGCCGGCCTTTCGATCGAGGATTCCACCGGCGACAAGGACAAGCCGCTCTATGATCGCGCCCTCGCGGTCGAGCGCATCAAGGCCTCGCGCAGGGCGATCGGCGACAGCAACACGCTGCTGGTCGGGCGCTGCGAGGCTTATCTGTGGGGCGTCACCGATCTCAAGCTCGTCATCGACCGGCTCACTGCCTACGCGGATGCCGGCGCCGATTGCCTCTACGCGCCGGGCCTGAAGACCCGCGAGGACATCGCCGCGGTGGTGAAGGCTGTCGCACCAAAGCCGTTCAATCTGCTGATCGGTGCGTCCGGCCTGTCGCTGAAGGAGGCCGAAGATCTCGGCGTCCGCCGCATCAGCGTCGGCGGCTCGCTCGCCCGCGCCGCCTGGGGCGGCTTCATGCGCGCGGCGAAGGAGATGGCGGAGAAGGGCACGTTCACGGAGCTCGGCAGCGGCTATCCCGGCGGCGAGCTCAACAAGATGTTCAGCTAGAGCCAAATTCAGCAAACGAAAGCGGCGGGACTCTTTCGAGTCCCGCCGCTCTCCATTCCGTTCTCGACGTCATGCCCCGCGAAGGGGCGATGACGGTTGTGTATTCCGCGATGACAGCCGTGCTCTTACTTCGCGCCCTCGGACGGAGCGGCCGGATCAGGCGCCGCCGGCTTGCTCGGCGCAGCACCGGTGGTCTTGCCCGGCTCGGTATTGGCGCGCGGCGTCACGTCACGCATGCCGGGAGGCGCCGCCGGATTGGCAGACGGAGCCTGCTGCGCGGTCTGCGTGGCGGGCGTGTTGCTCGCCTGGTTGCCCGTGCTCGAATTGTTCAGGCCATAGAACACGGCGCCCAGCACCAGGGCGACGGCTACGGCAAACAGCGCGACCTTGCCGCTGGAGGCGGGACCTTCGCCCAATTCAGGGTCGGCCTGGAGGTCGGCATCCTGCCGCCGCGCCACGCGAAGATACTCGTCGTCGCTGAGGTTCGGGCGATACGGATCGTTGGGAAAACGGTCGTCAGCCATCGATTGGATCTCCTCGTTGATTGCGCCAAGACAACCCTCAGCTGCGAGATTCCGTTCCGCCCGCTTTATGCTTTCGTCGCATGTTGCCCCCGCGGCGGGAATCGGGAACCTGTTCCGTTGGGAACCCCGCGGGTAAGTTCCACCGCAGGGAGAAGGGAACCAGACGATGTGGAGCCTGCCGCCGAGCGATAGCGTGCTGCATTTCCTGTCGCTGGTTGCCGTTGCAGCGCAAGGCATGACCGCTGCACTCGCAGCGGGGCGCCGCAGCATGGACTGGCTGGGCGTCTGCTTCCTCGGCTGCATCACGGCGCTCGGCGGCGGCACGGTGCGCGATCTCGTGCTTGGGCACTATCCGCTGGTCTGGGTCCAGAACCCGATCTATCTCGCGCTTGCCGGCGGGGCCGCCTTCCTTACCATCCTGACCGCGCGTCTCGTGCACCGGCTGAAGGTCGCCTTCATCGTGCTCGATGCCATCGGCCTCGTCGTCTTTACCATGGCCGGCTGCAACGTTGCCTGGCAGATGGACGCGACGCTGCCGATCGTCATCGTCTCCGGCATGATCACGGGCTGCGCCGGTGGCGTCTTGCGCGATGTGCTCTGCAACGACGTGCCGCTGCTGTTTCGCTCCGAACTCTACGCCAGTGTCTCGGTGGTCACGGGGCTGTTCTACGCCACCGCCTTCGGCCTCAATCTCAACGCCGAGCTCTGGACCATCTTGACCTTCGTCCTCGGTATCAGCTTCCGCCTGCTGGCGGTGCGCTACAAATGGGAGATGCCGAAATTCGTGTTCACGGGGGATGAGGAGCGCCGGCCGTAGCTACGGCTCCTGCTTCCGCGCCTTCGCCACCTGCGACGGCGTCACCAGCGGGGCGGCATTGCCCCAGGAATTGCGCATGTAGTTCGTCACCGCCGCGATCTCTGCGTCGGACAATTGCTTGGCATATCCCGGCATCTCGCCGGTGTTGGGCGCGCGCGGCGTCGTCACGGTGTGGGCGCCGTCGAGGATGATGCGCAAGGTCGAGGCCGGATTGACCGATTGCAGCAGCGCGTTGCCGGGGAGCGGCGGATAGATCCGCGGCGCGCCCGAGCCGTCGGCCTCATGGCAGGCGATGCAGAGCTTGGCGTAGACCGCCTGGCCGGCTTTCATCTCGGCCTCCTCAGGCGGCGCCACGATCGTCTCGCGCCGCGACGGCGGCAGGCCCTTCAGGTACTCCGCGATCGCGCGCACGTCGGCATCGCTCATCTTCGCCGTCGAATTGACGATCACATCGGCCATCGGCCCGCCGGCATGGCTCTTCGCGTTGCGTCCGCTCTGCAAATATTCGGTGATGTCCTCGGCGCTCCACGATTTCAGCCCGGTGCGCGCCGCGCCATCGAGCCTCGGCGCGTACCAGCCGCCGACCTCGTTGCCGGAGAGCGCCTGCGCAGCCTTGTCCGCGCCAAAATAGTTCTTCGGCGTGTGACAGGCGCCGCAATGGCCGAGCCCGGTGACGAGATAGCCGCCTCTGTTCCAGGCCGCGCTCTGGGTCTGGTCCGGCTCGAACAGGCCCGGCGTGAAATACGCGGCGTTCCAGAGCCGCATCAGGCTGCGATAGCCGAACGGCCAGCGCAGCTCCGGCGGCTTGTTGCGGTTCGCCACCGGCGCCAGCGTGCCGAGATAGGCGCGGATCGCCAGCGTGTCGTCCTTGGTCATCTTCGTGAAGTAGGGATAGGGGAACGCCGGATAATAGTTCGAGCCGTCGGGCGCGGTGCCATAGCGCAGCGCGCGGGTGAAATCGGCGTCGGCCCAGCCGCCGATCCCGGTGTCGCGGTCCGGCGTCAGGTTCGGCGCATAGATCGCGCCGAACGGCGTGTCGATCCGCTTGCCGCCCGCGAACGGCTTGGCCGGATCGGCGGTGTGGCAGCCGGCGCAGCCGCCGGCCTCGACCAGCGTCTTGCCGTAGGCGATCAGCTCAGGCGACGGCTCGGCGGCAGGAGCCGTCGTCGCAACTGCACTGCACAATGCAAGACCGGCCAGAATCGTCCGCATCGAAAGCCTCTCCTGCGACCAATCGACATCGTCCGGCATGACGGTTGCGTCGATTCATTTCGCGACGGCCGGGGTATGGTGACACAAATTGCAAATGCGTGATGCCTTTCAGGCCACGAAATTGCGATTTTTACCCGGCGCTCGCTTTGATCCAGATTTGTGATGCGCCGCGTTAAATATCCGACATAGAGTGGCGCAGGTGGTCGGCGCGCCCTAGCTAAAAACAACGGGCAGGCAACGGCTTAAGCGATCTTAAGTGACAAAGACCTGAACAGGGCGCGGAAAGAGGACAACATGGGAATCAACCAGGGTCCAATCAGTCTCGATCAAAAATACACCCAGGAAACCGGACACGTCTTCACCACGGGCATCCAGGCCCTGGTCCGGTTGCCGATGGCCCAGATCCGGCGCGACCGCGCCAACGGCCTCAACACCGCAGGCTTCATCTCCGGCTACCGCGGCTCGCCGCTCGGCGGTTATGACCAGCAGCTCTTCGCCGCGCGCAAGCATCTCGAGCAGTACAACATCAAGTTCCAGCCCGGCGTGAACGAGGATCTGGCGGCGACCGCCGTCTGGGGCTCGCAGCAGCTCAACCTCTCGCCCGGCGCCAAATATGACGGCGTGGTCGGCATCTGGTACGGCAAGGGGCCCGGCGTCGATCGCTGCGGCGACGTGTTCCGCCACGGCAATGCCGCCGGCTCCGCCAAGAACGGCGGCGTGTTGTGCCTGGCCGGCGACGACCACGGCGCAAAGTCCTCGACCGTCCCGCATCAGTCCGACCATGCCTTCATGTCGGCCTTGATGCCGTATCTCTATCCCTCGAGCATCCACGAGATGATCGAGATGGGCCTGCTCGGCATCGCGATGTCGCGCTATTCGGGCTGCTGGGTCGGCATGAAGGTGATCACGGAGACGGTGGAGACCACCGCCGAGATCGATCTCACCGACGAGATGAAGCCCTTCATCATCCCGACCGATTTCGAGCTGCCGCCCGGCGGCCTCAATCTGCGCTGGCCCGACGACCGTTTCGAGCAGGACCGCCGCCTGCAGGACTACAAGGGCTTTGCCGCGATCGCCTTCGCCCGCGCCAACAAGGTCAACCGCGTCACCATGGACTCGCCGAACGCGCGCTTCGGCATCATGGCCTCGGGCAAGAGCTACGAGGACGTGCGGCAGGCGTTGCGCGAGCTCGGCATCACCGAAGAGGTCGCCGCCAAGATCGGCCTCCGTCTCTACAAGATCGGCATGCCCTGGCCGCTGGAGCCGGAAGGCGTGCGCCAGTTCGCGGTCGGGCTCGAAGAGATCTTCATCATCGAAGAGCGCCGCGAGATCGTCGAGAACCAGGTCAAGCAGGAGCTGTTCAACTGGCGCGACGACGTCCGCCCGCGCATCGTCGGCAAGATGGACGAGCACGACAAGCGCTTCCTGACCTTCTCCGCCGAGCTCAGCGTCGCCTCGCTTGCGACCTCGCTGACCGAGCGGCTGCTCCGGCTTAACCTCAACCCTGAGATCGCGGAGATGCTCCGCGCCAAGGCCGATTGGTTCAACGGCCGCCAGGCATCCCAGATGCAGGCGGTCGCCCCTGTCTCCCGCACCCCGTATTTCTGCTCCGGCTGTCCCCACAACACCTCGACAAAGGTCCCCGAAGGCAGCCGCGCGCTCGCCGGCATCGGCTGCCATTTCATGGCGCTGTGGATGGACCGCTCGACCGAGACCTTTACGCATATGGGCGGCGAGGGCGTGCCGTGGGTCGGCATCGCGCCCTTCACCAACGAGAACCACATCTTCGCGAACCTCGGCGACGGCACTTACTTCCACTCCGGCCTTCTCGCCATCCGCCAGGCGGTGGCGTCCAAGACCAACATCACCTACAAGATCCTCTACAACGACGCCGTCGCCATGACCGGCGGCCAGCGTCATGACGGCGATCTCTCGCCGCAGCAGATCACCTTTCAGCTCCATGCCGAAGGCATCCGCGAGATCTATCTGGTCTCGGAGACGCCCGACGCCTATCCGGCCAGCACCATCGCGACCGGCGTGAAGCTGCACCACCGCGACGAATTGCAAGACGTCATGAAGATGTGCCGCGAGTACAAGGGCACCTCGGCGATCGTCTTCGTGCAGACCTGCGCGGCCGAGAAGCGCCGCCGCCGCAAGCGCGGCCTGATGGAAGATCCGGCGCGCCGCGTCATGATCAATCCGGCTGTCTGCGAAGGCTGCGGCGATTGCTCGGTGCAGTCGAACTGCATCTCGGTCGAGCCGCTGGAGACCGAGTTCGGCCGCAAGCGCGCCATCAACCAGTCCGCCTGCAACAAGGACTATTCGTGCCTCAAGGGTTTCTGCCCGTCCTTCGTCACCGTGGACGGCGGCAAGCCGCGCCATCGCGCGCCGGCTGATCTCTCCGACATCGGCGCGATTGCGGAGCCGGCCTCGCGTCCCAGCCTCGACAAGCCCTACAACATCGCCGTCGGCGGTGTCGGCGGCACCGGCGTGCTCACCATCGGCGCGCTGCTCGGCATGGCCGCGCACATCGAGGGCAAGGCCTCGATGATCCTCGACATGTCCGGCCTCGCGCAAAAGGGCGGCGCGGTGCTCAGCCACGTCCGCCTGTCGGATCATCCGGCCGAGGTGACCTGCTCGCGCATCGTCACCGGCACCGCCGACGTCGTGCTTGCCGCCGACGAGGTCGTCGCGGTCGCCAAGGACACGATCTCGCTGTGCGACACCAGCCGCACCCGCGGCATCATCAACAGCCACGTCATTCCGACCGCCGACTTCGTCCTCAACCGCGACTTCAACTTCCAGACCCGCAAGCTGAACGGGCTATTGGAAACGGCGCTGCACAAGGATTCCGTCTTCTTCGACTTCACCAAGCCGGCCGAGCTGCTGCTCGGCGACAGCATCGCCACCAACATGATGATGATGGGCTATGCCTATCAGAAGGGGCTCTTGCCGTTGTCGGCTGAATCGATCGAGCAGGCGATCGAGGTCAACGGCGTCTCGATCAAGATGAACAAGGAAGCCTTCCGCCTCGGCCGTCTCGCGGTCGCCGAGCCCGAGCGCCTTGCGGAGATGCTGAAGGGGACCGACGAGGTCGCCGCGCCCAAGACGCTGGATGCGATGACGCTCGACGAGGTCATCGAGCACCGCGCCAAGCACCTGACCGCCTACCAGAACGGCCGCCTGGCAAAACGCTATCGCAAGCTGATCGACCAGGTCCGCGATGCCGCCAAGCAGGGCGATTATGGTGACGCGCTGCCGCGCGCGGTCGCGGTGAACTACGCCAAGCTGCTGGCCTACAAGGACGAATACGAAGTCGCGCGCCTGTTCACCGATGGGGCCTTCGAGCAGCAGCTCCGCGACCAGTTCGAGGGCGACTTCAAGTTCAACTTCAACCTGGCCCCGCCGATCCTCAGCCGCGGCGTCGATGCGCTGGGACGTCCGAAGAAGCGCGCCTTCGGCCCCTGGATGCTGAACGTCTTCCGCGTGCTGGCGAAGTTCAAGTTCCTGCGCGGCACCCCGCTCGACATCTTCGGCGGCAGCGCCGATCGCAAGCTCGAGCGCGATCTCATCGTCGGCTACGAGAAGGACGTCGCCACCGTGCTCGGCCTGTTGTCGCCGGTCACGCACGACACCGCAGTCGAAATCCTGTCGCTGCCCGACCGCATCCGCGGCTACGGCCCGGTGAAGGAGAAGGCGGTGGCCGACGCCAAGGCCCGCTACGCCCAGCTCGCCGCCGATCTGGCTAACCCGCCGCCCGCCCCAAGGCAGATCGCAGCGGAGTAGGGCAGTCCCGTAGGGCGGATTACCGACGCGTAATCCGCCACATCTGTTGCCGTAGAGATCAATGCGGCGGATTACGCCTTCGGCTAATCCGCCCTACGAACCCATCCGGCGACACCATCCCTTGCGCTGCCCGTCGGGCAAAACACCCACGCGATGGGTCAATCCTCGCGCGCGAAAACATTCCACTTTACCGAAATTCGGGTTTGTCGTATTCGTCCGTCACCTCATCCCAGTCAGAGGGGCGTATCGCGATCGTCACGAAACGCGGGGTGAGTGGCGGTGGACGCGGGCTGAGTCGCACGAGCGATTGTCTCGTGCACGACGGGCGCAGTCTCGCGTACGGCAAAATCGTGTGGTCCTGACGCCCGGGGTCTGTGCGTCAAGTCTTGCGATCGCTCGCAGGGCGACGGGGGCAATAGTGCATCGCTCCCCGGGGAGAGCGCGACATAAGCCGTCAAACCACTGCGCAGGGAAGGCCGGTTGTTTGGCCGCACCTGTATGCCGCTGTGCATCTGTTCTTCGCGCATTCTCAGCACAGCGGACCGTGGGTGCCCAGCCGGCACTCGGTCTTCCCTGCGCCCTCTGTTCAAGGAGGGAGCCGGACGGAAGCAAGGCTCGGGCGAGATGCGCCGCGAGGATGCGAAGGTGTGTCTGGCCGTCATTGCGAGCGCAGTGAAGCAATCCAGAAATGCATCCGCCGAAAAATTCCTGGATTGCTTCGCTGCGCTCGCAATGACGACGGCGAGGCAGCACGGCTCTCTCTCCCTCACCCTGAGGAGCCGCGAAGCGGCGTCTCGAAGGGCGGGGAGCCCCGGCCGGGCCTTCATCCTTCGAGACGCGCGTTCCGCGCTCCTCAGGATGAGGAATGGGGCTTTCGCGCCCGCTACCACCCCATTTGCGCCAAGCCGCTGCCCTCTCGCCCGACGGAATATTTCCGCGCTTGCCAATCAGGCCGGTGCGGTTCAGAAAAAAGAGCGAAGAAGAAACGCGAGCGGAGACCTCTGTTTTGACCATCAAGGGCAAAGCCTACATTGCCGGGATCTACGAACACCCGACCCGGCATGCGCCGGACAAATCCACCGCCCAGCTTCACGCCGAGGTCGCCAAGGGCGCGATCGAGGATGCCGGGATCAGCAAGGACGATGTCGACGGCTATTTCTGCGCGGGCGATGCGCCCGGCGGCGCCTGGCCGATGGTCGATTATCTCGGCCTGAACACCAAGAAGCTCCGCCACGTCGATTCCACCGAGACCGGCGGCTGTTCCTACATCATCCATCTCGGCCATGCCGCCGAGGCGATCGCCGCGGGCAAGTGCTCGATTGCGCTGATCACGCTTGCGGGCAAGCCGCGCACCGGCGTGATGCCGCCGCGCGCAGCCGGCGCCGAGGTCGATTTCGAGTCGGCTTACGGCGCGACCACGCACAATGCCTATGGCATGTGTGCCATGCGCCATATGCACGACTATGGCACCACGAGCGAGCAGCTCGCCTGGATCAAGGTCGCAGCCTCGCATCACGCGCAATACAATCCGCATGCGATGCTCAAGGACGTCGTCACCGTCGAAGACGTCCTGAACTCGCCGATGATCTCCGATCCGCTGCATCGCATGGATTGCTGCGTCGTCTCCGACGGCGGCGGCGCGCTCATCGTGACGACGCCGGAGATCGCCAGGAGCCTGAAGAAGCCGCTGGTCAAGCTGATCGGGCATGGCGAGGCGATGAAGGGCCCGCGCGGCGGCAAGGATCTCGATCTCACATATTCCGCCGGCATCTGGTCCGGCCCGCGCGCGTTCGAGGAAGCCGGCATCACGCCGAAGGACATCAAATACGCCTCGATCTATGACAGCTTCACCATCACGGTGCTGATGCAGCTCGAGGACCTCGGCTTCTGCAAGAAGGGCGAGGGCGGCAAGTTCGTCGCCGACGGCAACCTCATCTCGGGCGTCGGCAAGCTGCCGTTCAACACCGATGGCGGCGGGCTCTGCAGCAACCATCCCGTCAACCGCGGCGGCATGACCAAGATCATCGAAGCCGTCAGGCAGTTGCGCGGCGAGGCGCATCCGAAGGTGCAGGTGAAAAATTGCGATCTCGCCATCGCCCACGGCACCGGCGGCCTTCTGGGTGTCCGCCACGCCGCCTCGACGGCCATTCTGGAGCGCGTGTGATGGTAGATGCAAAGAAATATCCGGCCCCGGTGACCAATCCGGAGACCGCCGCATTCTGGGATGCCGCGAAGCAGGGCAAGTTCATGATCAAGCGCTGCACCGCCTGCGGCGAAGCGCATTACTTCCCGCGCTCGATCTGTCCGTTCTGCTACTCCGACAAGACGGTGTGGGAAGAGGCCTCCGGCGAGGGCACGATCTACACCTGGAGCCTGATGCGGAAGTCGCCGACCGGCCCGTACGCCATCGGCTATGTCACGCTGAAGGAAGGACCGTCGGTGCAGACCAATTTCGTCGACTGCGATCTCGAGAAGCTGAAGATCGGCCAGAAGGTGAAGGTGGTGTTCAAGCCGACCGACGGCGCCCCGCTGCCGTTCTTCACGCCGGCCTGAGCCGACGCTGCGTAGGGTGGGTAGAGCGAAGCGAAACCCACCGACGCAAGCAATGATGGGTTTCGCTTCGCTCTACCCATCCTACGAATTCTCCGTTCTGCACGTTGTGTAGGACGGTCCTCATCCTGAGGAGCTTGCGAAGCAAGCGTCTCGAAGGATGGCCACGACAAAGAAAGCGTTTCGGGCATCCTCATGGTTCGAGACGGCGCAAGAGCGCCTCCTCACCATGAGGATGAGAACCAGAGGAAACCAAAAAATGTCCGCCAGATACGAAGAACTCAAAGGCCTGAAAAACATCGGCCAGAAATATGCCTATGGCGATCGCGAGGTCATGCTCTACGCCTATGGCATTGGCCTCGGCGCCGATCCCATGGACGAGAAGGAGCTCGCCTTCGTCAACGAGGGCACGTTCACGCCGCGGCCGCTGAAGGTGGTGCCGACCTTTGCCTCCGTCGCCGCCTGGGGCTCGGGCCCCGGCGAGATGAACCTCAACCGCGTCATGGTCGTGGACGGCGAGCGCGACATCACCTTCCATCAGCCGCTGCCGGTCGCCGCCAACATCACGGCCGACTCCTCTGTGCTCGAGGTCTACGACAAGGGCAAGGACAAGGGCGTCGTCATCGCGCACCAGACTGTGCTCAAGAACGAGAAGGGCGAGAAGCTCGCAACGCTGGTCGCCTCGCGCTTCGCCCGTGGCGACGGCGGCTTTGGCGGCCCGAACCTGACCCAGCCCGATCCGCACAAGATTCCGTCGCGCGCGCCCGACAGGACCATCGACATTGTCACGCGTCCCGACCAGGCGCTGGTCTATCGTCTCTGCGGCGACCGCAACCCGCTGCATTCGGATCCGGAGTTTGCGAAAAAGGCCGGTTTCCCGCGTCCGATCCTGCACGGCATGTGCACCTACGGCATCACCTGCCGCGGCGTGCTCCAGACCTATGCCGACTACGATGCTTCCGCCTTTCGCCAGCACGTCGCGCGGTTCTCTTCGCCGGTCTATCCCGGCGAGACCGTGACCATGGACCTCTGGAAGGACGGCAACACGATCTCGTTCGAAGCCAAGGTGAAGTCGCGCAACGTCACCGTGATCAAGAACGGCAAGACGGTGCTGGGTTAGGTCGGTCTCGTGCCCCGGACGCAGCGCAGCGCTCCTGGCGATGCGAAGCATCGTCCAGTGCGGTGCGCTGCAGAGCCGGGGCCCAGCAGCGATCACAAAGACTGGGTCCCGGCTCTGCGACGCAGCGTTTCACGCTGCATCGCGTCCGGGACACAAGAAAAAACAAACAGGGAGAAGCCACCATGGGACTACTCGACGGCAAGGTTGCGCTGATCACCGGTGCGGGCGGGGGGCTCGGTGAGGCCTACGCAAAGCTGTTCGCGCGGGAAGGGGCCTCGGTCGTCGTCAACGATCTCGGCGGCCCCCGTGACGGTTCCGGCGCCGACAAGTCGATGGCGCAGCTCGTGGTGGACGCGATCAAGGCCGAGGGCGGCAAGGCGGTCGCCAACGGCGCCGACATCTCCACCATGGAGGGTGGCCAGTCGGTGTTCGACGACGCCATCAAGCATTTTGGCCGCGCCGACATCCTGGTCAACAATGCCGGCATCTTGCGCGACCAGACCTTCGCAAAGGCCTCGGAATCCGACTGGGACAAGGTCATCAAGGTCCATCTGAAGGGTGCCTTTTGTTGCACCATGCCGGTGTTTCGCTGGATGCGGGAAAATGGCGGCGGCGTCATCGTCAACACCTCCTCGACCTCGGGCCTGATCGGCAATTTCGGCCAGACCAATTACGGCGCGGCCAAGGGCGGCATCTGGGGCCTGTCCAACGTGCTGGCGATCGAGGGCCGGAAATACAACATCCGGATCTGGACGCTGGCCCCGGGCGCCCTGACCCGCATGACCGCAGACCTGCCCCGCTATAAGGAGAACCCCTCTGCGGCGCTGGGGCCGGACGGCATCGCGCCGGCCGTGCTATACATGGTCAGCGATTTGTCGGGCGACCAGACCGGCAAGGTGCTGGGCGTGTCCGGGCCCCGCGGCGTGCGCGAAATGCGGATGATGGAAATGGAAGGCTGGAAACCGCCGCACTCGGGCTGGAAGGCCCAGGACGTCGTTGAGCATGCCAAGGAGATCTTCTTCTCCGAGGAGCAGATCAAGATGGGGGCGCGGAGGTTTTAGAAGGCCGTCATCCCGGGGCACGCGAAGCGTGAGCCCGGGATCCATACTCCGGATCGTGGTTATGGATTCCGGGCTCGCGACTGCGTCGCGCCCCGGAATGACAGATAGAGAGAGACGAGGACTAGATGAAACTTACCGCCGACGCCAAGGGCACCTTCGCAATCGCGCCGACACCGTTCCACGATGACGGCCGGATCGATGAGCGCTCGATCGACCGCCTGACTGATTTCTACGAGGAAGTGGGCTGCGACGGCGTCACGGTGCTGGGCATCCTCGGCGAGGCGCCCAAGCTCGATGCCGCCGAGGCCGAGCAGGTCGCGGTGCGCTACGTCAAGCGTGCCAAGAAGATGCAGGTGATCGTCGGCGTCTCCGCGCCGGGCTTTGCCACCATGCGCTCGCTGGCGAAGGCCTCGATGGACGCAGGCGCGGCGGGCGTCATGATCGCGCCGCCGCCGTCGCTCCGCACCGATGACCAGATCGTCGGCTACTTCAAGCAGGCGGCCGAGGCCATTGGGCCCGACATTCCCTGGGTGCTGCAGGACTATCCGCTGACGCTCTCGGTGATCTTCACCCCCGCCGTGATCCGCAAGATCGTCATGGACAATCCGAATTGCGTGATGCTCAAGCACGAGGATTGGCCGGGCCTGGAGAAGATCTCGACGCTGCGCAACTTCCAGAAGGACGGCTCGCTGCGTCCGCTCTCGATCCTCTGCGGCAATGGCGGCATGTTCCTCGATTTCGAGATGGAGCGCGGCGCCGACGGTGCCATGACCGGCTACGCCTTCCCCGAGCTTCTGATCGACGTCGTGAACCTCTCCAAGGCCGGCAAGCGCGATGCCGCGCATGATCTGTTCGACGCGCATCTGCCGCTGATCCGCTACGAGCAGCAGCCCGGTGCCGGCCTCGCCGTGCGCAAGCATGTGCTGCAGAAGCGCGGCATCATCGCCTCAAGCGCCCAGCGCAAGCCCGGCGCGACCATCACGCCGGCCGCGAAGGCGGAAGTCGACTATCTCCTGTCGCGCGTCGCCCGTTTCGACAAGCGCGCCAATCTCGGCCCGCAATCCAGCGCTGCAGGTTAACTGAATGCCCGAGACATCAGCATCACGCCCGGCTTCAACGATTCTCCTGCTCCGCGACGGCGCCAAGGAAATCGAGGTCTTCATGATGGTTCGCCATCATCAGATCGAGTTCAACTCGGGCGCGCTGGTGTTTCCGGGCGGCAGTGTCGATGCCGGCGATCAGGAGATCGTCAAGCGGTCCGACCTGTATTCGGGCGGCGAAGGCTTGAGCGAAGCGGACCGCGGTTTTCGAATCGCCGCGATCCGCGAGACCTTCGAGGAGAGCGGCATTTTGCTGGCGCGTGCGAAGGACTCGGGGGCGCCTGTCGATGCCAAGCGCGCCGGCGAGATCGCGGATGCGCACCGCGTCGCGCTCAACGAGCACAAGATCAGCTTCCTCAGCATTCTGGCCGACAACGGCCTCCAGCTCGCGCTCGACACGCTCGTGCCTTACGCGCACTGGATCACGCCCGAGGGCATGCCGAAGCGGTTCGACACCTGGTTTTTCCTTGCAGCAGCACCGCCCGACCAGCTCGGCGCGCACGACGGCCGGGAGTCCACCGACTCGATCTGGGTCTCGCCGCGCGAGGCGGTGGAGGGCGGCGAGAGCGGCCGCTTCAAGCTGCCGTTCCCGACCACGCGCAATCTGATCCGGCTCGCCAAGCAGGGCAGCGTCAGTGCCGCGCTCGATCATGCCAAGGGCATGTCGATCGTCACGGTGATGCCGGTGATGACCAAGACCGACACCGGCCGCCAGCTCCGCATTCCCCGCGAGGCCGGCTATGACGGCGAGGTGTTCGAGGTCGGGGCCGTCGGCTAGGAAACTTCGACATCCAGCGAAGTATTGGCGAGCGCGGACGCGCTAGGCTCCGCCCCTGACAATGGGACGGAGCGCGCGCCATGGACAATCGCCAGGACAACATCGCCGTCGAGCTGGCGCTGCTGGTCGCGCTCGCGACGCTCTGGGGCGGCTCCTACACCTTCATCAAGCTCGGCGTCGCCACCATCCCGCCGATCACCCTGATCGCGGCCCGCACGGCAATCGCAGGCGTGCTGCTGCTCGTCGTGATGTGGGCGCGGCGCATCCGGATGCCCACCGATGCCGCGACCTGGCAGCGCTTCGCCTTCCAGGCCGTTCTCAACAGCGTCATCCCCTGGACGCTGATCGCCTGGGGCGAGCGCCATGTCGATGCGGCGCTTGCCACCATCCTCAACTCGGCCGGCCCGATCTTCACCTTCCTGCTCACCGCAATCGTCACCCGCCACGAGACAACGCCCCCGCGAAAACTGTTCGGTGTGGTCGCGGGCATGGCCGGCATCCTGCTGATCGTCGGCGTTGATGCCTTCCATGACATCGGCAGCGGCATCATCGCGGAGGCCGCCATCGTCGCCGCCACGATCTGCTACGCCTGCGCCGCGATCTTCGGCCGCAGTTTTAAAGGCCTCGATCCCATGGCGCCTGCGGCGGGCTCGCTGCTCGCCGGAGCGGCGGTGCTGATCCCGGCCTCGCTCGTGGTCGAGCAGCCCTGGACGCTGTCGCCCTCGCTGAGTTCCGTGCTGGCGCTGCTTGCGCTGGCGACCTTTTCGACCGCGGCGGCCTTCGCGATCTACTTCCGCCTGATCCAGACCCTCGGCTCGGTCGGCACGACGGCGCAGGCGTATTTGCGCGTCCCCATCGGGGTCGCCATCAGCGTCGCCTTCCTCGGTGAAACCCTGAGCCGGACCGCCTGGATCGGCCTTGCCTGCGTCGTCCTCGGCGTTGCCGCCATGACGATCCCGGCCCGGCAGGCCGCCAGCGTCAGAACGTCATAATCCGCGGAGGAGGGCGGGCCGCGGGCCACGATATTAAGGATATTCCGGGGCGGGAGGCATGTTCCCCCCAGCGTGCAATACGTCGTATATTGGGCTTCCAGTAGCCCGGTCCTCAACGCACCTATGTCCGCCGAATTGACGCCGCCCCCCGAGAAAAAGCGAATCTTTTCGCTGTCCATCGGCCAGTTGACGTTCGGAGGATTCCTGCTGGTGCTGGCGGTGATCATCGTCACCTCGACCGTGAGCGTGGTTGCGATCCGGCACATCGACACGACCTTCGCCGAGCTGCAGCGGCTCCAGAGCGTCGGCGACCTCGCCGAGGACATCGACCGCCGCATGAACGAATTGCGCCTCGCCGCGCGCGACTTCGTCACCGACCCCGGCGCCGGCATCCAGTTCAAGCAGGTGGGTGAGGCGGCCTCGACGCTGAGCGACATCCTGAAGAAGACCCGCATCGAACTCGCGCCCGAGCAGCAGGACATGATCGACGGCGTCACCGAGCGCCTTGCGACCTACCGCAATGGCCTCGAGCGGATCTCGACCCTGATCGACCGCCGCGCCCAGCTGCTGGCGGGCCTGCCGCCGCTGCGCGACCGGTTCGACGCGGCCGTCTCAGGCACCGCGGACCGTGAGCTTGCCTCCCGCCTGTCCGAGGCACAGAGCCGGATCGCGCTCGGATTGCTGGCGCGCAATCCGTCCGCCGCCGAGCAGGCCGCGCAGGGCATGCGGACGATGGACATCGCGGATCCCAGCTTGCGGGCGGCGGTGAACGACTACGCCGAGGCGATCATCGCGGTGGCCGTCCGGGAGCGGCAGATCGCGGACATCGACCGCGAGGTGCTGGGCACCGAGGGCCGGCTGATCGGCCGCGTCACCGAGTTGCTGCGCGAGGTCAGCGCCAGGCGCGGCCACGTGCTGTCGCGCGATTTCGCCCGCACGCTGACCGAGGCACGCTGGCAGAGCATCGTGTTCGGGACCATCGGCGTGCTGATCGGCATGGTCGCGGCCGCGTTCGTGGTGCGCCGGACGGTTCGCCCGCTGGCCAAGATCGCAAGGTCGATCCGCGCGCTCGCCGCCGGCGAGAAAGACACCTCGATCCCGTCTGCCGACCTCGACAACGAGATCGGCGACATTGCGCGGGCGGCCGAAGTGTTCCGCCGCGCGCTGGAGGAGGCCGATACGGCGCGCGAGGCGGCGGTGCGCGCGCTCACCGAGCAGCGCCTCGCTGAAGAGAGCTACCGCAAGCTGTTCGAGGGCTCCGTCGACGGCATCTACGTCACGACGCCCGCAGGCGATCTCCTCAACGCCAATCCGGCGCTGGCGCGGATGATGGGCTATGACAGCCCGCAGCAGCTGATCGACAGCATCAACGACATCGCCCACACCATCTACGTCCATCCCGAGGCGCGCGACGAATACCAGCGGCTGATGGCGCGCGACGGCATGGTGCGCGAGTTCGAGTACCAGGTGCGCCAGCGCAGCGGCAACATCCTGTGGCTCTCCGACAGCGCCACCGGCGTGCGGGACGAGGCCGGCAACATCGTCCGCTACGAAGGCACGCTGCGCGACATCACCGACCAGAAGCGGGCGGAAGACGCCATCGCCGAAGGCCGGCGTCTGCTCCAGCAGGTCATCGACACCGTGCCCGCGGTCATCAACGTCAAGGACCGCGAGCTGCGCTACGTGCTGATGAACCGCTACATGGCCGGCATCTTCGGCATCGAGCCCGGCGACGCGCTCGGCCGCACCACCGCGGACCTGATGTCGCGCTATGGCGCGGCCAAGACCGACGAGAACGACAAGCGTGTGCTCAAGCTTCGCAAAGGTTTGGGATTTTACGAGGAAGAATACAAGGACGCCGCCGGCAACATGCGGCAGTGGCTGGTCAACAAGCTGCCGCTGCTCGATGCCGAGGGCGAGATCGAGCGGATCGTCACCGTGGCGCTCGACATCGGCGAGCGCAAGCGCGGCGAGCAGGAGATGCGCAAGGCCAAGGAATCCGCCGAGACCGCGCTGCGCAATCTGCGCGAGACCCAGGCCTCGCTGATCGAGGCGGAGAAGCTCGCCGCGCTCGGACGGCTCGTTGCCGGCGTCGCGCACGAGGTCAACAATCCCGTCGGCATCAGCCTCACGGTCGCCTCCGCGCTGGAGCGCAAGACCGCGACATTCACGTCGGAAGTCGAGCGCGGCGAGCTCCGCCGCTCCACGCTCAACGACTTCCTCAACACCAGCCGCGATGCGTCCTCGCAGCTCGTCTCCAACCTCAACCGCGCCGCCGAGCTGATCCAGTCGTTCAAGCAGGTCGCCGCCGACCGCAACTATTCGGACCAGCGCTCATTCGACCTCGGCGATCTGACCGAGCAGGTGGTGATGAGTCTGCGGCCGGGCCTGCGCAAACACAATCTGACGCTCAACGTCGAGTGCCAGCCGGAGCTGACCATGAACAGCTATCCCGGCCCGTACGGGCAGGTGCTGACAAACCTGTTCCTCAATTCGGTGGCGCACGCTTTTCCGGACGGCCGCCCGGGGACCATCGACATCCAGGTGCGCGAGTCCGGCAAGGACAATGTCGAGATCATCTTCTCCGACAATGGCTGCGGCATGTCGCTCGACGTCCGCCGTCGCGCGTTCGATCCATTCTTCACGACACGGCGCGACCAGGGCGGCACCGGTCTCGGCCTGCATATCGTCTACAGCATCGTCACCAATCGGCTCGGCGGCCGGCTCGATCTCGATTCCGAGCCGGGCGAGGGCACGCGCATCCAGATAATCCTGCCGCGCACGGCGCCGCTCGAGCAGGCGGCGGAGTGAGCTTTATCGTTTGAGCATGATCTTTTCGGAAAACCGCTGCACACTTTTCCGGATCATGCTCTAATCGGATTCTGCGAGCTTGTGCAGTGTGGCGCCGAAAATCAGGCTGGCCTTGCCGACCAGCGCCGTGCCCGTCATTTCCGCGCGCGTCTCGGTGTAGGTGCCGCTGACGCCGATGCCGACCGGAGCAGGGCCGCCGAACAGCGGATTGTCGTCGCCCCGCGGCGAGGTGTGCCGTTGCACCAGTACCTCACCCTTGAAGGTGTGGTCGTCCTTCACCACGTAGCTGCCGGTGTAATAGAGGTAGGCATCGCCGCCAAGAATCTTGCCGTCGCGGAAAAGAATCACGCCGCTGCCTTTGCCGACTCGACCATCGAGCAGGTTGACGTGGATTGAATAGAGGCCGTTCTTCATCACGTCCCGCGGCCGGCCGCCATCGCCCAATGGCGTAACCGGTAGAGCTTTTATGCCAAAGCACACTCCCTCGCGCAACGCGGCAGTTTGCCGGCCGGAAACAAGAGCCGCGTACCGCAAGCCGTAGTTGTCCCGGCTTGTCTATGACAGCGCGATGACTGTCTCATTGCGGGGCGAGGCCAGTCGTAGCGAATCAAGTTGGCCCGCGAAATGCATAACCATTGTTGCACTGGCCGCGGGGTGCTGGAGCAAGACAAACGTGAGCAACTGGATCGATTCCGGCGGCGATGAGCCGCGTCTGTACAGTGCGCGTCCCACGATTTGCAAATACGAACGACGGAGGATTGGCAGTCTGACACGCTGGCGAAGCGTGGCCAGGCTGGCTTGCGCCGTGGCCCTGATTGCGCTCGGAGCTCCCTTGGGGCACGCGCGCGACCGCGGCCAGTTCGTCAACACCAATGCCGATTTGAAGGCGTGGTTCGACGGCCTGCGCAGCGGCAAGGGGCCTTGTTGCTCCGATGCCGACGGCTCGGCGCTCTCGGATACCGACTGGGAGAGCAAGGACGGGCACTACCGTGTCCGCGTCCCGCGGCTTGGCTTTGCGCATGAGGGCCAGCAGCAGGAGTTCGTCTGGGTCGACGTTCCCGAGGAGGCCGTGATCTCGGAGCCGAACCGGGTGGGGCGCACCATGGTGTGGCCGATCTACGGCTACATGGGCGTGACCATCCGCTGCTTTATGCCCGGTAGCATGACTTAGCCGGGCGACAGCACGCCCGGCGTCTCTTCGATCAGATGCGGCCGCCGCGTCAGGTATATTTTTTGTCGCGCTCGAGCAGCTCGATGGAGATGCCTTCGGGGCCGCGGATGAAGCAGATGCGCACGCCGGGGCGGATCGTGGTCGGCTCGCGCGTGAAGGTGACGCCCTTGGCCTTGATCTCGGCGGCGACGGCGTCGATGTCCTTCACCGTGAGTCCGAAATGGTCGAGGCCCTGATGCGGGTGCGGGGGCGGCGGGTTGACGGCATTGTCGCCCTCGAGCGCGGCGATGAAGATTTTTGCGCCGCCGAGATTGACGTCGATCCGCCCGGGCGCCTTCACGACCTCGCCGCCGAGGATGTCCCGCAGCCAGTTCGCCGTGGCCTCCGGATCGGGGCTGCGCAGATGGATGTGATCCCAGGTGACGGCGATTGGCATTTCATATTCTCCCAACGGGGGCTTTGATGTTTGCAGCGCATGTTAGCGGCCTGAGGCAGCGATCGCCACCGTCCTGGCCGACTCGGCATGAAGCGCGGGAACCTTAGTTCGTCTGCCGGATTAAGGTAAGCAGTGACCGGGGCACGGTCGAACGTGCCCGGGTCGCGATCGGTGATGTCATGAACGCGAGGTTTGACCGGATCGGGATCGGACGTTTCGCCGGAAGCGGTGAGCGACTGGCGCGGGCCGTGACGATCGCGAGCGTCTCGTTCGGCCGCAGCCTGTTGTGGTTGCTGGCCGCCATCATCGTCGGCTGCGGCATCTGGATGCTGCTGCCGCTCTCCAAAGGCCACAGCACAGAGCCGGTGAAGTCCGACGTGGCAACGGTCGAGCCACCTGCGCCAAGCGATACAGGAATGGCGGTCTCGCCGGTCACCCAGGCTCAGGCTCCGGCATCAGCCGAGCTCGATCGTCTCAAGATCTCCTCCCAGACCTGGCGCCGCGGCGGGCTCGGCTCGAAGGCGCTGGTGACGTTCACGCTGCGAAACGACAATGACTATGCCGTAAAGGATCTGGAGATCGTTTGCGCATTCGCACGACGCGATGGCAGTCATCTCACCGACCGCAGCCGCGTGCTCGCCGATACCGTCAACATGAAGAGCCGCAAAACCTTTGCGCGCGTGGCTGTCGGCTTCATCAACGTTAATGCCGATCAGGCGAAATGCGCGCTGGTCGCCGCGCGGCGCGCGTAAAGGGCGGCGTTTTCCGGTAGCGGAAAAGTTACCGCGCGCAGCTCTCTGCAGCTCTTGGCTGAAAAACTTGGCGTTGCCATTTGAACCAAAGGCTGGGTGCAGGAACCAATTAGAGTATCGCCTGTTAAGGCGGAGAGCCCACGCGGGGATGCGGGGGGCGGAGTGCGGCTCATGCCCATCTTTCGGTATTTCGTCTACGTCGGTGGAGCTTTGCTCGCACTGCTCTTCGTGGTGAACTACGTCGCGCCGGCCTCGCCTGTTGCGCAGGCGGTCGCGACCGCAAGTAACGACCAGCCGCCGATCCGGATCCGGTCCGATCGGCATCTGCCCGAGCGGGTCGTGCTCGACACCAGCCAGCCAACCATCGCAGCGCCCGCGGCGAAGACCGCAGCCGTTGCGCCGCAGCCGCCGGATGCCGCATCGGCGGCAGCCCTGGCCGACATGTCGGCGAAGGCGCGGGTGCGCGAGACGTTTGCCCAGTTCACCCCCAGCGTGAAGACCGAAACCGCAGCTCGGAAGGGCGAGGCGAAGCCGCAGGTCCAGCAGGCCCAGGCGCCGGTTCCTCAGGCCGTTCCGGCCCCGGCCCAACCCAAGCGCAAGGTCGCAAGGGCGCATCCGGCCCCGCAGTATCAGTATGGCGGGCCGCAGTATGGGCAGTTTGGCCGGCCGATGATGGTGGCCCAGCGGCCGCAGTTCGGCTTCTTCAACAGCACCTGGTAACAACGGCTCCGACCCGCCTCGATCGA
Source organism: Bradyrhizobium sp. (assembly GCF_035935975.1). Taxonomy (GTDB): domain Bacteria; phylum Pseudomonadota; class Alphaproteobacteria; order Rhizobiales; family Xanthobacteraceae; genus Bradyrhizobium. The sequence continues at coordinate 94,131 of NZ_DASYWN010000035.1, forward strand.
GGCGGGGAGGGCTTTTTATTGGCCAGCCTCTCTGCTAATTCGAACCCATCCGAACGCCGCCAGATGTGCTGGCTTGCCGGCAGCGGTGCGGCGTTTCTCGGTTTTGGCCCTCACCTCGGGCCAGGGCGCTCGTAGCTCAGCTGGATAGAGCATCGGATTTCGATTCCGAGGGTCGGAGGTTCGAATCCTTCCGAGCGCGCCAATGAAATCAAGCGTTTATGCGAAATTTGCCGACCCTCTAGGAGGGCATCAAGTAAACGCCTGGGTAAACAACCGGGTGACCTCCCTTGGCGTTACCCAGAACGACCTCCCTACGCCGATAAGGATAGCCTCCGTAGCCTCAGCCTCGTGGAGGAAAAAGCGTCCCCCTTCGTTGCAGTCTAGGTTCTAGGGATGCCCATCAATGGAGCACTGGCCGGGGTACCTCCATGGTGCTCGCGATCATGGTGTCGCCGTCTCCGACGGCACTACCCTTAGCCCCGATCGATTACGCGCGTCTTGCGCATGAAGGGTCCGGACCGTGGGGCCCAGCATCCAACCGACGCCTGAGCGGCAGCAGGACGAGGCAGTATCAGTGCGGCGCAAACGAGAGCCGCTAAAGATGGTCCGGTCACCTTCATTGGTTGCCTCAGTTGTTCTCACGAGCGACGGAACGCCCGTCAAAGGCCGAAGAACTCACGGCGAGAACAACCAGTCTGCCTCATCCAGCAGCGGAAGTGATGCCTCTTACTTGACTGTCGCAATTTCGAGTTCAGCGAAAGCCAAGTGCCAAGCTACAAAGTCGGAGCGATTTACTGCGCTTTGTTTTTCGTTTCCTGGGCCTTTTGCTGGAGCAGTTTTTCATCCGCGTCGCTCAACTTGATCGTCAGCTTGTCGAGCTTGCCGGTGAACCGGAACGGCACCTGATAGTCGCCATCGTCGACTCCCGTCCGGGTATCCATTCCCACATCGAACGACTCGTCAAAGCTGATGAGGAACGGAATGGTGTTTGGCATCGTCTTGCTGGCGACTGCGTTACCATCCACCGACAGGACGCCGGTGCCGCCTTTGCCGAAACCGGGACCATCGTATTCGAAGTCAAACGCGACGGTATGCTTGCCGGGCGTGAGTGCAGCTGGACTTTCCCAGCGGAAGCGTTCGGTGGTGAGCTGTACATAGGTAAAGACCGGCTTACCCTTGACCAAGTAGAGGCCATAACCGCCGAAGCGGCCACCGATCGTATTGAGCATCCCCTCGGCACCGCCCTGCGGAATATCCACCTCGGCCGAGATGGAAAATGACTTCCCGAGCGTGTTGGGGGCGCTGTCCGTTGGTATGCCCGCGACTTCGCCGGAATAGGTGAAGACAGATTTGCCAGCGGTGGGGCTCGGTCGCGGGGTGAGGCTGCGTTCGAGAACGTTGTTATCCAGCGGAAGTACGTTGTACTTCGCCGCCTCGACGAGGAACAGCTCCTGCATGTTACGCAGCTTGTCCGGCATCTTGGCGGCGAGGTCATTGTTCTGCGAGTAGTCCTCGGCGATGTTGTAAAGCTCCCATTTGTAGCCGTTGACCACGTCGGGCAAATTGCCCACGCCCATCAGCCAAGGCCCCTGGGGCGGAGTGGTGTTAGCAATCCAGCTATCGTGGTAGATGGCGCGGTTGCCCATCATCTCGAAATATTGCGTGCTGCGGGTCGAAGGAACGTTCGCGTTTGCCTTGTCGAAGGTATAGGCCATGCTGACACCTTCGATCGGCTTCTGAGCAACGCCGTTGACCATCACTGGCGCCTGAATGCCGGTGGCTTCGAGGATCGTCGGCACGACGTCGATCATGTGATGAAATTGCGTGCGGATGCCGCCCACGTCGTTGATGTGGCCGGGCCACGAAATGGCCATGCCTTGACGGGTGCCGCCAAAGTGCGACGCTATCTGCTTGGTCCATTTGAAGGGTGTATCAAAGGCCCACGACCAGGCCACGGACATATGCGGCTGGGTCTTGTCCGAACCCCAGACATCGTAATATTTCAACTGATCCGCGACTGGCATCACAATAGCTTCAATGGCGGCCATGTCGAACGGGGTACCGAGGGTGGTGCCTTCGGCACTAGTGCCATTGTCGCCACAAATGTAGATGATTAGCGTGTTGTCGAGCTTGCCCACATCCTTTACTGCCTGAATGACACGGCCAATTTCGTGATCGGTATAGGCCGCATAACCAGCAAAGACCTCAGCCTGATGCGAGAAGAGCTTCTTTTCATCAGCAGTGAGGGTCTCCCATTTCGGAAGCTTTGCACCGCCGTATTCGGGTTGCCCATCCGGCCACGGCGTGAGTTCGGTATTCGCCGGGATGACTCCGAGCCGTTTCTGGTTGGCGAATATCTGCTCGCGTAACGCGTTCCAACCCATGTCGAACTTGCCCTTGAACTTGTCGATCCACTCCCGTTTTGGCTGATGCGGTGCGTGCGTGCCGCCGGGCACGTAATAGACAAAGAAAGGTTGGTCCGGCGCCGCCGCGTTCAACCCCTTTATGTGTTTGACGGCCTCGTCCGCCAGATCGGTGGTCAGATTGTAACCGGGCGTTCCGACCCAAGGAAAAATCTGGGTGTGATCGCGGAATAGCCATGGCGTCCACTGGTCGGTTTCCCCGCCCATGAAACCGTAGAAATAGTCGAAGCCCATGCCGCTCGGCCATTGGTCGAAGGGGCCAGACAGACTGTATTGATAGCTCGGGGTGTTGTGGTTCTTGCCGAACCATGATGTCGCGTAGCCATTCTCCTTGAGTATCTCGCCGACGGTGGCACTCTCCGGCCCGATGACGGAGTCATACCCCGGGTAGCCAGTGGATATTTCGGTGATCACGCCAAAACCCACTGAGTGATGGTTGCGTCCCGTGATCAGCGCCGCTCGCGTCGGGGAGCACAGCGCGGTGGAGTGAAACTCTGTGTAGCGCAGCCCCGCATTCGCGACCTCGTCCAGCGATGGCGTTGGTATGACGCCGCCAAAAGTGCTTGAAACGCCGTAACCCTGATCGTCGGTCATGATCAGCAGGACGTTGGGCGCACCTTTGGGCGGCACCACCCTCGGCGGCCAATACGATTTGGAATCTTTGGCGTCCATGTTGATCGTGCCGCGGAACGGCGGGGGGGACGGCGGTAGATACTTGCCGTCGATTGTCGTCGTGGCGCCGGGTGAACCTGGGGTGCCGGTGATCTGTTGCGCTGTCGACGGAACAAACGACAGCATTACCGACGTCAGCGCTGTAAGCGCCAGTGCAGTCGCCTTCATGTGCTAATCCTCCTGACGAGCTACAATCGGATGACGTATCCATGTCTTCGAGTAGTGACAGAGCACCGCACCAAGCAACACGGACAGGGTGATTTACTGCGCCTTGTTGATCGTTTCCTGGATCTTTTGCTGGTGGAGCTTTTCCTCCGCAGCTTTCAGCGGGACCAGCTTGACCGTTAGCTTGTCGATCTTGCCGTTGAAGCGGAATGGCGGCTGGTAGTCGTTGTCGTCCACGCCCGTGCGGGTGTCCACACCGACATCGAAGGTCTCGTAGATCGTTTCGACGAACGGAATGGTGTGCGGGATCGTCCTCTTGGCGACTTCCATGCCATCTACCGACAGGACCCCTGTGCCGCCCTTGCCGAAGCCAGGACCGTCATACTTGAAATCAAACACGACGGTGTGCTTGCCCGGCGCGAGCGCCGCCGGGGCTTCCCATCGGAAGCGTTCCACGTCGAAAAAATTGTACACGAAGATCGGTTTGCCCTTGAGCATGTAGAGACCATGGCCACCGCCGCGGCCCCCTAGCGTATTGATCATGCCCTCTGCACCTCCTTGCGGAATTTCGACCTCCGCGGTGATCGAGTAAGACTTGCCGGCAATGTCGGGGGCGCTGCTGTAGGGAAGACCAGACGATTCACCTGAGTAGGTGAATATGGTCCGACCGGCGGTCGCGCTCGGTCGCGGCGTGGCAGCTCGAGCGGTGAAGCTGTTGTCCAGTGGAAACACGTTGTATTTCGTCGCCTCGACCATGAAGAGTTCCTTCATGTCGCGCACCTTGTCCGGCATCTTGGCGGCGAGATCGTTGGCCTCCGAATAATCGTCGGCAAGCTTGTAAAGCTCCCAGGTGTAACCGTTGACGACGTTGGGAAACTTGCCGAAGCCCAGATCCCACGGCGGCTCGGGCGGCGTCGTGGCGGCGAGCCAACCGTCGTGGTAGATCGCGCGGTTGCCGACCATCTCGAAATATTGCGTGCTGCGGGTGGATGGGGCGTTCGCGTTGGCCTTGTCGAAGGTATAGGCCATGCTGACGCCTTCGATAGGCTTCTGTGCAACGCCGTTGACCATCACTGGCGCCTGAAGACCGGTGGCGTCGAGGATCGTCGGCACGATGTCGATCATGTGATGAAACTGCGTGCGGATACTACCCACGTCGTTGATGTGGCCGGGCCATGAGATGGCCATGCCTTGACGGGTACCGCCGAAGTGCGACGCGACCTGCTTGGTCCATTTGAATGGTGTATCGAAGGCCCAGGTCCAGGCCACCGCAAAGTGCGGCGTGGTCTGGTCTGACCCCCAAACGTCGTAGAACTTCAACTGTTCCGCGACCGGAATGTTGACGCCCTGGATCGCGGCCATTTCGTTCGGGGTCCCGAGGATCGAGCCTTCGGCGCTGTTGCCGTTGTCACCGCTGATATAGATGATCAGTGTGTTGTCGAGCTTGCCCTCGTCTTCGACTTCCTGAATGACCCTGCCGATTTCATGATCGGTGTAGGCCGTGTAGGCTGCAAAAACGTCCGCCTGACGAATGAAAAGCTTCTTCTCGTCGGGACTGAGCGTATCCCACTTCTGAAGCTTCGCTCCGCCGTATTCGGGCTGGCCGTCCGGCCACGGTGTAAGCTGGGTATTTGCCGGAATGACACCAAGCCGTTTCTGGTTGGCGAAGATTGTCTCGCGCAGCTTTTCCCAGCCCTGATCGAACAGGTGCATGTCGCTGATCTTCTTGATCCACTCTGGCGTAGGCTGGTGCGGTGCGTGCGAGCCGCCGGGCACGTAATAGACGAAGAACGGCTTGTCTGGCGCGGCGTTCTTCAACCCCCTCATGTAGTTGATCGCATCGTCCGCCATGTCGGTGGTGAGGTTGTAGCCGGGGTGTCCGACCCACGGAAAGACTTGCGTCTGGTCGCGGAAGAGAAACGGTGTCCATTGGTCAGTCTCGCCGCCCAGGAAGCCATAGAAGTGATCAAACCCCATACCGTTCGGCCATTGGTCAAAGGGCCCTGCCAAACTGATTTGATAGCTGGGAGTGTTGTGGTTCTTGCCGATCCACGCCGTCGCGTAGCCGTTCTCCCTCAGGATGGTGCCGACGGTGGCACTCTCCGGCCCGATGACGGAGTCATACCCCGGGTATCCCGTGGACATTTCGGTGATCACGCCGAAGCCCACCGAGTGGTGGTTGCGGCCCGTGATCAGAGCTGCCCGCGTCGGCGAGCAGAGTGCAGTTGAGTGGAACTGCGTGTAACGCAACCCGGCTTGCGCGACGCGATCCATCGCAGGCGTCGGGATGACGCCGCCGAAGGTCCCCGACACTCCATAACCTTGATCGTCGGTCATGATGAGAAGAACGTTGGGTGCGCCTTTCGGCGGCACCACTTGGGCGGGCCAATACGGTTTCGACTCGCTGGCCCCAAGGTTGATCTCGCCGCCGAATTTCGGTGGCGGCGGCGGAAGATACTTTCCATCTATCGTCGTGGTGGCCCCGGGTGAGCCCGGCGTGCCCGTGGTTTGTTGCGCGAGGCTGGTCGTTCCCAGCGCGCACAGCAAACAAGCGGCCGTGAGTGTGGTGCTGCAAAGCATCAAGTTGCGGCGGTCTAGTAAGCGGCTTACTGGCTTTGAGCTATCGGCATCCTGACAGGTACGGGTCATTGGAAGCTCCCTCTTGGAGACGTCAGAACCCATCCACGCGTACGCGGGACACGATGCCGCAAGGCTCGTTTTGATCTACATCAACGTGCTCCTCGACGAGTCGAAATGTCGACTTCTGGGTTGAGGGATCCGGTGGATTTCGATTCCGAGGGGCGGAGGCTCGAAACCTTCGGAGCGCGCCACTTTTCAGGCCGGGGTCTTTGACCGGCCGACGATCCGCCCGTGAGTCCTCTACTTGCCCTGAATCTTCAACCCATTGGGGCCGACATTGATCTGCAGGCCGTCAGGCTGCTTCTTCGTCTGATAAAGATTGTAGCCGAGCACGGTTGCCGTGACGACCAGAGCACCGATGATCAGAAACAGGACGTTGCGGCTGATGAGCATTGCTTCCTTGAACCCAGGCTGTTGATGGCGAGAAAAACCCCGCGTGGGAGATGCGCGGGGTGCCTGGGAAGTCAACGCGGTGCGAGGGAACTGGTTCCCGGCTGTGAGGTCGAGGAGCCTGCGCCGGAGTGTGAGCTCGCGGGAAAGACCGTTCGCCGGGCCCGTGCCAGCGTGTCCGAGGGAGCCTCGTGGAAGGTCGCGCGGTAGGCCGCAGCGAACTCGCCCAGATGATGGAAGCCCTGGGCGCGTGCGCATGTCGCAACCGACGTGCCACCGCTCCTGAGGAGCTGGGTGCGAGCGGCCCAGAGCCGCTTCAGGCGGATGTATTGATGCAGGCTCATGCCGCGCACCTTGCTCACCGCACCGCTGAGCGTCCGGACCGAGACACCGAATTCACCGGCGAGATCGGCGGTATAGATCGGTGAAGTCGGATAGGCCGCGACGAAATCGTCGATCCGCTCCACGAGCTTGGCGCATCGCGCGCCGGCACTCGGGGCGGTGCGGTCCGACAACGGGTCAATCCGAAACAGGTCATCGAGGGCGAGCAGCAGGCCCTCCTGGAGATGCGCGGCGACCTCCCTGGTTTCGAACATGAACGGGTTGACGGACGCGGTCCTCAGGATATCGAGCACGATCTGTCGCGCGTGGAGATGAGCCGCGGGGTCCGCGATGCGTACCCACACCGCATCGGCGCGGTCGAACCAGCCGCGATCCCTAAGCGCGGGTGAGAACATGATCAGCGCGTGATGATTGATCTTGGGCTCGACGAAATGGCAATCATGAGTGCCACGCAAGGCCACATAGAAGCGCGAGTCGAGCTCGATCCCGCTCGAGCTGGCCTGCAAATCGTCGGTCATCGGCAGGATCACCATGCCCCCCGGCGCGCGATAGACGGTATCGAGGATGCGCGCAAACGACCTTGCCACGATGATCCGGCATCCCGGCAGGTTCACGATCACGCGCGCCGCGGCAAAATTGGCGACGTCGAGTGGAATGCTCCGGGAATCTTCCAGATGTTCGGCCGGCCGAAACGCATCGATATCGGCAAACCGGACCAACTGAAGGGCGGAGGAGGGGGCGAGAGCGTCAAAAAACATGCGCTGGCCAGTTTCTGCAATGTGACAATTAAATGAATATCTGTACATCGCAATCAATGGCGAAACTTGTCGCACCAGTAAACCGGTTTTCGTAGCCGTAGTATTGCGGACGTCATGCCATTAGAGGCGCCAGATCATTGTCACCGTCAACGGTCTCGGCTCATCGGCTGGCCGGACGAAAGGTCGATGAAATGAAGCCGCGTGCAGGCGGGACAGGCAAAGGACTCGAAGCTGCGTCCCTCCGGTTTCTGCTGCTTTTCCAGATGCGTCTGCACATTCATGCCCGTCTGCGGGCATCTGAAAACAATTAAGTCGGCCATCGACACAGAATGACGGCGTTGGGAATTTTCACTTTGATCTAGATCAGTTTTGGAACTGCTCCAGGCTGGTCGCGCCGGCGCGTTCATCATCTCGCAAAAGCGAAGGGGCCCCGAGGGCCCCTTCGAAACGTCACCAGCGGCGATAGCCGTGATAACCATAGCGCGGGCCGTAGCCGCCGCCGTAATAGCGCGGCGGTCCATAATAGCGGGGGCCGTAGTACGGCCGCGGTGCGTAATAGCCATAATAGTTCGGACGCCAGAAACAGCGCCCCCAGGCGTCGCAGACCGTACGGACCTGCTCGACGGCGGAAACCTGCGGGACCGCAGGTGCAGGCGCAATGGGCATGGCGGACGCCGCCGGCGATGCCAGGACGGCACCGAACAGGGACGCGGCGACGAGGCCAATCTTAAGCTTCATGATGTCTTCCTCTACTTACGCAAAACAGGATATCGAAGTAGTTCTGATCAAATTGTGGCGGAACCGAAATGTAATGCTGATGAACAAATCTTCAGCCAACCCGCCGCGGGTCTGATCCAACACCGCAACACTAGCTTGGCTTCTCGCGACTGGCCATGCCGCGCCTGCCGGGCCGTCCGCACCGCAGCACATCGCTGCCATCCTTGATCTTGCGCAATTCGCACGGGCGGCTTCGTCCCTAGTCTTGCCGATGTGGGCAGGCGTTTCGCGGAATGCGAAGCGCCGCCGGGCCGGTCCGCAACCGGTCAGGCCCACGTTTGTTTGGAGCTGTGCAATGGACAAGATGAGAATCGACAAGGGTGACTGGCTGGTCGTGTGCGATGGGCGCAAGGCGCTGATTTTGGAAAACCTCGGCGACGAGATGTTTCCGAACCTCCACACCAGGGAGGTGCACGAGCAGCCCAATCCCGCGACCAGCGCGCAAGGTAGTGACGCGCCAGGCCGACTGCATGGCGCCACAGGCGGTGCGCGCAGCTCGGTCGAGCAGACCGATTGGCATGATGAAGCCGAGCGCGCCTTCCTGCGGAGCCTCGCCGGCCGGCTCGATGCCGCGGTCAACGCGGGAGAGACCTCGGCGCTGACCATGGTGGCTTCACCGCGTGCGCTGGGCATGATCCGCGCCGATTATTCGGACGTCGTGCGCAAGGCGCTTCACGGCGAGGTCGGCAAGGACCTCGTCAAGCTGCCGGTCTATGAGATCGAGAAGCAATTGCTGCAGTCGGGCGCCGCGAAATAGGGACGCCCGCAGCGGACGCGCCGGTGCCCCTCAGAAGCAGGGATGCCGGCGGCGGTCCTGGCCGATGTAGGCGGACGAGCTCCGGTAGCAATGGTTGGTCGACGGGCCGTCGTAGAGGGCGAAGGTGCCGGGGGTGATGCCGGGGCCGTAATTGTGCAGATAGCTGATCGAGTAGGGCAGCGGGTTGGCGTAGCGGTGGTACCGATGATGTCCCCGCGCCTCCGCAAGGCCAGGGGCTAGGATTGCCGCCGACAGGGCAGCAACCGCGGCTACAAGCTTCAACTTGCTCATCTCGATTCTCCGGAACCAGCGCAAATAGCACAGCCGTTATAACCATTTCGAGCCGCCAGGGCACCCGTCCGGCCACCGGAATCCGGGGCCTGGGCCGCAGATTCCCGGGTGGGTGTGACAGAATTGCCGGAGGGGGCCCGTCCCAGCCTGCCCATTTTTGGCCTTTTCGGGATGCTTAAGGAATTTCCCACACAAGTATGACCAAGAAGAATTCGGTAAAAGATTCCTGCGGGCCATTTGGGGTGCTTTGGGGTGCTCTTGAGGCCGGTCCGTTCCTGCAAGGTTTTCACCGTCCTGTCGCCATGCGCATCACGCTCCTGAGCCTGCTGTTGCTCTGCCTCGCCGCCGTCTCGCCGGCGCGCGCGGATTTGCACATCACGCGCGACCACGGCGGCTATGTCGAGGAGTACAAGGCCAAGTACCAGCGCGTCCGCGAGAAGGGCGAGCGCGTCATCATCGACGGCATCTGCAACTCGGCCTGCACCCTCGTGCTCGGCATCGTGCCGATGAACAAGATCTGCGTGACGCCCCGCGCCAGCCTCGGCTTCCATCAGGCCTATTACGACAAGGCCTTCACCTTCGGCATCAAGGTCACCAGCGCGGCGGGGACGTCCGACCTGATGTCCTACTACCCCGACACGGTGAAGGACTGGATCCGCCGCAATGGCGGGCTCACCACCGACATGAAGAAGATCAAGAACGGCATGGATCTCTGGAAGATCATCGACCCCTGTCCGGAAGAATGGTGAGCGGCTGAGCCAAGCCGCGGTCCGACGCAGCGCAGCATCGGCGGACGAGAAATTCGCATTGCCGCATAGGCCCCCATCGGGCAATGAGGGCGACAATGAACCATAATCAAGAAGCCCTGACCGTCCGCGCCGCGCCGATCCTGTTCGTGCTGCTCTGGAGCACCGGATTCATCGGCACCAAATATGTCATCCACAACGCCGATCCCTTGACCTATCTCGCCATCCGCATGGCGATCGTGGTCGGCCTGATGGCGATCATCGCAGCCATCGCGCGACCGAAATTGCCCGATCGCATCGGCATCGCGCACAGCGCGGTCTCCGGCATCCTGGTCCACGGCTTCTATCTCGGCGGTACCGCGATCGCGATCGCGCATTCGATTCCGGCCGGGCTCTCCGCGTTGATTCCCGGCCTGCAGCCGATCCTGACCTCGACCATCGCCAACCGCTGGCTCGGCGAGAAGGTGACGCCGGTGCAATGGGCCGGCCTCGTGCTCGGTCTCGGCGGTGTGGTGCTGATCCTGCACGGCCGTCCCATGACGGGTGAGGCCGGGCTCGGCTGGCTCGCCTCGGTGGTCTCGCTGATCAGCATCACGCTCGGCACGCTCTACCAGCGCCGCTACTGCAACCACATCGACTGGCGCGCCGGCAATCTGGTGCAATACGTCTCCGTCACGATCTTCTTCACGGTCGGCGCCTTCCTGTTCGAGGACCGCGTGGTGCACTGGACGCGGGAGTTCGTGCTGGCGCTGGCCTGGCTTGCGGTGGCGCTCTCGATCGGATCGATCGGGCTGCTCTACTGGCTGATCCGCCACGCCGCGGCGACGTCGGTCGCGAGCCTGTTCTATCTGGTGCCCGCCGTGACCGCGCTGATGGCCTATCTGCTGTTCGGCGAGAAGCTCGATGCGCTCGCGATTGCCGGCATGGCGATGTGCGCGGCGGCGGTGTTCGTGGTCAATCGGCGGTTCTAGGCGGAAGGCCCGGGGAATACATCCCTGACGTGCAGGGCGCCGCGTGCTAGGCTGGCGGCATTTCAGTTGCCCTTTCAGGCGGTGATTTCCATGAAGAAGGCGAGACGCGCGCTGCTCGGCCGGTCCTTAAAGCCGGTCCGGATTGCCTGCATCAACTATGCGGAGGAGAGCATCAGCGGCCGCATGATGAGCAAGCTCACCGCGGCGCTGCAGAAGTGCTACGACCAGCATTTCCTGCCGGTGTGGGGCTATCCGGTCGACCTCTATGTCACGCGCAAGCCGAAGGCGGCCGACTGGCAGCTGGTCTATTTCGATGATGCCTCGCACAAGAACATGCTCGGGCGCCACGAGCTGACGCATCGCGGCCAGCCGATCTCCAAGATATTCGTCAAGGCGCTGGGCGATGAGCCGGTCAGCGTTGCGGCCTCGCACGAGCTGTTCGAGATGGTGCTCGACCCCATGGCCAATCTCTGGGCCGACAAGAACCCGAACACCCAATACGCCTATGAGGTCTGCGACGCCGTGGAGGAGGACTCATTCCGCGTCGGCGGCTTCGAGATGTCGAACTTCGTCTATCCGTCCTGGTTCGAGCCGTTCAAGCATCCGCGCGGCACCAAATTCGACCACAAGGGAACGCTGACGGAGCCGTTCTCGATGACCGAGGGCGGCTACGTCATCAAGAAGGTCAATGGCAGGAAGGTGATCAAGGCGTTCGGCTCGGCCGAAAAGAAGCGGCGCTTCAACGCCGAGGACCGGCGCGGCCATCGCAGCGAATTCCGCGATCCGCAAGGCGAGCATCATCCGGGCCGGCGCGCCGCCAAGCGGCGGGGGTAGGGAGAAGTCCCCGGGGGCGCCCGCACCCGGAGACTTTCGCGCGTTGCGATCAGCGCTTGGCCTTCTTGGCCTTCTTTTTCGACTTGGGAGCCTTCTTCGCAGACTTCTTGGCAGTTTTCTTCGCGGCTTTTTTCGCCGACTTCTTCGCAGCCTTTTTCGAGGTCTTCTTTGCAGCCTTCTTGGCTTTCTTCTTCGAAGCCTTCTTCGGCGCTACTTTCTTCGCGACCTTCTTTGCAGCTTTCTTCACCTTCTTGACGGCGGTGACAGCGGCGTCCTTGGTCGCTTCCACGGCGGTGGTCATCGTCTCCATCACCTGTTCGGTGACCGGCTTTTCGTCGTCCATATCGTCCCCCACGGTTTGTATGGAGCGATGACGATAGCGGGTTTCATAATTGTGTCAAAGCAACGCTCAACCTTTGCGGATCCTTGCGTAGGCGGCGAGCGCGCGTTCGCGTCCCCTCGCGTGATCGACGATCGGCTGCGGATAGGTCTTGCCGAGCGTGACGCCGACGCTTGCCAGCTCGATCGGTGTCGCCTGCCAGGGCTGGTGGATCAGCTTCGCCGGCATGTCCGTCAGCTCCGGCACCCAGCGCCTGACATAGGTCCCGTCAGGGTCGAACTTCTCGCCCTGCAGCGTTGGGTTGAACACGCGGAAGTAGGGCGCGGCGTCGGCGCCGCAGCCGGCGACCCATTGCCAGTTGGCGGGATTGCTGCCGGCATCGGCATCGACCAGCGTGTCCCAGAACCAGCTCTCGCCGTCGCGCCAGTCGATCAGGAGATGCTTGACCAGGAAAGACGCCACCACCATCCGGACCCGGTTATGCATCACGCCGGTGTGCCAGAGCTCACGCAGCCCGGCATCGACGATGGGGTAGCCGGTGCGCCCGCGCTGCCAGGCGGCGAGCGCTTTGCTGTCGGCCTTCCAGGGGAAGTCGTCGAAATTTGTTTGCAGGTTCGCGGTGGCGAGGTTGGGGTGATCGTGCAGCAGGTGGCGGCAGAACTCGCGCCAGCCGAGCTCGCTGAGGAACTTTTCGACGCCGGGTCCGATCGCGGGATGCTCGGCCGCAGCGAAGCGCGCGGCGTGCCAGACCTGGCGCGGGCTGAGCTCGCCGAACCGCAAATGCGGTGACAGGCCTGAGGTGCCCTCGCGGTCCGGGCGATCGCGATCGCCGACATAGCCGCGCGCGATGTGCTTGAGGAAGTCGCGCAGGCGTGTGCGGGCCGCGGCCTCGCCCGGTGTCCAGGTCTCGCGCAGGCCGCCCGCCCAATCGGGCTTGGCCGGCGCGAGCTTCCAGCTCTCCAGCCTGTCGCTGGCGATCCTCAATGCCGGGCGCAGCTCCTTCGGTGCGGGCAGGGGCTTCGGCGGATCGCCGAGCGAGAGCACGCGCCGCCAGAACGGCGTGAACACGCGCAGGCCCCGGCCTTCCTTGTTGCGGATCGCCGAGGGCGGGACCAGCAGGTCGCCGGGACAGCTCTGCGAGTCCACGCCGAGCTTTGCCAGCGCCGCTTCGAGCTGTTTTTCAACCGCCTGATGCGGCGCCTGCGCAATCCCGTTCCAGTGGACGGTCCTCGCGCCGCTCTCGCGCGCAACCTCGGTGACCACCTTGGCGGCCGGTCCCTTGCGCAGGATCAGCGCTCCGCCGCGCGTGGCGATGTCGGCGCCGAGCGCCCGTAGCGACTGCGCCAGCCACCAGCGGGCCGCGCCGCCCAGTGCCCGGCCGGCCGCGTCGTCCAGCACATAGAGGCAGATCACCGGGGCGCCGGTCCTGGCGGCAGCATGGAGGGCGGGATGGTCGGATAGGCGGAGGTCATCGCGGAACCAGACGACGACAGGCGGCGCGCTTGGCGGGGTCAGGAGGGGCCTCGTTTACAAACTGGAAACCATGCCGCGGGCGGCGCTGTGAACCGTCGTTAATAGGCCCGTAAGCCGATTGCATGAATATGCAGGAATTCCGAGGATGGTTCCATTCATGTCTAACTCACTAACGGCGAAGTTCTTGCCGCGCTTCAAGCTGGGCACCAAGGCCGTCCTGAGTGCGGTGCTGCTGATCGCCGTGAACACGGCGCTCGTGGTCGGCGCCGGCTACTGGTCGCTCACCTCCGCCTTCAATGACCGCGCGCTGCGCGACATCGAGGTCAATCTGCGCACGCTGGCGCTGGCCTTTGCCGAGATCGTGCCCGACGCCAGGATCACGATGCGGGACGGCGCGGTGGCGCGCATCGAGATATCCAAAATGCCGGACTTCAGGGATCACGCCATCGTCGATCGCGCGGTGTCCTATGTCGGCGGCAATGCCACCCTGTTCGTGTTCGACGATGCGAGCGGGCAGTTCGTGCGCCGCTCGACCAATGTGAAGAAGGAGAACGGCGACCGCGCCGTCGGCACCCAGCTCGCCGCCGATCATCCGGGGCAGGGCGCGCTGCGCCGTGGCGAGGCCTATCGGGGCCCGGCGACGCTGTTCGGCAAGTCCTTCATGACCGCCTATTTCCCGGTGCAGGATGCGGCCGGCAAGGTTGTCGGCATTCTCTATGTCGGCATCCCCATGGCGCAGTTCGAGAGCATGCTGGCCCAGGCGATCTCGAGCATGGCGGCGGCCGCTGGCCTTGCCGCGCTGCTGGTCCTGGCGCTCACTTTGCTGATCGTTCGCCGCGTCACCAGGCCGCTCGGCTCGGTCACGCACTCGCTGACGGCGCTGGCCAACGGCCAGAGCGACGTCGAGATCGAATGCGAGGATCGCGCCGACGAGATCGGCGAGATCGCCCGCACGGTCGCAGTATTCAGGAGCAATTCGCTGGAGCGGGCGCGTCTGCGCAGCGAGCAGAGTGCGGCCACGGCGGCCGCGGCCGAGCAGCGCAAGGCGGAGCTGCGCAACTTCGTCGAACAGTTCCGCGGCAGCGTCGGCGGCATCCTCGACAAGGTGCTGACCTCTTCCGGCGATTTCGAACGGGCGGCGCGGCAGCTTACCGACACGGCGCGCTCCACCGCCGATCTGTCGGCGCAGTCGGCAGGCGCCTCCGAAAGTGCGTCTGACCACGTCCGCTCGGCCGCGTCAGCGTCCGACGAGCTGTCCCAGTCGATCTCCGAGATCACCCGCCGGGTGCAGGAATCCAGCGAGATCTCCGCGGAAGCGGTGCGGCAGGCCGAGGCGACCGACCAGCGCATCGCGCAGCTCTCCGAGGCGGGCGCGCGCATCGGCGACGTCGTCAAGCTGATCACCTCGATTGCCGAACAGACCAATCTGCTGGCGCTCAACGCCACCATCGAGGCCGCGCGCGCCGGCGATGCCGGCCGCGGTTTTGCGGTGGTGGCTCAGGAGGTCAAGACGCTCGCCGGCCAGACCGCGAAGGCGACCGAAGAGATCTCGAGCCAGATCGCGAGCATGCAGCTTGCGACCGAGGAGTCGGTCGCCGCGGTCAAGGGGATCGGCCAGACCATCGAGCGTATCAGCGGCATCGCGAGCTCGATCTCGGCAGCGGTCGAGCAGCAGCGGAGCGCCACCCACAACATCGCGGCCAGCGTTCGCGCTGCGGCCTCAGGTACTGCTGATGTTGCGGTAAACGTTCGTCACGCCGCCAAGGGCGCGAGCGAGACCGGCGAGACGTCGAGCCGGATGTTTGCATCCGCCCAGGCGCTGTCAGGCGAAAGCCTGCACCTGAAGGCCGAGGTCGACGGCTTCCTGGACCGCGTGCACGCGGCTTAATTTAAAGTCGTCATCCCGGGATGGTCCGAAGGACCAGACCCGGGATCTCGAGATTCTCAGGTGCGCAATTGCGCACCAGAGTTCGGTCCTGCGGACCGCCCCGGAATGACGGTGGGGTTACTTCGGCTGCGGCACGATGCGGATGTAGGGCTTCGGCTCCTTCCAGCCCTGCGGATAGATCGTCTTGGCCTCGTCGTTGGAGACCGAGCCCGCGATGATCACGTCCTCGCCCTGCGACCAGTCGGCCGGGGTGGCGACGCGATGCTTGGCGGTGAGCTGGAGCGAGTCGACGACGCGCAGGATCTCCTGGAAGTTCCGGCCGGTGGTCATCGGATAGACCAGCACCAGCTTGATCTTCTTGTCCGGTCCGATGATGAAGACGTTGCGGACGGTCTGGTTGTCGGCCGGCGTGCGGGTGAGGGGATCGCCCGAGGTCGAGGCCGGCAGCATCTCGTACAGCTTCGAGACGTTGAAATCGGTGTCGCCGATCATCGGATAGTTCGGAGCTGCGCCTTGCGTCTCCTTGATGTCCTCCGACCACTTCGCATGGCGGTCGACCGGATCGACGGAGAGGCCCATCAGCTTGACGCCGCGCTTGTCGAATTCCGGCTTCAGCTTGGCGAGCGCGCCGAGCTCGGTCGTGCAAACCGGCGTGAAGTCCTTGGGGTGCGAGAACAGGAGAGCCCAGCTGTTGCCGATCCAGTCGTGGAACTTGATCTTCCCTTCGGTGGTCTCGGCTTCGAAGTCGGGGGCGGTGGTGCCGATCGGAAGTGTCATGGTTCTACCTCATCATATTGAATTGACTGGAGAAATAGTCTGCGGCCGTCATTGCCATTATAGGGGCTTGGCGGCCTCAAGTGAACGCCGACTGAACTGCTTGAAGTAAAATGTGAATTCCTCCTCTGAAGGGCTGATCTTACAGCACATTTTTGTTACGCGGGCACCTGCGGCGAAACATCTCCACCGGGGCTTCACGGTCTCGATTGCCGCGATAAAGCCTTTTATGACCCTCATCACGCTCGCCCGACGCTCTCTGGAACCGAAACGGTCCTCGTAGCGACTAATCGGCAACCATTGAGAAAAGTCGCGATCCCCGTATCGAATCCTTAACCACCCCTTTACGGCCTGCATGGAAATGCTGGTCGATCAGAAGAAATCTGGAAGTGAACTATGTCCGCCGCTGCGCCTAAGTCTGCTGACTCGCCGTCCCTCGAACCGTCCTGCCGTGATACCTCGGCCCACGCACTGACCATCGTCCGCGACGGCGTGATCACGGGCGAAGGCCCGACCACCAAGGGCCGGGTCCATTTCTCCCGCTCGCTCGATGCCGATGACACCGCCTGGTGCGCACGCATCCTGACCGCTACCGCCGTCAACGACCAGCCGGTCAGCCGCGCTGAAGCCGAAGCCCTGTTCGAGATCAACGAAGCTGCGACCGAGCGCACCGATGGCGGCCGGTTCGACGATTTGCTGGCGAAGGCGGTGGCCCATTACGCCGCGAGCGCTTCGGGCCTGAAGGTGCCGCCGCGCAGCGTTGCGCTGTCGGCCGATCGCGACATCGAGAGCTGGGCGCCGGCCTATGCGTCGAAGGTGAACAGCGAGATGCTGGAGTGGATCGCCGGCCAGATGCGCGGCAAGCGCCAGAACAACCGTCGCCTGATGGCGATGGTGGCGACGTTCCTCGGCGCCACCGCGCTGCCTCTGGCGGGCCAGCTGCCGAACGTGTTCGACATCGGCATGTAAGTATTCCCTTTATCGCGCGCCCCTTGCGGGGCGCGAGCGAAGCGGCGGGGTTACTTCCCCGCCGTTTTTTGTTTGCCGGTCTCCATCCCGAGCTTGTCCACCTCGAGCCCCAGCGTGCGGCCGGGGAAGCCAGCGGCGTCGAAATAACGCTGGCTGCCGACGCGCTGGAAGTTCAGCACGGTCACCAGGCCGCCCTCGGCCGGCTTTGACTTCTGCGTGCCGGCATACGCCTTCGGCACGATGCCGTTGGGCAGCGCCTCCGACATCACGCGGCCGACCAGGCCGCCGTTCTGCGCGCCGCGCAGGCCGAGCAGCTGGGCGGCGGTCATGCCGACGTCGGCATTGCTGACCGGGATCTCGCTGACATAGGCGGTTTTGAAGTCCGGACCGATGGCGGCCATGAAGTTCATGGTGTCGCCGCGGCTGAAGCTGCCATGCATGCCCTGGCCCTGCCGCAGCACGGTGTCGGCCACCTGCACCGAGCAGTTGGTCGGCGCCTCGCCGCAATCGCTGGCATAGGAGCGGAAGTTGACGACGATCGACGGCGTCGGCGTTGCCGACTTGCCGCGCAGATTGATGCTCGACAGCGGCAGCGTGCCGGGGAAGCGGCCGAGCGAGTCCTCGACGAACAGGCCGGAAACGTAGTCCTGCTCGAGCAGCGCCTTGATGGTCTTCGCCGCCAGCTTCTTGTCCTTGTTCGGCAGGTAGATCAGGTCGGAGCCGCCATTGGTGGCGACGACGAGATCGGGCTTCTCCGGATCCTTGCCGAGCACGCCGTTGCCGGCCTTCGGATGCTTGTTGCCTTCGATCTTCGCGTTCTTGTCGTTGGGGTCGAACAGCGGCAGGTCGAGCGCTTTCGCAAGGTCGATCGCCAGGAAGCCCATCGGCAGGAAGTCCTTCGGCGTGTCGTCATAGCTGAGCTTGGCCGAGGGGCTGGTCTTGCTTTCCTTGGAGATGGTCGAGAAGCCGTGGTCGGCCTGCACCATGATGTTGGTGGTGGCGGCAAGGCCGAGCTCATCCAGCGCCTTGCGGATCTGGGCGAGATTGTCGTCGGCGTTCTTGATGCCGGCCATCGAGGTCGGCCCGTTGATGCCGGGCTTGATCTGGTTGAGGCTGTCGCCGGTGTTGTGCTGGCTGCCATCGGGGTCGCGCGACCAGAACACCAGCACGAACGGCTTGTTGCGCGCCTTGAACATCGGCAGCACCACCTTGGTGGCGACGTCGGCGAAATAGGCCTGCTGCGCGACGTTGGCAACGGTGGTGCCGGGCGTCTTTGCATCGCCCGCCTTGGAGTTGTCGCCGCGCGGCGGGGTGGCGAGGGGCAGGCCGGCCTTGGTCAGCGCCGCCTTCACCTCGTCCGACAGCGCCACGCCGTTCTTTGCACCGGTGGAGTCGTCGAACACGACCGAATGCAGACCCGGCTTCTCGGGCTTGTCGGTGTGATCGAACTGGTAGGTCGGGCCGACCTTGCCGATCGCGGCGGTGCTGAGGCCCTTGTCACGGGCCATCTTCAGGATGGTCTCTTCGTTGAGATAGTCGCCCTTGAAATGCTCGTCGATGTCGCCGAGTACGGCGTCGTTCTCGATGAAGGGGACGACCGTGTCGCCGGCGGGGACCGAGGTGTAGTTGGTCCAGATCGTGTTGGAGAACACGCCGGTGTCGCCGAGATAATGGCCGGTCGACATTGCCGAGCCGTTGGCCATGGTGAAGGTCGGGAAGAGCGAGTGCGAGTTCTTGAAGTTGACGCCCTTGTCGCGAACCGCGGCCATTGCCGGGGCCGTCTCCGGCGTCACCTTCAGCGCACGCAGGCCGTCCGGAATGAACAGGATCAGGTTACGTGGCGTGTTGTTGTTCTGGGCGGCGGCAAATCCGGTGGTCAGCACGGTCAGTCCGGCTGACAGCAACACCAGTGAACGGCGCATCAAGTCTCTCCTGCGATGAGGCGAATGGCCGCGGCCGCGGCCCCCGGCATCGTTTAGTTTTGCTGTATGACAGTTTTGTTACAAGGACGAATGTGCCTGCAAGAGGGTTGGGGAGGGACCTCGACCTCACGGACTCGTCATTGCGAGCCAATGTGTGTGGCGATGGCCCCATTCTCTCGTATCCCGGACGCGCTGCAGCGCGCCAGCGCTGCGGCGCAGAGCCGGGATCCAGGAGGCTACAGAGTTCGCTGATGCATGGGCCCCGGCTCTGCAGCGCATCGTCAAAGAGACGCTGCGCTGCGTCCGGGGCACGAGACTGCCGCTTTGGTGCACCACTATATCAACATCGTCATTGCGAGCGTAGCGAAGCAATCCAGAATTGCTCCGCGGAGGCAGTCTGGATTGCTTCGTCGCTTCGCTCCTCGCAATGACGGAATTTGGGGCGATGGATACGCTGTTTCCGAATTTCGGTAAAGCGGCATATTTTCAACGGACGGTCTCGACCAATGGATGGCGTGTTTTGCCCGACGAGGCCGAGCAAGAACTCGGCATTTCGGGGAGTTGATGTACGATTCTGTTCATGACGAATCGCACATTCAAGTCCGGCGAGAGCCGAGAGCAACTCAGTCTGCTTCCAGCGCGGGTTGAGGACTATG
>NZ_DASYWN010000036.1:0-85638 GCF_035935975.1 Bradyrhizobium sp.
GCCCCGACATAGTCCTCAACCCGCGCTGGAAGCAGACTGAGTTGCTCTCGGCTCTCGCCGGACTTGAATGTGCGATTCGTCATGAACAGAATCGTACATCAACTCCCCGAAATGCCGAGTTCTTGCTCGGCCTCGACGGGCAATTTGCTAGGTGCCGACGAGGCGAGGGCGGCGGTTGCCGAGCGAAACCTTGGCCGACAGGGCGCGCAGCCACTCGCGGAAGCTGACGATCTCGGGGCAATCCGCGGTGCCCTCGGGTGCAATCAGCCAGTCGCCGAGACCCGATCCCTCATCGATCCGGTCGCAGCGATAGCCGGGATGGTGGCCGAGGCCGCGCGCGATGAGCACGTCGACCTTGCCTTCGACCAGCTCGTGCAGGCCGGCGGGCTGCAGCACGCGCAAGCCGATCTCCGCATGCGCGCTGCGAAACTCCGCCAGATCGAGCCGGCGGAGGTCGAAGGCGCCATGGACCCCGAGCTGCAGCAGCACCGCACCCGCCGGCTTCAATCGCGAGGTCGCATCCGCAATGCGACGAAAGCCGTCGGATATTCCGGGCAGATAGGCCTGGCCGGCCGCGGTGAGGACGAGCTGCTTGTGCAGCCGCTCGAACAGCTGCACGCCGAGACGCGCCTCCAGCGCCTTCACCTGCTGCCCCACGGCCGCGGGCGTCACGTGCAATTCGTGCGCGGCGAGCTTGAAGCTGAGATGGCGCGCGGCGGCTTCGAAGGCGCGGAGCGCGTTGAGCGGCGGAAGGGTGTAGGTCATCGCACGGCAAGTTTGACACCGATCGCCTGCGGCCTTGCAATAGATTTTCTTGCGCTGAACTGCAGGAATAATGCTTTGTGCCGTGGCGATCTCGCCGGATACGGTCGGCGCGCAATCCGGAGAAACCCATGCCCCGCCGACTGGATCATTTCGTCGTTTGCGTCCACGATCTCGAACAGACCGCGCAGGATTGGCAGAGGCTGGGCTTCAGCCTCACGCCAGCAGGCGAGCATCCGTTCGGAACCAGCAATCGCCTTGCGCAGTTCGGCGACAATTTCGTGGAGCTGCTGGCCGTTACGAACGAGGCGTTGGTGCCCGCAGCAACACAAGGCCATTTCAGCTTCGCGGCCCACAACCGGGATTTCCTGAAGAAGGCCGAAGGCATGTCGATGCTGGTCCTGCACAGCACCGACGCCCATGCCGATGCGGCGCGCTTCAGGGCCGATGGCATCGGTGCCTACGCGCCGTTTGATTTTGGCCGCGATGCGGTGCTGCCGGATGGAGGCAAGGCGCGCGTTGGATTTTCCCTGGCCTTCGCGACCGATCCCGCCATGCCCGGGATCGCGTTCTTCACGTGCCAGCAGCGTCATCCGCCGGAACTGTTCTGGAAGCCGGAATATCAGCGGCATGCCAACGGCGCCGCGCGCGTGGTCGAAATCGTGATGTCGGCGCCGGAGCCGGCGGCCCATCGCGATTTCCTCGAGCGCCTCATGGAAGGCCCCGCCGAGCTTGCACCCGATAGCCTGACAGTCGGCGACCGCAATAACCGGATCACGTTGCTCGGCCCGTCCGAGCTGGCGCGTCGGCTGCCGGGCGTCGAAGGGGGCTCATCGCCACGCTTCTGCGCTGCGCGCATCACAGTCGCCGATCTCGATGCGACGCGGCGGACATTGGAGAGCAACGGCGTCGGCTTCGCGATGACGGGGCGTATGCTGCTGGTCCCGCCCGCCGTCACGCATGGGCTGGCGCTGGAATTCGTCGAACAGGAAGCAAACTGACATGGCTCACATCCTCACCCACAATCCCGCAACGGTGCATCCGCCCGCCGGTGGTTACAGCATGGGCGTTGAGCTCAGCCAGCATCGGCGCCTGCTGTTCGTCAGCGGCCAGGTGCCCGAGGAGACCGACGGCGCCGTGCCGGAGGGATTCGAGGCGCAATGCGAGCAGGCCTGGCGCAACGTCATCGCGGTGCTCGCCGCCGCCGGTCTCGGCGTGGGGCATCTGGTCAAGGTCACGACGTTCCTGACCGATCGGAGCCAACTCGTGCCCAACCGCATGATCAGGCGTAAGGTGCTCGGCGAACACGAGCCCGCCTTGACGGTCGTCGTCGTTGAAACCGTCGCCAGCAAATGGCTGCTGGAGATCGAGGCGATCGCGGCTGAATGATCGCCGCTGTCGCCGACCTTGCGATGTGTCAGGTGTCCAATGGCTGAGACCGTCCATCCCTTCTATGAGGCACATCGCGGTGCCATGGAGGCCGCCATGCGCCAGCGGCTCGATCTTGCGGAAGCGATGCTGCGCGAGCGCGCGCATCTCGCCGATATCGAAGGCATCAGGCAGGAGGTGATGGGCGAGTTCGAGATCGTGCTTACCCAGATGCCTTATGTCGGCGGCGCGGCGAGCCGCATGAGCGATTTCTTCATGCGCCTGATCGGCTTCATGGCGATCAGCCGCGTGTTGCGGCGACATGGTGTGCCGCTGCCCGTGATCGGCGAGATCGAGCGGGAAACCTACAAGGCGCAATTGCTGACGGTGCCCGAAGCGGAACGTCTCGCCTCGGGACGTCAGTTCATGTCGCCAGAGAACCAGGCCTTGCTGCGCGACCAGGCGGCGTTGAGTGCGACAAGCGGCCATCGGGACGCGTTTCCGGAGGATTTCGTCTACGACTTCGTCGCGCCCGGTCCGGGTGACAAGTTTGAGTTCGGCATCGACTACAAGGCCTGCGGCTTCTGCAAATTCGCAGCGCGGCACGGCGACAAGGAGATCCTGCCGAACATTTGCGGGCTTGATTTCGATGCCTATGCAACGCGGGGCATCCATCTGGAGAGGACGCAAACGCTGGCCGGCGGCGCGAGCCACTGCAATTTCCGGTTCTCGCGGATGGGGTAGGGGGCAGTCTGCCCCTACGACGGCGGTGTCATGCCCCGCGAAAGCGGGGCATCCAGTACGCCGCGGCTCATCCGTTCAAACACGACTGTCTCGGCGTACTGGGTCGCCCGGTCAAGCCGGGCGACGACAGGGAGGGTGGGGCTAGCAGCGCCTCAGATCACTCCCACCAGCCGGAGCACCACACCGGCAGCGCAACTGCCCGCCAGCACCGTCAGCATCCCCAGCTTGAAGCGGAAGATCGCGGTTGCCGCCGCGATCGCCAGCAGCAGCGCGGGGATGTCCACGCTTCGCAGCACCGGCATGTCGAAATTCAGCGGGAAGGCGTGCACCGGCACGGTCTCGCGGAACAGCGTGTGGAGCGCGAACCAGATCGACAAATTGAGGATCACGCCGACGACCGCTGCCGTGATCGCACTCAGCGCGCCGGCCAGCCCCGTGTTGCCGCGCAGGCGCTCGATATAGGGGGCGCCGACGAAGATCCAGAGGAAGCAGGGCGTGAAGGTGACCCAGGTCGCGAGCAGGCCGCCCAAGGTCGCCGCAAGCATCGGTGACAGTCCGCTCGGATCGCGGTAGGCCGCCATGAAGCCGACGAACTGGAGCACCATGATCAGCGGGCCCGGCGTGGTCTCGGCCATGCCGAGGCCGTCGAGCATCTCGTGCGGTTTCAGCCAGTGATAATGCTCGACCGCCTGCTGGGCGACATAGGCCAGCACCGCATAGGCGCCGCCGAACGTGACCAGCGCCATCTTGGAGAAGAACAGCGCGATCTGGCTGAACACGTTGGCCTGACCGAGGACCAGGATCAGCGCGATCACGGGCACCAGCCAGAGTGCGAGCCATAGGGCAGTTGTGCGGATCGCGCGCGCGGTGTCGGGGCGGACATGCTCGGGCACAGCCTCGCCGAGCATGCTGTCGATCACGGCACCGCTGCCGCCATGGCCGTGACCGGCCGGAGCGAATTCCGGACGACCTTGCCTTGCGCCGACATATCCGATCACGCCGGCGGCAATGATGATGATCGGGAAGGGGACCGCGAAGAAGAAGATCGCAACGAACGCGATCGCCGCGAGCGCGATCATGATGCGGTTCTTCAGCGCGCGCTTGCCGACACGGAAGACCGCTTCGACCACGATGGCGAGCACCGCGGCCTTCAGCCCGAAGAACAGCGCCTCGACGAAGCTGACATTGCCGAAAGCCGCGTAGATGTAGCTCAGGCCCATGATGGCGATGATGCCGGGCAGGACGAACAGCCCGCCCGCCATCAGGCCGCCGGCGGTGCGGTGCATCAGCCAGCCGACATAGGTCGCGAGCTGCTGGGCCTCCGGGCCCGGCAGCAGCATGCAATAGTTCAGCGCATGCAGGAAACGGCCCTCGGAGATCCAGTTCTTCTCCTCGACGAGGATGCGGTGCATCACCGCGATCTGGCCCGCGGGCCCGCCAAAGCTCAGACAGGCGACGCGGAGCCAGACGCGAAAGGCTTCGCCGAAGCTGATGCCGTGACCGGCATCAGCTTCCGTTGGATCGGCGCGGGTGTCCATCACGCCTTGACCTTGTTGGTCGGCCAGTTGTGCGTCTCGGTCGTGGCGTCGCGGCACCAGCGGTAGAAGGCGTCGTAGAGCAGCATGCCGGCCTCGAGCTGTTCGAGGTCGTCATCGTACATCCGCGACAGCCCGAGCGAGGCCGCGAGCAGGCCGGGTGCTTCCGGCGCGAGGTCAGGCCGCGCGGTGTCGGCGCCGCGCACCAGCGTTGCGAGCCGGAGCAAAGGCGGGGTCGCGATCCCGAACTCCTCGATCATGACATCGAAGGTGCAGAGCTCGCCGCGGTGACTCCAGAACACGTTCTCGATGTCGAACGGGGCGGCATTGAAGCGCTCGCCGACGGCGACCACGTCGGACGGCGCCACATACAAAAACACCGCGTTGGGATCGACGAAGCGGCGGATCAGCCAGGGGCAGGCGATGCGGTCGACCTTCGGCCGCGCCCGCGTCACCCAGACGGTGCGCCCCTTGGCATCGCGTGGCGGCAGCTTGCGGGCATCGACCAGCGGCAGCTTGGCCGCCTTCCAGCCCTCAAAACCGTCTTCCAGGGTTTCGGCGTCGGCGCCGAGCTGCCTCAGCCAAGCGGCGGTGCCCTGTGCGAGCTTGGCGCCGCGCAGGCAGGAGACGATGGCGGAGCGGCCGGCAAACTCGCCGCCCCATTCCGCAACGGTCTCGTGGCTGAGCCTGATCGAGCCGGGAATCAGCCGCCGGTCGGCGGCAAAATCCTGCTCGGTGCGGACGTCGATCAGGACAGGAGCATTGGCCGTGCCGATCAGGCGCGACAGCTTATCGGATGAAATAGTCGTGAATGTAGACATGTCGGTGCGTCCTCGTAGGAACCGAACGGGACGCGATACTTGGGCATGTCGCCTCGTGGGGAGATCGCTCAAATCCCCATGGCCCAGATTACAGCGAAACTAAGCATGGCTGTCAATCGGCACGGTGATTGGGCCTTAGAAAATCAGCCTTGCCCGGTCTATAATGGGCGCCAACAGACCTGAATCTTCTGGAGAATTCGATGCATTCCCACTCCATTGAACAGTGGACCCATGACCACGCCTTCCTGGGCGAGAAGCATGACGAGAACGAGCGGCGCACCTGGCTCGTGGTCGTGCTGACGCTGGTCATGATGGTTGGCGAGATCGTCGCCGGCTCGCTGTTCGGCTCGATGGCGCTGCTGGCCGACGGCTGGCACATGGGTACGCACGCGGCGGCGCTGGGGATTGCCGCGTTCGCCTACCGCTTCGCGCGCCGGCACCTCGGCAACGCGCATTTCACCTTCGGCACCGGCAAGTTCGGCGATCTCGCCGCCTTCTCCAGCGCGATCATCCTGGGATTGATCGCGGTCGAGATCGCCTATGAGAGCGTGCTGCGGCTGATCACGCCAGTGCCGATCGTCTATGGCGAGGCGATTGCGGTGGCCGTGCTGGGTCTGTGCGTGAATCTCGTCAGCGCGTGGCTGCTGCGCGATAGCCACGATTATCACCACCACGGCCATGATCATGGCCACGGCCATGCGCATCATGATCACGACGATCATGACCACGACCATGATCACCACCACCATCATCACGACAACAATCTCCGCGCCGCCTATGTCCACGTCATGGCAGACGCCGCGACCTCGGTGCTGGCGATCGGGGCGCTCGTCGTCGCGATGTATTCGGGCTGGGTCTGGGCCGACCCCGCCGTCGGCCTGATCGGCAGCGCCGTGATCGCGAGCTGGGCGTTCGGCCTAATCAAGTCTTCGGGCGCGGTGCTGCTCGACGTGCGCGCCGACGAGAAGCTGGAGCGGGTGATCCGGGCGCGCATGGAGGTCGGCGACGATCGCGTCACCGATCTGCATCTCTGGCAGGTCGGTCCCGGCCATTGCGCCGTGCTGCTGTCGGTGGTGTCGGACCAGCCGAAGCAACCGGCCGTCTACAAGAAGCGGCTTGCCGGGCTGAAGCGGCTCAGCCACGTCACGGTCGAGGTCGAGACCTGCCCGCATTGACGTGATCTGCGGGCGTGGAATTCTGCGGCGCGGCCGGGGTTGATCCTCGGTCGCAGCCGACCCGAGGGCTTGCCAAGGAGGGACCAGGGATGACGTCCAGAATCACGTTCAAGATCAAGCTCGCTCTCGCCGCCGCCGTGCTCACCTTGTCCGCTCACGCGGCGATGGCGCAATCGGAAAAGACCGGGGTCGAAAGGCTCTACGTCCTCAATTGCGGGGAGGGCACTGCCGGCGACATCTCGCGCTGGACGCCCGGCCTGAACGAGGGCAAGACGATGGACTTCGTCGACAGCTGCTATCTGATCAAGCACGCCAAGGGCTGGTTCCTGTGGGATACCGGCATCGCCGATGCCGTCGCGGCCATGCCCAATGGTCTTGCGCCCGCCGATCCGAAGGCCGTCGCCTGGCGCAGGCCGAAGACGCTTGCCGGCCAGCTCGAGCAGCTCGGTCTCAAGCCCGATGACGTCAAGGCGATGGCGGTCTCGCACACGCACCCGGACCATTCCGGCAATGTCGAGCTGTTCCCGCAGGCCACGCTCTATGTGCAGAAGGCCGAGTATGATTGGCCCGGCGCCAACAACGAGCCGCGCTTCAAGCCCTCGCATCCGGTCGAGCTGTTGTCGGGCGACAAGGATGTGTTCGGCGACGGCAGCGTGACCATTCTCTCCACGCCAGGCCATACGCCGGGGCACCAGTCGCTGCTGGTGAAGCTGCCGAAAACCGGCGCGGTGGTGCTCTCGGGCGATGCCGTGCACTTCAAAGACAATTGGGATAATCGCCGAGTGCCCAGCATGAACGTCAGCAAGGAGCTGAGCGCAGCCTCGATGCAGAAGATCTCCGACACGCTCGCCAAGGAGAAGGCGCAGCTCTGGATCAACCACGACAAGGCCCAGCGCGACAGCCAGAAGATGGCGCCGGAGTTTTACGACTAGCTTTCCCTGAGCCACCTGTTGCCACACTGGTGGCAGCAGGATTGTGCTAGCCGCTCCCAAAAGGCTCCGGGACAGGAGGCGAGGCGTGGGGGAGTGGCTCGGCGTTGCGATCGCGCTGGTCTCGAGCAGCATCGGCGGCACCGCCGCCGCGATCACCCGCTATCTCGTCGCCGGCGCCGATCCGGTCCTGCTGGCGATCCTGCGCTGGGGGATCGGCTTTCTCTGCCTGCTGCCTTGCGCGCTGCTGCTCCGCGTGCGTTTTCCGCAACGCTCGGACTGGCCGGCCGTGGCGCTGCTCGGCATCTGCTTCTTCGGCCTGTTCTTCATCCTCTACAACATCGCAGTGTCCTACACGACCGCGGCGCGCGCGAGCCTGGCGCTGGCGACGCTGCCGCTCCACACCATGGTGGTCGGCGCGATCCTCGGCGTTGAGCGGCTGACCGGGCAAAAAATCCTTGGCGTCGGCATCGCCGTGCTCGGCGTGACGGCGGCGCTCGCCGCGGGCCTTGCGCAGAGTCCGCCCGGCGCCTGGCGCGGCGAGCTGATCATGACCGGCGCGGTGTTCTGCATGGCGTTCTACAACGTGCTGTCGCGGCCGCTGATGCAGCGCTCGAGCGCGCTCGGCTTTCTCACCGTCGGCATGGGCGCGGGCGCCGCCGTGCTTGTCGTGGCGGGGATGGTGAAGGGCAGCTTTGCGGCGCTCGATCATTTCACCACGGCGCAGTGGATCGCCGGCATCTATCTCGGCGCCGGCGGCGGCGCGCTCGCCTTCATCCTCTGGGTCATGGCATTGGCGCGGGCGACGCCGACCCGCGTTGCCAATACGATGACGGTCAATCCGATCGCCGCGACGTTGCTGGCTGCGCTGCTGATCGGCGAGCCGATCACGGCCAATCTCCTGATCGGACTCGTCGCCGTGTTCGCCGGCATCTGGATCGCAACCAGCGAGGCGAAGCCGAATTGATCTGCCGCGCGCATTGCGACCGACACAAAAATGTCGTCGCAATTTTACGAAACAGTCTGCCTCAAAATCGTGGGACGTCGTGCAGATCGATGCAGATGCAAGCGAAGCGTCGTGACTGTGCTGCTCATCATTTCGGCATGCTGCTCATCATCAGTTCAACAGGCATGCCGCTCGAAGGAGATGGGCATGCGTTCTCCGAAGTTCGACCAGGCCTTCATTTAAGCGGGCCTTAAAGAGTCGGCCGATATGCATGCTGACGTGCGTAATTCAACAGAGCGGCAAGCATATGCGTAATTCGATGGGACGGCGTCAGTTCTTGTGCGGGTGTTGCGCGGTGCTTGGAGCGACTGTACTGCCGCGGCGCGTGAGTGCCGCTGGCGATCCCGAGATCGTTCCGATCGAGTTCGCGAGCTTTCACGATCAGACGTTCAAGAACGAATATCTGCAGTTCATGAATGTAACGATCCCGCCCGGACAGATCGCGGCCTATCACAGTCACACAAGGGACTTTGCTCAGGTCTACATGGCCGTCTCGGATGCGGAGGGCACGCCGCTCGGCGGCAAGCCCGTCATCACGCCGCGCAAGGTCGGCGAAGTGTTGTTCACGAACTACACGAAGAAGCCGGGCGTGCACCAGGTCGCCAATGTCGGCGCCAGCGACTTTCGGATCATGGGATTCGAGCTGTTCGATTCGGAGCCCGGCCGCTTCTCGCCGCAGGCTCGCCCCGAGCCCTATGTCTCGGTGATGGACAACCACCGCGTCCAGGCGTGGCGGCTGATCCTGAAGCCGGGCGAGGTTGCGCCCGCGATGACGCAGGCCGCACCCGGCGTGCGGATCGTGGTGCAGGGCGGCGTGCTGATCGAGGGCGTGCAGGGCAAGCCGGACCACAAGCTCAACCTGAAATACGGCGACTTCGCCTGGCAGAATACGGGTCCGGTGCGGACGATGCGAAACGCGGGAACGTCGACCGTCGAGCTCGTCGAGTTCGAACTGA
The DNA here is from genome assembly GCF_035935975.1 of Bradyrhizobium sp. Taxonomy (GTDB): domain Bacteria; phylum Pseudomonadota; class Alphaproteobacteria; order Rhizobiales; family Xanthobacteraceae; genus Bradyrhizobium. The sequence continues at coordinate 9,297 of NZ_DASYWN010000036.1, forward strand.
AATAGCGACACGTGCGGGGCGCGAGGGCTGGCGGGGGCCGGTCCTCACGTCGCGGGTTTTGATGCGAATGAGGAGCGGGGCATGTCTATCAAGCGGTCGGGTATTGCGATTGCAGCGCTGATGTCGGGCATCGTCGTCCTGACGTCGGGCCTGCAACTGCGTGAGCGCTGGAGCGCTTACCAGGACGCCATCGCGGCGCATGCCCTGGAGACGCGTCTCGCCGCAGGCTTCGACGCCGTCGGCAGCCTGACCATCGAGCGTGGGCCGGTCAATCGCGCGCTGCTCGGAAAATCCGCGGCCGACGATGCGGTGCTCAAGGAGTTTGCCGACAATCGCCGGACCAGCGACGAAGCCCTGGCAAAGCTGGAGGCGCTCGGCAGCGGCGATGCCGACCTGACGCAGCGGGTCAAGGCCGCCACGGCGAAGATCGCCGCCGCGCGCGAGGAGGCCGCTTCGCAATGGAAGAAGCCGCTGACGGAGCGTCCCAGCGGCATCGCCGCCAAGGCCATGCGCGACTACGGCGAGGCCATGGCCAGCCTGAACGAGCTGCTCGAGTCCGGCATCAAGGCGACGATGCGGCTGAGCACCACGGCAGGAAACCTGCTCGACGTCGCACAGAAGGGCTGGGTGATCCGGCAGACCGCCGGCCAGGTCTCGCTGCTGATCTCGGGGCTGGTGGCATCCAACCGTCCGGCCACCCTGGCGGAGCGGGACGAAATGAACGCCGCCAATGGCCAGATGATGCGGCTCTGGGCTGAAATTCTCGACCGCGGCGATGACGTTCTCGCGCCCAAGAACACGCGGGCCAGCGTCGGTGTTGCCCGGGATCGCTACTTCGGCTCGGACAAGCCGCTGCGCGACGGCCTGACCAAGGCTGCCTTCAACGGCACGCCTTACGAGGTGTCGGTGGACGACTGGCGCAAATCCGCCACGGCTGCGAACGCCTCGCTGCTGGGGATCCGCGATGCCGCCCTGCGCGACGCGCAGGCCGTGGCCGAACGCGACGAAGCCGATGGGCTTGGCGGCATCCTCTTCGCCGGCGCGGCCATCCTGGTCGTGCTCGGATTGTCGGCCGCTTCCTCGGTGCTGCTCGTGCGTCATCTGCTCACGCCGATCTCGAAGCTTTCGGACGTCATGACCCGGCTTGCCCGCAACGAAGAGGCCGAGGTGCCGTTCGCCGCCCGCAAGGACGAAATCGGCGGCATGGCGCTTGCGGTGCAGGTGTTCAAGGAGGCCATGGCTACCACCAACAGGCTGGCCGGCGAGCAGGCCGCCGAGCGGATCGTCAAGGAGAAGCGCACGGCGCGCCTGGAAGGCCTGGTCAGCGATTTCGAGGCCAAGGCGGGAGCCATGGTGGCGCTGCTGGCGTCGGGAGCCACCGAGCTCGAGACCACCGCGCGATCGATGTCCTCGACCGCGACGCAGACCAAGGGGCAGGCGACAACGGTTGCCGCGGCCGCCGAGGAAGCGAGCGTCGGTGCGAGCACGGTGGCCTCTGCGGCCGAAGAGCTGACGGCATCGATCAGCGAGATCAGCCGCCAGGTCGCGCAATCCTCGACCATCACCGGGCGCGCGGTGGCCGACGCGCAGCGTACCGACAAGATCGTGCAGACCCTGGCCGAAGGCGCCGAGAAGATCGGCGAGGTGGTCACCCTGATCCAGGCGATCGCCGCTCAAACCAACCTTCTGGCCCTGAACGCGACGATCGAGGCGGCGCGGGCCGGGGAGGCCGGCAGAGGCTTTGCCGTGGTCGCCTCCGAGGTGAAGATGCTGGCGAACCAGACCGCGTCGGCAACGGCGGAGATCGGCGCCCAGATCACGCAGATTCAGGACGCCACCAAGGAGGCCGTCGACGCCATCCGCGGCATCAGCGGGACGATCGAGGAGGTCAGCTCGATCTCGAACGTCATCGCGACGGCGGTCCAGGCGCAGGGCGTGGCCACGGCCGAAATCGCCCGCAACGTTCAGCAGACCTCGCAATCGGTCAAGGACGTGACCGCGAACATCAGCGGCGTGAGCAAGGCGGCAACGGAAACGGGCGTCGCGGCGACCGAGGTGCTGAGCGCGGCCGACGGTCTGTCGCGACAGGCCGAGCAACTGACGAGCGAGGTCGGCAGCTTCGTCGAGGAGGTCCGGGCGGCCTGACGCGCGAGAGGTTTCAGCGCGGCGCGGTCACTGGAGGCGGGCTCGCGTCCGGCGTCTTCTTCGGCTTCAGCGTGCCGGCATAGAACGACAGCAGCCACACCAGCAGGACGGCGAGGAGATAGACGCCCCAGGCCTGCGGCGGTGTCATTGCCCAGCGCAAGAGGCCTTTGAAGGTGCGGGGCGGTGGGCTGTCATTGTCGGTCATGGCCCGCTTGTGCGCGAAAGCAGCCAAGCGGTCAATCCGGCCGCTTGCCGGCGCGGATCAGGAACAGCGCCGCCAGTGCCGACAGGCTGAGCGCGGAGGAGACCATCAGCACTTTTGCGCCCATGACGTCGATCAGCAGGCCGAAGGCGAGCGGCGCCACCGCCTGCGCCATCCGCGCCGGTGCTCCGATGATACCGAGGCGATAGCCGAAATCCTTCGGCCCGAAGATCGCCAGCGGCAGCGTCCCGCGGGCGATCGTCAGAATGCCGTTGCCGGAGCCGTGGAGCAGCGCAAAGGCGCTCGCGGCGGCGCCGCCGAAGATGGCGACGACGGCCGCTCCGATCGGGTGGGTGAGGCAGGCAAGCCGCGTCGACCACAGCGGATGAAAGCGGCTGAGAACGCTCGCTTCCAAGATGCGCGCCACCACCTGCGCCGGGCCGATCAGCGCGCCGGCCGCGATCGCCTCGACATGCGTCGCGCCTGTTGCCTCCAGGATGCGCGGGAAATGCACGGCCATCGCGCCGGTGACGGTCCAGACCGCGGCAAAGACGAAGGCGAGCAGCACCATGGTGCGATCGAGCGGCACATGCGGTTTTTCCGCCGTCGCCGCCGCCTGCTTGGCGCCCTTGATCGCCGGCAGCATGAAGAAGTTGAGAGGCAGGCCGATCACGATGTTGGCGGCGGCCCAGGCAAAGCAGGTCTCGCGCCAGCCGATATGGGCGAGGCCCCAGGCGGTGAGCGGCCAGCCGACGGTGGAGGCAAAGCCCGCCATCAGCGTGATGCCGGTGATCGAGCCGCGTGCCTCGGTGCCGTAGATCCGGCCGAGCGCGGCGAAGGCGGCGTCGTAGAGCCCCATCGCCATGCCGAGGCCGAGCACGAGCCAGGCGAATGCCATCACCGCTGCGGATTGCGAGAGGCCGAGCAGCACCAGGCCGGCGGCAATGATCAGGTTGGAGGCCGACAACACCTGCCGTCCGCCGACGAGATCGATCTGCCGTCCGATCCGCGGGCCGAGCATCGCCGAGATCACAAGCGAGGCCGAGAACGCGCCGAAGATCCAGTTGGTGGAGATGCCGAGGTCGTGCGCCATGGGATCGGCAACCAGCGCCGGCAGGTAGTAGCTGGACGCCCAGGCCAGGGTCTGCGTCGTGCCGAGCGCCAGGATGATCGGAAGCTGGCGCTGGCTCATGTCTCGGTACGTATGGTCGGCGGTGTCATCTGTTCCATTTGCCGCCTGCGGCGCGAGTGCGTCAACAGCGCCTGCGGCATATTCGACCTGCCACGGATGGGAGCCTTGGTCGCGCGGCGTTCGCAAGCGGCCTTTCGCTCGTCACGAATGCACGCCATAATGGCGCATGCAATTGACCTCCCGCCTGGCGCTGATGAACTGGCTGACCGGCCAGGGGCTCACCGGCCTGCCCGAAAACGAACTGCTCCGCGGGTTCTGCGAGCGCTGCCGCGCCGAGGGCCTGGAACTCTCGCGTGCGCTGGTCGTCATCGACACGCTGCATCCGATCTATGAGGGGCGCGGCTTCCGCTGGAGCGATCGCGCCAGCAACGAGAGCGAAATGTTCGAATACGGCTCGACCGCCGAAGGCGATGCCGCCAAGAGCTGGCGCCGCTCGGTGTTCTTCCACATGCTCGAGCACGGCCACGACGAGATGGTGATCGATCTCGCCGACGCGCCATCGATGGATTTCTCGCAGATCGGCGAGCTCGCCGAAAAGGGCCATAAGCACTATCTGGCCTTCGTGCATCGCTTCGGCGAGAACGGCGCGCTCGGACTGATGGACTGCCTCTATTCCTGCTGGACCACGCGGCGTGATGAAGGGTTTGATGAAGCCCAGCTCGAAGCCATGCGCGATCTCGTGCCGGTGCTGGGGCTCGCGATCAAGTCGGCGCAGCAGGTGGACATCGCGCGTACGCTGGGGCGGGTCTATCTCGGCCGCGGCGCCTCCGAGCAGGTGCTGGGCGGGCGCATCTCGCGCGGCGTCACCGAGCGCATCAAGGCCGTGCTCTGGTACTCGGATTTGCGCGGCTCGACCGGGATCAGCGAGAGCATCGGGCCGGACGAGATCATCCCGTTCCTCAACGACTATGCCCAGGCCGTGATCGACGCGATCCACGACGCCGGTGGCGACGTGCTGAAGCTGATCGGCGATGGCGTGCTGGCGATGTTCACCGGTGAGGACATGGCGCATGCCCGCCGCGCCGCGCTGCGCGCCGAGCACCTGTTCCGTCAGAACGTCGCGAAGCTGAACGCGCACCGGGCGGCCGACGGCCGTCCCACCACGTCCGCCTATATCGGCCTGCATGTCGGCGAGGTCTTTTACGGCAATATCGGCAGCGAGGACCGGCTCGACTTCACCGTGGTCGGCCCGACCGTCAACGAGGTCAGCCGCATCGCCTCGATGAGCCGCTCGGTCGACCGCGAGCTGCTGGCCTCAGCCGAGTTCTACAAGGGCCTGGACGCCGCCGGGCGTCGCTATCTCGTCTCCACCGGCCGCTACGCGCTGCGCGGCATCGGCCATGCGCAGGATCTCTATACGCTCGACCCCGATGTCGATGCGAACGAGCCGGTGACGGGGAGCTACGAGCGGTATCTGGCGAATTAGGCTTCGCCGCTTCAACACAATCGGTCATTGCGAGCGCAGCGAAGCAATCCTGGTTGTTTCCGCGGAGGGATTCTGGATTGCTTCGTCGCTTTCGCTCCTCGCAATGATGGGCGCACCTAGCACCGCGCCGCCACCTCATCTCCCACCATGCTGGGCTGCCGGTCCAGCGCCACCGCCGGCGACAGCCAGATCACCAGCGCCTGCACGCCGAACACCACTGCTGCCAGATACAGGCACGCCTCCGCGCTCCAGAGGCCGCCGACGATCGCGCCGAGCGCCGAGCCGAGCGGGCGGGCACCGTAGCTCATGATGTTGATGGCGGAGACGCGGCCCAAGAGGCGCGGTGGCGTCACCGACTGGCGCAGGGTCGTGGTCGAGATCACCCACAGGATCGGCCCGACGCCGAGCAGGAAGAAGCTGAGACCAGCAAGCCAGGGCGAGGGGACCAGCACCGTCAGTGCCATCACCAATGCGGCAACGAAGGCCGTGACCGGGCCGAGGCCGACTACCGTGCCGAAGGCGATGCGCTTCATCACGCGCGTTGCGAACAGCGCGCCGATCACCATGCCGATGCCGTACATGGTCAGCACCGTGCCGACGCCCGCGGCGGTCAGGCCGAGATGGCGAACCGCGTAGGGCACGAACACCGCGATCTGCAGGAACCAGCCGGTGTTGAAGATGAACTGCGTGATGAAGACCGGCCGCAGCAGCGCATGGTGGAAGACGAAGCCCGCGCCCTCGCGGATGTCCTGCAACGGATGGCGTCGCGGCGCCGGGGCGCGCGCGGGCTCATAGATGCCGGAGAGCAGCACCACGGCGATCGCCGAGAGCGCCGCGGCAAAGCCGAAGGCCGGGCTTGCGCCCCACCATCCGACCAGCGCGCCGCCGAGCGCAGGGCCGCTGGCAAAGGCGATGGTGCGGGCAAGCTCGATCCGGGCATTCGCCGCCGGCAGCAGCTCCGCGCTCACCAGCGATGGCACCAGAGCCGGCGCTGCCACGCTGTAGACGACGGTGCCGCACACCGCCGCAAAGCCGAGCAGCGCCAGCAGCGGCAGATTGAGCCCGCCGAGCGCCAGCAGCACGACGATGGTCGCGAGGGCGGCGGCCCGCAGCGCTTCGGCGCTCGCCATCAGCGAGCGGCGGGAGATGCGGTCGGCGAGCAGACCGGCCGGAATGGCGAACAGCACGAAGGGCAGGGTCAGGGCGGTCTGCAATGCGCCGGTCTGGCCCTCAGCGACCCCGAGCGTCAGCACGGCGACGATGGGGGCGGCGGCCAGCGCGATCTGCTCGGCGGATTGTGCGGCGAGGTTGGACCACGCGAGGCGGCTGAAAGTGTCGGGGAGGCGGGGCGGATTTGACATGGCGCATTTCCTGCAAAGTCGGATTGGCGCCAGTATTCGCCCCCGACGCCGGCCAAACCCACCCGCTTCCCGACAGGAGCGGGTAAAACGCAGCCGCATCGAGGAACCGATGCGGCTAGATGCAGTTGCAAATGAGTTGCAATAAGCCTCGACTTCGGTATTCTGACCGCATGGATGCCCGATCACCCGATCTAACCCCCGATACCGGCTGGCGCGCCGATGCGCCGACCACCAAAAGCCTCGCCGAGGTGAACGCCACGGTGGCCATTCCGGCCGCGGGGCAGTGGTGGCGGCGGCTGCTCGCCTTCGTCGGCCCGGGCTATATGGTCTCGGTCGGCTACATGGACCCCGGCAATTGGGCGACCGACCTCGCCGGCGGTTCCAGGTTCGGCTACACGCTGCTCTCGGTCATCCTGCTCTCCAATTTGATGGCGATCCTGCTGCAGTCGCTGGCGGCGCGGCTCGGCATCGTCACCGACCGCGACCTCGCCCAGGCCTGCCGCGCGACCTATTCGCCGACGGTCAACTTCCTGCTCTGGCTCGCCTGCGAGGCCGCGATCATCGCCTGCGATCTCGCCGAGGTCATCGGCACCGCGATCGCGCTGAAGCTGCTGTTCGGCATTCCCCTGATCGGCGGCGCGCTGCTCGCAGCCCTCGACGCCTTCCTGCTCCTGCTCCTGATGAACCGTGGCTTCCGTTTTCTCGAAGCCTTCGTCATGGCGCTGCTCGCCGTGATCGCGGTGTGCTTCGCGGTCCAGATCGTGGCGGCCGCTCCGCCGGTCGCGGAAGTTCTGCGCGGCTTCATGCCGAAGACCGAGATCTTCACCAATTCCGAGATGCTCTACATCGCGATCGGCATCATCGGCGCGACCGTGATGCCGCATAATCTCTACCTGCACTCCTCGATCGTGCAGACGCGCGCCTATGAGCGCAATGAGGAGGGCCGGCGCGAGGCGATCAAATGGGCGACGACGGACTCGACCATCGCCCTGATGCTGGCGCTGTTCATCAACGCCGCGATCCTCGTGGTGGCGGCCGCGACGTTCCACAAGAGCGGCCATTCGGATGTCGCCGAGATCGGCCAGGCGTTCGAGTTGCTCTCCCCCCTGCTGGGCCTCGGCATCGCCTCGACACTGTTCGCGGTGGCGCTGCTCGCCTCAGGTCTCAACTCGACGGTAACGGCGACGCTCGCCGGCCAGATCGTGATGGAAGGCTTTCTCGATCTGCGCCTGCCGAGCTGGGCGCGCCGCCTGCTGACGCGCGGCATCGCCATCATCCCGGTGATTATCGTCACCGCAATCTACGGTGAGCGCGGCACGGCGGATCTGCTGGTGTTCAGCCAGGTCGTGCTGTCGATGCAGCTTCCCTTCGCGGTCATCCCGCTGGTGCGGTTCGTCTCCGATCGCCGCAAGATGGGGAAGTTCGCGATACCGCCTTACGTCGCCGCGATCGCGTGGATCGTCGCGGGCATCATCGTGGTTCTGAACGTGAAGCTGCTGGTGGATACGCTGTTCGGGTGAGTGTCCGCAAAATACCGTTGTCATCGTCCGCCTTGTGCGCAATTGCGCACTGGGGCGGGCGATCCAGTACTCCGAGACACCTGCGATAGAACCGAGAAGCCGCGGCGTACTGGATGCCCCGCCCCCCGTGCGCAATTGCGCACTAGGCGGGGCATGACAGAGAACTAATCCTGCGGCTCGGACGCCGCGTCGCCCTGCGCGTCGATGCGCAGCCAGCCTGAGGGGGCGAGGCGCTGCTGCGGCAGGAAGCGGGCCTTGTAGTCCATCTTCTTGGAGCCTTCGATCCAGTAGCCGAGATAGACGTAAGGCAGGCCCTGGCGGCGGGCGCGGGCGATGTGGTCGAGGATCATGAAGGTGCCCATCGAGCGGCTGACCTGGCTCGGCTCGAAGAAGGAATAGACCATCGACAGGCCGTCGCTGAGCACGTCGGTCAGCGCCACCGCGATCAGCTCCTCGCCGCGGCCGGTGATGCCGCTGTCGGGGCCGCGCTTGCGGTACTCGATGATGCGGGTCTCGACATGGCTGTCCTCGACCATCATGGCGTAGTCGAGCACGGTCATGTCGGCCATGCCGCCATGGCGGTGGCGGGCGTCGAGATAGGCGCGGAACACCGAATACTGCTCGGAGGTCGGCACCGCGCTGCGCTGCTCGCCGATGATGTCGGCGTTACGCGCCATCACCTTGCGGAAGTTGCGGGACGGGCGGAACTCGTTGGCGACGACCCGGACCGAGACGCAGGCGCGGCACTGGTCGCAGGCCGGCCGATAGGCGATCGACTGGCTGCGGCGGAACCCGCCATGGGTCAGGAGGTCGTTGAGGTCACCGGCGCGCTCACCCACGAGGTGCGTAAACACCTTGCGCTCATGCCGGCCCGGCAGATACGGGCAGGGGGACGGCGCCGTGAGGTAAAACTGGGGGGTGTCGCGCGAGTGCTGGGTCAAGGGACGTCGTGGGCCTCCAAAGTGAACATAAGCATCGCGCTACGGAAGCCCCCGGTCAATTGGCCTGCGTGGCAGGTCAGATCAGCCAGCTTAGTAGGTCCAGGTTGATAGGTCCTTGATCAGTAGGTCCTGGCAGCCTGGGGCAGGGGGGCCCGGACGGAATTGTTGATCACGACCGTTCCCAGGACGAAATCGTGCAGCAGGCGCCGGCGGCCGTTGAACGGGCCGAGCAGCACCACGAAGGGCGTCAGGAACGAGACCGTCACCCAGAACAGCACGGCATGGGTGGCGCCGAGCACGAAATAGCCGGGGGCGCCGTACCAGGTGCGCAGCTCCAGGTCCATGATCCGCATCCCGATCGTCGCCGACGAAGGACCGCCGATGCAGGCGCCGTAATAGACGATGGCCCAGACCACGGAGGCGGGCCACGCCAGCCAGAACAGCGCCCAGCCGATGCCGAGCGTGACTACGCCGAACAACGCGATGAAGATGTAGCCGAGGATGACGGGGACGGAGATCACGACCATGTCGATCAGGAACGCGAACACCCGCCGCGTCGCCACGCCGCGGAACAGTTCCGGGTGCAGATAGGGATCGTAGGCGTGCGGCTGCACCGCGCCGTCATTGCGCCAGGCGCCTGAACTACCGGAGTCATACGACATCGTCCGTCCTCCCAGGGGGAAACAGAGGGAAAACCCTCGAGGCAGGACATGGGAACAGGCTCTTCCCCTGCCAAGGGCGCGCGGGTGTCAACAAGCCGAATTATTCCGGCGATTCGGGGGCGGTTCTCTTACCACCGTCATTCCGGGGCGGTCCGCAGGACCGAACCCGGAATCTCGAGATTCTCAGGTGCGCAATTGCGCACCATAGTTCGATGCTAACGCATCGCCCCGGAATGACGGTAGCTGTTGGACACGCTTCCGACGTCGCTGTTACGTCTGGGCGCGCAGCTTCTCCGCCGCCTTCGGCGCAAAGTAGCTGAGCACGCCGTCGGCGCCGGCGCGCTTGAAGGCGAGCAGGCTCTCCATCATCGCGCGCTCGCCGTCGAGCCAGCCGTTATTGGCGGCGGCCGCGATCATCGCGTATTCGCCGGAGACCTGGTAGGCGAAGGTCGGCATCGCGAAGGTGTCCTTCACGCGGCGGACCACGTCGAGATAGGGCATGCCCGGCTTCACCATCACCATGTCGGCGCCCTCGGAGATGTCGAGCTCGACCTCGCGCAGCGCCTCGTCGGTGTTGGCGCTGTCCATCTGGTAGGTGCGCTTGTCGCCGGTCAGCGTCTTGGCCGAGCCGATGGCGTCGCGGAACGGGCCGTAGAAGGCGGAGGCGTATTTGGCGGCATAGGCCATGATCTGCACGTCGAGCAGGCCGGTGCGGTCCAGCGCCTCGCGGATCGCGGCGACGCGGCCGTCCATCATGTCGGAGGGCGCGATGATGTCGCAGCCGGCTTCGGCCTGCACCAGGGCCTGACGCACCAGCACGGCGACCGTCTCGTCGTTCAGGATCTTGCCGTCGGAGATCAGGCCGTCATGGCCGTGGCTGGTGAAGGGATCGAGCGCGACGTCGCAGAGGACGCCGATCTCGGGAAACTCCTTCTTGATCGCGCGCACGGCCTGGCAGACCAGGTTGTTCGGGTTGGTCGCTTCCGAGCCCTCTTCGTCGCGCAAGGACGGGTCGGTGTAGGGAAACAGCGCGAGACAGGGGATGGTGAGCTTCATCGCGCGCTCGGCCTCGCGTACGGCCTGGTCGACGCTGAGGCGCTCGACGCCGGGCATCGAGGCGATCTGCTCGCGCCTGTTGTTGCCGTCGATCAGGAACAGCGGCCAGATCAGGTCGTCGGTGGTGAGCACGTTCTCGCGCACCATTCGCCGGGCCCATTCGGCCTTGCGGTTGCGGCGCGGCCGGATGGTCAGATCGAGGGCAGGGGAGGCCGTCGTGCCATCCCGGCGCGAAACCTCGCGCAATTCGATCGGACGTCCGTATTTGATCGCCATCACTCTTCCTCCGGCTGGAATTATTCTTATACCAGCTCGCATGGTTCCTGCCACCGCGGCTTGACCTGCCGCAAGGGGATGGCAGCCGATTGATTTTGCGGGGCGAAACAGCCAGAAGGGAGCCATGTCCGAGATCTCCACCCGCGATGCGGCCCGCGACGGCACCAATGCCAGGGATGCCGCCCGTGACACCGCCCGAGACAACGCCAGGGACAACGCCATGTCGGTGGCGGCGATCTCGTCGGAGCGCGCGGAGTCCGACGACAATGTCTGGACGCGCCGGCTGGTGCTGTTCCTGCGGGTGATGGCGCTGCTCGCGATCCTGAAGGGCCTCTATCACTGGGCGCAGGTCACGGGCTTCGTCGGCGGCGAGGACGAGGCGTTCGAGAACCAGTCGATGGCCTGGCAGGCCGCAACCGTCTACTTCGCGGTGATCGAGCTTGTCGCCGCGGTCGGCCTGTGGCTCGCCACGCCCTGGGGCGCGGTGGTGTGGCTGACCACCGTGGTGTCGATGGCGGTGATCGAGCTGATGTTCCCGGGCATCTATGGCGGCAGCCTGATCGTCGTCGGCGTCGAGGTCTTCATGCTCGCCGCGTATCTCGCGCTCGCCTGGATGGCCGCGCGCGAACGGCCGCCGTAGCAGTCACGCACGCAGTCATCTTGTAGGATGGGTAGAGCGAAGCGAAACCCATCGATGCAGTCGCGCGAGGGTGATGGGTTTCGCTTCGCTCTACCCATCCTACGGTCTGTCCAGCTCCGGGACACGCAAGGTTTCACGCTCGGTTGGTTGACTGTTGGTTTCGTAAAATTCGAGGTAACTTTTCGTTGACCTAGCGATATCCGCCACAGCTGTTGCGCGTCCGTTTCGAAACGGGGCGGGGCTGTTCTGGAATGTGACAGAGAGGGCGGACGGAGGGTGAACAGGACCTTGCCAGGGTCAACAGACGGTTGCGAAAAGCCCTTGTGGCACAGGCTTAATCCGCAATTCACTGTCTTAAATTCATGATCTCTTTATTCTCTTATTTAAGCCGATCTTCAAACGCCCCTCTTAAGTTGCACCTATCAGGCGGGACACAAGTTTCGTCGAATAAGTGTCGATAAAAACGACAACAGGGGAAGTGTCATGATGAAAGCCGTCGCAACTGCGGCAGATACCGCAGAGCGCGTCTCCGGCCAGCAGGGCTCGGTGCAGTCGCTCTATCTGGAAGCTTTGACTCTGGTGGAGCGGCTGCATCGTCGGCTCCTCGACGTCATCAAGGACGAGTTCGATCGCCGCGGCCGCGCGGACATCAATTCGGTGCAGGCGCTGCTGCTCTATAACATCGGCGACAAGGAGCTGACCGCGGGCGAGCTGCGCACGCGCGGTTACTATCTCGGCTCCAACGTCTCCTACAATCTGAAGAAGCTCGTCGAGCTCGGCTTCCTCGACCATCAGCGCTCGCGCGTTGATCGCCGCTCGGTGCGCATCCGCCTGACGCCGCAGGGCCAGGAAGTTCGCCGCATCGTGGACTCGCTCTACCAGAAGCACGTCAAGACGGTGGAGCAGGTCGGTGGCATCTCGGGCGAGGAGTTCTCCACGCTCAACAAGTCGCTGCACCGCCTCGAGCGGTTCTGGACCGACCAGATCCTGTATCGCCTCTGAGTTTCCAAGGGATCAAGGCCAAGCCGGCCCGCAACAAGACCGGCAAGCCTCCCGAACGTGCCTAACTTCCCCAAGCGCGCCGGCCCGGACTGTCCCGGACCGGTGCGTTTTGTCGTCTTTTCGCATTTGTTTCGCACTTGCGAAAAAATGTGCCGGCCGGCTGGAACCAGGTCCTCGCGTCGCAGTTGTCTCTGCGGATCGGAGGATGCGATGCTGGTCGAGCGCGGGTTGCAGGCAATGAACGTCGAGCTCGTGAGCGATGCCTATGCCATCGCCGCGAATTACCTCCGCCGCTCCGGCGCGATCCCCGACACGCTCGTCACCAACGAACGCCTGCTCGAGATCATCATCAAGCTGATCCAGCACGGCGAATTCAACAAGATCAGGCTCGCCAACAAGGCGATCGCCCGGTTCGAGGCGCAGTCCGAGGCCAGAGCGGTTGCCTGATCAAGATTCCCAAATCATCGACGAACCAGAGGGTGCCATGGAAGCCGCCATCGACCGCATCATGCAGACCTATGACCTGCTCGCAAACCGCACCGCAGCGGCGAGCGAGGAGGCGCGCATGAAGGTGACGAACTACCTCAATACCCTGATGGAAGCCGGAGAAAAGGACCCCCACAGGCTGACCGTCTGCGGCCTGACCTATCTGCGCCAGCTCGACGGCAGCGTGGACCCCGTGAAGGCGGGGTATACCGGGCTGTAGGGGAAATCCGACCGGCGCCGGGGGCGCCATTTAGGGTCCGAAGCGGCCCTTTAGGGATGATCCGATTGAGGCGGCTCCCGAGGACCGTCCTCGCTCCGAAATCCTTCAATCCCCACCATATCTTGCATAAATATCAGGCCCGACCCGCAAATGCTTGGCCGGGGGCGGGCGATGTGGTAGATCGCGCTCGCCGCTTCCGATCGCCACACCAAGACCCCCGTAGCCCGCCAAAAGGCTGCGGCGGTGGAGATATTCGCAAGATGACCCTCGCCAAAACCGCCTCTGCGCCCGATTCGTTTTTCACCGCCTCGCTCGAGCAGGCCGACCCGGAAATCGCCGCCGCCATCAAGGGCGAGCTCGGCCGGCAGCGCCATGAAGTCGAGCTGATCGCCTCCGAGAACATCGTCAGCCGGGCCGTGCTGGAAGCGCAGGGTTCGGTCATGACCAACAAATACGCCGAGGGTTATCCGGGCGCGCGCTATTACGGCGGTTGTGAGTGGGTCGACGTCGCCGAGAACCTCGCGATCGATCGCGCCAAGAAGCTGTTCGGCGCCAACTTCGCCAACGTGCAGCCGAACTCGGGCAGCCAGATGAACCAGGCCGTGTTCCTGGCGCTGCTGCAGCCCGGCGACACCTTCATGGGTCTCGACCTCGCGGCCGGCGGCCATCTCACCCACGGCTCGCCCGTCAACATGAGCGGCAAGTGGTTCAAGGCAGCGCACTACACCGTGCGCCGCGAGGACCAGCTCATCGACATGGACGCGGTCGCCAAGCAGGCCGAAGAGGTCAAACCGAAGCTGATCGTCGCCGGCGGCTCGGCCTATTCGCGCGCCTGGGACTTCAAGCGTTTCCGCGAGATCGCGGACTCGGTCGGCGCGTATCTGCTGGTCGACATGGCGCACTTCGCGGGCCTCGTTGCCGGCGGCGTGCATGCCTCCCCGGTGCCCTATGCCCACATCACCACGACCACGACGCACAAGTCGCTGCGCGGTCCGCGCGGCGGCCTGATGCTGTGGAATGACGAGGCGCTGACCAAGAAGTTCAACTCGGCGATCTTCCCGGGCCTGCAGGGTGGCCCGCTGATGCACGTGATCGCGGCGAAGGCGGTCGCCTTCGGCGAGGCGCTGCGTCCGGACTTCAAGGTCTACGCGAAGAACGTCGTCGAGAACGCCAAGGCGCTGGCCGAGGCGATGAAGGGCCACGGCTTCGATATTGTCTCCGGCGGCACCGATAACCATCTGATGCTGGTTGACCTCCGGCCGAAAGGCCTGAAGGGCAACGCCTCGGAGAAGGCGCTGGTTCGCGCCGCCATCACCTGCAACAAGAACGGCATTCCCTTCGACCCCGAGTCGCCGTTTGTCACCTCCGGTATTCGTCTCGGCACCCCGGCGGCGACCACGCGCGGCTTCGGCGTCGCCGAATTCCAGCAGGTCGGCGGCATGATCGCCGAGGTCCTCAACGCGATCGCGCAATCCTCCGACGGCAAGGCGCCGCTGGTGGAAGCTGCGATCAAGGAACGGGTCAAGGCGCTCACCGACCGGTTCCCGATCTACCAGTAAGGTCCAAGAAAACCGGTCAAGGCAAACGGATGCGCTGCCCGAACTGCAACAGTCTCGATACGCAGGTAAAGGACTCGCGTCCGACCGAGGACTCTTCCGTCATCCGCAGGCGGCGCGTGTGCGTCGCCTGCAATTTCCGCTTCACCACCTTCGAGCGCGTGCAGCTGCGCGAGCTCACGGTGATCAAGCGCAACGGCCGCCGCGTGCCGTTCGACCGCGACAAGCTGATGCGTTCGGTGTCGATCAGCCTGCGCAAGCGGCCGGTCGAGCCGGAGCGGGTGGAGAAGATGGTCTCCACCATCGTGCGCGAGCTCGAGACCGGCGGCGAGGCCGAGATCTCCTCCGAGGTGATCGGCGAGACCGTGATGGAGCATCTGCGCACGCTCGACGACGTCGCCTATGTGCGCTTCGCCTCCGTCTACCGCAATTTCCGCGAGGCCAAGGATTTCGCCGACGTGCTCGGCGAGCTCTCCGGTGAGGAGGAAGCGCGGCTCGCCGCGATCCGCAAATGATCTTCCGCATCCTGGAAGATCAGTTCGCCCAGAAGATCCGCGAGACCAAGGACGCCGATCGCCGCTTCATGCAGCTTGCGCTGTCGCTTGGCCGGCGTGGGCAGGGGCGCACTTGGCCCAATCCGGCCGTGGGCGCCGTCATCGTGAAAGACGGCCTGATCGTCGGCCGCGGCTGGACGCAGCCGGGCGGACGGCCGCATGGCGAGCCTGAGGCGCTACGGCGCGCAGGCGAGGCCGCGCGCGGCGCCACGCTCTACGTCACGCTCGAGCCATGCTCGCATTTCGGCAAATCGCCGCCCTGTGCCGATGCGGTGATCGCCGCCGGCATCAAGCGCGTCGTGGCGGCGATCGAGGATCCCAATCCTGAAGTCGCAGGCCAGGGCCATGCGCGCCTGCGCGCCGCCGGCATCACGGTCGATGTGGGTCTGTGCGCGGCAGAGGCCGCGTTCGACCATGCCGGCCATTTCCGCCGCATCCGCGATCACCGCCCGCATGTGATCCTGAAGCTTGCGGTCTCGCCCGACGGCAAGATCGGCGCGGCCGGCGGCAAGCCGCTCGCGATCACCGGTGAGGCCGTGCGCGACCGCGTGCATCTCCTGCGCGCGCGGTGCGACGCCATCCTGGTCGGGATCGGCACGGTGCTGGCGGACGATCCGCAGCTCAATTGCCGCCTGCCGGGCATGGCGGCACGATCGCCGGTGCGGGTGGTGCTCGACCAGAGCCTGCGCATTCCGGCTTCGAGCCAGCTCGTGGGCTCCGCGCGCGAGACGCCGCTTTGGGTAATCGCCTCCGAGCTTGCGGAGGCAGCCGCCGCGACACGCCTGGGGGCTGCGGGCACGCAGATCATCCGCGTACCGCCCGGCGACGCATCGGGCCTCGATCTTCCGGCCGTGCTGCATGCGCTGGCCGAAAAGGGCATCTCGCGGCTGATGGTCGAGGGCGGTAGCCGCGTTGCGGCATCGTTCGTCGCGGCCGACCTCGTCGACGAGATCTGGCTGTTCCGCGGCGCGGAAGAGGCGGGCCCCGGCGGCGTCGATGCGCTCGATGCATTGCCCCTGTCGAAAATCACGCAGTCGCAGGCCTACAAGGTTCATGCTAGCGAGACATTCGACAAGGATACTCTCACCATCTACGAGCGCGCTTAACATGTTCACCGGCATTGTCACCGATATCGGCGAGATCGTCAGCTTCACGCCTGTGGCGCAGGGCCAGTTGCACCGGCTGCGCATCGCCTGCAGCTATGACCAGACCACCATTGCCGACGGCGCCTCGATTGCCAGCAACGGCGTGTGCCTGACTGTGGTTGCTTCCGGCGTCGCAGGCGGCAAGGATTCTCCTCAAAAGACCTGGTATGACGTCGATGCGGCGGCCGAGACGCTGGCGCTGACGACGGCCAAGCACTGGAAGCTGGGCACGCGGCTCAATCTCGAGCGCGCGCTCAAGATCGGCGACGAGCTCGGCGGCCACATCGTCGCCGGCCATGCCGACGGCATCGCAACCGTCGTCAGTCGCGAGGACCTGCCCGACATGGCACGGTTCGAGCTCTCCACCACGCGGGAATTGGCGCGCTTCATCGCCACCAAGGGCTCGATCACGCTCGACGGCGTCTCGCTGACCGTCAATACGGTGAAGGATGTGACCTTTTCGGTGCTGATCATCCCGCATACGCTCGATGTCACCACGATCGGCGGCTGGAAGGCGGGCACTGAAGTCAATATCGAGGTCGATCTGATGGCCCGCTATGCGGCGCGGCTGACGGAAATGACGGCGTAGCCGTCATTCCGGGGCGATGCGTTAGCATCGAACCCGGAATCCCAAGATTCCGGGTTCGGCACTTCGAGCCGCCCCGGAATGACAGCGTCTTTGAACTTGGCTTACGTGCCTGCGGCGACTACATAACGCGCCGACCCAAGAGACGATTTACTAGAACGGATTGAGACGATGGCAGACGCGCGGCGCGCACCCCTGAAGGACCAGACCGACATTTCCGGCGCACGGGCGCTGATTGTCGAGGCTCGGTTCTATGACGATCTCCAGGACGCGCTCCTCGACGGCGCGGTGACCGAACTGAAGGCCGCCGGCCTGACCCATGACGTCATCACGGTTCCCGGTGCGCTGGAGATCCCGGCAGCGGTGGCGATCGCCGTCGATGCGGCTGCGGCCAACGGCAAGCCCTATGACGCGGTGATCGCGCTCGGCTGCGTCATCCGCGGCGACACCATCCATTTCGAGATCGTCTCGCAGGAATCCTCGCGCGCGCTGATGGACCTTGCGGTCGCGCGCAAGCTGCCGCTCGGCAACGGCATCCTCACCGTCAACAATGAGGACCAGGCCTGGGCGCGTGCCAGCGAGCTCAACAAGGGTGGCGACGCCGCGCGCGCCGCGCTCGCGATGCTGCGCATCAAGCGCCGCCTGGCGCGGGCCTGAGCCATGGCTGATCCCAAGAAAATGGCTGACATCAAGAAACCGGCCGGCGCGGCGGAGAAGAAAGCGAACAAGCGCGGTGCGGCGCGGCTCGCAGCCGTCCAGGCGCTGTACCAGATGGACATCGCCGGCGCCGGCATCAACGACATCTTCGCCGAGTTCGAGAGTCACTGGCTCGGCAACGAGGTCGAGGGTGACACCTATCTGCCGGCGGAAGCCGCGTTCTTTCGCGACGTCGTCTCCGGCGTCGTGCGCGACCAGAAGGAGCTCGATCCGCTGATCGACGAGGCGCTGTCGAAGGGCTGGCCCTTGAAACGGATTGAGGCGATCCTGCGCGCGGTGCTGCGGGCAGGGGCCTATGAGCTCCAGCATCGCAAGGACGTGCCGGGCCGCGTCGTGGTGTCCGAATATGTCGACGTCGCCAACGCCTTCGTCGACCGCGAGGAGACCGGCATGGTCAACGCCGTGCTCGACCAGATCGGCCGCCAGTTTCGCGGTGACGAGTTCGGGCGGGGGTAGGACACACATTCCGCTGTCATCACCCGCGAAGGCGGGTGATCCAGTACGCCGCGGCAGCGATAATTGATATCAGGCGTCTCGGCGTACTGGATCGCCCGGTCAAGCCGGGCGATGACAGCGGAGTGTAAGGCTAGGCAAGTGGCAAATCCGCAAAACCCCTCCGCCGAAGACTCCCTCATCGCGCGCTATTTCAAGCCGCTGGCGACTGATCCCGGTGCGTTTGGCCTCGTCGATGATGCCGCGGTGCTGTCCTCATCCGGTGACGACATCGTCGTCACCACTGACGCCGTGGTCGAGGGCGTGCATTATCTTGCCACCGACCCGCCCGACACGATCGCGCGAAAAGCGCTGCGGGTGAACCTGTCCGATCTCGCCGCCAAGGGCGCTGCGCCCGCAGGTTTCGTGTTGACGCTGGCGCTGCGCAGCAAGGAAGATTCGTGGCTCCGGCCGTTCGCGGATGCGCTGGGTGAGGATTCGACAGCCTTCGCATGTCCGCTGCTCGGCGGCGACACGGTGTCGACGCCGGGGCCGCAGATGATCTCGATCACCGCCTTCGGCCGCGTGCCGAAGGGGAGGATGGTCGGCCGCACCGGCGGAAGGCCAGGCGACCGCATCCTGGTGACGGGGACGATCGGCGATGCCGCGCTCGGGCTCGACGTGCTCACCGGCGGCGCGGCAGTGGCGGCGCTTGCCTCCGATCCCGCCGCCAAGGAAGCGCTCATCTCGCGCTATCGCATCCCGCAGCCACGCAACACGCTGGCGCAGGCCGTGCGCGATCATGCCACAGCCGCGATGGACGTGTCCGACGGGTTGGCCGGCGATCTGACCAAGCTCTGCGCGGCCTCAGGCGTCTCGGCGACGGTCGACGTAGCGCGCGTGCCGCTGTCCGCGGCGGCGGCAGGACTGATCGCCCGTAACGCAATTGGCATCGAGACGCTGCTTGCCGGGGGCGACGATTACGAGGTGCTCTGTACGGTGCCGGCCGCGCAGGCTGATGCGCTGATTGCCGCAGGCCGCGCCGTCGGCGTTGCCGTCACGGCGATCGGCACGATTGTCGCGGGTCACGAACGGCCGCGCTTCCTGGACGGGCAGGGCCAGGAACTGGCCTTGAAGCGGCTGTCCTACAGCCATTTCTAGGAATTGCTCCAAACCGGGGGCCGGGCGCTTGGGCTCAGCCTAAATACCAGCCGAGATCGGCCTTTTCGGCCTTATCCGGCGTTGCACCCTCAATTTGATTTTGGCAAGCTCGCAACCGATTAAAGCCGCCTGGGGGCGGCTTTGTTCAAAATCAAGGCGCCGCACCGCTCGACGGACAACAAAAGGCGCCGGGGGTACATCAAGGATCTGAGGCAAAAATCACATGACAGCATTATGGTTGATAGTGCTCTGCGGAGTGCTTTCCGTCGTCTACGCGATTTGGGCGACGTCTTCGGTGTTGAGCGCGGATGCGGGGTCACCGCGTATGCAGGAGATCGCGGGAGCTGTGCGTGAAGGCGCACAGGCGTATCTCCGGCGCCAGTACACCACGATCGGTATCGTCGGCATCGTCATCTTCTTGCTGCTCGTCTATTTCCTCGGTCTTTATGTCGCGATCGGTTTTGCTATCGGCGCCATCCTGTCGGGGGCGGCCGGCTTCATCGGCATGAACGTCTCGGTCCGCGCCAATGTGCGTACCGCGCAGGCGGCGACGACGTCGCTCGCCGGCGGCCTCGAGCTCGCCTTCAAGGCGGGCGCGATCACCGGCATGCTGGTGGCGGGTCTCGCGCTCCTCGGCGTAACGCTCTATTTCGGCTTCCTGGTGCATTCGTTGAAGCTTGCGCCCGATAGCCGCACCGTCATCGACGCCATGGTGGCGCTCGGCTTCGGCGCCTCTCTGATCTCGATCTTCGCCCGTCTCGGCGGCGGCATCTTCACCAAGGGTGCGGACGTCGGCGGCGACCTCGTCGGCAAGGTCGAGGCCGGCATCCCGGAGGATGATCCGCGCAACCCCGCGACCATCGCCGATAACGTCGGCGACAACGTCGGCGACTGCGCCGGCATGGCCGCCGACCTGTTCGAGACCTATGCGGTGACCGCGGTCGCCACCATGGTGCTCGCGGCGATCTTCTTCGCCAAGACGCCGATCCTCTCCAACATGATGACGCTGCCGCTTGCCATCGGCGGCATCTGCATTATCACCTCGATCATCGGTACCTTCTTCGTGAAGCTCGGGCCGAGCCAGTCGATCATGGGCGCGCTCTACAAGGGCCTGATCGCAACCGGCGTCCTGTCGCTGATCGGCATCGCCGGCGTGATCTACTACCTGATCGGCTTCGGCAAGCTCGACGGCGTCGACTACACCGGCGCGGCGCTGTTCGAATGCGGCGTGGTCGGTCTCGTCGTCACCGCGCTGATCATCTGGATCACCGAATACTACACCGGCACGGACTATCGTCCGGTGAAGTCGATCGCCCAGGCGTCGGTGACCGGTCACGGCACCAACGTGATCCAGGGCCTCGCCGTCTCGATGGAAGCGACCGCGCTGCCCGCGATCGTCATCATCGCCGGCATCCTGGTCACCTACAGCCTTGCCGGCCTGTTCGGCATCGCGATCGCGACCGCCACGATGCTGGCGCTGGCCGGCATGGTCGTCGCGCTCGACGCGTTCGGCCCGGTGACGGACAACGCCGGCGGCATCGCCGAAATGGCGGGCCTGCCGAAGGAAGTGCGCAAGTCGACCGACGCGCTCGATGCGGTCGGCAACACCACCAAGGCGGTGACGAAGGGCTATGCGATCGGCTCCGCCGGTCTCGGTGCTCTCGTGCTGTTCGCGGCCTACAACCAGGACCTCAAGTTCTTCGTCGCGGGGTCCGCGCAGCATCCTTACTTCGCCGGCGTCAATCCGGACTTCTCGCTGAACAATCCCTACGTCGTGGTGGGCCTGCTGTTCGGCGGCCTGCTGCCGTACCTGTTCGGCGCGATGGGCATGACCGCGGTCGGCCGGGCGGCGGGCGCGATCGTCGAGGAGGTCCGTCGCCAGTTCCGCGAGAAGCCGGGCATCATGCAGGGCACCGACAAGCCGGATTACGGCAAGGCGGTCGACCTGCTCACCCGCGCGGCGATCAAGGAAATGATCATCCCCTCGCTGCTGCCGGTGCTGTCGCCGATCGTCGTCTACTTCCTGATCTACGTGATCGCGGGCGGCGGTGCTGCCGGCAAGTCGGCGGCGTTCTCGGCCGTGGGTGCCATGCTGCTCGGCGTGATCGTGACGGGCCTGTTCGTCGCGATCTCGATGACCTCGGGCGGCGGCGCCTGGGACAACGCCAAGAAGTACATCGAGGACGGTCATTTCGGCGGCAAGGGTTCTGATGCCCACAAGTCGGCCGTGACCGGCGACACCGTCGGCGATCCCTACAAGGACACGGCCGGCCCCGCAGTGAACCCGATGATCAAGATCACCAACATCGTGGCCCTGCTGCTGCTGGCGATCCTGGCGCACTGAACTGCGAGCAGTGGCTCAAGATAACCCCGCGGCGAAAGCCGCGGGGTTTTTGTCAGGGGCAGCGCAGTCCGGCTGCACGACACAACAGAGGTCGACGGTCGAGCTTCAGGCTTTCGGCTCCGATCCGTCCTTGGCTCTTTGCGCAAATACTTCCTTTGCTGCGAACAGGCCGTTGAGGGCAGCAGGGAAGCCGGCATAGACGGCCATCTGGATGAGGATCTCAATAATTTCCTCTCGGCCAAGCCCGACATTCAGGCCTGCCTCGATATGCACCTTGAGCTGGGGTGCGGCATTCCCCATGGCCGCGAGCGCGGCGATCGTTGCGATTTCGCGCGAACGGAGGTCGAGCCCGGGCCGTGAGTAGATGTCGCCAAATGGAAATTCGAATACATAGGTGGCGAAGTCCGGGGCGATATCACCAAGCGCCGCCACGACCTTATGGCCGGCCTCTCCGTCGATCTCAGCGAGTGCGCGGCGACCGCGCTCCAACCGGCTTTCGCCGGCGTTCGGGAAGTGTTGCATCATAATCCTTCATCCTCTGTTCCGTTTCGGCATAACCGCCGATCTTGGTGTCGAGGACGAGAAGACAGGCATTCAGTTCGTCGACGTGGGCACGCACGCTTTCACGGTGCCGCTCAAGCAGCGCGCGCCGCTCGGCCTCGGTGCCGCTGCCTCGGTCCCGGAGTTCTGCGTAAAGCAGCATGTCCCGGATCGGCATGCCGGTCGTCTTCAGCCGGCCGAGAAACTCGATCCACACAAGGATCGAGGCATCGTAGTCACGTCGGCTGGATCGATCCCGGTCGGCGTAAGGCAACAGTCCGATCCGCTCGTAGTAGCGGATCGTATGGGCGGTCAGTCCGGAACGCTTCGCGAGTTCGCCGATCTTCATTCCTGTCTCTCATCACGACGCACGGAAACTACGAATTCGAGCGCACTCTAAGTCAAGAGAGTTTCTGTGGCCTAGCCTCCATGACAAAAGACAAAACCCCGCGGCTCGCGCCGTGGGGTTTCTGTGTTCTGGTAGGGTGGATTCGACGCGCGGCGCCTACTGCACGTCCATCTGCAGCCCTTCCTTCTGGATGATGCCGGCGAATTTCTTCGTCTCGGCGTCGACGAAGGCGGCGAACTGCTCCGGCGTGCCGTAGTCGGCGCGGGCGCCCATGGCGGCGATGTTCTTCTTGATGTCGTCGCGCTCAAGCATCGCCTTGACCTGGAGATTGAGCGCTTCGAGCACGGCCGGCTGCACGCCCTTCGGCAGGAACACCGAGAACCAGGACGACACGTCGAAATTGGCCAGCTCCGGCGCGCTCTCGCGCATGGTCGGCAGCTCCTTGGCGAGGTCGCTGCGCTCGGGCGTGGTGACGCAGAGGCCGGTGAGGGTGCCGTTCTGCACCTGCGGCAGGCTCGGATAGAGATTGTCGAACAGGATCTGGATATCGCCGGCGAGCGCGGCCTGGAGCGCGGGGCCGGCGCCGCGGAACGGAATATGGGTCATCTTCAGCCCGGTGAGCTGGAGGAACCAGGCGCCGGTGAGGTGAGGGCTCTGGCCCACGCCCGAGGAGGCGTAGCTGAGCTTGTCCGGATTGGCCTTGAGATAGGCGATCAGCTCAGGGACCGATTTGATGCCGGTCTTTGGATGCGCCGAGACGATGTTCGGGATCCGGATCATGTTGGAGACCGGCTGGAGCTGGTCCGGCTTGTAGGTCAGGTTCTTGAAGATGCTGTAGGCGATCGCGTTCGGGCCGGGATTGCCGATCAGGATGGTCTGTCCGTCAGGCTTGGCGCGGACCACCTCGGCGGTGCCGATCGTGCCGCCGCCGCCGGAGCGGTTTTCCACGACGGCCGACTGGCCCCAGGCGGTTTGCAGATGGGCGGCGAGCAGCCGGCCCATGACGTCGGTCGAGCCGCCGGCCGCAGCCGGCACGATGACGCGAACGGTTTCGGTCGGTTTCCAGTCCGCCAGGCTCGATCGTGGCAGGATCGCTGCGGCCGAGATGCCGGCCGCGCCGGAGAGCACCTGGCGACGAGACAGAAATTTGGTGGGCACGAATCTACTCCCTGCTTCTTGTTTTGCAGGGAGCGTATGGAACCCGGCGCGCAACGGCAAGTCGCACGCGAGGGCAAGTGCCGCGCCAAGAGCGGCACGACGCCGCAGGCTGAATGCTCAGTTAAAGCTGAGCAGCTTGAACAGCGGCGCGAGGTAGCTCATCTCCTGACCCGACGTCGCCGTGGTGCGGCTGATGAAGTCGAAGATCTTGCCGTCCTGCAGCCCGTAATTCGCCAGGCGCCGGACGCGCCGGTTCTTGTCGAAATAGATCGCGATGACGCGCTGGTCGACCACCTTCTGGTTCATGAAGGCGACCATGCGCTCGGAGCGCTGCGAGATGTAATAGAAGACCTCGCCGTCGAGGGTCGCGACCGTGGAGGGGGTGCCCATCACGATCAGCACTTGGTCCTGGCTCGCGCCGATCGGAATCTGCTCCAGCGCGCCGGGCGGCAGGATGTAACCCTTCTGGAACTGCTCTCCGGTGCAGCCCGCGAGCGCCACGCCGACCAGGGCGACGGCCGCGGCCAAGCGCAAGCCGCGCCAGCGTGCATGAAGGCCGCGCCGCTTGGTTGCGCGCAGGCTGGTCTGGTTCGTTATCGTCATAGCGGAACTGATTCCGTCCCCTTGCGTCGCGCGAGGCGCTGAAGTACCGGGCGGGGGCTCTGAATGCAACACGCGCGCGCCCGCTTGCGGAAACCACAATGCTTTGGCCGTTCAATCACTTCAGGAAACCCCGGCTAACCCCTGCGGGCACCATTGAAGCCATCTATGGCATGATCGTGACGCAGGCGCGAGAACCCATATTTTACCGGGACTTGAGCGTGCCGGATACGGTTAACGGGCGTTTCGATCTGTTGCTGCTGCATCTCTGGCTGCTGCTGCGTCGCCTGCGCACGGTTCAGGGCGCCACGGAGCTGTCGCAGGCGCTGTTCGACCGGTTCTGTGAGGACATGGACGACAATCTGCGCGAGATGGGGGTCGGCGACCAGACCGTGCCGAAGCGGATGAAGGCGTTCGGCGAGGCCTTTTACGGTCGGGTGCAGGCCTATGACCAAGCGGTGGATGCCGGTGGTGAGGCGCTGGCGGCGGCGATCTGCAAGAATATCCTGAACGGGACCGGCATGGACCACGCGCGGCAGCTCGCGGCCTATGCCCGGGCCACGGAGGCCGATCTCGGCCGGACCGATGAGGCCGCGCTGCTGCGTGCGTCCTTCAAGTTTCCCCCGCAAGTTTCCCCCGGCGCTTCCTGAGGATGTCACGCCATGAGTCGACCAAACGCCGAAACCAAGCCCGATCCCTGGCGGTCGCCGGTCATCGTCGCGCAGATTCCGGACACCGGCCTGCATCGCAAGCTCGAGGCCTCCGCCGCTGAACGGCAGGCCATGGCCGAACTCGCCGGCGTGCGGGAGGTTCTGTCTGCCCAGGCCGATCTCGTCGT
This sequence comes from Bradyrhizobium sp., assembly GCF_035935975.1. Classification (GTDB taxonomy): domain Bacteria; phylum Pseudomonadota; class Alphaproteobacteria; order Rhizobiales; family Xanthobacteraceae; genus Bradyrhizobium. The sequence continues at coordinate 34,406 of NZ_DASYWN010000036.1, forward strand.
CGTGCCGAAGAGCGGCGGCCGGTTTCAGGTGACGGGGCTGGTCCGCGCCCGGATCGGCCAGACCTGCGTGGTCACGCTCGATCCGATCGAGAACGAGATCGAGGAGGATGTGGATCTGATATTCGCCCCCGAGGCCGAGGCACGGCGCCTCGCCGATCTGATCGAGGAGGGCCAGGACGACGAGGAGCCGCCGGAGATCGCCGATCCCCCGGAGGCGATCGTCAATGGCATCATCGATCTCGGCCGGCTCGCCACCGACGCGCTGTTCCTGGCGATCGACCCCTATCCGCGCAAGGAAGGGGCCGTGTTCGAGGCCGAGGTCACGGCACCGGACCCCGAGGATCACCCGTTTGCCGCGCTGAAGGCGCTTCAGGACAACAAGAAGGGCAAGAAGAAGGGGAAATAGCTGGGCATTCCCCGTAAGACCACCTTGTGACGCGGCGTGAGGTGTCTGCGGGAGTGGTTTGAGAGGCTGGTTTATCCTCTTGATTTCTATGTATTTCTTCGTGAATTCGCAGGTCCGCCGCCGGATCGTCCCGCGTGCAAAAGGCTGGGGGCAAGAGGTTGTTTCGGGATAACAAAACGCTATTGTCGCGCCCCGGTCCGGGTGCGGCGTGGCGCTTGACCGGTCGCCATGTCCATGGCGAACCCATTTTGCGGGCCCGCTCGTTCAGGACCGCACCAGACCCAGGTTTCCAGGACTTTCATGCCTAGCAAGGTTCGCATCGCGCTTGACGCCATGGGGGGCGACGACGGCGCCGCCGTGGTCATTCCGGGCGCCGCCATCTCGCTCGGCAGGCATCGCGATACCGAATTCCTGCTGGTCGGCGACCGCGCCCGGATCGAGCCCGAGCTCGAGAAGCATCCCGAGCTCAAGGCCGCTTCGAAGATCGTCCATACGGATGTTGCCATCAGCGGCTCGGACAAGCCGAGCGTGGCGCTGCGGCGCGGCCGCAAGACCTCCTCGATGTGGCTCGCCATCGATGCCGTGAAAAAGGGCGAGGCGGATGTCGCGGTCTCCGCCGGCAATACCGGCGCGCTGATGGCAATGTCGCGCTTCCATTTGCGCACGCTGCCGGGCATCGACCGCCCGGCCATCTCCGGGATCTGGCCGACCAGGCGCGGCTCGTCCGTCGTGCTCGACCTCGGCGCCACCATCGGCGGCGATGCGCACCATCTGGTGTCGATGGCGGTCATGGGCGCGGCGAAGGCGAGCGTGCTGTTCAACAAGAAGCGGCCCACGGTCGGCCTGCTCAACATCGGGACCGAGGAGGTCAAGGGGCACGAGGAGATTCGCGAAGCCGGCGAGATCCTGCGTGCGCGGAACCTGCCCGAGCTCGACTATATCGGCTTCGTCGAGGGCGACGGCATCGGCAAGGGGGTCGCCGATGTGATCGTGACCGAGGGTTACAGCGGCAATATCGCGCTCAAGACCGCCGAAGGAACCGCGCGCCAGATGGCGGACTTGCTCCGCAACGAATTGCAGCGGAGCTGGTTGACCAAGCTCGGCTACCTCTTTGCGCGCAATGCCTTCCAGGCCCTGCGCGACAAGATGGATCCCAACAAGTCCAATGGCGGCGTGCTGCTGGGACTGAAAGGGGTCGTGGTCAAGAGCCATGGCGGAACCAACGCCGAAGGCTTTGCCTATGCGATCGATGTTGGCTATGAGATGGCTCACTACGATCTCCTGAACAAGATCAATCAGATGCTCAACCGCGAGGGTGGTGCACTCAGTTCCGTGCAGACCGCGCCGGAGGATGTTTCGTGACTCAAATTCGTTCGGTCGTGCTGGGCTGCGGCTCTTATTTGCCGGAGCAGGTGGTGACCAACGCCCAGTTGGCGGCGCGTATCGACACGTCCGACGAGTGGATCGTGCAGCGCACCGGCATTCGCGAGCGGCACATCGCGGCCGAGGGCGAGTTCACCTCGCATCTGGCGCTCAAGGCGGCCCAGGCCGCGCTCACCGATGCCGGCGTGGACGCCCAGTCGATCGAGCTGATCGTGCTGGCGACCTCGACGCCCGACAACACCTTCCCCGCCAGCGCCGTCGCGGTGCAGCACGGGCTCGGCATCAACCACGGCGCGGCCTTCGACCTGCAGGCGGTCTGCTCGGGCTTCGTGTTCGCGCTCGCCACCGCCGACAATTTCCTGCGCACCGGCGCCTACAAGCGGGCGCTGGTGATCGGTGCGGAGACCTTCTCGCGCATCCTGGACTGGAACGACCGCGGCACCTGCGTGCTGTTCGGCGACGGCGCCGGCGCGGTCGTGCTCGAGGCGCAGGAGCAGCCGGGCAATCCCGCGACCGACCGCGGCATCGTCACCACGCATCTGCGGTCCGACGGCCGCCACAAGGCCAAACTGTTCGTCGACGGCGGGCCGTCCTCGACCCAGACCGTCGGCCATCTGCGCATGGAGGGCCGCGAGGTCTTCAAGCACGCGGTCGGCATGATCACCGACGTGATCGTCGACGCCTTCAAGGCGACCGGGCTCAATGCCGACGGCATCGACTGGTTCGTGCCGCACCAGGCCAACAAGCGAATCATCGACGCCTCCGCCCACAAGCTGCACATCGCGCCGGAGAAGGTGGTGCTGACGGTGGACCGTCACGGCAACACCTCGGCCGCCTCGATCCCACTGGCGCTGGCGGTGGCGCGCAAGGACGGTCGCATCAAGCGTGGCGACATGGTCCTGCTGGAGGCCATGGGCGGCGGCTTCACCTGGGGCTCGGCCCTGGTGCGCTGGTAGAGCCACAATCGATAAAATTTTGCCGGAATTAGCCGCCATTATCGATGCGTCTGCATTGATGAGCGCTGTTGACCGCCGTATCGTAAGCTCATAATTTCAGACAACAATTGTTCGCCGTGATGTGGGGCAGGGCGATGACCGATCAAAGTAAAACCGTAACGCGTGTCGATCTCTGCGAAGCCGTCTACCAGAAGGTGGGCCTGTCGCGGACGGAATCGTCTGCGTTCGTGGAACTCGTGCTGAAGGAGATCACCGACTGCCTCGAAAAGGGTGAGACGGTGAAACTGTCCTCGTTCGGCTCCTTCATGGTTCGCAAGAAGGGTCAGCGTATCGGACGCAATCCGAAGACCGGCACCGAGGTGCCAATCTCGCCGCGCCGTGTCATGGTGTTCAAGCCGTCGGCGATTCTGAAGCAGCGGATCAACACCCAGCACCGCGGCAACGGCGACGCCAGCAAGGCGCAACCCGAGGCGTAAATCGCCCCGCGCGGAGGATATGGCATTTGGACAAGGCGCCGGATGCGTTCCGAACCATCAGCGAAGTAGCGCAGGAACTCGACATTCCGCAGCATGTGCTGCGGTTCTGGGAGACCCGCTTCTCCCAGATCAAGCCGATGAAGCGCAGCGGCGGCCGCCGCTATTACCGCCCCGACGACGTCGATCTGCTCAAGGGCATCCGCCGGCTGCTCTACGGGGAGGGCTACACCATCCGCGGGGTGCAGCGGATCCTGAAAGAGCACGGCGTCAAATCGGTGCAGGGCCTCGCCGACGGCTCGGCCGCGGTCTCCTTCGGCGCGATCGAGGACGCCATCGGGCAGAGCCTGATGGAGCCCGAGGACGAGGCGCCCATCAAGGGCATCACTGACGCCGACGATGACGACTACCAGGGCGACGAAGAGGAAGGCATCGACTTCCGCTTCACCGAGGTCGACGACGAGGAAATCCTCACCACCTTCCGCAAGGGCGGCTCGGCCCCGACGCCGGCCGGCCCCAGCGCGCTTGACCGGGAACGGCTCGGCCGGGTGCTCGCCGACCTCGTTGCCATCAGGGAGATGCTGGACCAGGCGCTGAAGGACGGCTAGGGGCGGTTCGGGCGGCCTGCGGGCAGTTCCGGCGGCTTTCGGCTCCGCGCCCATTCAGGCAACACACCAAAATGGTGTGACCTTGCCTTGCGCAAAGCAGCGATCCTAGCTAATGGAACGACGTTCGGAGCGTGGCGCAGCCCGGTTAGCGCACTAGTCTGGGAGACTAGGGGTCGGAGGTTCAAATCCTCTCGCTCCGACCATTTTTTTCAAATCATCTGTCGGGCGGATTTACGGTCGGCGTGAGCTCGCTCCCGCCGGGGACGCATGCACGCCGATCAGCGGTGGGTGGCTGCTTCGGGGGGCGGCAAACCAAAATGCCGAAAACAACCCCATGCACAGTAGCGAAGTCATTGACGGATTTCGTTTTTCCGAAGCGATTTGACCTGTCGGGCGAGGCAGGAGCACAATGTCATTATGCCTGGATCGAGAAAGATCTAAGAAAGCTGCTTCAGGGGTTGCGTCGCATTGAAGTGCGTTAAAAACGAAACTTAAGTCAGTGCTGAACTTCAGTTAAGGTCCTTCAAAAGCGTCGCCAGAACGTCCCTGCGGAGGATGGCCCTATCGCGATTAGCGGCTGAGAACGTGCTGCCGGGCTTATTCGAGAAATCAACCTCCTTTTGCGCTTTGTCATGTTCCTTTTGGACGATGTTTCGCGCTGCAATGAAACCGGGGGTATTCGCGAGCGGATGAGATGGCATGGTTCGTCTCTCTCTTTTGTTTGATCCAGATTTATTTCCTTGTAAGCCGTGGCGCGCATTAGCGCTTCGAGCGCTATGTTGCCGATCAGCCAAGGGGCGATCATGGTGACTATGAACGATTTCCGCGAAGAGTTGCAGGCCCAGATCAAGCGAGCAATTAGACAAGGAAGACCGCATGTCGAAATCAACGCGGGCGAGTTGCACCGCGTTGTTAGCCCGTCGGAGAACCGGCATCCGATGGCTTGCGCTGCGATGCGAGAATTTCAGAAGCCGTCGGACGAGGTGATTCATGCCCCTCCAGCTGGGGACGGGCCATCCTTCACGCTCCGCTACATGCTGCCTCGATAGGCGTACGTTTGCTTAGGGGGTGCTCCTAACCGCTCGCTCCACAGAAGTAACACCCGCTGCCTCTTGCCCGCGACCGGCGAGACGACGCGCGTTGTGGTACGGACGTCAATCTATCTCAAATACCCCACCACCATCCGCGTCGTCTCGTCCACCAGCACCTTCACCGTCTTCTCCGTCAGCATCTCGGCCTGGTTCAGCACCGTGTTGTGCGCGACGGATTCGATCGAGCTGACGCAGATGAAGGTTGCGATGTCGAGGTCGATCTTGCGCATCTCCTTGCGGCGGCTTTCGAGATAGGTGCGCACCAGCGTGTGGACCTCGCGGTTGAAGGCTTCGACGTCGGCGAGCTGGCCGGTGCGCGGGATCTGCTCGGCCAGCACGCGATGCAGTTTCGGGTCGATGCGGTGGGCCTCGATCGCGACGGTCACCAGTTTTCGTACGGCTTTGTCGACCGGCAGGTCGGCGACCTCGCTGAGGGCCGCGCGGACGATGCCCATGATCTCTTCGTTGTGACGGTCGATCACGGCGGCGACGAGCGCCTCCTTGCTTGGAAAATACTGGTAGAGCGAGCCGACGCTGACGCCGGCGACCTCGGCGATCCGGTTGGTGCTCGTCTTCTCGAAACCGTCATGGACCAGAATGCGAGCAGTCGCCTCGACCAGTGCGTCGACGGTGGCGCGCGAGCGCGCCTGCGAGGCATTTTTCCGGGGATTTGTCGGCGGCTTGCGCGCCATGGCGATGCGGTCCCGAATGCGAGTGGAAAAAGCGAGCGAATGCTCGCATTATATCCACGCGCGGCAACCTTCCGGCAACCCTCCTCTGTCGCCATATGGATGCCGAGCCACGCGGAGAACGGATCATGAGCGTTGCAAGACTTGTGTCGGCTTTGCAGTTTTGTCCGGGAGGCTGCGTGTTTGGCGCGCGGGCGCCCCGCGATCCCGCACCGAGCCTGCAGAGTCGCGCCTTCAACCTGCTGCTCGGGCAGCTCCCCTACAAGCAGCAGCTTGCCTCCGCTGAGGCCGTGCTGTCGCATGTGCAGAAGCTCGCATTGGAGCCTGTAACGTTCGAGCCGACGGGGCTGGGCCGCGGCGTGGAGGCGACGCTGACCAAGATGGGCGGATGGCCGGTCTATTACACCGCGCCGTCCTCGGGCCATGAGGGCTGCAACTTCGTCATGTTCCTGCATGGCGGCGGCTACATCAACGAGATCGTGCCGGCGCATTGGCGCTTCGTCGGCCAGATGACGCGCAAGGCGGGCGTCGTCTGCGTCGTGCCGATCTATCCGCTGGCGCCGCGCGCCACGGCGAAGGATGTCGTGCCGGCGACGGCCGAGCTGCTGCGGATGCTGTTGGAAGATGCGGGGTCTGCAAAGGTCACGGTGGTCGGCAATTCCGCCGGCGCGGGCCTTGCGCTCGCGGCGTGCCAATGGCTGCGTGATCGTGGCCACCGCCAGCCGAACCGGCTGATGCTGATCTCGCCCGCGGCAGATGCGTCGGTGAGCCGTCCCGAGCAGGTCGCGATCGCGGCGCGCGATCCGATCCAGGACATTCCGGGGATCGTCGAAGCGGGGCGGCTCTATGCCGGCGATCTCGATCTCGGCCATCCTTTCGTCAGCCCGCTCAACGGCGCGTTCCGCGCGCTCGCGCCGATGACGATCTTCTCGGGCACGCGCGATCTGCTCTACCCTGATAGCGTCGATCTTGCGGAGCGCGCGAGGGCGGTGGGCGTGCCGGTCGAGCTGCATCTGCTCCGCGACCAGCCGCATAATTATGCGCTGATGCCGACGCCGGAGGGACGGCGGGCGCGTGCGATGATCCTGCGTGCGGTGGCGTGAGGGAAAAGCGTGACGGATGTCACAGGCCGCGCCGCCACGCGGGGCCTGGCGCCGGCACGTCCGCGCGGAGGGATAAGGCGGCCCCCGGGCGTTTCCTCGCGTGGTCTTGGTATCAGTCGTCCTGGTACCAGTAGTTTTGCGGAACCTTAAGCGTGGCCCTTGATCTCGTAGTGACCCGGCACGCATTTGTAGCGCTCGAGGCGCCAATTGGCGTGATAGATCGGATGCTCGCCCATCCATTTCGCAAGCGGTGCCTGTGCGCCGACCGCACACTGCATCATCGAAATCTCGGGCGTCATGTTGCTGTCGGTCACGATTTCCTCGACGCAACTGCCTGAGCTAGCTGCGCTAAGCCGGCAGAGCACGGCTACGACGGTCACGAACATTCCAGTCACCTCATCGGTAGTTTCAGACCACGAAGAGGATGCAAGTGGAGTGCCAGAGCCTGTGGCGCGAACAACACGCTGGCCTGGCCGACTCGACCCAGCGTCCAACCCCATTTGGCGATTCGGATTGTAAAAAAACTGCCCCTAAACCGAAGCCGGGCAACTACGGGGAACCCGGGGGAAATTCACTGGGAAATGCGCCGGAATGAGCGATTGTGGGGGCAGTGCTGCACGAGCGACCCCTTCACAAGTCTGGCCGGGCCGATACCCTTCGATGCGCGCGGATACTCGTCAAAAGAGCGGGACCGCCACACGACATTGGAAACGCGAGGGCTGAAGCATGAAGGTGAGACCGACCGGCGTGATCCCGCCGATGACGACGCCGTTCCGCAAAGACGGCGAGATCGATTACAAGCTGGTGGCGCCCCAGGTCGACTGGATGATCGGCGCCGGCGCGCATGGCGTTGCCGCCGGCGGCTCGACCGGCGAGGGCCACACGCTCGATCACGAGGAATATCGCGACCTGATGGCAGCGACGGTGGAGGCGGTGAACGGGCGCATACCCGTCATCGCCGGCATCATCGTGGACTCCACGCGCGATGCGATCCGCCGCGGCAAGCTGGTGCGCGACATGAATGTCGCGGCCCTCCAGGTCACGCCGGTGCATTACCTGTTCAAGCCCGATGACGAGGCGATGGTCGCGCATTTCCGCGCCATGGCTGATGAGACCGGCATGCCGATCATCATCTACAACGTCGTGCCGTGGTCGTATCTCTCGCCGGCGCTGCTGACGCGGATCATGACCGAGGTGCCGCTGGTGGTCGGCGTCAAGCAGAGCGCGGGCGATCTCAAGCTGTTCGCGGACCTCATGATGATGGCGCCGGACAAGCTGATCTACAGCGCGGTCGATGCCCTGATGTATCCGTCCTATACGCTCGGGGCCCATGGCTCGATCGCTGCGATCCTGACCGCGGCGCCGCATGCCTCCGTCGCGCTGTGGGATGCGGTGAAGGCCGGCGATCATCCGCGCGCGCTCGAGCTGCACAAGAAGCTGCTGACGCTGTGGAACGCGATCATTGGCGACAATCTGCCGGCCTGCACGCGCTACGCGCAGATGCTCCAGGGCCTGCCGAAGACGTATCCGCGGGCGCCGATGCCGGAAGCCTCGAGCGCGCAGCAGGCTGCGACCCGCAAGGCGCTGGAGGCGCTCGGGGCGCTGGGCGGGAAGCGCGTCGAAGCGGCCGAATAGTCCGTCCGCCGAAATAACGGATGTCGAAAAGCAGCGCCGATCCGCTTTTACCTGCGGATGCGGCGCTGCTACATTTTGCGCGCGCCGCGGCCAACCGCGCTAGCTGTGAAGAAACATACCGACAAGGGGAGGGACTGAAGTCCCATGAAGGATTTTGCAGGAAAGATCGCCGTCATCACCGGCGGCGGTACGGGAATGGGACGCGAGCTCGCGCGGCAGCTCGTTGCCGAGGGCTGCAATGTGGCGATGTGCGACGTCTCGGAAGCCGCCATGGCCGAGACCAAGCGGCTTTGTGAAGTCGAGAAGCTGCCGCAGGGCCTGCGCGTCACCACGCATGTCGCCGACGTCTCGATCGAGGATCATCTCAAGCGTTTTCGCGACGAGCTCGCCGAGCAGCAGAAGACCGACCGGATCCATCTGCTGTTCAACAATGCCGGCATCGGTGGCGGCGGCAGCCTGTTCACAAACACGCGCGAGCAATGGGAGCGCACCTTCAACATCTGCTGGGGCGGCGTCTATCTCGGCGTGCGCACCTTCCTGCCGATGCTGGTCGCAGCCGACGAGGCCCACATCGTCAACACCGCCAGCGTCAACGGCTTCTGGGCCTCGATCGGCATGGGCCAGGCGCACACCGCCTACAGCTCGGCCAAGTTCGCGGTGAAAGGATTTACCGAAGCGTTGATCAACGACCTTCGCCTGCACGCGCCGCATGTCAAATGCTCGGTGGTGATGCCAGGCCACATCGGCACCTCGATCGTCTCCAACTCGCGCAAGGTGCAGAGCAGTGACGGCTCGGAGCGGCTCAACGCCGACGAGGTCGCGCTGACGCGCAAGCGCATGGTCGCGGCCGGCGTGCCGGATGCCGACAAGATGTCGGACGAGGACATCCAGGCGGTGTTCGCCGAGCGTGCCCGCAGCTTCCTGGAGGATGCGCCGACGACGGCCGCGCAGGCCGCAAAAATCATCCTCGACGGGGTCAAGGCGGAGCGTTGGCGCATTCTTGTGGGCGAGGACGCAAAACGTCTTGACGAGCGCGTGCGGGCAACACCCGAGCAGGCCTACGACCGCAGCTTCTACGAAAGCTTTACGCAGGAGGTCGGCTGGCGACTCGGCTGAATTCCCGTTGGCTGAGATCGTCAACGATCGCGCGCCGATGTAGGTATGATGATCGTCATGGCAAGAGATGCGCCCGGTAATTTTACGTGCCATCTCCTGCCAATGTTGCCGTCGCATGACAAATTCGAATGTCACGCATGCGACGCCGTTGGCCATCAAGCATCGTTCAAGCGATGGTGATGGCAAACGGGTCTCATTCGGCGCACGGCGGCTTGGTTGGGGAACCAAAATAGTTTAGTGAATCAGGGGTAACGCGATGATAGAGCGTAGCTCCGATGATACCCGCATGCCTCTCCGACGACTGGATCCTCTGCCCGGAGAGAGAGGACATTTCCGCTGAGTTCACGCGGCTCCTCACAGCAGCCCAGGAGGGTGGGGCCACGATCGCGGAATGCCTGATGATCGCACGGCAGCTCAAGCGCGGCGACGAACAATCCTGGCATCGCGAGTGGAAGAAGCTGGCACGGGCCAACCGCCATCGTGCCGAGGCGGCTTTCGCCGAAGGCCACATGGCGACCGCGCAGCGCAACTGGCTGCGCGCCCTGAATTACTACGGTGCAGCCGCAATGCCGCTCGACCAGGCGGACGAGCGCCGCTGGGTCGCCGTGCTGGCGATGCAGGAATGCGCCCGCCGCTATCTCACGGCGCGCGCGCCGGGCGGCGAGGTCGTGACCATCCCGTGGGTCGAGGATCATGCGCTGCAGGGTTACTTCCTGCCCGCGTCGTCGTCGGGCGGTCGGGCTCCGACCGTGATCTGCATCGGAGAGCCCGGTCACCGCAAGGAAGAGTTTCTGTTCAAGCTTGCGCCGCATGCGCGCGAGCGCGGCTTGTCGATGCTTGCGCTCGACCTGCTCGGCACCGAGCGCGACGATTACACCGATACGCTTCTGCAGCGCCGCGATCTCGAGAGCGCGATCGCCAGCGCCATGGACTATCTGGAGACGCGCGGCGACGTCGATTTCGATCGCGTCGCGATCGTGGCGGACGGGTGGGGCTCTTCCTTCGTGGCGCGTGCGGTGCTGCAGGAGCCGCGGCTGGCCGCGGCCGTCTGCGACGGCGGGCTGTGGGATCTGCATGAACGATCCTTCTTCGCCAGCCGCTTTGCGATGAGCGATCTCAGCATCGTCCCGGTGCCGCATACGCCGCTGATGGCTTCCAGCGCCGACTGCCCCGTGCTGATCACGCTCGGCGAGGACGGCTGGCTCAAGGCCGACCGGGCGCGCCAGATCGTGCAGAAATCGCAGTTCGGCAGCACGGATATCGTGCTGAAGGTGTTCACGGCGGCGGAGACCGGCGCGGCGCAGGCCCACGCGGACAATCCGAGCCTTGCCAACGAGTACATCTTCGACTGGCTGGAAACGCGACTCGGCGCCGCCGGCCGGCGGATCTGATCGGCAGTCCCTGAAGCTCAGAAGTCGAGCGAGATTCTCACGCAGGCCTTCTCGAGGCGGGTCTTCAGCGTTGCGAGCTTTGCGGTGAATTCCGTCAGCTCGTTCTCGTCGAACTCCTGGAAGACGAATTCGCGAATCGTCTTGTACTGTTCGTTGAGGCTCGCGATGTGCTTCTGCGTCTTGTCGACCAGCGATAGCCGCACCACGCGGGCATCGGTCGGCGAGGGGCGGCGGCGCAGCAGGCCCTTCTTCTCCAGAAGCTTGGACTGGGTGGTGACGAAGGACGGGTCGACGTGGAGCAGCTTGGAGACCACGTTGACCGGAACGCCGTCGTCCTTGTCGAGGTCGGAGATCGCCATCAGGATCAACCATTGCGGGCCGCTGATGCCGAGCGTCCTCGCCCAGAACTGACGCAGCTCCTCGAGATGCATGTTGATCGACGATATCTCCCAGGTGAAGCGCCTGATGATATCCAGGTTGCCGACGGAGCGCATGCGCGCTCCTTCCTTCCTCGTCGCGGACACAGCGTCACTCCCGTGAACTAGATTCTTCCGGCTGCCGTCGTGGGAGGTCATAGTCCACGCAAGCCTGCCCTGACGCAAGTGCAGAGCAGGGTAATTTTGTCACTAAAATTACAAAGATGAGCAGATCAGCATCTTTGTCGCACCCGGGTGTTGCCCGCGGGGCACAGGCTTAGTGAAACCACAAAGCTGATCTAATAAACTATTTTGATTAGCCGAACGGCGCAGGCATATTGGCTCGTGACGGTGGGGGGTACTCGATCGTCCCGTTACAGGTGGTTCGCTCACGTCCCTCGCGTCGAATGCGGGTGTGTCCGAAAGCGCGCAGCGGCCGAGCGGATTTGAAGAGACGGGGATCTGGGGGGCCTCACGGTCCGGTCTCCGTAAAATGAGCAACTTGGAGGTTTTAAATGAAAGTGGTGAAGAGCCTTTTGCTCGGCACTGCGGCGGGTCTGATCGCCGTCGGTGGAGCTCAGGCGGCTGATCTTCCGGTCAAGGCCAAGGCGGTCGAATACGTGAAGATCTGCTCGCTCTATGGCGCGGGTTTCTACTACATCCCGGGCACCGACACCTGCATCAAGCTCGGCGGCTATCTGCGCGCGGAAGTCGCGCTCAACGCCGGCGGCAACTACAGCGCCCAGTACAACAACGTTTTCGCGGCCAACAACCGCCTGACGAACTACTATTCGATGCGCGCTCGTGAAGATCTCAACATCGACACGCGTACCGCGACCGAGTACGGCGTGGTCCGCACCTATTTCGATGCGGTCTTCACCTGGACGACTGGCAACTATGTCGGCAACGGCTCGGCGACGGGCGGAACCCAGTACAGCGGCACGCTCGGCCTCAACGCGGCCGGCACTGCCCTCACCGGCTCGAGCGGCGGCGCAGTCAACGGCACCGACGGCGGTATCTCCGGCGGCGCGCTCGGCGTCTACTACGCCTTCATCCAGTTCGCCGGCTTCACCATGGGTAAGGCCGTGTCGCAGTTCGACGCACCCTGGATCAACTATCCCGGCAACAACTTCGACCAGCTGGTCGGCGGCAGCGGCACCACCAACGGTGTTGCCCAGTTCACCTACACGGCTGACTTCGGCCAGGGCATCACGGCGATCTTCTCGGCGCAGGACCAGACGCAGGTCTTCCAGACCAACCTCTGGAACACCGCCGGCATGTCCACCACGGGCGTTCTCGGCGGTGCCTACGGTTCGAACGCTCTCGGCGGCAGCAGGGCTCCCGACCTCGTCGGCGCGGTCCGCGTCGACCAGGCCTGGGGCCTGTTCCAGGCTTCGGTTGCCGCGCACGACAACCACGTCGGCTACTACGGCGCGACCGAAGTCACCGGTCACCCCGAAGACAAGTGGGGCTGGGCCGTTCAGCTGGCCTTGCAGATCAAGAACATCCCGACCGGTGCTGGCGACGTGATCAACGTTTCGGGCGTCTACACCGACGGCGCGAGCCGCTACAACTTCCAGGAGCTGGCTGCGACCAGCTACTCGATGTTCGGCAGCTCCAGCGGCGCGTATCAGAGCATCGGCTTCGCCGGCGTGTCTGACGCGGTGTACGGTCCCGGCGGCGGCCTCGAACTGACCAAGACCTACGGCTTCCGTGGCGCCTACACCCACAACTGGAGCCCGTACTGGAACACGGCGCTGTACGGCGCGTGGGCTGCGGTCAACTACAGCAGCACGGCGAAGGGCCTGATCTGCGGTAGCGCTGCGTTCGCGACCCTGACCGGCACCTGCAACCCGGACTTCAACATCGGTCAGGTCGGTGTCATCACCCGCTGGACCCCGGTGAAGAACCTGACCTTCTCGGCTGACTTCACCTACAGCCACCTCGACCAGAAGTACTCGGGCGTGATCACGACCGGTGCGCTGACGAGCGTTGCCAAGCCGGCCGCGACCTACGAGCTGAAGGACCAGGACACCTACAGCCTGCTGCTGCGCGCCCAGCGCAACTGGTAAGCCCAGAGGTCTTCGGACTTGACGAAGCCCCGGCGGGAAACCGCCGGGGCTTTTTCTTGGGGAGAGGGGGGTTCGGAAAATCCGTTTTTCCCGTGCGCGAGACGAAGACGAGCTATGCGATTCGATCGCGCTCAAATTTATTTACTTACCTGAGTTGATCAGCTATATAGCTCTCAGCCGAATACGAAAGTTGCGGCTCTTAGCTTCACGCTAAGCCTCCAGAAACCTCCGGTGATGCCCCGCCGGAGGTTTTTCGTTTTGCAGCAGGGCATCTTCGAGCGAAGCGGTTCCGCTTCGCATCAGGAAAACGCCTCGAACCAACCTTTAGCCGCGCATCATGCGGGCGCGCGAGTTCGGCCGGTAGGCGAGACGGCTGTGGCCTGCGCAATAGGACTGGCCGTCGGGCGCAGTGTTGCCGCAGAAGCAGAAATCCTCCGCGCCCGGCGTCGAGATCGGCCAGCGGCAGCGGTTCTCCGCGAGTTCCAGCAGCGAGCAGCGATTGGCCTCGTCGATCGGGCCTGTGGCCACCGGCGCATCAGTCTCGCCATAGATCGAGGCGAGCATCTCATATTGCAGCCGCGGCACCGCCCTCGAGGCGCGCGCGGTGCTCCTGTCGTGAACCTTGCGGTCGTCGAGCGTGCGTCCGCGCGTGAGATTGAGCCGGGACAATTTGCCGATCACGGCGTTGCGGCTGACGCCGATGTCGGCGGCGATCTCGCTGCAGGTGAGGCCGGCGTCGAAGTGCCGCCTCAGGATTTCAATTCGTTCGTCAGTCCAGGTTGGTGAGAGAACAGGCATTGTAACGGTCCCAGGTTGCAGATGTCGGCCATCCGCATCCGAGATCCGTCCGCTTCACGTTCGGCGCGCGCTCACGTCCTGCCATTGTCGCGAATCGACAAAAGCCCGTCCTTGATGGCGAGACGGATGCCTTCCTCGATCAAGGTACGTGCGACGCCGGGAACGCTGGTGCCGTGGGTGCCCTGTCTCACCAATTTCTCCAGATAGGTGATGGTCGAGAGCGCCAAGGTTACGGGGATGCGGTCAGTCTCGGCTTTTTCGGTGGCCATGGCCCGAACGCTAGCCTCTTACTCGGGTACATAAAAGTAACGATTAAGACTCTATTTAGGTCCATGGCCAGAAGTCAAATGCAACCTGCGCTTGACGTTTATCCGATTGGAATCACAGGAGAAATTTTACGCGATTCAGCGCGCCGCGCGGACGGCCGGGCGGCGACGTGGCGTCAACGGGTCAGGAAATGCCGGGCCGGCTCAGCCGTGCACCAGCGCCTTTTCGATCATGCAATGGATGCCCTTGGAGCCGTTCACGGTCTGGGTCACCCTGAGATCGGCGGCAAGGCTGCACAGCGTGTAGGCGTCCTCGCGCGACAGGTTTCGCTTCTCGCCGAGCAGCACGATCATGTCGCGCAGCGCGCGCACCGCGCACTGGTCGAGGTCGGGGTCCATCGCCATGGTGATGTAGTGGCTCGCCGTCTCGGCGCGGGGATAATTTAGCCTGAGGTCCTTGCGCAGCGTCAGGCGGAAGCGGCCCTGCAGCGCGGTCTCGATCGCGGTGACGCAGACCTCGCCGTCGCCCTGCACGCCATGGCCGTCGCCGCAGGAGAACATTGCGCCCGGGACGAACACCGGCAGGTACAAGGTCGCGCCGGCGCCGAGCTCCTTATTGTCGAGATTGCCGCCCATCGCGCGCGGGATCAGCGAGGAGATCCGGCCCCAGGCCGGCGGCGGGGACACGCCCATCACCCCGAAGAACGGCTTGAGCGGCAGGTCGAGGCCCCAGGGCATGCGGCCGACCATCCGCGTCCGGTCCAGCGGGATGTTGAGGACGCGCGTCTCGTGGAAATCGTCGGGCAGGGTGCCGGACAGCGGCTTGATCATGTTCCAGCCCCAGTCCTGCCGGAGCTGGGCGTCGAGGATCTCGACCGCCAGCACGTCGCCGGGCTCGGCGCCCTCGACGGCGATCGGGCCGGTGAGGATGTGGCCGGGCAGCAGGCGCTCGCTCCGGGCGTGAACGTCGTGCATCTCCGGCGGAATGTGAAACTTGTCGCGGTCGGGCAGCATGTCCGGGCCGCCGCTGATGGTGTCGACCGTCACCTCGTCGCCGCTCTTGACGGTGAGCACGGGCTTGAGCGCGGCTTCGAAGAAGCCCCAATGGCAGGTCTCGGGGCTGGAATGCAGGTGGTGATGGGTCATTTGCCGCGTCCGTCCGGTTTCATCAGCTCTCGTCATGAGAACCTGTTATGCCCGGGCTTGACCGGGCGATCGATCCTCTTTCAAAGGATTTCTGAAGATGGACGGGCCGGTCAAGCCCGGCACGGTCATTCCAGCGAGGCTCCCCTGTATTTCGTTCTCTCCAAGACCCTCGGCACCGCATTGCTGCCGATCAATCTCCTGGTCGAGCTCGGGATCCTGTCGCTGCTGTTGATGGCGACGCGCTTTGTCGCGCTCGGCCGCAAGCTTGCCGTAGCCACGCTGATCCTGCTGGCACTGTCCGCGTTCTCGCCGCTCGGCAATCTCCTGCTGTATCCGCTGGAGTCGCGCTTTCCGGCATGGGACCCGTCGCGCGGCGCGCCCGACGGAATCATCGTGCTCGGTGGCTCCGTCGACACCGATCTGTCGGCGGCGCATCGCACGCCGGTCGTCGCGTACGCGGCCGATCGGATGCTGGCGCCGGCCGACCTCGCGCGCCGCTATCCGAAAGCACGCATCGTCTTCACCGGGGGTACGTCGAACCTGATCGCGACCGAGGCGAGGGAAGCCGACTATTCCGCGCCGATCCTGGAGAACCTCGGCATCCCGAAAGAGCGCATCATCCTCGAGCGCGACTCCCGCAACACCTGGGAGAACGCGATCTTCACGAAGCAAATGGTCGCGCCGAAGCCGGGCGAGCGCTGGCTGCTGGTCACGTCGGCCTTCCACATGCCGCGCTCGATGGGGATCTTTCGCAAGGCCGGGTTTGACGTCGAAGCCTATCCCGTCGACTGGCGCATGGGCGGCCGTGACGAGCTTTTCGCCTTTACCCGTAACGGACGGGAGGGGCTCGAGAAGACCGACGTCGCGATGCGGGAATGGATCGGCCTCGCCGCATACCGCGTCATGGGCCGAACCGGCGAGTTGCTTCCGGGGCCGGGCAAGGACTAGAACGAGGGAAACAACAACACAGCACCGGCGCGTGGATTGCCGGCCGGGAGGACGCCATGCAGCAGCAAAGCGCAGACAGGATCGATCTTGCCGGTCTCGTTGCCGATCTCAACAGCCTGTTGCGGCTGAAGACGACCGTGATCGGCATGAAGCTGTTCGCGCAGGCCGCGGAGATGGAGGCGATCCCGAAGATCCGGCGGCCGAATGCGGTTCACACCACCGACCAGATCGTCAGCATGGCCTCGCGGCTCGGCTGGACCGTCGGCATCACCGGTGACGATCTCGTCGGCGCGCAGTGCCGCGCGGTGATTGGCCTCAGCCCGCAGGACGACAAATGGCTCGCCGGCGAGAACTATGTCGGGGTCTGGCACGGTACCGCGGAGGACGCACGCAAGCGCCAGGAGGCGCTGGATGTGGTTCCGTTCGGTCACTATCAGGCCCTCGCGGTCAGTCCGCTCGCCAGCGGCCGGCTCGATCCGCCCGACATCTGCCTCGTCTATGCGACGCCGGGGCAAATGATCATCCTGATCAACGGGCTGCAATATACCGGCTACAAGAAGTTCGAATGGGGCGTGGTCGGCGAGACGGCCTGCGCGGATTCCTGGGGGCGGGCGCTGAAAACCGGCGAGCCGAGCCTGTCCTTGCCATGCTATGCCGAACGGCGCTATGGCGGCGTGCCGGACGAGGAGATGCTGATGGCCCTGAAGCCGGCGCATCTCGCCAAGGCGATCGAGGGCATGAAGGCGCTGGCCAGGAACGGGCTGCGCTATCCGATCCCGCCCTATGGTATTCAAAGCGACGTCCGTGCCGGCATGGGCGTGAGTTACGCGAAGAAGTGAAGGCCGACCATGAGCTCTGAGAAATTCGACATCGTCGTCTACGGCGCGACCGGTTTCACCGGCCAACTCGTCGCTGAGTATCTGACTCAGCATTATAAGAGCGACAGGACACTCAAATGGGCGATGGCGGGCCGCAGCCTCGGCAAGCTGAAATCGGTGCGCGATGCGATCGGCGCGCCCGGGAATACGCAGCTGATTGTCGCGGATGCATCGGACGCCGCCTCGCTGAAGGCGATGGCGGAGCGCACGATGTCGGTGATCACGACGGTTGGTCCGTATCAGCTTTACGGCGAGCAACTGCTCGCGGCCTGCGTCGACACCGGCACGGATTATTTCGATCTCTGTGGCGAGCCGATCTGGATGCGGCAGATGATCGACAAGTACGAGGCCGCGGCGAAAGAGAGCGGCGCGCGCATCGTATTTTCCTGCGGCTTCGATTCCGTGCCGTTCGAGCTCGGTGCTTTCTTCGTGCAGGAAGAGGCCAAGCGCGTGTTCGGCGCGCCCGCCGCGCGCGTGAAGGGCCGTGTGCGCGACATGCGCGGCACGCTCTCGGGCGGCACCGCGGCGAGCGCCAAGGCGACATTCGATGCAGTCGCCAAGGACATCAGCCTCATCGCGATCCTGAACGATCCGTTCGCGCTGACGCCCGGCTTCACAGGTCCGAAGCAGCCGAAGGGCAACAGGTCGTTGCTCGAGGAGGACCTGCAATCATGGGCGGCGCCCTTCATGATGGCGCTGATCAACACCCGCAACGTCCATCGCTCCAATATGTTGATGGGCTTTCCCTACGGCCAGGACTTCGTCTACGACGAGATGGTTTTGACCGGTCCAGGCGAGAAGGGCGAGGCCAACGCCAAGCGCGTGATGGCCGCCAACGCCGAGAAGACAGGCCCGAACGCGCCGAAGCCGGGCGAGGGGCCGTCGAAGGAGGAGCGGGAGAACGGGCTCTTCAATTTGCTCTATGTCGCGATCGCGCCCGACGGCCGCGCGGTCCGCGCCGGCGTCACCGGCGACCGCGATCCCGGCTACGGCTCGACCTCGAAGATGATCTCCGAATGCGCGATCTGCATGCTGCGCGATACGACGGACGTTGCAGCCGGATTCTGGACGCCGGGCGCAGCGATGCAGCACAAGCTGATCAAGCGGCTGCAGGACAATGCCGGGCTGACGTTCAGGGTCGAGCCGTAAAGTCCACGGCGTTGCAGGAAGCGCGATCCGTGTCAGCGAAGTTCGACATCGTCGTCTACGGCGCAACCGGCTACACCGGCCAACTCGTCGCCGAATATCTCGCCGCGCACTATGTCGGTGACGGCGCACCGACCTGGGCGATGGCGGGACGCAGCGGGGACAAGCTCGCGTCCGTTCGCGATGCGATCGGCGCGCCCGCTGACACGCCGCTCATCGTCGCGGATGCAGCCGATCCAGCGTCGCTGCAGGCGATGGTTGATCAGGCGAAGCTGGTCATCACCACCGTTGGTCCTTACCAGCTCTACGGTTCCGACCTGGTTGCCGCCTGCGTCGCCTCGGGCACCGACTACATGGATCTCTGCGGCGAGCCGATCTGGTTGAAGCAGATGATCGACAGGCATGAGGCCGCCGCTAAGGCGAGCGGTGCGCGCATCATGTTCTCCTGCGGCTTCGATTCCATTCCGTTCGAGCTCGGTGCGTTCTTCGTCCAGGAGGAAGCCAGGCGCGTGTTTGGAGCGCCGGTGCCGCGCGTCAAGGGACGCGTTCGCGACCTCAGCTGGAAGTTCTCCGGCGGCACCTCGGCGAGCGCAAGGGTCACGTTCGCGGCGGTTGCGCAGGACCTCAGCCTGGTGTCGGTCCTCAAGGACCCCTTTGCATTCACACCCGGCTTCGAAGGGCCGAAACAGCCGCGCGGCAACAAGCCTGTTTTCGAGGAAGACCTGCAATCCTGGTCCGCTCCGTTCGCGATGGCGACGCTGAACACCCGCAATGTCCACCGCTCCAACATGCTGATGGGATTCCCGTATGGCAGGGATTTCGTCTACGACGAGATGGTGCTGACGGGAGCGGGGGACGAGGGACAGGCCAACGCCAAGCTCGTGATGGCCGCCAACAGCGAAAAGACCGGCCCCGAAGCACTCAAGCCCGGCGAGGGGCCGTCGAAGGAAGAGCGCGCCAACGGCCATTACGACCTGCTCTATGTCGCGATCGCGCCCGACGGCCGTCAGGTGCGTGCGGCGGTGAAGGGCGATCTCGATCCGGGTTACGCGTCGACGGCGAAGATGATCTCCGAATGCGCGATCTGCCTGCTGCGCGACACGCCCGATGTCCCGGCTGGCCTCTGGACGCCCGGCGCGGCGATGCAGCACAAGCTGATCAAGCGCTTGCGGGAGCATGCGGGGCTGAGGTTCGCGCTAGAGAGCTAGCTCAGTGTCGTAGAGTGGGCAAAGCGACTTGTCCGCCGTAGCTCAAAGAGCGAAGGCGGAAGCGTGCCCACCATTGTCGCGATTGGAGAGAGATGGTGGGCACGGTGCGTTGCGCCTTTGCCCACTCTACGGCAGCGTTCGTGTCGTTACGCCGCACGCGCATCATACGCGTACATGAAATCCATGCTCTTCGAGCCCAGCGGCAACAGCCATTTCAGCATCTGATTGCGGATAAACGCGCCGGTGGCGCTGAACTCGCGTTTGCTGTTGCCATTGCGGCGGGCGATGGCGACGATCTTTTCAGTGCGCGGGCGCCGCTCGGCCTCGAAAGCCTGGAAGGTCGCGCCGAGTTCCTGGCCCTCCTGCATCAGACGAGCGAGCCGCATCGCATCTTCCAGCGCGAGCGAGGCGCCCTGGCCGGCATGGGGGCTGGTAGCATGCGCGGCGTCCCCGATCAGCAGCGAGCGCTTGCGCGACCAGGTCGGCAGGGTTGCGACGTCGAGCGTGTCGGTGACCACGATGTTCTCGGCGGCGTGGATGATGTCGGGGATCGGATCGCGCCAGCCGTGGTGGAAGCCGCGCAGATGCTGCTTCAGCGTCGCCTGGTCGAGCGCGCGGAACATCGCGGCGTCCATGCCGTGGGCGGGCTGCGTGCTCCACCACATCACGCCGTCGGTCGGATCGGGGCTGCAATAGCCGTAGCCGAAGAAGCCGCTCTGCCCGAACGTGGTCTCGACATGCCGGCCGATCGGCCGGCCGTCGAGCACGGCGTGCGGTACGAAGCCGCCGAAGCCGATCAGGCCGGTGTTGAAGGGTTGCGGCCCGTCAGGCACGACCTGACGCCGCGCGATCGAGTGCACGCCGTCGGCGCCGATCAGGAAGTCGCCTTCGGCGGTGGTGCCGTCGGCGAAATAGGCGACGATCGGCTGGTCACCGCGATCCTCGATCTTGATCAGGCGCTTCTCGAAATAGAGCGAGACGCAGGCGCACCAGGCCTTGTCGATCAGGATCTCGTTCAGCGCGGCACGGGAGATGTTGACGGCCGGCTGGCCGAAACGCCGCACCATGTCGCGGTTGATCGAGCCGAGCCGCTCGCCGCCTTGCGAATAGAAGTCGAAAGCCTCCGCGACCGAGCCGCGGCTGATCAATTCGTTCGCTAGGCCGATCTCGTCCATCACGTGCATGCCGTTCGGCGCGATCTGGAGGCCGCCGCCGATGCCCTTGGAGTAGGGCCACGCCTCGTAGATCGCGGACTCGATGCCGGCGCGGCGCAGCAGGATTGCGGTGACGGGCCCGGCGATGCCGGCGCCGATGATCAGGGCCTTGCGGGGACGGTAGGACATGGCTTGCTCCCGACGTTTCCGTGGTGCTAGGAGAAATTACGGTCGCTAAATCTCTTAGTGACTAAGATATATATCGACTAAGATAAGAGGCCGACCTTGTCAAGGACGAAGGCGCGCGGGGCGCTGCTCGCGGAATTGGAAGAGGCGATGCGGCGGTCGTCCGCCCAGGGCGTGCTCTATGGCCAAACCGTTGCCAACGTTGCCGGAATTGCCAATTCCGACCTCGAATGCATGGACATCCTCTATCTCGAGGGACGAGTCACCGCGGGCCGGCTCGCCGAGGTCACGGGGCTGACGACGGGCGCCATCACCGGCGTGATCGACCGGCTCGAGAAGGCGGGCCTCGTGCGCCGCGAGCGCGACGAGACAGACCGCCGCAAGGTCTTCATTTCCGTCGTGCCGGAAAAGGCGATGAAGATCGGTCAGCTCTACGTGCCGATGCAGCAGGCGATGGAGAAGGTGTTTGGCGCCTATTCCGACGAGGAGCTGCGGCTGCTGCTGCGCTTTGCGACCGAGGGCTACAAGGGCGTGCTGGCGGCAACCGAGGCGCTGAAAAGCCTGCTCGACACGCCGCCGGAGAAACGGCCGGATCTCAAGCTGAAGAAGCTTCGTCGCTAGTTTTCTTGTAGAGTTGCGCAGCCGCGATCATGCCCCACATCGCGCCCAGCATCATCCAGAAGTGGCGCCAGTGGTCGGTGTCGATCACGAAGCTTTCGCCGACGGTGCCGACGAAGGCGGAGAAGATCGCGAGATAAGCGCGCTGCCAGGGCACCCGGACGAAGATGTGCCGGAAGCCCATGATGACTGTGGTGAAGACCAGCGCGGGATAGCACACGCCGGACAGCCAGCCGCCCGACATGAAGGCGTTGAGGTAGGAGTTGTGGGTGTCCTCGGGGAAGTAGCGGTGGAATTGCAGCGGGCCGATGCCGAACGGCAGGTCGAGCGCCATTTCCGCACCGAGAATGTGACGGCCGAACCGGCCGAAGCGGCCTTCGTCGTAACTCTGGTCGAAGCTGGCGCGCTGCTTGAACATCTCGGCGGTGGCATCGAATGACAGCAGCACCGCGATCAGCGCGATACCCAGCACCGCAGCGACGATCGCCATGACGATGATGCGCGAACGCTGCGCATTGCTGCGGCTGGTCAGCACCATCAGCGCCAGCATGAAGGCGGAGGTCAGCACCAGGCCGCCCCAGGCGGCGCGCGAGAAGGCGAGCAGGATGGCCAGCGACATGATGCCGAAGGCCATGACGTTGCGGAACGCCTTGGCGAGCTTGTCGGAGACCACGCTCTGGAGCGCGAACAGCGCCGGCAGGATCAGGAAGGCGCCGAGCACGTTCGGGTCCTTGAACGTGCCGCGCGCGCGTCCGTAGAGCGTGAGCAGGTCGTCGCCGCCGGGAACCAGGTGAAAGTAGCCGGCCACCGCCAGCAGCGAGGCGATCATCGCGCCGACCACGAGGCCGCGGCGGAGCATGTCGAGCCGGGCCGCGGTGTCCTCGGAGGTGACCATCGCGAAGAACACCACGGTCACCGCCATGTACCAGGAGGTGGCGATCCAGCTCACCACCTCGGGCTGGTCGTACAGCGGGATCGCGCTGATGGTGTAGCCGACATTGAGCACGACCAGCATCAGGATCAGCGGCATCAGCACGAGCCGCAGGCGCAGGCCGGTGGCGAAGAAGGTGACGGTGGCGAGCAGCGTCGCGATCTCGTAGGGGCTCGGCTCGATGAAGACGATGGCGCCGGAGGCGCCGACCAGCCACACCAGCGCACGCTGGAGCGCCAGCACGCCGGGTGCGGCCGGTGCGGCTATCTTCACTCCACCGGCTGTCGCCGCATACGCCATCACACGCTCATACGCTTACGCAACTCGTACGCCACAAGGCATCGCTGTCATCGCCCGGCCTTGTGCGCAATTGCGCACTGGACCGGGGCATGACCACAATCTCAATACGCGTTCTCGTTCTTGGTCAGCAGCGAGATCGGCGTCTTCAGGAGAATGACGAGGTCGAACAGCACCGACCAGTTCTCGATGTAATAGAGGTCGAACTCGACGCGCTTCTGGATCTTCTCCTGATTGTCGATCTCGCCGCGCCAGCCGTTGATCTGGGCCCAGCCGGTGATGCCGGGCTTGACGCGGTGGCGGGCGAAATAGCCGTCGACGGCCTCGTCGAACAGGCGGCTCTGCAGCTTCCCCTGCACCGCATGCGGACGCGGCCCGACCAGGGAGAGATTGCCGGAGAACACCACGTTGAAGAGCTGCGGCAGCTCGTCGAGGCTGGTCTTGCGGATGAAGCGGCCGACGCGAGTGACGCGCGGATCGTTTTTGGTCACGACCTTGGAGGCGGTCGGGTCGGCCTGGTGGTGGTACATCGAGCGGAATTTGTAGACGTCGATGCGCTCGTTATTGAAGCCGAAACGCTTCTGGCGGAACAGCACCGGGCCGGGGCTGTCGAGCTTGATGGCCAGCGCGACCAAACCCATCATCGGCAGGGCCGCGAGCAGCGCGAGGCCGCCGACGACGCGGTCGAACAGCCATTTCATCACCAGGTCCCAGTCGGTGATCGGCGCCTCGAACACGTCGAGCGTCGGCACCTCGCCGAGATAGGAATAGGAGCGCGGACGGAAGCGCAGCTTGTTGGTGTGCGCGGAGAGGCGGATGTCCACCGGCAGCACCCAGAGCTTCTGCAGCATCTCCAGGATGCGCGTCTCAGCCGAGATCGGCAGCGCGAACAGCACGAGATCGACGCGGGTGCGGCGGGCGAATTCGACGATGTCATCGACCTTGCCGAGCTTGCGCGCGCCGGCGCAGGTGTCGAGCGCGCGGCTGTCGTTGCGGTCATCGAACACGCCGAGCACGTGGATGTCGGAATCCTCCTGTGCCTTCAGCGCTTCGACCAACTGCTCGCCGTTGCTGTCGGAGCCGACGATGATGGTGCGGCGGTCGAGCCGGCCCTCGCGCGCCCAGGCACGCACCAGCGAGCGCAGTACCAGCCGTTCGGCGATGAGCGCAGCGAGACCGAGGAAGTAGAAGGCGGCAAGCCAGAGCCGCGACATTTCGCTGCCGAACTTGGCGAAGAAGAAGATGCCGATGAACAGCAGGAAGACGAACGACCAGGACGAGATCATCCGCGTCATCTGTCGGAGATGTCCGCGGAACAGTTGCACCTGGTAGATATCGGCGGCCTGGAAGCAGACCACGGCGGCGACCGCGACAGCGACGATCTCGGCGGGGTAAATCCAGCTGAAACCGGCGAGCGGCATGACGTAGCCGACATAGAGCACGATGCCGACGAGGCTCAGCAGTGTGAAGTCGAGCGCGCGCACGATGCCGGCGATCACGATCGGGGAATAGGCGCGGGCGACCTTCTGGTTGACGACGTCGAGCGCGGCGGGCGAGAGCCGGCGGCGGCGCTCTACGAAGGGTTGGTCGGCGGGCTTGGCCGCAGCGCTGGTGGCTGCATCGAGCATCGAGCGTGCGTTGAGCTGTTCCACGGGCGTCCACGTCCATTCCAAAAGCCCGTGGGCGCGACTTTGCGCCCCGGGTGAGCATCCCCTGGCACCTCGATTATCGGATAAATCGGAAGATTCTCTAAAGCGGGCCTTAAGGATGGTTAGTGTTTGGTAAATGCGTCGCGGTAACCCGCGAGCACGCCGTCAACCATCGCCTGCTGGGAGAAATGCGCGGAGATGCGCTCGCGCAGGGACGATGCGTGCTGCGCGGTTCCTTGCGGATCGTCGAGCGCGGCCGCGATCGCTTCCGCCATCGCCTCGGCGTTGCTCGCCGCGAACAGGGCCGGGCTCTCCGGCCCGAATATCTCGGGAATGCCGCCGACCCGGGCGGCGATCATGGGAATGCCGGCCGCGCCCGCCTCGATCACGACATAGGGCATGGAATCGCCGCGCGAGGGCACGACCAGCAGCCGTCCCTTGGAGAAGCCGTAGCGCGCCTTGACGTGGCCGATGAAGCGGATCGCATCCGTGAGGCCGAGTTTTTCGACCTGCGCCTTCAGCTTCGCGGTTTCCTCGCCGTCGCCGCCGAGCGTCAGCGTGACCTTCCTGCCGCCTTCGTGCAGGCGCGCGACCGCGTCGACCAGCAGATCCGCGCCCTTGATGTGCCTGAACTCGCCGACATAGGCGAGGTCGGTGGCATCCTCGGCAATGGTGACAGGCTCGAATTCTTCCGGCGTCACGCCGTTGTAGACGCAATGCACCACGCCCTTGGGCGTGCCGACGATGCGCTGATAGGTGTCGCGGGCAAACGCGCTCTCGAACAGGAACAGGTCCGTCGCATCCATCAGCGTGCGTTCGAGGCGGGCATAGAACTCGCCCTTGAACGTGTTGAGGGGATAATGCAGCGAACCTCCGTGCGGGGTGTAGATGCGGATGGTGTCGTCGGAGCGTCGCCGCATGCGGACGAAGGCGCCGGCCTTGGCGCCATGTCCGTGCATCACGTCAGGCTTGAGCTCGCCGATCAGGCGCCGCATCCGCAGCCACACCAGAAAATCATCAGGCGACGGCTCGCGGCGGATCGCGAGGCGGTGCACGCCGAGCTTCAGCCGCGGTGCGAGCTCGGCCAACGCCTTGTCGGCGCGCTCGCCGCCGGTGAGGCTGTCGGCGAGGATGCCGACGTGATGGCCGCGATCGATTTGGCCGTTGGCGAGATCGAGGATGTGGCGGAAGATGCCGCCGACGGGCGCGCGTACGGCGTGCAGGATGCGGAGCGGCCGGTCGGGAGAGGGGGGCATGATCAGAACCAGCGCTCGACGGCGAATGCTCGGACAATTCTCGAAATATCCAGATCGATTAAGGGGGCCTCGTGGTTAACAAACGGTGACGAGCGCGCGGGTGCCTGTCTCAGTGTGGCGCGATTAACCCAGCAGCAACCTTAATGGAGTGTAATCGCCGCGGTTGAGGTAGAGTCGCAGCATTGTCCTGCGGGAGTGTTCGATGCGTTTAGCGTTCTGGCGTGCCGGCAAGGACAAGGCTGTGATCGAGCGGGCTGTTTCGAAGCCCAAGGCCGAGGCGAAGGCGGCCGATCCCGCGCCCAAGGTTGAAGCGAGGCCTGCGCCCGCTATTGCGAAGCAGGCTCCGGTCGAATCCGGCGATATCGATCTTCATGCGCTCGGTGGCGCGCTCGCCCGCAAGCGCGGCTGGATCATCGTGCCGACGGTGCTGGCGCTGGTCGCGTCCGTCGCTGCCGTCAATCTCGTCACGCCCCGCTACAAATCGGAATCGCGCATCCTGATCGACGGCCGCGAGAACGTGTTCCTGCGTCCGAGCAGCGACCGCAGCACCGAGGAGCGGCAGGCCCTCGATCCCGAAGCGGTGACCAGCCAGGTCCAGCTCGTGCTGTCGCGCGATCTCGCGCGCGAGATCATCAAGAAGAACAAGCTTGCCGAGCGCCCCGAATTCGATCCGGTCCTGCAAGGCATTTCGCCGCTGAAGTCGCTCGCCGCGCTGGTCGGCATCGTCCGCGATCCGTTCTCGATGACGCCGGAAGAGCGCGTGCTGGATGCCTATTACGAGCGGCTCCAGGCCTACGCCGTCGACAAGTCCCGCGTGGTCGTGGTCGAATTCCAGTCCGCCGATCCGGATCTTGCCGCCCGCGTCGCCAATTCCATCGCCGACGGCTATCTCGTGCTCCAGCAAGGTGCGCGCCAGGAGCAGGCCAAGAACGCCAGCCAGTGGCTTGCGGGCGAGATCGAGAACCTGCGCAAGAAGGTTTCCGACGCCGAAGCCAAGGTCGAGGACTTCCGTTCCAAGTCGTCGCTCTTCGTTGGCACGAACAATACCACGCTGTCCAACCAGCAGATGGGCGAGGTCAACACCCAGCTCAACAACGCGCGCTCGATGAAGGCGGATGCAGAATCCAGGGCGCGGTTGATCAAGGAGATGCTCCAGAGCGGCAAGCCGATCGAGGCATCCGATGTCGTGAACTCCGAGTTGATGCGGCGACTGTCGGAGCAGAGGGTCACGCTGCGCGCGCAGCTGGCCGAACAATCGTCCACGCTGCTCGGCAATCATCCGCGGATCAAGGAGCTGAAGGCGCAGCTCGGCGACCTCGACAATCAAATCCGGGACGAGGCGGCCAAGATCTCCCGCTCGCTCGAAAACGACGCACGCATCGCCAGCGGCCGGGTCGACGGCCTGACAACGAGCCTCGAACAGCTGAAGAAGCAGGCGACCTCGACCAATGGCCAGGACGTGCAGCTCCGCGCGCTCGAGCGCGAGGCCAAGGCGCAGCGCGATTTGCTCGAGACGTATCTTGGGAAGTACCGCGAGGCGAGCACCCGCGAGTCCATCGACTCCGCGCCGGCGGAAGGCCGCATCATCTCGCGCGCCATCGTTTCGAACACGCCGGCCTATCCGAAGAAGCTGCCGATCGTGCTGATCGCGACCATCGCGACGCTGCTGCTCTCGTCCGGCGTCGTCGTCACCGGCGAGCTGTTGCGCCAGACCGCGCCGCGCGCGGCGGCTGTGTTTGCCCCGGCGCCGACGCAAACGCCAGTACGAGCACAGGCGGCGGTGCGCCATGAGTCGCTGGTCGAGCCGCTCGTCGAACCGGACATCGAGCCGGTCATTGACGAGCCCGCACCGTTGCAGCCGGAGATGACGGCCGATGCCGTCGTCACCGAATTCGCCGAGATCGAGCAACTGGCCGAGCGCCTGCGTGCCGCAGGCGCGGCAGCGAAGAAGGTCACGGTGCTCGGCACCGCCTCGGGCGAAGCCGTTACCCTGTCCACGCTGACCTTGGCCCGGCACCTGGCGCGCGACGCGCGAGTCGTCGTGGTCGATCTCGCCGCGTCCTCGCCGACCATTGCCGCCGTGGCGGTCGACGCCACGGCTCCCGGCATTGCCGAACTGATGCAGGGCGAGGCCTCGTTCGCGCAAGTCATCACCCGGGACAAGCTGTCGCGGCTGCATCTGGTCATGGCCGGCCGTCCCGGCTTCGACCGCAGTCTGCTGCAATCGCCGCGCGTGACGCTCGCCATCGACGCGCTGCTGCGCGCCTACGACCACGTGCTGCTCGACGCCGGCAGCGCCTCGGACCTTCCGGCGGAACTGCTGACGGCGCATGCCCGCGCCGTCGTGGTGCCCGATGCGTCGATGGCCGCGGACGCGCGGTCGCTGATGTCCGAGCAATTGAAGGCCGTCGGCTTCAGCGAAGTGACGATGCTGAGCAGGCCGGTGCAGCCGTCGAATGCGGCGGAGACGCCGCGCGTGGTTGCGGCGTAAGGCGATTCTTACCCTCTCCCCCTGTGGGCCCCCCTGTGGGAGAGGGTGGCTCGCCGCGGAAGCGGCGAGACGGGTGAGGGGTCTCTCTCCACTCGTTCTATTGCCATTTGAATTCGCGGGCACAACCCCTCATCCGGCGCGCCACCTTCTCCCGCAAGGGGAGAAGGGAAGGGCATCTCGCAAGTTGAGAGAGTTGAGCGTCTTCCGGCGCCTATCCGAACGCCTGCCGCAGCCGGCGGGCCAGATCGAACAGCATCTGGTTCTGCTTGACCAGCCGCTTGCCGTGACTCAGCGAGGACATCGCCATCGCCGCGAGCTTGCCGCGCGAGGTGAGCGGTACGAAGCTGTCGAAGATGGCTTCGTCGTCCTTGCAGAACATCCGCTTGTATTCGTCCGAGCCGATGCCGAGGTCGAGGGAGCGGTAGCCGCGCTCGGCGTAGCGATCGATGATGTAGCGCATCAGGATCAGGCCCGGGCTGTAGCGGGCGTGTTCGGACATCGTGTAGGTGTTGAACATCATCGAGAAGCGCTGACCGTCGGCGACGCCGGCGAAGATCGCGATCACTTCCTCGTCGCATTCGAGCGCGTGGATGTCGATGACGCGGCCCTCGCCGCGCGGCGACAGGCACGCGCTGCGAACGAACTGCTCGACGCCGGGCTCGGCAAAGACGTTCGGCAGCTTCTGCTCCGCCATCCGCGCCGGCTTGACGCGGAAGAACCAGTCAAGCAGGCGGGTGACGTCCGCATCGGTCGTCGCGAGATGATAGCGATAGCCGGCGAGCGCCTGGAGCTTCTTTTCCTTGCTCTTGAGGCGGCGGCGGAAGGAGTTGCTGATCCGTGATGCGGGCGGCCCGCCGGGCTCCATCACCAGTAGCGGGCAGCCATTGATCGCGCTCTGCTGCGGCAGAGCCGCGAACGGGTTGGACTGGTCGTTCCAGCGGAGCGGCTGCTGCGTCAGCGAGAGCACGTCGACATGCTCGCGCAGCGAGGCAAGCAATGCGTCGATATCGGCGGCGCCGGCCTGCGCGGCGAACTCGGCGTTCCACAGCCCCATGTTGAAGGTGGTGTGCTTGCCGCCCATGAAGCAGGCCGTGCGCACGCCATGGCCCTGGCGGAGCGAGAGCGGCAACAGCAAGAGCGGCCGGCGCTCGGCATCGCGCGCAATCACGATGAAGGGGCGCGAGCCTTCGCAGCCGCCGACCAGCCGTTGCCAGGGGCCGAGCAGGTCGAAGCGCTGGTAGGGGGTGAAGAGGTGGCCGGGTTCCTCGAACGCGCGCCAGACCGTCTCGGCCTCGCCGACATCGCCGAGGATATCGACATGCGCGATACGGCTCGCTTTCGACCGCGCTGGCGATTCTGCCGTCCGGCTTTGCATCGCCGCAGCCATGGTCATTCGCGAAACCTGTCGAGAAAACGAAAAATACGTAATTCGGCCTGTGGCCGACCTTTGCAAAGAAATGTCAACAAAGGGTAATGACTATGCGAGAGGAAAGGGACCGTCGGCGAGCGCGAAGGTGGGATATTGGCATCCGACGACAGATGGCTGGAACGGCTGCGCCTTGAGCTGACCTGGTTCAGCGGTCAGGCCGCGCTGCGCAGCCGCGGGGCCGGCGCCATCCTGCGCTTTACGCATGTGCGGCCGCGGCGACGCGGCGCGTTCCAGCCGCAGCGTGCGCACGAGATCACGCCAGAATTCCTCGACCGCGCCATTCGCGCGCTGAAGCGCTGGAAGTATGACATCATCGGCATGGACGAGGTCTGCCGGCGCGCGGTGACGCTGCGCGAGAAGCGGCGCTTCGTGGCGCTGACCTTCGACGGCGCGCCCAAGGACGTCATCAGCTTCGCCTACCCGGTGCTGGCCCGCCATGGCGTGCCTTTCACCATCTACGTGCCCACCGCGTTTCCCGACGGCGTCGGTGAATCCTGGTGGCTCGGGCTCGCGCAGGTGATCGCGCGCGAGAGCCGTGTCAGCCTGATGATGGGCGCGAAGGAGCAGCGCTTCACAGTCTCCGGCGATGCCGAGAAGCAGGCGCTGTTCTCGTATCTCGAGGACTGGCTGCGCTCGCTGCCGCCGGCGGAGCTGTCGGTTGCGATCGCCGATCTCTGCACGCGCTACCGCATCGATCTCGCCGCGCTCTCGCGCGAGGCATCGATGGATTGGGAGGATCTGGCGAAGCTTGCCGCCGATCCGCTCGTCACGATCGGCAGTGCGACCGTGAACTATCCGGTTCTGGCCAACATGAAGGACGCAGCCGCACAGCGTGAAATGACGATGGGCAAGGCGGTGGCGGAATCGGCGTTCGATCGCGAGATCAGGCATCTCGCCTTTCCGTTCGGCGATCGCGCCTCGTTCCGGCGCGGCCACGTCGTGATGGCGGAGCAGGCCGGCTTTGCCAGCGCGGCGTCGACCATATCAGGCATCGTCGAGGCCGAAGGGCGCACCAATCTGCACGCGCTGCCGCGGATTTCCTGGGACGGGCGCGTGCGCTCGCTGCGCATATTGCGCGTGCTGGTGTCGGGTATTGCCTTTGCGCCGGTGAAACCGACGAGCAGCGTTACGAGTTCGACTTGACGCGGTCCGGCCGCTGCATCCAGCTCACGATCGGCATCGCCGGCAGCACCCAGCCCATGCCGACCACCACGTAATAGACCGCCTGACGCCAGCCGGACTCGGCGATCCAGGGCATCTGCGCGAAGGCCATGCCGAGCAGGGCCCAGACGGTGGCCAGCACCAGGAGCAGGATGGCGCCGAGGAACTTGCGGGTGCGGATCGTCATGGCGGGGGCTTGCGGCTTTCGCGTAACTTGCGCTGCGGGAGCGGGGGACTATAAGGGGCACGCAGTCCGGTTCAAGCCTTCAAGTCCTGGTTTTGCCCCTGAAATGACGACGATTTCCGCCCCGACCAACCCGCATCGCGCCGTGCGCTGGTGGCTGATCTCAGTGGCCGCGCTGATCGCGCTGATGGTGCTGGTCGGCGGCGCGACGCGGCTGACGGAATCCGGCCTGTCGATCGTCGAATGGAAGCCGGTCACGGGCAGCGTTCCCCCGCTCTCGGAAGCGGCGTGGACCGACGCGTTCGAGGCCTACAAGAAGATCCCGCAATATCGCGAGCTGAACGCGGGCATGAGCCTGTCCGAGTTCAAGCAGATCTTCTGGTGGGAATGGAGCCACCGGCTGCTCGGCCGCTTCATCGGCGTCGCCTATCTGCTGCCGTTCCTGTTCTTCCTGTGGCGCGGCGGGTTGTCGGGTGAGCTGAAGCGGCGGCTGTGGCTGCTGTTCGCGCTCGGCGGGCTGCAGGGCGCGGTCGGCTGGTGGATGGTGGCCTCGGGCCTCACCGAGCGTGTCGAGGTCTCGCAATATCGGCTGGCGACGCATCTGGTGCTGGCGCTGCTGATCTTCGCCGGTATCGTCTGGACGGTGCGCCGGCTCAAGGAGCGGCCGCAGATCGCAGCGCCCGCGCGGGTGCGTTTCACCAGCGCGCTGCTGCTCGTGGTGACCTTCGTGCAGATCTATTTCGGTGCGCTGGTCGCGGGCTTGCGGGCCGGGCGCGCCTACAACACCTGGCCGCAGATCGACGGTGCGTTCATTCCGTCCGCCGAGCGGCTGTGGTTCGAGACGCCGTGGTGGCGCAACATGTTCGACAATGTGCTGACGGTGCAGTTCGAGCACCGCATGACGGCGTATGCGCTGTTCGCACTCGCCGCGCTGCATGCGTTCGATGCGGTGCGCTTGCGCGCGGGTCTTGCCGCAAGCGGCGCGCTCTGGCTGTTCGCGGCTGTGAGCCTGCAGGCGGTGCTCGGCATCCTCACGCTGCTCAACCAGGTGCCGATCGACCTTGCGCTGTCGCATCAGGCGGTCGCGATCGTGGTCCTCACGCTTGCGGTGATGCAGGTGGAGCGGCTTGCGTCACGGCACACCGTGGAAACGGCGCCGCGCGTGGTTCCGGTCAGTCAGCCCGGCTGATCACCATCAGCCCGGCTGATCAGCAATAACCGTAGACGCCGCAGGCGTAGGGCAGGCGCCAGAAATAGCCGACCTGCTTCCCGCCGTAATACGGGCCCTGGTAATCGTAGTCCCAGGGCCGGCCGTAATAGCCCGGCAGCGTGTTGGAACCCGGCAGCAGCGGCGTGCCCGGCAGGTTGGCGACATAGCTGCCGATGCCATCGGCCGGCGAGATCAGCGCATCCGGATCGGTTTCGACATAGACATTTGGCGGCGGCGCGGCGGCCCGCCGCCTTGGAGTGGCCGGCAGATCGGCGGCAAATGCGGCTGAAACCGTCAGCGTGGCCGCAAGGGCAGGCAGCATCCAGCGCAGCATCGTCAGCTCCGAATCAAGGGGGCGATTCCGAGACGATGTATGGGGCAAATATGGTTAATGACCATTAACCGAGCCGTCGTTCCGGGGCGGTTTCGCGCACCGCCCCGGAACGAGACCGGTTACGCGCCCAGCGCCTGCTCGAGGTCGGCGATCAGGTCTTCCTTGTCCTCGATGCCGACCGAGAGCCTGACCACGTCGGGGCCGGCGCCGGACTTCACCTTGGCGGCGTCGTCGAGCTGGCTGTGCGTGGTCGAGGCCGGGTGGATGACGAGCGAGCGGGTGTCGCCGACATTGGCCAGATGCGAGAACAGCTGCAGCTTGGACACCAGGCTGACGCCGGCGTCATAGCCGCCCTTCAGGCTGAAGGTGAACACCGCGCCTGCGCCCTTCGGTGCGTATTTGCGCGCGAGCTGGTTGTACTTGTCGCTCGCAAGGCCCGCATAGCTGACCGAAGCCACCGCCGGATGGCCGGCGAGGAATTCGGCGACCGCCTTGGCGTTGTCGCAGTGCTTCTGCATGCGCAGCGGCAGCGTCTCGATGCCGGTGAGGATCATGAAGGCGTTGAACGGCGATAGGGCAGGGCCGAGATCGCGCAGGCCCAGCACGCGGCAGGCGATCGCGAAGGCGAAATTGCCGAAGGTCTCCTGCAGGCGGATGCCGTGATATTCGGGCCGCGGCTCCGACAGCATCGGATATTTGCCGCCGGTCGACCAATCAAACGTGCCGGCATCGACGATGATGCCGCCGAGCGAATTGCCGTGGCCGCCCAGGAATTTCGTCAGCGAGTGCACCACGATGTCGGCGCCGTGGTCTATGGGCCGGATCAGATAGGGCGAAGCCAGCGTGTTGTCGACGATCAGCGGGACGCCCGCCTTGCGCGCGACCGTCGAGATCGCCTCGATGTCGGTGATGCTGCCGGCGGGATTGGCGATGGACTCGATGAAGATCGCCTTGGTGCGCGGCGTCACCGCGCGCTCGAAGCTCGCGATGTCGTCGGGATCGGCCCACACCACGTTCCAGCCGAAGCTCTTGAACGCATGCGTGAACTGGTTGATCGAGCCGCCATACAGTTTTCGCGCGGCGATGAATTCGTCGCCGGGCTGCAGCAATTGCTGCAATACCACGACCTGCGCGGCGTGGCCCGAGGCCACCGCGAGCGCGGCGGTGCCGCCTTCGAGCGCCGCAACGCGCTCTTCAAGCACCGCGTTGGTGGGGTTGCCGATGCGGGTATAGATGTTGCCGAAGGCCTGCAGGCCGAACAGCGAGGCGGCGTGGTCGGCGTCGTTGAAGACGAAAGATGTGGTTTGATAAATCGGAGTCGCGCGCGCACCGGTGGTGGGATCGGGCTGTGCACCGGCATGCACGGCGAGGGTCGAAAATCCCGGAAGGCGATCGCTCATTGGGGGCGTTCCTGTTTCTTGTGGTCTGAAAATCGGCGGCATGCTGATCGGCGCCGCGGCTGCCGTCAAGCCGCCGCTTCACACGTCCACGCTACGCATTGTCACGTTCGCGGAGGCTGAAATTTATTGCGTCAGCTTTGCTCGGTCTTGTTTTTCGCAGCGCGGTCCGAGGCTGCGGTATCGCCGCCGCCGACACTCATCCGATTGAGGGATAGCCGCATGCCCTGCGTCGGCGCCGGCGGACGCTTGGAACTGAGCGTGCGCGAGTTCACGCCCATCCAGGAGATCTCGGACGACAGGCGGCCATATTCGATCTTGGGGCAGCGGTTCATCACGACCTTGATGCCGACCGATTCCGCTTTCGCCGCGGCCGCATCGTCACGCGCGCCAAGCTGCATCCAGATCACCTTCGGCAGCGGATCGAGCGTGAGCGCCTCTTCGACCACGGGCATGATGTGGCTGGAGTTGCGAAAAATATCGATCATGTCGACGGGACGGCCGATGTCGGACAGCGAGGCGACGAACGGCTTTCCAAGCAGCTCCTTGCCGACATGGCCGGGATTGACCGGGATCATGTCGTAGCCGCGCTGCGCCAGATATTTGAACGCGAAATAGCTCGGCCGCACATTGACCGGCGAGGCGCCGACCATCGCGATCGAGTTCACGCTGTTGAGGATGCCGCGGATGTAATTGTCGGGATAGGCGTCGTGGTTCATCTTTTTCTTTCTCTGCTCCTCATGGTGAGGAGCGCGGCACGCGCGTCTCGAACCATGGGGCCACAGTCGGGCCTGCATCCTTCGAGACGCCGCGTTTCGCGGCTCCTCAGGATGAGGAGTTGACTATTCATCCCGCCATGTCGGCTCGCGCTTCTCGATGAAGGCGCCGATGCCTTCCTCGGCGTCGCGCGCCATCATGTTCTCGGTCATCACCTCTGCCGCATAGCGATAGGCGTCCGCAAGGCTCATTTCGACCTGGCGATAGAATGCTTCCTTGCCGAGCTTGACGGTGTAGGCCGATTTGAGCGCGACCTGTTGCGCGAGCTCGATCGCGGCGCCGAGCTCGGTGCCGGCGGGCACCACGCGGTTGACGAGGCCGATCTCACGGGCGCGGTCGGCCGTAACAGGCTCGCCCGTCAGCAGCATCTCCATCGCCTGCTTGCGCGGAACGTTGCGCGACAGCGCCACCATCGGGGTCGAGCAGAACAGGCCGATGTCGACGCCGGGCGTGGCGAACTTCGCATCCTCCGAGGCGATCGCGAGATCGCAGCTCGCGACGAGCTGGCAGCCGGCCGCGGTCGCGATGCCCTGGACGGAGGCGACCACGGGCTTCGGCAGGTGCACGACGGCCTGCATCATCGCGCTGCAGGCATTCATCATCTCGGCGAAGAAGGCGCGGCCGCGATCCGGATCCGTGCGGCGCGCAGTGAGTTCCTTCATGTCGTGGCCGGCGGAGAAGGCGGGACCATTGGCGGCGATCACGACGCCGCGGACCGCCTTGTCGTCGCGGATCTCATTCAGCGCGGCATGCAGCTGTGCGATCATCGCCGCTGACAGGCTGTTGCGCGCGGCCGGGCGGTTCAGCGTCAGCAGCGCGATGGGGCCTACGGTCTCGCGCAGCAGGATCGGCGGTTGCGGGGAGGGGGCGCGGGCGGCCTTGACGGACATTGACGCGACTTCCGTTGAATGATTGCAATTGGATGACGCAGATAACCTAATGTAACAGCCCAGGTGAAGCGAGGGTGGGGAATAGCATGGCGGCAGCGAAAATGAGCGTGGCGGAGGTCGAGCAGTTTCTGCGCGACGAGTTTCCCCAGGCCTTCAGCGGCGACGACATCACGATCGAGAGCGCAGACGGGCAGACCTGCCTTTTGCGCCAGCGTTTCAGCGAACGGATGCTGCGGCCGGGTGGAACCGTGTCCGGCCCGACGCTGATGGCATTGGCCGATTTCGCCATGTACGTGGTGCTGCTGTCCGCGATCGGCCCGGTCGGGCTCGCCGTGACCACCAATCTCAACATCAATTTCCTGCGCAAGGGCCAGCCCGGGCAGGACGTGCTGGCGGAAGCCCGGCTGCTCAAGCTCGGCAAGCGCCTGGCGGTGGGGGAGGTGAAGCTCCTGTCCGGCAGCTCGCCCGATCCGATTGCCCATGTCACCTCGACCTATTCCATTCCAAATGTTTGAGCTTTTCGCAGGTAATATCGCACCTTATTTTTAACTTACTGATTTTGCTGGCCTAATTTCCGCTGTCGGGCATTGACCGTTGCGCGTCTCTTCTCTAGAAAACCGCGCAGTCCGGTGCGGTGTTCGCGCCGATATCTCCCGTCCACGGAAACTCCGATATGAAAACCTTTTCGGCAAAGCCGGCTGAGGTGACGAAGAAGTGGGTGCTGATCGACGCCAAGGGTCTGGTCGTCGGCCGTCTCGCCACCATCGTTGCCATGCGCCTGCGCGGCAAGCACCTCCCGACCTACACCCCGCACGTTGATTGCGGCGACAACGTCATCATCATCAACGCGCAGCATGCGGTCCTCACCGGTCGCAAGCGCGAGCAGAAGACCTATTACAAGCACACCGGCTATGTCGGCCACGTCAAGGAGCGCACCGCGCGCCAGATCCTTGAAGGCAAGCATCCCGAGCGCGTGCTCGAGAAGGCCGTCGAGCGCATGATCCCCCGTGGTCCGCTCGGCCGCGTCCAGATGGGCAACCTCCGTGTTTACGGCGGCGCTGATCATCCGCACGAGGCTCAGACGCCCGAGAAGATCGACATCGCCAAGTTGAACCGCAAGAACACGAGGGCCGCATAACCATGGCCGAATCCATCCAGTCGCTCGACCAGCTCTCGCAGCTCAAGACCGCGGCGGCGCCCGACGCGCCCAAGCACGAGAAGAAGGTCGACAAGTTCAACCGCGCTTACGCCACCGGCAAGCGCAAGGACGCGGTCGCCCGTGTGTGGATCAAGCCGGGTGCCGGCAAGGTCACCGTCAACGCGCGCGAGGTCGAGGTCTATTTCGCCCGTCCCGTGCTGCGCATGATGATCGAGCAGCCGTTCTCGGTGGCCCAGCGTTCGGGCCAGTACGACGTGATCTGCACCGTCGCCGGCGGCGGTCTGTCCGGCCAGGCCGGCGCTGTCCGTCACGGCATCTCCAAGGCGCTCACCTATTTCGAGCCGGAGCTGCGCACGGTGCTCAAGAAGGGCGGATTCCTCACCCGCGATTCGCGCGTGGTCGAGCGTAAGAAGTACGGCAAGGCCAAGGCCCGCCGGTCCTTCCAGTTCTCGAAGCGTTAATCGCTTCGGTCACATTCGCCGCGAAAGCGGCTTCAATGAGATGCAAAAGGGCGCTGATTTCAGCGCCCTTTTTGTTGTTCGTTTGTATGCAAATTGATGACGTGTTTCCCGAAAACTTGGGCACGCGTGAAAACCTGAATGGAACCCGCGGGACATAGCGTCGCATTTGGAAGGGCGCGCAAATCGGATGTGCCGGTCGCGTAACTGCTATGTTTTCAAGGGGGCCGACATGATGTCGCTCGATAGCATCACGCTCTATTTGGTCGCCACCATGGTTGCCGCACTGCTCGGCGCCATGATGGTGTTTTTCGGCAGGCAGGAAAACAGTCCTGCGCTGAAATGGTGGGGCACTGCGTATCTGCTGGGGGCGGCCTCGGTCGCGTTGTGGACTGCGGCGGGCGACAAGCTCGGGCCGCATCTCTATCTGGCGTTAAATGCCGTCGGATTCGTTGCCTGCGGCATGGTGTGGAATGCGGCGCGTGTTTTCCACGGCCGCAAGCCGAACTGGCCCGGCCTCGTGCTCGGTGCGCTCGCCTGGGGCGCCGCCGTGACGCTGCTCGATCCCGCCGCGTCCATGCTGCGCATGATCATCGGCGCCGGCATCGTCTCGGTTTATGCGGCGCTGACCGCGAGCGAGCTCGGGGTCGAACGCCGCAAGAGCGTGCAACGGCGCTGGCCGGCCTTCGTGGTGCCGGTGATGCACGGCTGCGTGCTGATGCTGCCGGTCCTGCTCGGCAGCTTCCTCCGTCCGCACGATGCCGCTTTCTCGTCGAGCATCTGGGTCACGGTGTTCGCGGTCGAGCTGATCCTCTATGCCGTCGGCACCGTGTTTGTGATCTTCATGCTGGTGTCCGAGCGCACGGTGACCGCGCACCGGACTGCCGCGTCGACCGATCCGCTGACCGGCATGCTCAACCGCCGCGGCTTCTCGGAAGCCTGCGGCCGCGTGATCGAGCGTGAGGCCAAGGCCGGGCGTCCCGTTACCGTGATGATCTTCGACATCGATCACTTCAAGTCGATCAACGACCGTTTCGGCCATCCCGCCGGCGACGAGATGCTGAAGCTGTTCTCGACCGTCGTCGTCAGCAATCTGCGCATCTCCGATCTCTCGGGCCGCATCGGCGGCGAGGAGTTCGCGGCGCTGCTGCCGTGTGCGCTGGAAGAGGGCGTGCTGGTCGCCGAGCGCGTGCGCGAAGCCTTCGAGACCTCCGGCGTCGTCGTCGATGAAGGCCCGGTCGACACCACCGTGAGCATCGGCGTCGCCGGCGGTCCGGCCGGCACCGAGCTCGAGGTGCTGCTGGCCTCGGCCGACACCGCGCTCTACCAGGCCAAGCGCGGCGGCCGTAACCGCGTCGAGGCCGCGGAGGAGCTGCCGCTGTCGCTGGAGAACTGGCGCCGCCAGAGTGCCGCACGGGTCGGCGCGGCGCGTCCGGTCACGGCGTGAGACAAAGGGCGGCCTGTTCGGTAATCTACTGTTTACCGTTCGATCCATGCCATCGTGGTCATGGAATCGATCCGTCGACAGAACCCCCAGGCCGCTCTGATGTCGCTCGAAGCCGCTGCTACCTCGGCACGCGGCGGTTTCGCATGTCTGTTCTCCACCGCGGACGAGTACGAGAGCGCGCTGATCAGCGAGCGCCGCGCGCAGGGTCGCTACACGCAGGGCCGCAGCTATTGGCCGGTCGCGCTGTTCGTCGGCTGCACGCTGATCGTGCTGGGCACCGCAATGCTGTTCTCCTGATAGCGCCGCATTTCTGACCGGGCAGGGCGCCGTTTCGGCGCCTTTTTCTTTGCCTGCGTCTGCGGTAGACACGGCCACCGAACAATAAAGGGTGGAAACCGATGATCACCGAAATCGCGCAAATCGACGTCAAGCCGGGCAGCGAGAAGGATTTTGAGGCCGCCGTCGCCAAGGCCAAGGCCGCTTTCGGCCGCGCCAAGGGCTTTCACGGTTTTGAGCTGCACAAGTCGATCGAGAAGCCGCAGCGCTATCGCTTGATGGTGAAGTGGGCGACGCTGGAGAACCACACGGTGGATTTCCGCGGCTCCGAGAATTTCACCGAATGGCGCGGCCTCGTCGGCCAGTATTTTGCCTCGCCCCCGGAGGTCGAGCACACCGAGACCGTGCTGACCACCTGAGCCGCTTCACGACGTCTTACGCCGCCTCCGCGAGCGGCGGCGCCTCATACGTCTTGAAATGGTCGATCATGACCTTGGCGATGGCGACCAGTGGGAGCGCCAGCGCAAGGCCCCAGATTCCGAATACGACACCGAGCAAAATCTGGAACGCGAACAGCGTCGCCGGCGGGATGTCGAGCGCCTGCCGCTGCAGGATCGGCGTCAGCACATAGCTCTCCATGGCGTGCACGCCCATGAAGAGCAGGAAGGCCGACAGGGCCGGGATCCAGCCCGAGGCGAGGCTCGCCAGCACCACGACGACGCCAGCGATGATGGCGCCGACAGTCGGGATGAAGGCGAGCAGGCCGGCCTGGATCCCCAGGATGAACGAGCCGGGGATGCCGATGATGGCAAGCCCGATCCAGGTCACGGCGCCGACGGCAATCATCACGACGATCTGCGCGATCAGCCAGCGCTCCAGCGTCTCGCTAATGCGGTCGATGATCAGGGCTACGCGGGTGCGATGCTTGGTTGGTGCGAGGAACAATAGGCCATCGTGATAGATGCTCGGCTGCGCCGCGAAGGCGAGCCCGAGAAACAGCACGATGAAGATGTTGCCGACGGCGCTGATCGCGCCGAACAGCAGCTTGAAGGTCTGACTCACGATCGCGCCGCCGCTGGAGGCGAGAGCGCCGGCGCCGCCCGGCAATCCGCCGTGCGGGGCCTGGCTCGGAGCAGGCGCGGAGCCGGGCTCGGCGGTGGTGACGGGCGCTGCATTGCCGAGATCGAACACGCTGGTGTCGATGCCGCGGCTCTCGAAGAACGACCGGACATTGCTGATCTGGGACTTGATGGTCTTGCTCAGCACCGAAGCCTGTTCGGCGATGGTGGCGCCGCCGAGATACGCGACGCCTGCGAGCAGCACCGCAAGCACGACGCAGACGATCGCGAGCCGCACCGCATGGGGCAGGTGGACGCGGCGGCCGAGCGCGTTGGTCAGCGCGTTGAGTCCGACGCCGAGCAGCATGCCGGTGAAGATCAGGAGTAGCGTGGCGGCAAAATACCAGGTGAAGACCAGCATGGCCGTGAACAGCATGACACCGATGCCGCCGACCGAGATGGCCCAGGCGAGGTCGGCGCGGGTCCGGGGGCGTTGGTCTGCGGGAATGGTCACATCATGTCCTTTACGGCGGCTGCGGGCGGGGCACTCTTTCGGCAAAAGCGCTTCCGATCAAGGCCGCGTCAACGCGCTGGTTTGACGCTGCCGCGCGAACGGTGCAGAGCCATGAGAAAGAACAAGTGGGGGACGCTTGAGTTTCATCAGCAAATGGGCCGGTCTGCTCGGGCTTCT
The DNA here is from genome assembly GCF_035935975.1 of Bradyrhizobium sp. Lineage (GTDB taxonomy): Bacteria > Pseudomonadota > Alphaproteobacteria > Rhizobiales > Xanthobacteraceae > Bradyrhizobium. The sequence goes on from NZ_DASYWN010000036.1 coordinate 75,188, forward strand.
GGCCGTCCTCGTGATCGGCGACCAGATCCGGATCAACCGTCCAGGCCACAAATACCGCCTCACGGTTGAGGTAACGACGCCCGAGGGGATCAGGACCGCGTCCGGCATTCTGTCCGTCGTGCCCGACCGCAATTACAACCGCAGCGGCCGCACCGTGATGCGCGGGGAGGCGGTGTACGTCGATCTCGGCAAGGGCAAGAACCTGGTGGCGTTGCTGGCGCATCAGCAGGGTCCGAAGCTCGATCTCGACGATATCAACTACGTCGCGCTCCGCGCCTATGGCGCCGCGCGCGGCAACCGCGTCTCGTTCACCGACATCGGGCGGCAGACCGGCATCGTCCCGGTGCAGGGGGAGCAGATTCCCGTGCTCGTGAGCTTCGCCGATCCCAAAGACCCCGCGACCGCGCGCCTTGTCGCCGCTGACCATGCGAACCTGGTTCTGGGCGACGGCTACGCCATCCGCGGCCTGACTGCCGAGGTGGTGCCCAACGGGTTCTGGCCGATCGATTTCGGCGGCGCGCTCGGGGAGCCCGTGACGCGCGGGATCGAAGCGAAACTGCCCTGGCTGGCCGTCCCGGGCGATCCGGCGGCAACCGCACTGAAGGCCGCCGGCCTGCCGGGCACGGCCGAGGCCCGGGAGGCATTTGCGCGAAAATAGCATTGCCGTCCCGCGATCCCCTCTGTTGAATTTGTTCCAAGCCGAGGGCATCTTTAGAGAATCTTTTTCGGCGGGAGGTCGGAACGGGAGATGAGAAAGCCGGTCGTCGGCGTGATCGGGAATGCCCATCGCGTCGAAAATCGATTTCAGGTCCAGATGGTCGGTGAGCGCAATCTGCGCGCCGTGGCCGAGGTCTCCGGCGGCTTGCCGGTGATGTTCGCGGGCGCCCCAGACATCACCGATATCGCGGCGCTGCTCGATACCGTCGACGGTATCGTCCTCACCGGCGCCCGGGCCAACGTCCATCCGACGCGCTTCAACGTCGACCCCTGCGAGAAGCACGAGCCCTACGACATCCACCGCGACGAGGTCGCGCTGGCGCTGTCGGTCGCCTGCGTCTCCCGCGGTATCCCGCTGTTCGGCATCTGCCGCGGCCTGCAGGAGATGAACGTCGCTTTCGGCGGCTCGCTGCACCCCGAGATCCGCGAGATCCCGGGCCGCATGAACCACCGTATGCCCCGGCTTGAGAACGGCGAGATCCATCCCGATCCGACCGTGGTGTTCGCCGACCGTCACGACGTCGACCTGACGCCCGGCGGCGCGTTCGCAACGCTGCTCGGCTGCGACAGGATCAGGGTCAATTCGCTGCACGGCCAGGGCATCCTCGATCCCGGCAAGCGCGTGCTGATCGAAGGCGTCGCCGAGGACGGCACCATCGAGGCGATCCGCATTGCGGAAGCCCCGACCTTCGCGCTCGGCGTGCAATGGCACGCCGAATATGATCCGCAGCGCAATCCGATCAACCGGAAGCTGTTCGAGGCGTTCGGCGAAGCCATGGTCGAGCGCCAGCGCGCGACGGCGTAAAGCGGCTAGCGTGAGTGTGATCACGCGATCGCTGCTCGTCCCGTCATCCTGAGGTGCGAGTGGCGCAGTGCGTCTGCACTGCGCCGGGAGCCTCGAAGGATGAACGGCCGAGGTGCCAGCCGGGCCGTCGCCCTTCGAGGCCTCCGCTACGCTCCGGCGCCTCACCGGACAAGTAACGGTCAGGCCCTGGCCATTCGTCGGCGCGAAAATTGACCTGCTTGACGAATTGTTCCCAATATGGGAATATATATTGTGAGGCTCATCAAACAGTCCACCCTGGCCAGGTTCGCCGAAGCAAATCCCAAGGCGAAGCCTGCGATTGCTCGATGGATCAAACTGGTCAGGGCCGCCCAATGGACTTCAATGAACGATATCCAGATGACCGTCCCCGGGGTGGTTGTTCTAAATGGAGAGCGCGCTCGGTTTGAGATCGCCGGCGGCAACTTCCGTCTAATCGTCGCGTTCGCATTCAGGCACCAAATCGCGTTCATCAAGTTTGTCGGTACGCATGCAGAGTACGACAAAGTCGATGCGCTGACGGTTGCGATGTATTGAGGAGGCAATATGGAAATCCGTCCCATTCGGACAGAGGCAGACTACGATGCTGCTGTTGCCGAGATCGAGCGGCTCTGGGGTGCAGAGCCCGGAACTGACGATGGCGATAAGCTCGATATTCTCGCGACGCTGGTCGAGAAATATGAGTCCGCGCATTGGCCAATCGATACGTCGCGTCTCGATCCCATCGATATGCTGAACTATCTGATTGACGAGGGGGGGCACACCCAAGCGGAGCTCGCTGAGCTGTTGGACTCCCGTTCGCGCGCATCCGAGATTCTGAACAGACGACGCGCGCTGACGGTGGAGATGATTTTCAGGATCAGCGAAGCCTGGAAGGTGCCCGCGGAAATTCTGGTCAGGCCGTACCGTCTGAGGGCAGCCTAGCGGGCCTCACGCCGCCCGCTGCATCCGCCGTGCGCGATAGGCCTGTGGCGACATCAAGGTCAGCTTGCGGAATGCCTTGCGAAAGCTGCTCTCGTCTTCATAGCCGGCGGCGCGCGCGATGGTCTTGACCGGCTGTGTCGTGGTCTCCAGCAGCGTGCGCGCATGCTCGACGCGGCGGCGCATGATGAAAGCCTGTGGCGGCTCGTGGGTGAGCTCCTGGAATTTCCGGTTCAGCGTGCGCTCGCTCAATCCGAGCGCGACGGCAAGGCGCTTGACCGTCATCGCCCTCTTGCCGGTGCGGCGAACCAGCAGGTCGGCCCTGGTCAGCAGCGGGTCCTGCGAGAGCAGGTAGCCGACCGGCATGAAGATCGACTGGGTGCGCTGAGCGGTGTCGATGACGACGTAGTCCGCGCATAGTTTGGCGATCTCCTTCCCGTCCACCATCTCGATCAGCCTGAGCAGGAGGTCGACCCACGACATCGGTCCGGCCGCGCACACGATGCGGTCCGCTACGGTGATGACCGCGTCGGCGGCAAGGTCGATCGCGGGATGACGCTGTCGCAACTCGCCTTGCAGCCACCAGGTGATGGTGGCGCGGCGATTGTCGAGCAGGCCAGCGCCGGCAAGCAGGAAGACGCCGCTGCAAAACGCGCCGATCAGCCGGCCATTGGCGTGCTGCCGCCGCAGCCAGGCGCCGGCGCGGGCGTATTGCGGTTGCAGGCGTTTTGCCGTGACGTGATCGACGAGGTTGCCGGGGACAAGAATGGCATCGAAGCTTGTGCGCTTGCCGATCGCGCCATCGACCGCAACCGTCTGGCCGCCGCCGGCGCGCACGTCCTTGCCGTCGAGTGAAAGCGTCTGCCAGCTGAAGCGCGCCTTTGCGCCGCTCTGCTGCATCACGTGATTGGCAAGCGACAGCACGTCGGCGATGCCGGCGATCGCCGACTGCATGCAACCTTCCAGCGCGAGAATTGCGAGCTTCATGGCGACCTCCGGGCGGATGGCGCGATCCTATCCGATCGGCGCGCCGGCGCGTGGCGGAAATTGCCCGACCTCTATCTTATCCGCCACTGCCATCTCCGGCATCTCGGGCGCAATCTCTCGTGGTCGTCACCCGATATGATTGGAGAAAGACATGCCTTACGTCACCATTTCCACCGTCCGCGGCATTCTGGATGCCGCGCAGAAGAAGACGCTGCTCGAACGTGTCACCGACCTCCTGGTCGAGGTCGAGGGGCAGGGCAATCCGGACTTCCGCCGCAACGTGTGGGTCAGGATCGAGGAGCAGGAGCCCTCGCACTGGTCGCTCGGCGGAATGCAGCCGACGCCAGAGATCATCGCCGGTACGTTCGGCACGATCGGAGCGGATGGCGTGCGGGTCCCGCGACCGTAGCAGGGCCGAGTTCGCGGGCGGATCTGCCCAAGGCGTGGTCCGCCCCGTCCTGTGCGCAAGCGATCTGCGCTGCGATTTCCATTGCATCGCACAATCACGCCAATGGCCTGCGCGCGGACACATTGAGGTTCGCAAGACGCGCACCATATGCTCTGCAAGGGAGCCCTGCCGTGCAGACCATGAAGGCGGCCCTCGTTGCGGCGATTGGCGTCGTGGCTTTGATCTGCTGCCTCCTTCCCAGCTCAGCGGAGGAGAACCGCCGTCTTGCACTGGTCGTTTCGATCGACGGGGCCATCGGTCCCGCGTCGGCCAGCTATGTGAAGGAGGCCTTGACCAGGGCAAGCGAACGGCGTGCCGAGGTCGTGCTTCTGAGAATGAACACGCCCGGCGGTCTCAATTCCAGCATGCGCGAGATCATCGCCGATGTGCTGGCCTCGCCGATCCCCGTCGTCGGTTACGTCGCTCCCCCCGGCGCCCATGCGGCGAGCGCGGGGACCTATATCCTTTATGCGACCCACATCGCGGTGATGGCGCCGGGCACCAATATTGGTGCCGCGACGCCGGTGCAGATCAGCGGGCCGCTGCCGGGGTTGCCGGGCGGTACGCCGGACAAGGGCGGCAAGGACAAGAAGGAGGGTGACCAGCAGAGCGAGCCGAAGGATGCCATGACGGCAAAGGTGACCAATGATGCGGTTGCTTTCATCCGGAGCCTTGCGGAGCTGCGCAACCGCAATGCGGACTGGGCGGAAAAGGCGGTCCGTGAGGCTGCCACACTCTCTGCCAACGGCGCGCTGGAGGCACATGCCATCGATCTCGTCGCGCGCGATCAGGCTGAATTGCTGAGGCAGCTCGATGGCCGTGTGGTGGAGGTTGCAGGGGGCAAGACGCAGCGACTCGCGACGAAGGATGTGGTCGTTGAAGCCATCGACCCCGGATGGATATCCCGCCTCCTGGCGGTCATCACCGATCCCAATGTGGCATTCATTCTCCTGATGGTCGGCATCTACGGCCTGATCTTCGAATTCATGTCTCCCGGAGCCGTTGCTCCGGGAGTCGTCGGCGCGATCTGCCTGCTGATTGGCCTCTATGCGCTCAATTTGCTGCCGATCAGCTATGCCGGCCTGGCCCTGATGTTGGTCGGTATCGTGCTTCTCACCATCGAAGCTTTCAATCCGACCGTGGTGATCGGTCTCGGAGGGATCATCGCTTTCGTGTTGGGAGCGCTGATGCTTTTCAGGGTCGAGGCGCCCGGCTACCACCTCTCATGGTGGGTGATCGGCATCACTGCGGCAGTGTTCGTCGGTTTTGCGCTCGTCGTGCTTGGCTCGCTTCGGCGCGCCGCCAAGGCGCCTGAACGGGTGGGTGCGCGGGCGATGCGAGGCTTGCCCGCCGAAGTTCTCGACTGGAACGGGAGCGAAGGCCATGTCTTCGCCCATGGTGAGCGCTGGCAGGCGCGCGGCGCCGAAACGTTCAAGCCCGGAGAGACGGTCGAAGTCGCCAACGTCATCGACCTGACGCTGCTGATCCGGCGCGCACCAGCGCAAACAGGCGAGGGAGATACATCATGATGCTGGAATATGTGACTTATGCGGCGCTTGCGCTGCTCGTCATCATGTTTCTATCCCAGGCAATTCGAATCCTGCGCGAATACGAGCGTGGCGTCATCTTTACGCTCGGCCGTTTTACCGGCGTGAAGGGTCCCGGCCTCATCATCCTCGTTCCGATCGTGCAGCAACTCGTCAAGGTCGACCTCCGCGTGATGGTACAGGTCGTGCCGCCGCAGGACGTGATTTCGCGGGACAACGTCTCCGTCAAGGTCAACGCCGTTCTGTACTTCCGCATCGTCGATCCCGAGCGGGCCATCATCAAAGTCAGCGATTACATGGCCGCCACCAGCCAGCTCGCGCAGACCACGTTGCGCTCGGTGCTCGGCAAACATGAGCTCGACGAGATGCTTGCTGAACGCGACAGGTTGAACGCCGACATCCAGGAGATACTCGACAAGCAGACCGACGTCTGGGGCATCAAGGTCACCGGCATCGAGATCAAGGACGTCGATATCAACGAGACCATGGTGCGCGCGATTGCCAAACAGGCCGAGGCGGAGCGGTTGCGACGGGCCAAGGTCATCAATGCGATGGGCGAGCAGCAGGCTGCCGAAAAGCTCGTCGAGGCTGGCCGAATTCTCGCGCAGGAGCCTCAGGCGATGCAGCTGCGTTACTTCGCGGCGCTGCACGATATCGCGGGCGAGCGGTCTTCGACCGTCGTCTTTCCGCTGCCTACGGGCTTGCTCGACCATTTCATGCCCCGGCGCGACAATCCGCAGGCATGAACAGCAGGATGACCCATCTTTAGTCCCTAAAAACTGAGGTCGAATAAACCAATCAGCAAGAATTGCTGCGCGCCAATTTTCGCGATTCCGATTCGTTCTTTGAGAACGAAGTGGAGTCAGATGCAGAACGAAAGTTGATGGCTCTAAACCGCACAGTTCATCTCTACGGTACGATGGCGTTGTCGGCGGGCTGTGAAAGATGACTGCGCGCAAAAAAGATGGGCGCCCCGGAGGGCGCCCATCGCATGTCGTGATCGCGGGCGGCTTAGCCCGAATAGTACATGTCGAACTCGACCGGGTGCGGGGTCATCTCGAAGCGCTCGACTTCGGTCATCTTCAGCTCGATATAGGCGTCGATGAAGTCGTCGTCGAACACGCCGCCGTTCTTGAGGAAGCCGCGGTCCTTGTCGAGGTTTTCCAGCGCCTCGCGGAGCGAGCCGCACACCGTCGGGATCTGCTTCAGCTCTTCCTTCGGCAGATCGTAGAGGTCCTTGTCCATCGCCGGACCCGGATCGATCTTGTTCTTGATGCCGTCGAGGCCGGCCATCAGCATCGCGGCGAAGCCGAGATAGGGATTGGCAAGCGGATCGGGGAAGCGCACCTCGACGCGCTTGGCCTTCGGCGAAGCGGTGTAGGGGATGCGGCAGGAGGCCGAGCGGTTGCGCGCGGAATAGGCGAGCAGCACCGGGGCTTCATAGCCCGGGACCAGACGCTTGTAGGAGTTGGTCGACGGGTTGGTGAAGGCGTTGATCGCCTTGGCGTGCTTGATGATGCCGCCGATGTAGTGGAGGCAGGTCTCCGACAGGTCGGCGTACTTGTTGCCGGCGAACACCGGCTTGCCGTCCTTCCAGATCGACTGGTGCACGTGCATGCCCGAGCCGTTGTCGCCATAGACCGGCTTCGGCATGAAGGTGGCGGTCTTGCCGTAGATGTGCGCGACCTGGTGGATGCAGTACTTGTAGATCTGCAGATGGTCGGCCATCAGCGTCAGCTTGTCGAACTTCATGCCGAGCTCATGCTGGGCGGAAGCGACCTCGTGGTGATGCTTCTCGACCTTGACGCCCATCTTGGCCATGGCACCGAGCATCTCGGAGCGCATGTCCTGCACGGAGTCCTGCGGCGGGACGGGGAAGTAGCCCGCCTTGGTGCGGATGCGGTGGCCGAGGTTGCCGCCCTCATATTCCGTGTCGGTGTTGGTCGGCAGCTCCGAGGAGTCGAGGCGGAAACCGGTGTTGTAGGGGCTGGAGGAGTAGCGCACGTCGTCGAACACGAAGAACTCGGCTTCGGGACCGACGAACACGCTGTCGCCCACGCCCATCGACTTCACCATGGCTTCCGCCTTCTTGGCGATGCCACGGGGGTCGCGGTTGTAGGGCTCGCCGGTGGTCGGCTCGAGCACGTCGCAGGTGATGACCATCGTGGTCTCGGCGAAGAACGGATCGATCGTCGCCGTCACCGGATCGGGCATCAGGCACATGTCGGATTCGTTGATCGCTTTCCAGCCGGCGATCGAGGAGCCGTCGAACATCGTTCCTTCGGCGAAAATGTCCTCATCGATCATGCTGACGTCGAACGTCACGTGCTGCCACTTGCCGCGCGGATCGGTGAAGCGCAGGTCGACGTATTTGACGTCGTTGTCCTTGATCGATTTCAGGACGTCTTTGGCGGTCTTCATGCATACCCCTTTTGGCTCTGCGGGTCGGTTTCCAGGTGAGCAGATTCGTTCTCGCTTTCGGCGAGTTGGCGCAACCGCACAAACGAAATCAGGCCGCCGAAGCAGCCTTTTTTCTTTCAGAGTGTCGCAAAATTCGGGATAGCACCCGGCTCAGATAGCGTCCAGCCCGGATTCGCCGGTTCGGATGCGGATCGCCTCTTCGATGTTGGAGACGAAGATCTTGCCGTCGCCGATCCGCCCGGTTTGAGCGGCGCGGCGGATCGCGTCGATGGCGCGCTCGACCAGATCGTCGCCGATCACGATCTCGATCTTCACCTTGGGCAGGAAGTCGACGATGTATTCTGCGCCGCGGTAAAGCTCGGCGTGCCCCTTCTGCCGGCCGAAGCCCTTGGCTTCGGTGACGGTGATGCCCTGAAGGCCGACTTCCTGAAGCGCTTCCTTCACCTCGTCGAGCTTGAACGGCTTGATGATGGCTTCGATTTTCTTCACTGCGCGCCTCCCGGCCTTTCGATCAAATAGCAACGTCTTCGTCAGGATGCGCTTTTCTCACGCACGATCTTGTCCTCGGTATGCCGGGATGCCTGACCAGCCCGGCAACGACGGCCGGCCACACCCTGATGAATGCCAGTGAGCACGACAAACCGAAGCGGCTTCCTCGAAAGCAGGGTCTATGCCAAGTTGCAAATGCCCTGATTATTGGAGCGTTATCAGCCTTTTAACGAGCGCACCCGATAGGTGGAGCCGAACGGCTCAAAATACCGCAGACTACGAAATAGGCAAACGGTTCAATATCTGTGCAGATCGTTGTTCCGTCCGGTGTGTCGGCACGGAACGTGCCTGTTGAAAAGGCGTTTGGACCAGGGAAGTGGCATGGAAGTACTGACCAACGCTGAAATGCAGCGCGCCGACCAGCTCAGCATTGCGGCAGGCACGCCCGGCTTCAAGCTGATGCTGAGCGCGGGCCAGGCGGTCGCCGAAGCCGCCAATGCGCTGGTGGAGGAGGGGCCGATCCTGATCGTCGCCGGCCCCGGCAATAATGGCGGCGACGGTTTTGTCGCAGCCGCCGAGCTCGCCGCCCAGGGCCGCGAGGTCTCGGTGATCCTGATGTGCGAGCGCGACCAGCTCCAGGGCGATGCGGCCTCCGCCGCACGCGGCTGGAAGCAGCCGGTGCTGCCGTTCAATCCGCAGGCGATCGGAAAGCCGGCGCTGATCATCGATGCCTTGTTCGGTGCGGGCCTCAGCCGTCCCGTCGAGGGCGAGGCGCGCAAGATGATCGAGGCGATCAACGCCAACGGCGCGCCCGTGCTAGCGGTCGACCTGCCGAGCGGCATCAACGGCACCCATGCGGCGGTGCTGGGCGTGGCCGTCAACGCCACCGAGACCGTCACCTTCTTCCGCAAGAAGCCGGCGCACCTGCTGCTGCCGGGCCGCATGCATTGCGGCCGGGTGCGCGTCGCCGACATCGGGATCGACGCCCAGGTGCTGGATGAGATCAGGCCTGAGATCTTCGAGAACGATCCGGATTTCTGGGGCGCGGCCTTTCCCGTGCCCCGCATCGACGGCCACAAATACGCGCGCGGGCATGTGCTGGCGGTGTCCGGCGACGCCGCTACGACCGGCGCTGCGCGTCTTGCCGCGCGCGGGGCGTTGCGTGCGGGCGCGGGCCTGGTGACATTGGCAACGCCGCGCGATGCGCTCGCGATCAATGCGAGCGCGCTGACGGCCGTGATGGTTCGCCCGGTCGACACCGTGGTCGAGTTCGGCGAACTGCTCGGCGACAAGCGCTACAACACCTGCATGATCGGTCCCGGTGCCGGCATCAGTGAGCGCACCTGCGATATTGTTCACACCGCGCTCACCGCACAGCGCCATGTCGTGCTCGACGCGGATGCGTTGACGAGCTTTGCCGCAAATCCCGAGCGGCTGTTTGAATCGATCAAGTCGTCGCAGGATAATTCCGTCGTGCTGACGCCGCACGAGGGCGAGTTTCCGCGCCTGTTCTCCGACCTCAGCAACAAGACTCCGGGCCGCTCGAAGCTCGAGCGCGTCCGCGCCGCCGCCGAGCGCTCCGGCGCAGTGGTGCTGCTGAAAGGTCCGGACACCACGATCGCCGCGCCCGACGGCCGCGCCACCATCGCCGCCAACGCGCCGCCCTGGCTCGCCACCGCGGGTGCCGGCGACGTGCTCGCCGGCATCATCGCAGGGCTGCTCGCGCAAGGCGTGCCGGCATTCGAAGCCGCCAGCATCGGCGTCTGGATGCACGGCGAGGCGGGAAGCGAGGCCGGGCCGGGGCTGATCGCGGAGGATCTGACCGAGACGCTGCCGGCGGTGCACCGGCGGATCTATAGCGCCCTCGGGGTGGAGTTCTGAGCTGCCAGGTAGGATGGGTAGAGCGCAGAGAAACCCATCATCTCAAGCTATGGCGCGGCGGCGATGGGTTTCGCTGCGCTCTACCCATCCTACGAGACTGTGAATCTTTTTGTACCGCGCGTCGGGCGAATGTGATTCTCTAGGCAGATTGATTGCCGGGGAGAGAGATGGCTGACGACGGATTTTTTGGCGAATTGCCGGAGCAGTCGACGCCGCG
>NZ_DASYWN010000037.1:0-142906 GCF_035935975.1 Bradyrhizobium sp.
TTGGGCCCACGGAGAGCATCCGCCCTGCCCTTAACCTCTCGCGCCCGACGCTGCCGCGTCCACCGCAAGCCCGGCTCGCGCATCGTGACGACAACATGATCGCCCCTCAAGGATGAGCCGGGATGGGCGATGGATACGACAAATCCGAATTTCGGTAAAGTGGAATGTTTTTGCGCGGATGGATTGACAGGCCAGGCAGGTGTTTTGCCCGTCGGGCGGATTGGGGCCCCGTAGCCCGGATGGAAACCGTCTGACGGGTTTCGCTGCGCGCGATATCCCGGCCTACTTCCTGCGCATCGTCCCTGACCGGCAATCGAACCTGGCCACTGGCCGGTCCATCTGCCAGAGCTCCACGTCGTGGCCGTCGACGAGCCTCTCCGCCGAGACGATCGCGGCCTCGTCGTCGGCGCAATCCATGTGAATCATTCTGATCGGACGATCATGTACTCCCACGATCAATGCACGATAGGCGGACATCTGGAGTCTCCAGGCAAGGCGCGATAGCAAGCGCGGACCTGAACAATGGCGCCGACGGCATTTGAATTCGATGGGGATCGCATCACCTGTTTCTAGGCGCGCCATAAGTTGCCGGGAGCGCACCGTCGAAGCCGGCCCTATGCCGATCCTATGCCATCGCGACCGCGCCAATCTCGAAATCCTACGGCATCCGGCACCATATCCGCTCCGCCAGCGCAAACTCGCGCGGCGTAGCGAACTGGTGGAATGATGTCGAACTCAGGGGTCAGCGACAGGATCATCGATCCGATGATGGCCATCGCAAACTGCTCGACGCGGCAGCACATCGTCGTGGTCGGGACAAAGAGCATGGAATTGATGGTGGAGCTGCACCGTCGCGGATATCTGCTGGCGGCGTCCGCCGGCAATTGCGGCCTCCCCGCCGGTCAGTATGACGTTGCGCTCGTGGATTGGCGACGGCGCACGCTTCACGCGCTCGAGGCAACGATGCATTGGCTCGACGACTTCCTCAGCCCCCGCGCCGTGCTGGTGATCTGGCTCGATGCTCAAAAGGCGGCGGCGAAGGAAGCCCTGCGTGCCGCGGTGACGAAGCGCGGCTTCGTGGTTCTGCATGGCACCGAGCATCCCTGCGGCAGCGTACTGCTGGCGCGACGCTCGCAGGCCCTCCCCGTCCAGCAGGCCGCGTGAGTCATAACGCCTCGAGGAGCCGATCATGCTGACATCGAAGATACGACGTGCCGTCATTCGCGAGTGGATGTCGCTTGCGCCGGAGCGGAGACGGTCTGCAGAGCAGGCGCACGCCTTTGCACGAAGCGCAACCGAACGACACAGCCTGCCGCGCAGCCGGCGAACGCCGTATGGCGTGATCATGGCATGGCTGAAGCCACGGACCGGACGCTCCTAAGGCGATGACGCTCGCATGACGCGCCGCTGCGTGCGGCGCTCCGGATTTCGCGGGCGTTACTTGACATTGAAGGAGAGATCGGGCGCAACTGGAGGCATGATCAGCTTTCCAGTCCTTGCAGAATTGCCGACGACGCCCTTCTCCGGCGCTGACGTCGTTCGCGGCGTCGAGTGCACCGCATCCGATGGCGACGGTCCGGGGCGCGTTCGGGTCGAGGTGGACGGCAAGCCCGACGTTCTCGCCTTTTATGGTGCCGCGCCCGAAGGTGCGCCGGCCGATCCCGTCATCTTCCTGCGCGGAGATGCCGTGGAGAAGCGCGACGACACGGTCGTGGCCAACGAGTGGTACGTCGCCACGACGGCTTACGACGTGCAGGCGCTGACCGAACAGTTCAGCGCCACTTTCCATCGCCCCTATGTCCATCTGGCGCGTCCCGGCATCCTGGGTTCGACGGGGCACCATCTCGACCGGCGGCGGCCGCGGGAGGTCGCGCTGGTCGATGCGGCGCTGACCCGGCTCAAGGCGCATTTCGGCTGGCGCCGCCTCAATCTCGTCGGGCAGTCCGGCGGCGGCCATCTCGTGGCTGCGCTGATCGCGCGGCGCGACGACATCGGTTGCGCGGTGATCACCTCGGGCAACACGGCGGTGGCGCAGCGCAATCGCGAGAACGGCTGGACCGCCGACATCACCGGCCACAGCGACTTCCTCGATCCGATCGACCATGTCACTGATGTGGCGCGCCATCCCCCGCGAGAGATCATCGTGCTGACCGACCCGCACGACCAGCGCGTCTCGGCCTCGGTGCAGACCGCTTATGTCGAGGCACTGCGCGGCGTCGGCGTCACCGTGGATCACCGTCTCCTGCCGGCGTCGGGCAAGCTTCGCCACGATTTGAATCTGCCGGGAATTTTGGCCGCTTTCACCTGGCTCGCGGGCGAAGCATAGCTTGTAGCCCGGATGGAGCGCAGCGCAATCCGGGGTTCTTGCCACAAGCTCGAGCCGCCCCGGATTGCGCTTCGCTCCATCCGGGCTACGAACTACGACCCGAAATCCCGCGGGCTGAATGCCAGGTCCAGCACCTTCCATTCCTCGTACAGGTTGGGCGGCAGCATCTTGTAGGGCTGGCAGGCCTGCAGCGCGCTCATCGCGGATTTCATGATGGCCACGCCCTTCGCCGACGGCGGGGCTTCGATCAGGATCGGCGGGCGCGCCAGCGTCCCGTCGGTGGCGAACACCGTGCGCAGCTTGATGCGGACGGTGTCGGCCGGATCGACCCCGGCCGGCAGTTTTGAGCAGCTTCTCAAATGGCGGCGAAGCGCGGCGATAACCTCGGCCGGCAGCTTGGCTGACACCGTGTCCTTGGCGTCGCCGCCGTCGTCCTTGGGCGCGTCTTTCGGCTCGGGGGGCAATTCAGGCGGCAGTCCCAGCATGACGCCATATTTGACGGTGACGTCGGGCTCGGGGGGCAGATAGGCGGGAGGCGCAGCCTGCGGCTCCGGCGTCGCTGGTGGCGGCTGCGGCGCGGGCTGGGCCTGCGACTGCGGCTGTGGCTGTTGCGGCGGAAATTGCGATGGCTGCGGCTGGGGCTGCGGAGGCTGTTGCTGCGGAGCCTGCGGGTGCGGCGGCTGCGACTGTGCGGCGGCCTCGCGCTGCTTCGGCGCTTGTGAAGGTTGCGGCTGCGGCTGTTTCTGCTGCGCTGGCTGTTGCGGTTCGGGCGAGGATTTCTGCTGCGAGGATGGCGGTGCGGCCGGCTTCTGCGCGGCCTCCGCCTTGTCCTTGTCGGAGAAATCCAGCTTCGGCAGCCTCAGCTCAGGGGTCGGCATCGGCTCCGGCAACTTCTCCTTTGCGGCCTCCTCCGCCTTGGTCTCCTGCTCCTTCACCTGCTCCGGCGTGACGATGTCGACCGCCACGGTTTCCGGCGCCTGGCTGCGGAACGGATGGACTTCGCTGATCACGATGATCAGCGCCACCAGCGTCAGATGCGCGATCGCCGACGCTGCAATGTCCGCCCGTATGATTGTCCGCAGTTCCATCGCCCGATCTTGGGTTGCCGCCCTGCTCCTAAAACGCGACGCGGTTGGGATCAACCGTCATCGCGTTTCAGGCCTCTTTGGGCATGATCTTATCGGAAAACCGCTTCGCACTTTTCCGGATCATGCTTGCCGGAACAGCCCCTCAATCCCATTTCGGCGCGAAGCCGAAATCGGTCAGGCGGCCCTTCGGACTGGCCAGCGCGGCAACCTGCGCCATCTCGTCATCCGAGAGCTCGAAATCGAAGATATCGATGTTTTCCGACAGGCGTTCGACGCGCGAGGTGCGCGGGATCGCAGCAACATTCTGTTGCACGAGCCAGCGCAGGCAGATCTGCGCCGGCGACTTGCGATGGACGCGGCCGATGGCTGCGAGCGTCTGGTCGGACTTGATGCGGCCCTTGGCGATGGGACTGTAGGCGACCAGCGCGAGGCCGTGCCGGTCGCAGGCCGCCCTCACCTTGGTCTGGTCGAGATAGGGATGGTATTCGACCTGGTTGCAGGCGAGCGGCTCCGCCGACAGCGCGACCGCCTGCTCGATCAGCGCCACCGTGAAGTTGGAGACGCCGATGTGACGGGCAAGGCCCATGCGCTTCGCATGCGACAGCGCGCCCAGCGTCTCCGCCAGCGGCACGTGGGGATTGGGCCAGTGCAGCAGCAACAGATCGACGGAGGGAAGCCGCATGCGCGCCAGGCTCTCTTTGACCGAGCGCTCGAGGTCGTTCGGGGCGAAATGGTTGGTCCAGACCTTGGTGGTGAGGAAGATGTCGTCGCGGCGCACACCGGAGGCGCGCAGGCCGTCGCCGACCTCGCGTTCGTTTTCGTAGACCTGCGCCGTATCGATGTGGCGATAGCCGAGCCGGAGCGCCTGCTCGACCACGCGCGCGCAGGTGCGCCCGCTCAACTCCCAGGTCCCGAGCCCGATCGCCGGGATTTTCGCGCCACTGGCCTCGACGAACAGCATGAGGAATCCTCTCTGTTGCGGCAGCCCCAAACGTCATTATGGACCCGGTCCGCCCAAGCGCAACCAAGTGCAACGGACGCCCGGCCGGATCTTCAGCGCAATGCTAACAGGAGGTTCGTGTCAGGCTTTGGCGAGCGCCTGGAATACGGTGTCCGGCGCATGCGCGATGACGGCGAGCAGCGCGCGGGCGGGTCCCCGCGGGGCGCGCTTGCCCTGCTCCCAGTTGCGGATGGTCTCGACGGGAACGCCGAGCTTGGCGGCGAACTGCATCTGGGTCAGGCAGGCGCGGCGACGCAGATCGCGCACCGCGAGCGAGCTGGTATCGCCATGTGCTGAATCGTCTGGTGCTGCATTGGCCGCCGGCTGGACCGGAATTTCCTGTCCGTCCCGCAACTCGACGATCCGTCCGTCCGCCTTCAGCCGCAACCGCATGTCCATTCCCCCAAGCGAGGGCGATGATGCGACAGGTCGCTTAAGTTCGGATTAAAGATGAGGGTCCCGTGCCCCGGACGCGGCGCAGCGCGTCTTCGCGGTGCGCTGCAGAGCCGGGGCCGATGTTGCCGCAGCCGACCGTGCCGCTTTCTGGGTCCCGGTTCTGCGCAGCAGCGCTACGCGCTGCAGCGCGCCCGGGACACGAGGGCGAGGCCGCTACCTCAACCCGAACCACAACGTCGCGATGCCGAGGAACGAGAAGAAGCCGACCACGTCCGTCACCGTGGTGACGAAGGTGCCCGACGCCACCGCCGGATCGGCCCTGACCCGCTCGAGCGCCATCGGGATCAGGATGCCGCCGAGCGCGCCGGCGATGAGGTTGCAGATCATCGCGAGCCCGATGACGATACCGAGGCCCGGGATCTTGAACCAGGCGACTGCGGCGATCCCCGTGATCACGGCAAAGGCGACGCCGTTGATGAGGCCGACCAGCGTTTCGCGAACGACCACGCGCCAGGCGTTGGAGGAGCCGAGCTCGCGGGTGGCGAGCGCCCGCACCGCGACCGTCATGGTCTGGGTCGCGGCGTTGCCGCCCTGGCTCGCCACGATCGGCGCCAGCACGGCGAGCGCCACCATCTTCTCGAGCTGGCCCTCGAACAGGCCGAGCACGGAGGACGCCAGGAATGCGGTGGCGAGATTGATCAGCAGCCAGTTGAAGCGGCCGCGGGCGATGGTGAGAAAGGTGTCCGACAGCTCTTCGTCGCTGGTGACGCCGCCGAGCGCCTTGAGGTCCTCGTCGGCCTCCTCCTCGATGACGTCGACGACGTCGTCGACCGTGATGACGCCGACGAGGCGGTCCTGGGTGTCGAGCACGGGGGCCGCGACCAGATTGTACTTGCCGAACATGCGCGCCACCTCCTCCTGGTCCTCCAGGACGGAGACGCGGCGGCGGTCCTCGTCTGTGAGCTCGGTGAGCGGCACCGGGCGGCGCGCGCGCAGCAGCACGTCGAGCGGCACGGCACCCTGCCAGTGCTGGTCCTTGTCGACGACGTAGATCTCGTAGAAGCGGTCCGGCAGATCCGGCGTCTCGCGCATATAGTCGATCGCCTGGCCCACGGTGAAATCCTGGGGCACCGCGATGAACTCGGTCTGCATGCGGCGGCCGGCGGAGTTTTCCGGATACAGCAGGCTGCGCTCGAGCGCGACGCGCTCCTGCAGCGGCAGCTTCTCGAGGATCTCCTCCTGCTCCGCCTCGTCGAGGGTCTCCAGGAGCTCGACCGCGTCGTCGGATTCGAGCTCACGGACGCCCTCGGCCACGGTCTCCGGCGGCAGCTCGTCGAGGATCTCCTCGCGGACGCTCTCGTCGACCTCGTTCAGCGCCGAGAAGTCGAAGTCGCGCCCCGTCAGCTCGACCAGGCGGACGCGGTCGTCGGGTTGGAGCGCACCGATAAGGTCGCCGAGGTCGGCCTCGTGCAGCTCCGCGACACAGGCGCGCAGCGCGGCGCTGTCGCCGGCCTCGATCGCATGGGCGATTTCCTCGACGAATTCGTGCCTGATATCGCCGTCTTCATTGCGCATCGGCACGTGGTCGAGTACCGAATCCGTAGCGGATGGAGCACCGTCCATATGTTCATCCATGGTGCGCCTCGCCGTTTGACAGGTTGGAACGTGTGGTCCGGGCTGATGGTTCAGGCAATACCCACAAGGCAACTCCGAGCGCAATGACAAAGATGCTTCGGCTGAAATGGACCTCGATGTCGCTGGGCGCAGTGCTCGCGGCCCTCACCGGCATCGCCTCTGCGGAGGCCGCCGAGTGCCCGCGCAAGGACGCGCTCGGCACCTCGCGCATCCTGAGCGTCGATGCCAAGACCACGCCGCGCGTGGGATTGAAGAGCTTTCCGCAGACGCTGGCGCTCGCCGATCACGAGGTCGTGCTGACCTTCGACGACGGCCCGAATCCGCCGACGACGTCGAAGGTGCTGGCGGCGCTGGCGCAGGAATGCGTGCGCGCGACCTTCTTCCTGATCGGCCAGCATGCCGCCGAGCACCCCGAGATGGTCAAGCGCATCGCGCGGGAGGGCCACACCATCGGCCACCACACCTTCTCGCATCCGTTCATGGCGCGGATCCCGTTCGAGAAGGCGAAGAGCGAGATCGACCGCGGCATCGCCGCCGACGAGATGGCGCTGCACGGGGTCTCGACAACGACGCCCTCGACGCCGTTCTTCCGCTTCCCCTACTTCGAGGCGACGCAAGGACAGCTCGACCTGCTGCAATCGCGCGGTATCGTCGTGTTCGGGGCGGATCTCTGGGCCAGCGACTGGAACGAGATGACGCCGGAGCAGGAACTGAAGCTCGTCACCGAGCGCCTCGCCGCGGCCGGCAAGGGCATCATCCTCTTCCACGACCCCAAGGCGCGCACGGCCGCGATCATGCCAGCCTTCCTGCGGTATCTGAGGGAGAACGGGTATCGCGTGGTCCACGTGGTTCCGGCGGGGACGACACAAAAGAGCGCTGATTCGCGCTGATGCCGGAATGTCACGGCGGTGCAAAATGGGGTGATTTTGGCCCTATTAACACTCTGTTCATGATACGCCATGCAAAGATGGAAGGGGTATTGCGCCTGAACCGTTTCGGTGCGTCTCCGACCTACTATGGCGGCAATCGCGTATGAGGGCAGACGGAGTTCATGATCGGAAGTAGCGTTGTTTTTCGGACGCGATCGTGGATCGTCCTGTGTCTCGGGCTGCTGAGCGTTGGTACGCCGGCGGCCTTCGCGGGCGACTGTCCCGGCCATCCGGACGCGCTCGGCACCTCCCGTACCCTCGTCGTCGATCCGCACGAGCATCCGCGCATCGGCACCATGCAGTACCGCGAGACGCTGCCGCTGAAGGACCACGAGGTCGTCCTGACCTTCGACGACGGTCCGTTGCCGAAATATTCCAACCAGGTCCTCAAGATGCTCGACGACGAGTGCATCAAGGCGACCTTCTTCATCATCGGTCAGCAGGCCAAGGCGAACCCCGAAGGCGTGCGCAAGCTGGTCGCTGCGGGCCACACCGTCGGCACCCACAGCATGAACCATCCGCTGACGTTCGACCGCATGCCGATCGAGAAATACGAGCCCGAGATCAACGGCGGCATCCAGTGGACCTCGGCCGCGATGACCGATCCGACCAAGCTCGCGCCGTTCTTCCGCATTCCCGGCCTGATGCGCGCCGAGGGCGTCGAGAACTATCTGATCTCGCGCGGCATCCAGGTCTGGAGCGCCGACTTCCCCGCCGACGACTGGCGCCATGTGTCGTCCGACCGCGTCTACCAGCTCGCGATGCAGCGGCTGGAGGCCAAGGGCAAGGGCATCCTGCTGCTGCACGACATCCAGGCGCGGACGGTTGCGGCGCTGCCCAAGATCATCCGCGACCTCAAGGCGCGCGGCTATCGCATTGTGCATGTGGTGCCCGCGACCGCGGACCGTCCGGCGACGCCGACCACACCGGTCGAGTGGCTGCTGCATCCGCCGACCGAGACGACGCCGATCGCGCGCTGGCCATCCGTCCCGAACTTCGTGTTCGCGCAGACCCAGACGATGCCGGCGCCCGCGCTGGCCGATCTCAATGCGCAAGCCACCCATCAGCCGCTGCTGCCGCGTCGGACCAAGGCGCAGACGGATGTCGCATCCACCCTGCCCGTGCCCGACCGCGATCTCTTTGCCGTCCCGGAAGGCTCGGTCGAGGTACTGCTGTCCACGACCCTGTCGCGGCGCGCTGCGACGCGGCTGGCGATGGCGGCCGAGACGCCCCGTGGGGCCAAAGGCAAGGCCGGCAGCAAGGCCAACGGCGCCCGGACCGCACACGCTGCCCACGGCGCGCCTAAGCATACCGCGCAAGCCAAGGGCCAGGCGAAGGGTACGTCGACCCGCGTTGCGACCAGCGTGAAGAAGCGCGCCTAAGCCGTCACTGCCGCATGATGGCGGCGACGCAGAGCAGCACGATCAGCGCCAGGAAGAACAGGTCCATATAGGACTTCATCTCGCCGTCGCGGCGCAGCCGCGCCACGTCGGCCACGATCTGCTTGCGCGCGTTGGTTCCGCCCGAGCCGTCGTTGATCGGGGCCTGCAGGCGCTTCGTCTCGGCTTCCAGCTTCTCGATCTTCTGGAAGAAGTAGAACGCCCGCAGCGTCGAGGCCGCGCGCATGCCGGCATAGACCAGCACCAGGATCGCCAGGATCGCCCGGTTCGGATACTTCTCCATGAAGTTCAGGCTGAAATAGACCACCGCCAGGAACGCGAAATTGGTGAAGAAGCGGTAGACGAAGCTAAGAACAACCATGCTGGCTCCAGCCTTGAGCGGTGCGACCGTTGGGCTTCGCGAACTCGGCGGTATCAGGGGTTGCAGACCGAACGGCCGGCGCGAATGCCGCCCCAGCGCCGTCTACGCCAACTTTATTTCAGCAGAGAAACGCCCGTCCCGGCTGCCTTGTAGCCGCGCGTCGTCATAATGCAAGCGAGAGTACAGAGGCCGATGTGTTCCACGTAAACGCGAGGTTGCCAGCCAGCTCGATGGAGATTCCGGGCAAGCTGCGGTACACTGGCACAGCCGCCACATGTGGGGTCTGCCGATGCCGAAGAAGGGAATCACGGGCCACGACGAATGGGTTCTGACCGAGGCGCTCGCGACCGCGCTGGTCGCGCTGGAGCAGCTCGAACCAAAACACCAGCCGAGCGCGCATATGGACGACATCCGCAAGATGCTGGCGAACGGCAAGGAGCCGTCGGCGGTGAGCCTGCACCTCGCCCAGGCCAAATGCCGCCTGTTTCCGGAGTCGGACCCGCTCGAGATCTACAAGGAATACGGCATCGGCGATGAATATGGCTGAGGGGAAGCAGCCGCCTGCCAGCCCGACCCAGGTTCCCTCATCGGCCTCCGGTCACCGCTAGTTTCCCGACAGCTTGAGCAGCGGACACTCGCTCTGGCTCAGGGGAAGAAAGGCGTCCTCGGCGGGGATCGTCTCAACGACCTTGTAGTAGTCCCAGGGGATTTTGACGTCGGCGGGCTGCTTGACCTCGACCAGGTAGAAATCGTGCACGAGCTTGTTGTCGGCACGCAGCTGCGCTCCCCGCGCATAGAAATCGTCGACCGGCATCGCGCGCATCTTCTCCAGCACGGCGCTCGTCTCGTCCGTTCCGGCCGCGGCCGCCGCCCTCAGATATTGCAGCACGGCGGAGTAGACGGCGGCCTGCGGCGCGGTCGGCATCGCCTTGTGCAGCTTGAAAAACCGCTCGGCGAAGGCGCGCGTCTCCTCGTTCAGATTCCAGTACCAGGCCGTGACCGTGGTCAGCCCCTTTGCGGTTTCGACGCCCATGGCGTGCACGTCGGTCAGGAACATCAGCTCGGCGACCGGCTTCTGCGGCCCGGCATTCATTCCGAACTCGTTCCACTGCTTCATTGAGGTCACGAGCTGCTCGCCGGCATTGGCGAAGGCAACCACCTTGGCCTTCGAGGCCTGGGCCTGCAGCAGGAACGAGCTGTAGTCGGCGTTGCCGAGCGGGTGAAACACCGCGCCGAGCGACTTGGCGCCGGTCGCAGCCAGCACGCGCTGCGACACCTCCACCATGTTGCGTCCGAACGCATAATCGGCCGCGATAAAGAACCAGCTATCGTAGCCTTGCGACACCAGCCTGCGCACCGACCCCGCGACCAGATTGTAATTGTCGTGCAGCCACATCAGGCCGGTGCGCGAACATTGCTTGCCGCCGATATCGGTGGTCCCGACCGCCGAATAGATGACGATCCTGTTCTTGTCGCGCGCAATCGACTGGATCGCGAGCGCCACCGCGGAGTTGCCGACATCGGCCACCATGTCGACGCCGTCGACGTCGAACCATTTGCGCACGATCTGGGCGCCGATATCCGGCTTGTTCTGATGGTCGGCAACGACGATGTCGACCTTCACCCCCGGCGATGCCTTCTGGAAATCCTCGACGGCGAGCTTTGCGGCGACGACCGAGCCGGGTCCAGCAAGGTCGGACAATGGTCCGGCCTGATCATTGACGATGCCGATCCTAATCACCCCGCCGGAGAAGTCGGCGGCCGCGCCTGGCTCAATGAGCGCGACCGGCCCCAGCGCCAGCACAAGGCCAAAGCTCAACCGGCCAAGCCGCCGCTGCCACGACCGCAACTCTCCAACATGACAAGGCGCCATTGCCCCCTCCGTTCTGGCATCGCGACGCATGTCGGCGATGACGACCCCGCGCTATCCCCGTTGACCCACGGCCTTCCTGACGAACTCCAGCCGCCGCGCCTGCGACGGCGCAACGCGCTCCTTCATCGCCGCGACGATCGCGGCCGGCGCCGTATCCGGCGAGCCGGCCTCGAACGGTGGCGCGGGATTGTATTCCATGCGGAGCTGGATCATCTCGGCGGCGGCGCGGCCACGCAGCATCGAGACCAGCGTGAGCGCGAAATCGATCCCGGCCGTGATGCCGCCGCCCGTGATGCGGTTGCGATCGATGCACACCCGCTCCCGCGACACCGTGGCGCCGAAGAACGGCAAGGCATCTATGGCGGTCCAGTGGGTCGCCGCGCGATATCCCTGCAGCAGGCCGGCAGCGCCCAGCACCAGCGAGCCCGTGCAGACCGACGTGACGTATTTGGCGCCCCTCTCCTGCTCACGGAGAAATGCGAGAACCTCCTCGTCGACCATCAGCTCGTCGGTGCCATAGCCGCCGGGCACGCAGATCACGTCGAGCTGCGGACAATCGGCAAAGGTGACGGTCGGCGTCAGCAGGATGACTGAATCGCTCGGCACCGGCTCGATGCGCTTCCAGATCAGATGCACGTTCACGTCGGGCAGACTGGAGAAGACCTGCGCCGGACCGGTCAGGTCGAGCTGGGTGACACGGGGAAAAACCAGAAGACCGATCTGCAACGGACCCGACATAACCAACCTCGACATCGCGCTTGACGATGGCAGCCTGCCATGTTGGCCTTGAGATCGGAAACGGCGTAATTCCCTCATTTTTGGACGCGTCATGATCGGCTTCCTGATCTTTCCCGAATTCCAGTTGCTGGACGCAGCGGGCCCGATCTCGGTATTCGAGATCGCGAGACGTCATGTGCCGCATGCACCGCGCGTGATCACGGTCGCGGCCAAGGCCGGCGCGGTGCGCAGCTCGTCGGGCACCGAGATGCTGGCGCGCAGCCTGCGATCGGCAAGCGGGGTCACGACGCTGTTCGTCGCAGGCGGCGAAGGCGTCGCGGCTGCGGCGCGCTGCAAGACGACGATGGCCTTCATCCAGAGACTGGCGCGGCGCGGCGTGCGCATGGCGAGCGTCTGCTCCGGCGCCTATCTGCTCGCCGAGGCGGGACTGCTGGAGGGCCGCTGTGCAACCACGCACTGGTCCTGCACGCGCGACTTCACCGGACGTTACCCGAACATCCGGCTCGAGCCGGACCAGATCTTCACCCGCGACGGTCACGTGTGGACGTCGGCGGGCATCACCGCCGGAATTGATCTCGCGCTTGCCATGATCGCCGAGGATCACGGCGAGGAGATCTCGCAAGCCGCCGCGCGGCAGCTCGTGCTCTATCAGCGCCGCGGCGGCGGGCAGTCGCAGTTCTCCACCCTGCTCGAACTCAAGACGCCGAACGGCCGCTTCGCCAGCCTGCTGTCCTGGGTGCGTGAAAATCTGGATGCGCAGCTCACCGTCGACGCGCTTGCCGAGCGCGCCGGATTGAGCGCGCGGCATTTCGTGCGCTCCTTCATCGCCGAAACCGGATCGACGCCGACCAAGGCCGTCGAGCGCTTGCGGGTCGAGGTGGCGCGCGAGCGGGTGCAGTCCTCCGGCGAGGCGATCGAGCGCGTCGCGCAATCCACCGGCTTTCGCGATCCCGAGCGGATGCGCCGCGCCTTCATCCGCGCCTTCGGCCACCCGCCGCAGTCGCTGCGACGCTCGGCCCGGAGCGCGTGAGGGAAACCGGGGGCTCGACTGCGGCTCGGCTCTCACCACAGCAGGCGATCAAAGGTGGCGCGCCCGGAGGGCAGTCGCATTTGTCGAAATTTCAATGGCTTGCGGAGATGGGCAAAGAGTTTAGGTGCATTTCCGGCTGATCGGGGATCTTTTCCAGTAAATCGGCCGAGCCCATTGCGGGACTTCGCCGCGCGGCGTAGCTTTCAACTACACGTAGCTCATTCGAAAGCAATCTATCGGGTTCGGCCTAGCGGGAGCGAGCGATGGCAGATGTCCCATGGCACCTTTCCGGTGACTATTTCGAAAATTGCAGTTGCAGCATCGTGTGTCCCTGCCTCGTGTCGGCGGCTCCCCCGCTGACCGCACGACCGACCGAGGGCTTCTGCAACGTACCGCTGATCTTCCACGTCGAAAGCGGACGCTATGGTGACATCGCGCTCGATGGACTCAATGTGCTTGTTATCCTCCACGCACCTGGGGTCATGGCAGACGGAGATTGGTCGGTCGCCGCCTATATCGATCAGCGCGCCGACGATCAGCAGACCGAGGCTCTAGCTGCGATCTTCACCGGCGCCGCCGGTGGTCCGATGGCTGCGTTCACACCGCTGATCAGCAAGAACCTGGGGGTTCGCAAGGTCCCGATCACATTCCGGATCGACGGCAAGACGCGGTCCGCGGAAATCCCTGATATTCTGCACATGTCCGTTGATCCGTTGCCGACCATGCATCCGAGCGGTGAAATGTGGGCGAACATCGGCCATCCGGTGAGCCCGGACGCCATGGTCATGGCGGTCGGCGCCCCCGGCAATACGTTCAGCGATCACGGCATGCACTGGGATAATTCCGGCAAGAACGGCCTCTATGCGCCGATCCGCTGGTCGAACCAGGCTTGATGCAACTCCAGATGCCGGCCCTGCGACGAGGCCGGCAACGTCAATCGCAAATGACCGACAGCGCCCTGGAAACCGTGCTGCGGCGCGACCGCTGGGTCGTCGGCGGCGCGATCGGCGTCATTGTCGCGCTGGCATGGAGCTATGTGCTCTGGCTCGCCAACGACATGGACATGGGCGGCATGGACATGACCGGGTTCCGCATGATCCCGGCCGGGATCGGCATCATGCTGCCGGCCAACGAGCCGTGGCGAGCGATCGAGTTCGCGTACGTGTTGCTGATGTGGGCGGTGATGATGATCGGAATGATGGCCCCCTCGGCAGCGCCCATGATCCTCATGTATGCCCGCGTGGGCCGGCAGGGCAAAGCGCAGGGCAAGCCGTTCGCCGCGACCGGCTGGTTTGCGGCCGGTTATCTCATCGCGTGGAGCGGCTTTTCGCTGGCCGCCACCTTTCTCCAATGGGTGATCGAGCGGGCCGCCTTGCTGGATTCCCGGATGGCGATCGCCAGCAGCCTTCTCGGCGCAATCGTGCTGATCGCGGCGGGCGTCTATCAATGGACGCCGCTGAAGGACGTCTGTCTCGCCCAATGCCAGTCGCCGTTTCTGTTCCTGATGCGCCACGGCGGCTTTCAGAGCCACCCGCGCGGCTGCCTGCTGCTGGGGCTTCGACACGGAGGCTATTGTGTCGGCTGCTGCTGGGTTTTGATGGCGCTCTTATTCGTAGGCGGGGTGATGAACGTGCTTTGGATTGCACTTTTGTCACTGCTTGTCCTTTTGGAGAAACTTACGCCGGTCGGACGATGGATCGCGCGCGCTGCCGGCATCGCATGTGTGGCCGCGGGCGCCTGGCTGCTGGTGGTCTTGCCGCAGTGATCGGCAACCTGCCTGGCGTGCAGTTCGATACAGCGCTGGGCTACGCCTCCCCCCTCTCGTGACCAAACAGCGGCTTGATGGATTTCGCCGGTCCTTCCCCGACCTCGATCCGCTTCGGCTGAGCCGCCAAGCGACTTGACGTCGGCGTCGACAGCATATGTAATGTTATAACATTACATATCCGGTCCCAATGCCCAATCCCCCTCGCCGTCGTCCTATCCCCTTGAAAAGGCTCTTCGATCTCCATGCGCAAACTCCCCGTCACCGTCTTGTCCGGCTTCCTCGGGGCTGGAAAGACCACTTTGCTGAACCACGTCCTGAACAACCGGCACGGCCTGAAGGTCGCGGTGATCGTCAACGACATGAGCGAGGTGAACATCGATGCGGATCTGGTCCGAGATGGCGGTGCGAACCTGTCCCGGACTGACGAGAAGCTCGTCGAGATGACGAATGGGTGCATCTGCTGCACGCTGCGCGACGACCTCCTGAAGGAGGTGCGCGCCCTCGCCGAAAACGGCCGCTTCGATTACCTGCTGATCGAATCCACCGGCATCTCCGAGCCGCTGCCGGTTGCGGCGACCTTCGAATTCCGTTCGGAGGACGGCGAAAGCCTCTCCGACGTCGCACGCCTCGACACCATGGTCACCGTGGTCGACGCGGTGAACCTGCTGAGGGATTATTCATCGACGGATTTTCTCGACCAGCGCGGCGAAGCGCTGGCGAACGACAAGCGCACGCTGGTCGATCTCCTCGTCGAGCAGATCGAATTTGCCGACGTGATCGTGCTCAACAAGGTCGATGACGCCTCGCCGGCACAACGCGAGGCCGCGCGAAAAATCATCCGGGCGCTCAATCCGGAAGCAGAGCTGATCGAAGCCAACCACAGCCGGGTCGCTTTCGACCGCATTCTCGACACCGGCCGGTTCGACTTCGAGAAGGCACAAGCACATCCGCTCTGGTTCAAGGAGCTCTACGGCTTTGCCGATCACGTGCCGGAGACGGAGGAATACGGCGTGACCAGCTTCGTCTATCGCGCGCGCCGGCCGTTCGATCCCGAAACGTTCGACAAGTTCGTGAAGGAACCCTGGCCCGGTGTCATTCGTGCCAAGGGACATTTCTGGCTGGCGACGCGCCCGCAATGGCTTGGCGAGATCAGCCAGGCAGGTTCCATCACGCGCACGGAGGCCCTTGGATTCTGGTGGGCGAGCGTGCCTGCGGAACGCTGGCCGGACGATCCGTTCTGGCGCAAGCGATTGCGGGCGAACTGGAACGAAATCTATGGCGATCGTCGCCAGGAAATCGTGTTCATCGGCGCAGGCATGGACGAGAGCGCGCTGCGCGCACGCCTGGACGGTTGCCTCGTCCCGGGCAAGCCGGCCATGAACGTCACGGAATGGGCCAAGCTCGCAGACCCGTTTCCGGTCTGGCGACGCGCCAACGAAGCTGCGGTGCACGAATGAGCAACGTCGTCCGCTTCGTCCCGAAATCCGAGCTCGAGCGGCAGCGCCTCATCCGTGAGGCGCGCGCGATCTACGACAGCATCTTCCCGCCGGACGTCCCTGTGGGCGGCTGCGCGCATGACCGGTCAGATCAACGGGCGGCGCACGAAGCGGCCGCCGAAATCCAGCCCAGACAACGATAAGGGATGAAGGTGGTGCGCTCGGTTTGGGGGTCGGTTGAGGACCGCAACCAAACGCCCCACAGGCTGGCTCCGCCTGTGATCCATTCATACGGGCTCAAGCCGAGTGCTCCGCGCATTCCGATAAATGCGTCGCGTTTGGCGCGGCGACGGACGGCGCGTGATATCTAGCGTCATCCATTACGATAACGCACAACATACCGGACGATGCACCTGCATCACTTCATATCAAACTGTTGCAAATGTGTATTACTTGTTCGCTAGAGAGGGCAATCAACGTTACGGGGGCTGGCGTCACGGCTCAGCGGGCGGTGCTTGGTCGTGGCAAGACCAAGAGCCGAGATACTCCTAGCCGGTAGAGTTATGCGACGATCAATGCCCCTCCCGCTGCCTTTGGAACCAGAGAGGGCAAGATGCCTCGGTCAGGTGGGACCTGCCTGCCGTCGCGATAGCACCTTTTCGCTCCAGGCAGCAGCCCACTCGCCCAGGATGTGATCGACGATGGATATGCCGTCGCACAGAACCCGTGTCGACTATAGCGATGGGCGGGGCGATGCTTCGTCCTCGATATCGGCCTTGATCGACCAGCTGTCCGGACTGGCCCGGCGGCAATATTGGATCATTCTCACCGTGCCTGCCGTGGCAATAGCCATCGGCCTGCTGTATCTGCTCGTCATCCCCTCGCAATACACCGCGACCGCTACGCTTCTGATCGACAGCAGTACGCTGCGTGTCCTGCAGAACCAATTGCAGCCGCAGGGGGATATTCCACTCGACACGCTTCAGGTGGGCTCGCAGGTCGAAATTCTCGCGTCGCGCAAGCTGGGACTCGACGTCGTAAGGAGCCTGAAGCTCGCCGACGATCCGGAATTCGCGGGTGGCTGGAGCCTGTTCTCGCGCCCGGTCGTCACCTCCGACACGGTGGAAGACCGTGAGCAGAGGGCGCTCGACGAGTTTCTCACCCACCGCTTCATCGCGCGTGGCGACAAAACCTATGCACTGAACATCTCGTACACGTCGCGGAGCCCCGCGACCGCCGCCAGGGTCGCCAACGCGATCGCCGAAGCCTATATCGACGACCAGCTCGGCGCGAAATACCAGACAGTCACACGCGCAGGCGCCTGGCTCCAGGACCGGATCAACGAGCTGAAGTCGAAGGCAACGACGGCCGATCGCGCCGTGCTGGAATTCAAGGAAAAGAACAACATTGTCGATCTCGGCGGACCGAACGTATCGGCCGGCGCTTCGAGCCGGCTTATCGGCGAACAGCAGCTGTTCGAACTGAACAGCCAGCTCGCCACCGCGCGCGGCGCCACCAGCGAGGCCAAAGCCCGGCTCGACCGGATCGAGCAAGTCCGGAAAATGGACGTCAGCGAGGGCGCGGTCGCAGATATCCTGAAAAACGAGGTCATTACGCGGCTTCGTAACCAGTATGTCGACCTGTCCGCGCGCGAGGCCAACATCTCGACGAAATATGGTGATGACCATTCGGCCGCGATCAATCTGCGCAACCAGATGGAGGAAACGCGCCGGAACATCCGCGGGGAGCTCGGACGGATCGCTGGAAGCTACAAGAGCGATTATGAAATCGCCAAGACGCGCGAAGAGAGTTTGGAGCGATCGCTGGCCAGTCTGGTATCGGAGGGCCAGCTCACAAACCGCGACCGGCTTGGACTGGCCGAACTCGAAAGCTCCGCCAAGGTATATCACACGCTCTACGATACTTTCCTGCAGCGCTACATGGAGGCGATACAGCAGCAGTCGTTTCCGATCACCGATGCGCGCGTGATCAGTCCGGCCGTCGCGCCGAAGAAGAGAAGCAAACCGGTAGCGTCATTGGTCCTCGCCATCGCGCTCACCATGGGGCTGATGGCGAGCTTTGGAATTGCGACCTGGCGCGAAGCGGTGGACAGTGTCTTCCGCACGGCACGACAGGCCGAACAGGAATTGGGCGTCCGCTGTCTTTCGGTGATTCCGCTTGCGACTGGACAGGCCCCCCCTGCACCGTCGCTTCCCCGGTCGATCGCGACCGGATCCGATGCAGACATCGGTCGACCGAGCCCGCCGCCGCAAGCCGTGGAGAACATGACGGCGGATGCACTCCATTTCTCATTCATCGATCCATTGAAGCGACGCGCGGTCGACGATCCGATTTCGGTATTCACCGAAGCGTTTCGCGCAATCAAAATGAGCGCATGGCTGGAGTCGACCATCCGCGAGAACAGGTTGATCGGCATCACCTCGACCGTCGCCGGCGAAGGCAAGTCCACGATTGCCTCCAACCTCGCGCTGCTGTTGGCCGACGCCGGCAGACGCGTGGTTCTGATCGACGCGGACCTTCGTAATCCGACGCTTGCCCGCTCGCTCACCCCACGGCCGTCTGTCGGATGGCTGGAGGTGCTGAATGGCAGGATAGATCTCGCACAGGCAACGGGCCGAGAGGCAGCCACGGGGCTGGCGCTGCTCCCTCTGCTGCTGACCGAAGCGCCGGTCCATTCCGACGAAGTGCTGGCGTCGCAGGGATTTCGGTCCCTCCTCGATCGACTGCGCGAAAGCTATGATTATGTCATCGTCGATCTTCCGCCGATCGCACCTGTCGTCGACGTGCGAGCGATCGTCCCGGTGATCGACTCCCTGGTATTCGTGGTGGAATGGGGAAGCACCAGGATCAAGGCGGTGCGCCGCCATCTGTTGGCCGACCCGGACCTTCACGATCGCCTGCTGGGCGTGGTGCTGAACAAGGCCGATCTGAGAGTTCTCGAAAGATTTGAGCAGCCGGGTGTTTATCAGAATGGATACTACAGAAATGGCGGCTAGAGATGCCGTCGATCGAGCGCTTGAAAGGCGCTGCGCCGGATCCTCGCTTCGGCGGGAGCGAGCTTGGGATGAATAAACCTATCGCTCTGATCACCGGTATCACCGGCCAGGACGGCGCCTATCTCGCCGAATATCTGCTGTCGCTCGGCTATGTCGTGCACGGCATCAAGCGGCGCTCGTCCTCGTTCAACACCGCGCGGGTCGATCACCTCTACCAGGACCCGCATGTCGGCAACGTGCCGTTCCTGATGCACTATGGCGACATGACGGATTCGACCAATCTGATCCGCCTGGTGCAGCAGATCCGGCCGACCGAAATCTACAATCTCGCCGCCCAAAGCCACGTCGCCGTCAGCTTCGAGAGCCCGGAATACACCGCCAACGCCGACGCCATCGGCGTGCTGCGCCTGCTGGAGGCGATCCGCATCCTCGGCATGGAGAAGGAGACGCGGTTCTACCAGGCCTCGACCTCCGAGCTCTATGGCCTGGTGCAGGAGATCCCGCAGAAGGAGACGACGCCGTTCTATCCGCGTTCGCCCTATGGCGTGGCCAAGCTCTACGGCTACTGGATCACGGTGAACTACCGCGAAGCCTACGGCATGTTTGCCTCTAACGGCATCCTGTTCAACCATGAGAGCCCGATCCGCGGCGAGACCTTCGTCACCCGCAAGATCACGCGCGGCGTATCGCGGATCGAGGTCGGCCTGGAGCAGACGCTCTATCTCGGCAATCTCGACGCCAGGCGCGACTGGGGTCATGCGAAGGACTACGTCGAGGGCATGCACAGGATCCTGCAGGCCGACAAGCCTGACGATTTCGTGCTCGCAACCGGCGAGATGCATTCGGTGCGTCAGCTGGTCGAGCTGTCCTTTGCCCATGTCGGCCGCCGCATCGCATGGCGCGGCGCGGGTGTCGAGGAGACCGGGATCGACGAGACCAGCGGCAAGACGGTCGTGAAGGTCGATCCGACCTACTTCCGCCCGACTGAGGTCGATCTCCTGATCGGCGATGCCAGCAAGGCCCGTCAGGTCCTTGGCTGGAAGCCGACGCGAAGCTTTGCGCAGCTCGTCGAGGAGATGATGACGAGCGATCTGGCCGAGGCAAAACAGGACGCCGGCCGTGGCCAACGCAACCTTTGAGCTGAGAGGCAAGAGCGTCTACGTCGCCGGCCATCGCGGCATGGTCGGCAGCGCGATCGCGCGCCGGCTCGCGACGGAGGACGTCAGGCTCGTCATCGTGGAGCGGGGTGAGGTCGATCTGCGCAACCAGGCCGCGGTGTTCGACTGGTTCGCGAGGACGCGGCCGCAGGTGATCTTCCTTGCCGCCGCCAAAGTCGGCGGCATCGTCGCCAACAACACGCTGCGCGCCGAGTTCATCTACGACAACATCGCGATCGCGGCGAATGTGATTGAGGCCGCCCATCGGAACGGCGCCGAGAAGCTGATGTTTTTGGGCTCCTCCTGCATCTATCCGAAACTGGCGCCGCAGCCGCTGCGCGAGGATTCGGTCTTGACCGGCCCGCTGGAGCCGACCAACGAGCCCTATGCGATCGCCAAGATCGCGGGCATCAAGATGGCGGAGGCCTATCGCAGCCAGTATGCATGCGATTTCATCAGCGTGATGCCGACCAATCTCTACGGCCCCGGTGACAATTATCATCCTGAACTGAGCCACGTCGTCGCCGCGCTGATCCGGCGTTTCCACGAGGCGAAGCTGTCCGGTGCTGAAAACGTCGTCGTGTGGGGCACCGGCACGCCGCGGCGCGAGTTCCTTTATGTCGACGACATGGCAGATGCCTGCGTGCACCTGATGAAGACCTATTCGGGCGCCGAGCTGATCAACATCGGCACCGGCGAGGACATCACCATCGCCGAGTTCGCGCGCGTCGTGGCCGAGATCGTCGGTTATCGCGGCGAGATCAGTTTCGACACGACGCGTCCCGATGGAACGCCGCGCAAGCTGCTCGACGTCAGTCGTCTCGCAAAGCTCGGCTGGCGCGCGACGACCTCGCTCGAGGATGGCGTGAGGCGTGCATATGTGGCGTACCTGTCGGACCATCCGGCCGCGGCACGTCCAACCGTCTCAAGTTTCGAGCTAAACGAGTGAAGGCGATAGAGCAGACCGGAAGGGCCGGTTCTGGCGCTAACCGCCGTCGGGGCGCCGAAACCGCGTCCCCTGGCGCGCCCGAAGCTCCTCTTCGTATTTCAGCTTTTCCAAGAGCATGTCCGTCACGAGACGTCGCAATTGCGCGTTCTCGAGCTCTAACCGCTTGATTGTGTCCACAGTGCTTGCGTCGCCCGGACTGGATGGCCGGTCACCGCTCTCCCTGCCCCGATCATCAAGCGGTGCTGAAGAACCGGGCATCTTCTTCCAGCGGTGGTAGGTCATGATGCTGACGCCAAGCGCCTTCGAGATCTCACGCTGGGTTTTCCCCTTGGCCGCAAGTTCGTTGGCCTGCGCCAGCTTGGCCGAAATCTCCCCCGAGGCATGCCTCTTGCCAACCATAATGGGTCCTCTCCGGCCAGAATCTCGCCAGTCCGGACTTAGTAAGCGCAAATCGTGAACGTTTTCAATAGGCCAGCGAGAAATCCTGGACGGCTATCGGCCGGCGGCCCCCACCAGCGCATGTGACCGCCGATGCGACGAGACATCACAGATGTGGTACTCCTCTGCTCCAATTGGTCACGTCAATGAATCATTCCCGGATGTACCAATGTTAACTTTTGCGACGCCGCCGCTTCGAGGTCAATCGCGACCGGAAGGATCTCGTCAATATGCGTTGCGCGACCGGATCAATTCGAACGCCGTCTTCAGCATGATATGGACATCCAATATCAGGCTCCAATTATCAATATACCATAAATCGAGTGCAACTCTCCGCTCCATGAGCTCGAGCCGCGGCGTGCCCCCGCGATAGCCCTGGACCTGCGCCCAGCCGGTCATTCCCGGCTTGACGTGATGGCGGAACGCGTAGTTCGCGATCATGCTGCCGTACTCGTAGTCGTGCACCAGCGCGTGCGGGCGCGGCCCGACGATCGACATGTGCCCCTGGATCACGTTGAGCAGTTGCGGCAGCTCGTCGATGCTGGTCTGGCGGATCAGGCGTCCGACGCGGGTCACGCGCGGATCCTGCTTGGTCGCCTGCACGACCGTGCCGCCGTCCTCCTGGACGCTCATGCTGCGCAGCTTGTAGATGATGAACGGCTTGCCGTTGAAGCCGTGACGGCGC
Source organism: Bradyrhizobium sp. (assembly GCF_035935975.1). Classification (GTDB taxonomy): domain Bacteria; phylum Pseudomonadota; class Alphaproteobacteria; order Rhizobiales; family Xanthobacteraceae; genus Bradyrhizobium. The sequence continues at coordinate 22,227 of NZ_DASYWN010000037.1, forward strand.
TGCCGGAAGATCACCGGCCCCCTCGACTCCAGCTTGATCGCGACCGCGACGACGATCAGCAGAGGTGTCAGGAGCGCCAGCGACGTCGCCGCGACGATCACGTCGAGCAGCCGCTTGGTCAGGCGATCGAAAACCGACAGCGGCGCCGGCTGCACCTCCACCATGTAGAGCCGTTGCGGCATCGAGCTCTGGTGGCGCAGCACGGTCGACACCGCGCGATCGGGCAACAGGCGCACCGGGAGCGGAACGACGCGCAACCGGTCGAGCAAGGCTTCGATGTCCTGCGGACCGGACCAGGACAGCGCCAGCACGATCTCTTCGGCCGAAGCGTCCCGGATGCGCTTCGTCAGCGCATCGTCCTGCAGCACGGAACCTGACGCGCTGAGTTTTGGCGCTTCGCCCCACGGCAAGGTGATGCGATCGACCTCATGCAGGCCAAATCTGGCGAGCAGATCGCCTCTTCCGAACTGCGCGAGCTCGCCCTGCGTCCCGATGACCACTGCATGCCGGCCGCGGATCGTACCGGCGACGAGTGCCGACCGAAGCTGGCGCTTGCCGAGCCAGCGCGCCCCGAGAAGGCCCGCACTCCCCATCGCGAAGAAGCAGACGACCGAGCCGCGCGATGCGTCCCCGCCCGATTTGAAAAGGAACAACACGACGGCGAGGATGAGCGCGGCAAGACACCAGCCTGCCCAGACCCGTCCGCCGTCGAACTCGTCATCCAATAGCTGGTTCAGCCGGTAGAGGCCGAGGAAGTGCGCGACCAGCACATAGGCAAGGCTCGCCACCAGCCCCAGCCCGGCATAGAAGGAGGCATCTTCGGCCGAGCCGCCGACGGCGCGCTGATACGCAATGCCGCCGATTGCCCCCGCCGCGACGATGATCGAGCAGTCGAGCACAGCGAACAGGGGCTCAATCAGGCTGAAAGGAATGGCCAGACGGACGCGTGATCGGCCTTCGAATGCCGCTGCCGATTCACCCGCATTGGTCAGGTCGGTCATGTCGCCCCCGGGGTCGATGTCGCGATCCCGATATCACGCGCATTGTACCATAATTATGATACTTTTACTGACGATTAACCAACGAATCGTCGACACATGACGGCGCATCGACGCCGTCATCTAATCGTCATCTAGCGCGGCGGTGCGCCGTCCGACTTCGCGTCGGATTTGACCTCAAGCAATCTGGACAGCGCGATCTCGTTGACCACGGGAGGGGTCTGCTTCAAGAGCTCCGCCACATAGGCGCGGCGGTTGGCCTCGATCCGCTCGGCCCGCATGCGCTGCACGAGGGCCTCCCGCACGTCCGCCAGCGGCCGCGTATGCGATGCCTCGGTGTCGAGAAGCTTCAGGATGTGCCAGCCGTCCTCCAGCCGGATCGGATCAGTGATGCCCGACTTCGGCAGGCCGGTGACCTGTCCACGGATTTCGGTGCGCATATCCGGCTCGGCGACCCAGCCGATCTCCCCTTCCCGCCCCGCGGTCGCCGCATCGTCAGACGAGGCGCGCGCGATCGAACCGAACTCCGCGCCGGGCTGCTTGATCTTCCGCACGACGTCATCGAGCTTCTTGCGCGCAATATCCTCGGCGGCCCTGTCGGCGTCCTTGGCGAGGTTGACCACGATCTGGCCCAGGCGAAAGCGGCGGGGAACGAGGAATGCGCTGGCATTCGCCTCGTAGACGCTCTTGATGTCAGCGTCGCTCGGATAGCTGTCGCCAAGCGCCGTGACCGATTGCAGATAGGTCTCGACAATCAAGGTGTCGCGGGCGCGCGCGAGCTGCGTCACCACGGCCGGCTGCTGATCCCACTTCTTGGCCGTGGCCTCCTTGAGCACCAGGCGGTTGGCGAGGATCGCGCGCACGGTCTGGCTCAGCAGCGCCGGATCGCGCGCCATCGCCGCCTGCTGACGGGCATCCAGAAGCTGGATGGTGGCGCGCACTTCTTCGGCAGTGACGTCACTGTCGCCGACCCGCGCAATGATCTCACCGCCCTTCACGGGCGCACTGTCTTGCGCTGCGGGAACCGGCTGGGCCGCAGCGGGAACGACCGCCGGCGCGGGTGTCGCGCGCGGAGCTGCGGGCTGGGGCGGATTGCGCGTCTGCGCCAGTGCCGACGACGACGCGGCGGCGCTCAGCGCGCCGGCCAGCAGCGCGAGCTTGAAAACATTCCCGGTCATGGCTTGGCTTTCTGTTCGATGATCTGGTCGCGAACATCCTGGGCGGCGTTCTGATGCTCGACCCGCTTCAGTCCGAACACGGGATCGTGGTGGATCACCTTCTCCAGCGGATCCATGTTCTCGTATTGCTTGACGACGTCGTCCGCGATCTTGACGAGGCGGACGTTCTTGGCCTCGCAGGCCTTGGCGCTCGCCTTCCATGTCGTCGCCTCGCCCTCGAACTTGGAGCGTTCGGAATCCTTGGTCCGCGCCACGCTCGCCGCCTCGCCATAAGCGGCCTTCCACTTCTCCAGGGAATCGTCGCGCTCGGCGATCCGCTCGTTGAAATCCTTCACGGCCTGCCGATAGGCTTGCTCGGCTTCCTTGACCTGGGCGCGATAGGCCTCGTTCTGCTTGCGCAGGCGGTCGCGCTCCTGCTCGGCCGCGGTCAGCTTGGCCTGAACCGCGGCGCGCTGGTCTTCGGCGGCACGGGCCTGCGCGGTGGCGCTGCGCAGCGCCTCGCGCAGACGATCGCTTTCCTGATCCGCATGCGCGGCCGGCGAGACGAGCAGCGCCACTACGGCAAGGGACGACAGACGCAACAGCCGCATGATCAGAACCTCGCGCTGAGATCGAGCTGGACGATGTCGACCTTGTACGGCAGGCCGGCGATATTGTTCGCGCTCATCCAGCGCACCGAGCCCCAGATGTTCTCGCCGAGGCCGACGTTGCCGCCGATGAAATAACCCTTGAGGTTGGTGCCGCCGAGGCCGAAGTCGGAATCGACGAACGCATCCACCATCGCGTCGGACTCGAGATACTTGTACCCGACATGCGCGTTCCAGTCCCAGAGATGCTTGATCTCCTTGTTGCCGACGGTCATGCGCGCAAGCCAACCCTGGTTGCCGCCGTTGTACGGGCCCGGGCTGCCGTCCGTGGTTCCAGCGAAGTTGTTCGGAAACACGGCGACAGCGGCAACGGCGCTCCGGTCGAATGCCGTGTTCCAGACGTATTCGGCGTCGAGAATGACGTGAACCGGATTGAACTGCGCGAGATCAAGCTGGGCGCTCGCGACGAACGGCCGGAAGTCGCTCGCAAGACCATAGTATTGATAGTTCAGTGATCCACTGGGGAATCCGACGGTCGGCAAGACGACGGGGACGTCGCGCAGCCGCATATAGGTGTTGCCCTTTTGCGCAAACAACGGACGAAGCAGATCCGTGTCACATACATCGCTTGCCGTGTAGACGACGCACGGACTCGACAGCTTGCCGCGTATATTTGCGAAGTCATAGTAAGCGAAGGCCAGCGTGAGCGTCGTTTCGGGATCGATCCGCGCGCCGAAGCCGCCCTGCGCACCGAACAGCCATCTATCCCGGCTGGCGAGCTTGACCGGCCCAGTCAGGTCGGCCGTGTTGAGGCCCGCGTTCAGCTCGGTGTTGAATACGGGGAAAGCGCCGCCGGCGAAGAAGGGCGTGAATCCATCGGCGACTTCGTGCCTGGCCTGAATTGCGAAACCGTCGAAGCCGAGATCCTTGTACCAGACCAAATCCGTCGGCGACCAAAACGGGTTGTCGAACCGGCCGACCGAGGCAACGAGATCCTGCACCGGCTGGTATTTGATGAAGGCGCGGTCAAGCCAGAGCGCGTATTTCGAGAAATTGCCGCCGTTGCCGCCGAACGTCTGATTTGTGGAGACGGGAGAACTGCTGTCGCCGGTCGCAATTCTCAAACCCGCCGTGAATCCATCATACAGATCGACGTCGGCACCGAGCCGGGCGCGGAAGCGAAACCGATTGCGATCCTGCGTGGCGTTGTAAGTCGGGAAGAAGTACTGATTGAATGCGTTGGTGCTGTCTTCAAGAAATGGATTTCCGGTGTTGATGGCGTTGAAGTTCTCGTAGAAACCATAGTTGCCGGCCGGATAGTGGATCCCCTCATACCGCGCGCGGATGTCGCCGTAGAACCTGATGCGCTGCGCCCATTCGGGATACGCACCTGGCGAGGCCCAGCCCTCCTTGTGGGCGCGGTCCATCACCTCGGCCCGGATCTCCTCGCGGAGCTGTTTCCGCACGATCTCGGGCACGTAGGTGACGCGCTTGGTGCCGGGCGGCGAGGTCGCATCGGCGGCGCTGGTTGCTTTCTTCTCCGCGCCTTCCGCCTTCGCCGTCGCGTCGCGCGTGGCCTGACGGGCGACATAGGCTTCGTCGTCGGCCTGCTTGACCAGCACAGCCGCCTGTTCCTCGCTGAGCGTCCCCTGCTTCACCAGCAGATTGATCAGATTGACCGTCGCATTCGACGATGGAGGTGCATCGCGCGACACGGTCGGACGCTTGCCCTGCGGCATCCCGTCGTCCTGCGCCGCGGCGGGGGCCGCACACGCGATCAGCATCAAAGCCGTCGCTGCCAGCTCTCGCGTCTTCATTTCGCGCCACATGACGTCACCTCTTCTTACTTTCAACTTGCGCACAGTTACTCGTCTCATCGCGCTCAGGTCGGATTTCGACCCGTGAGCCGGGTTTGGATCGGCATCGGCATATCCTTCGGCGGCGGTTCGCGCACGCGCATGCCGCTCACGACCTGGTCGCGAATGGCCGCATCAAGCGCGCTGTCTCCCGTCGATGGCGACAACGTCACGCGCGTGACACGCCCCGAGTTGTCGAGCCATACTCTGATGACGGTCTGCGCCGTTGCTTCGCGAGTTTTTTCATTTGTCTGAAGCGCAGCCGCGATCTGCGTCTGAAGGATGCTCGCATACCAGCCGAAACGACCGGCGCCGCCACCTCCGCCGCCACCACGCCCCTTGCCCTGCGCAAAGCCCCCGCTGCCCGGCCCGGTGCCGAGACCGAGATCCGGCGGCCCCGGCGTCGCATCCGGTCCGGCATCGGGCGGCGCGTCCTTCGGGATGTCGACCGGTTTCTCCTCGACGACATCCTTGACCGGCGTCTGCTCCATCACCTTCTGCTCGGGCTGCTGTTCCGGCTGCTGCTCCGGCGGAGGTGGCGGTGGTGGCGGAGGCGGCGGCGGTGGCAGCACCATCGTCACCTGCAGCTCATTCACCTTGCGCGGCGGATCCTTGTCGCCGCTCATCACCATGATGACGAGACCGACCGTCAGCGCAACCACGACGAGCGCCGAGCCGCCGAGCAGCAGATAGCGCCGCCATGCCGGCGTGCCGTCGTCGTCGTTGCTGTCGTCGGAAAGCGCCATCGCTGCGTCTCATCGCGCCGACGGCTTGGTCGCCATGCCGACCTGGGTGAAGTTGAGGCGGCCGAGCAGATCGAGCACGTCGACCACGTTCTGGTACGGGGTCTGGCTGTCGCCGCGCACAACGATTGGAAACTCCGGCGTCAGCGCGCGCTGCTGTACGAGGCGCTGCTCGAGCTCGGGCAGCGTCACGGGGATGGTGTCCAGGAACAGCTTGCCGTCGTTGGCGACCGTGATGGCCTTGGTGGTCTGCTGCGCCAGGCTCGGCGCCGCGCTCGCCTTCGGCAGGTTCACCTTCATGCCCTGCACGGTCGCCGTGGTCATGATGATGAAGATCACCAGCAGCACATAGGCGAGATCGAGCATCGGCGTGATGTTGATGTCGTCGTACGGCTTGCTTTCGGACTGGACTTGCATCGGTTCACTCCGCCGCCTGCTTCACCGGCTCGTCCGGAAGCTCGTAGGATTCCGCGATCCGGGTGATGAACTCGTCGACGAAGACCTGCATCTCGCTCGAGACGTCCTTGATGCGGATCGTCAGGTAGTTGTAGGCAAACAGCGAGGGGATCGCGACGCCGAGGCCGGCGACGGTCGCGACCAGCGCCGCCGCGATGCCGGGCGCGATCGCGTTGACGTTGACGTCGCCAGAGGCCGCGATCGCCGCGAAGGTGATCATGACGCCGACGACGGTACCGAGCAGGCCGAGGAACGGGCCGCCCGAGATTGCGATGGTCAACATCACCATCAGGCGATTGAGGCGCTGGCTCTCCCGCACGAAGCCGCTGTCGAGGACCGCGCGGATCGACTGGATCGCCTGCGGCGACAACCGGCGGTAACCGCCGCCTGCGAAGCGGCGCCGGATCTCCTGGGCGCCGGCCGCGAAGAGGCGGTAGAGCGGTGCGGCATGGACCGCCTTGCGCTGCTTCTTGCCGAGCTCGCCGCCGAAGCTCGGATCGTTCTCCTGGCTGTCGAGCTGAAGCAGGCCGCCGATGTCGGTCGAGGTCTCGCGGAAATGCTTGAGGAAGATGGTGTTGCCGGCCGAGACGCGGTTCAGATAGGAGACGCGATCGACCATCACGTACCAGCTGATGAAGGCCATGATCGCGAGCAGGCCGATGACGACCCAGCCGTCGAGCGTCACCGAACGCAGGATCACGCCGAAATAGCCGCCGCTGAACCAGCCCGCGTTCTCCTCGTCGACGCTGAACGCGATCAGCTTTGCCTGGTCCGGCCCCTGCCCGATCGCACCGAGCTTGATGAAGCCGGCCGGGCGCGCCACCTTGGCGATCTGGAATTCGTCGATGTCGCCGGCAAAGCCGGGCGCAGCACTGGCCGGCGCAGCTGCGGCCGGCGTCGCCGCGTCAGCCGCAGGCGCGGCTGCATCCGCGGCCGAAGCCGCCGCGGATACGGCACGGCCGAGCTGCGCAGCGCCGGTCATGGTGGGCAGGCCGGCGGCGAGCGTCGCAGCCTGGTTGCCGTCGACGTAAAGCGTGATCTGGGCACCCTTCGCCGTGAAGGCGATCTGGTGCCAGGTCCCCGCCGCGATCGCCGCGCCGCCGGCGCTGCGCTGCGTGTTGCCGCCATTGGCGACCTCCACGAACGCAATGCCGTTATCCAATCCGACCGTGAGGTCGTTCGCGCCTTCGCTGCGCGAGAACAGCACGGCGCCGGGCTGAAGCGCGGTCATCTTGACCCAGAGCGACCAGGTGATCTCGCCGTTCTCGGCGACCACCAGCGAGGGCGAGCCCGGAAGCATCAGTGCGATCTGGCCATCGAGGCGTGCGCCCTGGCCGATGATGGCGCCATCCGCACCCGGCACCGCATTCTGTGCAGTGTTCGCCCAGGCCGTAACGTCCTGCGCCGGCGTCGAGCGATCGTTGAAATGATAGACCAGCAGCGTGTCGGGATCGTAAGTGCCCTTGGCATCGACCGCCGTGGGCGCCTTCTGGTTTCCATAGTAGAGCCAGATGTCGTTCTTGGCGCCCGGCTTCAGATCGGGAACGCCGACCCAGACCAGGGCTTCACCGAGCAGCGAGTCGTATTTCTCGACATGATGCTTGAGCGGCGTCTTGTCGTCGGCGGCGACGAAGCGAAGATCGCCGCCATCTTCCTTGGCCGCACCGAAGCGGAAATTGCCGACATGCAGGCGCACCAGGATCGGCGTCGAGCCGATCGCGTCGCTGATGCCCGCGCCGGACGGTCCGGTGTCGATCGTGATCTTCTTGCGCAACGTCCACTGGTCGTTCCACCACGCCGATGCCGGACTCGGCCACAACGCCACGAGGAACAAGAGAGCAAGCATCGCCGGCGCGCTCAGGCGAAATCCGGGACGTGATCCAAAGCGAAGGAGCGACATCTAGAATTCTCCCCAGACCCGAAAGCCCAAACGTGGATGATTGGCGATGGTGACCTGCTGGCTGATCAGCGGCACGCCGACGAATACGACGCTGTTGAGATAGCGAAGCGTCTTCATACGCATGCCGACACCGTAGCTCGCGAGGTCGAAATGCGACTGCTGATCGACCAGCGGCTCGTGAATCCTGACATTGCCGCCGTCGACGAAGGCGAAGAACCGCCAGTCGTCGAAGGCGTTGTACTTGATGGGCTCGCCGAGCGGATTGGGCAGCTTCTGTTCGAGATATTGCGCGAGATTGGGCGTACGCAGTTCCAGCGTTCCCGCGACGCCGTAGTCGCCGAGCACCTCGGATTCGAGATAGCCGCGCACCGTGTCCTGTCCGCCGAGGCTGAACTGCTCGCTCGACACCAACGGCTGATCGGCCGCCTGTCCCTGGAGCTTCGCGTAGAGCTGAAAGCCGCCGGCGAAGTCCTGGGTGTGCGAGATGTCGGCGTGTAGCGTGATGAAGCTCGCGGTCGCGTCGAATCGCTTGGCGTCGAACTCGTCGCGGCTGGAGCCGATGCCGCGCAGACCAGCGGTGATCGTGGCGTTGAGTTGCGTCAGCCGCCCCTCGCCCTGCCAGGTCGCGCCGTAAGTGCCGACGAGCGGCACATAGGTCACGGGCGAGTCGAAGGCATCGGAGCCGAGCTTGAGCGACTGCTTGAAATCCTTGTAGTCGACGCCGAGAGACAGCGTGTGGAACAACTCTCCCCTGGACGGCAGCGTCAGCACCGCGCGTCCACCGACCACCTGACCGGGACCAACGACGTTCGAGCCGCCGACGGTCGCAACCGAGCTGTCCGAGGACAGGCCGTAGACGAGAACGCTGAGCCAGTCGATTTCGGTCCGCGCAAGATACGAACCCGACACGACCATGGCATCCTTCGGGTTCATCGGCGAGACCTGATATGTCCAGGTCATGGAGTGACCGAGCTGCCAGAGATTGTCGTAACGCATGGATATGCTGGTGCGCAGCGGCGTGGTACTCGGGCTCTGCTTGTTGTTCAGCTCGATGCTTCCGTGGAGCGGAAACGTGTCCTCGATGTTGAGATCGACATCGACGGTGCCGGGCGCGACGCCCGCTCGCAGCGCCGGTGTGACGCGCCGGTCGGGCCAGCGGTTCAGTGCGACGATGTCCTTCGTCACGTCCTGAAAGTTCGGCAGCGTTCCTTCCTTGAGGGACGGCGCGCCGCTCTTGACGTTGTCGAGGTCGAAATAGCGCGAGCCCTTGACGCGCAGGCGTCCGACCCGGTTCTCGGTGACCTTGAGCACGACGAAGCCACGCTGCGCATCCTGCTGCGGCACGGCCACGCTGACGGTCTGAAGGCCCTTGTCGTGATAAGCCTTCTCCACCGCGGCACGGGCCTTCTCGACATCCTGCGAACTCTTGTCCGGACCAAGGAAGGGATAGACCGCAGCCTCGACCTCGATCTGCGGCAGATTGTCCGCACCCTCGACACGATACTCGTCGATATCGAAGTGGGCTTCCGGCGCCGCCGGCTTGGCGGCGTCCGCCGCACCCTTACCTGCACCGCTCTTGTCCGCAGTCCCCTTATCCGCCCCCCCTTTGGCCGGCTTCGCGCCTGCGGGCGCAGCGGCGGCTGGCTTCGCGTTCGGGCTGGCCGTATCAGCCTCCGATTTCGCAGCCGCAGGTCTGGTGCAGATCGCGCAGACGATCAGGCCGCAGACGGCAAGGCGTGAAGCGCACGCGGCGTCGGCGCGGCTTCTCCGCAACGAGCGCAGCAGCGGCGCAAGGCGACGCGCGCCCTTATGATACAGACCACGCGAATCCACCTCGGCCTCGATATCATTCTCGCATTACGGCCGGCTCGCGCACGGTCCGCAGTATCCTTCGGACACCCCGAACCGACCGAAACGCGCGGTCTGCGGGGCCTTATGCGGTAGACGTTGCGTACGCAGCCGCAGCGAAAACTTTTTTCACGACCGCTCGACATCGATGTGATGATTCTGCGCAACATAACGCGACTACTGTGAAGCACTTGTTATTCACTAACAGTTCGTCACATTACCGTTGTGCGGCCTAACTACCGTCCCGCCGTCAAATGGGGACTGAGTGAAGTGGGGCGTAGCATGACCATCGACAGCATCAGCAGCTTGCGGACTCTTCTGCTGGCGGAGTATGTCGACTTCGATCGACGGTTGACGCGCCGCCTCGGCTCGCCGGACCTCGCTTCCGAAGCGCTCAACGAGACCTACCTTCGCCTGGAAGGCATGCGCGAGCTCGGGCCCGTGCGCAGCCCGAAGGCCTATCTGTTCCGCATCGCGCTCAACATCGCCGCCGACCGCCGCCGCGCCGAGAAGCGCCGCCTCACCTCTGATGAGGTCGACGCCCTGCTCGAGATTCCCGACGACCGGCCCGACGCCGCGCGCGTGATCGAAGATCGTTCGGAGGTCAATCTCCTCCGGCACGCGATCGCCGAGCTGCCCGAGCGCCGCCGGCGCGTACTGATGCTCTCGCGCATCGACGGCATGCCGAACCGCGAGATCGCAGCTCTGCTCGGCGTCACCGTCCGCACGGTCGAGACCGATCTCAAGCAAGCTGTGGAACATTGCGCCGATCGTCTCAAACGACCCCGCGGCAAATTCGGTTTTCAGCGTCCCGCTTCGTCTTACCTACATAGATATGCCGATCGCGAGCATCCGCTCACGGTCGGCGTCTGCGGGAAAGCGCCGGATCGTGACGAAGCGAAGCCATCAGGTCGATCAGTTGGATCCCTTAATCCGTGAAGCCCTTTCATGGATCACGCGCCTCAAGTCGGGCGAGGCGACGCTTGCGGATGCCGAACAACTCATCGACTGGCGCGGCCGAAGTGCCGCGCATGAAAGCGCTTTCCGCGATGCAGTAAAGTGCTGGCGCGCCATCGGCCAGGCGCTTGCAACCAGCCGTCCCGCGCCGGCAAGCCGGCGGCGGCGCGCCCCCAAGAGCAAAGCGCGCGCATGATGCGTCCGGCCCAAATTGCGGGCCCCAGCCGCTTCTTCCAGTAGCCTGTCAACGCAGATCGGATGGTGTCTTGCGCTCGGCGACGCTGCGCAGGCGCGTGTTGAGCGCAGCGAAATTGATCGTGCTGCCTGCCGTCACGACGCGACCACGTGCCGGTGCGCCGCCCGCCGAAGTCCGTCCGAACGTCGGTTGTGGAACGCTGCCCGCGACGGCAACGCCGTTAGCCGTCAGGTGCGCGCGAACGCGTGTGCAGTACTCGACCGACAAATAGGAAAATCGCGTCTCGCCATGGCCGGCGCGGTATTTCATCGCGGTCGTACAGAGATCACCGTTGGCCCGGCGCCAGGCACCGGCGAGATATCGCACGCCGTAGTGCACGTTGACCTCGGGCGAAGCCAGCTCCGCCGGCGTCCCGGCAAAGCCCATCATCCGTGCGGTCGGCAGCATCACCTGCATCAATCCGACTTCGCCATCCATGCCGACCACTGCGGGATTGTATCGGCTCTCGACCGCCATGACGGCATCGACAAGTGCGGGCGGCAGGCCGAAAGTCAGCGATTCACGTTCGACGAGTTGCCGGTATTCGGCACGGCCGGCGCGCCAGTCGCGGCCGAACATGGCGCTCGTGCGGTACGTGTAATTGGCGAGCAGCGGATTTGCGGGAGGGAAATCGGCGGCCGTGAGCGCACGCGGTGCAAACGGCTCCAGCGCCAGAGGCTTCACGGCGCCATCATCGACATCGTCCGCAGAGGCCGCGCTGCCGGTTTCGACCTTGCTCTCTTCATGCTCCTGGGCACGTCCCTCGCCGTTCGCGACGATCAGCAGGCACAGCACCGCGATCCTCCACGACAGGCGCATACCCCGACTGCCCCGCTCATGTGGTGGAGCTTCAAACATCAGCGGTGCGGCAGGGTGATGGTGGGAGCGGGTGGCCGAAAGGGAGTGGCCGAACGACCGTAGTTGGAGCCATATTGCTGGCGAACGGCCGCCTCGTTCGCGTTGCCCACCCGCACGTCGGACGAGCGCGCATCGACCGGTGGCAGGTTAAATGAAGGATTGACCTTGTTAACCTCGCGTTTGAGCTGCTGATTGATGCAACCGAACGCGCTCTCGTTTCCGATCTGCACATCGACACAGCGTTCGTACGTCGGCTTTGCCGCCTGCCCGCCAATGATTGTACCCTGCCGCTCGAGCGGCGGATTGCCTGGACCCGCAGATTGGGCCGCCGCACCCCCGGCCGTCGCGAGCGCGACGAGACCGGCCGCGAGAGCGCGGCCGGCGGTGCGTCCGGACCAATGCAAAACTCGGCGCATAGCCTATTCCTCCACCAGCGGGCAGGTTCTTTGATCAGCCGTGGGCGAACACTAACATAATTCGATACCGGCAGACCCGCTCCCGTACGATGAGTAACAATTGCGGCCCCACCGTCAAGACGTCTCCACGCCTCTGTCGTCGTGACGTCAGGCGCGGCCTCACTGCACGACGGTGGTCGTCGAGGATGTCGGCCCCGGGAAGCGGATATTGTTGACGAGGCTCACTCCGCTCTCTGCGGTCACAAGCGCCGTGTTGATGAAGGTCAGGACCTTCGTGACATCCACTTGCGCTGCGTTGGCGGCGTAGAGTACGTCGAACGGACGCATCGATAGCTTGGTCGCAATGAAATATCCGGCCGGATCCTGGAAATTGACGTTGAAGACGATCGGCACGGAATCGCCGTCGAACTTCGAGCAGTCGACGCCGAGCCGCTGCGCCACCTCACGCGGCTCGCGGCGATAGAGGAAGACGGATGCCGGATCGGCCTGGAGGTCGAGCAGGCCGCGCGCCTTCGCGACCGCTTGCGTCAGATTGATCCGCCAGGCATCGAAATTGAACTCGCCCTGCTGGCCGGTGGCGCCGAAGGCGATGAATTTCATCGGCTCACGATAGAGATAAAGGCGGTCTCCGGGCTGCACGAAGACGTTACTCGCCGGGAAGTAGACGAGATTGCCGAACGGCACTGTGGCGCGCTTTCCGCTGCGCTCCAGGACGACCCACGTCTCCCAGCCCGCGCCGCTAATGCCTCCCGCGCGCGTGATCGCGTCGGTGATGCGGTCCTGCGCGCCGGCCGACGGCATGGGGAATCGCACCGGCGTCCTGACCTCGCCGAATACGCTGACGAGCGAGGAGCGCTGCTGGCTGGAGGTCACCACGACCTGCGGATCGATCGCACGTTTCTTGATCTGTGCAAGGATGTCCTCCTGAACCTGCACATTGGTGCGCCCCGCGGCGCGGATCCGACCGGCGTAGGGCACCGTGATGTTCCCGTCGTTGTCGACGGCCTGATCGGGCAGGTTCACAAAATTACCCGGCCGTACGCCGGCTTCCAGCGGCACGTAGAGCCCGCCTGCGGAGGCCTCGAAGATCGTGACGCTGATGACGTCACCGATGCCGAACTTGATACTCGAGGGCGGCCGCGTATCCCCAAGATTTCCGGACAGTCCGTTGGGCTCGAATTTCTCGAGCACCTGCAGCACCTCGGGATTGAGCTTGACGACGGCGAACGGCAGCGTCGCCGTGTTCTCGTTCCTGATGTCGAGGCTTGCCGGCCCTGACATCGGAATGAACCCACAGCCGCCGACCAAGGCCGACGAGATCAGGCAGCATGCGATCGACAAGAACTTAACAAATCGCATGACCGTTCGTTTCACACCAAGCTGACCCACATCCGGACCGGCCTGCCTTACGCCTCGCGGCGGTGCATGCCTCCCGCGCCACCGGCGCAGGCGATGTGCGGTTCCTGCTGAGTAGACGCTCTGCGTCACGCGGTTGCGAAAACGAACACGACGTCCGACGGGAATTCCTGGTCGCAAATCCCACGGATGCCACCGCGCGTCTCGCGTGCTGCCGGCGAATCCGACGGAATCGGTCAGCCAAGCGCGTCAACGCCCCGGCGCATTCGCCCGGGTTCATTGGTTGCTCTTATCAGCAAGGAAGAGACCCGGCCGTCGAACGAAGGCCACCGGATCACGTCAGTTCGAGGACAACAGCTCGCGCAGGCGCGCGATCTCGATCTGGGTTTCGGAGACCATGCGCATCAACAACGCATTCTCGTGCTCGAGATCTCTGATGCGGCGAAGCCGGCCGCCTTCATCCTGTTTCAGCCCGAGATCGTAGACGTTGGCCTTCGACCTGGGCAGCGCGGACTCGGAGCAGACCGGTTCGGTCGGATTTGTCGCGCGCATTTCAACCCCCAAAACAAAATTACAGACAGGCCGTCGCCGAAATGGGACGGACAGCAGCCCACTGCCCGTCTCCCAAAAGCCTGTTGCCGACCTTGTAGGTATGTTTCTTATCGTTGCTGTGACCGATCCTAAACAAAAAGTCAGATTTCTGGACGGAATGCGTTCATTCGGTGGCAGGCGCGCTCAACTTGTCCCGTATCTCGTTCAATCATGATGGCTGGCACGGCAGCACGCAGTTGCCTGCCGCGACCGCAAGCCAAACAATCTCGAGTTGAACGCGCGGACCATCATTGCTTGTCGTTGCCCGATGACGTCGCATCAGACTCCTTCTTGTTCGTCGCCTGGTCATCTTGACCGTCGCCGCCATAACCGATCACCTCGACGATCCAGATCGAGGCCGGCCTGCGGGCCCCGGATGCGGTTGGCGTTTCCGCCGTCTTGGCGGCCGCGCCGGCCGTATTCGAGCCTGCCGTGAGCGCGCCGATATTGGGAACGGATACGGTCGGTATTCCGGTCGTGCTCCCCTGCACCTGGAAATTGCTGGCATTGGCGATAACGGGTGCGACGAAGACTGCGCTGCCCGAGGCGCGCACGCCGGCGGTGCCGAAATCGATCGTACCGCGCGGTGCGAGAAGATAGAGCTGGGACGCGACTGCCGCGGACGACACCTGCAGCGTGCCGATACCCGCGCCGGTCACAAAGCCACCAAGATCAATCGACTGGTAATCGTCCTGATCATACAGCACTTGCAGCGCCGGTGCCGACAAAGTCGTCTTGGAGCCGCGGCCGGCGTCGAGATTGCCGTTGGAGCTCCACATCAGGACGTCGCCGCCCTGGGTCGTGAGCACGCGGCTCGAATTCACCAGCACACTCTCATCCGTGAAGGTGTTGATCGCGCCGCCGCCCAGCGTGAGGATGCCGATATCCCGCAACTTCAGGGCCGAATTGGGTTCGGCCGCGAGCGAGCCGACGATGATATTGCCGCCCGGTCCGAAGACCGAGATATCGCCACCGAGCTTGGTCTGGACCGTGGCATGCAGCAGGTCCATGTCGCCGGTCTTGTCCAGCTGGCTGGCGCCGTTGCTCCCGCTGCCGAGCACATTTGCCGTGTAGCCCAGGCGCGCCGGGAACATGGTCTCGATCATGCGGTAGCCGCGCTGGGTGTCTGACGACGTGCCCCCCTTCTGGGCGATGCCGACGGCTTTGAGCTCAGCGAAGAAGACCTGATCGACGAAGACATGCTGGAGGTCGGCGGGCAAGGCCTGGAAGGCCGCGAACACGCTGGCATCGGTGTCACCGTCGCTTACCGGCTTGCCGATCCGGCTCAAGAACGAGCGCAGGTCGGACATATAGTTATGATTGATGCCGCCGGCGTTTCCCGGATCGATATAGGACTTCGTCACGGCGGCGTAATCAACACCAAACTTGGTGCCGAACATCGTGATGATATCGGCACCCTGCTTCGTGCCGGCAGCGTCCGTCAGCGCCGCATTGCGCCGCGGATTATTCGCCGGGCCGAGCAGCGACTGGTTGTAGATGCCGACCGAACCGCCTCCCGTGCTATTATAGACATAGGCATTTCCGACGGGTGTCAGGCTGGAATTCCCGACCGACACGATGCCTTCCTGCACGGGAGCATCGGTCGCGTTGTCATGCGCTGCCGGGATGAACGGGCCGATATCTCCGCCCGCCTGCACCACAAGGAAGCCAGGTCCCGCCACCTGCAGGCCGCCGCCATTGTTGAAGCCGGTGTAGGTGATGTTCCGGCCAGCCTCGATCGAACTCACATCGCTGGTATGAATATTCTGGACGATGATGTTGAGATCGATGAGGTCGCGGCCCGCATAAACCTTGGTCGGGCGGTTGATTTCAATGTGCTGATAGACTCTTTCGTCCGCCGGAGAGTTCAAGTTCCTCCTTCCGTAGCTGCCGGTTGCTGTGATGTCACCGGTCACGGCGTAGATCCGCGCGGTCGTATCGAGACCGTCGGCCACATCGTCCTCATGCGCCAGGATCGCACGGCTGAAGCGATCGTCATTGCCGCTGTTGGGACGGAATGGATCGAAAGCCGCATCGATCAACGATGGCCCGGCGGAAATCAGCGGACGAGAGATCGATTGCAGCGCCGACTTGCCCGCCGGGTAACCGAACGTCAGGTCGATGCTGCCCTGTGCCAGCAGATTGAACACGCCATGTTCGGACGGGCTCAATACGATTCCCGGTGTCGGAATCGTAACGCCCGCGGCCTTCATGCTCGTGCTGATCCCGGTCGTTATCAGATCGCCCTGCAGAGAGATGGCTTCGAGGTTCGCGGGATATGTTCCCGCGGCTGCCCGGCTGAACTCATCACTCACGCCGATCGTGGGGAGCGCGATGGTGATGGTCAGGTCGCCCGACTGCGCCACCAACCTCACGCCGCTGTCGGGACCGTAAGTATCCATGTAGAGCGGAGTGGTCGGGCTGGTGGTCGTCTCCAGGGAATTTGCGCTGCTCGGTTGCTGAGCATGCAGCGCGGCAGGGTTGACCACTCCGGCCATAGTGATCGCTCCGTTCGCCGTCATCGCGATCCGTCCGGTATCGACCGCGAGCAAGGGAACGTCGTCGGCCTTGAGCGTGCTCGACTGGTATTTGGAGACTGTGTCGTTCTTGCCGATGTTACCGCCGGCTACGATGCTGGCATGGCCGGATCCTTCGTAGAACGAGCCGCCCCGGATGTCGCCGCCGGCGCGAACGACCATGTTGCCGCTACCGTAGAGGTGCGTGACGGGCAGGCTGTCGGCCGACAGGCCGCCGCTGACCCGGCCGGTCGTCGGCAGGGACACAGACACATCGATGAGATCGCGCCCGGCCAGAACGTTCACGTTGCCGCCGGCGCTGAGGAAACCTTGCTGGAAGCTGCCATACTGGATCCACCACGCCGCTTGCGACGCGATCTGCGCCGATGAGGGGGCGAAAGCGCCGGCGCCCAAGGCTGAGATGTTGGCGCCAGGCGTCACGTCCACATCGGAGAGCAGCCAGGGCTGGTAATATTGCAGCACCTTGTTGCCGCTGCCGCTATAGCCCTTGACGTCCCGCTGCGCGTCGACGACGACGTCTCCGCCCTTTTCCGGAAATGCCGCCGCGGTCGGTGGCCCATAGTAGAGCTCTGGAGCTGCCTTGGCGGCCGCGCCGCCATAACCCAGAACCCTTGGCTCGAAGAAGCCGTCTGGATTGGAGACGACGAGTCTCGACTCGCCATTGACCGTCTGAAGGCTATACGGATCGGCCAGCTTTTCGGTGCTGACGCCGGCTGCATAGATCACACCGGGAGCAACCGTGTCCTGCAAAATCACATCGCGCGCGGCGGCGATGGTGATGCTGCCGGTGCCGGTCCGCACCATGGTCGGAATGTTGACCAGGACCGGAGTGGTGCTGGTCTTGAGCGGCTGGGAATAGGTCCCGTGCTTGTCGACGATCACGTCTCCCCCGCCGTTCGCGAGCGGAATTCTAGCGGTCGGATTGGCACTCGAGACGTCGGAGCCGGCGGTCAGGGTATACGACCAGGAGGACGGAGCGATCACCGTCTTGATGTTTGCCGGGCTGCAGTCGGTGGTGCAGACGCGCAAGGCGTGCGGGAATAGGTCCGCACTGGCGAGGTCTTCCGATTTCGGGCTGATGCTGTTGCCGACATCGCCAAGTTGATACGGGGCGACCGGGAGTTGGCTGCTGGTGTAGTCGTTCAGGTAGTATGTGAGCGTGGAGGGATCGATCGTACGTGAGGTGATGTAAGACCTGACAGCGTCAGCGTAAGACTTGTCGAGGTAATTCCCGAACTGGAAGAAGCCGTCGGAGATCGAGGCGTTGACATTGATGTTTCCGGCGGTGCGCAGCGTCAGTGCGCCGGCGTCGAGCCCGCCCCAGGGCGTCGCCAGACGATAGGTGAAGTTCACGTAGCTCGACGCGGGGTCGAAAACGTTGATAGTGACTGGCCCTCCGCTGGTCGGCACGGAGACGCTTTGCAGATTGCCCGCGGTGCCGGCCGCCAGATTCCAGTTGCTTGCAACCGTGATGTTCCCCGAGTTCTTCGTGGAATTGGTATTGACCAATTCGATACCGGGCTGGACGTGCACGACATCGGCACCAAGCTGCTTGACAAGGCCGTTCTGAAGCCTGTCGAACAGGCCGCTGAAGCGGTAGCTGCCGGTCAGGCCGACCCCCTGGATGCCGTTGCCCTGGACGAAATCAGCGAGGACGTCGGAATAGAGCAACTGATGATCGTAGTTCGGCACAATGGTCAGGGACGCATTGTCAGAGGTACCATCGAAAAGCTTGCTGGTGGCTATCGGTATGAAGTTCGCACCTGGGCTTGGGACGAATACGTGACTGCTGTCCGTCGCTCCGCTGGAAACTGTCGGCTGAGTTGCGAATGAAGCAATCGCACCGCTGCCGCTGCCGTTGCCCGTGATGATCAGGGACGGAAGTTTGCCCGCCGTGTAGCCCTTGGTCACGCCGGTGATCGAGACCGCGGCCCCCATTGTGGCGGTCGCGGCCGCACTCACGGACGCACCACCGCCGGAGAAGCTGATGCTGACGCCGCTGTCATAGCCGCTTCCGCCTGCTGCCAGCGTCACCGCCGCCACGCTGAGCGTCACGCCGGAAAAATGATCGGACGTGATATCCGGCGGTTTGGTGCCAAATCCGCCGAAGCGGATCGACGCAAGGGCGCCGGTGCCGGTCGTTCCGGACGTCACGGTCACCTTCGTCAGCATTCCGTTTTCGACGATAGCCGTACCCGAGGCGATGGACTTGCCCGTCCCATCGAGCAATTGCATGTTTCTGCCGTTGAACGAATCGTCGACCGCGACCCCCGTGATGCTGATATCGTTGTATTTCATCACGGCCGTGGCGACAGCCTTGCCGCCCCAGGACGGCAGATCTTTGCCGGATGCAGTCACTATGACGGTCGGCGTACTCGTGTATATGCCGCCATTGTCGATCTTGATCGACGAAACCTGTAGACTGGACCGGAATGTCGTGCCGGTCACGGGATCCGTGACCTCGTTGTAGACCCCGCCCGTCGACGGATCGACATAGACGGCGCCGTCGATCCTGCTACCGCTGCTCACGACCGATATTGCCGGAACGGTTTGGTAGCCGGAGCCCGGCAGCACATTCAGCGCCACGCCGGCGACGTTGGTCCAAGCCCCAAAGTCGATAAGCTGGCCGTCCGACGTCACCGATCCCTTCGGATCGACATAGCCGTCCCAGACCGCCGCGGTGCCGTTCTTCGTCTTGAGCTGGCTGCCGTCGATTCCGTTGACGTTGTTCGGGCTCTTGTCGGTATTGATGGTCAGGAACGCCTGAACGTTCACCGCGCGCGCGCCGATGATGGTGGCGTCGAGGCCCTTGATCTTGACATCGTCGTTGCCGTCGAGCGGTGCCCGCAGCGTCACCGTGCCGCCTGACAATCCGCCCTTCGTGCCCCCGGAGACGTCGATGAGCGAGCCGGATTGCAGATCGATCTTGCCGGCCGCGGACCACGCCGTGCCGATCAGGACGTCGCCGCCGCGCTCGTCGGCATGCGTCGTCCGGGCGAGAAGCTGCGCGGTGCTCTTGAGCACCACCGCGTTGCGGCCGAACAGACCGATCTGCCCGCCCGCCTGCCCGGTCCCATCGGCGGTCTTTCCGAAATAGCCATCGGCGTCCAGCGTGCCTGCGATGATAACCTGGCCCAGTTGCTTCTCGGCGAAGATCGGAATCCAGGTCGGATCGTCGGCCGTCAGCGTAATGACATTGGCCTTCAGCGTATGCCCTGCCGCCAATTCGAGATTGCCGCTACGCGTGTGGATGTCGATCGCGCCAGTCAGGCCGCCCGCGAGCAGAATGTCCGCAAGCGCCGTCAGGTCGGCCGCACCGTTGGTATCAAGCTTGAACCGGCCGCCGAGGCCGGGACCGCCGGCGCCGAGCAGTTGGCCGGCCAGCGTTACGCCGCCGCGAAGCGCGTCCACCTCGATCGTCCCGCCATAGCCCTGACCACCGCTCGTCGTCGCGACATCGATGGTGCTGCTGGCGTCGGTGATGACCTGGCCTCCGCCCGTGGCGTTCGACCCGATGTCGGCATAAAGCACGACCTTGCCGCCTGACAGATAGGTGTCGACGTCGACCAGCGTCTTCTTGTAGCCGCGCGCCGAGATATAAGCGCCGGGATTGAGGGTGACGTTCCCCGCGATCGCACCGAGCGTTATGGTGCCGGCTTGCGCCTGAATGGTGCTGCTGACGGCAATGTTCGCCCCCGTAACCGTGAGAATGCCGCCGGTCTCGTCGCTGTCGACCGGGGCGGCTGCGGCCGAGCCGCGCGTCACCGGATCGACGATGGAGATATCGCCCGACGCCGTCAGGGCAAAACCCTGAGGCGTCGCCGCGGTCGCGCCGGTGACCAGAATGCGCGGCGTACTGACGGCGAGGTCGACCTTGTCGCCGTTCGCACCGAGCGTCATCGTGCCGGGGCCTTTGACGACCACGCTGTCGTCGGCCGACCATTTGACCGTGGAGAAACCGGCAATGGTGAACTTGCCGTTGACGACGTTCCCATTCACCGGGCCGCTGCCCAGGTCGATTTCCTTTGCGGCCAGTTCGAGGCTGTTGCCGTTCGCCGCCGGAGCGCTGAAGGACGTACTGGCCCCGGTGTTCTTGAGCGTGATGGTGTTGCTCGCCGAGATCAGGCCGTCCCGCGTCAGGGTGGTGCCACTCGAACCCGCCACGGTCATCGTTCCGGCGGACGCAACGCTAACCTTGCTGTTGGGATCGAGCGCGATCTGGGTATTGGCGGCGTAGGTCGTGGCGACGCCCGCGGCGGACGTGACCGTGACGCCGACGCTGAACTGGACCGTCGCAGAGGAGGAAAACGCCAGCACCGATCCCGCACGTAGATTCAGGCTCGTGCCGGGATCGAGCACCTCGCTGCCGAGCGCGATGCCGCTGGCGTCCAACGACAGACTGCCCGCACCGGAATTGAAATCGCCATATACCGTAACCGGACCAGACAGCGCGCGCAGGGCCAGTGTTTGCACATCGGCGAACTGGGTGCTGTTGGCCGGCAGCACCAGGCTCTTGCCGGCAACCGCCGAGGCCGCTCCGACGCCGATGGTCGGCGCGATCAGGTTGACCAGATTGGCGTGCAAGTCAGTCGTCTTGAGGACGATCGCGTTGTTGGACGCGGTCGCTTGCAGCGTCAGCGTGTTCGTCGAGATCTTGGCGCCGTCCGCGATCACCACTTTGCCGCTGTCAGAGGTGCCGCCGCCCGCCAATGTCAGGCTTCCGGTCACCGGCCCGGCCGGCAGCGTGGCCGTTGCGGTCCCGACATCCTTGAATTTGATCGTGAGCGCCGACGCCGAAACTCCGGTCGCGGTCGGCCCCGTCAGTTGCAGCGTCGGGTCGTTGCTCGCCACGAACAAGGCGCCACGCCCCGGCTGTTGCGCACCGCCGTTCGCGTAGTAACCGAGAGCCAACCGAGCAGGGCTTTGGGGATCGAGGAGTTTTGCAAGATCGGCACCCACGATCTCCGTTCCGGAGAGCGTCCCGCCCAGCGCCGCGGCGAGGCTCTCGGGCGTGACAGGCGCCTGCCCGTCCGCCGCAACGATGTAATGCCGCCCGAGCTTGGCATGAACGACACCGGTGGTTTCGACGATGCTGCCGGAATTGATGGTCACCGTGCCGCTGCCGGTCTCCGGGACATAGACCGGAAGATCCAGAAAGACGGACTGCGAGCCGACCGTCACCGTTTGCTGGATTTCCTGCCATTGGCCGACCTGCTGGGCGACGAGCAGGATCTCCGGCGCACTGAACGTCTCGCCGCGCGTATCCACGACGACGTTGCTGGCGGTCGGCATGATCAGCGTGCCCGTGGGGATATCGCTGCGGCTGCCGCCGATGAGTATGCTCTCGAAGCCGCTGAGCTGGGTGAGATCGAGGCCGACATAGCCGGCCGGGATGTCATTGTTGGCGTATGCGGCATGGCCGAGCACGGCCAGCTTGGGAGCGCTGATGTCAAGCTCACTGCCGCGGCCCATATTGCCGCTGCTGTCCTGCCCCGGCCGCGTCAGCGCCATGCCGTTCAGCACGATCGACTGCAGCGCGGAGACCGAAAGCCGTCCCGCATCCATCGGCAGCCGCGGCGCCGTGACATTGTTCTTGGCCGCCAGTTGAGCATAATAGGTGTTGGCGCCGTTGAAGCTGTACTCGCTGTATTGCTGCCAGACCGCGCTTGTCTGCACCGCGAACAACGTCTGGCCGGACGACTGCTTTCCGGCGGCGGTCGACTGCGTGTAATGACCGGTCACCAGAACGGTGCCATCAGGCAGTTTGGTTCCCGTGGCGATGTTCTTGCCGGTATTGTCGCTGGAGTAGACCACGACACGCATTGCGCCGGGCAGCGTCGCGTAGTGCGCCGGATAAAGTGTATAGGTCCCCGCCGGGATGCCGTTGCCGCCGTCGATCGTGATCTGGGTGCCCGCGAGCGGCACGGTGTCGCCGGCGGTGACGGTCTTGCCCGCATCGGCGCTGCGCGCGGTCGCAAAGTGAATGTCATACGCGGCGATCGGATCGGTCTGCGAAGGCAGCAGCGCGTAGACGGTCTGGCCTGAAGGCGTCGTGGTCAGGCTATCGCGCGATCCGCCCTTGCCCGCAATCCACTCCATGGCCTGGATGTCGCCGCCGCCACGCAGGTCGATCGTCGAGCCGTCGGCGCGCGTCACGCTCGATCCGGCGAGGATCAAACCCTTCGACGGCGGCTGCGACAGCGGATTGAGGCTGGCGTTGTAGTACCAGTTGGTGCCGTCGGCCGTCGCGCCGTAGGGAACGGTCGTGTCGGCCAGCGACACCGAGGTGAGGCTCCCGGGCTCCAGCACCACCGACTGCGTGATGATCTTGGACACCGCGCTGTCGGTATTGCCGAGCGCGATCTTGCCGAGCGGCGCGAACAGATTGCCCGCCTGATCGATGGTGTTTGCGATCACGGTGATGCCGCCGCCGGCTGACAGCGGAATTCCGGTGAAGCTGTTCGCGGGCGCGGCGAACTTGACGTTCCCCGGCGTCTCGATCGTGAAGTCGACGGCCGATACCGGATAGATTCGCTGGGCCGAGAGCAGAAGATCTCCGGTCGAGACCAGCTTGCCGGTGAAACTCGACTGCTCGGTCGGGACGGTCTGCGTCGAATCGGTCTTGAAACCGTCCACAACCTTGAGCGTGCCGAGGCGAAGGTCGCCGCTCGCGATCAGGTTGACCTGGCTGAAGCCCGAGAAGTCGAGGCCCGGCTGAGCGTCGCCCGGCTTGAAATTGGACGGCCTTCCACTCTCCAGATCGATCGTCTGCGCATTCACCGTCAACGTGCTGGTGCCGGCCGCCGGATTGCGACCGGAACCGGTGAGCGCGACGTAGGACGCCGCAATGTGTGCATCAACCGAGCCGGATGCCGGCGCGCTGATGACGCCTGCCGCAATGTGCAGGCGGTTGGTCACGGTCCAGTCCAGCGAACCGGAAATCGTGAGCGTTCCCCATAACGGATCGTTGTTGCCGTAGATGTTGCCGGGCAGGTCGGTGAAGATGCGCGCGGCGCCGCCCTGTGCCGCGGCTGCGTAGAGATAGACGTTGTCGAACGGCGCGAGCTGATCGGCCGAAACGGTGAGCGCCGTCGGCGCATTGATGACGCCGGCGGCGCCCTGCTGCAGGAATATGTTGCCGCCGCCGAGCAGGATGGTCCCGCCATTAGCGCGCGAGTCGGTGCGCACGGTGCCATCGCCGCCGACATATCGGCCGCCGGCCGCGGCGAAACTGCCGCCCCAGGAAAATCCGCTGACGTCTGCGCTCACCTTGCCGGCGTCGCTCCAGGACCATTGCGACGTCGTCGCGCCGCGCGCGCCGGCCACCTGGATATTGCCGGCCGCGCCGGAGACGTCGACCAGCGCGCCGGCATCGGCGACGAGGTAGTTGAAGCCGCTGGGCGGAGAATAGGCGTAGGACGTCCCCGTCTGGTTCAGCGCGATCGCCCCGGCTTCGACCGCGAACGTGCCGCCGCCGATGTAGGTGCCGCTGATCGCCGGGCCCTTGATCGTGCCGAACTGCGAGTCGGCGACGAACGTCCCGGACAGATCGACCTTCGCTTGCGACGAAAGATGCGTCTGCAGCGCGTTGATGAAGACGGTGCCACCGTGATCGACGATGGTGCCGAGCAGCTCGACCGACTGCGCTGGCACGTTCCAGGTTGGATCGCTTGGCTTGATTGTGCTGCGATCCTTGACAACCGCGGCCATGGTGATGCTGGCCTTCGGATCGGTGATGATCGTCGAGCCGGTATCGAGCTTGATAGAGTCGGCCTTGAGCGTGAGATTGACCGGCTTGCGTTGGTCGTCCGGAAGCAGCGCCAGTTGCGGCGCAGCCTGTTGGCCGAGCTTGGTGCCGGTCGGTGTCGCCGCGTAGTCAGCCAGGCTCGCCAGGTTCTGCTGCTTGAGAGTCAGACTCGTCCCGGCCGAGACGATGATTTGAGCTTTCGCGCCGGACCAGTCGTCCGTCACTGACTCAATGATGTAGGAGCCGAAGCCGCCGCCCGTCAGCAACGAGACGGGCAACGTTGTGGCTTCGCCGCCGATACGGATCGACGATGTCTCATCCCTTTGAAGCGCGCCGCCGATGCGGATGGTGCCGGCCGCAGCGAGCCTCAAGCTGCCGTTGCTCTCGAAGCCGTAGCCGCGCAGGGTGCCGTCGAGCGCGATGACAGCCGGCGTCGCTAGATTTGGTGTCGGAGGATGCGGACCACCGACAGGATCCCACAGTCCGCCCGCGTACAGGGCGAGCGAGATGCTGCCTGCCTTGCCGGCCATGACGCCCGTGGCTGCGGTTTTGGCCCTGCCCTGCGGCGAGATATAACCGCCACTGGATACATCAAGAAGGCTGCCGTTTGCCAACAATATGCTTCCGGTCGCGTCCAGGTTGCCGCCTGTGACACTTGTGCTGTCCTTGGTCGTGCGAATCGAAATCGTGCCGCCATTGGTGAAGGCAGGGCCAGCCGCATCGACGCCAGCTATGCGCCCGGTGTCATTAACAAACCGGCCGCTGACGTCGATTGTGCCCTCGACGAAGACATTGGCGGCAATCGAAGTGCCCGAGGAGTCGTTGGGCGCCTTGAAGAGCGATGTGGTGAAACTGCCGCTGACAGAACCCCGGTCGGTAATGAGGCTAACACTGCCTCCAGCCGCCGACACCGTTCCGGCAATGTCAATCGCACCACCCGCCGTGACGGAAAGGCTGCCGCCAGCGGCGAGATTGAGCGTGCTGCCGCTCGACAGCACGAAATCGTTTGCCTTCACCGTCAGCGAGCTGAGGCCATAGTTCGACAGGATGTCGGCCGACAAATTCGTCGTATACTTGCTTTGCGTCGTGAAATTGGCCGATGCCGTCGCGCCGATCTGCACGCTCGACGGCGTGGTCAGCTCGAGTGAGCCCTGCAACGGCAACTGCCCACCGCTGATCTGGCGTTCGCCGGCTGTCGAGCCGAAATACATCGTCCCAAGCAGCGCCGGATTGACCGTCACGACGCTTACGCGTCCGGCGTCATGCCCCTCGGTGAAGCCTGCCGAATAGATCTGGGTCTGCGTGGACCAGGTTTCCGTGACGCCCCAGCGCGCATGCTTGACGGTGAACTGACCGGCGATCCCGAGATAGGTCATGTTCGGATCGGCGTTGGTCATGCTATAGATGCGGCCGTCGCTGCCGAGCAGACGCGTGGTGTTCACCATGCCGGGCAGGAACTTCACGCTGCCGCCCGCGACATTCATGATCGAGCCGTCGGTCTTGACGCCAGCAGCACCGTTGCTGGTGGAGAGGTCCGTCGCGAGAGACACGCTGCCGCCGACGGTCATCAACTGGTAGATGCTGCGCGGGACCTTGGCCACATAGCCGCTGGCGTCCGCGAGCGGCGTTCCCACCCAAGTGGTGCCGTCGCTGCGGATGCCGGAGTTACGGATGTCGATGTACATCGTCTGGCCGTACAGCGCGCCGTTACGCTGCAACGGCATGTCGGCGAACTCGGCGCGCGGCTGGAACGAGATGATGTTGTAGCTCGCCGGCAGCTCGACGTTCTGGAGCCCGGCAACGTCGATCGTTGCACCCGGCGAAAGCAGGACGCTCTGCGGATCGCTGGAATTGGACCTGACCTCCGCAGTATTCCCTCCGGCGTTGCCTACTGAACCTTGATTGAACAGGTGCTGGCCGTAAACTACTGCTCCGTCCGGCGCGGCGCCGGTCTTCTGGTACAGCGTTGACGCGTTTTGGCTACCCAAGTCGATTGCACGGAGCGAGACTTGTGCTGCGGGCGCCGAGATCAGCCCGCTCGATTCGACGGTTACGTTGGTTTGCGCCGACGCCTCGATATAGGCCGGCGTGAAGCTCTGCGTGCTCGGCAGTCCCGCCGCACCGTCGTCAAGCGGCTGGCTCGAGATCACGCCGTTCATGGTGACGCTGGTCGCCGCACGGAGCAGCACGAAGCTGTTGCGGTCGATGCTGGTATCGGCCGAGATCACGCCCTGGATCAGTTTTCCGGCGCTGTCGGTCAGAGCGTGACCGCTTGCATCCGTGGGATTGCCGATCGCAACGGTATCGCCGTTCATCACCACGATGCCGCGAGAGGCGTCGATCAAGCCGTCATGTTTGACCGCGCCTGTGCCGGCCAGATAAGTGCCACTGGTCGCGGTTGGATAGCCGAGGGGTCTCGATGAATCAGCCGTTGCGGCGTCGTAGTACGACGACGCAAACTGCGACAGCCTGAATTCGGTGCCGCGGAACTGGATGGTGTTACCCTTGTCGTCCTTGCCCAGCACGCTGTCCGGCAGCACCGAATAGCCGTTCGGAACGACATCGATCGTTCGCGCCGCCACCATGGCGACCTCGCCGCCCAGCGCCGTGATGTATCCGGAATTGTAGACGTTGGCGCCGAACAGGTAGACCGAGCCGGGCGAGCCAAGCGAAACCTGGTCCGAGAGGATATTGCCGGTGATGGACGCGCCGCGCTCGACCTTGATATCGCCGGCGATCAGCTTGGTCGCTGCGCCGCCGTCCTTGTCATAGATCGAGAACGAGTTGAGATCGGCGATGCCGTTGTTGAGAAAAGACTGGTCGCGTGTCGCCAGATCGCTGCCGAGCTTGCCGACATCGAGGCTGGACGCGATCAGCGTGTGAACGTTGACCTGCGAGCCGGCGCCGAAGACGATGCCGTTGCGGTTGATCAGGTAGACGCCGCCGATGGCATTGATCTGGCCAAGAATGCGGCTCGGCGAGGCGCTGGGATCCTGCACCCGGTTCAGCGCGATCCAGTCGGACGCGGACTGGCTGAAATTGACCGTGGTGTTGGCACCGACGTTGAACGTGTCCCAGTAAAGGATGCTCTTCTTCTGGGTCTGCTGGATAACGACCGAGACCTTCGAGCCGCTCGTCGTCTGCTTCGGCAAATTCGCGCCAAGCCATTTGGACGCATCGGCCTTGATGCCCGCCAATGGATCGCCCGCGGTGCCGCCGAACGGCATCAACCCGCCCGGAGTCAGTCCATTCGGAACGGACGAGGCCGCAGCCTGGGCGGCAGCGGCAGCATCCGACTGGAGGTTACGCGCGGCGGCAAGCGCCGCGGCCGCGCGGGCAAGCGAGGCCTGGGCCTGGTTCGCCGCGCCGGCAGCCTGCTGCGCGGCCTGGATCGCCGCCTGCTGCGCGGCCGCAGTGGGCACCACCGTGTTGCCACCGGGCGTGAGGCTGCGCGCGTGGCCGAAGCCACCCGCGACCGACAGCGCCAGCAGGCTGACGCCACAAAGCAGCGTCCGCTCAAACGCACGCCGCATCCCGGGGGGAGAAACAAGGATATCGCGATGGGGCACGCTGCGGCACTTTCCGATTGCAAGTTCCAGTCGAGCACGCCGCCGATGCAGGCGCATTCGCGGCCCGCATTTACTTATCGTTTACTAACATTCATATGTCAGATTTGTAGCATTGGCCGCACGATGGACCATCTGCGACGCTGTGTTCCGGGCAAGCAAAACACGGCAAAATCGCCTTAATCACCGGCAACCGGGCCGCGCCGATTCATCATGTTATTATTTGTTATCAATGCGGTATCATGACCGAAGCGAACGGCGGCCTGGCCACAGCGTCACTAGCGCTGCCCCTGGGTCGCAAACGGGCTCAGGAGACCCGGCGGCAGCTTGAAATTCGCCGGCTGCGCGTTCTTGTTGATCGTCAGGCTCTTGCTGGCACCGGGATGGACGTAGGACGGTGGGGCTGCCGCGCCTTGCGGCGGCGGGACCGGCATGGCGACCGGAACGGGCGGTGGCCCTGCAAGCATCGGCCCGCCCGGTGCCGCTCCGGCCTTCATGTCGGGCGACGGGATGTCCAGCACGGCAATATCGAGCCCTCGCGCGAACTCCACCTGACGCCGCTCAACCGCTCGAAGGGTCCATCCCTTGTGATTGTCGCCCGCTTTCAGCCGCACCACGGACTTGCTGGCTGAATCAACGAACAAGCCGATCTTTTCGCTGCCGACGATGGTGCCAAGCAGGGAGAGTTGCGGCTTCTCGGGTTCGGCCGGCGGCGGCGGAGCGACTTGCACGGGCGCCGGCATGGCAACCGGTGCAGGCGCTGGCGGCCGTCGCGTCGGTGCGAACAGCGGCCGCTCCCGGCTCGCGGTCAAACGCACGAGCGGGATAGCCCACAGCGGATTATCACTGAGCACGCGTTGTGCCGGCGGAGGCGCTGGCGGCCGTTCGACCGTCGCGGCCGCCGGTGCGACGACGGGAGCCGGATCCGGGCTGGCGGGCTTCGTCGCAAACAGATCGTCGCGCGACTCGGCGGCGGGAGAATCCATCGACCCCGACGCGCTGACGGCAAACGCCCGGCCGCTCCCCATGACAAGGACGCCAGCGAGCAAAGCAACGAATAGGCGCATCGACATGGCACTGGCCGTCCCTGATCGGACCCGAGCGATAACGTTGATGGTTATCAATGATGTGACATTTGCGAGAGGAGATCCGATGGGTCAAGCGCGGCGCGCGAGATCGCAGGTCATGGCGACATCAGCGCCCTCTTCCGAGAGGCTGCCATCATCGGAGCTGCCTATCATGTCTCCACCGATATCGCCCGCGTTCGCGGCGACGGCACACGAGCGCGGATCAAACCTGGCGCGATTCAAAAAAATGCACCCGGTAAAAATGCCGGGTGCACAGAGTTTGTCGATCGTCGATCAGGCTGAGACCTGACAGCGATCAGTAAGCGCCGACCTTGCCGGAGCAGGAGCTGCCGTTCAGGCCGTTGGCCGGGTCGTTGAGGAGCGTGTAGATTTCGCCCTGCCAGACCGCCGGAACCTGAGCGAAGCCGTTGTCGTTCATGATCGCAGCCGAGCCGCTGCCGTAGACGTAGTCGAGGAAGGTCTTGAACCAGATGAACGCGTTGTTGCCGTTCGTGTGCGTCTGGTAGCACTGGTACATTTCGAACCAGGAGAAGCCGGAGATCGGATACGAACCGGCAACCACCGGGTTCGGCGCAACACCCTGCAAGCTCCAGGTCAACGGGTTCGGACGGCTGACGCTGTCGAACTGCGGAATGGCGGTCGCCATCGCCTTCTGGGCACCCTGGAAGGTCGGCGGCTGGAACTTGCCGGTCGCGCCGGTGATGTCCCACTGCGACTGGAGGTTGGCAGTCTTCAGGCCACCGGCCTTGACGGGCAGCCAGAAGTCCTGGGAGGCGTAGCCGATCGCGCCGTTCGTCGAGGTGACGAGGGTGACGAGGGCGCCGCTGCCCGAGGCGTTGGCGAAGGTGCCGGGGCTGGTCACCGCGTTGCCGCACTGGTCGGTCGGGAACTGATCCGGCCAGTTCAGCTGGTTCGC
This sequence comes from Bradyrhizobium sp., assembly GCF_035935975.1. Classification (GTDB taxonomy): domain Bacteria; phylum Pseudomonadota; class Alphaproteobacteria; order Rhizobiales; family Xanthobacteraceae; genus Bradyrhizobium. The sequence continues at coordinate 52,060 of NZ_DASYWN010000037.1, forward strand.
ACCGCGCGCGAGAAGCGGGGTGGTGCAGGCCTGCGAACGATCGGTCCAGGGGAAAGCGTACGACACGACGGTCGCGTCGGTTTCGCTGTTCGGTCCGAACTCGTAGCGGCACTGCTCAACCAGCGCGTTGGAGAGCAGGAAGGTGGTGCCGCTGCCGTCCTGACGATGCACGAAGGTGATGTTGCCGGTGCCGAGCGTGCCACCGTTGAGCGTGGTCAGGATCGCGTTGTTCCACTTGGTGATGTGGCCCGACGCGATGCCGCAGAACGCGTTACGCGACAGGTTGAGGCCGCTGCTGCCGCCGGCCGGGGTCGCCGGCAGAATGTTCAGGGCGGCGCCAGCGCCGTCCTTGCCGTTCAGACCAAACGCGACGGCGCCGACGACCGCCGGAATCTGGATGAGATTGCCGAACTTCGACTGCGGGCTGGAAGCGCCGCCCGTGTTCCAGGCGGTCATGTCGGCCGCGTTGACGACGTCGTCGCTGCCGATGAACTGCACGCCGTCATAGTCGGTGATGTTGTTGATGCCGAAGTTGCTGCTGGTGTAGGCGGGAGCGGAAGACGAAGGCGTTCCGATCTGGGTCTTGTCGTTGGTGCGCAGCACGGTCTTGCCGTTGCCCGAACCGGTCGCGGCGTAGAGAATCGCGCCGCCGATGCCGCTGGTGTTGAAGCCACCGCAGCTCGCAGCCTTCGCCATCGGACCCGGCTTGCCGGTGCTGCCCTGGGCCTGGGTGTAGATGCAGTCCATCAACTGCCGATAGACGATCTGCGGGAACGTCGCGCCCGCACCAAACGCAACCGACTGCGCCTGAGCGGATTCGGAAGCAACGCCCATCGCGGCGAACGCAACCGATCCCAAGAGTAAAGTCTTCAAGTTTCGCATAACCTCAGTCTCCCTGTTTGGATACCCCAAGCCTGCTACGATCAGCAGCCGGGTCCCGGAGCGAGGCGGAAGCTAGCGGCGGTATGTGAGACTTTGATTGTCATTTTGTGAATTATGATAATCATCTCACTCGTGATGTTATCGACCCTCGCCCGCACAGCGCGACAAGCTCTGGATTTCGCAAGCAGAAGCACAGACCCTCCGCCTGCGCCGAATGTTATCCACAGCGACCCGACACCAAACTGCTTCGAAAAATGAAAGAGCCGAGATCGATGATCTCTTTCACGACGTGCCGTGAACGAACGTCGACAGCCCTCGCCCGCTTTCACGGACCTGTCTTATCGACATCACATCACCGTTAATGTCGCATCGTTAAAAGGCACCCCGGCAAGCCGACCGCGCCGCACATGATATCTCGCACCATATCTTTGTCGTTCGCCGTCATGCGGGTGCTGCGCGGATCGGAACAGCAAGAAGGATCGACGAAATGAACGCCCTGCCCGGTTTCCGCATGCCCTCTCGCGTAACGACGGCACGTGCCGGCGTAGCTACCGTCTGGCTGGCCGTCATGCTCGGGGCCGCAGCGCCGGCATTCGGCCAATCGCCCTCGACCGATCCCGTCGTCGCTGTCGTCAACGGAAGCCCGATCCATGAGAGCGAGCTGGAGTTGGCAGACGAAATCATCGGCCGAAATCTGCTGGTCCAGGATCCCGTCGAGAGACGCGAAACCCTCCTGAAGATGGTGACCGACGCCGTGCTGCTCGCGAAGGTGGCGACGGATCGACACATAGAAGACCAGGCCGATCTTCAGCGCCGCGCCGCTTTCGCGCGCAATCAGGGCCTCACCAACCATCTTCTGACAGTCGTAGGCCAGCAGGCAGTGACCGAGGACGCAATGCGCAAGGCGTATCAGGAGGTCGTTCTCAACGGGGTGACAACCGAGCCCGAACTGCACCTGCGCCACCTCATCTTCATGATCGGCCCGTCCGCGGACGATGCCGCGGTCAAGGCGGCCGAACAAAAAGCCAAGGCGGCGATGGACAGGATCAACAAGGGCGAAGACTTCGCGGCAGTCGTTGCCGAACTGTCCGAGGACCCCGTCACCAAAGCGAGAGGTGGCGACTACGATTGGCGGCAGCGCGGCGAAATGGGCAAGGAATACGCCGACGTGGCTGCCAAACTGAAGAAGGGCGAGGTGTCACAGCCGTTCAAGACTGCGGTCGGCTGGCATATCCTCAAACTTGAGGATACGCGCCCTCGCAAACCGGCCGACTACGACAAGATCCGCGACCGCCTGGCCGCGATGGTCGCCTCGGCGGCACAGATCGAACTCGTGGATAAAGTGCGCGCCGAGGCGAAGATCGAGCGCCCGGACCAGGGTCATAAGGCAGACAAGGAAAGCTCCAACGTCAGATAGCGCCTGCCCGTCTGCCAAATCCCGCGACATCCCGGCAGTGAGTAGGTTATGGGCCTGGCCGTCATCATCCTGACGCACAACGAAGAGCGCCACATCTTGCGGGCTCTCGCCTCGGTTGCCACGATTGCAACCGAGGTTTTTGTTGTCGACAGCTTCTCGAGCGATCGAACCGTCGAGTTGGCGCGCGCCCAGGGCGCGACCGTATTGCAGAACCGGTTCGTCAACTACGCGAAGCAGTTCCAGTGGGCGCTCGAGAATGCCCCGATCACCGCTTCGTGGATCATGCGGCTCGATGCAGACGAGGTCATCGAAGCCGATCTCGGCGCCAGAATTCGCGATGAACTGCCGCGCCTCGGCAACGAGATCGTCGGGATAAACCTCAAGCGCAAGCACATCTTCCTTGGCCGCTGGATCCGCCACGGTGGTCGCTACCCGCTTCTCCTCTTGCGGATCTGGCGCCGCGGCCACGGCCGCATTGAAGACCGCTGGATGGACGAGCACATGATTTTATGGGGCGGCCAGACCGTTACATTCGACGGCGGGTTCGCCGATCACAATCTCAACGATCTGACGTTCTTCACCGACAAGCACAACAAGTACGCTACGCGCGAGGCGATCGACGTGATCAACGCGCGTCATCGTCTGTTCGGGCGCGATGTCGACCTGATAACGGAAGAAGGCTCGCGCCAGGCGGCCATCAAGCGCTGGATCAAGGAACGACTGTACAACCGTATCCCTTATCAAATCAGCGCGCCGGCCTATTTCCTGTTTCGCCTGATCATCCAGCTCGGATTTCTCGACGGCAAGGAAGGCCTTGTTTATCACGGGCTGCAGGGTCTCTGGTATCGCTTCCTGGTCGGCGCAAAAGTGGAAGAGCTGGAAGCCGCCATCGCTCATCTCAAAGATCCGGCGGAAATGCGCGCGGAGCTCCGACGCCTGACCGGCCTCGTCATCGAACTCTGATCGACATGCACTCGAACGCCAAAATGGTCTCGATGGGCGCGGTACATGACGCGTAGTGGCGCAGCCATCGTTGCCCTGTTTCAGTTCCTTTGGATGGCGGAGGCAACCGCTCAGTCCGCGATGTTCTGGTTCAACGATCCCGTCGGTCCGGACGAAACAGTGCTCGTCACCGGCGCCGAGCTCGACAAAATTACGTCCGTGACGATTGCCCGAATGGGCGACGGACCGACCCGCGAGACCGGACAGGAAACATCCGTTCCGATCCTCCAAGCCAATCCCCTCTCCCTCAAATTCACGATCCCAGAGCACTTCACCCCCGGCATCTACCGCTTCAACCTGACCCATGCCCACGGCGCTCTCAGCGGCCGCATCAATCTGCCGACAATCTACTGGACACAGGGAAACCGCGGCGACGAGGTCTCGCCTGCGGGCTGGCTCCAGGTGTTCGGTCGCAACATCGTCCGTCAAGCAAGCCGAGCGCAATTGTTGCTACTGCCCGAGGTCGGAAATACACCGACGAAAGCCATTCTGACCAAAGGCGACCTGTGGCGCGGTACGTTTCGCATCCCTGATCAGGTTTCACCCGGCCGCTACAGGCTACGGCTCTCCAATGGAGATGGCGGCGACGGCGAATGGGTCGATGCGGGCAGCATCGTCGTGCGCTCCGTCGAGCCGAACGCTGTGCAATCCTTCGACGTACGGGCATATGGCGCAAACGGCGACGGCAGGTTTGATTGCACGCGCGCCGTCAGGGCCGCCATCGAAGCGGCGAGCCAGGCCGGAGGCGGAACCGTGTACTTCCCGCGCGGGCGCTATCTGATTTCGGACATGATCGTCATTCCGCCTCGCGTCACATTGCAGGGAGAACGCATCGATCTGGTCAATCTGGTGTGGCCGGATCTGGCAACACCCCCAGTCGCGCTGATACAGGGAAGGTCGCAGTTTTCGGTCGAAGACCTCACAATATACGCATCAAACCACCCGCACATCATATCGGGAGGCTTTCAGTTCGGCGACGCCCCGGTTCCTGACGCGGCCGATATCGCCATCCGACATGTCCGCATTCGTGGTTCGGCCTTTCGGGGCCTCATGAAGGCTGAAGCCACCGTACAGCGAATGAATGACTTCCATCGGATTTATCCCGACGGATCCCCCGACACCATTCGATTGACCGGAAACAGAATCGAAGTGTCCGATTGCGACATTCTCGGATCCGGGCATTCGCTTCGCCTCTTCAAGGCGACCAACGCGATTGTGGCCCGCAATATCCTGACCAACGGCCGCTATGGCTCCTACGCGATCGTGGGATCGCGTCAGGTTGTCTTTGAAGGAAATACCGTGACTGCTGCCGACCTCCAGGGAACCGGCGGAGGAATATCGACGCTGTCGAAATGGGTCAGCGCATCCGAGAACATTTTCATCGGCGGCAACACGTTCAAGGCCATTTATGGTTGGGATCGTGAAGCTATGACGTCGGACGGACCGGGCGGATATTATTTCGGTCACGCAGACAACGCCGGGCCGGATCGGTTGTTGTTGCTGGATGCCGCCAATCCGTATCCGGCCGGCACGGACTGGACGGGCGCTGCCGTTATGGTGGTCAACGGGCGCGGTGCCGGTCAATACGCCAGGGTCAAAGCATTCGAGAAGAAGCTGTCCGGCTCGTCGGTGGTGCTCGACCGACCGCTCGAGGTGGCCCTGGACCGGGATTCGGAGATCACGATCACCCAGGCGCAGCAAAACTACCTGATCATCGACAACTTCTTCGAAGACACGGGCGTCGCCGCGCAGACGTACGGAACGGCGTTGGGCCATGTCATCGCCGGCAATCGATCCAACAGGACCAGCGGTTTTGCCGTGTTCGGACTATCATACGACAGTTTCCAGCCCGGCTGGCGGATTCAGATCCTCGACAATCACATACTCGAGGGCAATGTCTACCGGGCGGGACCCGAACGGAGCATCTTCTCCAACGAGGCCTCAATTCTCGTCCAGGCGAACCAGACCGCCAGGGCTTCAGGGCGACCGCCAATGGTGCAGGCGGTGATCGTTCGAGGCAATCGGCTCGATCAAGACGCCCACATCGAAGTAAAAGGTTTTGAAGTCACCTCCCCCGGCGTCCGCGACGTGATCATCGAGCGAAACACCATGGGGCCATCACGCGTCGGTCTGATGATTGATCGCGGCGTCGCGTGGTGGCTCGGTCGAAGGAATGTCGAAGAACGGCGTATCCAGAAATAGCGCTGCAAACGCCGCCCCCAGCCTCGCGCACCATCTCGATCAGTCACGGTAATGATAAGTTCCGTTGTTAGTTAACCTTCTGCTCCGGCTGCCATCTCCTGCCGTGGCCGAACGGAATCCGTCTCCGGCAGCCGCTTCACAAACTGAAAGACCGTACCGATGACCGCAATTCTCGGCCTCAACCTCAACCATCCCGATGCCTCCGCCGCGCTCATCATCGATGGCAAGGTGGTCGCAGCTTCGGCTGAGGAGCGCTTCGGCAAACGCATCAAGCATGACCCGTCCTTCCCGCAGCAGGCGATCCGGTCGGTTCTTGCAATGGGTGGCATATCGTCAAAGGATCTGGATTTCATTTCCGTCGCGCGCGACCCGTCGCAGAATCGAGCGGCCCAGGTTTCGTATGTATTGCGTAATCCCCTCACGGGCGGCAAAGCGGCGCTTGAGCACATCCGACGCGCCCAGGGCGAGCAGAGCATCAGCGAACAGGTCGCCGAAGCCGCTGGACAAGCCCCGGAAATGATCAAGGCCAAAGTCGTCAACGTGGAACATCATTTGTCGCACATCGCGAGCTCCTATTACTGCTCGCCGTTCGACGGGCTCACGGCCGGCTTCTCCTACGACGGCAGCGGCGATTTCACCAGCGCGATGGCGGCGCGCTGCGAGGGCACACGGATAGAGGTGCTCGACCGAGTCAATCTGCCGAACAGCCTGGGCTTTTTCTACACGGCATGCTGTCAATTCATCGGCTTTGCCGAATATGGGGAAGAATACAAGGTCATGGGGCTCGCGCCATACGGCGTCGATAGCTTCGCGGAGGTGATGCGCGAACTGGTCCAAACGCGGCCCGATGGCTGGTTCAGGCTGGCCGAGGGCTTCTTCGGCATGCACCGCGGCGGCGAAAGCGGAAAGATGGACGAGCGAAACCACGTGGAAATGCTGCGCTTGTTTACCGAAAAATGGATCGAGAAATTCGGTTCGCCGCGCCAGCGCGGTCAGGAGCTCACGCAACGGGACAAGGACATCGCCCGCTCCTGTCAGGTCCGCTTCGAGGAAGTCGCGGTGCACTGCTTCAACAAGCTCCACGATCAGGTCTCGAGCAAGCAGGTCGTTTATGCCGGAGGCTGCGCGCTCAACGGTGTCATGAACGCGCGCCTGCTGCGCGACACGCCTTTCCAGCAGGCCTATATGCAGCCGGCTTCATCGGACGACGGCCTGTGCATCGGTGCGGGCATGTGGACATGGCACAATGTCGCCGGTGGACGAGAACGATTCCATATGACCCATGCCTATTGGGGTCCGGCTCACTCGGATGAGGCGATGCGGCGCGCCGCGGAATCGGCCCAAAATCCCATGCGGGAACTGCTGCCCGGCAACGTTCCGAAGGCGGTGGCTTCCCTGTTGCACGCCGGATTGGTGGTTGGCTGGTATCAGGGGCGATCGGAATGGGGACCGCGCGCCCTCGGCAATCGTTCCATTCTTGCCGACCCGACCCGCGCCAACATGAAGGACGTGATCAACGCCAAGATCAAGCGAAGGGAGAGCTTCCGCCCGTTTGCTCCGACCATCCTCCAGCCGGCAGTATCGACGTATTTCGAACAGGATGTATTCAGTCCGTTCATGATGCACGTCGTCAAGCTTCGCCCGGAATGGCGGGAGAAACTTCCGGCCATTACCCATGTCGATGGCACCGGACGGCTGCAAAGCATCGCGCGGGACACCAATCCGCTCTACTACGAATTGATCGACTGTTTCGGCCAGCTGTCCGGGATACCGATCGTGCTCAATACCAGCTTCAACGAGAACGAACCGATCGTCGACACACCCGAACAGGCCATGAGCTGCTTCCTCCGCACCGGACTCGACGCCATTTGCCTTGGCAGATACTTGGTGGTGAAAGGCGAGCATGCAAAGCTGTTGTCGGACGCGTAGGCCGCATACGCCGCGAATTGGGGGCGGTTGCGACCGCTCCTTCTCGCCCTTCGGGTCAAGATATTTGGCGCCCAATCCTCGTGGCGCCGGCCGGGCTCAGAATTGGAAGTAGATGAATTCGGCATGACCAAAAATGCCGAACAGCACGATGTAATATGTCAGCGCGACACCGGCAGTCGTTGGCAGCCAGCGCACCTCCCACAGTTCACGAAGTCGCTGCGGCCGAAACGACAGGTGGAAGTCGATCACGAACAGCAACGCGAGCGAGACGGCGAGCATCACCAGCTCCCCGCTCGCCAGATTGAGCATCTTCAGCGTGAAATAGGAAATGGGACCGAAGTCGCTCAGGCTCCGCAGGGTGATGATCGCGTTGGCGACACTCGTTGAGCGGAAGAAGATCCATCCCACGAGCACGACGGCAAACATCCACGCCCAACCAAGCAGCCGCTGAGCCGTCGCACCGAGCCACGCTTCCGGTTTCGCAAGTCTGACAAAGGCCCGCTCGACGACCAGGCAGACCCCATGCAGCGTGCCCCAAGCGACAAAATTCCAGGCTGCACCGTGCCAAATACCACTGACCGCGAATACGATGATGAGATTGCGCGCGGTGGAGCCTTCGCCGCCGCGGCTTCCCCCGAGCGGAATGAACAGGTAATCGCGGAACCAGGTTGACAAGGAGATGTGCCAACGGCGCCAGAACTCGTTCAGGCTGGTGGCGAAGTAGGGTTGCCCGAAATTGATCATGAGATCGAAACCCATGATGCGTGCCACGCCACGCGCAATGTCCGAGTAGCCCGAAAAGTCGCAGTAGATCTGGAGCGCGAAAAGCACCGCCGCGAGCAGTTGATAACTGCCGGAATACTGCGCCGGATTGGCGTAGACTCCGCTCACCACCGGCGCCACCACATCGGCGATGCACATCTTCTTGAACAGGCCGTAGCCGGCGAGCAACAGGCCGGCCGAGACATTCCGGTAGGCAGGTCGATGCGTGATCCGAAACTGCGGCAACATGTGTGCAGCACGCTCGATCGGACCGGCGATCAGTTGCGGAAAGAAGCTCACATACTGGGCGTAGGTGATGAAGTCGCGTTCCGCCGCAACCCTGCGATGGTACACATCGAGCGTATAGCCGACCGACTGAAACGTGTAGAACGAAATACCCAACGGAAGCACCAGGCCAAGGGCGTAATCCGGCACCTCATAACCGAACAGCCCGATCGCGCCGAGCACGTTCGAAATCAGAAAGTCCAGATATTTGACCGTTCCGAGTATGCCCAGGTTGATCGCCAGGGCGATGATCAGCGCAGCTTTGCGTCCGCCCTCCGTCCGGGCCCGCGCCATCATGAGTGCGGTCGTATAATCCACAACCGTCGTCAATCCGAGCAAGAGCCCGAACGAAGGGCGCCAGCTCATGTAGAATATATAGCTGGCGACGAGCAGCACCAGCGGCTGGGTTCGCCCCGGCAACGAGAAGAACACCACCAGGAACGTTACGAAGAAGGCCAGAAACTCGAAGGAGTTGAAGAGCATCAGTCGAACGCTCCGCTGGCCTTCAACAATTTGGCGAGATCGGCTGTGTAGGCGTGCGCCCCGGCCGGATTCATGTGTTGCGGATCGGCAAAGAGTGCTGGCGGATAGATGAAATAGTCCGGCCCCAACACCCGAATGAGGGGCCGGTCCGAGATCACCGCCAACCTGGCATTGTCAGCGGCCGGCGGCGGAGCAGCCTCGCCGGCGCGAAAGAAGCCCGGAACAATGAGGACCTGGAAGCCATGCTGCCTCGCCAGCCGTTCGAGGCGGTCACGGGACTGAGACCTTTCAGCTATCAGCCGCGGCTCGGCACGTGTGGGATGATCGGTCGGCAGGGCGTAGTTGTCGGGAAGCCGATCGTGCTGGTAATGGCTCTGCGACTTGATGAAGTACCAGCCGCGATCGTGGAGCATTGCTGCGCGCTGATCCTCCACGTCGCGACGGGCGTCCGACAGTCGATCCAGATTTTGAAACGCGAACAGCGCTGCCTCGCGGGGCAAATTACGAAACGGAAACAGCGTGCTTGCCAGCGCGTTATCGTTGCGCAGGATATCAGCAAGCGCGTCGGATTCGCTCTTGTCGTCCCAAGGGATCGTCAACAGCACGTGCGAGGGGATGTTGCCGGCTTCCAATGCGGCTTCCAGAATGGGCAGAAAGTGAACTTCGCCGGGTAGCCCCAGGTTATACGATCGGAAACCGGATCCGATCGCTGCATCGAGGTCAGGCGGACGCAACGCGGAGAGAAGCTTGCTATTGCCGAAGATCATCACGCGATTGCGGTCTTGCGGACCGAACATCTGGCCCTTCACAAGGGTATCCAGTTTTGCGTACGCAATCACGACCGAGCCCGGCCTGATAAAGGGCAGCATGGCGTAGGCGGTGTACAGCGAAAGCCAGACGACGCCAAACAACAGCCCGAAGATGACGACGGATTTAAGCCACGGAGCGGCGACCGCGGCCGGCTCCTCTGCATTCACAACCGATGCGGCCTCGGGAGATGGCAGGGGCGAGCGGACCGTGGCTGCAGCTCGTTCCGATATCTCTGAAGCAAGTGAAATCCGATCAGAGAGTTGGTGCCCGCGAGGCTTGTACATATCCGACGGAACTCACGGGACAGAGCATTGGGACGATTGGCGGCCGACGATGGTGACGAGCCAAACGTCCTCCCCGAACCGCAAGCGCGCGTGCGCTGTCGTGGCACGATCGGGAACGTAGAACATGCGACCCTGTAATCATTATGTTATGTGTCGAGCGACATCTATCAAACAAACATTACAGTTTGACGATATCGGGAGCGCGGCGATCGGTGCCGTGCGACGCATTGCGGAAGATAATAACATTGAGTAGATAAGCCGGCCGCGGACCCACGGTTAGACATTGGTGTCACGTCATTTGCGACGAAGATCAAATCGACTCCGGACCAGGCAGCTGAACCATGTGTGGAATTACTGGTGCCTTCGCATACCGTGCCGAGGCGCCCCCCATCGACAAGGTCGAGCTGCTGCGCGTGCGTGATGCGATGGCCGCGCGCGGTCCGGATGGCGACGGCCTGTGGATTGCCGGCGACGGGCGCGTCGGTTTCGGACATCGTCGCCTGGCCATCATCGATCTGAGCGAAGGCGGCGCGCAGCCCATGCTGGACCCCGAAACCGGCAACTGGATCTGCTTCAACGGCGAGATCTACAATCACCAGCAGTTGCGCGCCCGGCTGAACCGCGACGGCGTTGCGACGCGAACGCAATCGGACACAGAAGTGTTGCTCAAACTCTACGCCCAGCGCGGCGAAGAGATGTTCTCCGAGCTTCGCGGCATGTATGCCTTCGCACTGTGGGACGCGCGTCGGCGCGAGTTGCTGCTGGCCCGGGACCCGTTCGGCATCAAGCCGCTGTACGTGGCGGACGATGGCGCCACCGTTCGCTTCGCGTCCCAGGTCAAGCCGTTGCTGCAAGCCCCGGTGGACCGAAGGCCCGAACCGGCTGGCCACGCCGGCTTCCTGCTGTGGGGGTCGGTACCCGAGCCATACACCCTGTACCGCGGCATCCGCGCGCTGCCGGCCGGGCATTGGCAGCGGTTCAGCGCCGAGCGCGCCGGCCGGCCGGTTCGCTTCGCAAGCATCGTGGATGCGTTGGGTCGCCTGCCCACGGCCGCCGGCGCCCGCACCGACGACGCGCTCGATCAGATCGCCGCAGCGATCAAGGACAGCGTCGCCGCGCACATGGTGGCGGACGTACCTGTCGGCGTCTTTCTGTCCGCGGGGTTGGATTCAACCATGCTCGCGGCCTGTGCGGCCAGTGCCGGCGAGTTGCGCACGCTGACCCTGGGCTTCAACGAATATACCGACGGTCCCAATGACGAGGCCGGACTGGCCGACGAAGTCGCGGGCCTGCTCCACGCGAAACATGCGCTGCACCGGATTTCGGCTCGCGACTTCGAGCGCGACCGACAGCATTTGATCGACGCGATGGATCAGCCATCGATTGACGGCATTAACGTCTGGTTCGTCTCCAAGGCTGCAGCCGCCCAGGGCCTGAAGGTGGCGATCTCGGGGCTCGGCGGCGACGAGCTGTTCGGCTCCTACCCGAGCTTCCGGCAGGTACCGCGCCTGGTGAGACTGATGCGGCGCGCACCGGTCGGCGAACGAACCGGGCTGCTGCTGCGGCGTCTGGCCCAGCCCTTCGCTTCGGCGCTGCCGTCGCCCAAATATGCGGGACTCGCCGAATACGGCCACAGCCTGTCGGGGGCATATCTGTTGCGGCGAGCACTCCACATGCCGTGGGAGCTCGCACAGTTGATGGACCCGGCCATGGCCAAACACGGCCTGGAGGAGCTCGCGACCATGAATCGCCTCGATGCCAGCACTGACGGACTGGAGAGCGACCGACTGGCGGTGTCCGCTCTCGAGATGCAGTGGTACATGCGCAACCAGTTGCTGCGCGATGCCGACTGGGCGGGCATGGCGCATTCGCTCGAGATCCGTGTGCCCCTGGTCGATCTGCAACTGCTGCAAGACTTCGTGGAGCTTCCGGAATTCGACGCGAACAGCGAAAAGCGCACCATCGTCAGGCGCGTCGCGCCCGAACTGCCGGAAGGCGTGCTGAACCGGCCCAAGACCGGCTTTGCGGTGCCGATCCATCAGTGGCTCAATCCGGGTGCAAGCAGCGGCGTCACGCGGCATCGCGACTGGGCGATGACGCTGTATCGACATTTTGCCGCAGCATGAGGACACGCCAGTGAAGCTGCTGCACGTGATTTCGTCCGCGAACCCCAGCAGCGGCGGCCCCATCGAGGGCGTGCGCCAGCGTGGGTTGCGACTGCTGGAGATGGGCCACCAGGTCGAAGTCGCCTGTCTGGACGATCCCAAGGCACCTCACCTGGCATCCTTTCCGTTACCTGTACATGCGCTCGGACCGCCGCGCGGCAATTACCGTTTCTCGACGTCGCTCCAGCCGTGGCTGCGTGCCCACGCCGGTGGCTATGACGCGGTCATTGTGAACGGTATCTGGCAATACCACAGCTTTGCCGTCTGGCAGGCGATGCGCGAATTGAGGCAGCCCTACGTCGTGTTCACGCACGGGATGCTTGATCCGTGGTTCAGGTGGAACTATCCCCTCAAGCACCTGAAGAAATGTCTCTACTGGCCATGGGCCGAATACCGGGTTCTGCGCGACGCTGCGGCCGTGCTGTTCACGAGCGAGGATGAGCGGTTGCTCGCGCGCCGCTCGTTTTGGCCTTACCGGGCGCGCGAGGTCGTGGTGTCCTACGGCACACGGTTGCCGCCGCAGGACGCGCCCTCGCTGCGAGAGGCCTTCCTTGCCGCCCATCCCGAGTTGCGTGGCAAGCGGGTGTTGCTCTTTCTCGGGCGGCTGCACGCCAAGAAGGGGTGCGATCTGCTTGTCGAAGCGTTCGCCCGCGTGGCGGCCGAGGAACCTCGCCTGCACCTGCTGATGGCCGGACCGGATCAGACCGGCTGGGTCAGCCAGCTCAAAGCCAGGGCCCGGGCCTTGGGTATGTCCGATCGCATCACATGGCCGGGCATGCTGCAGGGCGACGCCAAATGGGGCGCATTCTACAGCAGCGAGACCTTCGTGCTGCCCTCCCATCAGGAGAATTTCGGCATCTCGGTCGCCGAGGCCCTGGGTTGTGGCCTGCCCGTGTTGGTTTCTGACAAGGTCAATATATGGCGCGAGGTTGAGGCTGCCGGTGCCGGTCTTGTGGCCGACGATTCGCTGGCGGGAACGCTCAACAACCTGCGTGCATGGCTGGCCATGTCTTCGGAAAGCCGGGCAGCCATGGGCCGACGAACACACGACTTGTTCGCGGATCGATTCAGTATCGACCGCATGGCGACGGCGTTAATCGATGTCGTGCGCGCGGTGCAGGCCTCTCCGCGTCCGTGAACCCAGACCTCGAGTCTGACGCAGCTGAGACGACCGGATCGACGTCTGAAGTCGCCGGTGGCCGCCGCAGCATGTCTGGAACGCGTGCCCCACATCGCCGGCATGTCGTAACTGACAGTGGTAGCGCTGCCTCGCAACCACCTGCGACGCCCCGCCCTGCTGCCGCGATGCGCACCCTGGCCTGATCTCGGATTGCCGCACACGCGGAGCCGGGCCTCTGATTTCCGTATGTTGCACCGACCGATTCAATTCTCGGGGATCGCCCGCCCCCGCCTCCGTTATTTGTCGTATCGTTATTGCGATAACGTCACATACTGAATGATATCAGACATAACAATATGCAGGAGGGCGCGCCCTGAGGTCGATTCTGCCCAGGATCGTCCCGGACTCGGCTTCACCCCAAGACACGCTCCGGCCTGCAGGCGCCACGACCGATCCCATAACCGGCTCGGCGGGCCGGGATTTGTCGCGACCGGTCGAAGCCTTTCGCTTCGACCGAAAAATGAGGACGGTCATGCGGGTGTTGGTGATAGGGATAAATTATGCTCCCGATCTGATCGGCGTGGCAAAATACAACACCGAACTCTGCGAGAGTCTCGCCAGCTGGGGCCACGAGGTTCGCGTGGTCACCGCCCCACCCTATTACCCCGACTGGAGCATCCCACCGGAGTCTCGTTCGGTATGGTATCGCTATCAACGTCTGAACGATGTGGACGTCATCCGGGCGCCGATCTACGTGCCAAGCCGGCCCACGGGTCTCAAGCGGCTGCTTCACCATGCCTCCTTCCTGTTTTCGGCAGCCGCCCCCTTGCTGTCGAGCGCGTTCTGGTGGCGTCCCGATATCATCTTCGTCGTGGCGCCATCCCTGCTTTCCGCCCCCATGGCGGCATTGGCCGCCAGGATGACCGGCGCATCCTCCTGGGTCCATGTTCAGGACCTCGAAGTAGACGCAGCCTTCGAGGTCGGGCTGCTCCGCAGCGGCGTCACGCGCAAGCTGATGCGTACGGTCGAACGATGGATATTGCGTGCATTTGACCGCGTGTCGACCATCTCAACACAAATGGTACGCCGCCTCGAGCACAAGGGCATCGTGCCCGCCAGGTTACGTGAGTTCCGGAACTGGATCGATACGAGCGTGGTCGTGCCGGGAAGCAATCAAACGCAGCTCCGCTCGGAACTGCGGCTGGCGCCAACCGACATCGTGGCGCTCTACTCGGGAGCGATGTCGAACAAGCAGGGGCTGGAGCTGGTCATCGAAGCCGCCGCAGCCTTGGCCGAGAGCCAGCCCTCCGTGAAATTCGTTCTCTGCGGAAACGGTCCTGTCAAACCGGCATTGGTTCAAATGGCTGCCGGCCTGCACAACGTGCACTTCCTCGATCTCCAGCCGCTTGATCGAGTCTCGGAACTGCTCAACACCGCCGACATTCAGCTGTTGCCGCAAAAGGCCGAGATATCCGACCTGGTTCTGCCGTCCAAGCTCGCCGGCATGCTCGCATCCGGCCGACCGCTCGTCGCCATGACCGAGCCCGGTACGGGAATTGCCGCCGAGGTCGAAGGCGCAGGCCTCGTCATCGCCCCGGGCGACGCCGACGCCCTTGCCGCGGCCATCACGACGCTGGCCGAAGACGAAGCCCTGCGGGGTCGCCTCGGTGCCGTCGCGCGCTCACGCGCCGAACAGAAATGGGATCGCATCTCGATTATCCGTTCGCTCGAACGCGAATTCGCATCCCTTCCGCAACCAGCCGCCACACCTGTGCCGCACACGGCGCCATCGGCGGCGCCGGTTCGCTCGATCGAACATGTCACGACGGGCAGCCGCCGCCGGCCAGAGACGTCGGGCTGGCGACCCTCGAGAGAAGCCCTGCGCCCACAGGTCAGGGGCGTCGGCTCTGATCAAAAGTAAACTGGACGGGTCTTCGCACGGTGAACCGATTTGTGATGCGCTCATCAACAGCAGAAAGCGGGCGGCCGAACCACGATCAACCACGTACGGTCCCTCGCCTCGCGGACGGATTGTGACCAGGAGTATCACACCTCTTTTCGCAGCCCGTCATGTGGGCGTTCGCTGGCGTTGTCAGCCATGGTTCGCAAGTCTGGTCCTTCGTTACCGCGCAAAGAGCGGTCAACTGCGACAGGTCGATAGCCCTGGTTGCCGCTTGGACCGAAGATGTCACATGGATATAAAATCCCATATCTAACATATCGTAGCGTGTGATCCGACAGGGAGCAAAGTAGGTGATACTCGTCATGAGAGCGCGAAGGGGCCTGCGCTGATGGCTTCCGCGCTGCCAAAAGGGGAAAGAATCTCCGCTCGGATGGAGTTCGTTGAGGGGCATTCAACGGGCTTCGACTACCTCAGGATATTTCTCTCTACGGCCGTCCTCTTCATCCACAGCAAAACGTTCACGCTGGGCGCCGATGTCCAGACCTTCAAGTCGCTGGCCGACTCGACGGTCCGCATCGGTGCGGTTTCCGTGGCCCAGCCACCGGTCTACCAGCCCATTATCTGGGCGGTCGTGCCGGCTTTCTTCGCCCTGAGCGGATTCCTTGTCGCAGGAAGCCTGCATCGTTCAAAGACGACAGCCGGCTTTCTCTTGCTGAGAGCTCTCCGTATCTTCCCGGCGCTTTGCGTCGAGTCGCTTCTCGCAATGCTCGTCCTCGGTCCTCTCGTGACCAGCTTGCCTTTGGCCGCGTATTTCAGCGACCCTCTGTTTCAGGCATATCCTCTCAATATCATCGGCGATATCCAATATTATCTGCCTGGCGTCTTTCTTAACAACCCCGTGCCGCGAGTCGTGAACCTGCAGCTCTGGACCATTCCGGCGGAGATGTACTGCTACGCAATCCTCGCTACCGTGCTCGTCCTGCAACTGGCGCACTTCCGCCTTGCCGTTCCGATCATCACCGTGGCGACGTTTGCCTGCCTGCTGGGAATGCAGGCCTTGGGAATTCACGCGCCGGCAGACTGGTCCGCAGGTGATGGGAGAGTGCAGATCGAGACTCTCGTCCTCGCGTTCTTGACCGGCGTGTCCATGTTCGAGCTCAAGGACAAGGTTCCGCTGCGAGCTGACCTGTTCGCGCTTTCGGTCGTGCTTTCCTATGTCCTGCTCTGGGGCGGCGCGTTGCAATATCTGGCGATGATCCCGATCGCCTACGCCACGATCTTCGTCGGACTGTCCAACTTCCAGGAGACATTCGTCAATCGGACCGGCGACTACTCCTACGGAGTGTACCTGTATGGACTGCCGATACAGCAACTCCTCGTCTATCTCTTTCCGGGGAACAAGAACTGGCTGCTGAGCTTTGTCATGGCCTATGCGCTCAGCATGGTGTTCGCGGCGCTGTCCTGGCACCTCGTCGAATCGAAGGTGCTGGCAAGGAAGAGGGTCATCGTGGCTGCTGCGGAGAATTTCCTGAGGCCCATCTCATTCCGACTGCCATGGGGGCCCGCAGCCAAGCCCGTCCCAACGGCGCCCATCGCGATGGTGCCGAAACCGGCGGACCTGGGTTGACAACGCTCTGGTACTGACGCGGCAATTCCCAACACGCGGAAGACAGGACTGGGCGATACGGCGGCTTCGGGTTCGGCGTTGACGGACCTTCACCTTCCATCGTCCCTTAGCGGCGCAGATAGAGATATCCGACATAGAGCCCGACCAGATTCAATACGACCTCTCCTGCCACGAAAGCATAGACACCAAGTATCGAGACCAGCATGTAACTGGCCAGCATTCCCGCCGCCGAGCCGACCGCAAGAGCCCACGCGGCGAGCCCATAGGCTCCCGTCGCAGCCAGAGCTTGCATCATCATCAGCAGCAACGACATCGTGATGATCGTCGGCGCGAAGACCGCGATGACCAACGCAGCCCGATGCAAGCCGAAATCCGGCATCTCCGCGGCGATGCCGGCAGCAACGACAGCTGCGACCGCAAACATCGTCGCGCAATAGAGCGCCATTCTCTGGACGCCGAGCATACTGCCGAGTTTCTGCTTTCCGGCTGCCGCCAGTTTCTCCACGAGGTTTGGGAACTCCACCCGCAGGACGAACCCTACGATCTGGGTAGCTGCCGTCACGATCTGCTTGGCATACACGAACAGAGCGGTCGTCTCGGCGCCAAGATAGACCGTGCTCAACACCAACTGAACGCGCATGTTGGCCTGCCCCGGCAAGATCTGGAAAGACAGGGCACAGCCGTCCGTCAGTGCCCTCGTCAAACCCGCACGCGTGAGCTTGTGGAACCGCGGGTACCAGCCCTTGCCGGCCAGCGTCGTCCATTGCGCGATCAACGTCACGAGATAGCCGATGGAAAAGGCCCCGCCGAGGATCGCGCCGGCTGCCGCGGCCGACTTGTGGGCTGCCAGGGCAAGGCCGGCTGCCGTGACCACGTAGGCTGCCGATCCCGTGATCCCGCTGATGCCACTAAGTCTCAGACCGTCGAGCAGACCCACGCCGTTGACCGCCCACAGCAACAATCCGGGAAGCGCAAGGGTGACGTACCACCGCGAAAACTCCTCGGACGAGAGATCCCAGACATACACGGCAGCGGCGGCACCGATGATCGAGGCTACCACAATCCTTATCGCGCTCGTCTCGCAGAACATCCGCCATACATCACCGCGTGCCTCACGACCGGCCGGTAAGCCGGCGACGGCGCGGGCGAGTGTCGTACTCGCACCGGCATCAACCAGGATGATGCCCAGAATAGCGAAAGAATAATGCATGCCGAATGCGGCTAGAAGCTCGTACTCGCCCGCGGCCACGAGTATCGTCTGGACAATGAATATCGCCCCCTGACCAAGGCCGAGCCCGGCAACCAGCAAACCGATATTGGCAATCTGCTTCCATTGGCCACGGACGGCTCTCAGCCGACCGACGATACGCGTTCGTGCGAGCCCGTCTCGCGGTGCCGCAGGGCTCCGCGTTCGATCCGAAGCGTCGGAGCTCGCGGCACTTGTTTCAAGCATGGTGTTTCCGAGAACGAGCGTCGTTACCTGACGTCTCGATATAGACCAATGTTACATGGATTGACACACCATCGAGCGGCGGGTCTCGTTGGTTCGAACGACGGCCCGCAGATTATCATGCGGCTGGCCGCTAACGCCCGCGATGTCACAGTCCTGTGCAATTCGGAACGTAAGGAGTGAGGTCGGGTCGAGCAGAGCGGGAGTACCTCCCGGCCATCGGACCTGAGAGACAGTGTGCGGCTTGAACGATGCGTGACGAGCGACGGGTATTGGATCAGGCGCTGTCCCTGCATAACAAGGGGGATATCACCGCTGCCGCCAAACTGTATCAACGCATCATCGACGCCAATCCCAATAATCTTCAGGCCGTACATTTCCTGGGCGTAGCCGAGGCCGCGGTGGGAAATATTGACCGCGCAAAATCGCTGATGACACGGTCGCTGCAGTCGAAGCCGGTCAACGTGGAGTTCATTGAGAACTACGCGGCTGTCCTGCATCGGGCCGGCGAGCACCACGAGTTGATCCGGCTGTGCCAACACGGACTGCAATTCGCGCCGGCAAGCCTGGGACTTCTGCACGGAAGCGCAGCCGGGCTTTTGGCAATGGGCCGCTATTCGGAGGCGATCGAACAGCTGACACGCCTGTTGACCCACCACCCCCGACATTTCCCGGCCCACTTCATGCTCGGTTCGGCGCTGGCGAAGTCGCGGCAATATGAGCCGGCACTCGCGTCCTACGACCAAGCCCTCCAACTGAACCCGCGGCTCGCGGAGGCTCATCTCGACAAGGGCACGATCCATTTCACGACCTGCCGTTACGGCGAGGCGCTCTCGTCCTACGATAATGCCCTCGCGTTGCGGCCAGATCTGGCGGCAGCAGCGCTCGGCCGCTGCTATGCCCTGATCCAATTGGGCCGGCGCGGCGAAGCTTTGGCCGCCGCCGACCATGCATTGAAGCTGCAACCCGATCTTCCGGAGGCATGGGTTGGCCGAGGCAACGCACTCCTCGATCTTGGCCGCCTCGGGGACGCCGCGGCAGCCTACGACCGTGCACTCGCCATCGGGCCGCACCTCGCGTCGGCGTGGTCCGGGCATGGCAATATTCTCCTTCGATCGGGACGTCAGCAGGATGCGGAAGCCGCGTTCGATCGCGCCATCGCCGCGGATGCCGCCTTCGCCGAGGCCTGGCTCGGCCGCGGGACCTTGTTTCTGTCCCTCGGCCGTCATCACGATGCATCGGCGGCTCTCGACCGCGCCATCATCCTGAATCCCAACCTGACGAACGCCTGGCTGGCGAAGGGCCAGGTCGCCTATCTCGAGAAAAGCTACGACGACGCGTTGGACGCCTGGAACAGGGCTCTCGACCTCAATCCGAATCAATCTGCTGTGGTCGCCGCCTGTTTGCGCATCAAATTGCATCGCTGCGATTGGACCGGCTTCGAGACTGGTTGCGCATTCGTAAGGTCGTCGGTCCGAAGCGGGAGCCTCGTCGCACCGTTCATGTTCGTCGCGATTCCTTCCGCAGCCACCGACCAGCTCCGATGCGCGCAGTCATGGGTCGAGAACAACTTTCGACTCGATAGCGCGCCGGTCTGGCGCGGCGAGCGCTACGATCACGACCGTATCCGCGTTGGCTATCTCTCGGCCGATTTTCATCAGCACGCGACCTCACAGCTGATGGCGGGCGTCTTCGAACATCACGACAGGACGCGCTTTGAAGTCACCGCAATCTCGGTCGGCCCAAACGACGGCTCGGACATGCGCCGGCGGATCGAAGCCGCGTTCGAGCGCTTCGTCGACGCCAAACCGCAAGGTGACGCCCAAATCGCCGCGCTTGTCAGAGCACTGGAAGTCGACATCCTCGTCGATTTGAAAGGATATACCCAGGACTCGCGCACCGGCATCTTCGCCATGCGTCCCGCCCCGATCCAGATCAACTATCTCGGTTTTCCCGGTACCATCGGCGCCGGCTTCATCGACTACATCATCGCGGACCGAACCGTCATTCCCGAGCACGATTTCGATTGCTACGCGGAGAAAATCGTCTGGCTTCCAGATAGCTATCAGGCAAACGATCGCAACCGTGCAATCGCGGACGTGACGCCCGCCCGCGTCGAGCACGGGCTGCCGGATGACGCTTTCGTCTTCTGCTGCTTCAACGACAACTACAAGATCACACCGGACGTCTTCTCATCCTGGATGCGGATCGTCGCCGCGGTGGAGAACAGCGTGTTGTGGCTGTTCGAGGACAATCCAACGGCTGTGGACAATCTCCGTCGGGAGGCGCAAGCAAGAGGCGTCGCGCCGCGTCGTCTGGTTTTCGCTCGTCGGCTCCCAAACCCTGCGCACCTGGCGCGGCATCGCTGCGCGGACCTTTTCCTCGATACGCTTCCGTACGGCGCTCATACGACCGCGAGCGATGCGCTCTGGAGCGGACTTCCGGTCGTGACCTGCCTCGGCGAAACATTCGCGTCTCGTGTCGGTGCGAGCTTGCTGAACGCAATCCGCCTCCCCGAACTGATCATGACGACGCCGGCCGCCTACGAACGATTGGCGATCGAACTGGCGAACGATCCTGCCAGATTGGCGACGCTAAGAGCGAAGCTGGCTCGCAATCGGCTGACGACGCCCTTGTACGACACGAGGCAATACACCCGTCATCTGGAGACGGCATACATCACCATGATGGAGCGGCATCTGGCGGGATCCCCACCGGAGCATGTCCGCCTGCCGGGACCGACGGTCTGACGAGAGCACCCCGCAAGAGGGACGACTTCCTTGAACCTACCAGGATCTTTCGTCGGCCACGCGACGACCAACGCGAGCAAGCGTCGAGCGACCTCCGGCGTTGCCGTACTTTTCCGCGCCCGCAGCGCTCCGACGATTGCAATACTCGTTTCTTTCTGGGTGTGGTGCGGCCTTCTTAGCTTCCCGATGATCGATCTCAACGCAGACTTCGCGGACGCTCCGACTGCGTTCGCCTTGGGCGGCTTGGTTCTGATCGGCCAGATTACCGGAATCGGGCAGTTCATGGCGACCATGTGCTTGATGCGCGCGTCGCGGGCACTCTCCAGCCTGGGTCGATTAAGCCTTGCGCAAGTGGCGATCATTGGCATCATCTACCTGTCTGCTGCCCTGCAGTTGCACGATGACGAAGCGGCGACGTTTGTTGGAATTTTTTACACCTTCCTGCTCATGCTGACTGCCTTGTCGCTGTCTGTCTTGTGGACGCTGCCATCGGACGACATCGAAACCTGCATGAACGTGGCATCCATCATATTCTGTCTGTTCGGCGTCTCCGCGCTGGCCGTCCTGGGATTGCCGGAGGGCCGCAACGTCGGGGGTATTCAGCCCAATCTTTTTGCCGCGCCGTTGCTCGCAGGCTTCATTATGTCGCAATTCCACACAGGGAAAATCGGTATCGTCGTCAGGATCATGTGCTTCTCGATGGCCGCAATGGTGAGCTCGCGCTACGCCCTGATCGGCTGCATTTCCGCTTTCGTCGTGCATGACCTGACCTTCAATCCCCTGCGCCCGTGGAAGGTGGTGGCGGCGATGGTTGGTTTGCTGTTCTGCATATTTCTTTGGCCGCAGATCACCAGCATTCTCGCGCTCGACGATCCAAGCCGAGATCTGTCTTCGGGATTCACGGGAAGGGACGAATACTGGTCTGCCGCCCTGGCGACGATCACGGATCATCCGTTCGGCATCGGGTTCAAGCGCGCGACAGCGTTTGAATCCGGGCACAACGGCTATTTGAAGACTCTGGTCGAATTCGGAGTCGTCGGAGGCGGATTGATAATCCTCTTCGTCGGCTGCGTCATTGCCGCTGCAGGCGCCGAGGCGGCAGGATCAACGGGGAAGGACCGGCAGCAACGCCGATTTGCCAGTGCACGCCTGGGCGGGTTGGTCGCCCTGGCGTTTGGGGCGTTCTTCCAACCACAATTGTTCAGCCTCGGCGACGCGTTCGGTGTCTTGTTCCTGTTGCTGCTGTTCAGACCTGAAATGAAGCCGGGATCCGGTCGCGCAGCAACCGCTTGAGTGCCCGCGCGCCGCGATCGCGAGCTGATGCCTCTCCGCCCGAGGTCGCGTCGTTCACTTCGCGTTCTGTCGCTGCGCCGAGATGCCCAGGACGAGGCGCATCTTGTCGGCGCTGCCCGTGGCGGGCTGCACCACGAGCTCGTCGATGAAGAGGAAGGGCATGCCGGCCTCGAGATCATAGAGCAGCGGCTGAAGCGAGGCGGAGGCGAGCTCGATGTTGAACGTCGCCGAAACGAAACCGGATTTGGCGAGCGGCCCCTGGACATCGACCTGCGACGACAGCGTGTTGCCGTTCACCCGCTTGGTCGCCGCGAGCACCCGCTGCAGCAGCATGGCGCTCGCGACCGAGACCGTCTGTCCTTCGAGGAATGCCGAGCCCGTCGGCGCGCTCACGTCGCTGCGGGCGGCTGAGCGCTGCGCAGGGCGCCGGGCTTCCAGCGTCTGGAGAATCTCCGCGCTGGTCGCCGCCGCGTCGCGGCTGCCCAGAATCTCGATCACGGTCTGCACCGTGGTGAATGCGAACAGCACCACCAGCGCGACATAGGCCGCGACCGCGGCGATCGGGAAGCGGGTAAGATATCCCTCGAACTTCTGCATGCTGATCATGTGCCTGACCCGAATTGCGGCTTGATCCTGGTCTCGATGTGGAAGCGCTCGCCGGGCTCGTTGGCGGCCCGCGTGGTCGGTGCAAAGAAGCCGGCGCTGGCGAAATGCGGCGACTGCTCCAGGATCTGGATCAGCGACGGCGCGTCGAGGGTGAGACCAGTGATCTGGAGCTTGTTACCCTCGATCCTGAGCTCGGTCGCATAGGTGTGGTCGGGCAGGATGCCGGACAGCTCCTCCAGCACCATCACGGCCGACGGCATCGTCTGCTTGCGGCGCGCCAAAAGTTCGAGCGCGGAACTACCGGGGCCGCCTTGGCTGCCGCGGGCAGTCGCGCGGCGCTCGGCGATCCGGCGCTGGATCTGCTGCTGCTCGGTATCGTAGGAACTGGTCACGATGCCGCCGAAGCCGACCGATAGCATCGCCAGCACGCCGGTGGTCGCCAGCACCGCGATCAACGCAAGGCGAAGCCGGCTTGAGCCTGTCTGTCCGCCGACCCGCTGGTGATAGACGGCGATCCGCTCCATCCCGGGCGCGGCTGTCGATATATCGACCGCAGCGGCCCCTGCATCGAGCAGAGCCTGCGACAGCGACGTCACGGCCGCGCGCGCCGTCGCCACCACAGTCAACTCCACATGATCATCGGCGATCGCCTGCGGCGGCGTCCAGTGGAACACCGCCTCTGCCGGGCTCCAGGGCGTCAGTCGATCGATCTGGGCGCGAATAATTCCGTCGAGGAATTCGACCGCGCGTCCCGGTAGCTCCAGCGGGCGAAACACGAAGCGCGATGATTGCAGCGCGAAATCGACCACCGAACCTTTCATCGCCGCGGACCATTCCGGCGACAGCGGCTCGCTGATCGCGCCGTCGACGATGCTGATGCGGCAGCACGGCAGATCGGTATCCTTGCTCGTCTTCGAAGCCAGACGCAGCGTCAAAGCACCCTCCTCGTCCTCGCAGATCGCGATCTGCCGGGCGCCGCGCGCGCGCTCGAGTCGCGAGCTCACCGTACGCGCAACGCTATCGATCCACAGCGACAGCGCGGCGGCGATCTGACTGGGAATACTCATCTGCCCTCCCGCGGCTTCGGCCGCCCGCCCCGTTCGGGATCGACCTCGTCCGTCCATGCCAGCACGCGGAAGGCCTCCTTCTCGCCCGGCCCCGGAATCTGGATCACCGCCTCCGGCATCCGCTGCCGGCCGTCCGCCAGCGTGATCCGCATGCGCACCCGGTAGGCATTGCTCGCAGATATCGTGGCGCCCGGCTGCCGTCCGCCAAGCACTCCGATGACGAACTCGGGATTGTCCGGCGGCAGGTCCGCACGCTGATTGAGGAAGGCGTCGAGCTTGGCCTGGCTCATGTCCGGCAAGGCCGCGACCACCTCCGGCGCGGCATCGAGCACGTTGACCTCGGTCATGCCGCTGAATACGGTGACGAAAGGCATGGCGCGCTCGACCAGCGTGGCCGGAAGGCCAAGCACCAGCCACAGCTCATCGGCGCTGCTGAACGGCGCCTGGCGCGGCACGTAAGCAAGGCCCGCCGCATGATAGGCTGCCAGCTCCGTATCCTGTCCGCCCGATCGCGGCGTGCGCCGCCAGGCGATGACGCGCGCAGCGTAATCATCCGCGGCTTCGGCCGGCGCGCCGAGCACCCTGAACAGGCCCGCGATCATCGAACGCGGCGCCATGTTGAGATTGATGCGTGCCGCCTCCGACATATATTCGACGCGCACCGAAGCGCCGGCCAGACGAAAGCCGAACCCGCCATGGGTCGGACGTCGCACCGTCGCCGGCGCCGACAATTGGTAGGCGGCAAGCTCGACGCCGGCCGAGCTCAGCATCTCCCACTGCGTCGCTGCATCCAGCGCCGAAAGCGCATTGGCCGATTGCGCGATATAGACCGAAGCGACGGTCGCAAGTGCGGCTAATCCCGCAAGCAGCCACAGGGTGGCGACGACGATGAAACCGTCCTGCGCCGCCAGCTTGCGTTTCAGTCGCGAGGCCGGATTGTTCATCACGTCGGCCCGTTGCTGGGCGGCGTCTGCGTCGCTTCCTGCTCGGTCGACGGATCCGGCCGCGGCACACCCATCTCGACATGGATCCGCGCCGCGCTCGAAATCACCTTTTCTCGCTCGACGTCCCGGATATCGAAGCGGACCGAGGTGGGCAGTTCGCCGGTCTCGAGCCAGCGGCTTCCCCATTTGCCATCGAGGCCGGCATAGGCGAAGTTGATCCGATAGGGCATCCGCAGCAGCACGACAGGATCGGCGAACGGGATCTGATCGGTCCTGGGATCACCTGGCTGAAGCAGGACGAAAGGCGCACGCATGCGCACCAGCACAGGGCTGCCTCTGTCGTTGATCTCCGAGATCCGAACGATCTCCAGTCCCGGCCGGCCGTTCGGGCCGAGCACGGAGCGGACGAACATCACGCCGTTTTCCGAGCCGCGAAACAGCGGCAGATTGTCGGACCGCGTCACGTGGTCGGCCGCCGACAGATCGGCCGTGAGCCGGTCGAGCGCGACCGCGACCTGCTCGTTGCGCTGGGCGCGGATGATGCCGCGATTCCAGCTCGGCAGCCATTGCGCGGTGACCGAGGCCAGCGCACCCATGATCAATCCCATCAGCGCAAGCGCGACCAGGGCTTCGAACAGCGTAAAACCATCCTCGGCGCGCCATTGCCTGACGAGGGTCATCAGCTCCCGCCCCTGCTCTGCAAACGTATCGTCTCGAACGACACCATCGCTCCGCCCGGCGCCTGCACACGCAATTCGACGCGCTGCGGGATGAACCGCGACTGCGGCACGACCACGACCTCGTCGAGGAACGGCGTTACGCGCATCTGCCAGCGATGGCCGGCGACCCGCCCGCGTAGATCGTCCGGCATCGGCGCGCCCGCGCTCGGCAGCGTCGAGACGACGACGCGTGCGGCATTGGCGAGGGCGGCATGCTGCTCGAGTTTCCAGGCGCCGCGCGAATTGGTCGCAACCAGGGTTCCGATCGCAGCCAGCACGATCGTCACCAGCGCGAGCGCCACGACGACCTCGATCATGGTGAAGCCGGCTTCGCGGCGACGGCTAGAGGACTTCCTGCGCGACAATGTCCACGCCTCCCGTCAGCCAGTTCACACGCACCTCGACGGCATTGCCGAGCCGAGTCAGGCGGATGGTGCCGCCGCATGACATGCCGCTCGCAAAGAAACTGATGGTCGAGAGCGCCGGCCTTCCGTTGCAGCGTTGCGGCAACAGCGCGTCGAACACCACGTCCTGTGGTACCTGGATGATCCAGGGCCCCGATCCCGACCTCACGGTACGCGCCCGTGCGTCCACCACGGCGCTCACCGCGCCGTAGCGCGACAACGCGGCATTGCGGTCGGCCTTGAGTAAAGCGGCGACCTCGATCGCATAAGCCTCCAGCCGCGGCCGCGACGTGTCCGATGGAAAGCGCGGCAGCAGCACGGCAGCGAGCATCGCAACGATAGCGAGCACACAGACCATTTCGAGCAGCGTGAAGCCGGCCTCGCCCGTGTCAGTTCGCACCGGAGACGAGATCGGCCGATGTTCCCGTTCCGCCTTCCTGTCCGTCGGAGCCGAGCGAGCGGATTTCGTACGGCGCGCGTTCTGCGGGTTGCTTGTAGACATAGGGGTTGCCCCATGGGTCGTTGGGTACATTGCCGCCCTTCAGATAAGGGCCATTCCAGGACGCCACGCCGCTGGTCGGACGGGCGAGCGCACCCAATCCTTCCGAGTTGGTCGGGAAGCGGCCGGCGTCCAGGTAGAACAGGTCGAGCGCGCTGCTGAAACTCTGGATCTGGATCTTTGCCGCCTTGACGCGAGACTCGCTGAGATAGTTGAGCACCCGCGGGCCGACCAGCGCCATGATCATGCCTATGATGGTAATGACGACCAGCATTTCGACCAGCGTAAAGCCTTCCTCGCCGCGCCGCCGGCTGCACCGCCTCGGCGGAGGGAACAGCGCCTTCCCCAAAAAGCCGATCATGCGGACCCTCCCCTTCTCAACCGACAACTTGCGTCACTGACAACAGCGCCGTCATGACCGACACGATCAGACCGCCGACCACCACGCTGATGAGGATGATCGCGGCAGGCCCGATGATGGCCACGACGCGATCGAGCTGCCGCTGCAACTTCTCCTCGTAGAACTCGGCGACCCGGCCCGACAGGGTCGGCAACTGCCCGGTCTCCTCGCCCAGCCGCAGCATCCGCACTGCGACCGGCGGCAGCACGGCCGAAGCGGCAAGCGCCTCCGCAAGCCTGCCGCCGTGGCGCACGCGATCGGCCATCGCCGCCCAGGCCGACACGTTACCGGTCGCGGTCATGATGTCGATCAGGATGCGCAGCGTCGCCGTCAGCGTCACGCCGCTGCCGAGCAGGATGCCGAGATTGCGCGAGAACAGCGCGGCGCGATGGAATTCGACCACGGTCGAGATCACAGGCAGCCGCGCGATCTGCGTCACGATGCCGGCGCGAACAGCCGGCCTGCGCCAGGCCAGCCAGCCGCCGATGACGGCGCTGGCGACCACGGCGCCGACCTCGAAGCCATGGCCGCGCAGAATATCGGAAAGCGTCAAGAAGACCTCGATGACCGGGTCGGTCTTCGCGTTGAAGTCGCGCAGCACCGCCGAGAACTGCGGCAGCACGAATGTCACGAAGAAGATCAGCACTCCGCCGGCCGCCAGCAGCACGAAGGCCGGATACTGCAAGGCACCGGTCACCTTGCGGCGCAGAGCTTCGGCCCGCGTCCGTTCGATCCCGATCGTCTCCAGGATATGGTCGAGCCCGCCCGACATCTCGCCAACCTTGACCAGCGCGACATACATGGGCGGAAACAGTGTCGGCTCGCGCCCGAGGGCTTCCGCAAAGCTCTCGCCGGACAGGATCGCTGTCTTGATGTTATTGATCACCGGGCGCAGCCGGCCGACATCCATGTCATTGGCCAGCAGCTCGAGCGCGTCGTTGAGCCGGGCACCCGCCTTCAAGAGCAGCGCAAGGTCGCGGGTGAAGATGGTGACATCGGCCGGCCCGGGCTTCGACAGCGTCAGCGAGGCCAGCGACAGCGACCAGCCCTTGGCTTCCTCCTCGGGGCCGGCATCGATCGCGACCAGGCCGAGATATTCGATGCGCTGAGCCACTTCGGCGAGGTTGGCCGCCGTGATCGATCCGGAGACCACCTCACCCTTTTGCGTCAGCGCGCGATAGCGGAAGTTCGGCATCTCGTCACCGCACGGTGGTCACGCGCAGGATCTCCGCCGCCGAAGTCATGCCCGACAGGCATTTGGCGAGGCCGTCCTCGATCATCGTCGTCATGCCGTTGCGGATGGCGACCTTGTCGATGGATTCCCAGTCGGACTTCTCCTCGACCAGCGCGCGGACGTCCTCGTTCATCTCCAGCACCTCGAACACGCCGATACGGCCGCGATACCCGACATTGCCGCAGCGCTCGCAGCCGACGGGTTCGAAGATGACATTGCCGACGGAAAGACCGACCGCGGTGTAACGCGGATCGGCCTCGACGTCGGCGTGGGTCAGCGGCCGGCTGCTCTTGCAGCGGTCACAGAGCTGGCGCACCAGGCGCTGCGCGATCACCGCGCGCAAGGTCGAGCGTAGCAGGAACGCCTCGACGCCGAGGTCGAGCAGCCGCGGCACGGCCGCCGCCGCCGTCTCGGTGTGCAGCGTTGTCAGCACGAGATGGCCGGTGAGCGCGGCATGGATGGCGACATGCGCGGTCTCGGAGTCGCGGACCTCGCCGACCATGATGACATCAGGGTCCTGACGCACGAAGGAACGCAACGCGGTCGCAAACGTCAGGCCGATCGAGGGCTTGGCCTGGGACTGGGAAACGCCGGGGATTTCATATTCGACGGGATCCTCGATGGTCAGGATCTTCCGGGTCGGCTCGTTGAGCAGCGACAGCACGGTCGCAAGCGTCGTGGTCTTGCCGCTACCGGTCGGACCGGTGACGATGACCATACCATGTGGCAAGGCCAGCATGCGCCGCAACTTGCTCTGGTCGGCGGCCAGGAAGCCCAGCTTGTCGACCGATAGCAACGCCCGGTCGCGTGGCAACAGGCGGATGACGGCGGACTCGCCATACTGCGTCGGCATGATCGCGACACGCACGTCGATCTCCGAGCGCGCAGCCCGGACCCGCGCGCCACCGTCCTGCGGCAGGCGGCGTTCGGCGATATTGAGGCCCGCCAGGATCTTGATGCGGGAAATGACAGCCTGCGGCGGAATGCCGTTCGGTGTCGCGACGTTGCGCAACAGCCCGTCGACGCGCATCCGTATCACCAGCGAGGTACGTCCCGGTTCGATATGGATGTCGCTCGCGCGCAGCTCGACGGCGGTTTCGAACATGTCGTTGACGGCGCGGACGACCGGCGCGCCGCTCGCGAGGTCGCGCAGATTGTCGATGTCGTCATCATGTACGGTCGCGCTGGCGGCGGCCTCTGTGGTGGCGTTCTCCTCTTCGCCGAGCCGCTGATCGAGCGCGGTGGCGATGTCCTCGAATGACGCCACTTTAATGAGGGGCGCCGTTCCCATCACGATCGCCGCCGCCTGGATGGACGCACGGTCCGTCGGGTCGGCCAGCACCAGTGTCGGCGGTCCGCCGGCCGGATGGCACGGAAACACGGCCATCTCGCGCAGGAACCTGCGTGAGAACTGCGGCACCCTGGATTCCGCCGCCATCATCTCCTGAAGCGTGACGCGCGGAAGCTCGAAGAACAGCGCGACTTCGTCGGCGAATTCGCTCGCCGACAATTCGCTCATCTCCCACAGCTTGCGCAAACCGCCCTCAGTGGGGCCCGACCCGTTCAGCCTGCCGAGCTTTTCGGCATCCGCTTTCAAGTCGGCCTTCTGGCTGAAACGAGCTGCGAACTCGTGCGCATTCGGGGAAGCCATGAACGTGTACCGCAGTCACTCTGGTGGCCGCAGAGCGGCGAGCGGGCCGTTTACCTTACTTTTCCAATTGGAAATGTGACGCGACGATCAACGCAATATCGTCCCCGTATCATCCGCAGCGCGGTCGCGAAATACTGCGTTGATATTCACCGACAATTTCCATCGCGGCACAACGACATAACATTCAATCACACAACCGCTGCACGACGAACAACATTCATAACACACGACTGTCATGTGAGAGGATTATGCAGACCCCGTTCGGCCCGCCCCGCCTCGACGGGGACAACCGCGGGCGGCGCGTGAGTGAGGTCGACAGTGAGCCGAGCAGCATTCCGAATCGGCTTGGTTGTCCAATGCGCTGTCATCTGCGTGCTGCTCGGGTCGTGCAACACGGTGAGCGGCATTGCGGATGCCGACACCAAGGATCCGGATGTCTTCGACAAGGTGCGCTCCGTCGATCTTTTGCCGCGCTATCCGAACCAGTTGCCGCAGCGCGAGCTCTCGACCGGTCCCCGCGCCAAGACCGCGATCTACGCCGCGGTTGCCAGCGAGGACGCGCCAACGGCCACCTCCTCGCAACAGGCGACCGTGAGCGCCGACCGGTTCGAGCTCAATTTCGACAACTCTCCGATCGCATCCGTCGCCAAGATCGTGCTCGGCGACATCCTCGGCGTCGGCTATGTCATCGACCCCCGCGTCCAGGGCAACATCAGCCTCTCCTCGGGGCGTCCGATCCCCAAATCGGACGTCGTATTCGCGCTCGAAAACGCGCTGCGGATCGGCGGCGTCGCGCTGGTGCGCGACGATACCGGCTACCGGCTGATGCCACAGGGCGACGCTGTCGGCGTCGGCGCTGCCGATGCCTCCGACCGCATGACGCCGGGCTACGGCGTGACGGTCGTGCCGCTGCAATACGTCTCGGCACAGACCGTCCTCAAGCTGGTCGACAGCTTTGCGACCCGGCAGGGCATGATCCGCGCCGACACCAGCCGCAACCTGATCCTGATCCAGGGCTCCGGCAGCGAACGTCGCAATGCGGTCGATCTCGTGCTGAGCTTCGACGCTGACTTTTTGAAGGGACAGTCGGTCGGCATCTTTCCGGTGCAGAACAGCAATCCAGGACCGATCATCGTCGAGCTGGAGAAGATCGTCGATTCCGGCGAAGGCGGGATGACGCAGAACCTGATCAAATTCCAGTCGATTGCCCGAATGAACGCGGTGCTCGCGGTGACGCGGAAGCCGGAGCTGCTGAACCGTGTCGAGACCTGGATCCGCCGCCTCGATACCACCAACACCGGCCGCTCCGCGGTTCACGTCTATCGCGTGAAATTCGGCGACGCCCGGCAGATCGCGCGCGTGCTCAACGACGTCTTCGGCGCCGGCGGCAGCGCTGGTTCATCCACCTCTCCGCTCGACAGCCCGGGCGGACAGGTCGCCCCCGGATCGGGCCTCGCCGCAAGCTCGAGCGGCGGCTCCGCGCTCAGCCGCTTGTCGGCCGGGCCCAATCAAGCGACCGGCGGCTTCGGCTCGAATTCGAGTGGTCGCGCCGCAAGCGCCAGTGCCGCCGACGCCTCCTCAGGCAATCAGGCCACCTACGGCTCATCGTCCGCTTCGCAAGGCGGCGGCAGCTTGTTCGACAGCTCCGCGACGGGGCAGAATTCAGGCCGCGGTGGCGCAGGTCCCGGCAACGTTCTCGACGGCGTCCGCATCACCGCCGACAGCGTCAACAACACGCTGCTGATCTATGCGAGCCAGGAGCAGTATCGGATCATCGAGCAGACCATCAAGGAGATCGACCAGCCGCAGCTCCAGGTCGCCATCGACGCCACGATCGCCGAGGTGACGCTGACCGACGATCTCCAATACGGCATCCAGTCCTACATCATGAGCCGCGATGTCGGCCTCAAGCCCAACACCGGCTCGTTCGGCTTCAACGGCGCAACGTCCGTCGCCGCGGCGGCAACCGACGTCGTGCTCCAGCGCGCCATCCCCGGCTTCAACTTCCTGGTCGGATCCGCGCAGACGCCGCGCGCCGTCCTCAACGCATTGCATGCGATCACCGACGTCAAGGTCCTGTCGAACCCCTCCGTCGTCGTGATCGATAACCAGGTCGCGACCCTCCAGGTCGGCGACGAGATCCCGATCCAGACCGGAAGCGCGACCGTGCTGACCGGCAACAACACGGTCGCCAACACCACGGACTATCGCAGCACCGGCATCATCCTGCGCGTGGTGCCGCGGATCAATGCCAACGGCAATGTCAGGCTCGACGTCGAGCAGGAGATCAGCAATCCCGTCAGCAACGCGTCGTCGAGCTCCTCCTCGACGTCGACCAACTCGCTGACGCCGACGGTGTCGACCCGCAAGGTACGCAGCTCTGTCGCGGTCGCGAGCGGACAGACGGTGCTGCTGGCAGGCCTGATCAGCGACACCCAAACCAAATCCCGCGCCGGCATTCCGGGGCTCGACCAGATCCCCGGCCTCGGTGAGACCGTGTTCGGCCAGACCGACAAGCAGATCAAGCGCACCGAGCTGATCATCTTCATCCGCCCGCAGATCATCCGCGACGGCGCTGATGCGCATTTCGTCGCCGAAGAGCTGCGAACCAAGCTGCGCGGCACGATCAACGCGATCGGACCGAAGCAGACGGCGCCGACGACCTACCGCTAAGCCAGCACAAATGCCCAAAGAGCACGAGCGGTTCACATGATCAGGTCCGGCAAGCTCTTCGTCGTCGCCATCGTTCTGGGACTTGCCTCGACAGGCCTCGCCCGCGCAGATGCGCTCGGCACCGGAACCGCCGCCTTCAATCGCGGCGACTACAACACAGCCGCCCGCCTGCTGTTGCCGCAGGCCGAGCGCGGCAGCGCCCGCGCGCAAGGGATGGTCGGCTTCATGTACGCGACGGGACAGGGCCTGCCGCAGGCCTATGACGCCGCAAGCTACTGGTACAGGCTGGCCGCCGAGCAAGGCGACACCACGTCGCAATATCTGCTGGGCCTCGCCTACGACAAGGGCCAGGGCGTGCCGCAGGACGACGTCGCCGCGTATAAATGGCTGAACCTCGCGGCTGCGCATGCGCCGAAGAAGACGCGCGAGAATTTTGCCAAGCTGCGCAATGCCGTGGCGTCGAAGATGAGCCGCGGCCAGATCGCGGCAGGGCAATGGCATGCGCTGCGCTGGCCGGAGGAGTCGCCGTTCTGACCAAGGGCGACGGAGCCGCCCGGGAACGGCGCCACATCAATGATGTGACGCAATAACGCCGGCGTTAACGGAAATCACACCATCGCCGACGCCAGCCCGGGCGCGATTGCCCGGATCTGTTCAATTTGAAGCAATTGCTTAGCCGGTTCGCGAGCTGTCTCTGCCAACCTCCCCTTCGCAAGGAGCGTCGGGGGACGACATGGCGGGAATTCGTAACGCAAAGCAGAAACTCGGGACGCTGGCGGCCGCCGGCCTCGCCGTGGCGTGCCTGTCGACGGCCGAGCCGGCCAACGCCTTCCTGGCCCGACCGACCCTGTTTGCCGCAGTCGGTGCCGCGACCAAAGCGCCCTCCGGCTGGCAACAGTTCTGCGCCGAGAATGCCGAAGAATGCCGGCCCGGCGCGGATCAGGCCCGGGATGTCGTGCTGACTCCCGACCTGCTCCAGCAGCTCTACGAGATCAACAAATACGTCAACGATCGCGTCACCTGGACCAGCGATGACGCGCTCTACGGCAAGGCTGAACGCTGGACGCTTCCGCTCGATCGCGGCGATTGCGAGGACATCGTCCTGCTCAAGCGCAAGATGCTCGCCAAGGCAGGCTGGCCGATAGGCGCGCTCCTGATCACCACGGTCGAGGAGCCCGGCCCGGCCAAGGGGCATCACGCCGTCCTGACCGTCCGCTCCGACCGCGGCGAGATGATCCTCGACAACCAGACGCCGGAAATCCTGTTCTGGTACGAGACCAAGTACCGTTATCTGTCGCGGCAAAGCGCGGCAGATCCGAACGTCTGGGTGTCGTTCGGCTCGGAACAGCCGATCCCCCCGGCCCTTCCCGTCGAGCGCTAATTCACGCACAGGCCGGCCGACCCTGCAGATCAGCCCCGCGACGCGCTGGCGTCGCGCGCCTGCCGGCCATGCGCGATCATCCGCATGACCTCGCGGGCTGTCCGGCGTTTCGCCGCACCTTCTCGTCCTGAACGGTGTTGTAACATTATACGCGCATTATGATATATAATATATCATAACCGGTGGAATGATTCTCGTTTTGAATTGTATCACCATCGCGACCATCACCAGTAGCACTCATTTGAGGCATCAATGACCACTGAAGTTCTATTTGGCGGCCCGACGACAGTCTCCGCCCCCACCACCACGACCTACATCGTCGTCTCGGGCACGCTCGATGTCGCCAGCGGCGGTGTTGTGTCCGGCGCGACCGCGGTCGGCCCCGGCAGCGCCATCGTGATCGAGGTCGGCGGCACCGCCAACAACTCGACCGTCGTCGGCGGCGTGCAGTTCAACTACGGCACGGCCAACGGCGTCGTGATCTCCAATGGCGGCACCCAGCACGTCTATGGCGGCACCGCCAACAACGTCGTGATCAGCGCCGGCGGCTACCAGGACGTCATGAACGCCACCGTCAACGGAACGACGCTGGCCGGCTCACAGCAGGTTCATACCGGCGGCGTGACCTATGCGACCATCATAGTCAACGGAGGCAATGAGTTCGTGGCCGCCGGCGGAACCACCAACGGAACCATCGTTTCGTCGGGCGGGCTGCAATATATCGCTGCGAACGGCACGGCCAACGGCACCGCGATCAACAACGGCGGGTATCAATACGTGCTCGGCGCGGGGAACGACAGCGTCGTCTTCGGCGGCGGCGTCCAGGAAGTCGCAGGCACGACCACCAACACCACCGTCAGCAGCGGCGGCATTCAGCACATCGTGCTGGATGGCACCGCAATCACGACGACGGTCCAGGCCGGCGGTTTCCAGCAGGTCACGAGCGGCAGCGCGCAGGGCAGCCAGGTGAGCGGCAGCCTTCAGGT
This sequence comes from Bradyrhizobium sp., assembly GCF_035935975.1. Lineage (GTDB taxonomy): Bacteria > Pseudomonadota > Alphaproteobacteria > Rhizobiales > Xanthobacteraceae > Bradyrhizobium. The sequence continues at coordinate 86,988 of NZ_DASYWN010000037.1, forward strand.
TCTGGGCACCGGCACCTCAACCGATACCGTGATCGTCGCCGGCGGCAACGAGTACATCGGCGCAGGCGCTTCGGCGACGGGAACGACCGTCAACGCCGGCGGCCTGCAATATGTCGATGCCGGCGGCTCTGCGGCCTCCACGACGGTCAACGGCGGCTTCGTATTCGTGGCGGGCTCGGCCTCAGGCGCGATCGTCAACAGCGGCGAGTTCGATGTCGCAGGCACCGCCAGCAACACCCGTCTCGCCGGCGGCGCTGAATATGTCTATACGGGCGGCGTCCAGAACGGGATCGATTTCGCCGGTTCGGCTTCGACGATCTATCTCGAGAGCCCGTCCAGCCTGGCCGGCACGATCTCGAATTTCGAGGTCGGCGACGTCATCGACTTCCGCAACCTCGCGGTGACGTCTTACGCGTTCGATGGCTCCACGCTCACGCTGACGACCAGCAACGGCTCCCTCGCCTATCAGTTCGCCGGCGTCGAGGCCAACACCGCGTTGAACGTGGCCTCCGACGGCCATGGCGGCACGTCGGTATCGCTGTCGCTGCTCTCGCAGTTCTCGGCCAGCCTGGTGCCGGATGCGGGCGAAGGCGCGATCACGCCGCAGAGCTCCGATCCCCAGAGCACCTCGCTGGTTCACGCCCAGAGCTGAGCTCGCACGACATCGCCGTACCCGGGACACGTCCCGGTACGGCCTTGCGGCCGTCAGAGCCACGCTCCGGCCGGCGTCATCGGGCAGATGCCCGCTCATCTTCTCCGATCAGAAAGTTATCAGCGCAGCAGATCGCGCAGGCAGCGCGAGTCGCCGGCTTGTCAGCGGCGGCGGTATCTTTTCGCGCGTGCCCACACTGAAGATACACGCGTCGCGCGATTGCATAACATTGGCGGTACCCGCCTCGGCTGCATCCGGCGGAGGCGCTTCATATCATTGATGCAACATTACTCCGGACAAAATGCCGCACATTGCGCAAAAATGTATCATAAAACATCATAAACAGATCGTTTAGAGCGCATGCGGGCTTTCGCGCATGCCTCCACAAAACGAGCAGGCAGCACGAAAATCCAGTCCTTTCAGCGCTCCCTTCAGCATCACTTGAGGTTATGTTATGACCACCGTCGTAAAAATAGGAACCGAATTCCAGGTCAATAGCCAGACGGCTGGCAGCCAATGGTATCCCTCCGTCACTGGCCTCACCAATGGCGGCTTCGTCGTCACCTGGCAGGACGGCCTCGCCGGCTCCACCAGCGGCAGCAGCTCGCTCGGCGATGCCAGCGGCTCCGCTGTCCACGCCCAGGTCTATGCGGCCGACGGCAGCAAGGTCGGCGGCGAATTCCTCGTCAACACCCAGACCACCGGCTCGCAGGCGACCCCGGTCGTCACCGGCCTCAGCAATGGCGGCTTCGTCATCTCGTGGCAGGACCAGAACTCCACGAGCGGCGACATCAAGGCGCAGATCTACGGCGCCAACGGCGCGCCGGTCGGCGGCGAGTTCGTGATCAACTCCGTCACCGCCAACAACCAGAACACCCCGGCCATCACCGGCCTGCCCAATGGCGGCTTCGTCGTCGCCTGGACCAACCAGGGCTCGTCGGCCGCCGACGTCAAGGCCCAGGTCTATGACGCGAGCGGTGCCAAGGTCGGCTCCGAATTCCTCGTCAACTCGAGCAACCCGAGCTTCGACCAGGAGCGCGCCTCGATCGCCACGCTCGGCAATGGCGACTTCGTCGTCACCTGGAACGATTTCCGCACCGGCAATTGGGAAGTCCGCGGCCAGGTGTTCCACCCGGGCGCGAGCGGCGCGACCAAGGTCGGCGCCGAGTTCACCGTCGACCAGGCCTATTACAACGCCCGCATGGTTGCCGGCGTGACCGGCCTTGCCAACGGCAATTTCGTCATCAGCTTCGAGGACACCGCCGGCGAGATCCGCGCGCAGGTCTTCACCGCCGGCGGCGTCAAGGTCGGCTCGGAATTCCAGGCCAACACCCAGACCAGCGGCAACCAGGGCTTCTCGAGCATCACCGCACTGAAGGGCGGCGGCTTCGTCGTGACCTGGTCGGACGAAGGCGTCGGCGACGGCAATGGCCCCGCGATCAAGGCGCAGGTCTATGACGCGGCCGGCAGCAAGATCGGCGGCGAGTATGTCGTCAACACTCAGATCGGCAGCAACCAGCTCTATCCGAACGTCGCGGCGCTCGCCAACGGCGGCTTCGTGATCAGCTGGACCGATTTCAGCCAGACGCTCGGCGACAACTCGGGCTACGGCATCACCGCGCAGATCTTCAACCTGTCGAACGCCCCGACCACCCCGACCATCGTCTCGGTCACCGACGACGTCTCGCCGAACACCGGCGCGCTCGCCAACGGTGCCAGCACCAACGACACCAACCTGACCGTCCGCATCTCGACCGGCAGCAACTTCGCCGGCGACGTCGTGCAGCTGTTCGACGGCCAGACCGCGATCGGCACCGCCGTGACGCTCTCGCTCGCCGACATCGCGCGCGGTTACGTCGACATCCAGACCGGCGTGCTCGGCAATGCGGCTCACGCCATCACGGCCAAGGTCACCGACACGACCGGCGCCGTGAGCGATGCTGCCACCGCGATCAACGTGATCGTCGACACGGTTGCGCCGGCTGTTGCGGTTACCGGCGTGGTGCTCGACAACGGCAATCTGCCGACCGTGACGGTGAACGGCGTGAGCGAAGCCGGCCAGTTGGTGTCGATCTATGACGGCGCCACCCTGGTGGGCACGGCAACGGCAGGCATCGACGGCTCCTGGAGCCTGTCGGGCGTGACTCTGACGGAAGGCGCGAACAATCTGAGCGCGAAGGCGACCGACGCAGCCGGCAACAGCGGCACCTCGACCACTTTCGCGGCGCCGACCCTCGTCTCGACCGGTACGACCTCGGTCAATGCATCGACGACCACCGCGATGGGCTACGTCGTCCTCGGCGCGGGCATCCTCGATGTCGTCTCCGGCGGCAACGTCTCCGGGCAGATCACGATCGGGAACGGCGGCATCGTCGGCGTTGAGACCGGTGCCACCGCACAACACGCGACCATCCTCGCTGGTGGCATTGAGTACGCCTACGGAACAGCGAACGATACGACCGTGCAGGCTGGCGGCGCGCAGCACGTCTACTTCGGCGGCAACGCGACCAATACGACGGTTGCGGCCGGCGGCTATCAAGACGTGTTCTCGAATTCGACCGTGAGCAACGTCAGCCTCAGCGGCAACCAGCAGGTGCTGGCGGGCGGAACGGCGATCGACACCACGGTCGAGAGCGGCGGCTACCAGTATGTCGGCGCTGGCGGCGCCAGCGATGGCACGCTGGTCAAGACGGGCGGCTTCCAGTACATCGATGCCGGCGGGTCGGCCAGCGACACCGTGATCGACGGTGGCTTCCAGTATGTCGACGGCACGGCAACCGGCGGCTCGGTCGGTGGCGGCAGCTCCCAGGGCGGCGGCGTCGCGACCGGTGTGACGGTCAAGAACGGCGGCGCGCAGCACGTCTACCACGGCGGCAGCGCGGCCGGCACGATCGTTACGGCGGGCGGATTCCAGGATGTCTACCATGCCACCGTCTCCGGCACGCACCTCAGCGGCAACCAGCAGGTTCTGGACGGCGGCGTCGCTGCGAACACCGTGATCGAGAACGGCGGCAATTCGTACGTTGGCGCCGGCGGATCGGTGACGGCGACGACGGTGAACGGCGGCGGTCTGCTCTATGTCGACGCCGGTGGCTCGGCTGCATCCACGACGATCAATGGCGGAGTCGGGTTCGTCATCGGAACGACGTCCGGCACGACGCTCAACAGCGGCGAGCTCGACGTCGCAGGTACGGCCGACAACACCCACCTTGCGGGCGGGGTCGAGCATGTCTACGCCGGAGGCGTCCAGCACGATGTCGATTTCGCCGGCTCGGCTGCGACATTGTCGCTCGAGGCCGCATCAGGCCTGACCGGCACGGTGTCAAACTTCGAACTCGGCGATACGATCGACCTGCTCAACGTTTCAGTCTCGTCGTTCATCTTCGACGGTTCGACGCTGACGCTCGCCACCAACTCGGGTACCTACGCCTACCAGTTCGCGGGCGTACAGTCCGGCACGGAGCTCAACGTCACCGACGACGGCCACGGCGGATCGACGATCTCGCTGTCGCTGCTGGTGCAGCAGTCGGCGAGCATCGTCCCGGATGCCGGCATCGAGAGCAGCCCCGTGTCTTCAGACACGACGCAGCAGCAGACCACGCTGGCCAGCCACGGCTGATCCGACCGATACGACCTGCGTACCGGGGTCCGCCCCGGGTCGCGCACTGCGACCGCGGCGGGAGGCCAATGCCTCCCGCCGCTCTGCAATGAGCCGCCGCAAATCGTCGAATTCGACAGTTATGTGAGCGGCCTGACATAGTTATCAAACCGTAACATAGCCGCGTTAGCTATCGGCGGCCCTGCCGGTCGGCGGGCCCCCTGTCCGTGAGATCGTCCGGACGCCGAGACCCGCGGATATTCGCAGCCGATGAGCCTGAACGAGACCATTTCACGGGATGCGGCCGCCACGGAGCCGCCGGTCCAAGCCGTCCCGAAGCCGCCGACCGACCCGGGGCTGACGGCGCTCGTCATGATGCTCCAGTTTTTGGGCGTGCCAGCCGATCCGGAGCAGCTCCGCCATCAACTCGGCGGCGTCACGATCGGCACCACCGAGATGCTGCGGTGTACCAAGCAGTTCAACATCAAGGCACGGCTGGTCAGGACGAGTTGGGAGCGGCTGGACAAGACGCCCTTACCCGCCATCGTCGCGCTCCGCGACGGCGGCTTCCTGATCCTCGGCAAGGCCGGCGACGGCAAGGCGATCGTGCAATATCCGGGCTCGCCGCGCCCGCAGATGCTGACCAAAGCGCAGTTCGAGGTGCTCTGGGACGGCCGCATCGTGCTGATGACCAAGCGCGCGGGCCTCGCCGACCTGTCGCGGCGTTTCGACATCACCTGGTTCATGGGCGCGATCAACCGCTATCGCGGCCTGCTCGGCGAGGTGCTGCTCGCCTCGTTCTTCCTGCAGATCTTCGCGCTGGTCTCGCCGCTGTTCTTCCAGGTGGTGATCGACAAGGTGCTGGTGCATCGCAGCCTCGGCACGCTGGACGTTCTGGTCGCCGGTATCGTCGCGATCTCGATCTTCGAGGTCGTGCTCGGCGCGCTGCGCACTTACCTGTTCTCCCACACCACGAACCGCATCGACGTCGAGCTCGGCGCGCGGCTGTTCCACCATCTGCTGGCGCTGCCGCTGTCCTACTTCCAGGCACGGCGGGTCGGCGACACCGTGGCCCGTGTCCGTGAGCTGGAGAATTTGCGCAATTTCATCACCGGCTCGGCGCTGACGCTGGTGATCGACCTGTTCTTCACCTTCGTCTTCCTCGGCCTGATGGCGTTCTACTCGCCGCTGCTGACCGCGATCGTACTGGCCTCGTTCCCGCTCTACATCGTGATCTCGGCCGGCGCCTCGCCGCTGTTCCGCTATCGTCTCGACGAGAAGTTCAAGCGCGGCGCGGAGAACCAGTCATTCCTGGTCGAGAGCGTCACCGGCGTCGAAGCGCTCAAGGCGATGGCGGTCGAGCCGCAGATGCAGAAGCGCTGGGAGGAGCAGCTCGCAGGCTACGTCGCCTCGAGCTTCCGCGTCGTCAATCTCGGCAATGTCGCAAGCCAGGCGGTGCAGTTCGTCAGCAAGATCAACATGGCGCTGCTGCTCTATTTCGGCGCCAAGCTCGTGATCGACGGCAGCCTCACGGTCGGCGAGCTCGTCGCCTTCAACATGCTGTCGGGCCGCGTCACCGCGCCGGTCCTGCGCCTCGCCCAGCTCTGGCAGGATTTCCATCAGGCGCGTCTTTCGGTCGAGCGGCTCGGCGACATCCTCAACACCGTGCCCGAGCCGACCCATCGCACCGGGCGCGCGGCGCTGCCCGCCATTCGCGGCGACATCAGCTTCGAACATGTCGGCTTCCGCTACCGCGTCGACGGGCCGCAGATCCTCAACGACATCAACCTGAAGATTCCCGCCGGCCAGATCGTCGGCATCGTCGGCACCTCGGGCTCCGGCAAGAGCACGCTCGGCAAGCTGATCCAGCGGCTCTATCTGCCCGAGGCCGGTCGCGTCCTGGTCGACGGCAACGATCTCGCCGCGGTCGACCCGACCTGGCTGCGCCGGCAGGTCGGCGTCGTGCTCCAGGAGAACATGCTGTTCAACCGCTCGGTGCGCGACAACATCGCGCTGGCCGATCCCGCGCTGCCGATGGAGCGGGTCGTGGCCGCGGCCAAACTCGCCGGTGCGCACGAGTTCATCCTCGAGCTCCAGGACGGCTACGACACGGTGATCGGCGAGCGCGGCAGCACGCTGTCCGGCGGCCAGCGCCAGCGCATCGCGATCGCGCGCGCGCTGACAACCAATCCGCGCGTCCTGATCTTCGACGAAGCCACCAGCGCGCTCGACTATGAGAGCGAGCGCATCATCCAGCAGAACATGCGCGAGATCACCGCGGGCCGCACCGTGCTGATCATCGCCCATCGTCTGTCGACCGTGCGCACCGCCGACCGCATCATCACCATCGAGCGCGGCCGCATCGTCGAGGACGGCTCGCACGACCAGCTCATCCGCAGCGGCGGCCGCTACGCCACGCTGCATCGTGTCCAGGCAGGCCTCCATGAAGTCGGCTAAGGCCATGCTGGCGTCGCTGCGCCGGCCGACGCGTACGCGCGACGAGCTGGCGTTCCTGCCCGCGGCGCTCGAGATCGTGGAGACCCCGCCCTCGCCGATCGGCCGCGCCATCTCCGCGTCGATCTCGGCGGTGTTCCTGATCGCGCTGGTGTGGGCCAGCATCGGCACCGTCGACATCATCGCGACCGCGACCGGCAAGATCGTGCCTGATGGCCGCACCAAGGTGATCCAGCCGTTCGAGACCGCGGTCGTCCGCGCGATCCACGTGCAGGACGGTCAGCGCGTCAAGGCCGGCGACCTCCTGATCGAGCTCGATCCCACCATGAGCCAGGCCGAGCTCGGCCACCTCCAGAGCGATTTGCTCGCGAGCGAGCTCGACATCGCCCGCCTGCGCGCTGCGCTGGCTGGCGGCGATCCCAGCAAGTTCACCCCGCCCGCGCGCGCGACTTCCGAGCAGATCCGCACCGCAAAGCGCTTCCTGGCCTCGCAGACCGCCGAGCAGGCGGCCAAGATCACCACGCTCGAATGGCAGGGCACGCAGAAGAAGGCCGAGCGTTCGACCACCGAGGCTACGATCGGCAAGATCAGCGCCCTGATCCCGATCATGCAGCAGCGGGTCGACGTGCGAAAATATCTCGTCGATCGCGAATTCGGCTCGAAATTGCAATATCTGACGGAGACGCAGGATCTGGTCGCACAACAGCAGGAATTGCTGGTCCAGAAGAGCCACTTCGCCGAGGCGGATGCTGCCGTCGGAGGCATCGAGGAGACGCTGCGGCGGACCGAGGCGGAGTACAATCGCGGCCTGTTCGACGAGCTCGCGAAAGCCGAGCAGAAGGCGGCGGGCCTGCGCCAGGACATCGTCAAGGCCGAGCAGCGCACCAGCCTGCTCCGCCTCGCCGCGCAGGAGGACGGCATCGTCCAGCAGCTCGCCGTGCACTCGGTCGGCGGCGTGGTGACGCCGGCGCAGACGCTGATGGTGGTGGTGCCGACCTCAGGCGGCCTCGAGATCGAGGCGATGATCTCGAACAAGGACATCGGCTTCGTCAACCCCGGCGAGGAAGCCGCAATCAAGGTCGACACCTTCAGCTTCACCCGCTACGGCCTGCGCCAGGGCAAGGTGCTCAGCGTCTCCCAGGACGCCATCGTCCGCCAGAAGCCGCCGGAAAAGCCCGGCGACACCCCTGCTGGCACCGACACCGCCTCCAGCGAGCCGAAGGGCCAGGAGCTGGTCTACTCCGCCCGCGTCTCGCTCGACCGCGCCCAGATGGACGTCGATGGGCGGGTGGTGAACCTCGCGCCCGGCATGGCGGTGACGGTGGAGATCAAGACCGGCTCCCGCCGCATCATCTCCTATGTGCTCTCGCCGCTGATCCGCTACGGCCAGGAAAGCCTGCGCGAGCGCTGAGCCGCGCAGGGCGACAAACAAAAAGTGCGAAAACAACCCCATGCACAGTAGAAGGCAGCAGCCGGCGTGGCGCGCTGTCGATCGTACGAAGCCGTTGAAATAGCGAGCGGATCAGGCCTACCGGCGCACCCGCGCCGACAGGCTGGAACTGTTGTGCAAAACGGCGCGCCACGGCCGATGCTGCCGATACGGTCGTGTCATTGCTCGTCGACCATTCCGGTCGCGCCGGCAACCGATGCGGTCGAGCCGTATTACAAGGAAGGCATCACCATCAGCTCTCCGGGGGATTGGAGAGCACCCTGGTGCAGCTCATCAACCGACGGCTCATTGCTGCACCTCGATATTCGCGTCCTTGACCAGCTTGCGCCAGCGGTCCTCCTCCTGGGCGACATAGCGATCGAGCTCTTCCGGGGAGCTGCCGACCATGATGAGGCCTTCGTTTGCCTCGAGTTGCTTGAAACCGCCGGACTGAACCGCCTTTGCGACCGCCTGATTCAGGCGCGCAATCACGGGAGCGGGCGTCCTGGCCGGAGCGTACAAGCCGTACCACGACTCCGCGGCATAGCCGGGCACCCCCGCCTCGGCGACGGTCGGCAATTGCGGGAACGCCGTCGACCGCTCGGCGGATGTGACCGCCAGCGCCCGGAGCTGGCCCGCAGCCACCAGCGAGGCCGCGCTTGCCACGGTGGTGAACATCACGTCGATCTGCCCGCCCAGGAGATCGCTGATGGCGGGCGCCGCGCCCTTGTAGGGCACCGCCGTCATCTTGACCTTGGCCATCGCATTGAACAGCTCGCCGGCGAGATGAGCCGAGGTACCGGTGCCGAACGTACCGAAATTGAGCTTGCCCGGATTGGCCTTTGCTTCAGCGATCAGATCGGAGATCGAGTTGATCTTGGACGCGGGGTTGACGACGACGATGTTGAACGATCGCGCGATCAGCGAGACCGCAGCGAAATCCTTGTGCGGATCGAAGGGCAGCTTGTTGTACAGGCTCGGATTGACCGCGTGGGCGAAGGTCGCCATCAGCAACGAATAGCCGTCGGGATCGCTGGTGGCCACTGTCTGGGTTCCGATGATGGTCCCGGCGCCCGGCTTGTTCTCGATGATGACTGATTTGCCGAGGTCCGCCTGGATGTCCTGCGCCGTCGTTCGCGCGATGATGTCGGTCCCGCCACCGGCGGCGAAGGGCACCACGATCTTGACGATCTTCTCGGGATATTCGGCGCGTGCTGGCGCAACTCCCAGTCCTGTGACCATCGGCATGACGGCACAGGCGAGGACGGCGAGGTTCAGCCGGCGGCGAACGGCGAAACTCTTCCCGCGAACGCCGTCGTGATCGATGATTTCGCCAAGGGCCATTTTAAGCTCCATCCGATTTTGTTCAGACATTGAGAACGACCAATCCGTCGGCGGCCTTCACGCCCTCGCCTGCCGGCAGCACGAACACCGGATTGATCTCGGCCTCGGCGAGGCGGTCGCCGAGTTGCGCAACCATGCGCGAGAAAGCGACGATCGTTGCTGCGAGCGCTTCGACATCGCATTTCGGCCGGCCTCGAAATCCGTCCAGCAACGGCCAAGTGACGAGATCGCGCGCCATCGCCCTGGCTTCGGCCAGACCGAGGCCGCCCTCCGGCGGGAGCAGACGCATCGTCGTGTCCTTGAACAGTTCGGCGGACACGCCGCCCATGCCGAGAAGGATTGCGGTGCCCAGGGGATCGCGATGCATCCCGAGAATGATCTCGACGCCGCCTGAGACCATCTCCTGGACCAGGAACCGTTCGGGCCGTTGCCCCGCCCTCTCCTCGACCTGCTCCGCCATCGCCGTGAGGCGGCCGCCAATCGCATCCGCGGTCAGGCCGACCGCGACGCCGCCGACGTCGCTCTTGTGCGCGATCTCGCGCGAGAGAATCTTGAGAACGACCCGGCCACCGAAGTCGCGCGCCGCCTGCTCGGCTTCGGCTGATGTTGCGACCACCTTCTCCGCCACGATCGGAACGCCGAAGCGGCCGAACAGCGCTTTGGCCTGCGCCTCATCCAGCGATCCCGCCGGGACGTCGCTTATATTTACCGCCGGCCGGATCGAGCCCGGCGTCTGGACCTGCTCCGGCATTCCGGCGTGCAACAGCCCGTCGAGCGCGGCAGCGCAGCTCTCGGCGGACGTGTACGCCGGGACGCCTCGCCCGGTGAGAACGGAGACCACCTCGGGCGCGTAGGGACTGACATAGGCAATGACGGGCTTGTCGCTCATCGGCAGGCAATCGCGGATGGCATCGGCCATCAGCGTCGGCGCTCCCACCGCCGACGAGCCGACGATGATCGTGAGCGCATCGTAGGAGGGACTTGCGAGCAGGATACGGATCGCAGCGCGCAGCAGGTCCGGCTGAAGGCCGGCCAGGGTCACGTCGATCGGATTGCGATCGAGCGCGGTGTGCGATCCCGATTGAAGGCTGCGCAATTGGGCGGCCGTCTCGGCGTCGGGAGCGGGTGTTGCAAAGCCCGCGACGCCGAGACTGTCGGACACGATCGTGCCGGCGCCGCCGGTCGAGGTCAGGATCGCCACGCGCCTACCGGACAGCTTCCGTTCCGCGGCAAGGGCTGCGGGAATGTCGAGCAGGTCGTCGAACGTCTTGGCGCGGATCACGCCAAGCTGCCTGAACAGGGCGTCGTACATGCGGTCTGAACCCGCAAGCGCCCCGGTGTGCGAGACGGCCGCCTTTGCACCCGCCTCCGAGCGCCCGATCTTGAAGGCGACAACGGGCTTGCCGGCGGCACGCGCCTTGAGCACAGCCTCGCGAAAGCGAGCCGGATTGCGGATCGCCTCGACGTAGAGCGCGATGACCCTGGTTGCGTCGTCTTTGGCGAGAAAGTCGATGAAGTCCGCGAGCTCGAGATCGGCTTCGTTGCTGGTCGACACCAGCTTGGACAGCCCTACTCCACGCGCCGCAGCGCGCGACAAAAGGGCGCCGAGGATGCCTCCGCTTTGCGAGACCAGTCCGATCGCGCCGGTCGGGAAGTGATCCATCGCCAGCGCGCCGGACGCCGACAGCACGATATTGTCGGTGAGATTGACGAGACCGATCGTGTTCGGCCCGAGCAGGCGCATCGATCCGGCCGCTTCCATCAGTTGCTTCTGGCGCTCGGCGCCTTCCGCCCCGGTCTCGGTAAAGCCGCTGGCAAGGACGATCGCCGCAGCAGCGCCGCGCTCCGACAATTCGCGCACCGCGACATGCGCACGCTCCGCGCCGAGCAGGACAATGCCAACATCGGGCACATCAGGCAGAGAGGCGACGTCGGGGTAGCAGGCAAGACCGCCGATGTCCGCGACCTTCGGATTCACGGGATAGATCGCGCCCGCAAAGCCGTGCTTCCGGAGGTAGGAGACCGGTCGCCCCGACGTCTTGCTCGGGTCGGCCGAGGCGCCGATGATGGCGACGCTGCGCGGTCGGATCAGCCGTTCGATGGCATCCATCGCTCAATCCTTCGATGCGGATTGCGCGAGGAACGCCGTCACGGCGTCCCGATGCTCCACGCTGGTGTAGCAGATGGCCTGCGCCTGGCTGCCGAGACTGAAGACGTCATGCGCGGAATGCTCGAAGGTCTCGTTCAGGATCTTCTTGCCCAACGCGAGCGCCGTGGGAGATCCCTGAGCCAGTTCAGCCGCCCAGGCCTGCGCTGCCGGCAGGAGATCGGCCGAGGCCACCTTGCGATCGACGATGCCGAGCGAAAGCGCTTCGTCGGCTTCGACCATGCGCCCGGTGAAGATGAGTTCCTTGGCCCTGGGAAGCCCGACGCGGCGCGGCAGGAAATACAGGCCGCCGCCGTCGGGGATCAGGCCTCGCTTGATGTAGGACCAGGTGAATTTCGATCGCTCCGTTCCCATCACGAAGTCGCAGGCCAGCGCGGTATCCGCACCGAGGCCCGCCGCGGCACCGTTGACGGCGGCGATGGTCGGTTTCGGCAGACCCAGCAGGAACGACTGCACATGGTGCACGCCCTGCTGACGGCTCCATCCGTTGAATGCGACCTCGCCCTGCGGCGCCTCGAGCCGGCGCTTCATGCCGCTGATGTCGCCGCCGGCACAGAAGGCGTTACCACGCCCGGTCAGCACCAGGGCCTTGATCGCCTTGTCGCGGGCGACGGTTTCGAGCGCATCGACGAACTCGGCGCGCATGTCGTCGCTCATGGCGTTGCGCCGTTCCGGCCGGTTGAATGCGATCGTCGCGACACCGGCTTCGACGGAAAATTCGATGAGCTGATAGGACATGGCAAGCTCCGTGCGCGCTCACGAATGCCGATTTCAGGCCGTGCCGTTTCCTCGATGAGCCGTGCGGCCGGGGGCATTCTTCTTCCCGGTGCCTATATCGGCTTGCACTGTCGGGAACATCCCCCTAATTCCACTTAGTGGAAATGGCTCGGTGAGAATGGCTTGGCGAGAATTCCCTGGGAGGCTGGATGTGGCGCAGGCGCGCAGATATGCGGGCGGGGTTGACGGCAACCGGTCGCTCGAACGGGGCATCGAGATCCTCAGGGCCTTCCGGCCCGGCGTCGACACGCTGGGCAATGGCGAGATTGCGGAGCGAACAGGATTGCCGCGCTCGACGATCAGCCGGCTGACGCGAACGCTGGTCAATTCCGGAATGCTCGACGAAGTCCACGCGGAGAGAGCCTACCGACTGGCCGCGTCCGTCATCAGCATCGGTCACGCGATGCGAACGGGATCACCCGTGCTCAACACGATCGGAGCGATGATGCGGGCCGAATCGGCGAAGCGCCGGCTCAACGTGGGGCTGGCGACCGCGGATCGAACCATGATGGTGTATCTCGAATCGATCCGCTACAGCCCCCGCGCGGCGCTGCGCAACGTGGTCGCCGGGCAGCAGGTGCCGATGGAGTTGACGTCGCTCGGTCGCGCGTATCTGGCCGGCATAGGCACAGCCGAGCGCGAGCGATTGCTAAAGCTCTTCAGACGGCGCAGCGCCGCGGCCACGAAGACGCTGCTTGCGGACGTCAGGAGATCGATCAGCGCCGTCGAACGCGACGGCTATTGCGCGGTGTCGTGGCAGCCTGCCGTTCTCGCCGTCGCAACGCCCATCGTGCTGGACGGGCTTCCGGTCTACGCACTCAACATGAGCCTGCAAAATGTCGAACGCTCCGACGCGCTGGCGAGCGAGATGGGCGCGTACCTCAACGCCTTTGCGGCCAAGTGCAAGGCGGTGCTGGCGGGCCGTGAACCCGAATGATGCGATGGCCGACGAAGGGCGCGATACCGCATTTCCTCGGCGCCCGCTGCTGGCGTGCGAAGAATGAGACGAGTCTCTTTGGTGATCCTCTTTGTGGCCCTTCCGCTGCCGGCGGCGTGCAGACAGCCGGTGCCGGAGGACAAGGCCGCCAGACTTGCGTCCGGCTCGAAAGCGGCCAGCTACGCTACGGCCAAAAACCGAAGCAATTTCAAAGTGATTTTTGTGAGGTGGTGCGCTCGGAGGGACTCGAACCCCCACGGTGTTACCCACTGCCACCTCAAGGCAGCGCGTCTACCAGTTCCGCCACGAGCGCTAGGAGATACCGGCCTGAGGTCGTTAGGCTGGCCGGATCAGCGGCCGCCGATCTAACAAATCCATCAGGGGGATACAAGCCTGCAAAGGCCCTGAATTCCACAAGCTTGGCAGGAAAATCCCATCCCTGCCCGGATCGGTCCTATCTATCTGGTCCCCTGCGTGCGGGGCAGCATCTGCTTGACCTCGACCGCGATTCGGTTGCGATCGACCAGCACGACGCCGGAGGCCACCGGCAGGTTATTGGCCAAAACCTTGACCTCGTCGGCCTCGGTTGCGTCCAGCTCGATGATGGCGCCGCGGGAAAGACGTAATACTTGATGGATCGGCATGGTGGTCGTCCCGAGGACGACCATGAGATCCACGGTGACTTTATCGAGAGTGGGCACTGTCAGGACCGCCGCAACTTGGGACCAGGGCCAAAGGACTTGGCATTTGCTCCCGCAATGATCACCACGTTATGGTTAGCCAATGGTTAATTCGCCCCAAAACCCCCGCCAAAACGCCCGCCAAGACCTCGATTTGACGTCGTTTTCCGCCGCCGGCGGCGCGCCCGTCGAATGGCGAATCTCGGACGCCCCGGTGCCCTATCCGGAGGCGGTGGCCGAAATGGAGGCGCGGGTGGCCGCAATCGCGGCGGGCGAGGCGCCGGAGCTGGTCTGGCTGCTCGAACACCCCCCGCTCTACACCTCCGGCACCTCGGGCAAGGACAGCGACCTGCTCGATGCCCGATTCCCGACCTTCGCCACCGGGCGAGGCGGGCAGCTCACCTATCACGGGCCCGGCCAGCGGGTGGCCTACATCATGCTCGACCTCAAGCGCCGCCGGCCGGACGTGCGGGCCTATGTCGCGAGCCTGGAGGAGCTGATCCTGAAGACGCTGGCCGCCTTCAACGTCCGCGGCGAGCGGCGCGAAGACCGGGTCGGCGTCTGGGTGAAGCGGCCCGACAAGGGACCCGAGCACGAGGACAAGATCGCGGCGATCGGCGTGCGGCTGAAGCGCTGGGTCTCGTTCCACGGCATCGCCATCAATGTCGAGCCGGAGCTGGAGCACTTCGCCGGCATCGTGCCCTGCGGCGTCGCAGATCCCCGCTACGGCGTCACATCGCTGGTCGATCTCGGTCAGCTCGTGACGATGGCCGATGTCGACGTCGCGCTCCGGCAGGCGTTCGAGGAACTGTTCGGGCCGACCAAGGCGCTGGTGCCGGAAGCAGCCGTCTAAAGCGCGATGAGATCAGGATGAATCGTCATCGCGCTTCAGGTCGTTGTTTGAGCATGATCTTTTCGGAAAACCGCTGCGCACTTTTCCGGATCATGCTTTAGCATTTTCCTGTTCGGTCCCGATCGCGCGCGTTCTCAGCGCGCCGGGGAATCGGTTATACTCGCGTCAGGTGCCGCCCACGCCTCCCCCCTCCGCCGGGAAAGTACATTTCATGCCGGGCGACTAAACCATCGGACCGACTGTTCGAGCACCGGGCATAAGGAGGGATTGCGTTTCAGCTCGCAATAGGAGGTTTTGACGATGAAGTTGTCTGCCCCGATCTATCATCTGAAGCGCAAAGCAAAGCGCCTGTCGCGCGAGCAAGGCATTCCGCTACACGACGCGCTTGACCGCGTCGCCGCAACGGAAGGGTTTTCCGCCTGGAGCATGCTGGCGGCAAAGGCCGCGGCGATGACACCCGCCAACAGGCTGTTCCCGCAATTCCGGCCCGGCGACCTCGTGCTGGTCGGCGCACGCCCCGGCCAGGGCAAGACGCTGATGAGCCTCGAGCTCGCCGTGGAGGCCATGAAGTCGGGCCATCGCGCCGCGTTCTTCTCGCTCGAATACACCGAGAAGGATGTCCTCGACCGCGTTCGCGCGATCGGCGTCGATCCGGCGCAATTCGACAGGCTGTTCGAGGTCGACTGCTCCGACGTCATCAGCGCCGACTACGTCGTCAAGCAGATGGCCACGGCTCCCCGCGGCACGATTGTCGTGATCGACTATCTGCAACTGCTCGACCAGCGGCGCGAAAACCCGGACCTCACCGTTCAGGTGCGCGCGCTGAAATCCTTCGCGCGCGACAAGGGCCTGATCGTCGTCTTCATCTCGCAGATCGACCGGTCCTATGACCCCACGGTCAAGCCCTGCCCTGATCTCGGCGATGTCAGGCTGCCGAACCCGCTGGATCTGAAACTGTTCGACAAGATGTGTTTTATGAACAATTCCGAGGTTCAGTTCCGCGCCGCGAGCTGACGACAAAAGCCGCGGGTGAGATCCCTCACCCGCGGCCCGCATCATCACGCAGCCTTCAGCGACACTTCGAGCTTGCCGGCGATGTAGCGGCGCTCCTGCGTCAGGCCGCCAAAGCCGTAGGAATCGCCCTTGACCTCGTCGACATGCAGATAGGTCTCGGGATGCAGCGGGCCCAGAATCTCGGCCATGCGCTTGAACATCGCGGCGAGATAGGCCGCCTTCTCGTCCTTGGTGTTGGTGCCTTCAGAGACATGGATGTCGATCCAGTAGCTGGCGAGCCTCTCGTCGGCGAGCGACTTGCCGCCGGCGAACCAGTCGGCGGCGTCCACCGACTTCACGATGATGGCGGTGACCTTGGGATCCTTGTGCAGGATTTTTGCGGTGAGCTCGGACACGGCGCTCGCGATGTCGGCCTTCAGCGAGGGCGACTGGCGGGACGAGGTGTAGGACACGGTGATCAGGGGCATTGTCGTTCTCCTCAACATGTCGCGCTGTTCGCGCGGCGTTGGTGAGAAGCTAGACCTTCCCTCGTCATTTTGGTATCTTATCTCTATTGATATCAGTGATAACCATTCATAATGACAGCCACACTCGACATCGCCACCGTCCAGGCCTTCCTGCTGGTTGCCGACCTCCAGAGCTTTACGCGCGCCGCCGAGGCGCTGGGCACCACGCAGGCAGCTGTCAGCCTCAAGCTGCAACGGCTGGAAACCTTGCTGGGCAAACGCCTCGTCGAGCGCTCGCCGCGGGCGGTGCGGCTCACCGGCGACGGCGCCAGCTTTCTCGATCGCGCCCGCGCGCTGATGGTGGCGCATGACCGCGCGCTGTCGGGCGAGGCACCGGCCGCGCAGTCGCTCTCGCTCGGCATCTCCGATCATGCCGCAGGCCCCGAGCTTGTGCCGCTGCTCGAACGCCTGCACGCGATGTCGTCGAACCTGACGCTCGCCGTCACCATCGGCTTCTCGCGCGAGATGCAGGATGCCTATGACGCGGGCGAGTTGGATGCAGTGATCGTCCGCCAGGAAGGCAGCCGCCGCGGCGGCGAGAAGCTGACCGAGGACGAATTTGGCTGGTTCGCGTCACGACGCTTCAGCCTGCCGAAAGGCGAGCCGCTGCCGCTCGCAACGCTCGCCCCGCCCTGCGGAGTCCGCGCCGTTGCCGTGCGCGCGCTCGACAAGGCCGGCATCGCCTGGCGCGAGCGCTTTGTCGGCGGCGGCGTCACGGCAGTGGTCGCCGCCGCGCTTGCCGGGCTTGCGATCGCGCCGCTGGCGCGACGGATCGCACCGCCCGGGCTGGTCGACATCGGGCCGGCGCACAAGCTGCCGAAACTCGGCAGCTCGAAGGTGATGCTGCATTCGAAAGTCAGCGATCCCGCCAAGCTCGCGGCGCTGCGCGCGGTGGCGGCGACGTTTCGGAGTATCGCCGCCACCTGACATCTCACAAAATCGCCTCGAATGCACTGCGCAGCGTCTCGTGCCTGAACACAAAGCCGCGGCTCAGCGCCTTGTTCGGCAGCACGCGCTGACCGCCGAGCAGGAGCTCGTCGGCAAAGCCGCCGCCGATCCGCCGCAGCAGGCCGCCGGGAATGCGGAACACCGCCGGCCGGTGCAGACGGCGCCCCAGTTCTTCCGTGAACTTTGCGTTGGTGACGGGGATCGGCGCGGTGGCGTTGACAGGCCCCGACAGATCGGGCGTCGCCATGACATAGGCGATCAGCCGAATGAGGTCGTCGCGCTCGATCCAGGACATCCACTGCCGTCCGGTGCCGAGCGGACCGCCGAGGCCGAACTCGAACGGCGTCAGCATCCGCGTGATGAAGCCGCCCTCGGTGCCGAGCACGAGGCCGATGCGCAAGCAGACCACGCGCACGCCAAGCTCCTCCGCCGGCCGTGCCGCCTTCTCCCAGGCCGCACACAGCTCGTGGCTGAAGCAGGCGTGCGACTTCGCGGACTCCGTCAGCACTTGGTCGGCCCATAGCCCGTACCAGCCGATCGCGGAGCCGCTGACGAGCACTTCGGGCTTGCGCTCCAGCCGCGCGATCAGCTTGACGACCTCGCCGGTCATGTCGACGCGCGAGCCGATGATCCTGGCGCGCTTCGCCTCGGTCCAGAGGCCGTTGCCGATCGGCTCGCCGGCGAGATTGACGATGGCGTCGATATGCGTGTCCGCGGCGAGCTGATCGAGGCTGGTGATCAGCTTGACCGGCGGCGGCAGCATCTCGGCCTTGGCGGGGTTGCGGATCAGCGCGATGACGTTGTGCCCTGCTCCACTGAGGCTAGCTGCAACGCGGCTGCCGATGAAGCCGGTGGCGCCTGTGATCAGCACGGTCTTATGGCCCGGCAACTTCCCGACGAGCCCCTGCGCGGGCACGCTGCGCATGCGGCCGAGCCGGCGCATCGCGGCAAAATCCCTGACGCCGCAGAGCGCGGCGCCGACCGCGCAGGCGGTCGCAGCGATGCTGAGCAGGCCCTGATAGACCACCGTCACGCCGAACGGCTGCATCGCCCAGTCGATCAGCACCGGCAGCAGCAGCACCAGGATCGCGCCGTAATTGATCGCGAGCAGCGTGTGATTGATGCGCTCGCTCGGCGGCAGCTTTCGGCTCAGATCCTCCTCGACGAAATCCATCAGCGTGATGACGATCTCGGCGACCAGCACGGCGACGACCAGGAGCGCCAGCACGCCATAGACCTCGAGCCAGCCGAGCAGCAGGAACAGGATCGCATAGAGCATGTTGCGGATGCCGTGCAGCTTCAGCTCGAAGCGCTGCGACGGGCGCCAGGCCAGGCGCTCGGTGAACTCGTGATGATAGAAAGTGTCGAACACGCCCATCGCGATCTGGATGGCGATGAGGGTCCACAAAAGCGGCGTCATGACACGGCCTCCCTGAACACGGCGGACTGGTGGATCAGCGCGCCGTAACGCGGATGAATGACATCGAGGGTGAAGCGGAAGGCGCCCTCGCCGAGATCGCTGTGCGTCACGGTGAGATCGCCCGGCGTGAGCCAATGCGGCAGCGGGATCCAGAGCCGCCCGAGCTGCAGGCCATAACCCGCGCTGCGGAAGGCGAGCGCCTCGCCCTCGACTGCGATGCGCAGCGCCATCGAGACGCCGAAGCCGACATATTCCTCGAGCCCGGTCGGGCCGGCGAAGCGCTTGGCCGAATGGATCACTTGCGGAAAGCCGCGCTTGCGCGCGCAGATGCGGGTCCAGGTCTGGCCGCCGGTCGCGCCGTCCTCGGTGACGGTCACGATCATGGGCACGCCGGTGTCGCGCCCCGTGGGCAGCGGCCCGCCGATCAGGCGCGCGACTTGCGCGAACCACCAGCCGATGTCGCTGAACGAAATCTCGTCGACCACCCCGACATAAACCACGCTGTCGCCGTCGGCGACGCGCTTGGAGAAGCGCCGCCAGGTCGCCAGCGGCAGGCGGCCCCAATCCTCATCCGACAGCAGCGCGCGGAAGCGGCGATCGTCGAGGAGCTTGATGTGAGCGGAGGTTGGTGCGTTGGAGCCTGATAATCTCGCCGACGTCATCGCAACCTCCTCAAAACTATTTGGCCTTGCCCAGCGGCAGCAGGTTGGCGATCTTCTCGCCGAGCCGCATCAAGGCGACCACCCGCGGCCGCGGCACTTTCAGCATCTGCATGAACCAGTGGTCGGCGAGCTCGGTGAAGGCGAGCATCTCCTTCAGCCGTTTGCTCGCGACCGGATTGATGGCCGGATCCTCGGCGGCATCGGACACGCAGGCCCTGAGCGCCGTGATCGCGGGATCGAGCTCCCGCTCCTTGCGCCGGGCCGCGATGCGCGCCGCGACCTCCCAGATGTCGGTCTCGGCTTCGAAATGATCGCGGCGGTCGCCGAGGATCGGCACCCGCCGGATCAGGTTCCAGGCGAGCAGCTCCTTGAGCGAATTGGAGACGTTGGAGCGCGCCATGCCGAGCGTGTCGGCGATGTCTTCGGCCGTCATCGGCGCTTCGGCCAGATAAAGCAGCCCGTGGATCTGGCTGACCGAGCGGTTGACGCCCCACTGATCCCCCATGTCGCCCCAATGCAGGATGAAGCGCTCGACGGCGGCTGGGAGTTTCTTCTTTCCGGTTGTTTCTGTCATAACAGAAATATCTGACTGGAACGATCGACTGTCAAGGGCTTCAGGCGGCTTGCGCCGTGCATACCGCCGGTCGTATTTGCCTAAAAAACATCCCTGAAACGGGAACCAAACGCCTTTGGAGGCGTTTGCCCCCGTTCGAGGTGGGGTCGAGAATGGCAAAAAAGTTCAGTCAGCAGAGAGACTTGTTCGAGAGCGAACGGAGTTTCCGGCTGCTGGTTGAAGCGGTAGCTGACTACGCCCTCTACATGCTCGATCCCCGCGGGATCATCACCAGCTGGAATATCGGCGGCGAGCGCATCAAGGGCTATTCGCCCGAGGAGATCCTCGGCCAGCACTTCTCCCGCTTCTACACCGAGACCGACCGCGCCAACGGCAAGCCCGCGCGGGCGCTCGGCATCGCGCGCGAAAAAGGCCGCTACGAGGAGGAAGGCTGGCGCGTCCGCAAGGACGGCACGTTCTTCTGGGCCAGCGTCGTGATCGATCCGATCTACGAGGACGGCGAATTGGTCGGCTTCGCCAAGATCACGCGCGACATCACCGAACGCCGCAATGCCCAGCTCAAGCTCGAGGCGATGCAGAAGCAGCTCGCCGAATCCCAGAAGTTCGATGCGCTGGGCCAGCTCACCGGTGGCGTCGCGCACGATTTCAACAATCTGCTGATGATCATCAGCGGCAGCCTTCACATCCTGAAGAAGGGCCCCCCCGACGACGCCAGGCTCGAACGCGCCATGTCCGCGATCGAGACGGCGACCAAGCGCGGAGCGGCGCTGACCAACCAGCTCCTCTCCTTCGCGCGGCGGCAGAGCGTCAATCCGCAGGCGATCGACGTCGCCGAGCGCATCTCCTCCATCCGCGAGGTGCTCGACGCCGGCGTCGGCAGCGCCGTGCGGCTCGCCCTCGACATCCATCCCGCGACGTGGCCGATCACGGCCGACGTCTCCGAGCTCGAAACCGCGCTGCTCAATCTCGTCATCAACGCTCGCGATGCCATGCCCGACGGCGGCACGGTGACGATCCGCGCCCGCAATATCGCGCTCACGGAGACACCGCTCGCCGGCGAGTTCGTGGCGATCGACATCGCCGATACCGGACTCGGCATCCCCGCCGACGTCGTGGACAAGATCTTCGAGCCGTTCTTCACCACCAAGCCGATCGGAAAAGGCACCGGTCTCGGCCTCTCCCAAGTGCACGGCTTTGCACACCAGGCCGGCGGCACGGTGAAGGTTGCAAGCGAGCTCGGCAAGGGCACGACTTTCACCGTCCTCTTGCCACGCGGCACGGATGCGCCGGTGCGGGAGACGACGGGGGCAGCCCCGTTCCGCGGCAGCGGAACAGTGCTGCTGGTCGAGGACAATCCGGACGTCGCCCTCGTCAGCATCGGACTGCTGGAGCAACTCGGCTATCAGGTGCGGCGCGTCGCCGATGCCGAAGCCGCCTTGCGCGAGATCGAGCAAAACGGCGTCGACTTCGTGTTCTCCGACATCGTGATGCCCGGCAAGATGGACGGCCTCAGCCTTGCCCATCGCCTGCGCCAAATCCGCCCCGGCCTGCCGATCCTGCTCGCCACCGGCTACAGCGAAGTCGCCGCCGGCGTGCGCGGCGACTTCCCGATCCTGCGCAAGCCGTACGAGATCCACGAGCTGAGCGAGGCGATCTCGAAGCTGCCGCGGTGATGGCTCTTCGCCTCTCTCCTCTCTGGGTGCGGGGAGATGGAGCGCACCGCCAGTGCGGAGCGAGGCGTCGCTCTCACACCGTCGGCAACACCGAGAACGCTTCCCCTGCCCTGCGCAGGTTCAGCTCATCCACGCTCGCCGTCTCGCTCGTCACGCTGTCCACGCGCGAGGATGGCGGGCCGTGGCGGCAGAGCGCGACCATGTCGGCGACATGTTTTGGCGCACCCGCGAACAGTGCCTCGACGCTGCCGTCGCGGCGGTTGCGGACCCAACCCTCCAGACCGCTCGCGGTCGCCTGGTATTCGACCCAAGCCCGATAGCCGACGCCCTGCACGCGCCCGCGGATCATGACCTGGAGGATCGCCCGGCTCATGTCTTCAGCCCGAGAAAGTCAGTGCTGCGCGCCTTGACCTCGGCCTCGCGCATGACGCGGCTGGTCAGCTCCGCCGACGGCAATCCCTTCAGCGCCTTCGGCGGCGTACCCTCTCGCAACGCTTTCTGGACGTCGTAGACAGCCTGCGTGGCGGCTGCGATCGGCGCGTGGCCCTGCAGCGCGATGCGCACGCGCTGGCTCGCGAGATAGTCGATCGCGTTCAATTCGTCCGGCGCGCCACCGAGCACGATCGGCAGATGCGTGGCGGCGACGATTGCCTCGAGCTCCGCGCGCGACTTGATGCCGGTGAAGAACAGCGCATCGACGCCGGTGGCCTCATAGGCCTTGGCACGGCGGATCGCATCCTCGATCGAGGTGATCGAAGCTGCCCCCGTGCGGCCCATGATGACCAGCGAGGGATCGCCGCGGCCGTCGAGCGCGGCCTTCATCTTGCCGACGCCCTCCTCCAGTGAAATCAGCTGCGCCTTGGCTTCGCCGAAGGCGGCCGGCAGCAGGGTGTCCTCGATGGTGAGGCCGGCCGCGCCCGCCGTCTCCAGCTCCTGCACCGTGCGGCGCACGTTGAGCGCATTGCCATAGCCATGGTCGGCATCGACCAGCACCGGCAGCGCGGAAGCGCGCGACATCCGCCGCATCTGCTCGGCAAGCTCCGTGAGCGTGATCAGGGTGACGTCGGGGTCGCCGAGCACCGCGAGCGAGGCGACCGAGCCGCCGAACATGCCGAGCGGAAAGCCGAGATCCTCGGCGATGCGGATCGAGATGGCGTCGTAGACCGAGCCGGGATGGACGCAAGCCCCGCCCGACAGGATGGAGCGCAGTTTCTCGCGGCGGGAACGAAAGGCCATGGGTGCCTCACTCCAAATTCCTCATCCTGAGGAGCGCGCTCTTGCGCGCGTCTCGAAGGATGCAGGCCCGGCTGTGGCCTCGCCCTTCGAGACGCCGCGCAGGCGCGGCTCCTCAGGGTGAGGGTCTCCTGTTGTGCCCTGGAGCGCTTACGCAAACTCCAAAATCAGCGCGTCCACCGCGAGCGTCGCGCCGGCGCTGGCGTGGATCTTCTTCACGGTGCCGTCCTGCTCGGCGCGCAGCACGTTCTGCATCTTCATGGCTTCGACCACGGCCAGCGTCTCGCCGGCCTTGACCTCCTGCCCTTCGGTCACCGCGATCGAGACGATGAGGCCGGGCATCGGGCACAGCAGCTTCTTGCCGGTGTCGGACGCCGTCGTCACCGGCATCAGCCGCGCCGAAGCCGCTTCCGCTTCGGTCCAGACATAGACCGGCACCTCGACGCCCTGATGCGCCAGGCGGATGCCGTTGGCGATCGGGCGCGTCTGCACCGCGACGAAATGGCCGTCGATGGTGCCCTGCCAGACCGGATCGCCCGGCTTCCATGCGGACTGCAATAGATGCGCATTGCCGACCTTGCCGTCGGCATCGACGAAGCGGATCGCGATCGCATCGCCCTCACGCGCGACCTCGAGCGAAATCTCCTGACGGTCGAGCCAGACCGCGCGGCGACGCTCGCGCTGCACGACGCGGCCGCCCATCTGGCCGGAGATCTGACGCTTGCGTTCGCCGAGCACGTGGTCGATGGCGGCGCCGACCGCGGCGATCCGACGCGCGACCTCGCCTTCGGGCACGCGCACCGCAAAGCCCTTGGGGAATTCCTCGGCGATGAAGCCGGTCGAGAGCCGGCCCTCGCGCCAGCGCGGATGATGCATCAGCGCCGACAGGAACGGGATGTTGTGACGGATGCCGTCGACATAGAACGAGTCCAGCGCGGTCGCCTGCGCCTCGATTGCCGCGGCGCGCGACGGCGCATGCGTGACGAGCTTTGCGATCATCGGATCGTAGTGGATCGAGATCTCGCCGCCCTCCTGCACGCCGGTGTCGTTGCGCACGGTGATGCCGTCCTGGCTGGCTTCCGCCGGCGGACGGTATTTCACGAGGCGCCCGATCGAGGGCAGGAAGTTGCGGAACGGATCTTCCGCATAGAGACGCGATTCCACGGCCCAGCCGGTCAGCGTGACGTCCTTCTGCGTGATCGCGAGCTTCTCGCCGGCGGCGACGCGCAGCATCTGCTCGACGAGGTCGACGCCGGTGACGAGCTCGGTGACGGGATGCTCGACCTGGAGGCGCGTGTTCATCTCCAGGAAGTAGAAGCTCTTGTCCTGACCGGCGACGAACTCGACGGTGCCGGCGGAATCGTAGTTCACGGCCTTGGCCAGCGCGACGGCCTGCTCACCCATCTTGCGGCGGGTGGCTTCATCGAGCAGCGGCGACGGCGCCTCCTCGATGACCTTCTGGTTGCGGCGCTGGATCGAGCATTCGCGTTCGCCGAGATAGATCACGTTGCCGTGCTTGTCGCCCAGCACCTGGATCTCGATGTGGCGGGGATCGACGATGAACTTTTCGACGAAGACGCGGTCATCGCCGAACGAGGCCTTGGCCTCGGCCTTGGCGAGGTTGAAGCCTTCGGCGACCTCGGCCTTGGAGTGCGCGATGCGCATGCCCTTGCCGCCACCGCCGGCGGAGGCCTTGATCATGACGGGGTAGCCGATCTCGTCGGCGATCTTCACCGCGTGCTTGTCGTCCTCGATGACGCCGAGATAGCCCGGCACGGTCGAGACCTTGGCTTTCGCGGCCGCCTTCTTGGATTCGATCTTGTCGCCCATCGCGGCGATTGCGCCAGGGTTGGGGCCGATGAAGACGATGCCGGCCGCCTCCAGCGCGCGCGGAAACGCCTCACGCTCGGACAGGAAACCGTAGCCGGGATGCACAGCCTCGGCGCCGGTCTTGCGGCAGGCTTCGACGATCTTCTCGATCACCAGATAGCTCTCGGCCGCGGCGGGCGGGCCGATCAGCACGGCCTCGTCGGCCATCTCGACATGGAGGGCATCGCGGTCGGCCTCGGAATAGACCGCAACCGTCTGAATTCCCATGCGGCGAGCGGTCTTGATGACCCGGCAGGCGATTTCGCCGCGATTGGCGATCAGGATCTTCTTGAACATGCTTTTCTTGAGTCTCGACCTTGGGCGGGACCCTTCCCCGGCCGTTGGGGCCTATGGGACGGGCCGTGTGGCACCCGTGGTACATCAAAATGGGCCGGAGGCAACGGTCTAAATCCGGCCTCTCTGGCGTACCAGCGCAAGACCGAAATGGGCTAACGGGCCCCCGGGGCGGCCTGCGGCGTCCCGGCCTCGGTCCTGTCCTTGGCCCCGTCCCGGACGAGGCTGTGAATGAAGCCCAGTTTGGCGACCACGGCGCCCGACAGGATGAAAGGATAGAGGTCGCGCGCGCCCATGGCGCGGTTGACGCTGTTCATGGCGAAGGTGAAGGGCAGCCATGCGTTGACGAGAGCCTCGACGTCCCTGGCCTCGTAGGGGTTGAAACGGATGCGTGCCGTCAACTCCCCGTCGCGGTCGACCTTGGGGCGCACCTCCATGCCGAACTCGCTGGCCATCTCCAGGGTGTCGACGATGTGGAGATAGTGCGCCCAGGTCTCGGCGAAATCTTCCCAGGGATGCGTGGTGGCGTAGGCCGAGACGAAGTTCTGCTGCCAGGCCGGCGGCGCGCCTTCGGCGTAATGGCGCTGCAGGGCCTGGCCGTAATCGGCGGAATCATCGCCGAACACCGCGCGGCATTCCTCCAGCCGACCGCCTTCGCGAACCAGCACGTCCCAGAAATAATGCCCGACCTCGTGGCGGAAATGCCCGAGCAGGGTGCGATACGGCTCGCCCATCTCGAGCCGGCGCCGCTCGCGCTCGATCTCGTCGGTCTCGGTCAGCGCAATCGTGATCAGGCCGTTGTCGTGGCCGGTCATGACCCTGTGGCCGCTGTTCGGATCGTCGGCGAGGAAATTGAAGATCAGCCCATGCTCCGGGTTTTCCTGCCGGGTCGGGAGCGGCAGCTTCCAGCGGATCAGGGAGTAGAACAGGCGGTGCTTCGCCACCTCCAGCTCGCGCCAGCCGGCGAGCTGAACGGGGTCGGACAGATCAGGCACGATGCCGTTATGGCGACAGGCGCGGCAATAGCCGGTGGCATCGCTGGCATCCGTCAGCCAGTTGCAGGCATCGTACTCGGCATTGCGGCACAGCATCCGCCCCTTGCCCTTGTCGGCGAGCGTGGCCCAGGTCCCTCCGTCACCCTGCCCGTCAGGCTCGATCGCCGACATCGTCTCCTTCTCGGGCAGGAAGGCGACACGGTGACCGCAGCGCTCGCAGGCGCGGTTCTCGAAATAGAGGACGTTGCCGCAGGACTGGCAGACAAAGAGCTTCAAGATTTAGCCTCTTGAGAAAGGGAGCGTTACGAATATCAGTTGTGGCGCCTCGCAGATACGCGCGCCGAAGGCTCTTCGTTCCAATATCAGGAACAAATTGCCAGACCTCGCGTTCATTCATACCCGCCACACGCCGTTCGGTGGGCCCTTTCCCTGTCTATTCCTTTTGAGCAATGGCTATCACGCTTCGTCTGTGTGAATATCGGCCCGGCACGTGCGCTCCAGCATCACAACGGCCGACGCCTTGAACGATCCTACGCCCGAGATCCTTGCTGCCGAGAAGCTGCGCCAGCATCTCGAAAACGTCGCGCGCGAGCGCGACGAGGCTTATCGCGCGCTCCAGGAGCGCGAGGCCGAGCTCGCGCGCATCCAACGCATCGGCAAGGTCGGCGGCCTCGAGGTCGACTTCCGCGAGGGTTTCAAGAACCGCCGCTCGCCCGAATATCTGATGATCCACGGCCTGCCGCCCGAGGCCGTCGACGAAACTCACGAGGATTGGGTCAACCGCCTCCATCCTGATGATCGCGACGCCGCGGTGAAACACTTCTTCGAGGCGTTGTCGGGGACCAGCGAGGATTACACTGCCGAGTACCGCATCATCCGCCCCAGCGACGGCCAGACCCGCTGGATCCGTGTCGTCGCCAAGTTCGAGCGTGACGGCAGCGGGCGTGCCATCCGCCTCGTCGGCGCCCATATCGATATCACCGACCAGGCGCTGGCGCGCGAGACGCTGCGGGAGAGCGAGGAGCGCTTCCGGCTGATCGCCGACAGCGCGCCGGTGCCGATCTGGGTGACGAAGCTCGACCGCACGCGCTCCTTCGCCAACCAGGCCTATGTCGACTTCGTCGGCCTGCCCTACGAGCAGGCCATCGCCTTCGACTGGCGCAAGGTGCTCCATCCGGACGACCTGCCGCATGTGCTGCAGCAATCGGTGCAAGGCGAGGCCTCGCTGAAGCCGTTCGTACTGGAGGCGCGCTACAAGAACGCCGGTGGTGAATGGCGCTGGCTGCGCTCGGAATCGCAGCCGCGCTGGGACCCGACTGGCAAGCATATCGGCTTCATCGGCGTCGCCCACGACATCACCGTCGCCAAGCAGGCCGAGATCGAGCTGCGGAAGCTCAACGAAACGCTGGAAGAGCGCATTGCCGAGCGCACCGCCGAGCTCGAATCCAACGAAGCCCGGCTGCGCGCGATCCTGGAGACGAGCAACCAGTATCAGGGCCTGGTCAACCTCAAGGGCGAATTGCTCTACGCCAACAAGACCGCGCTCGACGGCGTCAAGGCGCGCTCTGAGGACGTGATCGGAAAGCCGTTCTGGGACACGCCCTGGTTCACCGGCACGAGCGGCATGAGCGCCGCCGTGCGCGAGGCGTTCGACACCGTGCTGAGGGGCGAACCGGTACGGATGGAAATGCGGCTGCGCCTGCCGATCGGCGAGCGCGATTTCGAGTTCGGCATGCGCCCGGTGCTCGACCGCCACGGCAACATCACCGGTGCAGTGCCCGAGGCCGTCGACATCACCGAGCGCCGGCGTGGCGAGGAAGCGCTGCGGCAGTCGCAGAAGATGGAGGCGATCGGCCAGCTCACCGGCGGCGTCGCGCACGACTTCAACAATCTCCTCACCATCATCCGCTCGGCAACCGACTTCCTGCGCCGGCGCGAGCTGCCCGAGGAGCGCCGCCGCCGTTATGTCGATGCCATCTCTGACACTGTCGAGCGCGCCTCGAAACTGACCGCGCAGCTTCTGGCATTCGCACGCCGGCAGCCCTTGAAGCCGCAGATCTTCAACGTCGGCAGTCAGGTTGAAGGCGTCGCACAACTGATCCGGCCGCTGGTCGGCGGCCGGATCGAGATCGTCGTCGATATCCGCGATGCGGACTGCTTCACCGTCGCCGACATCGCGCAGTTCGAGACCGCGCTGATCAACCTCGCCATCAACGCCCGCGACGCCATGGAGGGCGAAGGCCGCCTCACCATCGCGGTGCGCAAGGTCGAGGGCATCCCGAGCCTGCGCGCCCAGTCCGCGCGCGGCGGCGACTATGTCGCGATCTCGGTCGCGGACACCGGCAGCGGCATCGCGCCCGAACATATCGACGCCATCTTCGAACCGTTCTTCACCACCAAGGAGGTCGGCAAGGGCACCGGCCTCGGCCTCAGCCAGGCGTTCGGCTTCGCCAAGCAGTCCGAAGGCGACATCGCGGTGACGAGCACGCACGGACAGGGCGCGACCTTCACCATCTATCTGCCGCAGGTGCAGAGCCCGACCGCGGAGAAGGAGGCCGCATCGCTCGCTAGCGAGGCCGCCACCACCGGGCGCGGCTACCGCGTGCTGGTGGTCGAGGACAACGACGATGTCG
Organism: Bradyrhizobium sp.; assembly: GCF_035935975.1. GTDB lineage: Bacteria > Pseudomonadota > Alphaproteobacteria > Rhizobiales > Xanthobacteraceae > Bradyrhizobium. The sequence goes on from NZ_DASYWN010000037.1 coordinate 115,700, forward strand.
GCCAGTTCTCGACCGAGCTGCTGGAAGACCTCGGCTATGTCACCCGCCGCGTCGCCAATGCCAATGCGGCGCTCGCGATCCTCGGCGAGAACGAATTCGCCGTCGACCTCGTCTTCTCCGACGTCATCATGCCCGGCATGAACGGCGTCGAGCTCGCCGGCGTGATCCGCGAGCGCTATCCGGGCCTGCCCGTCGTGCTCACCTCTGGCTACAGCAACGTGCTGGCGGAAAACGCCCACCGCGGCTTCGAGCTGATCCAGAAGCCGTATTCGGTGGAGTCGCTGTCGCGCATCCTGCGCAAGGCGATCACGGAGAAGCTGTCGGTGGCGCGGTGAGGGTTATGGGAGCGCCACGCTGCCGCCACAAATTCCGTCATTGCGAGCGCAGCGAAGCAATCCAGACTGTTTCCGTGGAAAGATTCTGGATTGCTTCGTCGCGGAGCCTGTCATCCGGCCCGCCGAAGGCGGGACCGGGTGGCTCCTCGCAATGACGTCGCGGCGACGCAGTTGCACTCCAATAGGCCTTGTATGACATGAAACCCGCCCTCTTCTCCGCCTGGCAAACCTGGGCGCTTCTCTCCGCCTGCTTTGCGGCACTGACAGCGATCTTCGCCAAGGTCGGCGTCGAGAACATCAATCCGGATCTCGCCACCTTTATCCGCACCATCGTGGTGCTGCTCGCCTTCTCGTTGCTGCTGTTCTTCACCGGGCAATTCGCCGTGCCCTCGGCGGTCTCGTCGCGGACATGGCTGTTCCTGGTGCTGTCGGGGCTTGCCACCGGGGCGTCGTGGCTCTGCTACTTCCGGGCGCTGAAGCTCGGGCCCGCGACGCTGGTGGCGCCGATCGACAAGCTCAGCGTCGTGCTGGTCGCCCTGTTTGCTTTCGCTTTTCTCGGCGAGCGTCCGACGGCACAGGGCTGGATCGGCATTGCCATGATCGGCGCCGGCGCGGTGTTGCTGGCCGTGAAGCTTTAAGGCGGGAACAAAACTGCAGTGAGATCGGTTGCTGCCGGGGCGCAGCCTCGATCGAGAGACCGATGTCGAGCGAAAACCCCGATCAGGCAAGGCAGGCCGGCCGCGCGCTGGACGCGGCGAACTTCTTCCTCGCCGACGTCCGCGACGGGCTCGGCCCCTATCTCGCCGTCTATCTCCTCACCGAGCAGCATTGGGACGAGGCGCGCATCGGCCTCGTGATGTCGATCGCGACCATCGCCGGCATCGTGGCGCAGACGCCGGCCGGCGCGCTGGTCGACGCGACGCGGGCGAAGCGGCTGGTCATGGCGATCGCTGCAATCATGGTGACCCTGGCGTCGCTATCGCTGCCGCTATTTCCGGGATTCCTGCCGGTCGCGATCTCGCAAGGCATCGCGCAGGCCGCCGCCGTGGTGTTTCCGCCGGCGATCGCCGCCGTCTCGCTCGGCATCTTCGGTCATGCCGCCTTCACCCGGCGCATCGGCCGCAACGAGACCTTCAATCACGCAGGCAACGCAGTCGCAGCCGGGCTTGCAGGCCTCTCCGCCTATTGGTTCGGCCCGACCGTGGTCTTCTACCTTCTCGGCGCGATGGCGATCGCAAGCCTCGTCTGCATCCTCGCGATCCCCGCCCGCGCCATCAACCATGATCTGGCCCGCGGGCTGCATGACGCGGATGCGGGCGCCGGACGCGAGCAGCCGTCCGGCCTCGCGGTGCTGCTCACCTGCCGCCCCCTGCTCGTCTTCGCGATCTGCGTCCTGCTGTTCCACCTCTCCAATGCGGCGATGCTGCCGCTGGTCGGGCAGAAGCTGGCGCTGCAGGACAAGAACATGGGCACCAGCCTGATGTCGGCCTGCATCGTCGCCGCGCAGGTCGTGATGGTACCATTCGCGATGCTGGTCGGCGCCAGGGCCGACCGCTGGGGCCACAAGCGCTTCTTCCTGGCCGCACTCCTGATCCTGCCAATCCGGGGAGCGCTCTATACGCTCTCGGACAATCCATTCTGGCTGGTCGGCGTGCAGCTTCTGGATGGTGTCGGCGCCGGCATCTTTGGCGCGATCTTCCCCGTCATCGTCGCCGACCTCATGCGCAACACTGGCCGCTTCAACGTCGCGCAAGGCGCCGTGATCACGGCCCAGAGCATCGGCGCGGCGCTGTCGACGACGCTGGCCGGCTTCGTCGTGGTCGGGGCCGGCTACGGCGCGGCGTTCGTCACGCTCGGCGCGGTCGCCGCGATTGGCGCCGTCATCTGCTTCCTCGCTTTGCCCGAGACCCGGCTAATCGCAGATGGCGGTCCGCGCCCCCGGGGGAAGACAGCGGGGCCGGCTTCCGCTATCGCTGCCGAATGAACTCATTTCACGTCAAGGACTGAACGTGCCGTCTGACGCCATCTGGGCCTGGAGCATCATCGTCGTCGCGACCGCAGGCGTCATCATACGCCCCTTCCGGCTGCCTGAAGCCATTTGGGCCGTGATCGGCGCTGCGGCGCTGGTGCTGCTCGGCTTTCTGCCATGGCAGGATGCGCTTCTCGGCATCGAGAAGGGCATCGATGTCTATCTGTTCCTGATCGGCATGATGCTGATCGCCGAGCTCGCCCGGCTCGAGGGCCTGTTCGACTATCTCGCCGCGCTCGCCGTGGAATATGCCGCCGGCTCGCCGCAGCGATTGTTCCTGCTGATCTACATTGTCGGCACCATCGTCACCGTGCTGCTCTCCAACGATGCCACCGCGATCGTGCTGACGCCGGCGGTCTATGCCGCGACGCGCGCGGCGGGCGCCAAGCCGCTGCCTTATCTGTTCGTCTGCGCCTTCATCGCCAATGCCGCGAGCTTCGTGCTGCCGATCTCGAACCCCGCCAATCTCGTCGTGTTCGGCGCGCGCATGCCGCAACTGACGGAATGGCTGCGCCTGTTCGCCCTGCCCTCTGTCGCCTCGATCCTGCTCACCTACATCGTGCTGCGCCTGAGCCAGCACCGTGCGCTCAAGGAAGAGACGATCGCACGCAGCGTGCCGCATCCAAAGCTCGGCCGCGGCGGCAAGCTGACCGCGGTCGGCATCGTCGCCATCGGCATCGTGCTGCTCACCGCCTCCGCGCTCGACAAGCAACTGGGCCTGCCGACCTTCATCTGCGGCGTGGTGACGGCCGCGATCGTGCTGCTGCTCAGCCGCCAGTCGCCGCTGCCCGTGCTGCGCGGCGTGTCCTGGAGCGTGCTGCCGCTGGTCGGCGGTCTCTTCGTGATGGTGGAGGCGCTGATCAAGACCGGCGTGATCGGACAGCTCAGCGCGCTGCTGCACCAGGCCGTCGCGCAATCGGTCCCGCAGGCCGCCTGGAGCGTCGGCATTGCAACGGCCGTCGCCACCAATATCGCCAACAATCTGCCCGTTGGCCTCATCGCCGGCTCGATCGCTGCCAGCGACCATCTCCCCGCCCCCGTCGTCAGCGCCATCCTGATCGGCGTCGACCTCGGCCCCAATCTGTCGGTGACCGGTTCACTCGCGACCATCCTGTGGCTGGTGGCGCTGCGGCGGGAGAAGATCGAACTCGGCGCCTGGCCATTCCTGAAGCTCGGCATGCTGGTGACGCCGCCCGCCCTGATCGCCGCGCTGGCAGCCGCGATCCACTAATCGCGCGCACTTTGCGGCGCATCAATGCGGCCGGGAACGGCGGACCTATACTTCACCTCGTCGCGCAGCCTCACAGGACGCGGCAAGGAGGTCCATCATGCGGATTCAATCGAAGGCGTTGCCGCAGAGCTTTTCGCTGCGCCGCGCGTTTCAAGGCTCTCTCGCGACGGGCGACCGGTCACACCCGATGCTGATCTTCTCGGTCGTGGTGCTGCTGACCCTGTTCGCCATCGTCGAGATCGACCTGCACAGCGCCCAGCTTCAGGCGATCGGCCTGCTCGGCCAGGCCGCGACCGGCATTGATCCCGTCTTCCTGAGCCCGTAGCGGTAGAAGCCCGATCGCGGCCATGACAGCCGCGACCGGGTAACGTCTGTCGTCAGTCGTTCTCGTAGCCGTAGACTTCCGGCAGGATGAAGATTGCGGCGAGCAATCCGATCAGCGGGAAGATCGCGACCATCAGCGTGGCATTCGCCTGCCCGATCGCGGCGAACACCGTCGGGAACAGGAAGATCGCCAGGAACGACGGCAGCTTCACGAACATGTAAGCAAAGCCGCTGGCGGTGCCGCGATATTTCGGCTTGGCGACCATGGTCGGGATCGTCATGCAGTTCGACGCATCCCAATAATGGCCCCACAGCATGGCGGCGGCTGCGAACGGCAGCAGGATCTTGTTGTCGGTGTAGAGCGCGAAGGCCGCGACCAAGAGCGAAGCCAGCACGATGCCGAAGCCGGCGATCGCGATGCCGCGGTGGCCGATCTTCGGCGTCAGCAGCGGCCCGACCCAGCCGGACAGCGCGGCGAAGGAGAACAGCGCCATCGTCACCAGATTGATGCCGAGCACGCTCGACACGCCGACCATCACGAACAGCACCGGCAGGTAGAACGCGAAGGTCGAGAACTCGCTGCCTTGCGCGAAGCAGGCGATCCAGCCGTAGACCGTGGCGCGCCAGCGGATCGGGTCCTGCTTGAGGTCGGCCAGAAACGCACGCGTGCTGACCTTCGGGACCTGCACGTCCTGGTCCGGCAGCATGGCGAGATCGTCGTTGAACATCTCGCGCGCGACCTGCTTGGCCTCGCGATAACGTCCCTTCTGCACCAGCCACACGGCCGTCTCCGGCACGTCGTGACGCATGATCAGGATGATCAGCGCCGGCACCGCGCCGAGGCCGAGCGTCACGCGCCAAAGCATCTCATGCTGGATATCGAGCAGCAGGAAGATCACGATGACGCCGATGGTCAGCACTTCACCGACGGCGAACATGAACTGCCAGCGGTTGCCCATCACTTCGCGCTCACCCTTGGCCATGGATTCCATGATGTAGGTGTAGCCGGTCGAGATGTCCGAGCCGAGCGGGATGCCGAGCAGGAAGCGGATCACGATGAGCCAGGTGACGTTGGGCACGAAGGCCTGCGCCAGCGCCAGCACGATGAACATCACCATCGTGATCAGGAACATCACGCGGCGGCCGATCTTGTCGGACAGCCAGCCGCCAAGCAGCGCGCCGATCAGCGCGCCGCCCTGCGTGCCGGCCGCGGCAAGGCCGAGCATCAACGGATCGGGATTATACTGCTCCTTGATGAAGATCAGCACGAAGGCGATCGAATAGAGATCCCAGGCCTCGACCAGGATCGAGGCCATCATCAGCCAGCCGACCTTGTTGCCCTTGGGACTGTAGTTCGTGATGAGGTAGCGGACCGCGGCTTCGCTCGCGGTCGGTTGTGGCATCGCCATCGTTGACATGTTTGTTTGGTCCTCTCTTCAAAACCCTTTACGCGCCAAGTCCTTTTTAAGCGCCAAGTAGCGGTTCGATGCTGCAATCGAGCAGGCGCGGGTCGATGCCCGCCTCCATGCCCGTGAACATCGAATCCATGTAGTCGATCAGTGCATCGCTCGCCTTCACGGCGTCCTCGACGTGTCGTCCAGCGACCGCACTGAGAATGGCGAGGTGGTGATCGATCGTGCCGGACAGATCGGTCTGCCCCGGCATGAAGCGGTGGTGGATGTATCCGATACGGCGGTACAGCGTGTGCAGCGGCCGCAGCGTATGCACCAGGAACGGCTCGCCCGCGGCCTCCAGCACCAGCGCATCGATGCGGCGATCGAGGCTGTTGAACTCGTCGAGTGTCAAAGTGGCGCGACGTTCGCGCAGCAAGCGCTCGATGTGCAGCGCCTGATTGCGGTGAGAAAGGCTGGCGCGTTCCGCCGCGAGGCGAATGACGAAACGCTCCATGTCGCGGCGCAGGGCCAGCAGCATGCGCTCGCGCGCAAGGTCGATCGGTGCGATGTGCAGGCCGTGGCGCGGGCGGATGATGATGAGCGTATCGGCGGACAGACGATTGACGGCATGGTGCACCGGTGTGCGCCCGAAGCCGGTGATCTGCTGCAACTCCAGCATCGTCATGAATTGTCCGGGCTTGAGCTCGCAATGGACAAGGAGCTCTTCGATCTTCTGATAGGCGAGCTCAAAGAAGTTGAGCCGGTTGCGCCGCGAGGGCTTGCCCTCGCCGTCGTCGTCGTGTCTCACCACCTCGAGCGCGCGCTTGCGGCGTGCCATGTCTCTCTCTCCCGTTTGCCTTGCGCTCTCGTTGCTGGGCGGCGCCATATTTGTGGCACCCTTAAAACATGTTGTGATATATTACAAGCAGGCGTAAGACTCTCCTCGATCCGCTACATGTTGCAGTGCGGAATGAAAATACGTTGGCGCGATGCGCCTTTCGAAGGGAGGACAACTGCCGTGAAGATCACGTCGATCGAGACGCTGCGTACCGAGGAATTCTCCAACGTCATCTGGGTGCGCATCCACACCGACACGGGCATGATCGGTCTCGGCGAGACCTTCTATGGCGCGGGCGCAGTCGAAGCGCAGATCCACGAGACCTTTGCCGGCCGCCTGCTCGGCCGCAATCCCCTGCACATCGAGGCCATCCATCGCGACATGCTGAACCTGCCGATGGCGCAGTCCTCGACCGGCGTCGAATATCGCGCGGCCTCCGCGATCGACATCGCGCTGTGGGACCTGTTCGGCAAGGTCTGCAATCAGCCGGTGCACCAGATGCTCGGCGGCCTCTGCCGCGACAAGCAGCGCATCTACAACACCTGCGCCGGCACCCAATATGTCCGCTCGACCAATATCAGCCCGGTCGCGAACTGGAACCTCGGTGCCAACAAAGGCCCCTACGAAGATCTCGACGGCTTCATGAACCGCGCCGATGCGCTGGCCGAGAGCCTGCTGGAAAGCGGCATCTCCGCAATGAAGATCTGGCCGTTCGATCCCGCGGCGCAGGAGAACAAGGGCCTCTACATCACGGCCGCGCAGATGAAGCAGGCGATCGAGCCGTTCGAGAAGATCCGCAAGGCCGTCGGCGACAAGATGGAGATCATGGTCGAGCTCCACTCGCTGTGGAACCTGCCGACCGCCAAGCAGATCGCGCGCGCGCTCGAGCCCTACAAGCCGACCTGGTACGAAGATCCGATCCGCATGAACTCGCCGCAGGCGCTGGCCGAATACGCCCGCTCGACCGACGTCTGGGTCTGCGCCAGCGAGACGCTGGGCTCGCGGTTCCCCTACAAGGATATGCTCGACCGCGATGCCATGCATGTGGTGATGGCGGATCTGTGCTGGACCGGCGGCCTCACCGAGGGCCGCAAGATCGCGGCGATGGCCGAGACCTATCACCGCCCCTTCGCGCCGCATGACTGCATCGGCCCGATCGGCTTCATCGCCGCCATCCACATGTCGTTCAGCCAGCCCAACACACTGATCCAGGAATCGGTGCGCGCCTTCTACAAGGGCTGGTACAATGAGCTCGTCACCACGATGCCCACGATCAAGGACGGCTACGTCTTCCCGATGGAAGGCCCCGGCCTTGGCGTCGACCTCCTGCCCGCCGTCTTCGATCGTTCCGATCTGACCGTGCGCCGCTCCAACGTTTGAGGAAACTTGAGATGAGCACCGCCCTCTTCGACCTTTCCGGCCGCACCGCGCTCGTGACCGGCTCCTCCCGCGGTCTCGGCCGCGCCATCGCCGAAGGCATGGCCAAGGCCGGCGCGAAGATCATCGTGAACGGCGTCGATCCCAAGCGCGTCGAGCAGGCTGTTGCAGAGTTTCGCGCCGCCGGCCATCAGGCCGAAGGCGCCGCCTTCAACGTCACGGACGAGCCCGCGATCGTCGCCGCCTTCAACGATTTCGACAAGAAGGGCATCGCCGTCGACATCGTCGTCAACAATGCCGGCATCCAGCACCGCAAGCCGCTGGTGGAATTCACCACCGACGAATGGCGCAAGGTGATCGAAACCAACCTCACCAGCGCCTTCGTGATCGGCCGCGAGGCGGCCAAGCGCATGATCCCGCGCAAGCACGGCAAGATCATCAATATCGGCTCGCTCGGCAGCGAGCTGGCGCGTCCGACGATTGCGCCCTACACCGCCGCCAAGGGCGGCATCAAGAATTTGACCCGCTCGATGGCGGTGGAATGGGCGCAGCACGGCATCCAGGCCAATGCGATCGGCCCCGGCTACATGCTCACCGACATGAACGAAGCGCTGGTCAACAACGCCGATTTCAACAACTGGCTGATGGGTCGCATCCCCTCCAAGCGCTGGGGCAAGCCGGACGAGCTGGTCGGCGCGGCGATCTTCCTCGCCTCGGACGCCTCGACCTATGTCAACGGCCAGATCATCTATGTCGATGGCGGCATGATCGCCGCGATGTAATCGCGAAACAGGGAACGAGACCATGCGCGCCGTCGTCATTCACGCCCCGAAGGATCTGCGGATCGACAGCTACCCGGATCCGGCACCCGGCCCGGGCGAGGTCCGCGTCAAGATCGCCAATGGCGGCATCTGCGGCTCCGACCTGCACTACTACCACCACGGCGGTTTCGGCGTCGTCCGCATCCAGCAGCCGATGGCGCTGGGGCATGAGATCGCCGGCGTTGTTGCGGCGGTCGGCGACGGCGTCACCGCTGTCAAGCCCGGCACGCGCGTCGCCGTCAATCCGAGCAAGCCGTGCGGTCAGTGTCTGCATTGTCAGGAGGGCATGCGCAACCAGTGCCTCGACATGCGCTTCCTCGGCAGCGCGATGCGCTTTCCTCATGTGCAGGGCGGCTTTCGCGAGTTCATCACGGTCGATGCGACGCAGGCCGTGCCGATCTCCGACAAGCTGTCGCTGGCGGAAGCCGCAGTCGCCGAGCCGCTCGCGGTGTGCCTGCATGCCGGCAAGCAGGCCGGTCCCCTACTCGGCAAGCGCGTGCTGATCACCGGCTGCGGCCCGATCGGCGCGCTGATGATTCTTGTGTCGCGCTTCGGCGGCGCCTCCGAGATCGTCGTCACTGATGTCGCCGACGCCCCGCTCGCGGTCGCCAAAAAGCTCGGCGCCACCCACGCGCTCAACGTTGCGACCAATGCCACCGCACTCGATCCCTGGCGTGCCGGCAAAGGCGTGTTCGACACGCTGTTCGAAGCTTCCGGCAATCAGGCCGCGCTGCGCGCCGCGCTCGACGTGCTCCGTCCCGGCGCGACGCTGGTTCAGCTCGGCCTCGGCGGCGAGATGACGCTGCCGATCAATGCCATCGTCGCCAAGGAATTGCAGCTCCGCGGCACCTTCCGCTTCGACCTCGAATTCGAGCTCGCGGTGCGGCTGATGGGCGAAGGCCTGATCGACGTCAAGCCGCTGATCACGGCGACGATGCCGTTCGAGAACGCGGTCGCCGCCTTCGAGCTTGCCAGCGACCGCTCGCAGTCGATGAAGGTGCAGTTGACCTTCTGAGTTATTGGCTCTCCACCAGCTTTTCGCTGACGAGCCGCACGGCGCCGCGCTTCCACGAATAGTCAGCGCCGAGCCGTAAACCACTGTCGCCGCGCGCCAGCACCGCACCGGTCCTGGCGTCACGGACCTGGAAGCCAAGCGTGTATTCGGTGCGGCTGACCCGCCGCACCACGCCGATCAGCGACTGATCCGCACCGAGCTTTTGCGCGATCGCCGCCTCGCAGCCGTCACAGTCGCGGAGCGCATGCGCCTTCGCGGCCTGCTCGTTCGCCCCACCGACATCGACGAGGCGGTAGCGGCCGGATTGGCCCAGCGCCTCGCGCACGCTGCCGGTGACTTCCGCGAGGGTGGACGCATCCGACGCGGCCGACGCGCCCACTGAAGCGGCGGTCGTGTCCTCGAGCTCGAAGTCGAACACGGCCAGCGCGACCGGCGCGGGCGTGGCGAGCGCGGCGATGACCTCGCGGGACACGAACATCTCGGCGCGCTCCCATGATTCATCATTGTCGCCGCGGAAGGTGTAGAGCTTGTCCATCACAAGCTTCCTGGCGTTCACGTCGATCACGGCGACCTTCGCCCACTGCACCAAGGTGCTGGTCTTCTGGATGCCGCCGATGACCTTGAATGCCGCGCCGTCCTGGGCGGAGGCGACGAGCCGATAACGCCCACCCTCGCCGACGTCCCGCCTGAGCGCGGTCATGAATGCCGCCAGCCGCCGCTCATGAGCGGCTGTCTGGTTGGCCGGCTCGGCCGAGGTATCCGTGTAGCTGAAGTCGTCCATGGCGACGCCGATGGCGGCCTCGGCGCCGGCCGGCGAAGCGGCCGCCGGGAGGACGAAAAGAAGCGCGGAAAGGATCAACCAGGAGCGGCGCATGCGGGCCTCGTGTGATGGAGCGGCGATGCAATCTGGATGGCAGCTTCAAGCCATGCATCCGTGCCCGTCCCGGCCGGCACCGGGAAAATTTCACGACGTTGCAGTGCAGTAAGCCTGGCGCTTTCCGCCGCTTCCGTTCTGCCGTTTAATGCGGCTGCGACAATTCCGTTCGCGCCAGGTGCCCGCCGATGTGGAACCGCCCGAGGTTCGATCTCAAGGTCCGTCTGACGTTGCGCGTGGCTGCGATATCGGCCGCCTGCTTCGCCGCAATCTCCGCGTATTTCCTGATCACCGCCGACCGCGCGGCCCATGCCCGCCTCGACGATATCGCGGCCATCGTGGCGAAGACGCTGGAGCTGCAACAGGGCAAAATCCAGTGGGTGGCGAGCCCGCGCTCGGACTTTCCCAACCTCGATCCCGTTTCGGCCTATGTCATGACACCCGGCCTGTGCCTGGGGTTCCGCGGCACGAGCGGCGACATGCTCCAGCGCTTCTGCAGCGGCGCGCCGATCCCGGCGAACCCGCCGCCGCAGGCCTTCGCCGCCTTCTATCGCAGCCTGTTCGACCCCGGCCGCGAGGCGGCACGACCCGTGATCGTGCGCGGCGTGAGCCTCGGCGAGACCGTGGTCTCGGTCGATCCGGCGGTGCAGACGGCCGACGCCTGGCACGAGGCCGGCCGCCTGATGATCGCTCTCGCGATCGCGCTGCCGCTCCTGTGCGCGCTGGTCTATGCCGCCCTCGCCCGCGCGCTGCGCCCGACGCACATGATCCGCACCGGCCTCGAGCGGATTGCCGCGGGCGACCTCACCACACGGCTGCCGCCGTTCGACCTCGCCGAATTGTCCGCGCTCCGCGACGTCTTCAACCATCTCGCCAAAAGCCTCGACACGGCGCTCGCCGAACGCAGCGAGCTGACGCGAAAGCTGATCGCACTCCAGGATGAGGAACGCCGCCATCTCGCGCGCGAGCTGCATGACGAGTTCGGCCAGTCGCTCGCCGCCATCCGCGCGCTCGCCTCCTCCGCCCGCCAGACCGCCGCGCAGGACTGCCCGGCCCTGCTTGGTGAGTGCGACGGCATCGCACGGACCGCAACCGGCATGATGGAGACGCTGCGCGGCGCATTGTTCCGGCTGCGGCCGCCCGATGTCGAGGAGCTCGGCCTCGTCGCCAGCCTCGAAGGCCTCGTTGCCGGCTGGAATGGACGCAGCCGCGGCGAGACGCGCTTCTCGATCCGCTTCGACGGCGCGTTCGAGAGCGTGCCGGCCACGATCAGCGCCAACCTCTACCGCATCGTCCAGGAGGCGCTCACCAACGCCGCCAAGCATGCCGGCGCGACGAAGGTGAGCCTGGAGCTGGCGATGCGCACCGACGAGATCGCGCTGGCGATCGACGATGACGGCCGATCGCACGATCCGGCGACGAAATCCGGCATGGGCCTGCTCGGCATGCGCGAGCGCGTCGCGGCCCTGCGCGGCCGGCTCAGCTTCGAGGCCGGCCCGAACGGCGGCTCGGCGCTGCGTGTCGTCATTCCGCTCCCGGCCGCCGATCAGCCGGTGCTGGAGCGCGCGGCATGACCGCGACGATCCTGCTGGTCGACGACCATTCCGTCGTCCGCGAAGGCTATCGCTCGGTGCTCCAGAAGCAGCCGGGATTGCGCGTCATCGCCGAAGCCGGCGACGGTGCCGAGGCCTACCGCCTGTACAAGTCCGAGGCGCCCGACCTCGTCATCATGGATTTGAGCATGCCCGGCATCGGCGGCATCGAGGCTGTCAGGCGGATCAGGCAATGGGACAAGGCCGCAAAAATCCTCGTCTTCACCATGCATGAGAATGCCGGCTTCGCCGTGCAGGCAATCCGCGCCGGTGCGCGAGGCTATGTCACCAAGACCAGCCCGCCCGAGACGCTGGTGCGCGCCGTGATGGACGTGCTCGCCGGCAAGATCGCGATCAGCCCCGACATCGACCACGAACTGGCCTTGAGCCGTCTCGCCGGCGAGAGCTCGGCCGCCGACGTGCTCACGCCGCGCGAGTTCGAGGTGCTGCGGCTGCTGCTCGCCGAGAACACGACGGAGGAGATCGCCGAGACGCTCCACGTCAGCCCGAAGACGGTGGCGAATTTGCATTCGCTGATCAAGGACAAGCTCGGCGTCGGCTCCGACATCGAGCTGGTCCGGCTGGCGCTCCGCCAGGGGATCTTGACCGAGGTCTGATCGCCCTATGGCTCGAGCTTCGCGCCGTCAGGTGCAAACGCCTCGACCGTGTCGCCGATCCTGAACGACATCATGTCACGGCCGACGAGCAGCGGCCCCTTGTAGGTGGTGCGCGTGCGCAGGATCAGCGGCTCCTCGGGAATGTCGGGTCCGGGCTTCACCGTGCCGAACACGATGTGGGAGTAGACGGCGAGTCTTGGTTTGGCCGACGCAAAGATCTGTCCGGCCTCTTCCGGCGAAGTATGGTGCGCCTGGATGTCCTTGTAGACGGGATTCCTGACCAGCAGCTCCGGCTCGATCACCGCAACCTCGTGGATCAGCAAGTCCGCACCCGCGGCCGCCTTCGCGATCCGCTCGTCATATTTGGTGTCGCCCGAGAGCACGACCTTGCGGCCGTCATATTCGACGACATAGCCGAACGACGGCTTGATCCTGTCGCCATGATTGACCTCGATCGCGATGACCTTGACGCCGTTGTGGTCGTAGACAAGCCCGGCCTCGATCTCCTTCGCGGCGAACTCGACCGCCTTGGGATCAAGATGCTCGTCGTCGATGCGAATGCGGATGTCGTCGGCGAACGCCTTGGTCAGGTTCTCCGTCATCGCCACGGTGCCCTTCGGCCCATAGAGCTTCATCGGACCCTTGCGCGAGGCCCAGGGCGTGGCGAGCCAGCCCGTCAGCCACATGTCGGGAAGACCGACGAGATGGTCGGAATGCATGTGGGTGATGAAGTTCGCGGTGATCGCGCCCAGCGGGATCTTCAGCTTGTAGAGCTGCATGGTCGAGCCGCGGCCGAGATCGAACAGCAGCTTCTCGCTCCCCGCCTCCACCAGCGTCGAGGCGCTGAAGCTGGTCGGCCGCGGCGTCGGCACGCCGGTGCCGAGGAGCGTCACCTTGATCGGTTCGGCCGAGGCAACCGTCGTCAGCGCGAGCAGCACAAGGCCTGCCCGCAAAAGAGTCTTGAGCATCGTGTCCTTCCCAGAATGTCAGATCATTGCCGCGTGGCCGCGGATCATTGGCGCGCGACGACGGAATCCAGCCACGCGCAATTCGGCGGCGGCACGCGCGGATCGGCGACGCGGACGCCGCGGGCCGCCGCATCGAGCCGCATGTCGCGCAGGCGCTTGCGCTGCTCATCGGGCATGTAGAGCCGCTCGTGGCCCCACAGCGATGGGCCGTCAAAGGTCTCGTGCGGCTGCCAGGTCTCGGGATCGATGATACGGCCGCCCCAGCCATATTCGATGAAGAAGCCGGACGGCGTGTTCACATAGAACGACGTCATGTGGTCGTTGGTGTGCCGGCCCAGCGTATAGACGACGCGGCCGTCTTCGAGCTGCGCGAGGTCGTAGCCCTGCCCGACATCGTCGAGGCTGCCGAGCTCGACCATGAAATGATGCAGCGCCTTCCGTCCCGAGCCGACCATCGCAAAGGAATGGTGCCGGCCGTTGACGTGGAAGAAATAGAGGCCGTAAGGCTTCAGCCCGAAATCGGAGACGTGAAAACCGAGCACGTCGCGATAGAACGGCACCAACGGCTCGACGTCCTCGACATTGAGCACGACGTGTCCCATGCCGAGTGCGCCGGTACGGAAACCCGAGATCGGGCGGCCCGGCTTGAACGGGTCGCTAGCAAGCTCCGGCTTGCAGAACGCCTCCAGCCGGTTGCCGGCGGGATCAGCAAACGCGATCAGCTCGGTGACATGCCGCTCGTCAGCCAGCGCGCGCGAGCCGCGCGTGACCTTGACGCCGTGGCTCTCCAGACGCGCTGCGAGCTGGTCAACCTCGGCGGTCGAGGGAACCTCCCAGCCCATCACCGCAAGACCGGCGTCGCTGCTGCCGTCGACGATCAGGCGCTGCTTGCGATCGTCCATGCGGAAGGCGCGCATCTTGCCGCCGCGATCGACCTGCTGCATGCCGAGCAGGCCGGTCGCCATTTGCCCCCACTGGTCGAGCTGCGACGAATTAATGCCGATATAGCCGAGCGCGGTGATTTCCATCGAATTCCTCCCGAGAGCATCGCATCCGCCGCAGTGCGGCGAACTTGATACCGGCCGCGCGCGATCCTACGGTGGCGTCCCGCAATCGCTTCGCGTTCGCAAACACGATAATCGCGACGCTGCGCGCCACAAGGGAGGAAATACGAAGTGTCCAAGGAGCGGACGCGGAACGGCCAGCCGCGGCAGTCGGAGGGCGTTCGCGCCTTCAAGCGCGGGCTGGACGTGCTGCAGGAGGTCAACCGCTCCGGCGGCATCCGCGCCGGCGATGTCGCCCGCGCGCTCGACCTGCCCCGCCCGACCGTCTACCGCCTGCTCGAAACGCTGGAGGAACTCGGCTATGTCGCCCGCAGCGCCAGCGACGACCGCTTTCGCGTCACCCGGCTCGCCCTCAGCCTCGGCGATGGCTACGATCCCGGCGTGGTGATCTGCCAGGCGGCGGCGCCTTATCTCGCCGAACTGAGCAAGACCCTGGTCTGGCCGGTCGATCTCTCCACTTACGAGAACGCGGCGATGGTGGTGCAGGAGACCACGCATTCACGCAGCCCGCTCTCGATCGACCGCGGCATGATCGGCAAGCGCCTGCCGATGCTGCGGACCTCCGCGGGCCGCGCCTATCTCGCCGCCTGTCCCGCGCGCGAGCGCGACCTCATCGTCGGCCATCTGCGCCGGATCGACGAAGCCGACGACCGCCCCTTCCTCGACCAGGGCCGCCTCGACCAGATGATCGCCGACACACAAGCGCGCGGCTACGCGATCCGCAGCGAAGGCGAATACAATCCAAAGACGGCGTCGATTGCCGTCCCCATCGTGCGCGATGAAATCGTGTTCGGGTGCATCTCGATCATCTGGATCCGGTCAGCGCTTTCGCTCGACGAAGCCGTCGCCGGGTTCGTTGCGCCGCTGCGCGAAATGGCGGCAGCCATCTCGATCGAATCCTAGGGCGCTCTCGATCCGGTACGCCGTTGTGCCTTCAGAGCCTCAGAGGACGCGTCAAAGACGACGCGGCATTGCGGGCTAAGCTGATCGCGCTGAGCGGCCATGCAACTCCTGATCTGGGCGCGGTCAGGAACATAAGCGGCGCAAAGCCGAAGAGCATCTCCCATGCAGGCTTGCCGCTGGTCAGCCTCGCTCGGCCCGGACTGGGCAAGGGCCGGCGTGATCGTTGCACTCAACAAGGCAAGAACTAGACGAAATTGCATGAGGATATTCACTCTCGGGTTTGGGTTGCGTTCGGCAAGGCTGGTGATGTCATCCAGCGTCATGGTGGAAGGTGAAGAAACGTCGCGATGGTCGTCTCGATCAGCAGATCGCGAGAGGTTTCCGGATCGATTTCGGGCGCAATCCGATTCAGCAGCATAGGGAAAGCCGGCGGCTGGTTCAGCGCGGCGTTGAGAAGAGCGAAAAACACTGCCGGATGGCGACTGCGAATGATGCCTGCTTCGATGCCGGCGGAAAAAAGCTCTCGTACCGTCGCATAGGCCGGACGCAGAAGGCGATCCGACACCAGCACGGCCCGCTCCGGCACTTCCGTGGCATGCCGGACGACGAAATCCCTGACATCCGGATGCGCGGCATAGAAAGCGGCGATCTCTGAGATCACGCCGCAAAGCCGTTCACCCAGCGGACGCGTGGAATCGCAAGCGATCTTCTGGACGCCGGCCATGGCAGGAAGCCCGAGCGCGACGACCCGATCCAGACAAGCCTCCCAGAGCGCAGCCTTGTTGCCGAAGTGAACGCGAACGAGGTTGGCGCTGACCTTGGCAGTCGCAGCGACGCTGCGCAGATCGGCGCCATCGAAACCGTGGCAGGCAAACGCATGGGTGGCCGCCGCCAGGAGGGCCTGGCGGCCATCCGGCATATCCTTGCTGCGGCGCCCTCTCGGGCGGGGCGGCACAACGGCCTTCTTCCTGGCCTTCACCACGGTCACCTGCATATATGTTCATACGTACATATACGCGCTCGAGCGTCGATTGCAAGGACCACCCAGCACAGGGGCTCATCCAATCGACACATCAGGGCCCGGCGCCATGTGTCCGCTGGACGGACACTCGGCGCGGCAGCGTTGAAGCGGCGACCCGCCTGGGGACAAGGATGGGGCATGCAAAATAACTCCGCCGTTTCGGAATTCGATGTCGTGATCGTCGGCCGTGGCCCGGTCGGCGCCACGCTCGCCAATCTGCTCGGCCTGTGCGGCGTGCGGACGCTGGTGCTGGAGCGCGAGGCGCGAACCTATCATCTGCCGCGCGCGGTGCATTTCGACGACGAATGCATGCGCGTGTTCCAGACCATTGGCCTCGCCGATACGATCCTGCCGCATGTCATCCTCAGCCCCGGCATGTTGTTCCTCGACGCCGCCGGCAAGATGCTGCTGGACTGGTCGCGGCCGCAGACGCTGACGCCAATGGGCTGGAATCTCAGCTATCGCTTCCACCAGCCCGATCTGGAGGACGTGCTGATCGGCGGCCTCGCCCGCTGGCCGCATGTCACCTTGCGCAGCCGTTGCGACGTGTTCGCGCTCGATCAGGACGAGACCGGCGTACGCGTCCGCTTCGAGGACCTCTCGAACGGAAAGCTCAGCGAGGTCCGTGCCGGCTATGTGATCGGCTGCGACGGCGCGCGGTCTCTCGTTCGCCGCTTCATCGGCTCCGGAATGGACGATCTCGGCTTCCACGAGCGCTGGCTGGTGATCGACGTGCTGCTCAAGCGCGAACGCGACGATCTCGGCGATTACAGCCTGCAGCACTGCGATCCCCGCCGGCCGGCGACTTATGTGCGAGGCACCGGAACGCGACGGCGCTGGGAGATCACGGTGCTTCCGGACGAGGATTCCAGCGACGTCGCACAGCCGGCAAAGGTCTGGGAGCTGCTGTCGCGCTGGATCACACCCGAGGATGCCGAGCTCGAGCGCGCCGCGGTCTACACCTTTCATTCCGTCATCGCGCAGCAATGGCGGAACGGCCGGCTGCTGCTTGCAGGCGACTCCGCGCACCAGACCCCGCCCTTCCTCGGCCAGGGCATGTGCGCCGGCATCCGCGATGCCGCCAATCTTGCCTGGAAGCTCGCTGACATCATCCGCGGCGGCGCCGCGCCCGATCTGCTCGACACCTATCAGAGCGAGCGCCAGCCGCATGTGCGCGAGTTCATCGAGCTCGCCATTCGGCTGGGCGGCGTCATCAACACCAAGGCGATCGAGGCGGGCCTCGCCGCCGGACAGGCGCGCGAGAATGCGCCGGTCAAGCTGGAGGTGAAGAAGCCCCTGCTCGGCCCCGGGCTCGCGCCCGGCGATCTCCCGCTCGCCGGGCAGCTCGCGCCGCAGTTCATGTTGAATGACGGCAGCCGCGGCGACGACAAGGTCGGCTACGGCCATGTGCTGCTCATCGATACCACAGCGCGTCACGCTGTTTCGCAGACGGGAATGAAAGTCCTGACCAGCGACGATGCCGAAGGCATCGGCCCCTGGCTCCGCGAGCACGGCCTCACCGCCGCGCTGGTTCGGCCCGACCGCTACATCCGCGGCACCGCCCGCAACGATGCCGAGCTCGACCGGCTCATCGCCGCCATCACGCCTCCCACCCACGTGCCGTCCGCGGCCTGACCGAACATCTTTCAAGGATATCTCATGAAGCTGCTCTCTTTCATCGCCGACGGCCGCGCATCGTTCGGGGCCGTCAAGGACAATGGCGTCGTCGATCTCGGCAGGCGCATGGCGCCCTGCACCACGCTGCGGCAGCTGCTGGAGGCTGGTCGCGTCGCCGAGGCGGCAAAGCTGGCCGCGTCCACCGCGCCGGATCACCCGCTCGACAGCATTTCGTTCGCGCCCGTCATCCCCGATCCCGGCAAGATCATCTGCGTCGGCCTCAATTATCGCGACCACGTCGCCGAGACCGGCCGCACCGTCACCGAGAAGCCGGCGCTGTTCGTCCGCTTTCCCTGCAGCCAGGTCGGCCATCTCCAGCCGATCGTGAAGCCTGAGGTGAGCGACGATTTCGACTACGAGGGCGAGCTCGCACTCGTCATCGGCAAGCAAGGTCGCCACATCCCCGTGAGCCGCGCGCTGGACCACATCGCCGGCTATGCCTGCTACAATGAAGGCAGCATCCGCGACTGGCAGCGCCACACCAGCCAGTTCCTCTCCGGCAAGAGCTTTGCGGAGAGCGGCAGCTTTGGCCCGTGGCTGGTGACGGCGGACGAAATCCCCGACCCGTCGAAGCTCACACTTCAGACGCGGCTGAACGGCACCGTGGTGCAGGACACGACGACGGATCTCCTGATCACCGCGATTCCCGAACTGATCGCCTACATCTCGACGATCTGCCCGCTCGTCCCCGGCGACGTCATCGTGACGGGCACGCCGGGCGGCGTCGGCGCCAAGCGCACGCCGCCTTTGTGGATGCGCCCCGGCGACACCGTCGAAGTCGAGATCTCCGGCATCGGAATTTTGCGCAACAAGGTCGTCGCCGAACCGGCCTGACCGTCAACGCCAATCAATCAACGATAAAATCAGGGAACGCCATGGCCACCATCCGCACGACGTCCACCGCCATCCTGCTGATCACGCTGGCGCTCGCAGGCTCCCCTGCGCGCGCCGAGATCAAGAGCGATGCCATCCGCATCGGCGTCCTCACCGACATGAACGGCGTGTTCGCGACCGCCATGGGTCCGGGCTCGTTCGAGGCCGCGCGGATGGCGGCAGAGGAGTTCGGCGGCAAGATCAACGGCAAGCCGATCGAGATTCTGCAGGCCGACCACCAGAACAAACCTGACCTTGCGGCTTCGCTCGCACGAAAGTGGTTCAGCGACGGCGTGCAGGCGATCGCCGACGGCGGCAGCTCAGGCGCGGCGCTCGCCGTGCAGGAGCTGGTGCGCGGCAACGGCAAGATCTTCCTCGTCTCCGGCGCGGGCGCCAACCAGCTCACCGACGAGGCCTGCGCACCCACCAGCGTGCAGTGGACCCAGGACGCCTATTCGACCGCGACGGCCGTGGTCTCCGGCATCATGCAGACCAGCAAGGAGCCGTGGTTCTTCATCACCGGCGACTATGCTTTCGGCCATTCGATCGAGGCGACCGCGCGCGATCGCATCGCCGCGCTCGGGGGCAAGGTTGCCGGCGGCGTCAAGGCCCAGCTCGGCACGCCCGACTACAGCTCCTTTCTGCTCCAGGCCCAGTCCTCGGGCGCAAAAATCCTCGCGATCAACGTCGCCGGCGACAATGCCACCGCGATCAAGCAGGCGGAGGAATTCGGCCTCGCCGACCAGGGCATGAAGATCGTGCCGATGTCGTTCCAGAACGTCGACATCGCGGCGGTCGGGCTGAAGGCAACCCGCGGCGATCTCATCGTCACCTCGTTCTTCGAGGAGGTCTCGCCGGCGGCCCGAAAATTCTCCGATGCGTTCTACGCGCGCCGCAGGGCCATGCCCTCGCAGATCCAGGCCGGCGTCTATTCCGCCGTGCGCCACTATCTGCAGGCCGTGAAGGACACCGATTCCGACGACAGCGCGACCGTGATGGCGAGGATGAAGGCAACGCCGGTGTCGGATGCCTACACGCCCAACGGCCGCATCCGCGAGGACCAGCGCATGGTGCACGATCTCTATCTGGTGCAGGTCAAGACACCCGAGGAATCCAAGGGCCCGTGGGACTTCGTCAAGCTGGTCGCGACCATCCCGCCCGACCAGGCCTTCCGTCCGCTCGACCGCAGCAAGTGCAGCCTGGTCGGCAAGTAATTCCTAGGCCAGATAGCGCGTGAGATAGCCTTCCATGGCATAGAGCGCGCAGAGCGCGAGGCTCGACCACACGGCGGCGCTGAAATAAAGGAACATCCAGGTCAGCTCGCCCTTCCAGTGCGCGATGTCGTGGGTCACCACCCAGCGCGTCGAGACGTCATGCAGGCCCTCGAGGAAGCCGAGGAACCTGTTGCCCTCGGCGTGCCCTGCCCGCCAGCGGCTGAGATACATCGGCACGTCGACGGTCACAAGGAAGGCGAGGAAGCAGGCGATGCCGAAGATGCCCGCGATCAGCGCCCAGCGCACCGGCCCCTGGAATTCCGGCATCAGGCGGCACAGCGCGATGCCGGCGAGGAAGAAGGTCACCGCCCAGAGCGAGTTCTCGATCGCGTTGAAGAGGAAATTGGTCGTCACCACCGCGTACCAGGAGAAGCACTCCGCGATGAGGATGATCGGCACGATCACGAGCGCGATATTCACCGCGGTCTCGGCGCCGGTCATCTGCCCGAGCTGATGCAGGATGATCGCCCATTGCGCGGCGAAGCAGAGCTCGGCCACGGTCGCGACGGTGCGGCCGACGAAGACGCTGGAGAGCCAGGTGTCGAACAGGCAGATGCGCTGCACGTCGGCGCGCGGCAGCACCGAGCGGAAGGCGCAGCCGAACACATAGCCCGCGCAGAGCAGGAACATCAGGCCGATGTCGGAGCCGCCGCCGAGGCTGCTGGCGACGTTCGGATAGAACTCGCGGTACAGCATGAACCAGACGAGGATGTTGGCGGCACTGACAAGCGTCAGAGAGCCCCACCACCACGCGAGGGGATTTGACCGCGCCTGCCACTGCAACATGATGAATCGCTCCGCCGTAATCGACCTGACATCCAGCGGTAGCAATTCTGTCATAATCCGGCAGCACGGCGCGACAAAAATCTACGTTATGACGCTGTCATAATTCACGCGCGCGCTGTCATAATCGCGGCTGTGATTGCCCTCTCCCCTCATTCTCCGGGCCAAGTCCGGGGCGCCTCATCGAGGCATCCCCGGACTATTGCGGGGGCTTACCTCTTCATCCCCGCCACATACGCCGCGAGCTTGTCGAGCGTCTGGTAGCCGTATTCGACGGCGCCGAAGCCGATCATGCCGTCGCGCTGCTCGGTGCTCGAAGCCAGCTGCCGCATCATCAGCACGGTCTTGCCGTTGCTCTGCTCGGCAAAGGTGATGGTGAAGCGGAACATGCCGGGATCGTCGTCCTGATCGACGCCGTGATCCATCTCCATCAGCGACGGCCGCTCGATGCGGCGGAAGCGCATGCGGTTCGGATAGACCGTGCCGTCGGGGCCGATCATGTTGAATCGCCAGACGCCACCGACGCGCACGTCGATCTCGAAGGTCTCGATCTCAAAACCCTTCGGCCCGAACCATTGCGGCAGATGCTTGGGATCGGACCATGCCTCGAACACGAGGTCGCGCGGCGCGTCGATCACGCGCGACATCACGATCTCACGGTCGAGCGACCATTGCGACAGGGCAGCGTTGGCAGAACTCGTCATTGTCAGGCACCTTTCCGTTTGGTTGTCTTGTTCGTCGTCTTGTCAGTCGGTTTGGAGGGGCCCTTGGCGGCTGCCCTCTCCTTCTTGAGCTTCATGACGTAAGCCTCGAGGCGGTCGAGCCGCGCCTCCCAGATCGCGCGCTGATGCTGGAACCAGTCTTCCGCACCGACGAGCGCCTCGGGGCTGAGGCGGCAGGTGCGCACGCGGCCGGACTTTTCCGACTGCACGAGCCCGCTCGTCTCCAGCACATGGATGTGTTTCATGAAGCTCGGCAGCGCCATCGCGAAGGGCTCGGCGAGCTCGCCGACCGAGGCTTCGCCGGCGCAGAGCCGCATCACGATCGCCCGCCGCGTCGGATCGGCAAGGGCCGCGAAGATCTGGTCGAGTTGGGATAATTGGTTAGCCATGAAGCTAACTATACACCGCGAACGACCGACGTCAACAATTGTTAGCCGACTGGCTAAGTTAAATTTCGAACGCTGTAGCCCGGATGGAGCGAAGCGCAATCCGGGACTCTTGCCCCAAGCCGCGCCGGCCCCGGATTACGCTTCGCTCCATCCGGGCTACGAGGCCACGAACCGCCGCGACGGAACCGGCAACGCGCAATCGTGAATTGGGACGCGCCACCCTCCCCGTTAGAAAGAGACCGGGGGCGAATCGTATCATTCGCCAGAGCCGTGCCAGCTGTTGTCACATCATCGCACCTCACCCGGCGGGCGCTCGCAGCGCTCGTTCCTTTCGCGCTCGCGTGGCCGCGGCTCGCACATGCGGATTCCGACATGATCGCGCAGATGCGCGACATCGTCGCCGCCGAGCTCGCGCCGACCATGACGCCGGACCAGCCGGGCGGCCTCGCCGCCGCGCTCTATGCCGGGCGCCATGTCGCGTTCTTCAACTACGGCTTTGCCGACGACACCACCCGATGTCCCGTCACACCGGACACGCTGTTCAACCTCGGCTCCTTACGCAAACCCTTCGAGGCGACGCTGGTCGCGCTCGGCACGCTGCGCGGCGAGCTGCGGCTCGACGATGCCTTGCCGAAGTATCTGCCCGAGCTGACCGGCGACTATGTTCGCCGCGTCACCATCGGCCAGCTCGCCACGCACACCTCGGGCATGCTGCTGGCGACAGACCATCCGCCCTGGCCGAACGACTCGTTTTCGCGCGGCGAGTTCATCGCGATGTTCAACGCCTGGAAACCGCAATCCGGCGAAGCCCCCGGCAAGCGGCGCATCTACAGCCACGCCTGCTACGTGCTGCTCCAGCTCGTGCTCGAACGCTGTTACAACACACCGATCGCGACGCTGTTCGAACAGCGCATCCTCAAACCGCTGGGGATGGATGCGACCTCTCTGCCCGAGCGCGGCGAAGACAACCGGGC
This sequence comes from Bradyrhizobium sp., assembly GCF_035935975.1. Taxonomy (GTDB): domain Bacteria; phylum Pseudomonadota; class Alphaproteobacteria; order Rhizobiales; family Xanthobacteraceae; genus Bradyrhizobium. Next base: position 138,795 of record NZ_DASYWN010000037.1, read on the forward strand.
CATCATGGATGCGGCATGGATGCAGCGCGTGGTGCAGGGCTATTCCGATCAGGGCATTGCGATCGGCCCGCCCGGCAACCAGCAGAGCTATTTTGACTTCCCGGGCACCGGCCAGATGTTCTCCTCGGCGCGTGATCTTGCGACCTTCGTCGCGGCCAGCGCCGATGGCCGCACCATCGATCCGCAATTGCGCGAGGCGCTGCGGATGACGCAGCGCGAGACCTTCCGCGTCGACGAGAAATTCGGCGAGGCCATGGCCTGGGAGAACGTGCGCCTGCCCGGCGTCGCCATCGTCGACAAGCCCGGCGGCCTCAACAACGCCTCCGGCTATCTCGGCCTCGTCCCGGCGCAGCAGATCGGCTTCGTCCTGCTCGCCAATCGCGGCGAGTATCCGCACGAGATCGCGCGCTACAAGATCCTGCCCACGCTGGCGCGCCTGGTCGGCTCACGCTGAATCCAGTCCGCAGAACAGAAAGCCCCGGCTGGGCCGGGGCTTTCCACACCAGATCCGGAACGGGATGAAGCTCAGTACCTGGCGACGACGGGTCCGCCGAACTTGTAGTTCACGCCGACGCGCACGATGTTCGACTTGAGATCGACGGAGTGGGTGTAGACATTGCTCGGATAGTTCACCGCACCGGTGAAGCCGACCAGATTGGTGCTGGTCGCCGTGCTGCGACCGAGATCGACATAGAGATATTCGGCCTTGAGCGACCAGCCGCCGCCGAAGGCATATTCGGTGCCGACGCCCGCCGTCCAGCCGACCCGCGTATCGCGGATGGCGGCCGACTCGGTCGCCGCCGAGAACGTGTCGGTGAAGTTGAAATTGCCCTTCACCTCGGCGATCGCCGCACCGCCCGTGGCGTAGAGCAGCCAGGTCGGCGCCGCCAGGAAGCCGATGCGGCCGCGGATGGTGGCGAGCCAGTCGGCTGAAACCTGCGAGGACACGGTGAAGCTGGTCGGCGCGCAGCAGGGATAGAGCGCCGAGCCGGTCGCACTGCCCTTGAAGCCGAAATAGTTGATGTCGCCTTCGAGGCCGAGCACGGCATGGTTGACCTGCCAGTTGTAGCCCGCGGTGAAACCGCCGGTCACGCTGGAGCTGTTGACACCCTGGGCACCGACCGTGCCGATGGCGGGGACGCTGCTGGCCGCGAAATAGCCGGTCGGAGAAAACACGGTCGACGTGGTGAGGTCAGCGTTACCCCACTGCCCGCCGACATTGCCGCCGACGTAAAAACCGGTCCAGTTGTAGGCCGGCGCCATCACCGGCGCCTTGGTGTACTGCGCGGCGAGGTCGGCGGCCTGCGCGGATGCGGTGCCGAGCACGACCGAGGCCACCGCAATCAAGAACTTCTTCATTCGAATCTCCATTCCCCAACGCGGTTGAACTCGCGTTTTCGATGCGCAGATGAGAGGCATCCGGCGCAGTCAGGGAATAGGTGGAGCACGTCTGTTCGTCTCGGCCTCCGACGCAGTTCGTATGGACTGTGACGTAATCAGTGACCGATCGCGCAAGAGGCGTGGCGAGTGTGACCCGAACGCAACGCATCGCCCCACCGCAGCGACGCGCGATGCAAGCCGCGCGTCGCATCACGACAAATGCACGAGGATGGTGATGCGAATCTGCGCGCGGTTCAGACCGAGCGCGTCAGTCCGCCGTCGACGCGGATGTTCTGGCCGGTGATGTAGGCTGCGCCGTCGGACGCCAGGAACGAGATCGTCGCCGCGATCTCCTCGACCTTGCCGTAACGCTTCAGCGGCACGCTGTCGCGGCGCACGTCTAGCTGCGGCAGGCTGTCGATCCAGCCGGGCAGCACGTTGTTCATGCGGATGTTGTCGGCCGCATGGGTGTCGGTGAAGATCTTCGTGAAGGCGGCAAGCCCGGCGCGGAACACCGCGGAGGTCGGAAACATCGAACTGGGCTCGAACGCCCAGGCGGTCGAGATGTTGATGATGGCGCCGGCCTTCTGCGCCTGCATCACCGGCGTCACCAGCCGGGTCGGACGGATCACGTTGAGCAGATAGGTATCGAGACCGGCGTGCCACTGCTCGTCGGTGATCTCGGTGATCGGCGCGCGCGGCCCGTGGCCTGCGCTGTTGACCAGCACGTCGATGCGTCCCCACTTGGCAAGCGCGCCGTCGACGAGGCGCTTCAGATCGTCGTCCGACTTGTTGGAGCCGGTGACGCCGAGGCCGCCGAGTTCGGCCGCCAGCGCCTCGCCCTTGCCGGATGACGACAGGATCGCGACGCGGAAGCCGTCCGCCGCGAGCCGCCGTGCGGCCCCTGCCCCCATGCCGCTGCCGCCTGCCGTGACGAGTGCGACCTTCTCTGCTGCCATGACCGTTATCCCTGAGATGGAGTTGAGGCGAGCCGCGAGCCCGGCCTATCATGGGGCCTTCTACCGCCGGACCTGCCGGCAGGTCCACCGCCGAAGGCATGTGTCATGAGCAATTTGCAGATCCGCAATTTGCGCCCCGAGGAGATTTCTCTCGCCGTCGACTGGGCTGCGGCCGAGGGCTGGAATCCGGGCCTTCGGGATGCCGCCTGCTTCGCGATATCAGATGCGCAAGGTTTCTTCGTCGGCGAGATCGATGGCGAACCGGTCGCAACCGTCTCCTGCGTCAGTTACGACGATCGCTTCTCGTTTCTCGGCTTCTACATCGTGCGCCAGGATCTGCGCGGCGCCGGCCACGGCCTGCGGATCTGGAACGCGGCGATCGCGCATGCGGGCGCGCGCGTGATCGGGCTCGATGGCGTCGTCGCGCAGCAGGACAATTACAAGAAGTCCGGCTTCCGGCTCGCCTACGCCAACATCCGCTACGGCGGCACGATCGCAGCTCCGCCACCGCCTGCCGGCGTGGTTGCACTCGACACGGTCCCGTTCGCGCTGGTGGAAGCCGACGATGCCACGGTCTTCCCCGCCGCGCGCAGCGCCTTCCTGCGCGCCTGGATCAACACGCCAGGGCACACCGGCCGCGCGCTGCTGCGCGACGGCAAGCTCACGGCCTGGGGTGTGATCCGGCCGTGCCGGAACGGCTGCAAGATCGGCCCGCTCGTCGCTGACGATCGCGCGGCGGCGGACGCGATCGTGCAGGCCCTGCTGGCAAGCGCGGGCGGCGAAGTCTTTCTCGATGTCCCCGCCATCAATCGCGAGGCGATCGCGCTCGCCGAGACGCTCGGCCTCAAGCCGGTGTTCGAGACGGCACGGATGTACACGGGCGACATCGCGCCGCTGCGGATCGACCGCGTCTTCGGCGTGACCAGTTTTGAATTAGGCTAGCTGAGTGGAATGCGCTGCCTAGTAGCAGCGCATGATGTTGACGGTGTGCTCGCCACCACCGCGCCCGGGCACCGTCACCTGCTCCGTCGGACAACTCGGCACATAGGGCCGGTCGGACGGCACGACGTTCGGCGGGAAGCGATGCGACCAGTCCCAGGGAACGTCATAGGTGTAGGTGTAGCGCACATCGGTGGAAGACGGCTGCGCGGTATCGGCGAACGGCTGGCTGTAGCCCGCATTGTCGTAGAAGAAGCCGCCGCCGCCCGGCCAATAGACCCAGGGCGTGTTGCGGCCGCGGAACCGGGCTCCCGGCGCCATCGGCGGACGCGCCATCGGACCGGCTGGCGCGACGCCGGTCACGCCATGCGGCGCGGCACCGCCGGGGCGCGCAAAACTGTCATTGGCAGCAAGGAGCAGCGCGGCTGCGCTGAGCGAGGCGCACAGCGCCCCATATGATCTGGACATCATGATACGCACCAACTCGTTCGGCTTCGGCGGCTCCCCACCGCACGCTAGGCCGCCCTGTCGCCCGCCCGCAAACGTATTATTAATTGTTGGTTAAGGCACGGGATTAACAGGGGCCAGGGTGCGGCATGGCGTGCCGGGTTCCCGTAGCCCGGATAGAGTCGTAGCCCGGGTGAGCGAAGCGATACCCGGGGCCGCTCGCACCGTTGATCCCGGATGTCGCTGCGCTCATCCGGGCTACGAGACCTTGCGTTGCCCGTCGAGGCTGAGCAAGAATTGGTTTGTTGGCTGTCCTAGGCCGTAGCGAACCGGGCGATTGCGATCTGGGGCTGGAATATTCGCCAAGAGGTCGATAGAGCAACCTTT
>NZ_DASYWN010000038.1:0-286310 GCF_035935975.1 Bradyrhizobium sp.
CGCCTCACGGCAGCCGGAAAGGCCCACAACGCCGCTCTCATCGCCTGCGCGCGAAAGCTCCTGATCTATGCCAATACCGTCCTGCAACGAGGCACGCCGTGGACCGAAAAACTCCTCGGCGTTTAATGGTTGCTACGGCACTGCCGCTGTAGGGCACGCTGTCATCACCCGCGAAAGCGGGTGATCCAGTATTCCAGAGGCAGCGCGGGGATACGGAGAGGCCACGGCGTACTGGATGCCCCGCCTACGCGGGGCATGACAGTTGTGGTCAGGCGACAGCGCGGGCCGTTTCAAACGCCCACGCAAATCTCGTTTAAAACTTTGTAATTGATGCATCCGTCACGTCCATCGCGTTCAATGCCGGCGACCCAGCAACGCGAGACCGCCATGACCTCCACCGACATCCCCGCCGGCTTCGAGCCGCTTTTCCGCAAGAGCCCTCTCACCGAACCCTGGGAGCCGCTCTACTCCAAGAACACCGACAAGGCCGTCATCATCGGCCTCCGGCTGGGGAGACCGCACACCAACGGCCGCGGCCTGATCCATGGCGGCCTCATCACGGCGCTCGCCGACAACGCCATGGGCTATAGCTGTGCGCTGGTGACGAACTGGACCACGTCATTCGTGACGGTCTCGCTCTCGGTCGATTTCGTCGGCTCCGCCGAGATCGGCCAGTGGTGCGCGATCGAGAGCGACGTGATCAAGACCGGCAAGACGATCTGCTTCGCGCAGTGCCTGATCAAGGCCGACGACGCCGTGATCGCGCGCGCCAGCGGGACGTTCCGCGTGGTGCCGAAGAAGGGCTGATGCTCTCTCGTGTCCCGGACGCGCTGCAGCGTGTAACGCTGCTGCGCAGAGCCGGGACCCACGTCTCGGCATGATACCGCGCCGCCTTCTGGGCCCCGGCTCTGCATCGCATCACTGCGTGCTGCGATGCGTCCGGGGCACGGGAGCTACCCAAACTTCCACTCCGCCGTCTCCACCACGAGATCGATGAACGCACGCACCTTGGCCGAGAGCAGTCGCGAGGTTGGATAGACGATGTGGATCGGCAGCGCCGGCTGCTCGTATTTCGCCAGCACGATTTTCAGCCGCCCGCGCTTCAGGCCCTCGGCGGCCTGATAGGCCAGCACGCGCGTCACGCCGCCGCCGGCCTCGGCATATTGCAGCGCCGCGTCGGCGCTGTTGCTGGTGAAGCGCGGGCTCGGCGTCACCTCGATGTCGCGGCCGTCCTGCACGAAATGCCAGCTGGCGGAGGGACCGAACTGGATGGTCTGGTGCTCGAGCAGCGCCTCCGGCGTCTTCGGCTCGCCGTGGCGCTTCAAATAGCCCGGCGTCGCCACGACGATTCTCCGCATCTCGCCGACCTGGCGTGCCACCAGCGAGGAATCGGCGAGATGGCCGATCCGCACCGCCACGTCGACGGCATCCTCCACGAGATTGACGAGGTTGTCCGACAGCCTGAGCTCGGCGGCGACCTCGGGATAGCGCTTGAGATAGTCGGTCATGACCGGCCCGACATGGAGCCGGCCGAAGCCGACCGGCGCCGATACCACGAGACGTCCGCTCGGCCGGTTGCGCTCCTCCTGCGCCGAGCCGTCGGCCTCCTCGACATCGGCGAGGATGCGTCGCGCGCGCTCGAGATAGCGCGTGCCGACATCGGTCAGCCGCACCTGCCGCGTGGTCCGCTGCAGCAGCCGGGCGCCGAGATGATCCTCCAGCGCCGCGATCATCCGCGTCACCGCCGAGGGCGACAGCCGCAGCTTGCGCGCCGCCGGCGCAAAGCCGCGCAGGTCGGCGACGGTGACGAAGACATGCATGGCTTCAAGGCGGTCCATGGCCATTATTGCATATATTGCAATGATGAAGTGTCAAGCTGGCCGATTGTTTTGATCGCCGGAAGGTCCATCTTAAGTTCTGAAAGACGCAGCAATGCGCCGGAATTTTCAGGAGATGTTCCGATGACTGCCGTACACACCTATGCCAGCGATATCGCCTTCTCGCCGGCGGTGAAATCGATCCAGACCCGAAAGGGCTCGCGCGAGGGCTATGCCCATGCCGAGCAGCGGGGATGGCGCACCGAGGTCGACGAGAACCTCGCGGCGTTCCTGGCTGACGCAAACAGCTTCTACTTTGCGACCGCCTCGGCCGACGGCCAGCCCTACATCCAGCACCGCGGCGGCCCGAAGGGGTTCCTGAAGGTGCTGGACAAGCAGACGCTGGCCTTCACCGACTATTCCGGCAACCGGCAATACATCACCCAGGGAAACCTGTCCGAGAATCCCAAGGCCTACATTTTCGTGATGGACTACGCCCACCGCCGCCGGGTGAAGATCTGGGGCGAGGCGCGCGTGGTCGAGGACGACGAGGCGTTGACGACGGCCCTGATGCCGAAGGGCTACCGCGCCCGGCCGGAGCAGGTGATCCTGTTCAAGATCGCTGCGTGGGATACCAACTGCCCGCAGCACATTCCGCAGAAGTTCGATGCGCCTGATGTCGCCGCGGCGCTGGCGGCGAGGGACAAGCGGATCGCGGAGCTGGAAGCGGAGGTCGCGGTGTTGAAGGGGAAGGCGGGGAGCTGAACGTCTCTCTTCGCCTCTCGCCGCATATTCGATGTCATGCCCCGCGAAGGCGGGGCATCCAGTACGCCGCGGCGTCTCGATTCAAGCAGAGGCGCCTCTGGAATACTGGATCGTCCGCCTTCGCGGACGATGACATCCGGGTGTAAGGAGGCGCCTGAGAGCTAAACCGCGCTCGCACCTTCGTGCTGGAAGCCGAGATAGCTCGCCGCCACCCGCTCGTTCGCCGCGACGTCGCTGGCCTTGCCGCTCAGCACGAACTCGCCGAGCTCCATCACATAGGCCTGGTCCGCGATCTTCAGCGCGGCCTGCGCGTTCTGCTCGACCAGCAGCACCGAGACGCCGCTGGCGCGCAGCTCGGTGACGATGCGGAAGATGTCGGCGACGATGATCGGCGCGAGGCCGAGGCTCGGCTCGTCCAGCATCAGCAGCTTGGGCTCGCCCATCAGCGCGCGGCCCATCGCCAGCATCTGCTGCTCGCCGCCGGAGAGCGTGCCGGCGAACTGCTTGCGCCGCTCCTTCAGGCGCGGGAACAGCGTGTAGACGCGCTCCATCGAGGCCTTCGCCTTGCTCCGCTCGATGCGGAAGGCGCCCAGCTCGAGATTGTCCTCGACGTTCATGGTCACGAACAATTCGCGGTGCTCCGGCACGAGGCCGAGACCCATCGCGACGCGGTCCTCGATGTCGAGCCGGGCGAGATCCTGCCCGGCAAAGGCGACGCGGCCCTTCAGCGGTAGAATGCCCATGATGGCGGAGAGCAGCGTGGTCTTGCCGGCGCCGTTAGCGCCGACGATGGTGACGATCTGGTTGGCGCCGACCTCGAGCGAGACCGAGCGCACGGCCTCGACCTTGCCATAGGCGACATGCGCGTCGGTGACGGACAACAGCGCGCTCATGCCGCCACTCCGAGATAGGCCTTGATCACTTCGGGATTGGTCTTGATCGTGGCGGGCGTGCCTTCCGCGATCTTGGTGCCGAAATCGAGCACGACGATGCGGTCGGCCAGATTCATGACGAAGCCCATGTCGTGCTCGACCAGAAGCACGGACATGCCACCGTCGCGCAACTCGCGCAGGAGCGCGGCGAGCCGCTGCTTCTCCATGTGGCGCAGGCCCGCGGCCGGCTCGTCGAGCAGCAGCAGCATCGGATCGACGCACAGCGCACGCGCGATCTCGACGATGCGCTGCTGGCCGAGCGAGAGCGATCCTGCGAGCTGGTGCATCTGCTCGGCGAGGCCGACGCGCTCGATCTGGCGGGCGGCTTCTGCGAGCAGTTTTGCCTCGTCGGCGCGGTCGAGCCGCAGCATCGAGGCGATCGGGCCGGAATGGCCGCGCAGATGCGCGCCGATCGCGACGTTCTCCAGCACAGTCATGTCAGGCACCAGCTTCACATGCTGGAACGTCCTGCTGATGCCGAGCTTGACGATCTCCTGCGGCGGCGCGTTGTCCACCTTCTTGCCGAGCACGGAGATCGAGCCCGATGTGGCGGACAGCACGCCGGTGATCAAATTGAACGTGGTGCTCTTGCCGGCGCCGTTCGGTCCGATCAGGGCGACGATCTCCCTGGCCTGGACGTCGAAGGAGACGTTGTTGACCGCGACCACGCCGCCGAATTGCTTCCGCGCCTTCTCGACGTGGAGCAGGATGCTGGCCTCGCCGGACGAGCGGGCGCGCTGTTCCAGCTTCAGCGAGGTGTCGGGCTTCTTGCCGCCGGTGCGCTCGGGCAGGAACGCCATCAGCCACGGCCAGACGCCGCCGGGTGCGAGCTGCAGCAGCGCCACCAGCATGATGCCGAACACGATGGTTTCGACTTGGCCGGAACCGGGCAGGATCAGCGGCAGATAGCTCTGCAGCACCTCTTTCAGCACCACGACGATCGCCGCTCCCAGCACGCCGCCCCAGACATAACCGGCGCCGCCGACCACCGCGATGAAGAGATATTCGATGCCGGCCTGTGCGCCGAACGGCGTCGGGTTCACCGCGCGCTGGAGATGGGCGTAGAGCCAGCCGGAGAGGCCGGCGAGCACGGCGGCATGGATGAACACCAAGAGCTTGGCCCGCGGCGTGTGCACGCCAAAAGCCTCGGCCGCGACATGGCCGCGGCGCAGCGCCCGGATGGCGCGGCCGGTCCGGGAGTCCAGCAGGTTCATCGTCAGCAGCGCCGAGAGGATCACCGCGACCCAGATCGCGTAATAGATCGAGCCGGGCGAGAGCATCTTGAACGTGCCGATCGACAGCGGCGGGATCGCCGAGATGCCGTCGTTTCTCCCCAGGAACTCCAGCTTGCTGAAAAGATAGAACAGGCCGAGCCCCCAGGCGAGCGTGCCAAGCGGCAGATAGTGGCCGGAGAGGCGGACGGTGACGAGGCCGAGCAGCACCGCCAGCGATCCGCTGACCAGGAGCGACAGCGGCAGTGTCAGCCAGGGCGACAGGCCATAGGCCGTCGACAGCACCGCCGTGGTGTAGGCGCCGAAGCCGACGAATGCGGCCTGGCCAAAAGAGGTCAGACCGCCGACGCCGGTCAGCAGCACGAGGCCCATCGCGACCAGCGCGGCAAGGCCGATATTGTCGAGCAGCACGATCCAGAAGGGCGGCATGCTAGGCACGAACGGGATCGCCGCCATGACAAGCGCGAAGACGAGAATGGGAAGCCGGCTCTGCATGCGCTCAGTCCTTCTCTTCCTCGACCGCGGGCGCGGCGAGCGAGCGCAGCAGCAGCACGGGGATCAGCAGCATGAAGACGATCACTTCCTTGTAGTTGGAGGCATAGAAGGACGAGAACGCCTCGACGATGCCGACGACCAGCGCCGCGACGGCGGTGAGGGGGTAGCTGACGAGCCCGCCGATGATCGCGGCGACGAAGCCCTTCAGGCCGATCAGGAAACCCGAGTCGTAATAGAGCGTCGTGATCGGCACGATCATGATGCCTGACAGCGCGCCGATGATGGAGGCCAGCAGAAAGGCGATCTGCCCCGACAGCGTGGTGCGGATGCCGACGAGCCGGGCTCCGAGCCGGTTGACCGCGGTGGCACGCAGCGCCTTGCCGTAGAGCGTCAGGCCGAAGAACAGCCAGAGCCCGACGATGAAGGCGACGGTGATGGCGTAGACGGTGATGCTCTGGCCGGTGAAGCGCAGCGCGCCGGCGGTGAAGGCGCCGGACAGCACGGCGGGTCCGCGCTGGCCTTCGGCGCCGAAGAACAGCAGGCCGAGGCCCTGCAGCGCGAGGTGGACGCCGACCGACGCAATCAGCAGCACCAGCACCGAGGTGTGCGCGAGTGGCTGGAACGCGATACGGTAGAGATAGAGGCCGATCATCGCGACGATCACCAGCGACAGCGCGATGCAGACCGCCACCGGCGGCTTCTGCGCGGCAAAATAGATGGTGAGCGCCAGCACGATGGCGGGCAGCACGATGTTGGCGATGAAGCTGCGCAGGATCAGCCGCGCATGCAGCGCCTTGCGTGCCGTGAACAGGTCGAAGACGAACGCACCGATGCCCAGCGCCAGCGCGAGCTTGGCGGTGCCCGGCATCTGCCCCGCGGCGAGCGAGGCATAGGTCAGCGCGCCATAGGTGACGAATTCGCCCTGGGGGATCAGGATCACGCGGGTGACGGCGAACACCAGCACCAGCGCCAGCCCGAGCAGCGCATAGATCGCGCCATTGGTGATGCCGTCCTGAACCAGGAACAGCATGATGGTGGTATTCAAGACCGGACGCTCCCCCTAATCCGGACCGGTCCCCCTGATTGTGGTGGACGGTCCGCTCACAGCCATTGAAAGACGCTGACGATATTTGATATGGTCCATAACAATTATCAAATATAATCTCAAGGGTGGCGGACGACCCGTCCCGAATTTAGCGGGATTACGAGCACGAGGCGATGACCGTTTCCAAAACCGCTGAAAAGTCTTCCGAAAAGTCCGGCGAGGCGGCCAAGGGGCGCAAGGACGCCGCTGAGGCGCAGCCTGAAGCCCTCCAGCTCGGCGAACTCTCCGAACAGCTCGGCTATGTCCTGAAGCGTGCGCAGCTGAAAGTGTTCGAGAACTTCCTGCGCTGCATGGCCTCGCTCCAGCTGACGCCGGCGCAGTTCTCCGTGCTGCTGCTGGTCGAGAAGAATCCCGGCCGTAACCAGACCGAGATCGCCTCCACCCTCGGCATCCTCCGCCCGAATTTCGTGGCCCTGCTCGACAACCTGGAGAGCCGCGACCTTTGCGCGCGGATCCGCTCCACCAACGACCGCCGCTCGCACATCCTGGTCCTGACCGACAAGGGCAAGGCCGTCCTGACCCGCGCCAAGAAGCTCGTCGCCACCAAGCACGAGTCGCGGCTGAACGATCTGCTCGGGCAGTCCAACCGTGAAGCCCTGATCGAGATGCTGTCGAAGATCGCGAACGAGTTTTGAGGCTCCGCGACTAACCGCGGTCGATCCACATTCTCCGCCGTCATCGCCCGGCTCGACCGGGCGATCCAGTATTCCAGAGACGTCAGTCGGATACGGAGAAGCCGCGGCGTACTGGATTCCCCGCTTTCGCGGGGAATGACACCGTCATTGGGGCAGCCGCCTCAATCCACCAAGATCACCCGGATATCGTTCACGTTGGTCAGCGTCGGGCCGGGCTGCAGCAGATCCCCGGTCGCCTCGAAGAACGTCGTCGCGTCGTTGTTGTCCAGATACGCCTGCGGCTGAAGCGCCAGCGCTTTCATCTTCGCAAACGTCGCCGCGTCGATCAGCGCGCCGGCGGGATCGGTGGGATGGCCGGCGCCGCCGTCGGCGCCGTCGGTGTCGCCGGCGAGCGCGGAGATGTCAGGCGTGTCCTTCAACAGCTCCGCCAGCGCCAGCGCGTATTCCTGGTTCGGGCCGCCGCGGCCATTGCCGCGCACGGTGACCGTGAGCTCGCCGCCGGAGAGGATCGCGAGGCGCTTGCCTTGCGCGCGCGCCTGCAGCGCCAGCTTGGCATGATTGGCGGCGACCTCGCGGGCCTCGCCTTCGAGATCGGCACCGAGATCGATGGTCTCGTAGCCGGCGTCCTTGGCGAGCTTCACGGCCGCGTCGAGCGATTGCTTCGGACGCGCGATCAGCTCGAACGACGCGCGCGCGAAGGCTGCGTCGCCGGGCTTGGCGCTTTCATTGGCGGGATCGTCGAGGGCGCGGCGCACGGCGTCGTCGATGTCGAGCCTGTATTTCGCGACGATCGCGCGCGCGTCCGCCAGCGTGGTCGGATCGGGCACGGTGGGACCGGAGGCGATCGCGGAGGGATCGTCATGCGGCACGTCGGAGATCGCGAGCGTCACGATCTCGGCCGCATTCTTGCCGGCGCGCGCGAGCCGGCCGCCCTTGATCCGCGACAGATGTTTTCTGACGATATTCATCTCGCCGATCGGCGCGCCCGAGCGCAGCAGCGCCTTGTTGACCGCCTGCTTCTGCGCAAAGCTGATGCCGTCCACCGGCGCGATCCAGTTCGCCGAACCGCCGCCGGTGAGCAGCACCAGCAGCAGATCGTCAGGCCCGGCCTCGCCCGCGAGCGCGAGCGTGTCGGCTGCGCCCTTGAGGCCAGCTTCGTCAGGCACGGGATGGCCGGCCTCGACCACGCGGATGCGCCGCGTCGGCACGCCATAGCCGTGGCGGGTGGTGGCGATGCCGACCAGGCGCTCCGGCGCGAGCCCCAGCGTGTCGAGGTAATGCCGCTCCGCCGCGGCGGCCATCGCGCCCGCGCCCTTGCCGGCGGCAAGGCAGATCACGCGCCCTTTGGGCGCGGGGCGCAAGTGAGGCGCCAGGATCGTATTGGGATGGGCTGCGGCAACGGCGGCATCGTAGAGCGCGCGGAGCAGGGGGCGTCGATCGGTCATGACGAAGGCCTTCGGCAAACTCTTGAGCAGACTAGAGCGACGGCGAGGACGTCGCCATTCCCCTGCCTAGCGCATCGGGCGCAAAAGGGTAAGCAGGCTTTACCATCATTCGATTGTGCAATCGCGTGATGTAATCAGCCGACAGCAAAGCCCCCTGCGATCATCTCGCAGGGGGCTTGTTATCGCCGGATCTCCGATCGGACTAGCCGCCGACGTCGGCGCTGATGACGTCGCCGAACAGTTCCCAGCGCTCGCCCTTGAACCGCTCGAGCCGGAGCTGGCTGATCGGCGCAAAGTCGTTCGCGCCGGTGTTGATCTGGATGCCCGGCAGCAGCGCCTCGGTGCGGAAGTTCTTAAGGCTGGCGGCCTGCTTCATGATGTTCTCGCGCGTGAGATCATCGCCGCACTGCTTCAGCACCTGGACCAGCGTCTGCGCCACCGCGTAGCCGACGATGGTGCCCTTGTCGAGCTTGTCGCCCTCCGGGAAGTACTTGGTCATGAAGGCGAGAAACTCCTTCATGCCGGCATCGTTGTTCCACTCCGGATCCGACACGTCCTTGAGATAATCGGCCGAGATGATGTCCTGGCCGTTCTCGAAACCGGCGGGCTTCATCACGCTGCCGACCGAGGCCGAGACGTTGTTGAGGAAGTGCAGCGGCTTCCAGCCGATCTCGGCGTTCTTCTTGATCGCCTGCGCCGCGAATTTCGGCGTCGTGATGTTCATGAACACGTCGGCGCCGGTCGACTTCAGCTTGACGATGTGGTTGTCGATGGTCGGTTCGGAGGTCTCATAGCTCTCCTCCATCACGATCATCGAGGCCGCCTTGGAGCCGAGGCCGTCCTTGAGGCCCTTCAGATAATCCTTGCCGTAATCGTCGTTCTGGTAGAGCACCGCGATCTTGGCGTCGGGCTTGTTCTTCAAGAGCCACTTCGCATAGATCTGCGTCTCGCTCTGGTAGTTGGGCTGCCAGCCCATGGTCCATGGGAAGTTCTGCGGATCGTTCCACTTGGTGGCGCCGGTGGCGACGAACAGCTGCGGCACCTTCTTCGTGTTCATATATTTGTGGATCGCCGAGTTCGGCGGCGTGCCGAGCGAGTTGAAGATGAACAGCACCTCGTCGCTCTCGACCAGCTTGCGCGCCTGCTCCACCGTCTTCGGCGGCGAGTACGCATCGTCGTAGCTGATGTAGTTGATCTTGCGGCCGTTGATGCCGCCTTCGTCGTTGATCTTCTTGAAATAGGCGGCTTCGGTCCGCCCGATGATGCCGTAGGCGGAGGCCGGTCCGCTGTAGGGCATGATGTTGCCGATCTTGATCTCGGTGTCGGTCGCGCCGGTATCGTATTTCTTCTGGGCCGATGCGGTGGAGGTCGACGCCGCAATGAGCGCGAGCGCCAGTGACGCGGCCGCAAGCTTGCCGGTGACAGCGGGCATTCCTATCTCCCTATTTTCTTGGTGTGTGTACGTCTCCTTTTCTTGCCGTGATTGTTTTTGGCGACGTGGCCGCAATTCAATACGATTTACCCTGGGCCTTCAACAGAAAGCCCCCGCGACGGCGTCGCAGGGGCTGCTCCTTTAGTAGTCTAGGGCGTGGCGCGGACGCGTGTGCGGGTGCGAGAAGGCGCGACTGTCTTTGGTTGTTTATATGATATCGAGCGATTTTGGGTTGCGCGGGCTCAGTGGTTGAGATCGCTCGAGATGATGTCGCCGAACAGCTCCCATTTCCGGCCTTTGAACCGCATCATCTGCAGCTGCTCGATCGGGGCGAAATTGTCGGGTGCGGTGTTGATCGTGATGCCGGGCAGCAGCGTGTCGGGCGCGAAATCCTTCAGGCTCGCGGCTTGCCTCATGACGTTGTCGCGGGTGAGGTCGTCGCCGCACATCTGCAGCACCTTCACCATGGTCTGCGCCGCGGCATAGCCGAACACCACGCCGGCATCGAGCTTGTTGGCCTTCGGATCGAATTGCGCGAGGAAGTTATAGAACCGCTTCATGCCGTCATCGGCATTCCATTGCGGGTCGGAGCCGTCCTTGGTGTAGCTCGCCGACAGGATGCCTTGCGAGATCTCGATCCCCGCCGGCTCCAGCACGCCGCCGACCGAGGCGGAGACGTTGGAGATGATGTGGACCGGGTGCCAGTTGATCTCGGCCGCCTTCTTGATCGCCTGGGCCGCGAATTTCGGCGTGGTGATGCTGACGAAGACGTCGGCGCCCGAGGCTTTCAGCTTCACGACATGCTCGTCGATCGCGGGCTCGGAGGTGTCGTAGCCGTCTTCCAGCACGATCATCGACGCCTTGGGCCCGAGGCCGTCCTTCAGGCCCTTCAGGTAGTCCTTGCCGAAATCGTCGTTCTGGTAGAGCACGGCGATCTTGGCGTCCGGCTTCTCCTTCATGATGTACTTGGCGTAGATGCGCGCTTCGCTGGCGTAGCTCGGCTGCCAGCCCATGGTCCACGGATATTGCTTCGGGTCGTTCCATTTCGAGGCACCGCTCGCCACGAACAATTGCGGCACCTTCTTCTCGTTCATGTATTTGCGGATGGCGCCGTTGGTCGAGGTGCCGAGCGAGCCGAAGATCAGCAGCACGCCGTCGCTCTCGACCAGCTTGCGCGCCTGCTCCACCGTCTTCGGCGGCGAATACGCATCGTCATACGAGATGAACTTGACCTTGCGGCCGTTGATGCCGCCCTCGGCGTTGATCTTGTTGAAATAGGCTTCCTCGGCCTTGCCGATCGCCGCATAGGCGGAGGCGGGGCCGCTATAGGGCATGATGTTGCCGATCTTGATCTCGGTATCGGAGGCGCCGCTGTCGTATTTCTTCTGCGCCAGCGCGGGGCCGGTCATCGCAGTGCACAATGCGAATGCGGCCGAAAGGGCCACAACCTGAAAACGAACGGCGACCATTGTTCTCCTGCCTCGGTTGGATCGGCCGCATTGAACAAGATTGACGGGCGACGTCAACAAAAAGCCCCCGCGGTTGCCCGCGGGGGCTTTGTCCTTTCGGACGAGATTTGGACTATGGCGTCAGCACGTCACTCGGAGGCGACGTCGCCGCTGATGATCTCGCCGAACAGTTCCCACTTCTCGCCCTTGAAGCGCTGCATCTGGAGCTGCGAGATCGGGGCGAAGTCGGTGGCGCTGGTGTTGATCTTGACGCCGGGCAGCAGGGTGTCCGGCGCAAAATCCTTCAGGCTCGCGGCCTGCTTCATCAGGTTGGCGCGGGTAAGGTCGTCACCACACATTTCCAGCGTCTTGACCAGGGTCGAGGCGGCACCATAGCCGTAGACCATGCCGGTGTCGGTCTTGTCGGCGCCGGGCATGTACTTGTCGACGAACTCGTTCCACCTCTTCATGCCGGGATCGTTGTTCCACTGCGGGTCGGTGGAGTCCTTGGCATAGGCCGCCGACAGCACGTCCTGCGAGGCCTCGAAGCCGGCCGGCTTCATCACGCTGCCGACCGAGATCGACACGTTGGTGAGGATCTGGAGCGGCTTCCAGCTCAGCTCGGCGGTCTTCTTGATGGTTTGCGCGGCGAACTTCGGCGTCGCGTAGATCAGCAGCACGTCGGGATTGGCGGCCTTGATCTTGACGATGTGGCCGTCGATCGAGGGCTCGGAGATCTCATAGCTCTCTTCCATGATGATCATCGACGCGCCCTTGGCGCCGAGACCGTCCTTGGTGCCCTTGAGGTAGTCTTTGCCGAAATCGTCGTTCTGGTAGAGGATCGCGACCCTGGCGTTCGGCTTCTCCTTCATCAGCCATTTCGCGTAGATCTGTGCTTCGCTCTGGTAGGAGGGCTGCCAGCCCATGGTCCAGGGGAAGTTCTTCGGGTCGTTCCACTTGGTGGCGCCCGTGGCGACGAACAGCTGCGGGATCTTCTTGGCGTTCAGGTACTTCTGGATCGCGGTGTTCGAGGGCGTGCCGAGCGGATTGTACACGGCCAGCACCTCGTCGCTCTCGACGAGCTTGCGGACCTGCTCGACGGCCTTCGGCGGCGAATAGGCGTCGTCATAGGTGACGAAGTTGATCTTGCGGCCGTTGATGCCGCCCTTGTCGTTGATCATCTTGAAATAGGCTTCTTCGGTCTTGCCGATGATGCCATAGGCCGACGCCGGACCGCTGTACGGCATGATGTTGCCGATCTTGATCTCGGTATCGGTCGCGCCGGTATCGTATTTCTTCTGAGCGAGTGCTGCGCCGGAGGTGAGGGTTGCGACCGCCGTTACGAGCGCAGTGGTTCGCAGTATTCTTGCGAGAAACAAAACGAAATCTCCTTCCTTAAGATCGTGGTTTTCAGTTTTTTCTGAGCTTTCCGGCGAGTTGCTGGCCCAGGATTGCGACTTGCCTTGCGCCGTGCGGCACGAGGTAGATGACGAGGAACAGGAGCACGCCGAACACGGCACCGGAGAGGCCCTTGGAGATGCCTTCCGCCATGTTAGGCACGAAGATGATGAAGGCGGCGCCGACGATCGAGCCGGGCAGCCAGCCCACGCCGCCGACGACCATGCCGAGGAACAGCGAGATCGCGAGCGTGATGGTGTAGCTGTCGGGCGCGACGAACTGCACCGCGATGGCGCCGAGCGAGCCGGCGATGCCGGTGATGGCGGCGGAGACGCCGAAGGCCAGCGTCTTGTAGAGCGCGACGTCGACGCCCATGGCGGAGGCCGCGATCTCGTTGTCGCGGATCGCCATGAAGGCGCGGCCCGAGCGGGAGCGCAACAGGTTCACCGAGAAGATGTAGATCGCGATCACGACGACGAGCGTGAAATAGTACAGCCACATGTCCTGCGACATCGGCAGGCCGAACGGCGCGTCCGGCTTGGTGACGACGAGGCCCTGCACGCCGCCGGTCCAGTGCTCGAGGAAGTTCAGCTTCAGGAGCTGCGGCATCGCGGTCGCAAGTGCGAAGGTCGCCAGCGCCAGATAGACGCCGGAGAGCCGCAGCGCCGGCTGCCCGAACAGGAAGCCGAAGCCGAAACAGACCACGCCGGCGATCGGCAGGGTCAGCGCGTAATTGACGTTGAAGTGCTCCATCAGCACCGCGGTCGTATAGGCGCCGACCGCGTAGAACGCGCTCTGGCCGAGCGAGAACTGGCCGCTTCCGCCGGTGAGGATGTTCAGCGCCAGCACCGCGAGCCCGTAGATCAGGAGCATCGTCATCTGGAAGATGATGAAGTTCTTGACGAAGACGGGGGCGATCAGCAGCGCGGCGAGCACCACCAGCGAGGTGCCGGTGCCCAGCGTCATGGCCCGCTTCGGAACGGCCTCGACCGCCTCGTGGCCCTCTGCAACGACTTCTTCTGCAGCGCTCATGATCAAACTCGCTTGACGATGTGCCGGCCGAACAGGCCAGCGGGTTTGACGACCAGGACGGAGATGATCAGCGCGAGCGCGATCGGGAGTTTCAGCTCGTTGCCGACGCCGGGGATGTAGGTGCCGGCGAGGTTCTCGAAGATGCCGACCAGGAAGCCGCCGACCACGGCGCCGAACGGGCTGGTCAGCCCGCCGAGCACCGCGGCGGCGAAGCCGTAGATCAGCACGCCGCCCATCATGTTGGGCTCGAGGAACACGACCGGGGCGATCAGCATGCCGGCGATCGCGCCGATCGCGGTCGCCATGCCCCAGCCGAGCGCGATCATCCAGCTCGTGTTGATGCCGACGAGGCGGGCCGATTCAGGCACGGAAGCGGCCGCGCGCATCGCAAGGCCGATCCGGGTGTACTGGAAGAAGAAGTACAGGCCGAGCAGCAGCAGCACGGTGACGCCGATCATGCCGGCCTGGTGGGTCGAGATCAGCTGGCTGCCCAGGAACGGCGCGGAGCCGAACGGGGTCGGGTACTGCTTGATGGTGAAGTCCCAGAGCAGACCGGCCGACGAGTTGATGATCGCGTACAGCGCGATGAAGCCGGCGACGTTGGTCAGCACCGGCGCTTTCGCTAGCGGCTTGAACAGGATGCGCTCGATCGCGATGCCGGCGGCGAAGGAGAACGCCAGCGTGATCAGGAAGGCGGCCCAGTAGGACACGCCCCACTGCATCAGCTGCCAGGAGATGAAGGTCGAGAACATCGCCATCTCGCCCTGCGCGAAGTTGAGATGGTCGATGGCCTGGTAGATCATGACCACGGCGAGCGCCATGCAGGCGTAGATCGCGCCCGTGGCGATGCCGGCCAGGACCTGGTTGGTGAACAGTTCCATTGTGCCGGCTCCCTCAGTAACCCAGATAGGATTTGCGGATTTCTTCGTTGTTCGCGATGTCCTTGGCATTGCCCGACATCACGATGCGGCCGGTCTCGATCACATAGGCCTGGTCGGCGAGCTCGAGCGCGAGCTGGGCGTTCTGCTCGACCACCAGGATCGACACCTTGTCCTCGCGGTTGATCTTGCCGAGGATGCCGAACAGGTCGCGCACCACCAGCGGCGCGAGGCCGAAGGAGGGCTCGTCCAGCAGCATCAGGCGCGGCCGCAGCATCAGGGCGCGGGCGACCGCGAGCATCTGCTGCTCGCCGCCGGAGAGCGTGCCGGCCTGCTGGGTGTGGCGCTGCTTGAGCACCGGGAAATGCGCATACATCCGCTCGATGTCGGAGACGATGCCGGCGCTGTCCTTGCGGGTGATGGCGCCGAGCTGGAGGTTCTCCTCCACCGTCATGGTGGTGAAGGTGCCGCGGCCCTGCGGCACATGGGCGATGCCGAACCGCACGATGCTCTCGGTGGAGCGGTTGTTCAGCGGCTTGCCGTCGAACTCGATGCCGCCGGTCGAGCGCACCATGTTGCAGATCGCGCGCAGCGTGGTGGTCTTGCCGGCGCCGTTGGCGCCCAGCAGCGTCGTCAGGGAGCCCTCGTTGAGGGAGAAAGACAGGCCATGGAGCGCCTGGACCTGGCCGTAATAGGCGCGCAGGTCCTTGACGTTGAGCAGCGTCGTCATTGGTCCTTGCTCCCGAGATAGGCCTTGATGACGTCGGGGTCCGCCTGCACCTGGGCCGGCGTGCCTTCCGCGAGCTTCTTGCCGAAATTCAGCGCGACGACGTGGTCGGCGATCGACATCACGAGGCCCATGTGGTGCTCGACCAGCAGCACGGTCATGTGGCGCTCGTCGCGGATTTTGCGGATGAGGTCGCCGAGCACGTAGACTTCCTCGTGGTTGAGGCCGCCGGCGGGCTCGTCGAGCAACAGGATCTTCGGGTCGGCCGCGAGCGCGCGCGCCAGCTCGACGCGCTTCTGCGTGCCGAAGGGCAGGCCGGACACGACGGTGTGGGCGACGTCCTCGAGGTCGAGATAGGCGAGGATCTCGTGCACCTTCTTGTTCACGTCGGTCTCGCTGCGGCGGATCCAGGCGAGGCGCAGCGAGTCGCTGATGATGTCGCTGGAGGTGCGCGCATGCGTGCCGACGCGGACGTTGTCCATCACCGACAGGTTCGGAAACAGCGCCACGTTCTGGAAGGTGCGGCCGATGCCGATCTCGGCGATGCGGTGCGGCGGCCGCGTCAGGATGCTGACGCCCTCCATCAGGATGTCGCCGGACGACGGCTGATAGAGCCGCGAGAGACAGTTGAAGAGCGTGGTCTTGCCGGCGCCGTTGGGGCCGATCAAGCCGAGGATCTGGCCCTTGTGCATGTCGAAGGACACGCCGTTGAGCGCGACGATGCCGCCGAACACGACGCTGACGTCGCGAACCGCGAGCAGGGGCGATGTCCCCCGCGCGAGCTGTGCCTGCGTCATCTCGTCTCGCCCACACCGTTCAGTGGGCGACGGGGCGATGCGAACCGCTCCCGGTGAAGACTAAGGCTATCTGAACCCCTCGGCCACACGCGCAACTTTTCCTCCTGATTTCAGCTTTTTGCTGATTTCTTTTTTTGAATGCGGCATCAGACCCCCGAGTGCCGCTTCGATGTTCCTTACCATCGCAAGCAGACGCGGTCCAATGTCGTTGATCAATCGCTCTTCCGTGAAGCGGAATGCGGGTGCGCCGCAATTGAATGCGTAAGGTCCGGTTCCGTCGTTGAGCTTGAGCGCGACGCCGGCGGCGCCGATGTCGTCGTGCCAGTCGCCGACCGAAATCGCGAAACCGTGTTTCGCGACGGTCTCGCCGGAACGCTCCAGCCCATCACGCATTTTCGGCCAGCGGCTGCCGTAATGTTCGCGCAAGAGGCGCGACAGTTCCGCGCGAGCCTCGTCGTCGAGCGCCCAGAAATAGGCCCGTCCCATCGCGCTGGTTGCAATCGGCACGCGGGAGCCGACGTCGAGTTGAACGCCGACCGTCTCGCTGCCGCGGCTCTGCCCGAAATAGATCATGCTGTGACGGTCGCGGCCGCCGACGGCGACGGCGCCGCCGGTCGCGCGCATCACGTCCTCGCGAAACGGCTCGGACAAATGCCGAACGCCGAGATTGGCGAGCGCGGCATAGCCGAGCGACATCGCGGCGGGCGTGAGCTGGTATTTCTCGAAACGGGGAACCGGCGTCAGATAACCGAGCTTGGTCAGCGTATAGGTCAGCCGCGAAACCGTCGGCTTCGGCAGATTGGTGCGGGCCGCAATCTCCTGATTGCCGAGCAGGCCGTCATTGGGTTGGAACGCGCGCAATACATCCAGTCCGCGGGAAAGCGCGACGACGAAATTCCGATCGGTCGCAGTCTTCTTTCCTGTACGCTTCATCCCTGATCTGCTTCTTGCGCGGAGTCGTTGACAACGTCCGTGCTTCAAAATAACCCTGCCGTCAAGATGCGGAATTAAATTCCGCACCGCGAAATCGAACAAAAGTAAATCCCCACCAAGGAGGGAAACCGTGAGCGAAGTGGTCAAGCTTGAGCGTCATGACGAAGTCGGGATCGTCACGGTGAATAGCCCTCCGGTCAATGCGCTGAGTGCCGCAGTCCGCGGTGGTATCCTGGAGTGCATGAAGGCCGCCATCGCCGATCCCGCGATCAAGGGCATCGTGCTGACCTGCGCCGGCCGCACCTTCATCGCCGGTGCCGACATCACCGAATTCGGCAAGCCGCCGAAGCCGCCCGGCCTCAACGAAGTGCTGGCCGAGATGGAGAATTCGCCGAAACCGATCGTTGCCGCGATCCACGGCACCGCGCTCGGCGGCGGCCTCGAAGTCGCGCTGGCCTGTCATTTCCGCGTGGCGGTCAAGGAGGCCAAGCTCGGCCTGCCCGAGGTGAAGCTCGGCCTCTTGCCCGGCGCCGGCGGCACCCAGCGCCTGCCGCGCGCGGTCGGTCCCGAGCTCGCGGTCAAGATGATCGTCGGCGGCGATCCGATTGGTGCTGCCGAAGCGCTGAAGAACGGCTTGATCGAAGAGATCGTCGAAGGCCCGGCTTCCGGCGGCGAGGCGTTCGTCCGCAAGCTGATCGCCGAGAAGCGCCCGCTGCGCCGCCTGCGCGACGACGATTCCAAGATTGCGGCCGCGAAGGCCGATCGCTCGATCTTCACCAATGCCG
Organism: Bradyrhizobium sp.; assembly: GCF_035935975.1. Classification (GTDB taxonomy): domain Bacteria; phylum Pseudomonadota; class Alphaproteobacteria; order Rhizobiales; family Xanthobacteraceae; genus Bradyrhizobium. The sequence continues at coordinate 17,857 of NZ_DASYWN010000038.1, forward strand.
TCGCCGCCATGACCAAGAAGTCGCGCGGCCTGGAAGCCCCGTTCGCGGCGGCCGACGCCGTCGGTGCGGCGATCGACCTGCCGTTCGACGAAGGTCTGAAGAAGGAGCGCGAGGGTTTCCTCAAGCTCGTCGCCAGCGACCAGTCCAAGGCGCAGCGCTACGCCTTCTTCGCCGAGCGCGAAGCCAACAAGATCGCAGGCGTTCCCGAGGGCACCAAGTCGCGCCCCGTTAACCGTGTTGCCATTCTCGGCGCCGGCACCATGGGCGGCGGCATCGCGATGTCGTTTGCCAATGCCGGCATCCCCGTCACCCTGATCGAGACCGGCGAGGAACAGCTCAAGCGCGGCATGGGCATCATGCAGAAGAACTGGGAAGCGACCGCCGCGCGCGGCGGCATCCCGGCCGACGCGCCCGCCAAGCGCATGGCGCTGATCAACGGGGTCGTCGGCATCGAGAATGTCGGCGATGCCGACCTCGTCATCGAGGCCGTGTTCGAGACCATGGCGGTGAAGCAGGAAGTGTTCGGCAAGCTCGACCAGTACGTCAAGCAGGGCGCCGTGCTCGCCTCCAACACCTCGTATCTCAACATCGACGAGATCGCGAAGGCGACCAAGCGTCCGCAGGACGTGCTCGGCATGCATTTCTTCTCGCCGGCCAACGTCATGAAGCTGTGCGAGATCGTGCGCGCCGACAAGACCGCGCCCGATGCGCTCGTCACGGCTGTGACCATCGCACGCAAGATCGCGAAGGTGCCGGCCGTGGTCGGCGTCTGCGACGGCTTCGTCGGCAACCGCATGCTGGCCCAGCGCGGCAAGCAGTCCGAGAAACTGTTGTTCGAAGGCGCTTTGCCGCAGCAGGTCGATGCCGTGGTGACAAAATTCGGCATGCCGATGGGACCGTTCGCGATGGGCGACCTCGCCGGCCTCGACATCGGCTGGCGCTCGCGCAAGGACCGCGGCATCAAGTCGGAGATCGCGGACGCGCTGTGCGAAGCCGGCCGCTTCGGCCAGAAGACCGGCAAGGGCTACTACAAGTACGAAGCCGGCTCGCGCGCGCCGCTGCCGGATCCGGAGGTCGAGAAGCTGATCGACGAGACGCTGCTGCGCCTCGGCCGCAAGAAGCGAGTCGTCAGCGACGACGAGATCCTCGAGCGCATGATGTACCCGATGATCAACGAGGGCGCGAAGATCCTCGAAGAAGGTATCGCGGCGCGTCCGTCGGACATCGACGTGGTCTGGCTCTACGGCTATGGCTGGCCGATCTATCGCGGCGGCCCGATGTTCTGGGCCGACACCGTCGGCCTCAAGCATATCGCCGATCGCCTGGCCTTCTACGCCAAGGAGACCAACGACCCGAGCCTCGAGCCCGCCCCGCTGCTGAAGAAGCTCGCCGCCGAAGGCAAGACGTTCGCCTCGCTGGCGGCGGCGTCGAAAGCGGCTTGATCGGGTTGGCAATCGCCGTGATGTCTCGCTCCGAGCTCCGCTCTCTTCATTCCCTCCCCCCTTGCGGGGGAGGGGCAGGGAGGGGGGTAGCCCCGGGCGCCGGCGTTCGTGACTACCCCCTTCCCCAACTCCTCCCCGCAAGGGGGAGGGGAGCCCGTCCGTCCGTGCCTGCCTTACGTGGAGTTGCCGCTTAGGCGGTGCAAAATAACGAAACGAAATGACCCATCCCGGCGAACAGTTTTACCCCGAGGGTGTGCACTGGGACGACACCATCGCCCAGGGCTCGCTGCCTGACCTCTTGTCGAAAGCCGCCGCCGATTACGGCCCGCACACTGCGCTGGAATTCCGCGATCGTCCGATCACCTATACCGAGCTCGCCGCGATGGCCGAGCGCGCGGCGGCGGCGTTCCTGCGCGCCGGCTGCGGCAAGAACACGTCCGTGGCGCTGTTCCTCGGCAACACGCCGGATCATCCCGTCAATTTCTTCGGCGCGCTGAAGGCCGGCGCCCGCGTCGCGCATCTGTCGCCGCTCGACGGCGAGATCGCGCTGACGCACAAGGTTTCCGATTCCGGCTCGCGCCTGCTGGTCACCTCCAACCTCGCCGCGCTGCTGCCGACCGCGCTGAAATTTCTGGAGAAGGGGCTGATCGATCGCCTCGTCGTCTGCGAGGACGACAATTGGGGCAAGGTCGGCACGCCGCAGGCGCCGATCCCCAGCGATCCCCGCATCGTCACCTTCAAGACCTTCGTCGAGGGCGCCACCGCGCCCGCGCAATGGCCGTCGGTGACGGCCGACGACGTCGCGCTGCTGCAATATACCGGCGGCACCACCGGCCTGCCCAAGGGCGCGATGCTGACGCACGGTAATCTGTCGTCGGCCGTGTCGATCTACGACGTCTGGGGCAAGCCGAATCGTGCCGCACGCGGCGATATGATCGAGCGCGTGATCTGCGTGCTGCCGCTGTTCCACATCTACGCGCTCACCGTCGTGCTGCTGTCCTCGCTCAGCCGCGGCAATCTGATCTCGCTCCACCAGCGTTTCGATGTCGAAGCCGTGATGCGCGACATCGAGGTCAAGCGCGCGACCTATTTCCCGGGCGTGCCGACGATGTGGATCGCGATCGCTGCGCTGCCGGATCTGGACAAGCGCGACTTCTCCTCGCTCAACGCGATCGGCTCCGGCGGCGCGCCGCTGCCGGTCGAGGTCGCCCGCTTCTTCGAGAGCAAGGTCGGCAAGAAGCTGCGCAGCGGCTGGGGCATGACCGAGACCTGCTCGCCCGGCACCGGCCATCCGCCTGTCGGTCCCGACAAGCCCGGCTCGATCGGCCTGATGCTGCCCGGCATCGAGCTCGACGTCGTCGCGCTGGAAGATCCGACCAAGGTGCTGCCGCCGGGCGAAGTCGGCGAGATCCGCATCAAGGGCCCGAACGTCACCAAGGGCTATTGGAACAAGCCGAAGGAATCCGCGGAGTCCTTCGCCGATGGCCGCTTCCTCACCGGCGACATCGGCTATGTCGACGCCGACGGATATTTCTTCCTGGTCGATCGCAAGAAGGACATGATCATCTCCGGCGGCTTCAACGTCTATCCGCAAATGATCGAGCAGGCGATCTATACCCTTCCGGGCGTGCACGAGGTGATCGTGCTCGGCATTCCCGACCAGTATCGCGGCGAGGCTGCGAAAGCCTTCATCAAGCTGAAGCCGGACGCAAAGCCGTTCTCGCTCGACGAGCTGCGCGCGCAGCTCACCGGCAAGGTCGGCAAGCACGAATTGCCGGCGGCGGTCGAGTTCGTCGAGGATCTGCCGCGCACGCCGGTCGGAAAGCTGTCGCGCCACGAATTGCGCCAGCAGCAGAAACCATCACAATCCACCCAACCAGGAGGTCGTTCTTGACCGACGCCGTCATCGTTTCCACCGCCCGCACGCCGATCGGCAAGGCCTATCGCGGCATGCTCAACGCCACCGAGGGCGCGACGCTGCTCGGCCACGCCATCGGCGAAGCCGTCGCGCGCGCCAAGGTCGATCCGAAGGAGATCGAGGACGTCGTGATGGGCGCGGCGCTCCAGCAGGGCGCGACTGGTGGCAACATCGCCCGCAAGGCGCTGCTCCGCGCCGGCCTGCCCGTGACGGTCGCCGGCACCACCATCGACCGGCAATGCGCCTCGGGCCTGCAGGCGATCGCGCTCGCCGCGCGCTCGGTGATCTTCGACGGCGTCGAGATCGCGGTCGGCGGCGGCGGCGAGTCGATCTCGCTCGTCCAGAACGACAAGATGAACGGCTTCCACGCCCAGGATCCGGCGCTGCTCAAGATCAAGGGCGAGGTCTACATGCCCATGATCGACACCGCCGAAATCGTCGCCAAGCGCTACGGCATCTCGCGCGAGAAGCAGGACGAGTATTCGCTGGAGAGCCAGCGCCGCACCGCAGCCGCGCAGCAGGGCGGCAAGTTCAAGGATGAGCTCGCGCCGATCACGACGCAGATGGCGGTTACCGACAAGGCGACCGGTGCTGTCTCGATGAAGGAAGTGACGCTGTCGCAGGACGAAGGTCCACGCCCCGAGACCACGATCGAAGGCCTTGCCGGCCTCAAGCCCGTGCGCGGCGAGGGTTTCTCCGTCACCGCCGGCAATGCCAGCCAGCTGTCCGACGGCGCCAGCGCCTCTGTCATCATGAGCGACAAGGAAGCGTCCAAGCGCGGCCTCAAGCCGCTCGGCATCTTCCGCGGCTTCGTCTCCGCCGGCTGCGAGCCGGACGAGATGGGCATCGGCCCGGTCTTCGCCGTGCCGCGCCTGCTCAAGCGCCACGGCCTCACCGTCGACGACATCGGCCTCTGGGAGCTGAACGAAGCCTTCGCGGTGCAGGTGCTGTATTGCCGCGACAAGCTCGGCATCGACCCCGAGAAGATCAACGTCAATGGCGGCGCGATCTCGGTCGGCCATCCCTACGGCATGTCGGGCGCGCGCCTGACCGGCCACGCGCTGATCGAAGGCCGCCGCCGCAAGGCGAAGTATGCGGTCGTCACCATGTGCGTCGGCGGCGGCATGGGCGCGGCCGGCTTGTTCGAGGTGTTGCAGTAAGTGTTTCTGTCATTCCGGGGCGCCGCAAAGCGGCGAGCCCGGAATCCATAACCACGAGTCGGGGATATGGATTCCGGGCCTGCGCCTTACGGCGCATCCCGGAATGACGGCGGGTTTGGTAAGAACAAAATCGTTCACAGGAGGATCCGATGGATCTCGCATTCACGAAGGAAGAGCAGGCGTTTCGCGAGGAAGTGCGTTCATTCTTCCGCGACAACGTGCCGCCGGATACGCGGCGCAAGCTGGTGGAAGGCCGCCATCTCTCGAAGGACGAGATGGTGACGTGGTGGCGCATCCTCAACAAGAAGGGCTGGGGCGTCAGCCATTGGCCCAAGCAGTTCGGCGGCACGGGCTGGACCAGCGTGCAGCACTACATCTTCAACGAGGAGCTGCAGTCCTATCCGGCGCCGCAGCCGCTCGCCTTCGGCGTCAGCATGGTCGGCCCGGTCATCTACACCTTCGGCAATGAAGAGCAGAAGAAGAAGTACCTGCCGCGCATTGCCAATGTCGACGATTGGTGGTGTCAGGGCTTCTCCGAGCCCGGCTCCGGTTCGGACCTCGCCTCGCTCAAGACCAGGGCCGAGCGCAAGGGCGACAAGTGGATCATCAACGGTCAGAAGACCTGGACCACGCTGGCCCAGCACGCCGACATGATCTTCTGCCTCTGCCGCACCGACGCGACCGCCAAGAAGCAGATGGGCATCTCCTTCATCGTGTTCTCGATGAAGTCGAAGGGCGTCACCGTGCGTCCGATCCAGACCATCGACGGCGGCGTTGAGGTCAATGAGGTGTTCTTCGACGACGTCGAGGTTCCCTACGAGAACCTGATCGGCGAGGAGAACAAGGGCTGGGATTACGCAAAATTCCTGCTCGGCAATGAGCGCACCGGCATCGCGCGCGTCGGCGTCTCCAAGGAGCGTCTGCGCCGCATCCGCGATCTCGCCGGCAAGGTCGAATCCGGCGGCAAGCCGATCATCCAGGACGCGGCCTTCCGCGAGAAGCTCGCGGCCTGCGAGATCGAGCTGAAGGCGCTCGAGCTGACCCAGCTCCGCGTCGTCGCCGACGAGGGCAAGCACGGCAAGGGCAAGCCCAATCCGGCCTCCTCGGTGCTGAAGATCAAGGGCTCCGAGATCCAGCAGACCACCACCGAGCTGCTCATGGAAGTGATCGGCCCGTTCGCCGCGCCCTACGACGTGCATGGCGACGACGGCTCGAACGAAGCCATGGACTGGACCGCCCAGATCGCGCCGAGCTACTTCAACAACCGCAAGGTCTCGATCTACGGCGGCTCCAACGAGATCCAGCGCAACATCATCGCCAAGGCGGTGCTGGGGCTCTAGGCGTCATTCCGGGGCGCGCGCAGCGCGCCCCCGGGGAAGCCAGATAATTTCGGGTACGAGGAACCAAAGAAATGGATTTTGATCTGAACGAGGAGCAGCGGCTTCTCAAGGAAAGCATCGACGGCCTGCTGACCGATTCCTACGATTTCGAGAGCCGCAAGAAGTACATGAAGGAGAAGGGCGGCTGGAGCCAGGCCGTCTGGGGCAAGCTCGCCGAGCAGGGCCTGCTGGGCCTGCCCTTCGCGGAGGCCGATGGCGGCTTCGGCGGTGGCGGCGTCGAGACCATGATCGTGATGGAAGCGCTCGGCAAGGCGCTGGTGCTCGAGCCGTATCTCGCCACGGTCGTAATCGGCGGCGGCTTCCTGCGCCATGCGGGCAGCGATGCGCAGAAGGCCGCGCATATCCCCGGCATCATCGACGGCAGCAAGACGCTGGCGTTCGCCCAGCTCGAGAAGAACTCGCGCTACGATCTGTTCGACGTCACCACGACGGCGAAGAAGAAGGGCGACGGCTGGGTCATCGACGGTGAAAAATTCGTCGTGCTCAATGGCGAGAACGCCGAGACGCTCATCGTCACCGCGCGCACCAAGGGCGACCGCCGCGACAAGACCGGCATCGGCGTGTTCCTGGTGCCGGCGAATGCCAAGGGCATCACCAAGAAGTCCTACCCGACCCAGGACGGCCTGCATGCCGCCGACATCACCTTGACCGGTGTTGAAGTCGGCAGCGATGCCGCGCTCGGCAATCCCGACGACTCGCTCGCCCTGATCGAGCGCGTGGTGGACGAAGCCCGCGTCGCGCTCTGCGCCGAGGCGGTCGGCCTGATGGACGAGTCGCTCAAGACCACGGTCGAGTACATCAAGACGCGCAAGCAGTTCGGCGTCGCGATCGGCTCGTTCCAGTCGCTGCAGCACCGCGCCTCCGACATGTTCGTCGCCGCCGAGCAGGCGCGTTCGATGTCGATGTTCGCGACCATGGCTGGTGATTTCGAGAACGCCAAGGAGCGCAGCAACGCCATTGCCGCGGCCAAGGTGCAGATCGGCAAGTCGCTGAAGTTCGTCGGCCAGCAGGCGATCCAGCTCCACGGCGGCATCGGCATGACCATGGAAGCGAAGATCGGCCACTACTTCAAGCGCCTCACCATGATCGAGAACAGCTTTGGTGACACCGACTACCACCAGCGCCGCGTCGCGGATGCGGGTGGGTTGATTTAAGCCAAGCAAAAACTGTCATGCCCCGGCTTGACCGGGGCATCCAGTACTCCGCGGCGGCAGTTCGTTCACGCAACTTCAGCCGCGGGGTACTGGATCGCCCGATCAAGTCGGGCGATGACACCGAACAAGTGGACGCAGGGAGCCAACAACAATGAAAAACACCCCGTTCGATCTCACCGGGAAGGTCGCCGTCGTCACCGGCTCCAGCCGCGGCATCGGCCGCTCCTCGGCCGAGCTGCTCGCCAAGCTCGGCGCAAAAGTCGTCGTCTCCTCCCGCAAGGCCGACGCCTGCAAGGAAGTCGCCGACGGCATCAACGCCTCGGGCGGCGATGCCACCGTCATTCCCTGCAACATCGCGCGCAAGGCCGAGGTCGAGGCATTGATCTTGGGTGCCACAAAACATTACGGCAAGATCGACATCCTCGTCTGCAACGCCGCGGTGAACCCGTATTACGGCCCGCTGCTGGACATCACCGACGAAGCCTTCGACAAGATCATGGGCTCGAACGTCAAGAGCAACATCTGGCTCTCTGCGCTCGCGATCCCGCAGATGGCCGAGCGCGGAGGCGGCTCCGTCGTCATCATCTCCTCGATCGGCGGCCTGCGCGGCTCCACCGTGATCGGCGCCTACGGCATCTCGAAAGCCGCCGATTTCGCGCTATGCCGTTCGCTCGCCGGCGAATGGGGCCCGAAAGGCGTCCGCGTCAACTGCATCGCACCCGGCCTCGTCAAGACCGATTTCGCCCGCGCGCTCTGGGAAGACGAAGCCAACCTCAAGCGCCGCACCGCCACCACGCCGCTCCGCCGCATCGGCGAGCCGGACGAGATCGCCGGCGCGGTGGCCTACCTCGCCTCCGATGCGTCGAGCTTCATGACCGGCCAGACCATCGTGATCGACGGCGGCGTGACCACCGCGGCTGTGTAACGCGGCCTCGTGTCCCGGACGCGTCGCGGCATGAAATGACGCGACGCAGAGCCGGGACCCATGTCTCCATTTGCTCGGCTGTGGGCCCCGGCTCAGCGGCGCACCGCTGGCGCGCTGCGCCGCATCCGGGGCACGAGACCAACCTTGACCTTGCCGCCCTAATCCGCTCCCTTTGGCGCGACACAATGGTCCCTCCGGGATAACACCCAAAGAAAACGTCAAGGTAAGCCGCCATGTCTTACGTCCTCGCCATCGACCAGGGCACCACCTCTTCGCGCGCGATGCTGTTTCGCGGCGATATTTCCATCGCGGCGAAGGCACAGGCCGAGTTTCCGCAGCATTTTCCCGCCTCGGGCTGGGTCGAGCACGAGCCGGAGGACATCTGGGCCTCGACCGTGATCGTCTGCCGCGAGGCGATCGAGCATGCCGGGATCGGCGCGAAGGACATCGCCGCGATCGGCATCACTAACCAGCGCGAGACCACCGTGGTGTGGGACCGCGCGACCGGGCAGGCCGTGCACCGCGCCATCGTCTGGCAGGACCGCCGCACCGCCGACATCTGCGCCAAACTGAAGGCCGACGGCCGCGAGCCCGTGATCTCGCAGAAGACCGGCCTGATCATCGATCCCTATTTCTCCGGCACAAAAGTCGCCTGGATCCTCGACCACGTCCCCGGCGCCCGCGCGCGCGCCGCCCGCGGCGAGCTGATGTTCGGCACCATCGATTGCTACCTGCTCTGGCGCCTGACCGGCGGCAAGGTGCACGCCACCGACGCCACCAACGCCTCGCGCACGCTGCTGTTCAACATCCACACCGGCGAGTGGGACGACGAGCTGCTGGAGATCATCGGCGTGCCCCGCTCGATGCTGCCCGAGGTGAAGGATTCGTCCGCCCGCTTCGGCGAGAGCACGCCCGATCTGTTCGGCGGCGCCATTGCGATCTCCGGCATCGCCGGCGACCAGCAGGCCGCGACTATCGGACAGGCCTGCTTCCGCCCGGGCATGATGAAGTCCACCTACGGCACCGGCTGTTTCGCGCTGCTCAACACCGGCACGACGCCGGTCGTGTCGAAGAACAAGCTGCTCACCACCGTCGCCTATCAGCTCGATGGAAAGCGCACCTACGCGCTCGAAGGCTCGATCTTCGTCGCGGGGAGCGCCGTGCAGTGGCTGCGCGACGGCCTCGGCATCATCAAGCACGCCGCCGAGACCGGACCGCTCGCCGATCAGTCGGACTCGATGCAGAGCGTCTATCTCGTGCCGGCCTTCGTCGGCATGGGCGCGCCCTACTGGAATCCGCGCGTGCGCGGCGCGCTGTTCGGCCTCACCCGCAACACCGGCCCGGCCGAGTTCGCCCATGCCGCGCTCGAAAGCGTCTGCTACCAGACCTTCGATCTGTGGGCCGCGATGCGGGCTGACTGGCCGAGCTCGGAAACCGCCAGCGTCGTGCTCCGCGTCGACGGCGGCATGACCGCGTCGGACTGGACCATGCAGCGCCTCGCCGACCTGCTCGACGCCCCCGTCGACCGCCCCGTGATCCAGGAGACCACGGCGCTGGGCGCGGCCTATCTCGCCGGCCTCAACGCCGGCGTCTATCCCGAGCCGACGAAGTTCGCCGACAATTGGCGCCTCGAGCACCGCTTCAAGCCGAACATGAGCCAGGCGACGCGCGAGCGGAAGCTCGCGGGCTGGGCGCGCGCGGTGAAGGGCGTGCTGGCGAGCGACGAGGGCGAGGGGTGATTCTCCCCGACGGCTATTCCGATGTGCCGGACGGAAAGATCGCGGCGGTCGTCACCCATCTGGAGATGACCGCGCCTCCCGCGCGCCGCGATGATCCGCCGGGCAACTGGTCCCTGCGCAAGGTCGATACGCCCGCGCTTGACTGGTATCGCGATCTCTTCCGCCGCGTCGGCGAAGAGTGGCTGTGGTTCTCGCGCGCCCGCATGAGCGATGCCGAGCTCGCCGCAATCATCCACACGCCGGGGATCGAGGTCTACGCGCTGGCCGTGGACGGCCGCGACGAAGGCCTGCTGGAGCTGGATTTTCGCGAAGCCGGCCAGTGCGAGCTGGTCTATTTCGGTGTCACCGCTGGCTTGATCGGACGGGGTGCCGCCCGCTTCCTGATGAACCGCGCCCTGGAGCGCGCATGGTCCGGCGATGTGCGCCGCGTCTGGGTGCACACCTGCACCTTCGATCATCCCTCGGCCGTCGCGTTCTACCAGCGCTCCGGCTTCCGTCCGTTCCGCCGCCAGATCGAGATCGCCGATGACCCGCGCCTCGACGGCACCGCGCCGCGCGATGCGGCGAAGCATGTGCCGATCATCACATAGGTCGTAGCCCGGATGGAGCGCAGAAGCCAATTGATATCATTGGGCTATTTCGAATTATTCCTACAGACTTCCTAAAACGCGGGATAGTCAAGCGCGCACGTCAGCGCACATCGATGCACGCTAACGACCATTGACCCGCCATAACCCTGCGCCAGCCTTCGCCGGGAGGGAAAACGGCACGACCGGCGCCTGCGAAGAGCTGCAAGCCTCGTTCTGGGTCGATCACCTGATCGACATCAGTACTGGCTCGGTCTCGATCTATCGTTGCAAGCCGGGCGACGAGGCCGATCTGGGACGCTGGGGCTTCTATGCTCACCATCACGACGACCTTGAGCGCGGCCACGCTTGGTTCGTCAGTGCTGATCGTGTGCCGGTTCGGCGCAAGAGCCGCGCGAGTAGCGGACCATTGCTGTTCTCAAAGCAGCAGATGGAAGAGGCGAAGGAGCTCTATCGCCGCAAGCTCGACGAGACCGCACTGGCGAAGCCGCCGTTTCGCAAGAGGTAAGACGACCCGAAGTTCTGGCGTAACCAACAGTCGGCGGCCGAGCACATCGCTAGGTGGCGGCGACTATCGGGGAGGAGACAGGTCGTGAGCACGATCATCAGGCGTCGACGCGCATCGCGGATGACGTTAGGTCCCTACCGGCGCCATGAGCTGTTGACCGGCGAGGTCAAGATCGTCGTGCAGGGTTACAGTGGTTATAGCGATCAGATCTGTACCGACTTGACGAAGTTCGTTGGTCCCGAGATACGCCGAGACTGGGCCAACCATCGCGCCGAGCTCATCACGTTCTGGCGATCCGGTAAGTCGTCGGTCATCTTCCCGGACAATTTGCCATGGCTCTGGATTGCGCATGGCAGCGCCGACAGGCCCTGTTGGGCGGAGCGGCATTTGGACTAGGCCCCGAGGCCGCTCTCCGGACGCCTGAATTCCGGCCGCTCTCGGGGCAAAGCGGCCATCCGTTGATTTAGATCAACAGAGGCTAATCGAGCCTCTTGCCTCCTCGTGGCCGCTGCAGAGGAGCTTGGATATGACGGTACGGACCACCTTTCAATTTGCGAGCATAGTGGCTGCCGGTTTTCTTGCGGTTATCGCGATGCCGTCGGTCGCAGTCGCGCAGCATCCCGTTCTTGCAGCTTGCGTTGCTGACGTGAGGCTTTGGTGTAACGTGTCTGAAGGCAGTCCTCGTCGGGCCTGCATCAGAACTCGGTTCAGAGAGTTTTCCTTGCCCTGCCAAGTTGAGATCGTAAAGCTCGGCGCCATCAGCAGGGCCTGTCAGCAGGACATCAAAAAGAACTGTGCAGATGTTTTGCCTGGGGAGGACCGTATTGCGGTCTGCCTTAAAGAGCGCTTCGCGGATGTGAGCAAGAAATGCAAGGAGACGATGGCGCAGGCGGCTGGCAAAATTTAGTTGAAGGTCGCGCCACCCTACATTTGGTAGTCACTGACCTCGGTAATTGTGCAATGCGCGCACTGCGAATATCCTTGGCCACGTTGCTGATCGCACTGTTCTTCGCTCACGCTATCTCGGCGGCGGAGGAGAACTCGGAGCGGCGTGCCGCTAGCTACGTGCCCCGCCTCGCTGACCTAATGGTCGTAATTCAAATTCGGCATGCAAAACTTTTCTATGCCGCCAAAGCGAGGAACTGGCCTGCAGCGGATTATGAGCTAGAGCAACTCGTCGCCAGCCTCGTGGAGGCAGGGCGATACTATCCCAATACGGCACCCCCTATAACCCCGGAAAAAATTAGAAGTGCACTTAGCGAAGCCATCAAGACTAAGAACGAAGTGAAATTCGACCAAGCCTTTGACGAAATGAACGCCGGGTGCAACCGGTGTCATGTGGCCGCAGACCGCGCCTTCATCGTCATTCGGCGGCCGTCGTACCCCTCGGCATTCAGCAATCAGCAATATGGTCCTCGTCCTATCGACCGGCAGAAGTAGCTCTTCCCTGCTAAACGGCAGCCAGCGGGTCGCGGTGTTGTTGCGGACGCTGGGTTTGTCGCGTCGGGTCGAACTGCCGGACGCGAACCTCGCGCGGTGGCCGTGAGAGGTTGGCGGACGGCTTCTCACTTCGCTGGAGTGGTCGTTGCGGCGTCTTCATACAAGAACCTCGACAGCAAATCTTGGAGACCAATGAACGTGCCGACGCCGTCCTGTGCCTGCTTCTCCTGAAGCGCAGCCATGCCAAACGTGTTTTCCAGCTTCAGGTTTTGCCGTGATCGATGCGAAACCCATCCACCGTCATCGGCCGGAAACAACTGACCGTGAACGACCTTGACCCTCGTGTCGTTCATCGCTCGGCACTGGCTGATCAGCTTCTTGAGCAGCTTTTTTTCGTCTTCGGTCTTGAGGACGTCTGAGTAGACCGTCGTGACAGCCGTGCACAACAGGGCGAAGTCGTGCGTCATAATGGCGTCCATGTAGGTCAGATCGAGCTTGACTGCCTGTGCAAGGAAGTACCGTAGCTGCACAAGTCTGCACGCCAGCACACGACCGCAACCAATATGTTTGTAATTTCAGGTGTTTAGGCCATTTTTATCGGTACCAGACTATAGCACACTTCGCCCGGATGGAGCGCAGCGCAATCCGGGGCTCTTTCACACGCTGACAGGTCCCGGATTTCGCTGCGCTCCATCCGGGCTACGCGACTGCCTCCTCACCGTCATTGCGAGGAGCGAAGCGACGAAGCAATCCAGAATCCCTCCGCGGAAAGATTCTGGATTGCTTCGCTCCGCTCGCAATGACGGAGTGTGTGGCGCGGCCGTGGCTCTTCGACTTGGCGCGTCGATACGCCGCCTTCTCCTCACATCGTCTTCAGAAACTCGACCAACGCCCGCCGCTCCTGCGGTGTCAGCAGCCGCCCGATCACGCCGTCCTTTCCATTGTTGAACTCGTGCCCGGTGTTGTGGTTGCCGCGGATCCCGGTATCGAGCTCGAAGCCGCCTTCCAGCTTGTCATGGCGATATCCGACATTGACCGGATCGTATTCGCGGTTGCCGAGGTAGAATTTCGCAGGCCGCTCGTTGATCGGCGACAGCAGGGCATAAAGGTTCGGCACCGATCCGTTGTGCAAATACGGCGGCGTTGCCCAGATTCCGTTGAGCGGGCGCGCCTTGTACGCCAGTGGCGCCTGGATGCCGTTGTCGCGGTATCCGTTCAGCTCGTCGCGCTGTTCCGGCCCAATCGGTGGTGTCTGGCTGTCGTACCAATGCGTCACGGTTTTTGCGGTGACCAGGCCAAGCGCCGGGCCGAAACTGTCGGAGGCAATATCGAGCTCCCGCGGCACCGTGACCTTGCGATTGAGCATATCCTGGGCCTGCGCCGGGTCGGTGCCGATCCGCGTGATCGGGACGACCGTGACGCGGAGATAACGCTCGCCCGGATAACGCTCCTCCTTCCGCTTGTCCGGCAGCGACCAGCGGTCGGATGTCCAGAACTCGGCACTGCTCACCGGCGCCAGGTGGCATCCCTGGCAATGCTCCTTGTAGAGAGCCGCGCCCTGCTCGGCGAGCGTCTTGTCGATCGGCGGAAGCTCGGCAGGCCATTGCGGTGACTTCAATCCGGTGAAGCCCGTGCTTTCACTCGGCTGCTTCCCGGCCAGCGATTTCTCGATCCGGTCCAGGTTCATGATCTCGATGCCGGAGTTGAAAAGGCCGCCCCTCGCGTCCGTCAGGTTGACCATCGCGGATACGCCCATGGCCTCGCCGGCATTGCGCACCATGGGCTGTTCGATCGATGCGTTGTACTGGACCCAATCGAACCACGAGGCATCCCAGATGCGCGGGAAGTGCACGGGCGCCGACGTCGCGGCATAGTTGGCGGGAATCTTGAGGTCGATCGCAAAGACCTCGTTGCCGATGCGGTTCAAGGCGTCGAGCCTGCCGAACCCCTCGACCACGCTCTGCGGGGCAACCATGGCGTCGAGATCGGAGAGCCCCTTGCCCTGCGCCAGGACCTTGTCGAGCTGTGCACGCAGCTGGGTTTTTTCCACCTCGCTCGGGTCAGGTCCGATCACCTTCTCGGCAAACCGCTCGAAGCGGTAGGGCACGAAGCGCGTGAACGCCAGCGAGAGGCCGAGCGCGGTCCTGAACTTGCCGAGATCCGTGAGGGCCGGGCCGCCGTCGACCAGGAATTCCGTCCCCTGATAGGTGAAACGTCCGGTGTGGCACGCCGCGCAGGTCAACCCGATCCGCGTCATGTCATTGTAGGGGGCCCGTGGATTTCTCCATGGTTGCGTGGTGGCATCGACCATGGCCTTGCCGCGCGCCATGCCGACGGGCAAGCCGAGCTTGGGATCGGCCGGGTCGGGAATGAATCCGAAACGGTCGAGATAAGCGGGATCGCTCAAAAGCCCCACCGTCGTCAGCGACAACTCCGGCCGTTCAAGCGCCATGAACCATTCGTAGGGAATGTGGAAAGTCGCCGTTCCCTGATCGGCGTGGTGAACCCAGTCGCGCTGATCCTTCCAGTTCTGGTCGAGCCAGCGGGTCTTCTGGGCCGTCGGATACTCCGGCAACTTCACTTTGATCCCGTCATAGACCTTGGCGACATAGGGGTAGCCGATCGCCCCCGCGATCAAGATGATCGCGGCAACGGCGACCGAGAACAGCAGGGACAGCGAGCCGACGATTGAATTCGGTTTCCACGCCATTTTGGTCTCCTTGGCAGGCTGTTGAAGAGCTCAGCCTGAATCGATCATGGGGGCGTCTCCGCCGGGGAATCGGCAAAGGATCGCAACGCGGCGATGCCCGGCAGGAAGAAATACTCTCCGCCTCGCGTGCTCACGAACGCCGGCAGTCCGGTCAATCGACGCCGCGGCGCGCCGCTACGCGGGATCGTGAAGCTTCCGTTCCCGTCATTGCCGCCGATCATCGGATCCTTGTCACTCCCGAGACCGGCGAAGTCGCCGTCGTTGATCCAGACCTTCTGAACGAACTCGAATTGCCGCGCGATGTCGGCGTTGACCAGCAACATGATGGCGCCGCGCTCGGCGCCGTCGTCGGCCGTCGCATCCGCAGGCAGGTGCGACCCGTAGGGCAAACCCTGGCGCAGCAGCCGATGCCGATGGACGGATGCGCCGTTCGGGCCCGTCAGCCCCGAGCGCGGATTGAGGCGCCGCACATGAGCCCCGATCGGGCAGTTCATTCCCCGCAGATCGTCAGAATACGTGAATTGGTTGTTGCGCATCGGATCCGCGGCGAGCGCCGGGTCGTCCTGCGCTGCCGCCAATGCCACCGGTGCGCCGCTTCGCCAGCGTCCCATCATCTTCGCCGCCAGCAGCGCGGCGTCGGCATCATCGGTGGCGGAGCGCCGCAGAAAGTCCCGGAAGGCCCAGACATGCTGATGCAGCTTGCGCAACACCACGAAGCTGCCGTTGCCGCTGAGGTTCGCCGGCGTGGGCAGGTCGGGGACTGCACCGGTCTCATCGGGCCGCCCGAGGACGAACTCTCCAGCCTTCAGGGCGCGCCAGCCGTCCGCGTCCGGAATGCCCGCGCCGGGCAGGACAGGCTCACCACTGCCCTCGATCGCGGGCTGCGTAATGCCGTCGCGATACCCGAAGTGCTCGATGGGGACGAGCCTGCCGTCCGGCCCGGGCAGCAATTGCGCATCGATGCTGCCTGCCGCAGCCAGGCCGTTCTCGCCAAGTTCAGACAGCAATGCTGTCGAAGCGGCATCGCGATCCGCGACCGTCATCGCACTGACCACGACGAGCGCGTGCACGCCCTTGTCGAACGGTGCGTCCCATCGCGCCGGGGCGCTGTCGCCGACATCGCCGAGCCGGTCGGCTCGCGCCGCCATTCCCTGCTGGAATTCCTGCGGAAAGCTCGACAGGCTGGGCTCTGGCGTGCCGATCGCCGACAGGCCCTGCCACGACAGGGCGACGTTGAAACCCAGTGACGGCGATGCGTCCAGATTCGCCACGGTGGTGCATCGCCCGGCAGCGCCACCGAACCATCGCCGGGCGCGAGCCGGATCGCTCACGTTCAGCAGGTGATAGTGCGCCACCGGGAAGCGATACGGCCGCATCGCCATTCCCTGGATATCGGCCCGATCCAGGTCGCTGGCGACCGATGGGGCGGGCATTTTCGTCAACCGATCTGGTCGAGGAATTTGTCGAACTTGCCCTTCCAGTCCAGCGCCTTGTTGATGTCAGCGACGGTGGAATTCGGATAGGCGCAGTAATAGCCGTCGGTCTCGACGGCGCTGCCGAGAATGTAATCGCGCAGCTTGGGATAGTCGCGCGCACCCGGATACCCTTCGCAATGGCCCCAGATCGCGTCGATGCCGTCGGGGGCCCGCTCGGCGAAATCGCGCATGTAGTCCTCGACGTCGCCGTCGAAATTGGTCGCGAAGAACAAGCGCGTGTCGTTGTCGAAAATGACCCAGCGCACGATATGGATCGTGCCGAGAGAAGAGATCTTGCCGCCGTTTGCCGCGGTCAGCCCCTGAAGCGTCTTGCGCAACGGTTCGGCATGATCGGGAAGGATCTTGGTGATTGCGGTCAGGGCGCTGATCTTACCCATCTTCAGTACGACGGCCATGGCAATTCCTCCCTGTTGTCCGCCGGAGCCGTTGCGAACGGCTCAGTTGCGGCGCGGCTGCATGTATCCCCCCGATTGCTTCACGCCTGTATTTTAGCACGTTTGCAACTACAGTGTGTGAATTGCTTCACTGAGCTTCACCGACATTCCAGCGGCCGCAGTGAGTGACGCGTAGCTTGTGCCGGTCATTGAATCGCGTGCGGGTTGCACGGCTGCATGCGGGGCACCGTTTTGCTCCGACCGACGCAATGCTCTTCTTCCGAGATAACTATTGCGGGCCATACGCAAGGACGATGAACTGGACGACCCGCCGGACCCAACGATTGAGAGGCGCAAAAAACATGTTCCTGATCGGCCAATACGACTCCCCCTTTGTCCGCCGCGTCGCGATTGCGCTCAGGCTTTACGGGATCGCCTTCGAGCACAGGCCGTGGTCGACCTTCGGCGACGCCGACACGATCGCGCCGTATAACCCGCTGCGCCGCGTGCCGACGCTGGTGCTCGACGACGGCGAGGCGCTGATCGAGAGCATGGTCATCCTCGATCATCTCGACGAGCTCGTCGGGCCCGAGAAGGCGATGCTGCCGCGCAGCGGCGCCGGACGTCGCAAGCATTTGCGCATCTGCGCGCTCGCCTCGGGCCTCGGCGACAAGGCGGTGAGCCTGCTTTACGAGCGCGTGCTGCGGAAGGAGCAGCTGGCGCTATGGGTCGAGCGCTGCGAGGCGCAGATCGCCGACGTGCTGAAGGTGCTCGAAGCCGAGCGGGCCGGGGTGACGACGCCGTACTGGCTGGGGGATCGCATCGGCCATGCCGACATCGTCGTGGCCTGCGTCGTCCGCTTCACGCGCGAGGCGCATCCGCGCTTGTTCGATGCCGCGCGCTATCCGGCCCTCGCGGCCCACGCGGAGCGTTGCGAAGCGCTGGCGCCGTTCCACGAGATCGTGCAACCGCTGGCGCCGCCGAAGGGGTGACGGTGCCGGAAATTTACTGGTGCGCCCGCTCGGTATCGGCGGTGGCGGTGGTCATGTATTTCGAATAGAAATGAGCAACCCGCTCGCGCCACATTCCGACGAACGCCTCCGACGTCAGCTTCTCCACCGATTTCCACGCCTTTTTGACGGCCGGAAGCGTATTGCGCCAGATCGCGCGCCTGCACCATTTTTCGCCCTTCTCCCTGCCCTCGCCGGTGGCGCACATTGATTTCCAGGCGATGCGATTGGGTTGGCTGAGGTGCTCCGCGGCGCCCTCCCAGCCCTGCTGATGGATCAGGTAGAGATCGTTCAGGTCCGGCTCCCTGTGCGTCACCCACTGAAACAGAATGCCTTCGATGATGACCTTGTAGGCCGCCGCAACGGCATTATCGCGGGGACTGAGAATGTCTCCGGAGCCGAATTTGCCGAACTCGTATTTGCTCAGCTGGAACAGTCCGATATACGACCCGGTGCGTTGCTTCGGGTCGAAACCGGACTCGACCTTGGCCACCGCCTTCATGAAAGTGAAATCCAGACCGAAAGCGTCGGACGCGCGCTTGATCTCCTCCACCGGCGTTCCGACCGGGATGTCCTTGAACGAACGCAAGACGATCGCAGCCGGCTTCTCGGCAGGCGGCAGCTCGGACCAGACATAACAAATGAGATACCGGAAATCCTGCGGCCCCGAGCTGGAGGAACCGCCGGATGCACCGCACGTTGTCGGCGCCGGTTGGGCGACATCACGGCGGCCCAAGTCCACCGATTCCTGCACAGGCGGTAAATCGGCCGACAGCATCTGCGACGGATCGGCCAACGCGACGATCGATTCCGGCTGATCCGATGCCGCCGTCGTGTCGGTGGCCGTCCCTGCCGCGGGTTCGGCCGTCGCCCCTTCGACGCCGGCGACCGTGGCGTTCGCGACAACGGTGTCAGCGACGACGGCGTTGGCCATCGCGATTGCCTGCGGTTTGTCAGCGAGCCCAGCGGTGGCGGCGAGAGATGCTGCGCGGTCCTCGATCGACACTGCGCGGGCGTTCTCGGTGCCGGCCGAACCGAAGCCGGCCAGCCAGCCAGCGATCCACCCCGCGAGAACGACCGTTCCGCAAAACGCTGGCGCCACTATCGCAAATCGCCACGGGTCCATGATGCCGTCGCCCCCATAGGCTCCGCCGGAGCCGTGTAGAAAAGCCAAGCATGCGAAGAGATTCATTCTTGGGATCAATGTGGGTCGCGCAATGGCGCAAACGGCCGCTCGTCATTTTCTCCAAACGTGTTGCCCGATTGCAACGCATCGATGACAAGCAATTGCGCCCCGTCTCAACGCCAACTCCCACCGCAATTGTGAGTACGGTCCAATTTTCGACCCACTGCGACCAGATTTGAAGGAGAGGCTGCGCGCGTTGGTCGGGATGACGCATCAGGCGTCGGCTTTGCGCATCGCTATTCGACGGGTGATGTTCGCTAAGGGATTACCAGCAATGCAGCGCGCGATAACAACGGCTGTATTCGCCATCTTCATGCTCCCTGCGGGGATCGCACACGCTCAATTTTGGTTTGGAGCCCAACACACGTTCTGGCCAGGCCAACACGCTCCCTACAAACACAAGCACCACCACCGGCAGACAAAATCTGAAACCGCGCCCGAGCCCCTTCCGAAGGGCCCGCTCCAGATCATCATCTCGATAGCAGACCAGCGAGTCTCGCTTTTTGACAACGGCGCCCTGATTGCACGCTCTTCGGTGTCCACGGGAATGGCGGGGCATCCTACGCCCCTCGGCGTGTTCAGCGTTATCAGCAAACAACGATGGCACCGTTCAAATATCTATAGCGCCGCTCCCATGCCCTACATGCAACGCATCACCTGGTCGGGGATCGCGTTGCATGCCGGTGTCGTGCCTGGTCATCCGGCGTCACACGGCTGCATCCGTTTGAAAATTGATTTTGCTGTTCGACTCTGGCATCTCACGAAGCGCGGCACGCGCGTGATCATTGCGCACGGTGATGTCCAGCCGGTCGAGATAACAAATCCGCATCTTTTTCAACCGGAAGCCGCGTCCGCTTCGTCGGACGTCGCAACCAAGAGCATCGGTACAGCCGCAGCAACGCAGGGATCACAGGTGTCAAACGCCGAGACTCCGGAAGCCGCCAGTCTCCAGGTGCCGGGTTCGGTTCCCGCTGCAAGCGCGCCCAAGAAGATCGTCCCAATCTCCATCTTCGTCAGTCGCAAGTTGAGCAAGCTGTTCGTGCGTCAGGGATTCACGCCGTTGTTCGATGTCCCGGTCAAGATCGAAAATCCGGAGGAGCCGCTGGGAACGCACGTGTTTACCGCAATGGACTTCCAGAACGAGGGAACGGCTATTCGATGGACCGTCGTGTCGATTCCGGACGAGTTTCCTCGCATCGCGGGTGCCACGAAAGGGCGCGAGGCGCCCGTGAAGCAAACCGCCCCATCGGTACCGTCGCCCGATCAGGCCAACGCTGTCCTCAACCGCATCGAAATACCTCAGGGTACGGTTGAGAGTATCTCCAAACTTCTGACGCCGGCCTCTTCATTGATTATTTCCGACAGCGGATTTAGCCATGAGACCGGTAAAGACACGGATTTCATCGTGCTAACGCATTGATGCGGCGACGCAACCACCAACAAGCGACGCCGCTGCGCGACCCGTTGGAATTGTTCGAGCGCAATTCTCGTGCAAAATTCTCGATGTCCGCACCTAAGCCAAAGCGGCGCGAGGTCCGTTCTGGGTCAAAAGCTGACTTTGTTGGGCAGGGCTTCAAGGCTTAGAGTCCGCTAAGGGCGGTTATCGGACACCAGGCTGACGCCGGCCGAAATGTCAGCGATGGGCCAAAAGGCGACAATCTCTGAATTTCGCCGTGCGCCGGTCGCAGCGCGGGGCAATCCCGACGATGATGACCGCAGGGCTGGTCACGAGCTTGGCGCTCTCGGCACATTTTTGTCCGCCAGAATGCTGATGCTTATCAACAGCACCCAAATCGGGAACACCAGTAGGCTCCAGTCGAAATAATAGCTGCCAATCAAAAGCGCCGCCGCAACCGCATAGCCACCCAGGGCCAACCAGCGCGGTGTGAAGCCAGTATAGACGCCAATTGTCGAGGTCGTGATCATGAAAACGGATGCCGTCTTCACCACGTAGATGTTGATCATTCCGTAGGCCAGACCACGCCCGAAATGGAACGTTGCGGAATTGACCAAGACTTCTGGCGCAGCGTGAAACGCAAGTATGATCGCTCCCACCACGGCAGCAGCCGCAAACAGCATGGCCAGAAGCAAGAGGGCGCTGCCGAGAAATACTGTCGCAAAAAACTGATCCTCGCGCCGTCCGAGCTTGTCGCGAAGTGCGCCGACAAACCAGAGAAAGGCAACTCCTGCAAAGGGTACGAGGTTTAGGGCGACCACGACGTTGGTGGCGCCGGTGTGCAGCCACGCCCCAGTCTCCAGAGGATCGCGCGGCACTGAATGCCGCATCAGCATAAATACCGCAAACAGCAAGATTGAGAAGGCAACCCCGGCTATTGCGGCAGCTCTTGGAGTTCGCAATTGGGCGTGCGTTAGGCCCGGCCGATCGGAAGACGTTTGCATAGCGGACCTCCCTTTCTTGGAAAGTAAGTGCGACGATTGCAATGAGCAGCCGCAGGTGAGCTGCGCCTCGTCAGGTGAATCGCTCTTTCGCAGTATCCTGCAATCGCCGCCGCCTCGCTCGACTTGGCGTGCGCCGGCGCCGGGCCACACATTCCGCAGTTAATCGGACAGACCAAGTGCCCAGAGTTCTTGGCGATATGCGGCGCAAGTACCACCTATCCTAGTTCCTTGATCCCGAGAAAGAGCGGGTCAGCGTTGTCACGATGTCGTCCGCCCGATCTGGTCCGTGCGCCGGTCCGGACTCGCATTGCTCTCCTCCTGGCGACGCGAAAGGCCGAGTCCCTGCCGATCCTCAATGTGGGCGGCGGCGCGATCCTGTGGATCGAAGCCGGACCGCTCGATGCTGGAATCGAGATGATCGAGATAGGCACGGACGGAGCTTACGCGCTCCCTACCAACGCAACCAGCAAGCTGCACCAAGGCTGCGCGCAGACGCCGAATCACCTGAATGGAGGTGGATCCGAACTGCCGGATCTCATCAAACGCTAGCGCGAGGTAATCTTCCCAGGTCGGCATCTGATAAATCACTCTCAGAATGCCATTCTCGTCGAACGCACGGCAGGCCTCCAGGTCGCACGCGGCCAAGCGTCTCAGCAGATCTTCGATCTGGTCGATCGCCTGCACCGCGGTCGTCGGGTCGTTTATCGCGGGAGAAAGCGCCTTGATGGCGATGTCAACCAATAGCCTCAGGGCGAATTTCGGGTCCTGCTCGAATGTCCGTTGCTCACCAAGATGAACGCTTGTCCTCAACTGTTTCTCGACGTCGGCCGGGGCCTTGCCATGAACGCGAAGGATCGTGGTCCCCAGGAGCAGGGTGTCGCCCACCGCGCATTCCAAAAGGATGACGCCGTCTATCATGCGCGCGCAAGCGACGAGCCGCTGGACGTCGATCGAAGTGACCGCCTGCGGCGTTTCTCTATGCCTGACGACGAGAGCGAAAGAATCTGGCGGAGTCTGGCGATGACCTTCGTCCGCCTGACCGGCCGCAGACCGTTGCGGGGATCCGTACGTACTGCGGATAACATCCCTGCCGGTATCTCCGAGGATCTGCAGAACGCGCGTGATTTGAAGGTTGTTGAGGCGTTGAACCAGCTGCGAGAGCATCAGTACACTCGCCACCAGCATGACCGCGACAGTGGCCGCCGAGATCAACGGCACTCCTTCGATACCGGAACGATCGATCCACGCCAGCGTTGCGAGGCTGTACATGAAGGTCGCGACGAACATGCCCAGCGAATGAAACAACAACCGATCGCGCGCGAACCAGACTACGAGGCGCGGTGAATAAACGATGGCATTGAACTGAACGAGGACGAAGGCAATCGAAAAGACGATGCCGGTCAGCGCCATCATGCCTGATGCAACCGCGGAGAGATAGGCTTGCGCTGAGGAGGTCGACAGATTGAGGCTGTGGGCGACAAATTTTGCCTCGAGGCGAGGCAGGAGGAAGCCGGCTGTGATGCTCGTAGCTGCATAGATTGTCGGAATCAGCCATGGCTGCATCGGCTTCCTCCCCGTATCTGGCAAGAGCGCGACCGCTGGCTGCATTCACAATCGGCAAGCGGACTCGCTACGCCGCAGCCAGCCACCGGGAGGACGCCAATTCGCGCCTTCCTGGCCAGCTTCTATGCGTCGATCCGAGGCTCTTTGATTTCGATCAATGATCGCGGCCGCAATCCGTGGGTCGATTACGCACTCACAAAGTAGAAATCGGAATGAAGAATTTCATACTGGAGAAGCTATTCTACCGAAGACGCGACTTTGGCGGCCGCACTGACCGCTGCATAGGGGTCGGATCATGGATCACGGCGTCGAGTCCTCGCCTTCGTTCGATGCGACGGCCAGCCAATGGATACATCTCGTCGGCGTCGGCATTGAAGTTTTTGGCGTTCTTATCATTGTCGCGGGGATCATTTGGTCCAGCCGGTTCATCTATCGGCGTGAGATCAGGTCCCGCTATGACAGCTACAAAATCAGCATTGGGCGCTCGCTTCTGCCTGGCCTGGAAGTCCTGGTCGCAGCAGACATTGTCAAGACAATTGCAATCGAGCTTACCTTCGCAAGCCTGGGCCTCCTCGCCGGTCTTGTGCTGGTCCGGACGTTCCTGAGTTGGACCCTGGTACTCGAGATCGAGGGCCGTTGGCCCTGACAGCGAGAACTCGCACCGGCTGCTGACGCCAGTCCGGCACAAGAGCATTGAAGCATCGATTTCCCAAACCTGTTTGGCGGCTGCCCTGGGGGTGCGCCCAGGTCTGCAATGGGTCACTAGCTGACTTTGTTGGGCAGGGCTTCAAGGCTTAGAGTCCGCCAAGGGCGGTTATCGGACACCAGGCTGGCGCCGGCCGAAATGTCAGCGATGGGCCACAACCGGACTCGGCCTTCCGGGATAACAGGCTCCATCCACCTAGTGCTTATTTCGATCCCTTGCTTTCCTTGGAGGGACAGCCTCGGGGTGGGCTGCGACAAACGCTGCCTGCAAACACGTGAGCAACTCGACGTAACTATGAACACCTATCGACGCTGTGCCCTCGCAACGATTGCGGACATCGCTGGGGCTGGTCGCCCATAAAGTGCTTACCTGTTGTTGCGCTTCCTTTTCGTCTTTCATGCAATCCGCGAAACTCTCAACGGCAGTAAGTCCGTGCGCTTTGGCTTCGTCCACTGCTGCTTTGCATCCCGCCTCCACGTTCAGCACAGGAACCTTATCAGAGATCGGTATCGTGGCCGGTTGACCCATTAGGGCCAGCGATAACAATGCAATCTTCATCTTTAGTCCCTCGCAAACGGATGGTCCTGCTCGCAAGTTCTGAAGGTCCGGAAAATCACCTTTTGATCTGGCGCAAGGCTTCGCGGCGGAAAGTGATTTTTTCCATGGCCGGAGCGGTGAGGCTGAGAGAGGAAGGGCCGCAAGCGGGCTCCCCAGGCCGACCGGACTAAAAGTGCAGATGTGTTGACCTTTAGTCGGTTGTGGTCGTCGATGAACTTTTGCGCCGAAGCAAAGGACTCACTTCTATAGGCGTCGGGACGAAAGTCTCCATGACGGCGCTGCGAGCGTTTGTGGCTGTCACTGATCGCCCAGTCGCAGCCGCAAGGGCCATCTTTTTTTTCCGGTGCCAGCCTTGTCCGCATCAAGCCAGCGGATCGGCTGGTAAAGATCGCGGAGGCAAAGAGATGTTTCCAACAAGCCTGCGGCACAGTTGCCTGGCCTGGCGGTATGAGTGACGGCGGCACTCGGACGCGAAAGCGAGCGGGATGTTGAACTTTGATCTCAATGACCGATCAACTTAAGAGGGAGAGCACTCGTGGCCCAGCAGAGCGCAATTTCTCGTCGTCGATTTGTCCAAGCGACTGCCGCGAGTTCATTGGCACTCGCGGGGATGGGCCATCGTCGTCCGGCTCGGGCTCAATCGACCAAGCCGAACATTGTCTTCATCCTGGCGGACGATCTCGGCTACGCCGATGTGGGCTGCTACGGTCAGCGCGACTATGCGACACCGAACATAGACCGGCTGGCTGCCGAGGGATTGAAATTCACGCAGGCGTATGCCAATTCGCCTGACTGCTCTGCGACGCGCACGGCGTTGATCACGGGGCGCTATCAGGCTCGGTTGCCGGTTGGGCTCGAAGAGCCGCTTATTTCCCTAAGTCCCAAAGGGACTGGCTTGGCGCCAAGTCACCCCACCTTGCCGTCGCTGCTGAAGAATGTGGGTTATGGCACGACGCTGGTCGGAAAGTGGCACCTTGGGGATCTGCCGGATTTCTCTCCGTTGAAGAGCGGATATGACGAGTTCTTCGGGATACTCGGCTGCTGCGCCGACTATTTCAATCATGGGGCAGAGGCGTCCCGGACGTATGTCTTGCCGTTCCCCGGACTTGCGCATCAACTTTACGAGCAGGAGGTACCGGTTGAGCGTCACGGTTACATGACAAACTTGCTCGGCGATCGAGCCGTGCAAACTATTGAAGGCTATGCCAAGTCAAAAGAGCCGTTTCTGCTGAGCCTGCATTTCACCGCCCCGCATTGGCCATGGGAAGGGCCGGATGATGAGGCGGAATCGAAGCGGATCAGGAACATTTTTGACCGCGACGGCGGCTCGCAGAAAACTTATGCGGCGATGGTGCAAAGCCTGGACGCTAATATCGGTCGCGTGCTGCAAGCGCTCGATTCTAGCGGACTCGCCAGTAACACCATTGTCGTTTTCACCAGCGACAATGGCGGCGAACGATTCTCCAACGTGTGGCCGTTTACCGGCATGAAGCATGAGCTGCTCGAAGGCGGCATTCGCATTCCCGCGATTGTACGCTGGCCGGGACGGATCGCGCCTGGGGCGGTGTCTGAGCAGGTCATGATCACGATGGACTGGATGCCGACCTTACTGGCTGTCGCCGGGACATCGCCGGACGCGGCGTATCCATCCGATGGAGAGGATCTTGGACAAGTCTTGACCACCCAGTCGGCGGCACATCCTCGGAAATTGTGCTGGCGCTATAAGGCGGGATCGCAGCGTGCTATCCGCGACGGCGATCGGAAATATCTACGGATAGCGGGAAACGAGTTTCTCTTCGATGTGGTGAGAGACCCGCGCGAGCGGGCCAATCTCAAGGACCGGGAGAAAGACGTATTCGAACGGTTGAAAAGTGACTGGGAGGCTTGGGACGCCACGATGCTACCGGAACGGTCGCGGCCGGCGAATTATGCCAACTCGAGCAATTTCCTGGCCGACCATTATGGTGTCGTTAACCCGGCGGCCCCGCCGACCATTTCCCCTGCGCGGTGATCAAAAAGCTCCTTCCATCCAAGGCTCCCTGTCGGAAGCGCCATGTCGGCCTGGGGGCATTTTCGACGACTCCGGTGCCGTAGCCCGGATGGAGCGCAGCGTAATCCGGGACAGCGTCCTTGCATTCCGCTCTGCTCCATGCGGGCTACAACCGCCCCTGTGTCGCCCCTATCTCCGCGCACACGGCTTGATCTCGCCCGTCGCGGTCTTCAGCACGATCGGATTGGGTGACAGCCTGATGCCGAAGAACAATTGAGAGCCGGACACCTTGTCGTCGCCGCCCTGGTGCGCGTCGAGGTCGAGCTTCGCGGCGATCTCGGATGTCAGCTTGGCCCGCTCCTCCATCGAGATCTTGTTGTGATATTTGATCTCGTAGACGACATCGGCCTCCAGCACCGAGCGCGTCTGGCACACGACACCGCCGCTCGAAATGTTCTGCGTGATCGCGTCCTCGCATTCGGCCTTCAGCAAGGCGTTGCGGGTCGAAATCAGCGACTCGTCGGAAATCAGCAGGATGTTGGCGTTCTCGAGCTTGAGGTGGATCGAATCGACCTCCTGCATGCCGGCGACGGCGGACAGCTTGTCCCTGACCTGCGCGGACACGTCGAGATTCTTCTCGAGCGACTGCCTGAGGTCGCGGTCCACGGTCGGCGATTTCTGGATCTTGCCGGTCAGAAGCGCGGGATCGACATCGCAGGTCGGATGCAACTCCAGCCGGCCGTTGCTGAGATATTCGATCGTGTTGATGGTGCCGGGGCCGCCAAACGTGCTCGGCGGCACGACCTCGAAATATCCGGTCTCGGACAGAATGGCGGTGATCGTCTGTTTCTTGCGCGGGAACCCGATCCAGGCTGCGACCATCACGAGGCCGATTGCGATGAAGACTGCGCTACCCAGCCAAAGCCATTTGCGGCTTGCTACTTTCTTGGACAGCACAACTGGTTTCGTTCGCCGCATGGCGTGTAGCCTTTCGGACAGTCCGCGGCGGCAATCGTGGGCAGCACGACAAGAGCGATCGCGGCGACGAACAGTGCAATGAACTGCTTCATATGCTCGATCCCAAGCAAACCATCGGTTTGAAGGTAGTAGGCCAGGAGAGTATCGAATCGAGGTTGAGCGGACAAGTGAACGGGTTCACAAGCGGCGGGTTCCCACGGACACAGGCTGTCGAAACGAGTTGTACAGCGATAGGGTTTGCGCGCTGGTTGCACGATCTATCTGCCGTAGCCCGGATGAGCGAAGCGACATCCGGGAAGACCGGCCCCGCATATCGCTTCGCTCATGCGGGCTACCGGCTCTGTCATTTCAGGCTCCCGTCGAGGCAAGGAGCGTCAGACGGGCACAGCAGACAATGATGCAATACTAGCGCTGTTTTGCCCGACGCCGCAAGCAATTTCGGCAAGACCGAAATTACTCAAGCCTTTCAACCCCATCGCTACTGTGCATGGGGTTGTTTTCGCACTTTTTGGTTTTGGAAGGCGAAGGGCGGGCCTAGCCCGCCCCCGCGCGCTTCTTCTGCCAGACGAGATGCACCGCGCAGGTGCAGCCGGGCGGATGCGAGGCGAGGTCGCTCGCGGCGACGTCGTTCGCGGGCGTCGCTGCGAAGCGGTCCTTTGCGTCCTCTCGCGACGGGATGTAGTTCAGCACCGGCGCGAGCCAGCGCTCGGTCTCCGCCACCGTCATGCCCTTGCGCGCGGCATAGTCCTCGACCTGGTCGCGCTCGATCTTGCCGACGCCGAAATAATAGCTCTCGGGGTTCGCGAAATAGAGCCCTGATACGGACGAGCCCGGCCACATCGCAAAGCTCTCGGTCAGCTTCACGCCGGCGGTGGCTTCCGCATCGAGCAGCTCGAACAGCGTCGCCTTCTCGGTGTGATCGGGCTGCGCGGGATAGCCGGGCGCGGGGCGGATGCCCTGATACTTTTCGAGGATCAGCTCGTCGTTGGAGAGCGCCTCGTCCGGTGCATAGGCCCAGAACTCGCGGCGCACGCGGGCATGCATGCGTTCGGCGAAGGCTTCGGCAAGGCGATCGGCCAGCGCCTTGCACAGGATCGAGGAATAGTCGTCATTCGCCATCTTGAAGCGATCGGCGACCGCATCCTCGCCGATGCCGGCGGTGACGACGAAGCCGCCGACATAGTCGGGCACGCCCGCGGGCGCAATGAAGTCGGAGAGCGCCGCGTTGAAACGGCCCTCGCGCTTCTCGAGCTGCTGGCGCAGCGTGTGCAGCGTCGCGATGCTCTTGGTGCGGCTTTCGTCGGCATAGAGCACGATGTCGTCGCCTTGCGCATTCGCCGGCCAGAAGCCGACGGTTGCGCGCGCCCGGAACCATTTCTCCTTGACGATCAGGTCGAGCATTTTCCGCGCGTCGTCGTAGAGCGAGCGCGCGACTTCGCCGACCTTGGCATCGTCGAGGATGGCGGGGAAGCGTCCGGCGAGTTCCCAGGTCTGGAAGAACGGCGTCCAGTCGATATAGGGCACGAGCTCGGCGAGGTCGTATTCGTCGAAGCTCTTGGTGCCGAGGAAGGTCGGCTTCACCGGCTTGTTTTTGGCAAAGTCGACCGGCACGCGGTTCTTGCGGGCGGTCTCCAGCTTCAGCCGCTTCTTGTCGGCCTGCGCGCGCAGATGCGCGTCCGAGATCTTGGCGTATTCGGCGCGGACCTCGGCGGCATAGGCCTCGCGCTTCTCGGGCGAGAGCAGCGAGGAGGCGACGCCGACCGCGCGGCTGGCGTCGTTGACGTGGACCACGGGACCGGCGCGATAGCTCGGGTCGATCTTCACCGCCGTGTGCACGCGGCTCGTGGTGGCGCCGCCGATCAAGAGTGGCAGCTTCAGGCCTTCGCGCTGCAGTTCGCCGGCGAAGAATGCCATCTCGTCGAGCGAGGGCGTGATCAGTCCTGAGAGACCGACGATGTCGGCCTTCTCCGCCTTCACGGTCTCGACGATCTTGGCGGCAGGCACCATCACGCCGAGGTCGATGACCTCGTAATTATTGCACTGGAGCACGATGCCGACGATGTTCTTGCCGATGTCGTGGACGTCGCCCTTGACGGTCGCGAGCACGATCTTCCCGGCGGACGAGGAGCCCTCGGTGCCGATGCCGCTCGCGAGATTGCGCGCCTTCTCTTCCTCCATGAACGGCATCAGCCAGGCCACCGCCTGCTTCATGACGCGCGCGGACTTCACCACCTGCGGCAGGAACATCTTGCCGTCGCCGAAGAGGTCGCCGACCACGTTCATGCCGGCCATCAGCGGCCCTTCGATCACGTCGAGCGGGCGCGAAGAGTTCTTGCGGGCCTCTTCGGTGTCCTGCTCGATGAATTCGGTGATCCCGTGCACCAGCGAATGCGACAGCCGCTTCTCCACCGGCCATTCGCGCCAGGCGAGATCGGCTTCCTTGCTTTCTGTCTTCTTGCCGCGGAACTTCTCGGCGAGCGCGAGCAGGCGCTCGGAGGCGCCGGGATCGCGGTTGAGGACGACGTCCTCGCAGGTCTGGCGCAATTCAGGATCGATGTCGTCATAGACGATCATCTGACCGGCATTGACGATGCCCATGTCCATACCGGCCTTGATGGCGTGATACAGGAACACCGAGTGCATGGCCTCGCGCACCGGCTCGTTGCCGCGGAACGAGAACGACAGGTTCGACACGCCGCCCGAGATGTGCGCGCCCGGCAGGTTCTGGCGGATCCAGCGCGTTGCCTCGATGAAGTCGACGCCGTAATTGTTGTGCTCATCGATGCCGGTCGCGATCGCGAAGATATTCGGATCGAAGATGATGTCTTCCGGCGGGAAGCCGACACGGTTGACCAGGATGTCGTAGGCGCGCTTGCAGATCTCGGTCTTGCGCGCGAACGTGTCGGCCTGGCCGACCTCGTCGAACGCCATGACCACGACGGCCGCGCCGTGGCGGCGGGCAATCTTGGCTTCGTGGATGAACTTGTCTTCGCCTTCCTTCATCGAGATCGAGTTGACGACCGGCTTGCCCTGCACGCATTTCAGGCCGGCCTCGATCACCGAGAACTTCGACGAGTCGACCATCACGGGGACGCGGGCGATGTCGGGCTCGGCGGCGACGAGGTTGAGGAAGGTCACCATCGCGGCTTCTGAATCCAGAAGGCCTTCGTCCATGTTGACGTCGATGATCTGCGCGCCGTTCTCGACCTGATCGCGTGCGACCTGCAGCGCGGCGGTGTAGTCGCCGTTGGTGATCAACTTGCGGAATTTCGCAGAGCCGGTGACGTTGGTGCGTTCGCCGACGTTCACGAACGGAATCGCGTCGGTCAGCACGAACGGCTCGAGGCCGGAGAGACGCAGCTTTGATGCGATCTCAGGCACGATGCGCGGCTTGTGCGGAGCGACCGCAGCGGCGATCGCCGCAATGTGGTCCGGCGTGGTGCCGCAGCAGCCGCCGACGATGTTGACGAGGCCGTCGCGGGCGAACTCGCCGACGAGGCGCGCCATGTATTCCGGTGTCTCGTCATACTGGCCGAACTCGTTGGGCAGGCCGGCATTCGGATAGGCGCAGACGAGCGTGTCGGCGACGCGGCCGATATCGGCGATATGGGCGCGGAGGTCTTCGGCGCCGAGCGCGCAGTTGAAGCCGATGGTGACGGGCTTGGCGTGCCGCACCGAATTCCAGAACGCTTCGGGCATCTGGCCCGAGAGCAGGCGGCCGGACTTGTCGGTGATGGTGCCGGACACCATCACGGGCACGTCGATGCCGCGCGCTTCGGTGATCTCGGCGATCGCATAGAGCGCCGCCTTGGCGTTCAGCGTGTCGAAAATGGTCTCGACCAGGAGCAGGTCGACGCCGCCGTCGAGCATGCCGTTGATCTGCTCGCCATAGGACTTGCGCAGATCGTCGAAGGTGACGGCGCGGTAGCCGGGATTGGAGACGTCAGGCGAGATCGAGGCGGTGCGGTTGGTCGGACCGATGGCGCCGGCAACGAAGCGCGGCTTGCCGTCCTCGGCTTCGACCCGCCGTGCGGCATTGCCGGCGAGGCGGGCGCCTTCGCGCGCCATTTCATACACGATGTCGGTGAGGTCGTAATCGGCCTGCGCGATCGAGGTGGTCGAGAAGGTGTTGGTCGCGACGATGTCGGCACCGGCGCGCAAATATGCGGCGTGGATGTCCTCGATCGCCTGCGGCTGGGTCAGGATCAACAGATCGTTGTTGCCGCGCAGGTCGCGATGGAAGTTCTTGAAGCGCTCGCCGCGAAAGGCGGCCTCGTCGAACTGCAGGTTCTGGATCATCGTGCCCATGGCGCCGTCGAGCACGAGGATGCGCTCGCGCGCGGCGTTGATCAGGGCGGTACGTTTCGGAGAGGGAGATACGGTCATGTTGTCTTAAGCCGCCTTCTGCGCGCTCTTGGCGCGAATGCCGAGCAAATGGCTGATCGCGAACACGAGATCGGCGCGGTTCATGGTGTAGAAATGGAAGGTGTCGACGCCGTTCTTGGCGAGCTTCTGCACCTGGCCGGCCGCAACGGTCGCGGCCACCAGCTTGCGGGTCTCTGCGTCGTCATCGAGGCCTTCGAATTTCGCGGCGAACCAGTCCGGCACGGTGGTGCCGGCGCGGGTGACGAAATTGCGCGCCTGCTTGAAATTGTGCATGGGCATGATGCCCGGCACGATCGGGATGTTGATGCCGCGCGCACGGACGCGGTCGAGATAACGGAAGTAGAGGTCGTTATCGAAGAAGACCTGCGTGATCGCCCGCGTCGCGCCGGCATCGACCTTTGCTTTCAGCGTGTCGAGGTCGTCGTCGAAGTCGCGCGCTTCCGGGTGCTTCTCGGGATAGGCTGAGACCGACACCTCGATATCCGCATGCCGCTTCTTGATTCCGGCGACGAGCTCGGCCGAGCTCTGGTAGCCCTCGGGATGGCTGGAATAGGGCGTGCCGATGCCGCCGGCGGGATCGCCGCGCAGGCCGACGATGTGGCGGACGCCGACTTCGTGGTAGCGGTCGACGATCTCGTCGATCTCGCCGCGCGAGGCGCCGACGCAGGTCAGATGCGCGGCCGGCAGCAGCGCGGTTTCCTTCAGGATACGGGAGATGGTCGAATGGGTGCGCTCACGCGTTGAGCCACCGGCGCCATAGGTCACCGAGACGAATTTTGGGTCGAGCGGGGCCAGCCTGTTGATGGTTTCCCAGAGATTGCGCTCCATATCTTCGGTCTTGGGCGGAAAGAACTCGAACGAGATCGCAGGCCGCTTGGAAGCGAGATGCCCGTCTTGCCCGTTCGGATGGGCAGGCGTCGTCGGATCGGTCATGGCACCACTTACTCCAGCGTCTGGGCCGTCAGCGTCGGTCTCAATTGGGAGTGCCCAACATAAGCCAACGCGGCCGTATTCGACAGCCCATCGAATGTGGGAAGTGGCCCACTTTAGCCTGTGGATGGCAAAATAGAGCTAGAGTTGAAATGTAGATGGGAACCGCGTTAATTTCTCATACTTAAGTAATATCAGATAGTTAATAAAACAACGGTGTCTTCCAGTGTCATTTAGTTGGGTGGGCAATATGGAATTTGTGCGGTTAGTGCCGTCTTCGTCCCAACGCCACGATTGGACCCGCCCCTCGACGTCTCCGCCCGCGCGCGCCAGACCTGCGCAGTTGGCCCATTGCCGCGGCGCCGGCCTCCACTAGGTTAGCGCGCCATGATCCCGCTTTCAGTCCTCGACCTCTCGGTCGTCACCACCGGCACAAAACCCGCTGCGGCGCTGCGCAACAGCATCGACCTGGCCCGCCATGTCGATGGGCTCGGTTTTGTCCGTTACTGGCTCGCCGAGCATCACAACCTCGCTTCAGTGGCGAGCCCGGCACCCGACGTGATGATCGGGCAGATCGCGGCGGTGACGAAGCATATCCGCGTCGGCTCCGGCGGGGTGATGCTGCCCAACCATGCCCCGCTGGTGGTGGCCGAGCGCTTCAAGATGCTGGAGGCGTTGTTCCCCGGCCGCATCGATCTCGGCCTCGGGCGCGCGCCGGGCACCGATGGCGCCACGGCCTATGCACTCAGAAGCCGGCTCGACCGCCGCGAGGGCGACGATTTCCTCGAGCGGCTGCACGAGTTGATCCTGTGGCAGACCCGCGAATTCCCCGCAGGGCACCCCTATCACAACGTCGTCGCGATGCCCGATGACACGCCGTTACCGCCGATCTGGCTGCTCGGCTCGAGCGATTATTCTTCGGAGCTTGCTGCCCAGGTCGGCATGGGCTTCGCCTTCGCCCATCATTTCGCGTCCCATGATGCGATCGACGCGATGGTGCATTACCGCGACCATTTCCAGCCGTCGGCCTGGAGTGCGAGCCCGCACGCGATCCTCGCGGTCGCCGTCATCGCGGCCGATACCGACGAAGAGGCCGAAAGGCTCGCGACGTCGTTCGACCTCAACCGCCTGCGCCGCGACCGTGGTCAATACCTGCCGCTGCCGAGCGTCGAGGAAGCGCTGGCCTATCCCTATACGGATTCCGAGCGCACCTCGATCAAGCGCAACCGCTCACGCCTGTTCGTCGGCAATCCGGCGACCGTGCAGAAAAAGTTGCAGCCGCTGATCGATGCCAGCAAGCCGGACGAATTGATGGTGATCACGGCCGTGTACGATCACGAGGCGCGCAAGAAATCGTATTCGCTGCTCGCGGAGGCGTTCGGGCTGGCGAAGCAGGCGGCTTGAACCGCTCTCGCGCCCCGGACGCGGCGCAGCACCGTAAGCGCGTTAACGCGCGTCTTCGACGCGCTATGGTGATGCGCTGCTGAGCCGGGGCCTGTCGTTGCCTCGAGTCTCGCAGCCCCTGGGTCCCGGCTCGCGCTTCGCGCGTCCGGGACACGACACTAATCCTGCGTCTCGCTGAAGGTCGCGCGGAAGGGGTGGCCGGGATAGACGCCGACGATGCGGAATTCGCGCGAGAAGAATTTCAGCTCCTCGATCGCAAACGCCAAGCCCCTGTCGTCGGGGTGGCCGTCGACGTCGGCATAAAACTGCGTGGCAAAGAAATTGCCGTCCACCATGTAGCTTTCGAGCTTGGTCATGTTGACGCCGTTGGTGGCAAAGCCGCCGAGCGCCTTGTAGAGCGCGGCAGGCAAGTTGCGCACCCGAAATACAAAAGTCGTGACCAGCGGGCCGGAGCCTTGCGCGGCCCATTTCGGCTCGCGCGCCAGCACCACGAAGCGCGTGGTGTTGTGCGCCTCGTCCTCGATGTCTTCGGCGAGGATATCGAGGCCATAGATCTTCGCAGCGAGGCGCGAGGCGATAGCGGCGACCGTCTTGTCGTTGCGCTCGGAGATGTCGCGGGCACTGCCGGCGGTGTCGGCGTGCACGATACCCTTGATGCCGAGCTTGCGGATGATGCGCCGGCACTGGCCGAGCGCATGCACATGGCTCTCGACGCTCTTGATGTCTTCGAGCTTGGTGCCCTTGATCGCCATCAATTGATGGCGGACCGGCAAGAACCATTCGCCGATGATGAAGAGGCCAGAGGCCGGCAAAAGGTGATGGATGTCGGCGACGCGGCCCGCGACCGAATTCTCGATCGGGATCATGCCGAGATCGGCCTCGCCCGACGAGATCGCGGACAGCGCGTCCTCGAAGGTGGCGCAGGGCATCGGCTCGGCGTCGGGATAGGCCTCGACGATGGCGATGTGGGAATTGGCTCCGGGCTCGCCCTGGAATGCGATCTTCATCTTGCTCATGACGGGCCTTGTAGCAGCAGCTCAGGATTTGGAAAGGATGCTGCGGGCGGTTTCGAGATCGGGCGGCGTGTCGACGCCGCGGGGCACGCTGTCGACGACGATGATGTCGATGCGCATGCCGGCTTCCACCGCCCGGAGCTGCTCCAGATTCTCCTGAATTTCCAGGGGAGAGCGTGGCAGCGAGACGTAGCGCTCCAGCGCCGCGCGGCGGTACGCATAGAGGCCGATATGATGGTAACGCGGTCCGTCGCCGTAAGGGGCGGTGGCGCGGGTGAAATAAAGTGCCCGCATCCGCCGCGGCCCGATCGGCGAGCCGATGGCCTTCACGACGCTCGGGGCGAGGTCTTCTTCCTCGGTGTGGATCTGCGAGGCCAGCGTCACGATATCGACCCCCGGATCGTCAAACGGCGGCAGCACCTCGCGGATGGTCTGTGGCGTGATGGTCGGGAAATCGCCCTGCAGATTGATCACGATCTCGGCCTTGCCGTCGGGATCGAGCTTCTGCATCGCCTCGTGAATGCGGTCGGAGCCGGAGGGGTGCGTAGGGCTGGTCATCACGGCCTCGCCGCCATGGGCGGTCACCACCGAGGCGATCTCATCGGTATCGGTTGCGACCGCGACCCGGCCGATGCCGGCGGCCTCGGCTCGCCGCATCACATGCACGATCATCGGCAGGCCCGCGATGTCGGCGAGCGGCTTGCCGGGCAGGCGGGTGGCGGCCATGCGGGCCGGGATCAGCACCAGGATGCGGGGATCGGTCATGATTGAAGGGCAGTCTTGGGTTGAAGATCTCGGGTTCAAGGGCCTGGAAACGGGAGGTTTTCCGCGTCGAGAAATGGGGTGAGGACGGGTTCGAAGCCGGCTCGCTTATACGGGTTGCCAGACCCCGGGCAAACCGATATCTCAATGGCAAAACTCGGGGAAACAACAAGGAACGTTTTGATTCTCCCGAGGCTCGTCCTGGCGGCCGCTTGGGCCGCTGTTTCCTTCTTGCGGTGTGGGGCCTGGCCGGAAATGGACTCTTTCGAACTGAACAAGATTCTCGGTGCCGTGCTCGGTACCTGTCTCATCCTGCTGGTGACGAGTTTCACCGCGAGTGCGCTGTTCGCGCCCAAGATGCCGGAAAAGCCGGGCTTCGAGATCGCCGTCAAGGAAGACGCCGGCCACGGCGGCAAGGAAGGCGGCGCTGCCGCCGCATCCGAGCCGATCGAAAAGCTGCTCCAGACCGCGTCGGTAGAGAAGGGCGCTGCCGCCGCCAAGAAGTGCGGCGCCTGCCACACCTTCGAGAAGGGCGGCCCGAATCGGGTCGGTCCGAACCTCTATGGCGTCGTCGGCGAAGCCCGGGGCGAAGGCCGCAATGGCTTCAACTTCTCGGCCGCGATGAAGGCCAAGGGCGGCACCTGGACCTTCGACGACCTCAACAAGTTCATTGCCAGCCCGAAGGGCTTCATCCCGGGCACCGCGATGGGCTTCGCCGGCATTCCGAAGGACTCCGAGCGCGCCGACGTCATTGCCTATCTGAATTCGCTGTCAGAGCATCCGCAGCCGATCCCGACGGCGTCGAAGTAACGGCGTCAAAAACCTCTTCCGGAACATGCGGCCAGGCTGAAAAGCCTGGCCGTTTCCGTATCCGGACCTCGCAGTGACGTTATCGGGGCGTTTGGCCGCAGCGGATCGGCCTGCCGGGCTTCCAACATGAGGAAAAAGCAACATATTCCGTCGAAACCTCGCCTATATTGGGACCTTAAAGGGGTAACCTCCTTCAAGACAGGGATGTTGATTTGGCCATTACCCGACGCGAACTCCTGCTCACCGGCACTGCTGCCGCAGCGCTCCCCGCCCTTGGCTCTGCGGCGGGCCTTCCCGTCGTTTCCGCGGCCCGGGCGCAGTCGGCGGCCGAGTTGCCCTGGCGGCATGCTTTGTCGCTGTTCGGCGACATCAAGTATCCCGCCGATTTCAAGCGCTTCGATTACGTCAATCCGGACGCGCCCAAGACCGGCGTCGCGCGCCTGATCTCGATCGGCACCTTCGACAATTTCAACATCGCGATCTCCGGCGTCAAAGGTAACATCGCGCCGGCTGCGGGCATGATCTACGAAACGCTGATGACCCGGGCGCTGGACGAGGTGGCGACCGAATATGGCGAGCTCGCCGAATCCGCGCAGCATCCGGATGATTTTTCCTGGGTCACCTATCGCCTGCGGAAGGAAGCGCGCTGGCACGACGGCAAGCCGGTGACGCCCGAGGACGTCATCTTCTCGCTGGAGACGCTCAAGCAACAGAGCCCGATGTACGCGTCCTACTACCGCCATGTGACGAAGGCGGAGAAGGTCGGCGAGCGCGACGTCAAGTTCAGCTTCGACGGGCCGGGCAACCGGGAATTGCCGACCATTGTCGGCGAATTGACCGTGCTGCCCAAGCATTGGTGGGAAGGCACCGATGCGCAGGGCCGCAAGCGCGATGTCGGCGCGACCACGCTGGAGATTCCGCTCGGTTCCGGTCCGTACAGGATCAGGGAATTCGTGGCGGGGCGTTCGATCAAGCTCGAGCGCGTGAAGGATCATTGGGGCGCCAACCTTCCAAGCCAGATCGGCCAGAACAATTTCGACGAACTGCGCTTCGAGTTTTTCCGGGACAACCAAGTCGCGCTGGAGGCGTTCAAGGCGGATCAGGCCGACTGGATCGCGGAAAACTCCGCCAAGCAGTGGGCGACGGCTTATGACTTCCCGGCGGTCGCCGAGAAGCGGGTAATCAAGGAAGAATTTCCGATCAACGATTCCGGCCGCATGCAGGCCTTCGTGGTCAACAACAGACGTCCCCAGTTCAAGGACGCGCGGGTGCGGCGCGCCTTCAACTATGCGTTCGACTTCGAAGAGATGAACAAGCAGCTCTTCTTCAGTCAGTACAAGCGCATCAACAGCTATTTCGAGGGGACCGAGCTTGCCGCGACCGGTCTGCCGCAGGGCGAAGAGCTGCAGATTCTCGAGACCGTGAAGGACAAGGTGCCGCCGGAAGTCTTCACCACGTCGTACCAGAATCCGGTCGGCGGCAGCCCGGAAGCCGTGCGCGCCAATCTGCGTGAAGCGGCCAAGCTGCTGAAGGAGGCCGGCTTCGAGGTGCGCGACCACAAGCTGGTCGACGCCTCGGGCAAGGTCTTGACGGTCGAGATCCTGGTGCAGGATCCGTCGTCCGAGCGCATCGCGCTGTTCTACAAGCCCTCGCTGGAGCGGATCGGCGTCAACACGTCGGTCCGCGTGGTCGACGACGCGCAGTACCAGAACCGGCTGCGCAGCTTCGACTTCGACATGATCATCGATCAATGGGGCGAGTCGCTCTCGCCCGGCAACGAGCAGCGCGAATATTGGAGCTCGCAGACGGCCGACGTGCCGGGGGCGCGCAACACCATCGGCATCAAGAACCCCGCCGTGGATGCCCTGATCGACAAGGTGATCTTCGCCAAGGACCGCGCCGGCCTCGTCGCCGCGACGCGTGCCCTCGATCGCGTGCTGCTGTGGAATTTCTACGTGGTGCCGCAGTTCACCTATTCGTTCGCGCGCTATGCCCGCTGGGACCGCTTCAGCCATGCCGAGCCGCTGCCGAAATACGGCCGGTCGGGCCTGCCGACGCTGTGGTGGTACGACGCGGAGAAAGCGGCGCGAATCGGAAAACGCTCTTGAGGAAGCAATTGCGCATGGCGCAGCTTTCACGCCGGCATGTGCTGGCTTTAGGTGTCGGCGGTGCGCTGAGCGCCGCCGCATGGCGTGGCGCGGCGGCGTCGGAGATGCCCGCCGAGGCCCACGGCATCTCGGCGTTCGGCGATCTCAAATATCCCGCGAACTTCCCCCATTTCGACTACGTCAATCTGGATGCGCCCAAGGGCGGCACGTTCTCGCTGATCCCGTCGGTACGCGCCTACAACCAGTCGTACCAGACCTTCAACTCGCTGAACGCCTACATCCTGAAGGGGGACGGCGCGCAGGGCATGGACATGACGTTCGTGCCGCTGATGGTGCGCGCCAATGACGAGCCGGATGCGATGTACGGGCTTGCCGCCAAATCCGTGCAGATATCGCCCGACAGACTGGTCTATCGATTCACCATGCGGCCGGAGGCGAAATTCCACGACGGCAGCAAGCTTACTGCGCACGACGCGGCGTTCTCTCTGACGTCGCTGAAGACCAAGGGGCATCCGCTGATCATCGTGCAGATGCGCGACATGGTCAGTGCGGAAGCGCTCGACGATGCGACACTGGTCGTCACCTTCGCCAAGGGGCGGGCGCGCGACGTGCCGCTCTATGTCGCCGGCCTGCCGATCTTCTCGAAAGCGTATTACGCCACACGGGCCTTCGACGAATCGACGCTGGACACGCCGCTCGGCTCGGGCCCGTACAAGGTCGGGAAGTTCGAGGTCAACCGCTACATCGAGTTCGAGCGGGTGAAGGATTGGTGGGCGGCCGATCTGCCGCCGTGCCGCGGCAGCTACAATTTCGACATCGTGCGCTACGAGTTCTATCGCGACCGCGACGTCGCCTTCGAAGGCTTTACCGGCAAGAACTATCTCTACCGCGAGGAGTTCACCTCCCGCCTCTGGGCGACGCGTTATGATTTTTCGGCCGTGAAGGACGGCCGGGTGAAAATGGAGGTCGTGCCCGACGATACGCCGTCCGGCGCGCAAGGCTGGTTCATCAATACAAGGCGCGAAAAATTCAGGGATCCTCGCGTTCGCGAAGCCTTGACCAACGCCTTCGATTTCGAGTGGACCAACAAGACCATCATGTACGGTGCCTATGCCCGCACCGTATCGCCGTTCCAGAATTCGGACCTCATGGCGAGCGATGGTCCGCCATCGCACGAAGAGCTGAAGCTGCTCGAGCCGTTCCGCGGCCAGGTGCCCGACGATGTGTTCGCCGCGCCATTCTCGCCGCCGGTCTCGGATGGTTCCGGACAGGACCGCGGCCTGTTGCGCAAGGCGCAGCAATTGTTGACCGAGGCCGGCGTTCCCATCAAGGACGGCAAGCGGGTGCTGCCGAACGGCGAGCCATTCAAGATCGAGTTCCTGCTGGATGAGCCTTCGTTCCAGCCGCACCATGCGCCCTATATCAAGAATCTCGGGACGCTCGGCATCGAGGCGAGCGTGCGTCTCGTCGATGCGGTGCAATTCAAGGCGCGTCAGGAAGATTTCGACTTCGACATGACGATCCAGCGCTTCAGCATGTCGGCGACGCCGGGCGATGCGATGCGCGCGTTCTTCTCCTCGCAGGTCGCGGCCACCAAGGGCTCGTACAATCTGGCGGGCGTCGCCAGCCCGGCGATCGATGCGATGATCGAGAAGATCATGGCCGCCGACAGCCGCGAGGAATTGACCATCGCCTGCCGCGCCTTCGACCGCCTGTTCCGCGCCGGCCGCTATTGGGTGCCGCAATGGTACAACAAGACGCACCGGCTGGCTTATTGGGACCAGTTCGGTCATCCGCAGAAGCTGCCCCGTTACGCCAACGGCGTCGGCGCTCCCGACATCTGGTGGCACGACGGCACCAAGGCGGCCAAGCTCGAGCAGGCGAAATAGTCATGAGCGCCTATATCGCCCGCCGCATCCTCCTGATGATCCCGACCTTGCTCGGGATCCTCTTCGTGTCCTTTGTCGTGGTGCAGTTTGCGCCGGGCGGGCCAGTCGAGCGCGTGATCGCGCAGCTCTCGGGCGCCGATACCGGCGGCAGCTCCCGCATTTCGGGTGGTGGCGATTTTGCGCAGCGCGCGCCGGGGCAGGTCGGCGCCGGCGGCGACGCGATCAGCTCGAAATATCGCGGCGCGCAGGGGCTCGACCCTGACTTCATCAAGAAGCTGGAGGCGCAGTTCGGCTTCGACAAGCCGGCGCCGGAACGCTTCGCACTGATGGTGTGGAATTTCGCCCGCTTCGATTTCGGCAAGAGCTATTTCCGCGACGTCAGCGTGATCCAACTGATCAAGGAGAAGTTGCCGGTCTCGATCTCGCTCGGCATCTGGCTGACGCTGATCACCTACCTGATCTCGATCCCGCTCGGCATCCGCAAGGCAGTCAAGGACGGCACGCGCTTCGACACCTGGACCTCGGCGGTGATCATCATCGGCTTTGCGATCCCGGGCTTCCTGTTCGCGATCCTCCTGATCATCCTGTTCGCCGGCGGCTCCTTCCTGAACCTGTTCCCACTGCGCGGCCTGACCTCCGACGGCTGGTCGCAGTTTCCCTGGTACTGGAAGATCATCGACTATTTCTGGCACCTGACCCTGCCGCTGCTCTCGATGGGCCTCAGCGCCTTCGCGACCATGACGCTGCTGACCAAGAACTCGTTCCTGGACGAGATCCGCAAGCAATATGTCATGACGGCGCGCGCCAAGGGCTGCAGTGAAAGCCAGGTGCTCTACGGTCACATCTTCCGCAATGCCATGCTGATCGTGATCGCGGGCTTCCCGGGCGCCTTCATCCACGCCTTCTTCTCCGGCTCGCTGCTGATCGAGACGATCTTCTCGCTCGACGGGCTCGGGCTGCTCAGTTTCGAGAGCGTGCTCAACCGTGACTATCCCGTCGTGTTCGGCACGCTCTACATCTTTTCGCTGGTCGGCCTCGTGGTCAATCTGATCTCCGATCTGACCTATATGTGGATCGACCCGCGGATCGACTTCGAGGCGAGGGAGGTCTGATGACGCTGACCGCCCCGACCCCGATCGAGACCACAACGACGTCGCCGCTCGGCGAAGCCGTACCGGCCACGCGCAAGCCGTTCGCGCCGTCGCCGCTCAACCGGCGGCGCTGGGAAAATTTCAAGGCGAACCGGCGCGGCTACTGGTCGTTCTGGATCTTCATGGTCCTGTTCGTGGTGTCGCTGTTCGCCGAGCTGATCGCCAACGACCGGCCGTTCCTGATCAAATATGACGGCCATCTCTACTGGCCGGCCTTCGTCACCTATTCGGAGACGACGTTCGGCGGCGACTTCGAGACCGCGGCCGACTATCGCGATCCCTATTTGCAGAAGCTGATCAAGGACAAGGGCGGCAGCATCGTCTGGCCGCTGATCCGCTACTCCTACGACACCCACAATCTCGATTTGCCGACGCCCGCGCCGTCGCCGCCGACCTGGATGCTGACGGAGGCGCAGTGCAAGCCGGTGGTCGAGAAGAAGGGCCTGAAAAGCTGCCGCGACCTCGAATACAATTGGCTCGGCACCGACGATCAGGGCCGCGACGTGGTGGCGCGGCTGATCTACGGGTTCCGGATCTCGGTGCTGTTCGGCCTCTGCCTCACCATCGTCTCCTCGATCGTGGGCATCGCCGCCGGCGGCATCCAGGGTTATTTCGGTGGCTGGATCGATCTCACTTTCCAGCGCTTCATCGAGATCTGGACCGCGATTCCCTCGCTCTATCTGCTGCTGATCCTGTCGTCGGTGCTGGTGCCGGGCTTCTTCGTGCTGCTCGGAATCCTGCTGCTGTTCTCGTGGGTGTCGCTGGTCGGCCTCGTGCGCGCCGAATTCCTGCGCGGGCGCAATTTCGAATATATCCAGGCCGCGCGGGCGCTCGGCGTGTCGAACAAGGTGATCATGTTCCGGCATCTGCTGCCGAATGCGATGGTCGCGACCATGACGTTCCTGCCGTTCATCGTCTCCTCTTCGGTGATGACGCTGACCGCGCTGGACTTCCTCGGCTTCGGCCTGCCGCCCGGCTCGCCCTCGCTCGGCGAGCTGCTGTCGCAGGGCAAGTCCAACGTGCAGGCGCCGTGGCTCGGCTTCACCGGCTTCTTCTCGGTGGCGATCA
This sequence comes from Bradyrhizobium sp., assembly GCF_035935975.1. GTDB lineage: Bacteria > Pseudomonadota > Alphaproteobacteria > Rhizobiales > Xanthobacteraceae > Bradyrhizobium. The sequence goes on from NZ_DASYWN010000038.1 coordinate 60,622, forward strand.
TGCTCTCGCTGCTGATTTTCGTCGGCGAGGCCGTGCGTGACGCCTTCGACCCGCGCAAGACGTTCAAGTGAGGGCGTGATGGACGCGATCAACCAGCCCCTGCTCAGCGTGCGCGATCTCTCGGTGGCCTTCCACCAGGGCGGTGCAACCACGCTCGCGGTCGACAAGGTCTCGTTCCAGATCAAGCGCGGCGAATGCGTCGCGCTGGTCGGCGAATCCGGTTCCGGCAAATCGGTCAGTGCGCTCTCGATCCTGAAGCTCTTGCCTTATCCGAATGCCTCGCATCCCTCGGGCAGCATCCGCTTCAAGGGGCAGGAGCTGATCGACCAGAGCGAGCAGCAGATGCGGGAGATTCGCGGCAGCGACATCTCCATCATCTTCCAGGAGCCGATGACCTCGCTCAACCCGCTGCACACGATCGAGGCGCAGATCGGCGAAATCATCCAGCTGCACAATCCGACCAGCCATGCGCAGGCGCGCAAGCGCACGCTGGAGCTGCTGACCCAGGTCGGCATTCCCGAGCCCGAGACGCGGCTGAAGAGCTATCCGCACCAGCTTTCCGGCGGCCAGCGCCAGCGCGTGATGATCGCGATGGCGCTCGCCAACGAGCCTGATCTGCTGATCGCGGACGAGCCGACCACGGCGCTCGACGTCACCGTGCAGGCGCAGATCCTGGCGCTGCTCGCCGAGATCCGCGCCCGGCTCGGCATGAGCCTGCTCTTCATCACCCACGATCTCGGCATCGTGCGCCGCATCGCCGACACCGTCTGCGTCATGAAGGGCGGCGTGATCGTCGAGCAGGGGCCGGTCGAGCAGGTCTTCAAGGCTCCGAAGCATCCCTATACGCGCGATTTGCTGGCCGCGGAGCCTAAGCCCGATCCGGCGCCGCCGCAGCCGGATGCGCCGGTGGTGATGTCGGCGGACGATCTCAAGGTCTGGTTTCCGATCAAGCGCGGCCTGATGCGCAAGACGGTCGGGCACATCAAGGCGGTCGACGGCGTCAGCGTCGCCGTGCGCAAGGGCGAGACGCTCGGCGTCGTCGGCGAATCCGGCTCGGGAAAGACCACGCTCGGGCTGGCCCTGCTGCGCCTGATCTCCTCGAACGGGCGCATCGTATTCTTAGGAAAAGACATCCAGGGTCTGCGCTTCAAGGACATGCGGCCGTTCAGGCGCGACATGCAGATCGTGTTCCAGGATCCGTTCGGCTCGCTCAGCCCGCGCATGTCGGTCGCCGACATCATCGCCGAGGGCCTGTCCGTGCATCAGCCGAAGCTGTCGCGCGAGGAGCGCGAGGCGCGCGTCGTCAAGGCGCTCGAGGATGTCGGACTGAAGCCGGACACCCGCTACCGCTATCCGCACGAATTCTCCGGCGGCCAGCGCCAGCGCATCTCGATCGCGCGCGCGGTGGTGCTGGAGCCGGATTTCGTCGTGTTGGACGAGCCAACCAGCGCGCTCGACATGCTGTTCCAGGCGCAGATGGTGGATCTGTTGCGCGAGCTTCAGCGCAAGCGCGACCTCACCTACATGTTCATCTCGCACGATTTGCGCGTCGTCGCCTCGCTCGCCAGCCATCTCATCGTGATGCGTAACGGTAAGGTGGTCGAGGAAGGCCAGGCCGCCGAGCTGTTCAAGAGTCCGAAGACCGACTACACGCGCGCGCTGTTCGCGGCGGCGTTCCGGCTGGAGACGGCCGGGAATGGGTCGGTAGCGACGTAGGTTCTGCTGGTTGCGTTGGATCGCTCGCGGGCAAGAGCTAGTTGAACGCAAACCAGGCCTTGGCAACGAATGTCGCGCCGCACCAGTTCGAGACGAGGCCCTCTGGGTTGGTGACAGGATTCATGCGGCCGCCCGGCTGCGCATTTGGATCGCCCGTAAAGACGAAGCAGTTTTCCTTCGACAGATTGGTATCGTAATAGCGCAGATCGAGGTTGAACGCCTTGTGGGTGAAGGTCACGCCCGCCTGCCAGTTGAGATAGGCTGGTAACGGGAAGCCACCGAGTTGCGCGGCCTGATTGCCGAACCAGGAATAGCCGGCAGCAGCCGTGAAGGATACGGCCAGGTTTTGCGGCAGCAGCCGTCCGGGGACATCATAGCCGATACCGGCCGCAGCGTATTGGCTCCACGCACCGGTGTTCGAGACGTTCGGAGAATAGGCGTAGCCGGCCGCGATGCGAATCTGCTCGCCGATCTGACGATCGCCGCGGATCACCGCCTCCCAATAGTTGATGCCGTTGGTTTCGCCGGGAAGCCTTTCGCCGGGATAGGCGAAATAAGTGATGCCGAGATCGAAATCGGTGTTTGCGATCTTCGGACGGATCCCGCCGGCGAAGGTGAGCTCGGCCGCCGGCTGGGTCGGCAGCCTGACGGTGGCCGCTGTCGTTCCAGCATAGAGCGCGCCGAATCGCGCCTCGAAGGCCGCACCGACCGCCGGCCCATGATCGGACAGTGTGGTCCCGCGATAGATGTAGTCGGATGCAGCGCCCGCGCGGGCACTGAATTCGAGCTCGGTCGTCGAGGATTCACGGTTGGTGTCGGCGGCCGACCATCCGCGATTGCCAAGACCGATCGCGCCGCCTGAGCTTGGGGGACTGGTCTGCGCCAAAGCCCCGGTCATGGATGCAAGCCACAGCCCGGCCAGCGCGGTGCATGAGGCATCGCGTAACCGCCGAACCGATGCTCCGCCCCATGGCTTCACTGTCGCTATCCTCCGAGAACCACCGCGACGCCGACCAACGCACCACCAAGGGCCACCATTGCAAGACCTGCCGCCCAGGGCCGCAAGCCGCTTTGAATTCCGAACACGTAACCGCAGCAGAACAGCATCAAGATGGCGACGGCGTAGGAGACGCGCAGTGCCATTCTGGCGTCGCTCAGGAAGATAAACGGAATGACCACCGGGAAGGTCGCAAGGAAGCTCAGCAGGCAAAGGCCCACCGCCCCGGTCCAATCGCGCCTGGTCAAGCTGACGCGGCGGGACGGCACCGGCAATTGCTGCAATTTCTGCCGCATTGCTTCCAAATGCTGCGCCGGCAGAAGCGCCGCCAATTCCGGTGGCAGGGCGTCGGCGATCACGCGACGCGCGGTCTCGGAATCCGGCGCCTGCCGCACCGCGTCGAGAATTCGAACCTTGCCGCCGCGGCTGTTGATCTGACCCAGCAGATAAAGACCGCCATCGACGATGCCCCAGGCAAGGTTGCAGCCGAGAGCGCCGATCAGCATGGTCTGAAGATTGATGTTGGATCCCGTCGCGATGCCGAGCGAGCAGATGAAGGTGAGAGCCATGATCAGGCCGAACAGGGTCTCCGAGATCCGCTCCATCGGATCCAGCACACCACCGAACGAAAAATCCGAAGCTTCCGGCATCCTGTTCACAAGCCCCATGACCTGATGGTGCTGGATAAAACGGTCTGCATGTTCATCGGCAGACCAGCACGGGGATTTTCGCGTAGGTCAGCACCTTGTTTGTCACACTGCCGATGAGAAGCGTCGAAAGCCCGCTGCGGCCATGCCATGACATCACGATGAGATCGCAGCCCTTGTCCTCGGCGGCTGCGACGATGGCCTGGTCGGGCTGGCCGTGCTCCACCTGGATTGTCTCGCAGGTTACGCCGGCCTCCCGGGCCGCCATCTCTGCGTGATCCAGCACGCTCGCAAAATCGCCGGTCACAGCAAGCAGCGGTTCCACAACATAGATGAGAGATACCTTCGCGCCCTCGGATTTGGCCAAGGCCAATCCGTGCGCCACCCCGCGCTGCGCCAGCTCGGAGCCATCTGTTGGAATGAGAATATGCCGATACATGCCCCACCTTCCGATCGCCCGGACGTATCGCCGGCTTGCGAAGGTTAAGCTGGGTCCGCATTTCGGGCGGAGCTTGAGATAGATCAATCCAACGGCCGCCGGGACGCGGAATCGGCAACTTGGCGTGCGCCTAAAGCCGCTTGATCGCGACGATTTCGCTGCCGGCCGCCTTGATCCGCGCGATGGCGGGCTCGATCGGCTCGGTCACCGTCGCCATGTGATACGCGTTGGCGTGAACCATGGTGACGGCGTCGCTGATGATCGCGACATGGCCCTTCCAGAAGATCAGATCGCCACGTTGCAGTTTGCTCCGCTCGTGCGGCTCCAGGGCGCGTCCGAGCCCGGCCAATTGCATGTCGCTGTCGCGCGGACAGCCGATGCCGGCCGCAGTCAGCGAAACCTGCACCAGGCCCGAGCAGTCGATGCCGAGGCTGCTCTTGCCGCCCCAGAGATAGGGCGTGCCGACGAAACGCTCGGCGACGGCCACGAAATCCGGCTCGCGATGATCGAGCGCGGCGAGATGCGACTTCGGCAGGAACGTTCCGTCGCGCGCCACGGCGAAGCTGCCGTCCTCGCGCGCCACGGTAATCTTCGATCCCAGCACCAGCGTGTCGGCCGGCGGCAGCTTGATCGAGGGACCGGGGAAAGCCAGCGTTCGCAGCGCGCTTACCTTGTGCGTCGGGGTTGCCACCGGCTTTGTCAGTGCCGCATCCGGTAGCCAGCCGACATAGCCGTCGCCGCTGAGCTGGCCCCAGGCCCAGCCTTCGCCGTTGCGGTCGTAGACGGTGACGCGCTCGCCGCGCAGCGCTTCGGTCATCAGCATCGCGCCCGACGACGGCTGCTCGCGCACCGGCGCGATCGGCGCGGTCACCTCGAACTCTTCGCCGGTGACGAAGCGATCCGCCTGCACCTTGCCTTCGAGGTACTTTGCGGCGAGGTCGCCTCGTGCCGGTGTCAATCGCGGATCATGCATAGCGCTCGCTCAGCATCTTGTAGATGGCGCGTGCCGCCTGGCATTCGCCGCCTTCGGGACGCGCCGGCTTCGCCGACGGTGTCCAACCGTAGATGTCGACGTGCAGCCAGCTCTTGGCGTGCTCGACGAAGCGCTGCAGGAACAGCGCGCAGGTGATCGAGCCGGCAAAGCCGCCGGAGGGCGCGTTGGTGATGGTGGCGGTCTTGGAATCCAGCCACGCATCGTAGGGCGGCCATAGCGGCATGCGCCACAACGGATCGTTCTCCTTCACCGCGCACCGCGCGACGTCGGCGGCCAGCGTCTCATCATTGGTGTAAAAGGGCGGCAAATCCGGGCCCAGCGCGACGCGGGCCGCGCCGGTCAGCGTGCCCAAGTCAATCAGCAGGTCGGGCTTCTCCTCGTCGGCCAGCGCCAGCGCGTCGGCGAGCACGAGGCGGCCTTCCGCGTCGGTGTTGCCGATCTCCACCGTGATGCCCTTGCGCGAGGTGAAAATGTCGAGCGGGCGGAAGGCATTGCCGGCAACCGCGTTCTCCACGGCGGGAATCAGCACGCGCAGCCGGACCTTCAGCTTGGCATCCATCACCATGCGCGCGAGCGCCAGCACGTTGGCGGCGCCGCCCATGTCCTTCTTCATGATCAGCATGCCGCTCGAGGGTTTCAGATCGAGCCCGCCGGTGTCGAAGCAGACGCCCTTGCCGACCAGCGTCACCTTGGGATGGTCGGGGTCGCCCCAGCCGATGTCGATCAGCCGCGGGGCGCGGCTGGAGGCCATGCCGACGGCGTGGATCAGCGGAAAGTTCTTTTCCAGATCCTCGCCGATGGTGCAGGCGAAGCTCGCGCCGAATTCGGAGGCCAGTGACTGCGCCGCCGCGGCCAGCTCCGCCGGACCCATGTCGTTGGATGGCGTGTTGATGAGGTCGCGCGCCAGCATCGCAGCATCCGCAATGCGATCGATTTCGGCGGCGTCAATGCCATCCGGCGGCACCAGGCGGACATCGGGGCGATCGGCCTTGCGGTAGCGGGCGAAGCGGTAGCAACCCAATACAAAAGCCAGCGCCGCCAGTCGCGCATCGTGCGGCGTATTGACAAAACGATAGGTGCCCGGCGGCAGCAGGCCGGGCAGGGCGCCTGGCCGGAACAGGTCGCGCGATTTTGCACCCTCGTCATCAAGGCCGAACAGCACCTGCGCGATCGTGCCGTCGGGCGCCGGCAGCGCCAGGTAGCCGCCGGGCTTGCCGGCAAAAGCGCTCGCTTTGGCGAACTGGCGTTGCGCCGGCGGCAGCGTCTCGGCGATTTGATCCCAGCTCGACTTGGTGACGAAAGTGATCGGGATGGCGGTCGGCGACGTCTCGAAGACAGAAGGCATTGGCGGGTCCGGGTCGTCAGTTCAAGCTGATGAGCGAATGGAGCAGACTTCGCAGAGTTTTGCCGTGGCCGCAATCCGCTTTGCCGTCACCGTTCGGCGAGCCGCTACTCGTGGCCGGGGCGCCATGCTAGGTTCCGAAAAACGGCCGCCGGACGTGGAGAAGCGCGGGTGGCCGAAGCAAATCCTGCCGGGAGGACAGCAATGGAGTTCGTGTGGAGCGTGGTCACGTTCATCGGCCAGGCCGTCGAGGCGATCTTTGGTTATGTCGAGCATCATCACTGGATCTTCGCGTTCCTGGCCGGCGGCTACGTCTTCTACCTCCACGATCGCTCTGTTCACGCGCGCTTCGATGCGCTCGACAAGCGCATCGACGAAATCCGCAAGCGGATGGCCATCGAATATTGATCGGGCGAAGCGAAACCTCGGGCGGCCGGATTCCGTAGCTCCCCACGCCGAGAACTGCCGTTCACGTCCGCGCGGCCGCAGGGCTTTACTAGCGCTGCGGTTGTGGCATGATCGACGGGTATTTTAAATTGTTCCGTGCGGCGTCGCACGCGTCGCGTGTGGAAGCGCAGCGGCACACGATTGATACTTGCCCGGAGTCATCCTTGCCCGGGCCGAGACCGGCTTGAAGCTTCTCGTCGACGGCATTTCTCTCATCGTTTGGGCGGCGCAGCATTCGCAATGAGCGGCGCAACATGGATAGATCGTTCGTTATTGCGCAGATCTCCGACCTGCATCTGGACGGGTCAGGGCGGCTGCTTGCGACGATCGAGGCCCTCGGCGCTGCGCTGCGCGAGAGAATGGCGGGCCTCGCTGACATTCCCGATCGCATCCTGCTGATCACAGGCGATCTCGTCGACGATCCGACGCCGCGTGCGCTCGACGAGGCGCTCGCTGTCATCGCATCGTTCCGGCAGACAGGGCTATTCACCGACATCCAGGCGATAGCCGGCAATCACGACGTCAAGCGGACGAGCCAGCGCGCCGGACGACACGACGTCTATGATTACCTGCATCTGCCGCGGACCTCGAAGAGCATCTATTACCGCCAGGCCGGTCTCGATCTGGTGCTGCTGGATTCCAATCGCGCCAGCCTCACGACGCTTGCGCGCGGCAATATCGACGAGACCACCTACCATGCGATGGTCGCGGACTCCGCCCGGCTGAGTATCGAGCTCGCCGGCAGCATGGGGTCCGCGGGGCGCGCCGACTATGCAGAGCCTGGGGAAAACCTGGTGCGGGTGCTGGCGCTGCATCATCATCCGCTGCCGCAGGCAACCGGCGAGGGCAAACGGTTTCTCGGCGTGCCGGACGAGCCGCTGATGTATCTCGCCGCGCCTGCGACCTTTCTCGAAGCTGCGACCTCGCTCAACGTCGATCTGGTCCTGCACGGTCACCGGCATGTCGAGGGGCTGACCCGCTATTCGATTCCCGATCCGCGTGCGACGCGGAGCGCGGGCGATGAAACATTCTGGCGCACGATCTACGTGCTGTCCTGTCCGTCGTCGACGGGGCAGGCCGGCGACGACGCCGGCTTCAACATCATCCGTTTCGGGCCGATGTCCGCGGGCCACGATGTCGAATACGGGTTTGCGATCGCGCGCTATTCGCGGCCACGCAATAATGGTGGCTTCCACCTGCTCGACTCCAACCTGCCTGATGGCGTCATCCGGCTGCCGGCAGGGCGGGATTACGCCCGCGACCCAGCCGTCCAGGTGGCCATCGAGATCGCGTCGTTCGCGACACTCAAGCGGGATCAGGTTGCGGGGCTGGTTCGCCGGCTGCTGATGCGCCGCGCCTTCTATGCTGATGGCGGGGCGGATTGGACCAGCGCACTCTATGTCTATCTCGTCACCTCGCAGGCCCTCGCCGATCTCCAAGGCAAGCTCGGAAGGTCCGGCCGCAAGCATGACGTTGAGGCGCTCGCCGCGACGGCCGGGCTGCTGCGCCGGTTGATCGCGCACTCTGCCGGTGCGCTCGGCATTGATCCATTTCAGTTCGACGAGCTCGTCGCGAGGCGTCTGGTCAGCCGCGAGGACGTCAGGCGCGAATGGCCCGCGGAGCCGTGCGCCGGCACCGATCTCAACGCGCAGAGAGGGCTGTTTCTGCGGGACCTGAACGAGCAGGTGAAGGCGCTCGGCCTCGATCTCGGCCTCGGCGGGGAGGCGCCGCCGCAGACGCCGCCGTGAGGGCGCGTCGTTAACCGGCCATTAGGGTTAACAGTCTATTGCTGACGCGTTCGGCTCGATCCATCCGCTCGAGAGTTAAGGCGTCATGCGTCAACGGTTCAGTCCTGCACGGCTTCTTGCGTCTGCCTCGCTCGTTGCGATGGTGGCGATGAGTCTCGGCGGCTGCTCGTCGATGCCGAAGTTCTCCGACGTCACCGGCTCGATCGGATCGCCGCGGGCGGAGGCCGCTCCCACCGATCCGGCGCGTGCCGTCGAAGTCTATGGCGAACGTTACCGCGCCAATCCCAAGGACGCCGAGGCCGCGCTCGGCTATGGCCAGGCTTTGCGCGCCAACGGCCAGCGCGCCCAGGCCGCCGCCGTGCTCGAACAGGCGACCATCGCTAATCCCGGCAACAAGCCGCTGCTGGCCCAGTATGGCCGCGCGCTCGCCGACAACGGCAATTTCCAGCAGGCATTCGACGTGCTGTCGAAGGCGCATTCGCCCGACAATCCGGACTGGCGCCTGCTCTCGGTGCAGGGCACCGCGCTCGACCAGATGGGACGCCACGAGGAAGCGCGTTCCTATTACGTGAGCGCGCTGAAGATCGCGCCGGGTGATCCCGGCGTGCTCTCCAATCTCGGCCTGTCCTACATGCTCTCGCGGGATCTGCCCAAGGCTGAAGAGGCGCTGCGGCAGGCCTATGCCTCGCCGCGTGCCAGCAGCCGGGTGCGGCAGAATCTCGGCCTCGTCGTCGGTCTCCAGGGCCGCTTCGCGGAGGCCGAGACCATCGTCAAGGCGGACCTGCCGCCGGATCAGGCCGCGGCCAATGTCGCATATCTGAAGGATATGCTGAACCGCAACGAAGCTCCGCGCGGCGCGCCGAAGCGGACGCCGGTCGCCTCGCTCAGCCAGCCCGACTAGGCCGTGTACCCATAAACCCAGCAACCCAGCGACGTCATGCGACGAACGCAATGTCCGCTTTGCCCCTGTAGCGGCCGAGCTCGTGCGGCAGCGCAATATGTCGCGATGGGCCATTTCCGGACTCATGCATCGCAGCAAGCTGACTATTCGATCACCTCATCAGCGCGGCCGAGTAGCGACATCGGTACTTTAATCCCCAAGTCCTTGGCGGTCTCTAGGTTGATTCCCGTGTCGGCCCGTAGAACTACTTATCCCCGCCCGCAGCACGTTGCCTCGGCCTGGCGACTATCGGCTTAAATACGCCCATGCCCGTCCTCACCCGCCGCCGCGACCCCGACTATCGCGCCGGGCGCTGCGGTCAGCGCGACGGCCGCCAGCTTTGTCGTCGTCAACCCCGCCATGAGGGGCGCTTCGGCGAGTCGTCAAGCGACTAGCAGGATCCACGGGGTCCCAATGATCAGAAACACTGCAAGGAAGAAGAGTGTCACGAGCAGGCCAAGCCGGTAGAGTTCCGCCTGTGTGAGGTAGCCGCTGCTCACGAAGATCACGTTCTGGCTGCCGCCCTGGGGTGTGATGACCGAGAAGTAACTGCTCGCAAACAGCAGCGCAAACGCCATCAGCGGTGCTGGCACGCCTCCCCGGACGCCGACGTCAACGAAAACGCCGAGCAAAGCCAGCACCTGTGAAGTCTGGCTGACAAATAAGTAGTGGATCAGCACGTACAGCACGATCAGAACGACGTACGTCATTTGCCATGAAAGGCCGACGATGTAGGAGGCCAGCCGCTGGCCGACGTAACCCATGAACCCCATTTCGTTGAGCTGCCCGCTCAAGGCAAACAAAACGGCAAGCCACAGAAAAGTTTCGAGCGCCTCTCCGTGTTCCGCGATGTCTGTCAATTCCAGGACTCTTGAAATGAGCAGCATTCCGAGCCCGGCGAAGGCGACGCTGGTGGCATTCAGCTGCAACAGATCGGCAGACACCCAACCCAGGATCATGAACGCAAATATGCCGGCCGTGATCCATTCATCGCGCTTGAGCGGACCGAGCGTCGCAAGTTCCTTCCGCGCCGCAACGGGTGCATCGGGTGTTTGGCCAACTCCCGGCGGGAAAATGCGCGTCACAACCCAGGGAAGCAGCAGAAGCGCAGTCAGTGCAGGCACGGCCGCCACGACCAGCCATTTGCCGAAGCCGATTGCCACCCCGAAATCCTTGACCACCTGGACCCCGAGCGGGTTCGCCGAGGTGGCGGTCATCCAAAGCGCCGACGAAACCGACAAGCTCGCCATCCCGCAGAACATGAGGTAGCCGCCCAGTTTGCGACCGTTGGGATCATCCGGTCGCGAACCGGACCCGGTGGCGACCGACAGCACGATCGGGAACAGAACACCGCCTCGCGCCGTGTTGCTGGGAAAGCCCGGAGCGATGAGCGCGTCCGTGATGACGATACTGTAGGCAAGCCCAATGGACGATTGGCCGAACAGGCTTACCATGAACAGGCTGATGCGTCGCCCCAGGCCCGACTTCACCACGGCGATCGCGACCAGGAAGGCAATCACGACCAGCAGCACACTGGGGTTGGCAAAGCCGGAAAAGGCCTTCGCCGGCGAGACGGTGCCGGTCAGGACCGCCGCCGCGACAGCGAGCAGCGCGGACGGGAGCAGCGGAAAAGAGCCGATCAGCACCGAGGCGATCGCCGCTGCAAACACGGCAAACAGGTGCCAGGCGGGCGCGGTCAATCCAGCGGGAACGGGTGTCAGCCAGATGCCGATCGCAAGCACGAACGGCAACGCCTGCTTCAGGAGTGTGAGGGGTGGTGTCATCGGTCGGACGTGCCTCCGCCCGGCCGGCCCAGTGTCGGCAAAAACCGGACCTTGCCGCTGAGCCCCGTTGACTGGCCCTGCACGATCCCGTCTTCGGTCTCCAGCAGGAAGCGCCAGGAAAACTCGTAGGTGCCTGTCGCGCCCCTGTACCGGCCGCTGCCACCGACAAAGGTCCCGACGATGCGGTTGCCTGCCGCGGTGGTTTCGCCGCGAAGCTCGCTGTAGACGTGGTTGTCGGTCTCGTCGGTCCAGACAGCCCGTCCGATCAAGCCCGTCGCACTGTCGTTGAGCACGACGGCCTCCGCGCGGAAGCCCAGCGCAGGACGCGAGGTCCCGTAGAGCATCAGTGATCCGCTGTAATCCGCAACCGAGGCGCGACGATCGCCGCCGAGACCGATGTCCTGTCGCCTGCCGGCCGCCGTCCACGTTCCGCTGAACTCGCGCCACTCGGGGGAAGAGTCAGCACGCGCCGGCTGCGCAGCGCCAAGTCCGGCGAGCGTCAGCACGACGAGGAGAAGGGTTGATCTCTGCGAGCCATTTTTCCCGGGATGCCGCGCTGCGCCACGGAGGCTGCGATCACTGACCATCCGATCCGAATACCCGCACCAAAGTGCAGCGAAAAGAAACATCCGTCGCCTCCACATGGACTTAAGAACAGGATGACGGCACAGAACCGAAACGCCCGCTTGATGTGGATCAATTGACGCAGACCGCGCGCACCCCGCGGCCGGGGGCGCTAGGATCGAATATCATCCGCCCGGTCTGGGTGTTCCCTCGGGAACAGCGCGCATCCAGACATTCCGGCATTCAGTCGTCACGCGATAAACGGAAGCGATGATCGCTTGCCCGGTCGGAAGCAAACGGAGATTGCCATGACTACCAAACCCTTGATCCCCGAAATTGCCGATTAACTGAGCTGTCCCTCGACGATCTCGAGCAGGTGACTGGTGGCAAACATCATGGTGGTCACAATGATGGAGTGTTCTTCGGTCTGCTCGCCGGCGGTCTGGCCCTCGCCGCCGGGATCATCGTCATCGGGTTGCTCACGTAACCCGACATTGCGTGGCGTGACCACGGTAGAGACGATTGTCTAGTGCCGTGGTCATCGCTGGTCGGTCCACTTGCCGCCGTTCCGCTGAAATTTACTTGGCCGAGGCTTCGCACGAAAACGGCTGACCGGTGCTAACTAGGATCGCAATCCAATGTCCGCTTCGGGTCATTTTCGACGGATTCAGCGGGGGTTGTCGGGAGGTTGATGTCCGCTTCTACCCTGTGAGCGCCGAACCGGGGCCGGGCCAGAAGCGTTGCGCTTGGGCGGCCCCGCGCGATTCAAACTCCCAAACTGGGGGGCGAATCATGCGCGACGAACTCGCCGACTATGAATGGGTTGCCATCAAGCCCATGCTGCCGAACAAGCCGCGTGGCGTTCCCCGGGTAAACGACCGGCGTGTCCTCAACGGCATCTTCTGGGTCCTGCGATCCGGGGCACCTTGGCGCGGTTTGCCGGATCATTTTGGCCCTTACACGACCTGCTATAATCGTTTCGTCCGCTGGCGGCGGGCTGGTGTCTGGGGGCCGCATCATAGACGCACTTGCTGCTGCCCACGATGCCGCTGTCCAGATGATCGACACCTCCATTGTCCGTGTACATCAGCATGGAGCCTGCATCACACGAAACCAGCGCCAATCGATGGGAAGGTCCCGCGGCGGCTTGACGAGCAAAATCCATGCGGTGGTCGATAGCAATGGTCCGCCGGTACGGCTGGCGCTGAGCCCCGGTGAGGCGCACGACGTTCGACTTGCCGCAAAACTGCTGTCTCGTCTGAAAGTCGGGTCAATGCTGCTTGCCGACCGTGGCTATGATGCCGACTGGATCAGGGAGCTCGCCATAAAGAAGGGCGCGTGGGCCAACATCCCGCCGAAAAGCAACCGCAGCGATCTGATCTGCTTCAGCCCCTATCTCTACCGCGCTCGCAACCGGGTCGAGCGGTTCTTTAACAGGATCAAACAATGTCGTCGGGTCGCAACGCGCTACGACAGGCTCGCCGCCAACTACCTTGCCTTCGTTCAACTCGCGTCAATCAGGCTGTGGCTGCGCCTTAATGAGTCCGCGTCCTAATCAGACCCTATTTTTGAAGTTGCCGGCGGACCGCTCGCGGTCCGCCTTTTGAGTCACTGCAGTTCGGAGATCTTGATGCCGGTCGGTCCGAGAATGACGACGAACAGCACCGGCAGGAAGAACAGGATCATCGGCACCGTCAGCTTCGGCGGCAGCGCGGCGGCCTTCTTCTCGGCCTCGTTCATGCGCATGTCGCGGTTTTCCTGCGCCATGACGCGCAGGGAGTGCCCGAGCGGCGTGCCGTAGCGCTCCGCCTGCTGAAGCGCGAGACACACCGATTTGACGCCTTCGAGCCCGGTGCGCCGCGCCAGGTTCTCATAGGCGACCTTGCGATCCTGCAGATAGGACAGCTCGGCGGTGGTCAGGGTGAATTCTTCCGACAGCGCGATCGACTGGCCCACGATTTCGGTCGCGACCTTGCGGAACGCCATTTCAACCGACATGCCGGACTCGATGCAGATCAGCAGCAGGTCGAGCGCGTCGGGAAAGGCGCGCTTGATCGAGAGCTGGCGCTTGGAGATCGCGTTCTTGAGGAACAGCATCGGCGCTTGCAGGCCGAGATAGGCCGCACCGACGCAGATACCAATCTTGATCGGCATCGGCCGGTCCATGTGTGCAATTAGGAACACATAGATGACCGTGCCCACGAACAGCACGATCGGCGCAACCATGCGGGCGAACAGGAAGGTGACGTAGGGCGCCTGGCCGCGGTAGCCGGCCATGATGAGCTTTTCGCGCGCTGCTTCCTGCGCGAGCCATTTGGTGAGGTTGAAGTCTTCGACGACCCTGGAGACGACCTGTTTCGGTGTCTGGCGCAGCGAGACTTTCTCGTTCTTGCTGAGGCGGTCACGCTCGCGCTGGCGGATGCGCTCGCGCTCGCTCGCCACCGCCTTCATGCGCTTGGACAGGCCCTCGCCGGCGAACAGCGGCATCACCAGCGTATAGACGGTCGCGCTGGCGGCGATGGCCGCCAGCAGCATGGTCATGAAGCGGACGTCATGTAGTTTCGCAACGAGAAACTCGACCATACGGCACCGTCAAAAGTCGAAATTGATCATTTTCTTCATCACCATGATGCCGATCGACATCCAGATGACGCAGCCGACCAGCATGAGCTGGCCGGTGGGATGGGTCCAAAGCAGCGAGATGTAGTGTGGCGTCGTCAGATAGACGAGGAACATCACGATCGGCGGCAGCGAGCCGATGATGCCGGCCGAAGCCTTGGCTTCCATCGACATCGCCTGGATCTTTTCCTTCATCTTCTTGCGGTCGCGCAGCACCTTGGAGAGGTTGCCCAGCGCTTCGGAGAGGTTGCCGCCCGACTTCTGCTGGATCGAGATGACGATGCCGAAGAAGTTGGCTTCCGGCAGCGGCATGCGCTCGTAGAGGCGCGTGCAGGCTTCACCGAGCGGCATGCCGATCGCCTGGGTCTCGATGATGGCCAGGAACTCGCTGCGCAGCGGCTCGGGCGAATCGGCCGCGACCACCTTGATCGATTCGAACAGCGGCAGGCCCGCCTTGATGCCGCGGACGATGACGTCGACGGCGTCGGGGAGGGCCGCCAGGAACTTGGTTTCGCGGCGCTTCTTCAGGAAGCCGAGCGCCCAGCGCGGCAGGCCGAGGCCGCCGGCAAAGGCAAGGCCCGCGGCGCCGAGCAGGCCGCCGCCGACGAACATGGCGCCCGCGAAGAACGCGCCGCCCACGACGGCCGACACGATCCAGAATTTCTGCGGCGTCCAGTCGAGCCCGGCCTGCGACAGGCGGACGCTGAGCGGAACGCTCTTTTCCTGCTGACGCCGGGCCTCGAGATCCTTCAGCGACGTCTCGACCTGCTCGCGGCGCGACCGCTGGCTCTTCTCGGACTGCTTGGCCGCGGGGGCATCGGCGCGCGCGATCGAGGCGCGGCGGCTCTCCGCTTTCCGCTCGCCCGACAGCAGCGGATAGAGGAAGACCCAGGCGATGCCGCCGACGGCGGCGGTGGCGAGGAAGGCGAGGGCGAGGACCTGCATGTTCATGGCGTCGATGACCTGCTCACGTCTTCGGTGCCACTTCCGCGGCGTCGAGCGCGGCGGCAAGGCGTTTCTCGTCGCCGTAATAGCGGGCGCGCTCCCAGAACTTCGGACGGCCGATGCCGGTCGAGCGGTGCTTGCCGATGATCTTGCCGTTGGCGTCCTCGCCGACCATGTCGTAGAGGAAGATGTCCTGGGTGATGATGGTGTCGCCTTCCATGCCCATCACCTCGGTGATGTGGGTGATGCGGCGCGAACCGTCGCGCAGGCGCGCCGCCTGCACGATGACGTCGATCGAGGCGCAGATCATTTCGCGGATGGTTCGCGACGGCAGCGAGAAGCCGCCCATCGTGATCATGGATTCGCAGCGCGACAGGGCTTCGCGCGGGTTGTTGGCGTGCAGCGTGCCCATCGAGCCGTCATGGCCGGTGTTCATGGCCTGCAGCAGGTCGAACGCCTCGGGTCCGCGGACCTCGCCGACGATGATGCGTTCGGGGCGCATACGCAGGCAGTTGCGCACCAGTTCGCGCATCGTGACCTGGCCCTCGCCCTCGATGTTGGGCGGGCGGGTTTCCAGCCGCACCACATGGGGCTGCTGGAGCTGGAGCTCGGCGGCGTCCTCGCAGGTGATGACGCGCTCGTCGTGCTCGATGTAGTTGGTAAGGCAGTTGAGCAGCGTGGTCTTGCCCGAGCCGGTACCGCCGGAGATCAGCACGTTGCAGCGAACGCGGCCGATGATCTGGAGGATCTCGGCGCCCTCCGGCGAGATCGCGCCGAACTTGACGAGCTGATCGAGCGTCAGCTTGTCCTTCTTGAATTTGCGGATGGTGAGCGCAGGGCCGTCGATCGACAGCGGCGGCACGATGGCGTTGACGCGGGAGCCGTCGGCGAGGCGCGCGTCGCAGATCGGCGAGGATTCGTCGACGCGCCGGCCGACCTGGCTGACGATGCGCTGGCAGATGTTGAGGAGCTGCTGGTTGTCGCGGAAGCGGATGCCGGTCTTCTGGATCTTGCCGTTGACTTCGATGAAGACCGTGTTGGCGCCGTTGACCATGATGTCGGCGATGTCGTCGCGCGACAGCAGCGGCTCGAGCGGACCATAGCCGAGCACGTCGTTGCAGATATCGTCGAGCAGCTCTTCCTGCTCGGCGATCGACATCACGATGTTCTTGATCGCGATGATCTCGTTGACGATGTCGCGGATTTCCTCGCGGGCCGATTCCGAATCGAGCTTGGCGAGCTGGGCGAGGTCGATGGCCTCGATCAGCGCGCCGAAGATGGTCGCCTTGACCTCATAGTAATTGTCCGAGCGGCGCGTCTCCATGGCCGGCGCGGGCTTCGCCGGGGCGAGCGGCGGCGAGGCGACGGCCGGCGGGGGCGGCGCGCGCGACACCGTCGGCGCCGGAGCCGGGGCTGGCTCTGGCGACGCGGCGGGCTTCGGGGCCCGAAGGTCGGTGTCTGTTCCGCTACGCTTACCGAACACTTAACGACTCCATGCGGCGGCCTATTTTCCCCGCAACTTCTCAATCAGGGGTGAAAGCAGGGACGACTTTTGTTTCTTCGTTTCGCTGCGGCCGGTCAGACGCTGGGCGATCTGGAGGAACATCTCGATCGACTTGTGGTTGGCCGAGATCTCCGCGATCATCTGGCCGTTGTTGGCGGCAGCCCCGAAGATCTGGGGCTCGAACGGGATCGAGACGACCGGCTGGCTCTCGATCGCCTTGGCGAACTCCGCGGCGGCGATTTCGGGCCGTTTCGGCACCCCGACCTGGTTCAGGCAGTACAGCGGCGGCCGGTCGTTCGGTCGCGAGGCCTTCAGAAGGTCGAACAGGTTCTTGGTATTGCGCAGATTGGCGAGGTCGGGCGCGGCCACGATCAGGATGTCGTCGGCACCGATCAGGGCGCGCTTGGTCCAGCCCGACCATTGATGCGGGATGTCGAGCACGATGCAGGGCATGGTGGAGCGCAGCGTGTCGAACACGGCGTCGAAGGCGTCGGTGCCGAAATCATAGACCCGGTCGAGCGTCGCCGGGGCGGCCAGCAGGCTGAGATGGTCGGTGCATTTCGACAGCAGGCGGTCGATGAAGGCGGTATCGACGCGATCCGGCGAGAACACGGCGTCCGCGATGCCCTGCGGCGGGTCCTGATTGTAGTCGAGGCCGGCGGTGCCGAAGGCGAGGTCGAGATCGGCGACGACCGCGTCCATCGCGAGGTCGCGCGCAATCGCCCAGGCCACGTTGTGGGAGATGGTCGAGGCGCCGACGCCGCCCTTGGCGCCGACCACCGCGATGATGCGGCCGACCGCCTTGGCTTCCGGCGCCGAGAACAGGTTGCAGATCGAGCGAACGACGTCGATCGCGCCGACCGGCGCGAGCACGTAGTCGCTGACGCCGCGCCGCACCAGCTCGCGATAGAGCATGACGTCGTTGATGCGGCCGATCACGACCACGCGGGTGCCGGCGTCGCAGACGGTGGCAAGCTGGTCGAGCCCGCCCAGGAGGTCGGTGCGGCCGTCGCTCTCGAGCACGATCACGTTCGGCGTCGGGGCCGAGCGGTAGGCCTCGATCGCGGCAGCCATGCCGCCCATCTGGATCTTCAAATGAGCCTTGCCGAGCCGGCGATCCTCGCCGGCCGACTGCACCGCGGCAGCGGTCTCCACGGTCTCGCAGAAGGCCTGGACCGAGACGCGCGGCGCGGGCGCAATATGCTCCTCGACCGGCGGGGGCGGAGCCTCCGGCTGCTCTTCGTGTGTCTGGCGAGCGTAACTGATCATTTGCCGGTGTCGCTGAGTTTGGCCTTTTCGGCCTCAGGATAGGTAACCGCGGTCGGATTTCCCTTGCGATATTTCTCGAAGGCCGCGGTGCGCCGCGTCGTGTAGGACGGCGTTTCCGGGCGCGGCTGCTCGAGGTCCGACGGGTTGTCGATCATGGCGGCCATGTTGCGCTGATAGGCGCAGCCGTAATTGTAGTAGTCCTTGTTCTGGAACCAGCTCTTGTTCTTCATGGAGGGGCCGAGGTCCTCCGGCCACAGTCCACAGGGGCCGGCGACCGCGGCGATCCTGGAATAGGTCATCCGGATCGGGGGCAGGAAGCGCTTGTCCTCCGGCTGGTAGGGGCGGACGGTGACGCCGCGCGGTGGAACGCCCGCGGCCGCCAGCAACCCCTGGATCTCGCGCATCGTTTCGGCGACCGGGCGCGCGTTGGGCGTGCCGGACGGCGCGTCGATATGAATGGCGCCAGTGCCCTCGTGCATCCAGGTCGATGCCAGGCCCATCACGTCGGCGCGCTGGGCGGCGGTCAATCCGCCACGGGCGTGGCCGACAAAGACGACGATCGAGCGGTTCTGCTCCTCGATCGCGATCGGATGACGCTGCTTGTAATCGTCAGGAATGGAAGCCACGACGTCCTGGTCGTGCTGGCAGCCGCCAAGCGCCAGCGCGATGCCGACGAGCGCGCCACCGAGGCCGATGGCGCGTTTGCGAAGCTGGGGTGGTCTTGTGGTCATCGTGAGGTCCCCGTTCCGCTTCAGTCGGTGATGAAACCGTAGGTGCCGCGGTAGTTGCGCGCCGGCTCGGTCTTACCGGGCACGCCGTAGATGCGATTGATGTTGCCGAGCAGCTCGGCCTGCGGATCGGAGGGCGCGGCGAAGCCGTCATCCGGCCGCGACAGGTCCTTCGGCGAGGCCGCGCGAACGACGTAGGGCGTCACGATCACGACCAGCTCGGTCGCGTTGTTGACGAAGTCGCGGCTGCGGAACAGCGTGCCGAGAACCGGGAGCTGCATCAGACCCGGCAATCCGCTGATCGCCTGCTTGGTCTGCTGCTGGATCAGGCCGGCCATCGCCATCGCGCCGCCGGAGGGAATTTCCAGCGAGGTCTCGGCGCGGCGGGTCCTGATCGAGGGCACCGTCAGCGAGTTCACCGAGGTCGAGGTCACCGCCTGGGACAGCGTGATCGCGTTTTCGTTCGACAGTTCCGAGACCTCGGTCATCACCCGCAGGCTGATCTTGCCCTCGCTCAGGACGATCGGGGTGAAGTTGAGCGAGATGCCGAACTTCTTGAAGCTGATCTGCGTGGTGCAGACATGCGTGGTCGGGTCGCACGCATAACCTGCCGGCACCGGGAATTCGCCGCCGGCGATGAAGGTCGCGGACTCACCGGAGATCGCGGTCAGGTTCGGCTCGGCCAGCGTCCGGATCACGCCCGCGGTTTCCATCGCACGCAGCGTGGCCTGCACCGACGGCGTCGAGCCGAACTTCGTGGTCAGATTGTTGCCGTCCACGAGGTTGTGGCCGAGAGCCGTGAACGGGTTGGTATTGGTGAAGCTCACCACCGAGGTGCCGTAGTTCAGGTTCGCGGTGAGGTCGATGCCGAGCTGCTTGACGATGCTGCGCTGGACCTCGGCCACCGTTACCTTGAGCATGACCTGGTCGCGGCCGCGAACCACGATCGAGTTCACCACCTTGTCGGCGCCGCCGGCGAGGCGCGTGGCGAGCTCCTGGGCCTGCTGCGCCTCGATCGGGGAAGCCACCGAGCCCGTCAGGATGATGCCCTCGGCAAGCCCGTCGATCTGGATGTCGGAATTGGGCAGGATCTGCTTCAGTGCGGCCCGCGCGCCGTTGAGATCGCGCTTGACCGCGATGTCATAGGCCGCGATCTGCTGTCCCGCGGAATCGAAGAACACGATGTTGGTCTGGCCGATCGCCGCGCCGATGATGTAGGCGCGCTGCGCCGAGCGCACCACCGCATTGGCGATCTTGGGATCGGCGACGAGCACGTCCTTGATGTCGCGCGGCAGGTCGATCACGATCGACTTGCCGACGCCGAGCGAGAGGAAGCGCGCGTTCATCTGGCCGTCGGCCGCAACCGGTGTCCCCGGGCGGTAGTCGGCTGCGACCACGGGGCTCAGCGCCGGGTTCAGCGTCAGCGCGAGAGCGGCCGAGAACGACAGGGCGCGGACCATCGAGGTTCGCATCGTCGCCATATCTGCCCTGCATTTCATATCGACAGTCCTCATCGTGGCTTCGCCGTCGAGCTTGGGATTCCGTAGCGAATGATCGAAACGCCGTCGCGCTTCTGCGCGGAATCGTCGAGCGTGATCTCGCTCATCTTGACGTCGACGATGCTGCGCAGCGCCAGCGACAGCGTGCCGCTCTGGCGGGAGGCGGACAGCAACTGGGTCTGCGACGGATTGAGCTCGAGGGTCACGGTCTTGCCGACCACCGCGTTCTGACCTTCCTTCTCCTTCGGAGCCTGGTCGATCGCGAGCACGCGGACATTGGTCAGGATGATCTCGGACGTGACGATGTCTGGGGCGCCGCTGCTCTGGTCGGGGTTCTTGAGGCGGCGGGTCAGGAGCACGTCGACGCGATCGTTGGGCAGGATGAAGCCGCCTGCACCGGTCTCCGGCGAGATCTCGGTCGAGATCGCGCGCATGCCGGTCGGCAGGATCGCCGCCATGAAGCCGGAGCCTTCGGGCTTGACCAGCTTCTGGTCGCGGATCGGCTCACCCTGGATGAACGGAGCGCGCGCGATCGAGCCGGTCACCTGGCTCGCGCCCTCGGGACGCTCGTTGCGGCGGATGAAGGTGGTGCTGGCGGTCGCTGCCGGCCAGGTCTGCCATTGCACGTCTTCCGGCTTCACGGTCTGACCGAGGCCGATGTCGTTCTTGGCCACCAGCACGTCGACGGTGGGAAGCTGTGCGACCGGAGCCGCTGGCGGATGCGCAGAATTGTCCGAGCCGCTCGCCAGGTACGCGGCGACGCCGCCGGCGCAGATGGCGACCGTCAGGACGACTATGCGTGCCCTATTCATACGCTTCACTTTCCACAAAACGCCGCGACGCTGCCGCCGCCGTGATCGGCAGTTGACCAGCTATTCGTCAAAGCATGGTTAATGAGGCGTATCTAAATCGGCTTAACGCCGGGTTTACCCGGTGTGTTCAGCGCAGTGCGAGATGGGCGAGGTCGATTGCCTTCACCCATTCGGTCTCCGGATAGACCATCAGCGCGCCGAGCGTGAGCGCGATGCCGTAAGGGATGCCGCTCTCCTTGTCGTGCAGCCGTGCGAGCCAGGCCTGGCCCGCCAGCCCGTAAGGCAACGGCCATTGCCGGAACTGGAGCAGGAGCAGCGTCAGCGCGCCGCCGAACAGCGACGCATAGAGCAGGAAGTCCATCAACTGCGCGAAGCCGAACCACAGCGCGACCGAGGCCGCGACCTTGGCGTCGCCGCCGCCCATCCAGCCCATCGCAAAGCAGCCGAAGGCCACGACCAGCAGCAGCGCGCCGGCGCCGACATGGCTCAGCATCTCGTACGGTGCCATGCCACCGGCAAACGCGAGCACGAAGAAGCCCGTGACCAGCGCCAGCGAGACGCGGTTCGAGATCGTCATCGTGAAGAGGTCGCTCGCGGCGGCAAAAGCCATCAGAGCCGGGAACAGCAGAAGGCGCGCAAGGTCGAGGATCATGAGCTGCGTCTTGAGGGCTGGTTTCGTCGCGGGATCTGGCGTCCGGCGATGCTAGCGGGCAGTGCTAAACAAACCGACAACGGCAGCGACCGCAAAGGTGCTCACCAGAGGCTGGCAATGCGCGCGGCGAGCGCGACCGTGGCAAGCAGCAAAGCGAGGCAAACCCAGTAGGCCGGTGAGCCGGTCTGCACCGTCTCCGCCTTGCTCGCCGCAACTGCGGCATCGGGTCTGTACTCGCGCAACGCCACTGGAACTCGCCGTCCTCAAAAAAACAAAGGCCCCGGAGGTCCGGGGCTTTTGCCGTCGTCGTCGGTCGCTTACTTCAGCGAGGTGCTGATCGAGCCGAACTTGGTGCTCAGCGTGCTGCCGAGGTTGTTGACGACGGTGATGATGGCGAGCGCGATGCCGGCGGCGATCAGACCGTATTCGATGGCGGTGGCGCCGGATTCATCCTTGGCGAAACGCGCAATCAGGTTCTTCATGAACTCACTCCGTCTGGTTGGATCGCCTCGTTCGGCGCTGTCTTTGACGCCCCGAACATGAGAGCCGAGCTCTTTCGGTAGAGTTAATTCGATCGTGCAAACCCGAATCCTGCGCGATGCTTTTGCCCAGAGTGAATTTCACCTTAAGGCGCTCGCTGAAACTCGCCGCGGTTCCGGATCTGCTGCAAGCGCACCGCCGGCTTCACCGTCCCTTAAATTTCGCGGAGTAGGCCTAAGGCGGACCAGCTGTTCGTAAAGAGAGGCGACGATGTCGAGCCTGCCCATGCAAGTCGCGCTGATGCTCGGCGAGACCATCGCGAAAGTGGTCCCCGTCACCTTCGTGCTGGCGATGATCTTCACGGTGCTCGAGCATTTCTGGGCGTGCAATCCCGGTGTGCCGTGGTGGCGCAAGCGGGAGATCGTCACCGACATCTGCTACTGGTTCTTCGTGCCGGTGTTCGCCCGCACCATGCGGATCGGGCTCCTGATCGTCGGCGCGAGCCTCGTCTTCAACATCCATGATGCCGACGGGCTCATCGCCTTCTACGACAATGGCCACGGTCCGCTGGCGCAACTGCCGCTCTGGGTCCAGGCCGTGCTGTTCCTGGTGCTGTCCGACTTCATGCTGTACTGGCTGCACCGGCTGTTTCACGGCGGCGAGTTCTGGAAGTACCACGCAATCCATCACTCCTCGGAAGAGATCAGCTGGATCTCGGCGGCCCGCTTCCATCCCGTCAACCTCGTGCTCGGCACGATCGGCGTCGACGTCGTGCTGCTGATGGCCGGCATCTCCCCGAACGTGATGGTCTGGGTCGCCCCGTTCACGACCTTCCACTCGGCCTTCGTGCACGCCAACCTGAACTGGACCTTCGGGCCGTTCAAATATGTGCTGGCGACGCCGGTGTTTCACCGCTGGCACCACACCCCGCTCGAAGAGGGCGGCGACACCAATTTCGCCGGCACGTTCCCGATCTGGGACGTGCTGTTCGGCACCTTCCGCATGCCGGAGGGGCAACTGCCGCAGGACTACGGCAAGGACGAAGCCACCATGCCGAAGGAGATCGCGGGCCAGCTCGCCTATCCGTTCCGCCGTTAGCGGTTCAGAAAACGCCAGTCCGTTCAAACAATAGTCGGCGAGTTTGCGGAACGTTCACGAATTAAGGGCAGGTTAGCGCGGTCGGGCGCCGGCTCCGCTTCGATCCAATCGCTTCTGCCGGTTTGTGACGTCCCGGGGGTAAGAGTATGCGTAAAGAACTGCTGCGCCGCCATGCGCGCGTCTGTCTTCTGGTTGCCGCCGCGGTGCTGGCATCGCCTTCTGTCGGCCTGGCCGAGTCCACCGCCGATACCATCGCCGTCAATGTCGACCAGGCCAAGCTGGTCCGGCTGCCGGGCAAGGTGGCGACCATCGTGGTCGGCAATCCCCTGATCGCCGACGTCACGCTCCAGCCCGGCGGCATGATCGTCGTGACCGGGAAGGGTTATGGCGCGACCAACTTCATCGCGCTCGACCGGGCCGGCGAGATCCTGGTGGACCGTCAGATCCAGGTCGAAGGTCCGAGCGACCGGCTCGTCACCGTCTATCGCGGGATCGAGCGGGAGTCCTACAGCTGCGTGCCGCAGTGCCAGCGCCGCGTGACGCTGGGCGACAGCGACAATTACTTCAACAACACGATGAGCCAGGCCGGCTCGCTGAGCAACAATGCCAGCGGCGGCGCCGGTGCGGGCGCCAAGACTAACTAACAAGACCAATTGACAAGACCAACTAGCCTGACCGTTTGCCCGGGCTGGATCGCATGATCCGGTCCGGACACGCGCGCGCTGAAGAGCTCTCTTTCAGACACGCCTTTCTCCGCGCCGTTCGGATCGCTCGTGGTTAACGCATCCTTGAGGGCGCGGTCCGCCGGGTGCGGATCGCCTGAAACACTTAAACAATCAGTTTCCGCTACTGAACGAGGCAGATGATCGCCGCTGCCGGGGAATTTGACGCGATGCCGTCGCCTGCACCTAAGAGATTTACGCTCCGAACTGCGCTACGCCGGTTTCGCGGCAATCGACGCGGCTCCGCCGCCGTCGAGTTCGCGCTGGTCGCGCCGATGTTCTTTGCGCTGCTGTTCGCCATCATCGAGACGGCCCTGATGTTCTTCGCGGGCCAGGTGCTCGAGACCATCACGCAGAATTCCGCGCGCGTCGTGCTGACCGGGCAGGCGCAATCCGGTTCGGTGACGGCCTGTGCCGTGTCGGGCGCAAGCGCGCCCTGCACGCAGGCGACCTTCAAGACCTATGTCTGCAGCCAGATTCCGGCGCTGTTCGACTGCAACAGCCTCTATGTCGACGTCACGAGCTTCTCGTCGTTCTCCGCGGTGACGCTGCCGAGCCACATCGATGCCGCCGGCAATTTCGATTCCACCATGGGCTACAGCCCGGGCGCCGCAGGCGACATCGTCGTGGTGCGGCTGTTCTATCAATGGCCGTTGTTCGTCACCGGGCTCGGCTACAACATCTCCAATCTCACCGGCAGCAAGCGGCTGCTGGTGGCCACGGCCGCGTTCAAGAACGAGCCTTACTGAGACAACGGATCGGCGGAACGATGCAGGCGATTGCGAAAATCTGGCGGACGGCGCGCTCTTACGCGTACGAGTTCCTTGCCGACGGCAGAGGTCTGGCGGCTACCGAATTCGCGGTGATCGTGCCGCTGATGCTGGTGATGTTCTTCGGCACGGTCGAGTTCTCGTCGGCGGTGGCGATCGATCGCAAGGTCACATTGATCGCGCGAACGCTGTCCGATCTGACGTCGCAATCGTCGTCGACCGTGACCGACACCAATTTGCAGAACACGTTCACGGCAAGCATCTCGGTGATGACGCCTTACGACGCCTCTCTCGTGAACGCCACGCTCTCCGAGATCTATATCGACACCAACAGCGTCGCCAAAATCTCGTGGGCCAAGTCCGCCACGATCGCGAGCGGCGCGACGCAGGCGACGCTGACCAATCCGCCTTCGACGCGGGTGGCGGGTACCACGGTCACCTCGATGATTCCGTCGACGCTGCTGATCCCGTCGACCTACCTCATCCTCAGCGAGGTGAATTACACCTACACGCCCTCGGTCAAATTTGTCCTGAAGTCGGGCATCAATCTGAGCGACGTCGCCTACACGCGGCCGCGCCAGGTCACCTGCATTGCCTACAACAGCGTCCCGGCGACCTGTTGACATCGGCAAGCAAAGCCTCAAATGAAAAGGCCGTGCGTCGCGCACGGCCTTTTCTGTTTCTTTGGCTGGTTCGTCCGAAACGATCCGGGCCGACGCGCAGGCTCAGCCGGCGGAGCGGAGATTGTCCGCAGCCGACTTGCCGGAGCGACGATCAGCCACGATCTCGTAGGAGAGCTTCTGGCCTTCACGCAGCGTGCCGAGGCCAGCGCGCTCGACGGCGCTGATGTGAACGAACACGTCCTGGCCGCCATCGTCGGGCTGGATGAAGCCGAAGCCCTTGGTCGCGTTAAACCACTTCACGGTTCCCATGCTCATGGGGGTAGTCCCTTCTCAAATACACAGTGTCGGAGCCTGCTTGCGCAGGCAGGTTAGATCGAATTTTTGGAAGGGTCGTCAGCGTGTCTGAACCGGCTGTACCGGTGGATGCTAATGTCGTCCGGCCGAAAATCGATTAATTCATTTTATTGGAAATAGGGCCTCTAAACAATCCTGACGTGCACGATTTTTTGATCCGCCGCGATGTTCGCGGCAGATCAGCATACAGGTCGGAATTTTACTTCGCGCTCTCGCGCCCAAAGGGATTAGCGACGGCGGAACTGGCCACCGCGTTGACCGGGGCGCGGAGGTCCGCCCACGCCGCTGGGACGTTCGTCCTTGTGGCGGAAAATCAGCCGGCCCTTCTCGAGGTCGTAGGGCGACATCTCCACCGTCACGCGGTCACCCGCCAGCGTCTTGATCCGGTTCTTCTTCATCTTGCCGGCGGTGTAGGCGACGATCTCGTGTCCGGCATCAAGCTGCACGCGGTAGCGGGCGTCGGGGAGGATTTCGGTGACCAGTCCTTCGAACTGGATCAGCTCTTCCTTAGCCATGTGGTTGTCTCCAGTCGTGGACTGTTAGTTCGAATGAGGATTGCGGTTCGGTCGGCCGTTGGGGCGGCTCTCGCGACGCAAAAAGGCAACGCCTTGTATTCCATCAGGCTTGCCGGCGCTATGCGCGGGACGCTGTTCCGACCGATCGGCTGGTGAGGAATTCACCTTACCACCGGAACCGCGGCGGCGGCGAGACCCCTTGGAGGCCTTGTGGCCTTCACCGGGCCTGCCATCAACAGGTCTGCCCTCGCCATGGCGGCCTTCACCGGGCCGTCCGTCGCCGTGCCTGCCACCGCTATGGTGGCGCCCGTCGGCATGCCTGTCGTCGCCACGCCGTCCGTCACCATGCCGTGCGCCCTGCGGACGCTGGCCCGGGCGGCCGCCTGGCCGGCCCTGTCGCTGCTGCTGCGGGGGAGGACCCGCATCGCGGCGACCGGCGTCGGTGCGGTGATCCTCGCGCGGCAGCGCCACGCGGATCAGCTTCTCGATGTCGCGGAGATAGGCGAGTTCCTCGCCGCCGGCGACCAGCGAGATCGCCGTGCCGTCAGCGCCGGCGCGTGCGGTGCGGCCGATGCGGTGCACATAGGTCTCGGGCACGTTGGGCAGGTCGAAATTGATGACATGGGTGATGCCGTCGACGTCGATGCCGCGGGCGGCGATGTCGGTGGCGACCAGGGTGCGGATCTCGCCCGAGCGGAACTGCGCCAGCGTGCGCTCGCGATGGTTCTGCGACTTGTTGCCGTGGATGGCGCTGGCGGGGATGCCGGCCTTTTCGAGCGTCTTCACGACCTTGTCGGCGCCGTGCTTGGTGCGGGTGAAGACCAGCGCGCGGTTGATCGGCTCGTCCTTCAGGAGCTTGGTCAGGAAGGCGGGCTTGGCCGAGAAGTCGACCTGGACGATGCGCTGGTTGATCCGCTCGGCGGTCGAGGAGACCGGGGTCACCGCGACGCGGGCGGGGTCGCGCAGCATCGAATCGGCGAGCTCGGCGATGTCCTTGGGCATGGTGGCCGAGAAGAACAGCGTCTGCCGCTTGATCGGCAGCTTGGCGACGATTTTGCGGATGTCGTTGATGAAGCCCATGTCGAGCATGCGGTCGGCCTCGTCGAGCACGAGGAACTCGACGCTGCCGAGCTTCAGGCCGTTGCTCTGCACGAGGTCGAGCAGGCGGCCGGGGGTGGCGACCAGCACATCGACGCCCTGCATCAGGGCGCGGACCTGACGGCCCATCGGCACGCCGCCGATGGCCAGCGTCGAGGACAGGCGGATGTGGCGGCCATAGGCGTTGAAGCTGTCGAGGATCTGCCCCGAAAGCTCGCGGGTGGGCGAGAGCACCAGGACGCGGGCCGTCTTGGGCTGCGGCTTGATGCGGTTCTCGAGCAGGCGATGCAGGATCGGCAGCGCGAAGGATGCGGTCTTGCCGGTGCCGGTCTGGGCGATGCCGACGACGTCGCGGCCGGTCAGCGCCGTGGGGATGGTCTGGGCCTGAATGGGGGTGGGGGTGACGTAATTCTCTTCGGCGAGAGCACGTGCGATCGGTTCGGCGAGGCCGAAGTCCTGAAACGAAGTCAAAAGATGGGTTCTTTCCATGTCAAAGGCGAACGCCCGGCGCATTCAGCGCGGCGCGCGCAAAAGGGTGTCAAGAAGACACCTGCGTGTTTGGGGTGTCGGATGGCTTGGGAGCTATGGGGCAAGCCAGAGGCCCGTACGGGCTTAAGAACACGCGGCTCGCTACGACCCCTTGATTCTCAAGAGGTCTCGGGTGGTCATATGGAACATTGAGGGGGCGCTTTCAAGGCAAAGCGGCGCCAAACGACGATTGCGGTGCAGAAATAGTTATGCCGGAAATTTAGACAGAGGCGGTTATTTGCTCAATAAATGACCTGTCTGCCGCATTGGCATACATTTTATTCGCCCATATTTTGAGCAATCAGACTACGGCGAAACTTGGATTGCAGTCAAATTGTCTAATCTGACCAATGAGTTGGCATGTGCCTAGGCCATGGCACGGTTCTTGCGATTCCGTTAATCGCAGGCGGCCGTGGGGCCGTTTCGCAGCGTTTTTCACGTCTGCGTCAGGGAGATGATACATCCATGCCTACCAAATCCATTCACGATATAGCGGCGTCATTTAGCCGCCGCGGCGTGCTCGCCGCGACCGCCGGCCTGATGCTCGGTCTGGCTTCCATTTCCGGTGCCAAGGCCGCGGACGACACCATCAAGGTCGGTGTGCTTCACTCTCTCTCCGGCACCATGGCCATCAGCGAAACCACGCTGAAGGACACTATCCTCTTCCTGATCGACGAGCAGAACAAGAAGGGCGGCGTGCTCGGCAAGAAGCTCGAAGCCGTCGTCGTCGATCCCGCCTCGAACTGGCCGCTGTTCGCCGAAAAGGCCCGCGAGCTGATCACCAAGGACAAGGTCTCGGTCGTGTTCGGCTGCTGGACCTCGGTGTCGCGCAAGTCGGTGCTCCCGGTCTTCAAGGAGCTGAACAACATTCTGTTCTACCCCGTGCAATACGAGGGCGAAGAGTCCGAGCGTAACGTGTTCTACACGGGCGCTGCGCCGAACCAGCAGGCGATCCCCGCCGTCGACTATCTGATGAAGGACGAGAAGGTGAAGCGCTGGGTGCTCGCGGGCACCGACTACGTCTATCCGCGCACGACCAACAAGATCCTGGAAGCCTATCTGAAGTCGAAGGGTGTCGCCCAGGAAGACATCATGATCAACTACACGCCGTTCGGTCATTCCGACTGGCAGACGATCGTGGCCGACATCAAGAAGTTCGGCTCGGCCGGCAAGAAGACCGCGGTGGTCTCGACCATCAACGGCGACGCCAACGTTCCCTTCTACAAGGAGCTCGGCAACCAGGGCATCAAGGCCAAGGACATCCCGGTGGTCGCGTTCTCGGTGGGTGAGGAAGAGCTCGCCGGCATCGACACCAAGCCGCTGGTCGGCCATCTCGCCGCCTGGAACTACTTCGAGTCGATCAAGAACCCGGCGAACGAGAAGTTCATCAAGGACTGGCAGGCCTACACCAAGAACCCGAAGCGCGTGACCAACGACCCGATGGAAGCGCACGTGATCGGCTTCAACATGTGGGTGAAGGCCGTCGAGAAGGTGAAGTCGACCGATCCGGACAAGGTGATCGACGCGCTTCCCGGCATCGAAGCGCCGAACCTGACCGGTGGCGTGTCGAAGATGCTGCCGAACCACCACATCACCAAGCCGGTGTTCATCGGCGAGATCAAGGGCAACGGCCAGTTCGACGTGGTTTGGAAGACCCCGAGCCTCGTCGCTGGCGACGCCTGGTCGAAGGAGCTCGACGGCTCCAAGGACCTGATCGGCGACTGGGTCGGCAAGAAGTGCGGCAACTTCAACACCAAGACCAACAAGTGCCTCGGCTCGGGCTCCTGATCCGGACCTGACGCTCTCTACTGCACGACGGGAGGAGGCGGCTATTCCGCCGCCTTCTCCCCGCTTCTGCCGGGGTGATTCAAAGTGCCAATCAATTTGTCCGCTCGTCTCTGCTCGTTCGTCCTCTCGCTGTTCCTGATCGCGTTCGCGCTGCCGGCCTTTGCCGGTCCGTTCGAGGATGCGGTCGCCAAATTCGCCAATGACGATTTTTCCGACACCGATGAAGCGATCGGTGTTGTCGCAAGCAGCGGCAACAAGCTGGCCTTCCCGATCATCAGCGCGCTCCAGGACGGCCGCCTCATGGCCGATCCCGATACCAAGAAGGTTTACGTCACCGGCACCGACGGCAAGTCGATCGATGCCGCGACCGGCGAGCCCGTCGCCAGCGTTCCCGACAGTGCGAGCGCGGTGCGTCTCAACAACCGCTTGCGCCGCAGCGTCGATGCCGCGCTCGGCAGCCTGACGCTGCAGTCGCCGGATCTGGCGACGCGCCTGCAGGCCGCGCAATCCGTCTTCAAGTCGCACGAAGAAACCGCGCTCGATGCGGTCGATGCCGCGCTTGCCAAGGAGACCAACAAATCGGTCAAGGCCGCGCTTGGCGATGCCCGTGCGGCGATCCTGCTATTCAAGTCCGACGCCGGCGAGGTCGAGAAGCTCGAGGCGGTCGCCACCCTCAAGGCGCGCGGTGACCAGGAGGCCATGGCGCTGCTGACAGGCATGGGCGACCAGCCGGCCTCGGTGACCAAGGCCGCGGCGAGCGCGATCAGCTCGATCCAGTCTTCGCTGGCGGTCTGGTCCACGGTCCAGAATGCCTGGTACGGCCTCTCGCTCGGCTCGGTGCTGCTGCTTGCCGCGATCGGCCTTGCCATCACCTTCGGCGTGATGGGCGTCATCAACATGGCGCATGGCGAGATGGTGATGATCGGCGCCTACACCACCTTCGTGGTGCAGGAAGTGATCCGCACCCGCTACCCCGCCTTGTTCGACTACTCGCTGCTGATCGCCGTGCCGCTCGCCTTCCTCGTCGCCGGCGCGATCGGCGTGCTGATCGAGCGCAGCATCATCCGCTTCCTCTACGGCCGCCCGCTCGAGACGCTGCTCGCGACCTGGGGCCTGTCGCTGGTGCTGCAGCAGGCGGTGCGCACCATGTTCGGCCCGACCAACCGCGAGGTCGGCAACCCCTCCTGGATGAGCGGCGCCTTCGAGCTCGGCCAGATCACCATCACCTATAACCGGCTCTGGATCCTCGTCTTCACGCTCGCCGTGTTCGCGATCCTGCTGGCGATGCTGCGCTATACCGCGCTTGGCCTCGAGATGCGCGCGGTGACGCAGAACCGCCGCATGGCGGCCTCGATGGGTATCGCCACCTCGCGCGTCGACGCGCTGACCTTCGGCCTCGGCTCGGGCATCGCCGGCATCGCCGGCGTGGCGCTGTCGCAGATCGACAATGTCAGCCCCAATCTCGGCCAGAGCTACATCATCGACAGCTTCATGGTCGTGGTGTTCGGCGGCGTCGGTAATCTCTGGGGTACGCTGGTCGGCGCCTTCACGCTCGGCATCGCCAACAAGTTCCTGGAGCCGGTCGCCGGCGCCGTGCTCGGCAAGATCGCGATCCTGGTTCTCATCATCCTGTTCATTCAAAAGCGCCCGCGCGGACTGTTCGCGCTCAAGGGCCGTGCGGTGGAAGCATGACCCCTCACATGCTGACGCGATCGCTGGACCGCGGCGCGACGATCTTCCTCGCCGTCGTCGCGGCCTGCGGAATTCTTATCCCGCTCTCCAATTTGCTGCTGCCGGCGGGCTCGTTCCTGCAGGTGCCGACTTATCTCGTCGCGCTCTGGGGCAAATATGTCTGCTACGCGATCCTCGCGCTCTCGATCGACCTGATCTGGGGCTATTGCGGCATTCTCTCGCTCGGCCACGGCGCCTTCTTCGCGCTCGGTGGCTACGCGATGGGCATGTATCTGATGCGGCAGATCGGCACCCGCGGCGTCTACGGCAACCCGATCCTGCCCGACTTCATGGTGTTCCTGAACTGGCAGAATCTGCCCTGGTACTGGTACGGCTTCGACATGTTCTGGTTCGCGGCGCTGATGGTGCTGTTCGTGCCCGGCCTGCTCGCCTTCTGCTTCGGCTGGCTCGCCTTCCGCTCCCGCGTCACCGGCGTCTATCTGTCGATCATCACGCAGGCGATGACCTATGCGCTGCTGCTCGCCTTCTTCCGCAATGATTTCGGCTTCGGCGGTAACAACGGCCTGACCGACTTCAAGGACATCCTCGGCTTCAACGTCCAGGCCGAAGGCACCCGCGCAGCACTGTTCGCGCTCAGCTGCCTGGCGCTGATCCTCGGCTTCCTGATCTGCCGGTCCATCGTCTCGTCCAAGCTCGGCAAGGTGCTGATCGCTATCCGTGACGCGGAGTCGCGCACGCGCTTCCTCGGCTACCGCGTCGAATCCTACAAGCTGTTCGTGTTCACCGTGTCGGCCTGCATGGCCGGCGTCGCCGGCGCGCTCTATGTGCCGCAGGTCGGTATCATCAATCCATCCGAGTTCGCCCCGGGCAATTCGATCGAGGCGGTGATCTGGGTCGCGGTCGGCGGCCGTGGCACGCTGGTCGGCGCGGCGCTCGGTGCCGTCGTCGTCAATTACGCCAAGACGTTCTTCACCTCGGGCGTGCTGGCGCCGTACTGGCTGTTCATGCTGGGCGCGCTGTTCATCCTGGTGACGCTGCTGCTGCCCAAGGGCATCGTCGGCACCTTCAACGCCTGGTGGGACTCCTCGAAGGAAAAGCGCGCCGCCGCCTCGGCCAGCGCTGCGGCCGAAGACGGCGTCACCCAACCAAAGATGGCGGAGTAAGCGGTCATGAACGTCATGGACACCCGCGCGACCTCCGCAATGCTCTATCTCGACGGTGTGCACGTCTCGTTCGACGGTTTCCACGCCATCAACAATCTGTCGCTGACGCTCGCGCCCGGTGAGATGCGCGCCATCATCGGCCCGAACGGCGCCGGCAAGACCACGATGATGGACATCATCACCGGCAAGACCAAGCCCGATGAGGGCACGGTGCTGTTCGACGGCGTCACGGATCTGACGCGGCTCGATGAGACCCGCATCGCCGAGCTCGGCATCGGCCGCAAATTCCAGAAGCCGACCGTGTTCGAGAGCCAGACCGTGCAGGACAACCTCCTGCTCGCGCTCAATGTCGATCACAGCGTCAAGGGCACGCTGTTCTGGCGCGGCAGCAGGGCCGAATCCGAGCGCATCGACAAGGTGCTGGAGACGATCCGCCTCACCGACGCGCGCAACCGCCTCGCCGGCAGCCTCAGTCACGGCCAGAAGCAGTGGCTCGAGATCGGCATGCTGCTGGCGCAGGACCCGAAACTGCTGCTTGTCGACGAGCCCGTGGCAGGGATGACCGACGTCGAGACGCATCTCACCGCCGAGCTGCTGAAGGAAATCAACAAGACCCACACCGTGATGGTGGTGGAGCACGACATGACGTTCGTGCGCGAGCTCGGCGTCAAGGTCACCTGCCTGCACGAAGGCACGGTGCTCGCGGAAGGAACCATCGACCAGGTCTCGTCCAACGAGCGGGTCATCGAAGTTTATCTGGGACGCTGAGCGATGCTTGAGGTCAAGGACATCAACCTGTTCTACGGCGCGGCGCAGGCGCTGCGCGGCGTCTCGATCGCGGCCGAGCCGGGCAAGGTCACCTGCGTGCTCGGGCGCAATGGCGTCGGCAAGACCTCGCTGCTGCGCGCCATGGTGGGCCAGTATCCGATCTCCTCGGGCGCGATCGTGCTCGACGGCAGCGATATCACGGGCCTCAAGCCCTATGAGCGCGCGCGCAAGGGCATCGGCTTCGTGCCGCAGGGCCGCGAGATATTTCCGCTGCTGACGGTCGAGGAGAACCTCAAGACCGGCTTCGGCCCCCTCAAGCGCGAGGACAAGCACATTCCCGACGACGTGTTCTCGCTGTTTCCGGTGCTGCAATCCATGCTCGGCCGGCGCGGCGGCGATCTCTCCGGCGGCCAGCAGCAGCAGCTCGCCATCGGCCGCGCGCTGGTGATGCGCCCGAAATTGCTGCTGCTCGACGAGCCGACCGAAGGCATCCAGCCCTCGATCATCAAGGACATCGGCCGCGCCATCTCCTATTTGCGCAACCTCGGCAACATCGCCATCGTGCTGGTCGAACAATATCTCGACTTTGCCTGCGAACTCGGCGACAGTTTCGCGGTGATGGATCGCGGTGCGGTGAAGTTCACCTGCGACCGCTCCAACCTCGATCCCGGCGAGATCAGCCGCCAGATGGCGCTGTAAGCCGGAACAATCCTGCCGCGACCGGCTGGGGAGACGGATGCGCAGCGACGCTTTGGCGACATCTTCGGTGTTCGAGGCCAACCGCGCCCGTGGCGCCGTGCGCTTCGACGTGCACGCCCGCGACGGCGTGACGCGGCGCGGGGCCTTGCATGAATCCGGCTCGCTGCGCGTGCGCTTTCCCTCGCCTGAAGGCGAGGGGCTCTCGGGCGTGTTCGTCAACACGGCCGGCGGCGTCGCCGGTGGCGACAATTTCGATATCGAGATCGCGGCGGCCGAAGGCGCGCGCCTGACATTGACCACGGCCGCGGCCGAAAAGGTCTATCGCGCGCCCGGCGCGCCGGCGCAGCTCAGCATTGCCTTGAAGGCTGCCGCGGGTGCGCATCTAGGCTGGCTGCCGCAGGAGACGATCCTGTTCGATCGCGCCCGGGTCCATCGCGGTTTCGACATCGAGCTCGATGATGCCGCCTCGCTCCTGCTTTGCGAAATCGTCGTCTTCGGCCGCACCGCCATGGGCGAGCGGGTAGAGCAGGGCGAGTTCGTCGACCGCTGGCGGCTGCGCCGTGGTGGCAGGCTGGTGTTTGCCGAGACCGTCAGGCTCGACGGCAATATCGGCGCGAAACTCGCGCGATCCGCTGTCGCCAAGGGCGGCGCTGCGATCGGCACGGCCCTGATCGTTCCCGGCGACGAGGCACTGGTGGAGCGCATTCGCGAGGCATCGGAATCTTTCGCCGGCGAGGTCGGAATCTCGGCCTGGAATGGCTTTGCAATGGCGCGGTTCTGTGCCCAAGATGCGGCGCGTTTGCGCGCCGACATGATGACCGTGCTGGCGCGCACCGGCGCGGCGCTGCCCCGGTTGTGGCTGAATTGAAGTGTTGAACGGAAGAGATTCTTCATGAACCTGTCTCCCCGCGAAAAGGACAAGCTTCTGATCTCGATGGCGGCCATCGTGGCGCGACGCCGGCTGGATCGCGGCGTCAAGCTCAACCATCCCGAGGCGATCGCGATCATCTCCGATTTCATCCTCGAAGGCGCGCGCGACGGCCGTACCGTCGCCGAGCTGATGCAATCAGGCGCGCAGGTCCTCACCCGCGACCAGGTGATGCCGGGCATTCCGGAGATGATCCACGACATCCAGGTCGAGGCGACGTTCCCTGACGGCACCAAGCTCGTCACCGTGCACGAACCGATCAGGTAGGAGCGAGAAGCATGATCCCCGGCGAACTCTTCATCCAGGACGGCGAGATCGAGCTCAATGCCGGCCGCAAGACCGTGACGCTGACGGTGGCCAACACCGGCGACCGCCCGATCCAGGTCGGCTCGCACTACCATTTCTTCGAGACCAACCCGGCGTTGAAGTTCGACCGCAAAAAGTCCCGCGGCATGCGCCTCGACATCGCCGCCGGCACCGCCGTCCGCTTCGAACCCGGCCAGACCCGCGACATCCAGCTCGTCGCCATGGCGGGGAAGAAGACGATCTACGGTTTTCGTGGCGACGTGATGGGGAAGCTGTGATTCATGCTCTCCGCCATCCGCCTCATCTCCGAAGCTGCTGAGCTGGCCGCGCGCCGGCACAATGGCATGGCGCGCAAGGGGCGGGGGAATGAGCCTTACATCAACCATCTCGCGGAGGTCGCGAACCTGCTGGCGACTGCGACGGACGGTGCCGATGCCGAACTGGTCGCGGCGGGCTGGCTGCACGATGTGATCGAGGATACCGACACCACGCGGGAGGAGCTCGTTCAAAAATTTTCCGATCGCGTCGCCTCGCTCGTCGTCGAATGCACCGACAACATGAGCCTGCCCAAGGCCGAGCGGCGGCGCCTGCAGGTCGTCGATGCGCCCCACAAATCGCCGGGCGCAAAGCTGATCAAGATCGCCGACAAGATCAGCAATATCGGCGCGCGCATTCATTCCGATCCGACCACTGAAGAGCGCGACGATCTCGTCGATTACACCGGCTGGGCCGAGCAGGTCGTAGCCGGCTGCCGCGGCGGCAATTCATGGCTCGACACGACATTCGACAATACGGTGCGAAAGGCGAGGGCCTCGCTGTGAGCACCATCAAAACATTCAAATGCAAACGGGGCTTGTGATGTCCGTCAAAATAAAGCGTTCCGTCTATGCCGACATGTTCGGCCCGACCACCGGCGACAAGGTGCGGCTGGCCGACACCGATCTCATCATCGAGGTCGAGAAGGATTTCACCACCTATGGCGAGGAGGTGAAGTTCGGCGGCGGCAAGGTGATCCGCGACGGCATGGGACAGTCGCAGGTCACCAACAAGCAGGGCGCGGCCGACACCGTCATCACCAATGCGCTGATCGTGGACCATTGGGGCATCGTGAAAGCCGACGTCGCGATCAAGGAGGGCATGATCTCTGCGATCGGCAAGGCCGGCAATCCCGACATCCAGCCGGGCGTCACCATCATCATCGGTCCCGGCACCGACGTGATCGCGGGCGAAGGAAAAATCCTCACCGCCGGCGGCTTCGACAGCCACATCCACTTCATCTGTCCGCAGCAGATCGAGCACGCGCTGATGAGTGGCGTCACCTCGATGCTGGGCGGCGGCACCGGTCCCTCGCATGGCACGTTTGCCACGACCTGCACGCCCGGTCCCTGGCACATGGGGCGGATGATCCAGTCGTTCGATGCCTTCCCGGTCAATCTCGGCATCTCCGGCAAGGGCAATGCGTCGCGCCCTGCCGCGCTGGTCGAGATGATCAAGGGCGGCGCCTGCGCGCTGAAGCTGCACGAGGATTGGGGCACGACGCCGGCCGCGATCGACAATTGCCTGTCGGTGGCCGACGATTACGACATCCAGGTCATGCTGCATTCCGACACGCTGAATGAGTCCGGCTTCGTCGAGGACACGATCAAGGCGTTCAAGGGCCGCACCATCCACGCCTTCCACACCGAAGGCGCCGGCGGCGGCCACGCCCCTGACATCATCAAGGTCGCCGGCCTGAAGAACGTGCTGCCGTCTTCCACCAACCCGACGCGCCCCTTCACCCGCAATACCATCGACGAGCATCTCGACATGCTGATGGTGTGCCACCATCTCGATCCCTCGATCGCGGAAGACCTGGCGTTCGCCGAGAGCCGCATCCGCAAGGAGACGATCGCGGCCGAGGACATCCTGCACGATCTCGGCGCGCTCTCGATGATGTCCTCGGATTCGCAGGCGATGGGCCGTCTCGGCGAGGTCATCATCCGGACCTGGCAGACCGCGGACAAGATGAAGAAGCAGCGCGGGTCGCTGCCGCAGGACAAGGGCAAGGACAACGACAATTTCCGCGTCAAGCGCTACATCGCGAAATACACGATCAATCCGGCGATCGCGCACGGCGTGTCGAAACTGATCGGCTCGGTGGAGAAGGGCAAGCTCGCCGATCTCGTGCTGTGGTCGCCGGCCTTCTTCGGCGTCAAGCCGGACTGCATCGTCAAGGGCGGCACCATCGTCGCGGCGCCCATGGGCGATCCCAATGCCTCGATCCCGACGCCGCAGCCGGTGCACTACCAGCCGATGTTCGGCGCCTTCGGCAGGGCGCGCACGGCTTCCTCGGTGGTGTTCACCTCGAAGGCCGCGATCACCAGCGGTCTCGCGCGAAAGCTCGGCATCGAGAAGAAGCTCTATGCCGTACAGAACACCCGCAGCAAGATCTCCAAGAAGAGCATGATCCACAACGACGCCACGCCCAATATCGAGGTCGATCCGGAGACCTATGAGGTCCGCGCCGACGGCGAGCTGCTCACCTGCCCGCCCGCCGAGGTGCTGCCGATGGCGCAGCGATATTTCATGTACTGAAATAGCCACTCAACGCATGTCCCCGGAGCATGCCCGATTGCATGCCTTGGGGCGGCTTTTCCGGTTTTGCGTTCGATCCCGCCTGGTCTAATGTCCCGCCCGGTATCTAACCTCAAAAGAAAAGCCGGGAGGATTTCTCGTGATCTACGTCGTTGCCACCCTGACCATCAAGCCCGAGACGCGCGCCGAATTCATTGCTGCCGCCACCGCCTGCATC
Source organism: Bradyrhizobium sp. (assembly GCF_035935975.1). GTDB lineage: Bacteria > Pseudomonadota > Alphaproteobacteria > Rhizobiales > Xanthobacteraceae > Bradyrhizobium. Next base: position 98,591 of record NZ_DASYWN010000038.1, read on the forward strand.
AAGGAGACGCGGAAGGAACCCGGCAATATCGCCTATGACCTGCATGAGAGCGTCACCGATCCCAGCAAGATGGTGTTCGTCGAGCAGTGGGAGAATGCCGAGGCGCTGGTGCCGCATCGTGGCATGGAGCACATGAAGACGTTCGGCCGCGTTGCGGTGAAGTGCTTCACGGCGCCGCCGAAGATCGAGGTGATCACGCCCGAGAAGGTCGAGACACGGTAACAGGATAAAGCGCATGATCCGGGCGACGCAGGTCAAGGGACAACACCGCTTCACCGAAGCACCGGTGGATACGGTCGTGCTCGATTTCGACGATCGGCACCGCCGCCGCATGGCGATGACGGGGACGCGGGGGCTGAATTTCCTGCTCGACCTGGAGAATGCCGTCGCGCTGCGCGGCGGCGATGCGCTGGTGCTGGAGGACGGCAGGCTGGTCGAAGTGGTTGCGGCGCCCGAACCGCTGCTCGAGATCCGCGGCCGCGATCCGCATCACCTCATCCGCGTCGGCTGGCATCTCGGCAACCGTCATCTGCCGACGCAGATCATGGCCAAGGCCCTGCGCATCCGCCGCGACCACGTCATCGAGGCCATGGTGAAAGGTCTCGGTGCCCGCGTGGTCGAGATCGAGGCACCGTTCGATCCCGAAGGCGGTGCCTACGCCGATGCCGGCCACGCGCACGGTCACGACGACCATGCGCATCATGATCATGCCCATCACGATCACGGGCATCATGATCACCACGATCATCACCATCATCACCATGCCGCGCATGGACATGACCATGATCACCATCATCACCACGACGAGCATTGCGACCATCCCGACCACGACCACGGCCACAAGCATGCTCATGACCACAAATGAGCCGGTCGGTGCCGGTGACCTCGCCGAGCGCGAGGCGGCGGCGCTGTACCGACTGATGACCTGGCTGTCGCCAGCGTTCCCCGTCGGCGGCTTTTCCTATTCCAGCGGCATCGAGTGGGCGGTCGAGGCGGGCGACATCACCGATATCGCGACGCTGGCCGATTGGCTCGATGCGATGCTGGGCGACGGCTCGGGCTTTTGCGACGCGACGTTTCTGGTCCACGCCTATCGCGCGGCCGAAGCGGGTGAAGAAGCTGCCCTGAGCGATACCGCGGAGCTTGCCTGGGCCTTCGTGCCGTCGCGCGAGCGGCAGCTCGAGACGACCTCGCAGGGCCGCGCCTTCATCGACATCTCCCGCGCCGCCTGGGATGCGGAGGGCCTGGATGCCATGGTCGCGTCATGCCGCTCGCCACTGATCTATCCCGTCGCCGTCGGCGTCGTCGCCGCGATGCACGGCGTGCCGCTGGCGCCGACCTTGCACGCCTTCCTGCATGCGCTGGTCTCGAACTGGATTTCCGCGGCGAGCCGCCTCATTCCGCTCGGCCAGACCGACAGCCAACGCGTGCTGGTCAGGCTGGAATCTGCCGTTGCCGCCACCGCCAATCGTGCGTTGAATGCGACATTGGACGATCTCGGCAGCGCCACCTTCCGCGCCGATCTCGCCAGCCTGCGGCACGAGGCGCAATATACGCGGCTGTTCCGCTCGTGAGCGGTGCCGCCTTCAACCATCAAGAGAGAGCAAGTCACATGGCGAAATCTCACGGCCCCCTGCGTGTCGGCGTCGGCGGCCCGGTCGGATCGGGCAAGACCGCGCTGATGGATCTGCTCTGCAAGACCATGCGCGAGCGCTACGACATCGCCGCGATCACCAACGACATCTACACCAAATGGGATGCCGAATTTCTCGTGCGTTCCGGCTCGCTGACTCCGGACCGCATCGCCGGCGTCGAGACCGGCGGCTGCCCGCACACCGCGATCCGCGAGGACGCCTCGATGAACCTCGCGGCGGTTGCCGACATGCGCGCGAAATTCCCCGGCCTCGACCTCGTGCTGATTGAATCCGGCGGCGACAATCTCGCTGCCACTTTTTCCCCGGAGCTGGCCGACCTCACCATCTATGTGATCGACGTTGCCGCCGGCGACAAGATCCCGTCCAAGGGCGGCCCCGGCATCACCCGCTCCGACCTCCTGGTCATCAACAAGATCGACCTTGCACCCCATGTCGGCGCGTCGCTCGAGAAGATGGACACGGACGCCAGGCGCATGCGCGGCGAGCGCCCGTTCGTCATGACCAACCTGAAGAAGAGCGAGGGGCTCGACCGCATCGTCGGCTTCATCGAGGCCAAGGGTGGGCTGAAACCCGCGGCCTGAAGCGGCCGGGCCGCCCGACGCGACGACTTGGCGCAGGTGTTTTTACCGTTAACACTTGGGGCAGAGCCGCTCCTTGCGGAACAAATTTCCGACACGGCGATTAACTACCTCCGGTGCCCGGGGCAAAGCCGTCATGTCGAGTGATTTTGGCCGGACCATCGGCCGGGCGGATTAAGCTTTTCAGGCGACCCAAGTTGCGTACTGATGCCTCCTCCTCCATTATCTCCGCCACTGGGGTTCACCCTGTTTCGGCACGTGGCCGTTCGAGCGGCGTTCATATGCTCCGTGTTTATTGCCGACCTCCTGCTTCCGCCTGAGTAGTCGCGTGGTCCGGCTGGGATTCATCATCGGCTTCATCGCTCTGCTCGGGGTCATGCTCTCCGGGCTCGCGGCCTATCGCGTCCACGACCAGGAGCTGGCGCTGGACCGGATTGCGCTGGCGCGCGCAATCGACGTCCATGCAAGCCTGGTGCAGGACCGGCTGACGGAGCGCGAGCTGCTCGCCCGTGTCGCCTCAGGCCTGTTCCGCGCGCCGTCGGTGCTCAAGCCCAACATGCTGGAGCCGCTGCGCTCGGCGATCTACGCCTTCAAGACCGATTTCGTGGTGGCCGGCTGGGTCGCCCGGATCCAGCCGAACGAGATCGCCGCGGCGCAGAACGCGATCGCGGCCGCCGGCTTCCCGAAGCCGCAAATCCGCGACTACGGCGACAAGCCGATCGACCCGGCGACGTTGAACCGGCCGATCGACGTGCTGATGGATCTCGAGCCGCGCAGCGACGAGACCAAGGCGCTGCCTGGCCGCAGCTATGACCAGGACCCCGTGCGCAGCGCGATGCTCACGCGCGCCCGGATCGAGAAGCGATCGATTGCCTCGGACCCCATTCCGCTGCTGCGCGGTAACGGGCCGATCGGCGTCATCGTCGCTGCTCCCGTGATTCCGGAAGGCGCGACGGAGCCGGTCGGCTTCGTGACATTCTCCTATGAGCTGGCGTCGCTGATGTTGACCAACGACGACATGTCGTTGTTCTCGGTCGCGCTGAAGGATCCGCGCAAGGACGGCGGCGAGCTCGTTGCCAATGACCAGGGCGTGGTCTCGACCCGCACGGCGGCGGCCGACGGGCCGGCGCCATCGGCGACGCGCACCATGAGCTTCGGCGGGCGTGACTGGCAGCTCAGCTATTACGCCAAGACCAATTCGGCGCGGCGCGCCGAGCAGACCGCGATCATCGTCGCGGCGATCGGCTTTGCCATCACCGCGATGGTGTGCGGCCTGTTCGGCTACGTCGCCTACAACAATCTGAGGCTCAGCCGCGAGATCCAGGTGCGGATCGGCTTCGAGCGCCGGCTGACCGCGGTGATCGACGAGCTCAACCATCGGGTCAAGAACATCCTGGCGGTGATCCAGTCGATCGTGACGCGCACGCTGCGCCACGGCTCGGATATCGACGTCGCGCGCGAGCTCTTGATCGGCCGCATCCACGCCATGTCCAACGTGGTCTCGCTGCTCAGCGAAAGCCAATGGCAGGGCGTCAAGCTGAAGGGCCTGTTCGAGGCCCGCGCCATTCCGCATGCGGACCGCATCGCCGTCACCGGTCCCGACATCGCGGTCAGCGCGCGCGCGGCGCAAAGCCTGTCGCTGCTGTTCTTCGAGCTCGCCTCGCATTCGGACGAGGGCCTGTCGCTGGTCGGCAAGCATCCGCACATCACCGCCAACTGGACGGTGACGGGCGAGGAGGGCGCGGAGATCTTCCACTTCCGCTGGGAAGAGTTCAACACCAGCGAGGCGACGCGCCGCCCCGATTCCGATTTCGGCCTGATCCTGCTTGACCGCGTCGCGCCCGAAGCGCTCGGCGGCGCCGCCAAGCGCTATTTCACCGACGTCTCCTACGTCTACGAGCTGACTGCGCCGATGGAGACGGTGGTCGATATGACCGAGCGCGATCGCACCGACAAGATCTCGGCGCCGGTGCGGCCGGTGCGCAGCTAGCTCTTGGGCCGCAGCACCAGGTCGACCAGGCTGCGCGCATAGCCGGGCGTGATCGGCGCGATGCCGAAGACGTAGCGATAGAACAGGCCGCCATAGATCGCGTCGTAGAGATCTTCGGCCGCCCCTTCGGCCAGAACGCTGCCGTCCTTCTGGCCCGCGGCGATCATCTCGACCAGCGCGTCGCGACGGAACTGGAGATAGCGCGCATAGAACAGCTCCGCCGAGCCAGTCTTGGAGATGCATTCGGAGATCACCGCGAGCTGTACCTTGCCGAACTCGCCCTGCAGCGCCTCGGCATAGGCCGCGGCATGGCGGCGGGCGCGCGCCGCGGGACTGCCGGAACTCGCCGGCGGCAGCGGCAGCATCTGCGCCGCATGGTGCAGGAAGGCGTCGATCAGCAAGGCCTCGCGCGAGGGCCACCATTTGTAGATCGTCATCTTGGAGACGCTGGAATGGCGCGCGACGGCGTCGATGGTGGTGGTGGCAAGGCCGGTGGCGGCCATCAGCGCATAGGCGCTTTCGAGAATGGCGTTGGTGGTCTCGATCGATCTTGGCCGGCCGCGCTTGGGAGCGTTGCCCGCCTCTTCACCTCCGCCTTTCGCCATCGCCGCGCCCGGTCTCCTCAACGCCTCCCGGCATAGCGCAGCGGCCGCTTTCGGCCTAGCAGAATCGCACGATTATTTGATGAGGCGCCTTCGAGGGACGCTCTAGGCCTGCTGCCGCAACGCGGCAGGCAGGTCCTGCCGTCGCGACCAGGAAATGTAATAGGCGACACCCGTCATTGCCGCGAAGCCGACAAGGCTCACCGCGATCTGCATCACCACCAGATTGGGACCGGTGATCAGGATGAGATGGCCGGCGAAGGACAGGAACACGGCGGTGCAGAACACCGCGAGCCATTCCTCGCCGCACGTGATCACGGCCTGGAGCGGCCGCCAGTTCAGGCCGGGATGATCGGCCGGAATGAGATGGGTCGCGATGAAGGCGAGGGCAAGGAAGTGGACCACGCGATAGGGCGCAAGGTTCTCCTTGTCGGTCGGCGCGATGTTGTTGAGGAGCAGGTCCGGCAGATAGGCGGACAGCGCCGGCGAGTGGCGCATCAGGGTGATCGCCATCGCGGACACGAGATAGGCGCCGGCGAGGATGCGCAGCCAGGACATGCCGTGCAGCGCGCGGCCGGGTGCTCCCGTCACCGCGAACCAGCCGCCCAGCACCATCAGCATCTGCCAGCACAGCGGATTGAAGGTCCAGTCCTGGTCCGGATAGACGCGGAAATTCCAGTCGAACCAGCGCGCCGCAACGTACAGCGCGACCGATGCCGCCAGCGTCACGTTCGGCCGCCGCAACAGGCCCCACAGCGCGAACGGAAAGAACGCCATCAGCGGGATCATCAATTGCAGCAGGTCGAGGTTCAGCGGCTCTTCCTGCAGCACGAGGCCACGGATCAGGATGCGCAGCGGATGCTCGAGAATGCCGGAGATGTTGTATTCGTGGATGATCTCGGGCGCCATCGACTGCGAGGCGACATAGGCGATGGTGTCGATGTAGATGACGAACAGCACGACATAGGCGGCGTAGAGCCGCCACACCCGGCGGAAGATCCGCGTCGCCGCGACGAGGTAGCCGCGTTCCAGCGCCATCCTGCCGTGGATAATGGCAACGCCATAGCCCACCACGAACACGAACAAATCGGCTGCGCCGCTGAAACCGAAATTCCGCAGCGTCAGCAAATTGACGACGTTGTTCGGGATGTGATCGACGAACACCGACCAATTGGCGATGCCGAGCGTCAAATACAGCCGGGCGTCGTGATGAAATGCGGCGAGGTTCGCCTTAACGGACGGTTTCATTGAGTAAAATAGGTTTGGGAATCAGGTTGATGCTTTTACCGGCAACCGCCTGCCTATCCGAGTAGCTTTTACGTGAGTGGGGGCTGATTTGTCCCCTACTGGCCAAAAATTGCGCAGAGCGGGCCGGAGCCTTCCTGCGCCCCCGGCTAATTCCGTCCGAGACGCAACTTTTGCAAAGCAAGGCGGTCCGACCAGCGGTCGTGGCGGCGTTGGCTAGGTCGTCCCTCCTGGCTTCGCGCGGCCAGGCGCCTGCAAGGGCCGGTGCTGCACCGTGCTGCCTGCGGCTGCAGAGTTTCTGAAGTCTGGAAATGGAAAACCTCCAGTCTGGAGAGCTTCCAGCCCGCTTCATTGAACCGCTGCGCTAACTCCTAGCTCCGGCTGCCGATGCGTAGCCGTTGGAAGTTGGGGAAGTTGTAGTGGGCATTTTGGAAGTGGGGCGCTGGCGGTTCGTGGGGGCCGTCAGCTCAGTCGTTTTGATCGCAGTGAGTGGCGGCGCGGCGGCGCAATCATCGACGGCGGGTTCGTCCACCGAGCTTAGCCCGGTCATCGTCCAGGGCAGCGCTGCTCCGAAACGTACCGCTGCATCCTCCGCGCGCAGCCGCGCTGCGGCCCGCGCACGTGCTGCCGCGCGCGCGAATTCAGCCGCCAGCGCCGCCGCGGCGGCCGCAGCCGGGGCCAGCGCCGGTGCGGGTCGCAAGGAATCGGCGTTCGGCCATGTCGATGGCATGGTGGCGACCCGCAGCGGCACCGGCACCAAGACCGATGCGGCGCTGATCGAGACGCCGGCTGCGATCTCGGTCGTGACGCAGGATCAGATCCAGGCCCAGGGCGCGCAGAGCGTTTCGCAGGCGGTGCGCTATGTCTCGGGCGTGATGGTGGAGCCGGCGGGTGCGGATGCGCGCTTCGACCAGGTCTACATTCGCGGCTTTCTCGCCGACCAGTATCTGGATTCGCTGCGGCTGATGAATGCCGGCATCTTCGCCTATCCGATCGTCGAGCCGTTCAATCTCGAGCGTGTCGAAATCCTGCACGGCCCGGCTTCGGTGCTGTACGGCCAGGCTTCGCCGGGCGGCGTGGTCGATCTCGTCTCCAAGCGGCCGACGCTCGAGCCCTATCACGAGATGTTCGTCTCGACCGGCAGCTACGGTCGCGCACAGGCCGGTGTCGATCTGTCCGGGCCGATCGACAAGAACAAGGAGTTTCTCTACCGCTTCACCGCGTCCGGCTTCGATGTCGGTAGCCAGGTGGATCATACCGGCTATCAGCGCGTCTCGATCGCGCCGTCACTGACATGGCGGCCGGACAACCAGACCACGTTCACGGTCCTCGGCACCTATCAGCGCGATCCCAAGGCCGGCTTCTTCAACCTGCTGCCGGCCAACGGCACGGTGTTTCCCGTCGCGGGCGGCGCGAAAATTCCGACCAGCTTCTATTCGGGTGAGCCGGGCTTCGACAAGACCGACCGCACAGTGGCCTCCGTTGGCTATCTGTTCGAGCACCATTTCAACAACGTGGTCACGGTGCGGCAGAACCTGCGCTACATGGACAACTCCACCGATTTCGCGGTGGTCTCGCCAACCGTCCTGACCAACCCGTTCAGCCTGCCGCGCGGCGTCTATTCGACCTATGAGACGCTGCGCTCGCTTGCGCTCGACAATCAGGGCGAGTTCAAGTTCAAGGCCGGCCCGCTCGACCACACCGCGCTGGTCGGCATCGACTATCGCAACTCCGTCGATACCGCGCTTGGCCGCAACACGACCACGGGCGTGCCGCCGATCAACGCCTTCGATCCCGTGTACGGCCTGCCGCTCCCGACTCCGCAGGTGGCCTCCTATAACCGCCAGAGGCTCGAGCAGGTCGGGTTCTACGGCCAGGACCAGATCAAGTTCGGCGGTGGCTTCGTCGCGCTGCTCGGCCTGCGCTACGACCAGGCCGACCTCAATACCGATAATCTCCTCGCCGGTACGACCGCGCCGAAATCGGACGGCGCGCTGACCAAGCGCGCGGCGCTGCTTTACAAGTTCGACAATGGCGTCGCGCCCTACATCCAGTATACCGAATCCTTCCAGCCGAGGCTCGGCACCAACTTTTTCGGCCAGGCGTTCAAGCCGACGCGGGGCCAGCAGGAGGAAATCGGCGTCAAGTATCAGCCTGATCCGAAGACGCTGATCACATTGGCCGCCTTCGACCTGACGCAGCAGAACGTGCTCACCCCGGATCCGGACCCGACCCATATCATCGGCGGGGTGCGTTCGAATGTGCAGACCGGCGAGGTCCGCTCACGCGGCATCGAGCTCGAAGGCAAGAGCGAGATCAACCGCAGTCTGACCGTGCTCGGCTCCTACACCTATACCGACATCGTCAACACGGCGTCCAACTCGACCAATCTCGGCAAGCGCGTTCCGGGCATCCCGCCACACGCCGCCGCGCTGTGGGCCGACTACACGTTCCACGGCGGCGTGCTTGACGGCTTTGGCCTGTCGAGCGGCGTGCGCTATCTCGGCAGCTCGCCCGGCAACTCGCTCAACACGTTCGACGTCCCGGCTGCCACGCTGGTCGACTTCGGCGTGCACTACGATCTGTCCGGCCTCGGTCCGCAGTTCAAGGGCTTCCTCGCGAGTGCGAACGTGACCAATCTGTTCGACAAGACCTATGTCCAGCTCTGCCAGGACACCGGCTGTTATTACGGCCTGCGCCGCAATGTGATAGCGACGCTGCGTTACCGCTGGTGAGGGTGGGCGATGAGCGATCAGGCGATCTTCGACGACCGTGTGTATGAGCGAAAGCCCGCGCTGCGGCGCTGGCTGTTCGTGCATAAATGGTCGAGCCTGATCTGCACGCTGTTCCTGCTCCTGATCTGCATCACCGGCCTGCCGCTCGTGCTGCGCGACGAGATCGACGGCCTGCTCGACGACGCGTTGCCCTATGCGCGGGTGGCGGAGGGCACGCCCAGTGTCAGCCTCGACCGGGTGGTCGAGGCCAGCAGGAAGCTCTATCCCGGCGAGACCATCCTTTCGGTGTTCGTCGATGACGACGAGCCCAAGATCATGGTGTTCATGGCGAGCTCCTGGGAGGCGTTCAGGGCCAACCGCAAGTCGCTGCATTCGATCCGGTTCGACGCGCATACAGGCGAAGTGCTGAAGCAGACCAAGCCGTTCGGCGAGGACGGCCTCACCTTCCTGCAATTGATGCTCTCCCTGCACCGCGACCTGTTCGCGGGTCTTCCCGGCGAGCTGTTTCTCGGTGCGATGGCGCTGCTGTTCATCGCGGCCATCGTCTCCGGCATCGCGATTTACGGGCCCTTCATGCGCAAGCTGGATTTCGGTACCGTGCGCGCGGCCCGGTCGCGGCGGCTGAAATGGCTCGATTTGCACAATCTGCTCGGCGTGGTCACGCTCGGCTGGGCGCTCGTGGTCGGCGCGACCGGCGTGATCAACGAGCTCTCGACGCCCTTGTTCGCGCTGTGGCAGCAGACCGACGTGCGCGCGATGCTGGCGCCGTTGCAGGGCAAGCCGGTGCCGCAGACCAGTGAGCTGTCCTCGCCGCAGGCCGCGTATGATACGGTGAAAGTCGCATTCCCCGACATGATCACGACCAGCGTGGTCTATCCGGGCTCGCCGTTCGGATCGCCGTTTCACTACGTGGTCTGGACCAAGGGCAAGGAACCGCTGACCTCGCGCCTGTTCAGCCCGGTGCTGGTCGATGCCAGAAGCGGCGCGCTGGTGTCCGCGGTCACCATGCCCTGGTATCTCCGCGCGCTGGAGCTGTCGCGCCCGCTGCATTTCGGCGATTACGGCGGCATGCCGTTGAAGATCATCTGGGTGGTGCTCGACCTCGTGACCATCGTCGTGCTCGGCAGCGGACTTTATCTCTGGCTCGCGCGGTCGCGAGCCGCGAAAAGGCAACAGCGGTTGGCCGCGGACTTGCCATTGCCGTCGCCCGGAGCGGCAGAATGAGCGCGCACCGTTCGATTGGCGTGATCTGGCGCTGGCCGGCGCTGCTCGCCGTTCTGAGCGTGTTCGGCCTGCTGGCCGCCCTGATCGGTCAGACCGGGATATGGCTGCCGTTGTCGTGGATCGCGCTCACCGTTCCGCTTGTTGTGGCCGCGATCTGCATCATCCGCAGCCGGGACTGATCATCGCCGTTACTCGGCCGGCTCAGCCGATGCCTCGTCGGGAACACCTGTCCGGCTCGCCATGATCCCGAGGGCGACGCCGCCGATCGCCAGGATCGGCAACAGCCGCTTGATGCCGATGCCACGAACGATTTGAAGGCCCGTCGCAATCAGCATGGGATCGGCAAGCATGCTCGCGGCCGCCGACTTGGCGGCGCGCTCGGCGGCGATCCGGGCGCGCTTCTGCATCTCCCGCTTGTAGCCCCAATAGGTCCCGGCCGCAGCGAGCGTCAGCAGGAAGAAGATGCCCGCGCCCGCGAGGCAGGCCTGCACCGGTCCATAGGTCTGCAGGACCGAGATGAAGGCGGCGGCGCAAAGGAAGCATGTCGTGATGAACAGCGCGAATGCGGCACCTGCGGCGAGCGACGTCAGTCGGACCGTCGCGCCGGTCGACGCGCTGATGCCGTCGATGATCCGTTGAAACATGGACTTGCTCCTCGATTCCCCACAAGCCGTATCGTCACAAGCCAATAGCGGCGGCACCGCAGCGCCGCCGTCTCACTATCCGCGTCGCGGCCTTACCGGCGCCAGGCAGCGCCGATCAGGAAGCCGATGCCGAGCGCGAGCCCGACGGTCGCGAGCGGCCGCTGCGTGATCGCGTCTTCCAGCGTTTCCTCGATCGAGCCGTAGGCGTCCTGCGCCGCGCCCATCATCGCGCTGCCGCGCTCCGACATGTCGTCGATCGCGGAATCCATGTTGTCGCGCGCCTGGCGATAGCCGCGTCTGGCCTGCTTGCTGGTGGAGTTGGCGAACGTGTTGAGCGCGTCGGTGATCTGTTCGGTGAGGGCGGCGATATCGCTTTTCACGGCTGCTACATCCTTCTCGAGGCGTTCTCTGGTGGCTTTGTCGGTCCAGTCTCTCATTCCGGATTCGGCTTGACTCGATGACATCTGGGACTCCGAATTGTTGGCGGCTGAGATAGCCGAGAAACGTTTCGTCCTGGGGGAAGTTCCGTTTACGAAAACGGTCAGGCCTGCGGCAGTTGCGGCGAATTCACCGGCATCAGATGCTCCTTCAGGATCAGTCCGACGATCAGCAGCGGGGACGACAGGAACGCGCCCATCGGCCCCCACAGCCAGGTCCAGAACGCCAGCGCGATGAAGACGGCGAGCGCATTCAGCGCCAGTCTCCGCCCGATGATCATCGGCGTGACGAAGTGCCCTTCCATGAAGGTGATGCCGGCAAAGGCGAGGGCGGCCATCATTCCGCCGCCGAGGGTCGGGAAGGCGACGAGCCCCACCACGACCAGGACGACGAACATCGCGACCGGTCCGATGATCGGGATGAAGTTGAGCGCGGCCGCGAGGGCGCCGAGCCCGGCCGGATTGGGCATGCCCGTGAGTGCGCAGACGAGGCCGGTTGCGACGCCGACGCCGATATTGATCACGGTGACGGTCAGGAGGTAGTTGCCGAGATGGACCTCGATCTCGTTGACGATCCGCAGCGTGCGCAGCCGCGCGTCGCGGTCGCCGAACGTCATGATCAGCGCGCGCCTGAGGTCGCGCCAGCTCGCGATGAACAGGATCAGCGTGGCGAAGAACAGCAGGAACTCCGCGAAGGTCGGCGACAGGAATTCCAGCGTCGGCTGCACCCATTCGAATTTCGGCATCTGGAAGCCCGGCAGGTTTTCGGAGCCGCCCATCATGGTTTGAAGCTCCTTCCACAAGGCCAGCGGGCGGTCGAAGACGTGGAGCTTGTCCTTCAGCTGCGCGCCGAGCTCGGGCAGGCGGGAGCTCCACTCCATTGCGGGCGCGGCAATCAGTGCGAACACGAACGTCACCAGCGCGGTCACCGCGATCACGATCAGCACGGCACCGAGGGCGCGCGGGACGTGCCGTCGCTCAAGGAAGGATGCAGCGGGCGACAGCATGGTACCGGCGACAATGGCCATCACGACGGGGAGGAAAAATGCCTTGGCGACATAGAGCACGGTGACCATGGCGATCAGGAGCAAGCCGGCCAGCGCAAAGGCGACGAACTCGGTGCGGCGGATCACCGGCGGCAACTCGGCATGGCTGCCGGGGAGCGGGTCACCTTCGCTGCTGCCGGAAATCAGACGTTCGCTGGGAAGGACGCGCACGATTTCTCTCCCGCACGGAAGTCCTCCGCGCGCCCATTGATGATGTGACAACGTCCCGGGGGCGCCCCGGTTCCATCGCGGTTTCGTGAAGTCGTCCTCGCTTGACTGTGACGTCGCCGCCGCATCGTTCGCCGGAACTTGAGTCGCCTGATCTGCGTTGTTTGGAAGCCGCATCACCCTGATGCACATCCAACGGGGCAGCACATGACAAAGTTCTCTGCAGTCCGTCGCAGCTTCTCGCCGCGCGCCGTCACCGCTTGTGCCTTCGCGACAGCATTGCTGACCATGCCGTTTGCGGCGCAGGCCCAGACCCTCTACGCGCCGATGCAGCCGCAGGCTTATTCGCAGCCTTATTGGCAAGGGCAGGCCTATTCGCCGGGTTACGCGAGCCAGGGCTATGCGAACCAAGGCTATTCGCAAGGCTATTCGAATGAGGCGCCGCAGGCCACCGATGAGGATGCCCAGCTGCCCGACCGACTGCGCAAGCAGATCGTCAGCTTCGATCGCAGCGAGCCTGCCGGCACCATCGTGATCGATACCGGCAACACATACCTTTATTACGTGCTCGGCAATGGCCGCGCGATCCGTTACGGCGTCGGCGTCGGCCGCGAGGGCTTTACCTGGTCGGGCGTGCAGAGCGTCAGCCGCAAGGCGGAGTGGCCGGACTGGCATCCGCCGGCAGAGATGATCGCGCGCCAGCCTTATCTGCCGCGCTTCGTTGCCGGCGGCCCCGGCAATCCGCTCGGCGCCCGCGCGATGTATCTGGGTACCAGCCAATACCGCATCCACGGCACCAACGATCCCACCACCATCGGCAAGTTCGTCTCGTCCGGCTGTATTCGCCTGACCAATGAAGACGTCAGCGATCTCTTCAGCCGCGTCAGTGTCGGCACCAAGGTCGTGGTGCTGCCGAAGAACGCGCCGCTGATGGCGAAGGGCGGCGATCCCGTGCGCAAGCGCCCTGCGGTGACGACGCTGCCGACCGGACGGCAGGCGTTGAACATCCCTGCGTCGGCCGTGAACTAAACGAAGTTGCGCGAGGTGACATGAAGAGACGTTTGATCGGCAAACTGGCCGGTGGTGCGGCGGCGGTCTTCGCCGTCGCCTCCGTGGGCCTCGCGCTGACCCCGTCGGCGCATGCGCAAGATTTCTTCTCGGCCCTGTTCGGCGGATTCGGCAGGCGGCCACCGGAGATCCGCATGCCGTTCCCGACCGACGACATGCCGCGCTATGAGACACCGCGTTCCCGCGCCGGCTATGGCGGCGGCACCGCCTATTGCGTACGCGGTTGCGACGGCCGCTATTTCCCGGCGCAGGGCAACGACGCCGAGAGCAAGGCGCAATCCTGCAAGAGCTTCTGCCCGACGTCCGAGACCTCGCTGGTCTATGGCAGCAACATCGACGACGCCACGACCGACAAGGGCAAATCCTATTCCGACCTGCCGAATGCGTTCCGCTATCGCAACGAGATCGTCGCGGGCTGTACCTGCAACGGCAAGGATCCGGTCGGTCTCGCCCAGGTCAAGGTCGAGGACGACCCCACCTTGCGCAAGGGTGACATCGTCGCAGGCAGCGACGGCCTGGTGGTTGCGAGCCGCAACGCCAATGATCGTCGCGGCGTCGCGATGAATTTCTCGCCGCTGCCGGACTCGGTGCGCGCGAAGTTCCGCCAGGTGCCGGTGGTGGCGAAGGAGTAGGGGGCTGCGCTCCCCTACGCCGCGCGGATCTTCCCCAGGAAGTCACTGACCTGCTGGCCGAGCTGGCGGCTCTGCGTCTCCAGCGTTTCGGAGGCCTGCTTGACGTTCTCGGCGGCACCGGCGGCGGTGTCGGCGTCGGCCTTCACGCCGGTGATGTTATCGGAGACGTTCTTGGTCCCCTGCGCGGCATATTGCGTGCTGCGGGTGATCTCCTGGGTCGCCGCGCCCTGCTCCTGCACGGCGGCGGCGATCGCGGTGGCGACTTCATTGACCTCGCCGATGATGCCGCCGATCGCCTGGATCGCGTTGATGGCATCGCCCGCGACCTTCTGAATGTCGGCGATCTGCTCGGAGATTTCTTCCGTCGCCTTCGCGGTCTGGCTGGCCAGCGACTTCACTTCCGATGCGACCACGGCAAAGCCGCGGCCGGCCTCGCCGGCGCGGGCCGCCTCGATCGTGGCGTTCAGCGCCAGCAGATTGGTCTGCGCCGCGATCGTGTTGATCAGGCCGACGACCTCGCCGATGCGCCCTGCGGACTGCGCCAGCCCCTGCACGGTGCCGTCGGTCTCGCGGGCCTGGTTGACCGCGCGGCTGGCGATGCCCGCGGCATGCGCGGCCTGCTGGCTGATGTCGTTGATCGAGGCCGAGAGCTCCTCGGCGGCCGCCGCGACGCTGTCGACGCTGGTCGAGGCGTCGTTCGAGGCCTTGCCCGCGATCTCGACGCGCTCGTTGGTCTGGCGCGACACGGCGGACAGATCGCCCGAGGTCTTGCGCATCTCGCCGGAAGCCTCGCTCAATTCGCCCAGTGACTTGCGGACGACGCCTTCGAACTCGCCGACATAGGCCTCCATCGCGCGCTGGCGCGCGGCGGCACCGGCATTGCGCTCGCGTTCCTGCTCCTCGATCTTCAACTTGTCGATCGCCTGCTGCTTGAACGTCTCCAGCGCGCCCGCGAGCGAGCCGATCTCGTCCTGGCGGTCGAGATAGCCGCTGTCGACGCCGAGATCGCCGCCGGCGACCTTCAGCATGGCATCGCGGATCCGGTGCAAGGGGGTGATCACGCGGCGGCTCACCGCGAGCATCGCGGCGCCGGTCAGCACGATCGCGGCCACGAGGAGGGCGGTGTTGATGATTAGCCACTGCACGGCGGCCGAGCGCTGTGCGGCGGAGTGATCCTTGGCGGCCTGCAGCGCCGCGTCGGCGAGCTTCACCGCGGTCATCATGCGGGGCACCGAATAGGGGCTCCACTGGTTAGCGGTCATCGACGGCTTCTCGCCCTTGGCGATCGACGTAATGACGCCGTCGCGGGTGGCAGCATATTGCGGGTCGAAATAGACCGACTTGGTCTCGGTGATCGCGGATGCCAGCGCCGGCGGCAGCTGCATGCCCAGAGCGGCAAGCTCGATCGCGGTCCAGGCGGTGTCGGTGCCGCCGACGAATTTGGTGTAGGCGAGCTGCACCTCGGGTGCGATCTTGCCGCTGCCGAGGGCGTTGCCGACGATCTGCGAGGATTCGCCGGCGGTGCTGCGCAGCAGCCAGGCCATCTGCTTGATGGTCAGGAGCTGGTCGATGGTGGCGTCCTGGTTGTTGACGCTTGCGACGAGGGCGCCGGCGAGCTTGTCCAGCTGTGTCATCAGCGTGTCCTCGGTCGCGACATATTCCTTCGCGAGCGCTGCGCGGCGCTCGGCGCGCGGCTTGAGCGCCTCGACCCAGAACTCGGCCTGTGCCGCCAGCAGCGTCTTGTTCAGCGCGCCGAGCTCGCTGAGGAACGTGTCACGCTGGCCGAGGTCGGTCGTGGGCAGCAGCTCGAGCGTGCGGGCCAGCGCGGGCATCAGGGCCTCGCGGATCTCGCGGAT
This sequence comes from Bradyrhizobium sp., assembly GCF_035935975.1. Classification (GTDB taxonomy): domain Bacteria; phylum Pseudomonadota; class Alphaproteobacteria; order Rhizobiales; family Xanthobacteraceae; genus Bradyrhizobium. The sequence goes on from NZ_DASYWN010000038.1 coordinate 114,471, forward strand.
GTATTTCTCGATGTCCTTGTCCATGGGGACGTCGGAGGTGAGCTGGCGGTTGCTGGTCGAGCGGTCGGCCCGGATGTTGGCCATCGCCTTGAACACTTCGGCCGAAGCGGCCGAGACGGCGACGATCCGGTTGGCCTGCTGCAGCCGGCCCCATGAATTCCAGGCGCTGATCGAGAAGCCGATGACGACGACGAGCGCCGTGGACAGGATCACCGCCTTCAGCAGCGTGGATACGGACAAGCGATTGAGCATCGGACACCCCGGTACGCGTTTCGAAGTTCGTGGCTCCGAACGGCAGCCCCCAACGAACTTCGAACGACCAGGGATGCACGCAGTCGCGCATGCCCTATGGCCGGCGCTTGGCACCCATTTGGCCCGAAAAGGGTAAAAACTTAGACAGTGTTCCTGCCGTATAATTACGGTGCGTTGACGATGTTTCGGCTACTGAAAAAGTTTGCGCCCACGTCGTGGGCTGACGTGGGCGCTTGCAGCGGTGCTTGCGTACAGCTTGCAGCTTACGCGGCGCGAATCTTGCCGAGGAAGTCGCTGACCTCGTGGCCGAGCTGGCGGCTCTGGTTCTCCAACATCTCGGAAGCGCTCTTCACGTTGTCGGCGGCCGCTGCGGCGGCATCCGCATCGGCTTTGACGCCGGTGATGTTGTCCGAGACGTTCTTGGTGCCCTGCGCCGCGAATTGCGTGCTGCGCGTGATCTCCTGCGTGGCGGCGCCCTGCTCCTGCACGGCGGCTGCAATCGCGGTGGCGACCTCGTTCACCTCGCCGATGATGCCGCCGATGGTCTGGATCGCGTTGATGGCATCGCCGGCGACCTTCTGGATGTCGGCGATCTGCTCGGAGATTTCTTCCGTCGCCTTCGCGGTCTGGCTTGCGAGCGATTTCACCTCGGAGGCGACCACGGCGAAGCCACGGCCGGCTTCGCCGGCGCGGGCCGCTTCGATCGTGGCGTTGAGCGCGAGCAGATTGGTCTGCGCCGCAATCGTGTTGATCAGGCCGACGACCTCGCCGATGCGTCCCGCGGACTTCTGCAGGCCCTGAACGGTGCCGTCGGTCTCGCGCGCCTGGGTGACGGCACGGCCGGCGATGCCCGCGGCATGCGCCGCCTGCTGGCTGATGTCGTTGATGGACGCCGAGAGCTCCTCGGCGGCGGCGGCCACGCTGTCGACGCTCATCGAGGCGTCATTGGAGGCCTTGCCGGCGACCTGGACGCGGTCGTTGGTCTGGCGTGACACGGCGGAGAGATCGCCCGAGGTCTTGCGCATTTCGCCGGAAGCCTCGCTCAGCTCGCCGAGCGTCTTGCGCACGGCGCCCTCGAACTCGCCGACATAGGCCTCGACGGCGCGCTGGCGTGCGGCTGCGCCGACATTGCGTTCGCGCTCCTGCGCCTCGATCTTGAGCTTCTCGGTCGCCTGCTGCTTGAAGGTTTCCAGTGCACCGGCCAGCGCGCCGATCTCGTCCTGGCGGTCGAGATAGCCGCTGTCGACGGCAAGATCGCCGCCGGCGACCTTGAGCATTGCGTCGCGGATGGTGTTGAGCGGATTGATGACGCGGCGGCTGACCAGCACGTTTGCGCCGATGGCGAGGCCAATGGCGAGCGCCAGCAGCACGAGCTGCACGATCAGCGCGCTCTGGGCGGCGCCGCGCTGCTCTTGCGTATGGGCCTTGGCAGCGTCGAGGGCGGCCTCGGCGACCGCGACCGCACTGGCCATGCGGCCGACCGTGACCGGACTCCACTGGTTGGCGGTCATCTCGGCCTTCTCGCCCTTGACCAGCGCGTCCGCGAGGCGGTCACGCAGCGCCAGATATTGCGGCTCGAAATAGCCGGTCTTCGCGGCGGCCATCGCGGAGGCCAGCGCCGGCGGCAGCTGCATGCCCGAGGTCGCCAGCTCCAGCGCCTTCCACATCGCGGCCGTGCCACCGACATATTGGGTATAGTTGTAACGGCCTTCCGGCGTGATCTTGCCGGCGGCAAGGCCGGTCGAGACGATCAGCGAGGCTTCGCCTGCGGTGTTGCGCAGCAGCCAGGCGCTCTGCTTGATCGACAGCAGCTGGTCGATCTCGGCGTCCTGGTGGTTGACGGTGGCGGCGAGCGTGTTCGAGAGCTTGTCGAGGACGTCGAGCAGGCCCTGCGTCGTCTCCATGTATTCCTTGGTGAGGCCGGCGCGGCGCTGGTCCTTGGGCTTGGCCACGCTCTCCCAGAACTCCTTCTGCTCCTCGATCAGCAGCTTGTAGAGGCGCGACAGCTCAGGCACCAGCGAGCCCGATTGCGGGAAGTCCATGCCGGGCAGCAGCTCGAGCGCCCGCGCCATCGCCGGCATCTGGGCATCGCGCAAGGCGCGCAGGTATTTCTCGATCTCGGAATCCATCGGCTCGGTCGCGTTCAGGAGACGCGAGGTGGTCGAGCGGTCGGTGCGCAGATTGTGCATCGCCTTGAACAGATCGGCGGAAGCGTCCGCGATCTGCGAGATGCGGTTGGCGGTCCTCAGGCGATCCCACGATGCGTAGGCCGTGAGCGAGAGTGCGATCACCACGCAGACCGATGTGATGGCGATCACCGCTTTCAAAAGCGCGGACACGGTCAGGCGATTGAGCATCGAAGTCCCCCCAAATTCCCATTGCAAAGTTCGTGAAGACGCCCGGCAACATCGAAAAAACGGTGGGCGCGGCAGATCGGCAATCGCATGCCGTTTGCGCCTGGAGCGCACACGGTTTCTGCATTTGAAAGGAAAAGGGTAAAGTTTTAGGCAGTCGGCCTACCTGTACAAATACGGATTTACCAGAAGTTGTAATGGGTTGCGAGGACGGAACCGGCGCGAGCGACGGGCGTTAGGACACCGTTAGCAATTTGCCTGAAGGGGGTCCTTAAATGCTGGTCGGCGTTCTCGTCACCTTTCTCGTCGTCATTCTCGTGCTCTATCTCATCAACATGCTGCCGATGGACGGCCGCGCCAAGCAGATCGCGCGCGTGATCGTCATCATCATCGGCATCGTGTCGCTGCTGAAATATCTCGCGGTGTTCTAGCAGGAATTCGTAGCCCGGATGGAGCGCAGCGAAATCCGGGGTCTTGCCCCAAGCGACACCAACCCGGATTGCGCTGCGCTCCATCCGGGCTACGCGCTCAAACAAAAGCCCCGGCCTGAGCCGGGGCTTCGTTTGTGCTGCGCTTAATGCAGCCCTTTGAGCCAGTCGTCGACGTCCTGACGAACCTGGTCCTTGGCCTTGCCGTAGCGCTCCTGGAGCCGGCCTTCGAGCTGCTCGCGGCGGCCCTCGATCACTGTGAGGTCGTCATCGGTGAGCTCGGCCCACTTCTCCTTGGCCGATCCCTTGAACTGCTTCCAGTTCCCTTCGATGCGATTCCAGTCCATGTGCATCTCCCGTTGCTGATGGCCCGACAACGCGATGCGTGGGCGGCCGTTCCTCCGTGCGCCGCGACGTTTCGCCCAACAAAAAAGCCCCGGCCTGGGCCGGGGCTTTTGATGTCTGAATAGACGAGCTTATCAGCCAAGAGCCTTTTTATCCAAGAGCCTTGGCCTCGCGACGGCGCGCGGTGAGAATGTACTCCGTGTAGCCGTTCGGCTGCTCGCGGCCCTTGAAGATGAGGTCGCAGGCGGCCTTGAAGGCGACGCCGTCGAAGGCGGGCGCCATCGGCTTGTAGATCGCATCGCCCGCGTTCTGCTTGTCGACGACCACGGCCATGCGCTTGAGCGATTCCATCACCTGCGCTTCCGTAATCACGCCCTGATGCAGCCAGTTGGCGAGATGCTGGCTGGAGATGCGCAAGGTGGCGCGGTCTTCCATCAGGCCGACATCGTGGATGTCGGGTACCTTGGAGCAGCCGACGCCCTGGTCGATCCAGCGCACGACGTAACCGAGAATGCCCTGGCAGTTGTTGTCGATCTCCTGCTTGACGTCGTCGGGCGCCCAGTTCGACTTCGACACCGGAATGGTGAGGATGTCCGAGAGCTTGGCGCGCGGGCCGCCCTTGGTCAGCTCCTGCTGACGCGCGATCACGTTGACCTGGTGGTAGTGCAGCGCGTGCAAGGTCGCGGCGGTCGGCGAGGGGACCCACGCCGTGGTGGCGCCGGCCTGCGGATGGGCAAGCTTCTGCGCCAGCATGTCCGCCATCTTGTCGGGGGCGGCCCACATGCCCTTGCCGATCTGGGCATGGCCGGGCAGGCCGTCGATCAGGCCCATGTCGACGTTCCAGTCCTCGTAGGCCTTGATCCAGGCCTGCGCCTTCATCTCGTTCTTGCGGATCATCGGGCCCGCTTCCATCGAGGTGTGGATCTCGTCGCCGGTGCGGTCGAGGAAGCCGGTGTTGATGAACATGATGCGCTTGGAGGCGCGCTGGATGCAGGCCTTGAGGTTGACGGTGGTGCGCCGCTCCTCGTCCATGATGCCGACCTTGAGCGTGTTCTCGGGCAGGCCCAGCATCTTCTCGACGCGGTCGAAGATCTCGCAGGTCAGCGAGACCTCGTCCGGGCCGTGCATCTTCGGCTTGACGATATAGGCCGATCCGGTGCGGCTGTTCTTGACCTTGGAGTTGCCTTTCAAGTCATGAATGGCAAGAAGCCCGGAGACGGCGGCGTCGAGCAGGCCCTCGGGGACTTCCTCGCCGGCCTCGTCCAGCACCGCATCGGTGAACATGTGGTGACCGCAATTGCGCATCAGCAGCAGGCTGCGGCCGTGCAGCTTGAGCTCGCCCTTGCCGTCAGGCGTCTTGTAGGCGCGGTCGGCATTGAGCGAGCGCGTCAGCGTCTTGCCGCCCTTCTCGAAGTCCGCCGACAGCGTGCCGTTCATCAGGCCGAGCGTGTTGCGATAGACCAGCACCTTGTCCTCGGCATCGACCGCTGCGACCGAATCTTCCATGTCCAGAATGGTGGAGACCGCGGCTTCCATGATCATGTCGGCGACGCCGGCCGGATCGTCCTTGCCGATCACGCTGCCGCGATCGATCATCACTTCGACATGCAGGCCGTTGTTGACGAGCAGCACCGCGCTCGGCGCGGCCGCATCGCCCTGGAAGCCCGCGAACTGCGCGGCGTTCTTCAGCGCGGTGGCATTGCCGCTCTTCAGCTTCACGGCGAGCTGGCCCGCGACGACGCTGTAGGCGGTGACGTCGGTGTGGCTGCCGGTCGCGAGCGGCGCGGCGGCATCGAGGAAGGCCTTGGCCTTGGCGATCACCTTGTCGCCGCGCGCCCTGTTGTAGCCCTTGCCGCCTTCGGACGGATCGTGCGGGATCGCATCGGTGCCGTAGAAGGCGTCATAGAGCGAGCCCCAGCGCGCATTCGCCGCGTTCAGCGCGTAGCGTGCATTGGTGAGCGGCACCACGAGCTGCGGGCCGCAGATCTTGCCGATCTCCTCGTCGACATTGGCGGTCTCGACCTTCTGCGTCGCCGGCTCCGGGACGAGATAGCCGATCTCCTTCAGGAAGGCGGTGTAGGCGTCGAGGTCGAACGCCTTGCCCTTGTTGGCGCGATGCCAGTCGTCGATCTTGGCCTGCAGCGTGTCGCGCAACGTCAGCAGCGCGCGGTTCTTCGGCCCGAGGTCCTTGATGATCCCTGCAACCCCGGCCCAGAACGCATCCGGCGCGATCCCGGTTTTCGGGGCCGCTTCGTTGGCGATGAAATCGAAAAGGACGGGTGCGATCTTCAATCCGTGGGCGTCGACGCGTTTCATGATGGTCTTTCTTGTTGGAAATGGCTGTTTTTGGCTGCTTTTGACCCGACAGCAGCAAAATGCGCCCACGTGGGGCAGCTTTCAGGACCTATTAGCCCCAAAATCGGGGCGCTGAGAAGACCCCCAAAGGTTTGTCAAAATGTCAAGACGAGGTGGGGGAGGCGCACACCGCTGTCATTCCCCGCGAAAGCGGGGAATCCAGTACGCCGCGGCTTCTCCGTATCCCAACGCTGTCTCTGGAATACTGGGTCGCCCGGTCAAGCCGGGCGACGACAGCGGGGGCTGGGATAGCCTCAAATGTTCGCGGCGAGGTCCAGGACTTCGTCGAACAGCACGCCTGATGTCTTCAGCATCTGCTCGATCTCATCCGCGGCCTCGGCAACCGTCCGCGTCGAGGTGTCGATCACGAGCTCGGCCGCTTCAGGCCGCTCGTAGTCATTGCCGATGCCGGTGAACGAGGCGAGCGCGCCTGAGCGGGCCTTCTTGTAGTGGCCCTTGGGGTCGCGCTCCTCGCAGACGCCGGCCGGCGTTGCGACATGGATCTCGCGGAACGCGGTGTCGGCGATGCGGCGCGCCGCGGCGCGGTCTTCGCGGGCAGGGGACACGGCCGCGACGATCGCGATATGGCCGTTGCGGGCGAGATGCGTCGCGACTTCGGCGAGGCGGCGGATGTTCTCGCTGCGATCAGTGGCGGAGAAGCCGAGATCGCCGTTGAGGCCGGCGCGCAGCGTGTCGCCGTCGAGCAGGATCGGCGAGCCGCCATTGGTGAAGAGACGCCGCTCCAGCGCCTTCGCCAGCGTCGACTTGCCGGACGCCGGCAGGCCGGTGAGCCAGACCACCGCGCCGTTGTGGCGATAGCGCGCGGAGCGCTCGTCGGGCCGCAGCGCCGATTCCACCGGCACGATGTCGACCGGCACGGCGCGCTGGCCGGCATCGACCGACAGCACCAGACCACCGCCGGCGATACGCCCGGACACCTCGATCACGAGGCGGCCGGTGCGCGGATTCTCCGTGTAGGGATCGGTGGCAATCGGGTTCGACAGAGAGATGTCGATCTCGCCGACATGGTTGCGGCCGATCGCCTTGTTCTCGCTGCTGGAGAGCTCGCCGGGATCGACCGCCTTCTCGATGGCGACGACGGTGGCGCGGCTTTCCTTCGGCCCGCAGCGGACCAGGAGCTGGTCGCCCTTTTCGAGCGGCTTGTCGTGCAGCCAGAAGATGCGCGCGCGCAGCCGGCGCGTCTCGCGCGGGGCGGCGTTGGCATGGGCGATGATGTCGCCGCGCTCGATGAACAATTCGCGGTCGAGCGTGATGCCGACCGAACGGCCGGCGCCCTGACGTCCCGCGACCGGCGTCACCGGCCAGCTCTCCACCGTCTTGATCTTGGCGATCTTGCCGGCCGGCATGATCACGATCTCGTCGCCCGCAATGAGGCTGCCGGATTCGATCCGGCCGGCCACGATGCGGCGATCGTCGAACTTGTAGATCGCCTGCACCGGCAGGCGCAGCGCCAGTGCTTCCAGCGGCCGCGCGGGCTCGAGCCGATCGAGCGCCTCGACCACGGTCGGTCCCTTGTACCAGCCGATCCGGTCGGTGCGCTCGGCGACACCGTCGCCGTCGCGGGCCGAGATCGGGATCACGGCCGTCGGTGTGACGCCGAGGCCGTTGAGATGCGCCGAGATCTCGTCGCTGATCTCCTTGAAGCGATCGGCGCTGAAATCAACGCGGTCCATCTTGTTGACGACGACCGCGACCTGCTTCACGCCGAGCAGATGCAGGAGATAACCGTGTCGCCGGGTTTGGTCGCGCACGCCTTCGAGCGCGTCGATGATCAGCACCGCGCCGTCGGCCTGCGAGGCGCCAGTGATCATGTTGCGCAGGAATTCGGCGTGGCCGGGCGCGTCGATCAGCACGATGTCGCGCGAATTGGTGCGGAAGCGGATCTGCGTGGTGTCGATGGTGATGCCCTGGTCGCGCTCGGTCTGGAGCGCGTCGAGCAGGAACGACCATTCGAACGGCATGCCGCGCCGCGCGCTGACGGCTTTCAGCATCTCCAGCTTGCCGTCGGGCAGGCTGCCGGTCTCATGCAAGAGGCGGCCGACCAGCGTCGACTTGCCGTGGTCGACATGGCCGACGATGACGATGCGGACTTGCGGCCGCGTGGTGCCGTTCGGCGTCGCGGACGAAGAGGGGGTGACGATCATGTTCATATCGCGCTCGCGTCCTTGAGATCACAGATAGCCGGCGACGCGGAGGCGCTCGAAAGCGTCCTCGGTCTCGTGGTCGAGCGCACGGCCGGCACGCTCCGGCACCTTGGTCTGCTCGAGCTCGATCAGGATCTCGTCGATGGTCGTCGCGGTCGAATTCACGGGATTGGTGATGTCCTGATCGCCGAGCGAGCGATAGCGCTTGCCGTCCTTGGCGAGATAGAGCGGGATGATCGGGATGTTCTCGCGCTTGGTGTAGGCCCAGATATCGGCCTCGGTCCAATGCAGGATCGGATGGATGCGCAAATGCGCGCCTTGCGGCGGCGAGGCGTTGAAATGATCCCAGAATTCCGGCGGCTGGTCGCGCACGTCCCAATTGCCTTCCAGGCCGCGCGGCGAGAACACGCGCTCCTTGGCGCGGGTGGCTTCCTCGTCGCGGCGGATGCCGGCGATCAGGCCGTCAAAGCCGTATTTGGCGAGCGCCATCTTGAGGCCCTCGGTCTTGCGCGCGGCGGAACGGGCGGCCGGCGGCAACGTTGGGTCGACGGCATCGATGGGCGGGCAGGGCTCGACGCGGAGATCGAGATCCCACTCCTTCCCGTAATGATCGCGGAAGCGATACATCTCCGGAAACTTCTTGCCGGTGTCGACATGGAGCGCCGGGAACGGCATGCGGCCGAAGAACGCTTTCCGCGCCAGCCAGATCATGACGTTGGAGTCCTTGCCGAGCGACCACAGCAGGGCGATCTTCTTCAGACGGGCAAAGGCCTCGCGGAAAATGTAGATGCTCTGCGCCTCGAGCTGGTCGAGATGGTCCATGCTGGGGGCGGTCAGCCCGACGGGAATTTGCTCGGAAACGGGGGCGCGGGAGTCGCGCCCATCTGCACCGGAATCGGTCCTGAGAAGATGCATCTCTGCCACTTTGCGTTTGGAGGCGAATTTTCTATAGTTGCGGTGCAGAAGAGAAGAAAAAATTTTCTCTTTGCGCGCTCGAAACGACACATATATAGAAAATAATTCCAGTCAACCCCGGATGTGGGGGAAGCGAGTATCGCATGCGGTTCTTGCCGGTGTTCCTCGATCTCAAGGCCGGTCCGGTGGTTCTCATCGGCGCGGGTGAGCTTTTGCGCGCAAAATTGCGCGTGCTTGCCGCCGCCGGTGCGCGCATCCGCGTGCACGCGGTCGACGGTAATCACGAGCTGGGCCTGAACTCCGAGGACGCGGCGCGCATCGAGATCGCGACCGGTGATCCGCTCACCGCCGATCTCTCGGGCGTCATCGCGATTGTCTGCGCCGGCGCAGGCGATGTCGGCGTTGCCATGTCGGCGCGCGCCAAGTCGCTTGGTCTGCCCGTCAACGTCATGGACGATCTCGAGCACTCCAGCTTCATCTTCCCGGCCATCGTCGATCGCGGCGATGTCGTGGTCGCGGTCGGCACCGGCGGCACCTCGCCGGTGGTGGCGCGGCGCGTGCGCGAGAAGATCGAGGCGCTGCTGCCGGCGCGCATCGGCGAGCTCGCCGAGTTCATCGGCGGCTTCCGCAAATCCATCAACGAGCGCATCGCCGAGTTTCCGCTGCGCCGCCGTTTCTGGGAGCGCGTCATTGACGGTCCGATCGGCGCATCCGTGCTCGCCGGCCGCAAGGACGAGGCGGACGCGATGCTCAAGCAGATATCCGATCCGTCGGCGTTCGCGCGCGCCGACAAGCCGGAAGGCTCGGTCGCGCTGGTCGGCGCCGGCCCTGGCGATCCTGACCTTCTCACCATCAAGGCGCTGCGCGCGCTGCAGGATGCCGACATCGTCTTCCATGACGAGCTGGTCTCGCCTGAAATTCTCGACCGCATCCGCCGCGACACCACGCGCGTTCCGGTCGGCCGCCGCATCGGCAAGCCCGGTATCGGGCAGGACGCCATCAACAAGCGTATGATCGAAGCCGCACAGTCCGGCCAGCGCGTGGTGCGGCTGAAGGGCGGCGATCCCTTCGTGTTCGGCCGCGGCGGCGAGGAAGTCGAAGCCGTGCGCGCCGCCGGCATCGCCTATTCGATCATTCCCGGCATCACCGCTGGTCTCGGCGGCGCTGCCGATTTCGAGGTGCCGCTCACCTATCGCCATGAAGCGACCCGCATCACCTTCCTCACCGCGCACAAGGCGCGCGATGCGGAGACGGTGGACTGGTCGACCCTGACCGACACCAAAATGACCGTCGTGGTCTACATGGGCATGACCGCGGCGCCCGCGATTCGCGCCGGGCTGTTTGCCGCCGGCCGTTCACCAGAGACGCCGGTCGGCGTGTTCGCCCGCGTCACGCGTCCCGATGCGCAAGGCGCGATCGGTACGCTGCGCGACCTGCCCGAACTCGTGCGGCGGACCAATGGCGGTCCCGCCATCCTCATCATCGGCGACGTGGTCCGGCATGCCGGTTCGCTTGGTCGTCAAACTCCCAAGAAAAACTCAGCTCAAATCATCTCTGACCTCCTGGATGCTGCCGAATGACCTCTCCTCTGCAACAGAAACTGAAAATCACGGGCCCTTCCGTCGTGACCGCCAACCGGACCTGGGACGGCGTCGTGGTCTATCGTACCGCCGCCAAGGGCTGGTCGGTGGAGCTGACCGATGCCTCGATCGTGCGGGACTCGGATGCGGCGAAAGCGTTGCTCGCCGAGGCCGTGGCTGATGACGTCGGTGCGATCGGCCCCTATATCGCGCCGGTGCAGGTCGATGACGCCGGCAAGATCCTGCCGGGCAATCTGCGCGAGCAGATCCGCCGCGACGGTGTGACCATCGACTTGCCGGTCTGATCGCAGGCCGAGCTGTAAGGCACTTCAATCATGTATGCTTACGACGAAATCGACCGCACGTTGGTCAACGAGCGCGTCTCTGAATTCCGCGACCAGGTGCAGCGCCGTCTCTCGGGCGAGCTCACCGAGGACGAGTTCAAGATGCTGCGCCTGCAGAACGGCGTCTATCTTCAACTGCACGCCTATATGTTCCGCGTCGCGATCCCCTACGGAACGCTTGCGTCAAACCAGTTGCGGGCACTCGCCCACGTCGCGCGCAAATACGACCGCGGCTATGGCCACTTCACCACGCGCCAGAACATCCAGTTCAACTGGATCAAGCTGTCGGACCTGCCGGATGCGCTTGCCGATCTCGCCGAGGTCGGCATCCACGCGATGCAGACCTCCGGCAACAACATGCGCAACGTCACCTCCGACCAGTGGGCCGGCGTCGCGCCCGGCGAGATCGAGGATCCGCGCATCTGGTCGGAGCTGATCCGCCAGCACACCACGCTGCATCCGGAATTCTCGTTCCTGCCGCGCAAGTTCAAGATCGCGATCACCGCGTCGGACCATGACCGCGCCGCGATCAAGGTTCACGACATCGGCCTCAAGCTGATCAAGAACGAGAAGGACGAGACCGGCTTCGAGGTTCTGGTCGGCGGCGGTCTCGGCCGGACGCCGTTCATCGGCAAGACCATCAAGCACTTCGTCCACGGCCGCGATCTCCTCAGCTACATCGAGGCGATCCTGCGCGTCTACAATCAGTACGGCCGCCGGGACAACATCTACAAGGCGCGCATCAAGATCCTGGTGCACGAGCTCGGCATCGAGAAATTCTCGCGCGAGGTCGAGGAGGAGTGGCAGCAGATCCGTCATTCCTCGCTCGAGATCGACGACGAGGTGATCGAGGACATCCGCTCGCGCTTCATCTACCCCGCTTACGAGAAGCTGCCGCACATGCCGGACGAGCTGCGGCAGGCTGCGGCCGATCCCGAGTTCGAAGCCTGGCGCAAGAACTCGGTGGCCCCGCACAAGGTGCAGGGCTATTCCATCGTCACCATCTCGCTGAAGCCGATCGGCGCGCCTCCCGGCGATGCCACCGCAGATCAGATGGATGCGCTGGCCGATCTCGCCGACAAATATTCCTTCGGTGAGATCCGCGTCGGCCACGAGCAGAACCTGGCGCTGCCGCACGTTGCCAAGCGCGATCTGCCGGCGCTGTGGAAGGCGCTCGACAAGCTCGGGCTGGCGACGCCGAACGTCAACCTGATCACCGACATCATCGCCTGCCCGGGTCTGGATTATTGCTCGCTGGCCAATGCGCGCTCGATCCCGATCGCGCAGGAGCTGACGCGGCGCTTCGCCAACCACGAGCTCGCCAACCTGATCGGCCGTCTGCACATCAACATCTCCGGCTGCATCAATGCCTGCGGCCATCACCATGTCGGCCATATCGGCATTCTCGGCGTCGAGAAGAACGGCGAGGAGGTCTACCAGATCACCATCGGCGGCCGCGCCGACGAGAACGCCGCGCTCGGCACCCTGATCGGTCCCGGCGTGAAATTCGACGAGGTTGCCGACGTCATCGAGGACGTCGTGGAAGCCTACCTTGCGCTGCGTGAGCGGCCGGAAGAGCTGTTCATGGACACGGTCAAGCGCCTCGGCGTCGAACCCTTCAAGGAGCGCGTTTATGCCACTCGTTAACGGCGGAAAAATCGCCGACGACAGCTTCGTCAAGCTCGCCGTCGACACGCCGCTGCCCGAGGGCGGCGACATCCTGGTACCGGCCGAGCGCTTCCTCGGCGAAGCCGATGCGCTGCTCAATCGTTCGGGCAAGATCGGCGTGATCTGGCCGAACAATCGCGACATTGCCGAGCTCGTGCCTTATCTCGGCAAGATCGCCGTGGTCGCGCTGGTGTTCCCGACCTTCCGTGACGGGCGCGCCTACAGCCAGGCGCGGCTGCTGCGTGAGCGCTACAATTACCGTGGCGAACTGCGCGCCACGGGCCAGATCCTGCGCGACCAGTTCGTGTTCATGCTGCGTGCCGGCTTCGATTCCTTCGAGGTCAAGAAGCAGGCGGATGCGGAAGCCTTCATGCAGACCGCGAAGCGCTATTCGGTGTTCTACCAGCCGACCGGCGACGGCCGGATCACGGCGCTGCACCGGCGCATGCAGCTGCGTCATTCCGAGGGTGTCGGCACGTGAACGCGATGGCTACTCAATTTGCATCCCAATCCGCGTCGGTGTCGCCGACTGCGGACGAGCTCGACCGCGCCTTGCGCGATGCGTCTCCTGCGGAGGTCGTCGCGGCCGCGTTGAAGGCGGTCGGGCGCGAGAAGCTTGCGCTGCTGTCGTCCTTCGGCACGGAATCGGCGACGCTGCTCAAGGTGGTTGCCGATGTCGATCCGGCGATCCCGGTGATCTTCCTCGACACCGGCTGGCTGTTCGAAGAAACGCTGGCCTATCGCGACACGCTGGTCGCAATGCTGGGCCTCAAGGACGTCCGCTCGGTCAAGCCGCCCGAGGAGACGCTCTTGCAGAAGGATCCCGATCGCGACCTCTGGTTCTCCGATCCCGACGCCTGCTGCCGCATTCGTAAAGTGGAGCCGCTGGCGCGCGCGCTGAAGCCGTTCGATGCCTGGCTCAACGGCCGCAAGCGCTTTCAGGGCAATGCGCGCACCGATATTCCGGTGGTTGAGGACGACGGCGTGCGGTTGAAGTTCAATCCGTTCGCCAATGTCTCGCGCGAGGAACTCGAAGCGATTTTCGTCCGCGCCAAATTGCCGCGTCATCCACTTGCGGCGTCCGGTTTCCGTTCGGTTGGGTGTATGCCTTGCACCAGCAGAACGGCCGAAGGTGAGGATGAGCGCGCGGGTCGCTGGCGTGGCCGAGCCAAGACAGAATGCGGCATCCACACGATGAAGATTTCGTAGCACAGGCGAGCTGCGAGCTAGCGAACAAGAAAATCCGGTTCCGTTGACTTGAGAGCCTTTCGCCCTGAGTTATGCCCGCGTGCCATCGACGACGCTGAAGTCGTCGAGGTGAATGGAGATGGACATGATGCGCCGTATCGTTCCGCTCGCGGCAGGACTGCTCTGGGCAAGCTCGGCTCTCGCCGCTGACATCAATCTTCTGAACGTGTCGTACGATCCGACGCGCGAGCTCTATGTCGAGTTCAACAAGGCGTTCGCGACCGCCTATCAGAAGGAAACCGGCAAGAGCGTCGAGATCAAGCAGTCGCATGGCGGCAGCGGCTCGCAGGCGCGCGCGGTGATCGACGGGTTGCAGGCCGACGTGGTGACGCTGGCGCTCGCCTATGACATCGACGCCGTCGCGAACAAGGGCCTCACCGCCTCCGACTGGCAGAAGCGTCTGCCGCAGAATTCATCGCCCTATACCTCGACGATCGTGTTCCTGGTGCGCAAGGGCAATCCCAAGGGCATCAAGGACTGGGACGATCTGCTCAAGCCGGGCGTTGCCGTGATCACGCCGAACCCGAAGACCTCGGGCGGCGCGCGCTGGAATTATCTTGCGGCCTGGGGCTTTGCGCAGAAGAAATACGGCTCGGCCGACAAGGCCAAGGAGTTCGTCGGCAAGCTGTTCCAGCAGGTGCCGGTGCTGGATACCGGCGCGCGTGGCGCGACCGTGACCTTCGTCGAGCGCGGCGTCGGCGACGTCCTGCTGGCCTGGGAGAACGAGGCCTATCTGGCGCTGAAGGAGTTCGGTCCGGAGAAATTCCAGATCGTGGCGCCGCCGCTGTCAATCCTCGCCGAGCCGCCGGTCGCGATCGTCGACAAGGTTGCCGACAAAAAAGGCACCCGCAACGCCGCTGACGCCTATCTCCAGTACTGGTACACCAAGGAAGGTCAGGAGATCGCGGCGCGCAATTTCTATCGCCCGCGCGATGCCGAGATCGCCAAAAAGTACGAAAACTCCTTCGCCAAGGTCGAACTGTTCACGATCGACGACGTTTTCGGCGGCTGGACCAAGGCGCAGAAGGAACATTTTGCCGACGGCGGCGTATTTGATCAGATCTACAAGAACTGATCGGGCGCTGTCGGAGGGGCAGTAGGGGGCCTGGTGAGCGTGATTGCAGCACGACGACGGACATTGCCGGGCTTCGGTCTCACGATGGGACTGACGCTGACCTGGCTGTCGGTCATCATCCTGATTCCGCTCGCCGGCCTGTTCCTGAAATCGTTCGAGCTCAGTCCCGAGCAGTTCTGGAACATCCTCTCCAGCCGCCGCACCCTGAACGCCCTCAGGGTCTCGTTCGGCCTCGCCTTCGCGGCGGCCTGCGTCAACCTCGTGATGGGCAGCATCATCGTCTGGGCGCTGGTGCGCTACCGCTTTCCCGGCCGGCGCATCTTCGATGCCATCGTCGACGTGCCCTTCGCGCTGCCGACGGCGGTTGCCGGCGTCGCGCTGACGGCGCTGTTCGCCGAGAAGGGCTGGCTGGGTGCGCCGCTCGCCGCGCTCGGCATCAAGGTGGCGTTCACGCCGGTCGGCATCTTCGTCGCCATGATCTTCATCGGTATTCCGTTCGTGGTCCGCACCGTCCAGCCGGTGCTGCAGGATCTCGACCCCGAGATCGAGGAGGCTGCGGGCAGCCTGGGCGCCAGCCGCTGGCAGACCATCATCCGCGTGATCCTGCCCTCGCTCGCGCCGGCGCTGCTGACGGGCCTTGCGCTCGCCTTCGCGCGCGCGGTCGGCGAATACGGCTCGGTGATCTTCATCGCGGGCAACCTGCCCAACATCTCCGAGATCGCGCCGCTCCTGATCGTGATCCGTCTGTCCGAATTCCGCTACGCCGATGCGACCGCCATTGCGGCTGTCATGCTCGTCGTGTCCTTCGTCATCATCTTTGCGGTGAACCGGCTCCAGCGCTGGGCGCAGAGCCGGATTCCGGCGCGCTGAGGGCGGATCATGACGATGCAGATCGCAGAGCCCGTCTCGCTGACCTCGCAGGATGCGCGCGCGCGGGCGCACGCCGTGGCGGCGCGCGACAGCCTCCGCACCGAGCCGCCGGTGGTGCGGGCTGTCATCATCGCGCTGGCGGTGGTCTTCCTCAGCGTCTTCGTCGTGCTGCCGCTGGTCCTGGTGTTCGCGCAGGCGTTTTCTCGCGGCGTCATGGCCTATCTCGCCGCGCTCGCCGAGCCGGAGGCGATGGCTGCGATCAAGCTGACGCTGATCGTCGCGGCGATCTCGGTCAGCCTCAATCTCATCTTCGGCCTCGTCGCGTCCTGGGCCATCGCCAAGTTCGAATTCCCGGGCAAGACCTTCCTGATCACGCTGATCGACCTGCCGTTCTCGGTGAGCCCGGTGATCTCGGGCCTCGTCTTCGTGCTGCTGTTCGGCGCGCAGGGCTATTTCGGCAACTGGCTGCGGGATCACGACATCCAGATCCTGTTTGCGGTGCCCGGCATCGCGCTCGCCACCACCTTTGTGACCTTCCCCTTCGTGGCGCGTGCGCTGATCCCGCTGATGCAGGAGCAGGGCACGCAGGAAGAAGAGGCGGCGATCTCGCTCGGGGCCTCGGGCCTGCAGACCTTCTTCCGCGTCACGCTGCCCAATATCAAATGGGGCGTGCTCTACGGCGTCCTGCTCTGCAATGCCCGCGCGATGGGCGAGTTCGGCGCGGTGTCGGTCGTCTCCGGTCACATCCGCGGCGAGACCAACACCATGCCGCTGCTGGTCGAGATTCTCTACAACGAGTACCAGTTCGTCGCCGCGTTCGCGATCGCCTCGCTGCTCGCGATGCTGGCGCTGATCACGCTGATCGCCAAGACCATTCTCGAACGTCACCTCGACGAAGGACAGGACGTCAATGACCATTGAAGTCAAGAATCTCGTCAAGAAGTTCGGCAGCTTCGCCGCGCTCGACGGCGTCGACCTCAAGGTCAATGACGGCGAGCTGCTGGCGCTGCTCGGCCCGTCAGGGTCGGGCAAGACCACGTTGCTGCGGATCATCGCCGGCCTCGACTGGCCGGACGCGGGTGAAGTCTCCTTCAACGGCGAGGACGCGCTGACGCAGGACGCGCGCGAGCGTAACGTCGGCTTCGTGTTCCAGCACTACGCGCTGTTCCGGCACATGAGCGTGTTCGAGAACGTCGCCTTCGGCCTGCGCGTGCAGCCGCGCGCGATCCGCAAGGACGAGGCGACGATCCGCGCGCGCGTCAAGGAGCTGCTCGACCTCGTGCAGCTCGACTGGCTCGCCGACCGCTATCCGAGCCAGCTCTCCGGCGGCCAGCGCCAGCGCATCGCGCTCGCCCGCGCGCTCGCGATCGAGCCGCGCATCCTGCTGCTCGACGAGCCGTTCGGTGCGCTCGATGCCAAGGTGCGGAAAGAACTGCGCAAATGGCTGCGCTCGCTGCACCATGAGATCCACGTCACCTCGATCTTCGTCACCCACGACCAGGAGGAGGCGCTCGAAGTCGCCAACCGCGTCGTGGTGATGGACAAAGGCAGGATCGAGCAGATCGGCTCGCCCGACGACGTCTACGAGACGCCCGCAACTGCGTTCGTCCACGGCTTCATCGGCGAATCCATCGAGCTGCCGGTCCAGGTCGAGGGTGGCGTGATCAGGCTCGGCGACCAGCCGCTGCGGCTCGCCGCGGAGGGGCTTGCGCCTGGCGCGTCAAAGCTGTTCGTGCGGCGACATGACATGCTGGTCGGCCCGCCCGGCAGCGGCGCCTTCGAGGGCGCCGTTCAGCACGTCCGTAATTTCGGCCCCGTGCAGCGGGCCGAGGTGGCGCTGTCGGGTGGCGGCACCATCGAGATCGACGCCCCCCGCGACAAGGAACTGCACGCCGGCGACACGATCGGCCTCGAGCCGCGCCGCTACCGGATATTTGCGGGCGCCTGAGCCGATCCAAAGGGTCGATTTTTCCGCAAAATTCACCTTTCAGCCACGGTTGATATGCAACAACGGCCCTTCCTTTGGGGGCTTCGATTCATGCGCGCTGCGGCGGCGATACTCATTCTTTTGCTTCTCGCCGGCTGCGCCGGCAACGAGGCGCCGATCCAGCAGCAGCCGTCGATGTATGCCGACATGGCGGTCCCGGGCTCCAAGCTCGACGCCCAGGCGGCCGCGATCATGATCTCGCAATACCGCCAGAACAACGCGCTCGGCACCGTTGTGATCGACCCCGATCTGATGCGGCTTGCCGAATCCCAGTCCAACGCCATGGCCGCGGCCAACAAGATGGACCATGACGTCCGCGCGCCCCTGGCCAAGCGCCTTGCCGCCGGCGGCTATCCCGCAACGGTGGCGGTCGAGAACATCTCGGCCGGCTATCATACGCTGGCGGAAGCGTTTTCCGGCTGGCGCGACTCGCCTCCGCACCGCGCCAACATGCTCAAGGGCGGTGTCACAAAATTGGGCATCGCGGCGAGCTATGCTCCGGGCACCAAATACAAGGTGTTCTGGACCATGATCCTGGCCGCGACGGAGCCCCGATAAGCCAGACTTGATCCCGGAATGCATTGACGCCGCGGCGAAACTGTCGCCACGGTGGGTCGCCTTTTGCTATTGTTCCCAGATGACCGATCACAGTCCGGAATCCGCCCGCGTCCCCGCGAATGCGCAACGTGTCCTGGTCCTGCAGGGCGGCGGTGCGCTCGGCTCCTACCAGGCCGGCGCCTATCAGGCGCTGTGCCATTTCGGCTTCGAGCCGGAATGGGTCGCCGGCATCTCGATCGGCGCGGTCAACGCCGCCATCATCGCCGGCAATGAAGGCCACATCCGCGTCAAGCGGCTCAAGGAGTTCTGGGAGATGGTTTCCGCGCCGGTGCCATGGAAGCCGATCGGCAAGAGCGATCACAGCCGCGAGCTGTTCAACTCGACCAGCGCCGCGCTGATCGCGACCTTCGGCGTGCCGGGCTTCTTCGTGCCGCGCGTTCCGCCTGCACCGATGTGGCCGCCGGGCCATCCCGAGGCGGAAAGCTATTACGACACCTCGCCGCTGAAGAAGACGCTGGAACGGCTGGTCGATTTCGACCGCATCAACGATCTCAAGACGCGCTTCTCCGTCGGAGCCGTTGGCGTGACCTCCGGCAACTTCAAGTATTTCGACAATTACGAGTTCAAGAAGCTCGGCAAGAAGATCGGCCCCGAGCACATCATGGCCTCCGGCGCGCTGCCGCCGGGCTTTCCGTCCGTCGTCATCGACGGCGAGCATTACTGGGACGGCGGTATCGCCTCCAACACGCCGCTCGACTACGTGCTCGACGCCGAGGTCGATCGCGACATGCTGATCTTCCAGGTCGACCTGTTTTCCGCGCGCGGCGATCTGCCGAACTCGCTGCTCGAGGCCACCGAGCGCGAGAAGGACATCCGCTTCTCCAGCCGCACGCGAATGAACACCGACAAGAACAAGCAGCTGCACAATGCCCGCAGGGCGGTGCGCGACCTGATTTCCAAATTGCCCGATTATCTCAAGAACGACCCTTCCGTCGAATTCCTTGCCAAGGCATCTCGTGAGAGCACCGTCACGGTGGTGCACCTGATCTACCGCAGCAAGAACTACGAATCCTCGTCCAAGGACTACGACTTCTCGCATGTCGCCATGGTCGAGCATTGGGAAGCCGGCGTGCGCGACGTGCATCTGTCGATGCGCCACAAAGACTGGCTCGAGAAGCCGCAATCCGGCGAGACCATGGTGACCTACGATCTCACGGGGGACGTCACCGCGCCCCCGCCAAAAAGGAGCGAATAAGATGGGTACTCTGTCAGGCAAGAACGCCGTCGTAACCGGTTCGACCAGCGGCATCGGGCTTGCTTATGCGCGCGCCTTCGCCGCCGCCGGCGCCAATGTCGTGATCAACGGCTTCGGCTCGCCGGAGGACATCGAGAAGGAGCGCGCCAAGATCGAGTCGGATTTCGGCGTCAAGGCGGTCTACTCGCCCGCCGACATGACCAAGCCGGCCGAGATCGCCGGGATGATCGCGCTGGGCGAGAAGTCGTTCGGCTCGGTCGACATCCTCGTCAACAATGCCGGCATCCAGTTCGTCTCGCCGATCGAGGAGTTTCCGGTCGAGAAGTGGGACCAGATCATCGCGATCAACCTGTCCTCGGCCTTCCATGCCATCCGCGCCGCGGTGCCCGGCATGAAGAAGAAGGGCTGGGGCCGCATCATCAACACGGCATCGGCGCACTCGCTGGTCGCCTCGCCCTTCAAGTCGGCTTATGTGTCGGCCAAGCACGGCATCGCCGGCCTGACCAAGACCGTCGCGCTGGAAGTGGCGACCCACAAGATCACCTGCAACTGCATCAGCCCGGGCTATGTCTGGACGCCGCTGGTGGAGAAGCAGATCCCCGACACCATGAAGGCGCGCAACCTGACGCGCGAGCAGGTCATCAACGACGTGCTGCTCGACGCGCAGCCGACCAAGGAGTTCGTGACGTCCGAGCAGGTCGCGGCGCTGGCGCTGTTCCTGTGCGGCGACGATGCCGCGCAGATCACCGGCACCAACCTGTCGATCGACGGCGGCTGGACCGCGGAGTAGGCGTTCCGGAACGAGCAACGCAAACGGCGGGACCGGATCCCGCCGTTTTTCGTTGAACGGCTCGATGCCGCTCTCTGCTCAATGCGTCCAGGCCAGCGCCGTCACGATCGCGGACGACAGATTCAGTTCCGCGAACATGATCTTGCCGGCGACCACGAACAGCACGCAGGCCAGCGTCAGGCGCAGCACCGTTTCGGGGACGCGCGTTGCGCTGTAGCTGCCGACGATGATGCCCGGCAGCGAGCCCATCAGCAAAACTCCCATCAGGGCCCAATCCACTGAGCCGAGCAGCCAGTGCCCGGTGCCGGCGACCAGCGTCAGCGGCACGGCGTGGGCGATGTCGGAGCCGACGATGGTGGCCATCGGCAGGCGCGGATAGAGCAGCAGCAGCACGGTCACGCCGACTGCGCCGGCGCCGACCGACGAGATCGAGACCAGCACACCGAGCACGATGCCGGTGACGACGGTCGCAATCGCCGTGGTGCGTTCGTCGACCTGCTGGAGGCGCTTGCGATAGCGCTCCATGATCGATTTGCGGAAGATCAGCGACGTCGCGGTCAGCAGCAGCGCGAAGCACAGCACGAGGTTGACGAGGTCGCGCTCGGAATCGCTCTTGAGGTCGAGCTTCCACAGCACCAGCAGCGTCAGCGCGCTCGCCGGAATGCTGCCGCAGGCGAGCCGCAGCACCGCCGGCCAGTGCACGCTGCGCGACCAGCCATGCACGACGCTGCCGCCGGTCTTGGTGGCGGCCGCATAGAGCAGGTCGGTCCCGACGGCCGTGGCGGGATGGATGCCGAACAGCAGGATCAGCAGCGGCGTCATCAGCGAGCCACCGCCGACGCCGGTCATTCCGACAAGCAGGCCGACGCCGAAACCGGAGGCGACGTAGAGCGGGTCAATCATGTCTGGGGAATCTTAGGTTCATCTCGTCACTTGGGCAATATGACGTAGAATAAATTTCCCTTAGCGTGCAATCATCCGGGAGCAATAAGAAAAATTGTGCTGCGGGGCGACGATGACAGGTCGTTTTATCTAAATTTCGGACCTTCCGCGACATGCGCGTTTCGCCCGATCCTCGCGGAGGATTTCAGTCGCGGCGAAATCTTGCGAAGGCTGCCTTGACCTCGCTCTCGGTCGCAACCTCGCCGCGATCTATGGAAGCTAAGGCGGCATCGATCATCCGCAGCTCATCCGCGGTGGCATAGTACTCGCCGCCATCGCGTACATCTTGAGGAGGGATTGTTTGGTCGCGCTTCGCCATAGGCTGAAGGGTATCAGACCATCGCTGCAAGTTCCATTCGCATCAAACCCGCTAGCGCCCAAACGCCAGCACATGCAGGCCGAGCCGCTGCCGCACGATCCAGAACAGCAGCACGGTCTCGAAGGTGAGCGAGATCGAGGTCGCGGCCGCGGCGCCGTGGCCGCCGAAGCGCGGCACCAGCGCGATGCAGAGCACGACGTTCATCACGAAGGCCAGCGCGTAGGCCAGCGCACAGATCTTCTGCTGGCCCAGCATGTTGAGCAGCCGCTCCACAGGGCCGATCGCAGCGCGCACCACGAGGCCGATTGCGGCGACGAACATTATGTCGTAGCCGATCGTGAACTGCGGTCCGAACAGCCACAAGAGCGGCTTGCCGAGCGCGAGCAGCACGATGGTCGCCGCCAGCGACGGCCAGAACGTCCAGTTGATGGCATGGGCGACATAGGCCGACAGCCGCGCCTTGTCGCCGCTGGCGTTGTATTCGGCGAAGCGATGCGCCGTCGTCGCCGCCATCGCGTAGTGGATGAAGGACACCAGCGCCAGCGTCTTCACCACGGCGAAATAGACGCCGACCTCGTCGGACGGGCGGAATTGTTGCAGCACCAGCACGTCGGTGTAGGACAAGAGCAGATAGAAGCTCTCGACCAGCAGGATCGGCAGCGACACCGCGAGCCAGCCGCCGATGTCGTAAGCCCTGGGGCCGGGCTCGATATGATCGGCGAGCTTGCGGTTCAGCACCACCATCTGCCCGGTCATCGCGATCCACACGGCGCCGGCGCTCGCGACCATCGCCGCAACCGCGCCGAGATGATAACCGAGCAGGAAGGCAGAGGCCGTGATGCCGATGATCAGCGCCTGGCGGATGATGAATTGTGGCATCAGGCCGAGCTGCATCCAGTCATGCGAGCGCGCGATGCCGTCCTGGGTGTTGGCGACGACGAAGGCGGGCAGCGTCATGCAGCCGATATAGAGCGGCAGCTCCTCGGCCGGATTGATCCAGGGTGACAGCAGTTTGACGATTCCGGCAAGGCCCAGCGACACCAGCGTCGAGACGGCGAAGACCAGCCAGCGGCTGCCGGAGAGAAAGCCGCGCAGCAGTGCGTGATCGCCGCTGCTGCGGTATTCAGGAATGATCTTCTGTGCGGAGGCGGCGATGCCGAGATCCATCATGCTGCCGAGCAACAGCACCCAGGTCCAGACATAGACATAGATGCCGTAGTCGGACGTGCCCATCCAGCGCGCGAGCAGCACTTGCGAGAAATAGGCAAGTCCCGCGCTGATCACGCGGATGATGAAGATGGTGCCCGCCAGCCGCCGCGTCAGCGACGCTTCGCTCGACCCGCCCGTCAGCTTGCCGCGCAGCCGCGCGATCAGCCCGGCCGGTCCGGTCGTTGCGGGTTCTGCATCCATCACGGCCACGAAGAGTCCCCAAGGCATCCGCATGCGGCAGGCCTGCTGCGGTGGCCTTGGGGCTTAGCAACCATTCGTTAAGATTCGGTTGGGTGGGGGTTCCCATACTCGGTGTCGTCCCGGGCTCGCGCTTGGCGCCCCCCGGGACGACAGCCGGCCTCACTCCAAATTCGTATTGAACTCGTACGACTTCTCCGGCCCGACCAGCGTGAATTTCAGCGCTGCACCGTCGGGCTTGGCGCCCGGCGGCAGGCCGTCGAGCTCGAACGAAAACCGCTTCACGCCTGGCGGGCTCTCCTTGACCGGCTCCGGGATCGGCAACGCCCAATCGAGCGTCGGCCCTTCCACGTACAGATGGACGTTGCGGCTGTCGGGCACGACCACGTCGACCAGCACGTTCTTGGGCCCGTCGCGCTTGACGTCTCGGATGGTGAGCGGGTTGGGATCGCCGATCGTGGCGGGCTTCGGCACGGTGTCGAGCGCGGCACGCAGATTGGCGTCCTCGGTCGAGGCGACGTTGTTGAAGCCGAGCTCGACACTGGCGTCGACGGGAATGCAGAGCTTCTCGCACACCGCGTAGTTGATCTCGGCGCGCAGGGTCACCGGCTTGTCGGCGGCCTTGGCGACGATGCGCAGGGGCAGCACGATCTGGTCGTGATAGCCGATCGAATGGCCGCCCGCGCCGTCGTCGAACTTCAGCGGTGCCGGCCACATCACCGTCACCGCCTCGACATTGTCCGACTTCGAGAAGTCGAACCGCGGCGGCACGCCGGAATCGCCCGGTATGCGCCAATAGGTCTTCCAGCCGGGCTGCAGCTGGAAGGCGATACCGCCGAGCAGCACAGCACCGCTGCGCGAGCCCGCCAGCAGCCGCACCGCGGAATGTCCGTCACGCTGCCATGGTGAAGAATCATCGGCACGGGCTACCATCGCCAGCGACGACGCAAGCAGGGTTGTCGCGACGCCAATCGCCGCACGCAGGGGAACTTGTGTGAGCATGGCACGTCTTTACAGGGTCGCCCCGGGGCAAACCATTGAATTGCTTGTGATGGATGCATTCGAATCAAGTCTCTGCAAGCCTTGATTTGACAGCGGCCCGGCCCGACATCAGGATAGGAATTGAAACCGGAGTGCTTTACCGATGGCTCCCACAGGCAAGAGAACGGGCGAAAGCACCCGCAGCGCGGGCCCGGCGCTCCCCAATTCGGGGGGCTATCTCGACGGCCGGCTGCTGATCGCAATGCCCGTGATGGGCGATGAGCGCTTCGAGCGCTCGGTGATCTATCTCTGCGCCCATTCGGCGGAAGGTGCGATGGGCATCATCGTCAATCATCCCGCCGGCAGCATCGACTTCCCCGAGCTGCTGCAGCAGCTCGGCATCATCAAGAAGGGCGAGCACATCAAGCTGCCCGAGAATGCCGAGAGCATGAAAGTGCTGCGCGGCGGCCCGGTCGATACCGGCCGCGGCTTCGTGCTGCACTCCAGCGATTTCTACATCGAGAATGCGACGCTGCGGATCGATGACGGCGTCTGCCTCACCGCGACCGTCGACATCCTGCGCGCGATCGCCAACGGCTCCGGCCCCAAGCACGCCATCCTCGCGCTCGGCTATGCCGGCTGGGCGCCGGGCCAGCTCGAGACCGAGATCCAGAGCAACGGCTGGCTGCACTGCGACGCCGATGCGGATCTGATCTTCGGCGACGATGTCGATGAGAAATACGGCCGCGCCCTGCGCAAGATCGGCATCGACCCCGGCATGCTCTCGAACGAGGCCGGGCACGCGTAGCGTTAGCCTCCGCTGTCTTCGCCCCACCCGCCGCCGTCATGCCCCGGCTTGACCGGGGCATCCAGTACGCCGCAGCAGATGTGGTGAGAGCGAGTTCTCCAATACCGGCCTCTGGAATACTGGATCGCCCGCCTTCGCGGGCGATGACACGGATTGCTGAGTAGCGCTGAGCGTCGCTACTCCGCCGCCTGCTGCTGCACCGTCGGCTCGGTCCCCGCCACCGTTGCCCTGCGCATGTCGCGCGGCTGCGACTGGTCGTAGCGGCGGACGCGGTGCATGGTCTGGCGGTTGTCCCACATCACGAGGTCATGCAGCTTCCATTTGTGGACGTAGACGAATTCGGGCTGCGTGGCGTGCTCATTGAGATCGCGCAGCAGCAGCCGTCCCTCCGGCACGCTCATGCTGACGATCTTGCCGGCATGCGATGACAGGTACAGCGACTTGCGGCGATGCACCGGGTGCGTCCGCACCAGCCGCTGCAGCACCGGCTTGAACATCTGCTTCTCGTCGTCGGTGTATTCGGTGAAGCCGAGGGATCCGCGCGAATACATCAGCGAGTGCTCGCAGACGAGATCCTCGATCTCCGCCTTGGTCTCGTCGTCGAGCGCGCCATAGGCCGCGCGCATGTCGGCGAACTCGGTATTGCCGCCCTTGGGGTTCACGACGCGCGCCGACAGCAGCGAGAACTTTGCCGGGATCGGCCGGAACGAGCTATCGGAATGCCACAGGCAATTGCCGAGGTTGAACAGATGCGTGCGGCTGTCCTTCGCCAGCGGCTTGCCGTCCTTGCCGAGATTGGAAACGTCGTTCAGGCCGGACTGGAGCCGGTAATCCTTCTCCTTCGTGACCGTGCCGCCGCGCGCATCCTCGCGCTGACCGAAGTTCAGCGCGAAGGCCATCTGTTGTTCATCAGTGATGTCCTGGTCGTGGAAGACAAGTACCGCATACTTGTCCATGGCGGCCTCGACCTCGCGCGCCTCGTCCGGCGTGAGCGGCTTTCGCAGGTCGAGGCCGGAAACCTCGCCGACAAAATGCGTCTGAAGCTGCCGGATGGCGATCGTCATGGTGTTTCTCCCGCGAACCGCGAGCGGTTGGTCCCGCTCTGCTGCCGAAAAAGCTACTCTCGCACCGGTGGTTGTCAACGCTTGGTGCGCATGGCTGCCCGTAGCGGGCACGATGTAGCCCGGGCGAGCGCAGCGATACCCGGGAACGGTGCATGCAAGGTCCCGGATGTCGCTTCGCTCATCCGGGCTACGCACCTTTGACGCCGCTCACGCATTCCGCGCCATCAACCCGCCGTCGACCGGGATCACCGCGCCGGTGAGGAACGACGCCGCCGGCAGGCACAGGCTCAGCGTCATATGCGCGACCTCTTCCGGGTCGCCGTAGCGGCCGAGTGCGGTGCGGCGCTTGGCGTAGATCGTCTTGTGCTCTTCCGAGATGCGGTCGGTGATCCCTGTGCGGATCGGTCCCGGGCAGATGCAGTTGACGGTGATGCCCTCGCGGCCGAGCTCGACCGCGAGCGAGCGCGTGAGGCTGGCGACGCCGCCCTTCGCCGCCGAATAGGGGCTGTGCAATGCGGTGGCGCCGAGTGCCTCGGTCGAGGCGATGTTGACGATGCGCGGGCTGTTCGACTTGCGCAGGTGCGGCAATGCGGCGCGGATGATGCGCGGATGCGCCGTCAGCATCACCGCGAGGCCCTTCGCCCAGGCATCTTCATAAGCCTCGTCGTCGATCGCGACGCGCACGGAGATGCCGGCATTGTTGACGATGATGTCGAGCCCACCGAAATGCGCGGCGACATCGCCGACCACGTGCTTGATCTCGCCGCCATCGGCAACGTCGAGCTTCCACGCTTTCGCTGAGCCGCCGCTTCCCGCGATCTCCTTCGCAACAGCATGCGCACCTTGCTCGTCATAATCGGTGACGGCAACGTTCGCGCCTTCGCTTGCGAACACGCGCGCCGTGGCGCGCCCCATGCCGCTCGCTGCGCCCGTGACGAGTACGGTCAGGCCCTTCACCGACCGGCTGAGCTCTTTGAACTCCGACATGGCTGTTTCCTCGCGCCGTCTTGTTTGTTGTTATGAGATTGACAAGGCTGGCACCGATCCGCAGACAGGTCAAACAAGCAAAACAATGGGGAGGCCGCGATGGCGAACGAGCTGGATTTCTCAGACAAGCAGGTGCTGGTCGTCGGCGGGTCCAGCGGCATCGGCAACGGCATCGCGCAAGCTTTTCGCGTGAGAGGCGCAGCAGTTGCGGTGTGCGGCACGCGTGCTCGTGCAGCGGAATATTCGGCGGAGGAAGGCTCCGATCTCTCAGGCCTCGCTTATGCGCAGCTCGATGTCGGCAACCCCGGTGCGATCGAAGCCTTCAAGCCGTCGTTCGACCGGCTCGACATCCTCGTGCTTGCGCAGGGCGCGGTGATCTATCGCCGCGGCGAGTTCGAGATGGTGGGCTTCCGCAAGGTCGTCGAGGTCAACCTCATGAGCCTGATGGCGTGCGCGACGCGCTTTCATTCCATGTTGCGGGATTCGAAGGGCGCGCTGATCATGGTGTCCTCGACCGCGGCCTATCATTCCACCATGGGCAATCCCGCCTACAACGCTTCCAAGACCGGCGCGGTCGGACTGACGCGCACGCTGGGCGAGGCCTGGGCAGAGGACGGCATCCGGGTCAACGGCATCGCGCCCGGCCTCGTCGACACCAAGATGACGAAGGTGACGACCGACAATCCCAAGCGGCTCGAAGGCGCCTTGTCGCGCATTCCGTTGCGGCGCCTGGGCACGCCGGCCGACATGGCGGGCGCGGCGCTGTTCCTGGCCTCGCCACTGTCGTCGTACATCATCGGACAGACGCTGGTCGTCGACGGCGGGCTTATTCTGTAGCCCGGGTGAGCGCAGCGATACCCGGGAACGGTGCAAGCAAAGTCCCGGATGTCGCTTCGCTCATCCGGGCTACGCACTACGCCTTCTACACTTTCGTCATCACTTGGAACTGCGCCCCTCCTGATCGGTTACTTGGGCAGACCCCCGAGGAGGAGCATCATGGACAAGGATCGGATCGTCGGATCGGCCAAGGAATTCGCCGGACGTGCGGAAGGCGCCATCGGAGACATGGCGGGCGATGCGCAGACCCAGGCGTCGGGCAAGGCGCGCGAAGCCGCCGGCACCGTGCAGAATCTCTACGGCCAGGCCAAGGACGCCGTGCGCGATGCCACCGACACCGCGGCGAGCTATGCCAAGGACGCCTATGACAACAGCGGCGAGACTTTTCGCGACGGCACGCAGGCGCTGTCGAAGAAGGTGCAGGACAATCCGCTCGGTGCGCTGCTCATCGCCGGCGGCATCGGCTTTGCGCTGGCGCTGCTGATGTCGCGCCCCGCGCGCCGCCCTCCGCCGTCGCGCTGGCGTTATTACAGCTGAGCCGAAGCCACGTCTCTCGTGCCCCGGACGCAGCGCAGCACGCAGTGTTGCGCTGCTGAGCCGGGGCCCATATTTTTGTGAATGTCGTGAGACGGCTGGGTCCCGGCTCAGCGCAGCAGCGTTACACGCTGCAGCGCGTCCGGGACACAAGGCTACCGGAACATCTCGGCCGAGCGCCCGACGTTAGCCGGCGGACGTGGAATCCAGGGATTGGCATTGGGATTCGGATTACGCGGCGCCGGTGCGAGTTGGCGCGGTGCCGGCTGCGGCGAGCCGAAGCCGAAGAAATCGCGGAATGAAGGCTGCGCCTGCGCCGGCTGCTGCACCACCGGCGGCGGCTTCTTCGGCGCGAGCGGCTTGGGGGGCGCGATCGCCGCGGCTGCACCGGGCGTGCCCGATGCATTCGGCGTGCCGCCCTCAGGCGTCGTCGCGGCCATCGGCGTATCGCCCTTGGCCTGCTCGCGGCCGACCTCGCGGCGCGGCCAGGCATAATCGTCGGCGCGGCCGGCCGGCGCCGACAGCGGCTCACCCTTCACCATCGTCTTCGCAGCGAGCGCATCGACGGCGGCGGGACGCGAGCCCGGTCCGCCCAGCAATTGATCGGTCGTGATCGAGGCCGCGATCAGGGGCACGATCGGGCCGGCGAGCGGCCGTGGCGCGGGCTTGCCGGGCTCGGCGCTGGTGTCGGGCGTCGCCGGTTCGCTCGGAAGCGCGATCGGGCCGGAGCGACCCGCGAGCAGGCGCGTGATCTCGCGCTCGACATAGTGCGCGAGCTTTCGCGCGCCCGGCTTGGTGAAGTAGACGCCGTCATAGCTGCGGAGCTGGCGGATCTGGCCTTCGAAGTCCGGGCCCTTCTGCAGGAAGCGGCCGGCCTCATCCACAAAGCCGTCCCAGACGTCGACGTAGGTGATGCCGGCCTTGGCCGCGCCTTCGCGGTAGAGCGAATCCAGGAACAGCATGTCCGCGGTGCCCTTCGGGCCGCGGATCGCCGGCAGGCCGACCCAGAGCACCGGAACGCCCTTGGACTTCAGGACGTTGGCGAGCTCTTCGATCTTCTTGCCGTAGAGTTCGACCCAGCGCTCGTCGCGGAATTCGTAGAGGCCGTTCGGATTGCGCGCGGTCTTCTCGGGCGCTGCGGCCGGCGTATCGGCATTGTCGGCGTCGTCCTGCGGCAGATCGGCGTCGGCAGGCTTGTCGTCCGGTTTCGCGGCAGCATCGGGCTTGGCCTCGCCGGGCTTGGCCGGTGGCTTGGCGCGCGCGCCCTTGTCGTTCTTCTTGTCCTTGTCCGAAGCCTTGTCGGATTTTTCCGTCACCGGCTCGCGGATCGCGCTGCGGTCGTTGAGGCCGAGCATGACGACGATGACGTCGGGCTTCTCGGTCTCGAGAATGCCCTTGGCCGCGGCCGCCCAATCCGAGGGCTCGCCCTTCGGCTGGTACTTGATCAGGCCGGACGTGGTCTTGTGCTTGCGGATCACGCCCATGTCGGGCTGCTCGCTGTAGGCGTCCTCTAAGCCATAGGCGAGCCAGTCGGCCATGGCGTCGCCGATCACCAGCACGTTCTTGTCGGGAATGGTGTCGCGCTTGGCCGGTGACGGCGCGCGCGAAAAGTCCTGGCGCGGCGCCTGCGGCTGTTGTTGCTGGAACGGCGCAAAGAAGTCGCCGCCGAACCAGCCGCCACCACCGCCTCCGCCGTTGCGCGGCGGCGGGGCCTGGCGCTGCGGCGGACCGCCGAAGCCGGGGAAGTTGAAGAACTGCGCCGAGGCGGGTCCTGCGACCGACACCAGAATCGCAACCGCCGTCCCCAGCGCGATCAACGGGCCGGTCTCGGTCAGCGCCTTGAAGAAGGACTTTGGCTTCGACATGCGATCTCGGGCACGCGCAATGGGGATCGGAACTGGTTCGTTATAATAACGGAATCAGGCGCCAAACGGGCAGGTTCCGTCGCAGATTCTTTGACAGATTCTTGACCCCATACACCGGGGAACAGCCGCTCCCGTCAAGGCTGCCGGGCAAAATCCCAGTTCAGGGTTACTTTCGGCGCGATTTTACCGCCCGCGCAGCCGGTCCAGCACGTCGGAGGAGGCAAATCCGTCGGCGGGGACCCCGATCGAGGCCTGGAAATTGCGCAGCGCCTCCCGAGTCTGGCCGCCGAACTGGCCGTCCGGGGTGCCCTTGTAGAAGCCGCGCTGGGCCAGCAGCTGCTGCAGTTCCAGCCGCTCGGTGCGCGACAGCTCCCGTTCCTGCCGCGGCCAGGGCTGCACGAAGGGCTGGCCGCCGCGCAGGCGATCGGCGAAATGGCCGATCGCGAGCGCATAGGCCTCGGCCGGGTTGTACTTCATGATGACCCGGTAGTTCTGCAGCATCAGGAAGCCCGGGCCCTGTGCGCCGGCGGGCGCCAGCAGATAGGCTTTCTCCGCCGGGTGCGGGAAGGGCTGGCCGCTCGGGCGCTTGATGCCGAGCTTCTCCCATTGCGCGATCGTCATCGCCTTGGCGCGGTCGGCCAGCATGTAGTTGAAGCCCTGGGGAACTGCGACCTCGAAGCCCCAGGTCTGGCCGGCCTGCCAGCCGTCCTTCTTGAGATTGTTGGCGGTGGAGGCGATCAGGTCGGTGGGGTTGTCGACGACGTCGCGCCGTCCGTCGCCATCGCCGTCCACGGCAAAGCGCTTGAATGCGGTCGGCATGAACTGGGTCGGACCGAACGCGCCGGCCCAGGAGCCGCGCATCTGCTCGGGCCTGAGGTCGCCGCGGTTGAGGATCTCCAGCGCCGAGAGGAACTCGTCCTTGAAATAGGCCTGGCGGCGGCCGATGCAGGCGAGCGTCGCGGTCGATTGCAGCACGCTGCGGTCGCCCATCTGCGTCGAGTAGTTGGACTCGATGCCCCAGATCGAGGCGATGATGTAGCGATCGACGCCATAGGCCTTCTCGGTGGCGTCGAACTGCGCCTTGTATTTGGCGAGCACCTCGCGGCCCTTGGCGAGGCGGTTGTCGTTCACGAGGATGTCGAGATAATCCCAGATCGATTTGGTGAACTCGGGCTGCGAGTCCATCAGGTCCATGATGCGCAGGTCGGGCGAGAGCCCGGCGGTGAAGCGCTGGAAATTCTCCTGCGTGATGTTGCGGCGTGCGGCATCCGGCCACATCCCCGCAACGCAATTGTCGAAATTGCCTGCCGCCTCGCGGATCGCCGCGGCCGTCATCAGCGGATGGCCGGAGGCGCCGTCCTCGCCGGTCCAGGGCAACGCTCCAGTTTGCGCGCCGCCGGGGCCGGGCGGGGCTTGCGCTGGTGCCGGATTGGAGCCGGAGAAAATGCCGCCGAACAGGTTGGAGAGGCCGTTCTGCGCCTGGGCGTGCGCGGAAGCCGGCAGCAGCAAGGCAGCTAGAGTTACGCCGGTCACAAATCCAGCACGTTTTGCCAGCCCTGCCATTGATTGCATCATACCTCACCCGTCCGGCCAGAAATCCGCCCTCAGGAGGCCCGGTTACGGTTGCCAATAGCTTAACAAAGGTGAAATTTTGTTGGCTGCTTTTTTCTTAACTCTGTGATCGCGAGGCCCCACATCCGCCTTTGTTAGCGGCTGCAAACAGGCTAGCAAGATGACATTGCTCCCGTCACGTATCTCCTCAGGTATTCGATCAATCCCATGAAAATTCGCAAAGCCGTATTCCCCGTCGCCGGCCTTGGCACCCGCGTCCTGCCCGCCACCAAGGCGATGCCGAAGGAAATGCTGACCATCGTCGACAAGCCGCTGATCCAGTACGTCTATGACGAGGCGCGCGAAGCCGGCATCGAGCATTTCATCTTCGTCACCGGCCGCAACAAGAACGTCATCGAAGATCATTTCGACAAGATGTTCGAGCTCGACACGACGCTTAGCCAGCGCGGCAAGAAGGCCGAACAGGAGATCCTGGCGCAGAACCAGCCGGAAGCCGGCGCCGTCAGCTTCACCCGCCAGCAGGCGCCGCTCGGCCTCGGCCATGCGGTCTGGTGCGCGCGCGACATCGTCGGCGACGAGCCGTTCGCGGTCGTGCTGCCCGACGAGCTCGTGCTCAACACGCCCGGCTGCCTGAAGCAGATGATCGAGACCGCCAACAAGCTCGGCGAGAAGTCCAACGTCATCGCGGTCGAGGCCGTGCCCGACCATCTCACCCATCAATACGGCATTTGCGGCGTCGGCAAGCGCACCGGCAAGATGTTCGAGGTCGACGGCATGGTCGAGAAGCCGGCCAAGGGCACCGCGCCCTCCAACCTCTCGATCACCGGCCGATACATCCTGCAGCCCGAGATCTTCAAGATCCTGGAGACGCAGGAGCGCGGCGCCGGTGGCGAGATCCAGCTCACCGACGCCATGATCGGCCTTGCCAAGACGCAAAAATTCTACGGCGTCGAGTTCGAGGGCGAGCGCCACGATTGCGGCTCCAAGCCCGGCTTCCTCCGCGCCAACATCGCCTACGGCCTGAAGCGGCCCGAGCTGCGCGACGGGTTGATCGCCGAGATGAAGAAGTATCTGGGGCAGTCGTAGCCAAATACTCTGTGTCGTCCCGGACAAGCGAAGCACAGATCCGGGACCCATAACCACAGGGAGTAGTTTGGCGAAGACTCGTCGTTCGGTATTGTGACCGGCAACGATCGATAGATTCCGCGGTATGGGTCCCCACGTTCGCGGGGACGACACCGAGGGACCTCACGCCACCAGCGACAGCTTCGGCAGGCTCGCGACCACCGACTGGTTGCGCCCGCCCGCCTTCGCCGCATAGAGCGCCTTGTCGGCGGCGGCGACCAGCACGGTCCAGTCCATGCCGATGGCGGGAACGAGGCTGGCGATGCCGCAGGAGACGGTCGAGGCCGTCTGGTCGTCGGACCAGCCCTGCACCTTGCCGCGGATCGCCTCGGCGACTTTGAAGGCGTCGGTGGCCGAGGTGTTCGGCAGCAGCACCGCGAATTCCTCGCCGCCATAGCGCGCGGCGCAATCGCCGGCGCGGCTGACCGAATCGGAAATGCAGATGGCGATGCCGACCAGCACCTGGTCGCCGGCCTGGTGGCCGAACGTGTCGTTGTAGGCCTTGAAGTGATCGGCATCGATCATGAGCAGCGCGATGGGCGCTTTCTGGCGCATCGCGCGCCGCCACTCGCTGTCGATCACGGTATCGAACTTGCGCCGGTTCTTCAGGCCCGTGAGTGCGTCCGTCGTCGCCATCTCCTCGAGCTTGCTCTCGGCTTCGGCGCGCCGGCCGATCTCGCGCGCGAGCACGATCGAGGATCCCAGCAGGAACAGCGCGAGCAGCAGCACCACGGCGCCGATGCGAATGGCCTCCTTGCGCCAGAGGTCGAACACGGCGCTCAACGGCTTGCCGGCGACGACGAACAGCGGCCCGCTGTCGCCGCTGCGCGCATAGAGCCGCGGCGTCGGATCGACCGGGCCCTGGCCCGAATAGGATGCGCCGACACGCAGATTGTCGGCCTTCCAGGCCTGGCGCTCGCCGAGGTTCGTGCCGATCACGTCGAGATCGAACGGCCGTCGCATCATGATGGTGCGGTCGCGCTTGAGCACGGTGATGGTGTCTTCGGGATCGAGGTTCAGCCGTTCGAACAATTCGTGGAAATAGCTGAAGCGGATCGAGCCGGCCACGACGCCGAGGAAGCCGCCGTCGGTGTCGCTGATGCGCCGGCTCAGCACGATCGAATAGGCGCCGCGGAACAGCATCGGCCGGCTGATGTAGAGGCCCGCGCCGGGATTGTCGCGGTGAACCCTGAAATAATCCTCGTCGGCGCGGTTCTCGGCGCGCGGATCAAGCGCGGAGGCGTCGATGGTCAGCCTGCCCTCGGCATCGTAGACCTGGATGGCGCCGAAGTGCCGCGCCGTGGTCGCATGATCGAACAGGATGAGGTGACGGACCGCTTTCGAGACCGTGGCGAGCTCGGGCAGCAGCATGTTGCTCGCCACCGCCTTCAGCGACAGATCGTAGATCTCGATGTTGCGGCTGATGTCGGATTCGATGGAGGTGGCGAGGTTCTCCAGCGTCTGGCGGGCCAGCGCCTCCTCGCCGCGGCGCATGTCGAGCATGACGTTGACGCAAATGGCGGAAAAGCCGATCACCGTCACGAGGGACGAGACGATCAGCAGTTTCGCCGAAATCCGCCACGGCCGGCGGGCCATGGCTTCGCGCCATCCAGACAGCATCGTTTGCTCCCGACCCTGATGGATGCGCCCGAAATCTTGAGTAGTGTTTAAGCCGCGACGACGCTGTCGCAATGAGTTAAGAAGCGGTTTACCCGGCTAACGATTTTCGGCAGGCCTGATCGGCGATCCGGCTGCGGACGAGAGGACGATTGTGAACGACTACGACGCATTGCGCGACTATCTGATGCGGCAGAAGCAGGCGGAGTTCGTGCTGACCTTCGAGCAGATCGAGGAGATCATCGGCGCGGCGCTGCCGCGCGCGGCCAACCGTGCCTCATGGTGGGACAGCCTGCGCAGCCCCGACATCCAGATGCCGCAGCGCGAAGCCTGTCTCGCCGCCGGGTTCGTGGCGACGCGGATGCCTGACGGCGCGAGCGTGCGGTTCACGAAGAAGAAGCAGCGCAGGTGAGCTGACGCGGCATGATCCTGCGCTGGCTAAGGGGGATTTTTGGCGCAGCCCTGATCGGCCTGGGCGTGCTGTTCGCGCTCGCCTTCGAGGCCCGCTACTGGCGCTGGCGCGACTGCTTCAACGAGCTCGGCCGCTGCTTCGATCCGGTCTCGCAGGACGTGTATCTCGAGCAGGCGGGAATGGTCTGGGGCGGCCTCGCCGCGATGTCGCTGCTGGCGGGATTTGGGCTGGTGATGGGGTTGCGGCGGAGGCCAGGGTAGGCCAGCTGGATGCGGTACGCCGCAAGCGCGAGAAGGGGCGGTCAGCCTACGTGCAAAACCACAGCCTTCATTGGCGATTATGGGGCCAGCGGTCGTCTGCGGCATGTGTTCGTATCAGGCATCTGGTCGTCTGCCGGTCGCAGGCGCGCACGCATGTGTTCTGGCGCCCCCGAACGTCACCGGCCCCACCGGCGTAGTCGGCACACGTGCCGAGGCAATTTGCGCCTCGATCCTCGCATAGAGCGGCTGTCACTGTTGCGGCTTCGGCTGATGCGGCAAGGAACATGCCGGTGCTGATGAGGGTGATCGCGAAGAACAGGTGCCGGGTCATCGGTAGCTCCCGAGAGAGACGCGTGTGGTTCGCTTATTCCGGGAACGACGGCGGCGAGCCCAGTGACCTCGATGACGACGCTGTTCCGGATCGAATGCAGTTGTGCAATCTTCCGTGGCGGTCGGGGAGGGCCCATTGATCTGGATCAAGCCCGGCATCAGCGCGCCGATGCATCACCTGCTTGCTTCGCGAACGGACTCTCGAGCGGGGGAGAGGAAAGAGACTAGCTCGCCGCTTCCAACCGCACTTCCGTCAGCAGCCGCATCGCGGCGTCCGCGTCCATCGGCTCGCCGAAGGCGAAGCCCTGCGCGTATTCGCAGCCCATCTGGTAGAGCTCGACCGCATCGGAATCGGTCTCGGCGCCTTCGGCGACCACATCCATGCCGAGATCATGCGCGAGCGCGATGATCGACTTCAGGATCACCGGCCGCGTGCCGCGGCTGGTGGTGCGGACGAAGGACTGGTCGATCTTGATGGTGTCGAACGGGAAGCGCTGCAGATAGGCCAGCGAGGAATGACCGGTGCCGAAATCGTCGAGCGACAGGCCGGTGCCGAGCTCGCGGATGCGTGTCAGCATCTGCGCTGCGTGCTCCGGATTCTCCATCACCAGCGATTCCGTCAGTTCGAGCTTGAGCGTGCCGCGCGCGACCGAGGAGCGCGACAGCACGGTGCGGACGTCGTGGATCAGGTCGTGGCGCAAAAGCTGCCGCGACGACACGTTGACCGAGGCGAAGATCGGCTCGCGCGAGCGCATCGCGCGCTGCCACACCGAGAGCTGCTTCGCGGTCTGGTCGAGCACGAACATGCCGAGATCGACGATCAGGCCGGTCTCTTCCGCAATGCCGATGAATTCCGACGGCGCCATGCGCCCGAGTTTCGGATGATCCCAGCGCGCCAGCGCCTCGAAGCCCGCCACGGAGCGATCCTCCAGCCGCACGATCGGCTGGTACAGGATCGTGATCTCCTGCCGCTCGATGGCGCGGCGCAGCTCGCTCTCCAGCGTGAGGCGGTCGGTCTTCCGTGCCCGCATCGCCGGCTTGTAGACGTCGATGCGGTCGCCGCCGATGCGCTTGGAGTGATACATCGCGAGCTCGGCGTCCTTGATGATCTCGTCCGTGAGCTGGGTCTGCGGATCGGACAGCGCCAGCCCGATCGAGGCCGTGAGAAAAATCTCGCGGTCGTTGAAGGCGATCGGCGCGCGGATGGTCTTCCGGATGGTCTCGGCGAAGGCGGTGATGCGGGCCGGGTCCTGCTCGGAGAGCAGGATCAGGCCGAACTGGTCGCCGGCGAGACGCGCAAGCGTGTCCTGCGGCTTCAGGATGCGGGTGAGGCGGCGGGCCAGCGTCAGCAGGATGGAATCGCCGACCGCGATGCCGACGGAATCGTTGACCTGCTTGAAGCGGTCGAGGTCGATCACCATCAGCGTCGGCCGCAGCGTTGGCATCGACTTGGCGAAATGCGCGACGGCACCGAGCCGGTCCATGAACAGTTTGCGGTTGGGCAGGCCGGTGAGATTGTCATGCACGGAATCGTGCAGCAGGCGTTCCTCGGCGTTGCGCAGCTCGGTGACGTCGGTGAGCGTGCCGACGACGCGCGAGACCTCGCCGTCCGAGCCGACCACCGGGCGCGCCTTCAGCGCGAACCACATGAAGTGACCGTCGGGCGTGCGCAGGCGGAAGTCCTGCACCAGGCGGCCGCGGCGCTGGTCGAGCACGCTGTCGAGCGCGGCGCGGAAGCGGTCCTGGTCGAGCGGGTGCAGCACTTCCAGCCAGGAGGCGGCCGGACCTTCCAGCGTGCCGCGCTTGAGGCCGAGCAGGGCCTCGGTCTCGGGGCTGGTGAAGACCTTGTCGGCGGAGACGTCCCAGTCCCAGATCAGGTCGCCGGAACCGGCCAGCGCCAGTGCGCGGCGCTCGATGTCGGAGACGACGCCGGTGGTGGCGCCGCCGCCGGCGAAGGCGTGCTGCATCACCGTGAAGCCGATCAGCATCACGATCAGCACGAGGCCGCCGAGCAGGGCAGGGCCGACGATGTCGTTGGTGACGGAACCCGCAACCGTCATGCCGGCCGCGACCACCCAGACCACCAGGAGAAACCAGGTCGGGATCAGCAGCACCGCGCGGTCGAAGCCGTGGGTGGAGAGATAGACGATCAGCGCGAAGCCGGCGAAGGCGATCAGCACCAGCGAGATGCGCGCGATGCCGGAGGCGACGGCCGGATCGAACAGAGCGAGCGCGACGAGGGAGCCGAGGAACGCGAGCCAGCCCACCGTGATGTGCGAGTAGCGCACATGCCATCGACTGAGGTTGAGATAGGCGAACAGGAACACCAGCAGCGTCGCCGCCAATATCGCCTCACCTGCCGCGCGCCAGATGCGCTCGGCGTTGTTCGACATGTCGAGCACCTTGCCCCAGAAGCCGAAATCGACGCCGATATAGACCAGCACCGCCCAGGCCAGCGCCGCTGCGGCCGGGAACATGATGCTGCCCTTGACCACGAACAGGATGGTCAGCACCAGCGCAAGCAGGCCGGAGATGCCGATCACGATGCCCTGGTACAGCGTGAACGAGTTGACCTTGTCCTTGTAGGCTTCCGGCTCCCACAGATAGAGCTGCGGCAGCTTGTCGGTGCGCAGTTCCGCGACGAAGGTGACGACGGCGCCCGGGTCGAGCGTGACGCGGAACACGTCGGCGGTCGGGCTTTCCTGCCGCTCCGGCCGGTCGCCCGTCGAGGGCGTGATGGTCGCGATGCGTGAGAGACCAAGGTCGGGCCACAACAGGCCTGAGGAGACGATGCGGTAATGCGGGGCGACGATCAGGCGGTCGAGCTGGTCGTCGGTGTTGTTGGCGAGCGCGAACACGATCCAGTTCTGGCCGCCTTCGCGGGCGCGCACTTCGATGCGGCGGACGATGCCGTCGGTGCCGGGCGCGGTCGAGACCTGGATGCGGTCGGCATCGCTGCGCTGATGCTCGAGCACGCCGGTGAGGTCGATCGCGGGCGCGTCACTGCGGACGCTGACGGCGTCGAGCGCGCGCGCAGGATACGCGGCGACGAGAATCATGAGGCCCAGCGCGATGGGCGCGAGGCACCTGATCAGACGCAAGGTCAGTTCTCCGCGTTCGACGCAACTCTTCGGTGGAAGACGATTTCACACCGGACGGAATTGGTTCGGTGCGACGCGATAGATGCCACGAAAGCGAGGAAAATCAAAGGGTTTCCGGCGTCCCCCGTGGGCCGCTGGCCTAGACCTCCAACACAATTTTGCCAATATGTGCTGAGGTCTCCATGCGCCGGTGCGCGTCGGATGCCTTTTCCAGCGGGAAAGAGCTGTCCATCAGCGGTTTGACCCGGCCTTCGCGCAAGAGCGGCATCACTTTCGCTTCGATCGCGGCCACCATCGCCGCCTTGTCCGCATTACTACGGGGACGCAGCGTCGAGCCGGTATGCGTCAGGCGCTTGACCATCACCTTGGCGATGTTGGCGGTAATCTTGGGGCCGTTGAGGGTCGCGATCTGGACGATGCGGCCGTCCATGGCGGCGGCATCATAGTTGCGGTCGACATACTCGCCGGCGACCATGTCGAGGATCAGATTGACGCCGACCTTGTTGGTCTCTTCCCTGATCACGGCGACGAAGTCTTCGGTCTTGTAGTTGATGGCGCGGTCGGCGCCGAGCTTGAGGCAGGCATCGACCTTGTCCTGCGAGCCGACGGTGACGAACACCTTGGCGCCGAACGCCTTGGCGAGCTGGATCGCCATGGTGCCGATGCCGGAGGAGCCGCCATGGATCAGCAGCGTCTCGCCGGCCTTCAGGCCGCCGCGCTCGAACACGTTGTGCCAGACCGTCATCAGGGTCTCCGGCAGCGCGCCGGCTTCCTTGATCGAGAGTGCCGGCGGCACGCTCATGGCCTGGGCGTCCTGGGCGATGCAGTACTGGGCATAACCGCCGCCGGCGACCAGCGACATCACCTTGTCGCCGATCTTGTGCCGCTTGGCGTTGCTGCCGACGGCGACCACCTCACCGGCGATCTCGAGGCCGGGCAGGTCGCTGGCGCCGGGCGGCGGCGGATAGGCGCCGGAGCGCTGCGCCACGTCGGGCCGGTTCACGCCGGCAGCCTGAACCTTGACCAGGATCTCGTCGGGGCCGGGCTGCGGCAGGGCGCGTTGTTCCGGCACCAGCACCTCCGGTCCGCCGGGAGTGGAGATGGCGACCACGGTCATTTGCGCGGGCAGCTTGTCCATGATGTGTCCTTGAGCAAAGGTGCGGGAGGAACGAGGCCATTGCTTAGCCAGCGCGGTCCAAGCTGGCAACCGCCTCGGCCGTGTGGTGGCGCGAACGCAGGAGGAACGAGGATGCCGATCGAAGACGACGACCGCCCGCGCAAGAAGATCACGCATGAAATCGGACAGGATCTCTCACTCTTGTCAGTGGAGGAACTGACCGAGCGCGTCACCCTGCTCAAGACCGAGATCGCCAGGCTCGAAGAAGCCGCCACCAAGAAGCGCGCCTCGCGCGATGCGGCGAACAGTTTTTTCAAGTCGTAGGTTCGGCAATCAACTCTCGTGTGTCCCGGGCGCGCTGCGGCGCGTAGCTCTGCCGCGCAGAACCGGGACCCATGCCTCTCGAAATTCATCGGCCCAAAAGCTGGGCCCCGGCTCAGCAGCGCAGCACTTCGTGCCGCACTGCGTCCGGGGCACGGGCGCGGCTCGGCCTTTGGCCGACATGGCTAACGAACCCTCAAAAAATTCGTTCGTTTACGGTCGATTAAGCTTTTCACTTTATGACTGGAGCTGTCCTCGTTTGGACACCGAGTGGCTCCTGTCCACTCTGTTTGACGCCTCCCTGTTATCAACTTTCAAAGCCGCCGGTCTTCCGGCGGCTCTTTTTTTGCCTCTCCCTTCGGTTGAATTCCGAGGAATGACCCGCGGAAACCATATCCGCGCTTGTCGCTGGACTCGGCGCCTCGCCCGCGCAATGATTTGTTCATCATAAGCCGGCGCCTAAGCCGGGTGGGTAAACAGTTGCGTAAGGGGCGTTAACCATGGAACGTTTGCAGGCCGACGGCGCTCTCGTTCAACTCAGCGAGCGGTTCACCAATTCTGCGGCGTTCGGCACGCTGTTCCGCGAGGGCATGGACCTCGTCGAAGAAACCGCTGCCTATCTCGACGGCGCCGGCCGCACTGAAGCCAAGGCGCTCGATCGCGCCGTCAGCCTCACCTACGCGACCGAGAGCATGCGCCTCACCACGCGCCTGATGCAACTCGCCTCGTGGCTGCTGCTGCACCGCGCGGTGAAGGAAGGCGAGATGACGCTGGTCCAGGCCAACCGCGAGAAGACCAAGGTCAAGCTCAGCGCCGCCGATCCCGGTCCCACCGACACCATCGAGAAGCTGCCGACGCAGCTCCAGGACCTGATCCACCGCTCGATGAGCCTGCAGGCCCGCGTCCGCCGCCTCGACACCTCGATCCACACCGCGCCGGCCGAGCACGTCGCCATCGGCAACCCGCTGGTGCCGCACCTCAACGCGCTGAAGGCCGCGTTCGAGCGGTAAGGTCTATCTTCTGTCATTCCGGGGCGCGCACCATAGTTCGATGCTGCGCATCGCCCCGGAACGACAGTCCCCCCAAAAGCAAAAACGCCCCCGGTGCTCCGGGGGCGTTTTTCGTCTCCAGCCTTGCGGGCCGGATCAATCCTTTTTGAGAAAGCCCGAAAACTTCTTCTGGAAGCGCGAGACGCGGCCGCCGCGGTCCATGATCTGGGCGTTGCCGCCGGTCCAGGCCGGGTGCGACTTCGGGTCGATGTCGAGGTTCAGCGTGTCGCCTTCCTTGCCCCAGGTGGAGCGGGTCAGGTACTCGGTTCCGTCGGTCATGACGACCTTAATCGTATGATAATCCGGATGAATTTCGGCTTTCATGGCAATTCCTAGGGCGCCCGGCGCCCGGCTTGAGTGACTCTCGAATGACGGATTTGGCGGGGTCTATACCCCACAGCCCCCTTTAAAACAAGCCATTGTGGGGACTTGAGAACCGGGCCGTCCCCTAAGGGACATCCCGGATTTGCCACTCCTCCCGCACCGGCCTATGTGGAGTTAATCTCTCTTCCTGGGTCCGATCTCATGAGCGCTGTGGAACGGCTTGACGACCAGTATCGCGACGCGCCCGACACCGCGCCGGCGGAAGCCCGGTCCATCGAAGCCGAGCTGGTCGAGCAGCCCGCCAAGGGCCGCGCCAAGCTGCGGCCGCTGCTCGCCCTCGCCCCCTATGTGAACCGTTACCGCGGCCGTGCCGCGCTCGCCTTCGTGGCGCTGACGGTCGCCGCGCTGACCACGCTGCTGGTGCCGGTCGCGGTGCGCCGGATGATCGATTTCGGCCTGACGCCCGAAGGCATCGCGCTGATCAACAGTTACTTCTCGGTGATGATCGCCGTCGTCGCCGTGCTCGCACTGGCGAGCGCGTCGCGCTACTACCTCGTGATGACGATCGGCGAGCGCATCGTTGCTGATTTGCGCCGCGACGTCTTCGCCCATCTGCTCTCGCTCTCGCCCGCCTTCTTCGATTCCGCGCGCAGCGGCGAACTGGTGTCGCGCCTGACCGCCGACACCACGCAGATCAAGTCCGCGGTTGGCGCCTCCGTCTCGATCGCGCTGCGCAATCTGATGATGTTTTTTGGCGCGGCAGCCATGATGGTCATCACCAGCCCGCGTCTCTCCGGCTTCGTGCTGCTTGCGATCCCCCTGATCGTGCTGCCGCTGGTCGCCTTCGGGCGCTGGGTGCGGCGGCTGTCGCGCAATGCGCAGGACACGCTGGCCGACGCTTCGGCCTATGCCGGCGAGCTGGTCGGCGCAATCCGCACCGTGCAGGCCTATACCAGCGAAGGACTGGCTGCGAAGCGTTTTGGCGGCGAGGTCGAGCAGGCCTATGAGGCCGCGCGCACCTCGACCCAGGCCCGCGCGGTTCTCACCGCCATCGTCATCTTCATCGTGTTCGCCAGCGTGGTCGGGATCCTGTGGATCGGCTCGCATGACGTCTTGATCGGCACGATCTCGCCCGGTCGCCTCGGCCAGTTCGTGCTCTATGCGGCGTTTGCCGCGGCGGGCCTCGGCCAGCTCAGCGAGGTCTGGGGCGAGGTCTCGGCGGCCTCAGGCGCGGCCGAGCGTCTGTTCGAGATCCTGCATGTGAAGCCCGAGATCGCCGCGCCCGCATCGCCGCGTACGCTGCCGGTGCCGGCACGCGGCGAGGTCGGCTTCGATCACGTCAGCTTTGCCTATCCCGCGCGGCCCGACGTTAACGTGCTCGACACCGTGTCGTTCACCGTGCGTCCCGGCGAGAAGGTCGCGATCGTCGGTCCCTCCGGCGCCGGCAAGAGCACGATCTTCCATCTGCTGCTGCGCTTCTACGATCCGCGCAACGGCGCGATCTTGCTCGACGGCGTGCCGGTCAAGTCCGCCGACCCGCGCGACTTCCGCTCGCACATCGCGCTGGTGCCGCAGGAATCCAACGTGTTCGCCGCCAGCGCCCGCGAGAACATCCGCTTCGGCCGTCCCGATGCGACCGACGCCGAGGTCGAGCGCGCCGCCGAGCTCGCGCATGCCGCCGAATTCATCCGCCGATTGCCCGAAGGTTATGAGACCCCGCTCGGCGAGCGCGGCGTGACCCTGTCCGGCGGCCAGCGCCAGCGCATCGCCATCGCCCGCGCCATCCTGCGCGATGCGCCGCTGCTGCTGCTCGATGAAGCGACCTCCGCGCTCGATGCCGAAAGCGAGACCTTGGTGCAGACCGCGCTCGAAGAGCTGATGCGTCATCGCACCACGCTCGTGATCGCCCACCGCCTCGCCACCGTCCTCTCCTGCGACCGTATCCTGGTGATGGACCAGGGCAAGATCGTCGAGCAGGGCACGCATGCCGAGCTCGTCGCCGCGAACGGTCTCTATGCGAGGCTGGCGAGGCTGCAGTTCGAGGGGGCGTGAGGTTCTGTGCTGGCGCGGTGCTTCATTGGAAGTGGGGCGCACCTACCTGCCTG
Source organism: Bradyrhizobium sp. (assembly GCF_035935975.1). Taxonomy (GTDB): domain Bacteria; phylum Pseudomonadota; class Alphaproteobacteria; order Rhizobiales; family Xanthobacteraceae; genus Bradyrhizobium. Next base: position 157,737 of record NZ_DASYWN010000038.1, read on the forward strand.
AGTTCGGAAGGAGGCATGCCGTAAGCGGCTCGGAAGACGCGGTTGAAGGTCACGAGATTGCGAAAACCGCACGCGAACGCAATGTCGATGATGCGATGGCGTCGCAAGGCCGGGTCTCGCAACATCGCCACGGCTTTCTCCAACCTTTGTTCACGGACATAGCGACCGACGCTCAATCCGCAGCGTTCGAAGTCCTTTCGCAACTGGCTGGTGGAGACGCGGACATGCGCGGCAATGCCTTCCTCGCTCAGGAAAGGATCCTCGAGGCGCTGGGAGATGTAGCGCCGAGCCGACATCAGACGCCCGCGGCTCGAGATTCCGAACCGTGCGTTGTCCTCCCCCAGATTGGGAATAGCGATCGAAGCCGTCGCCGCGATCAGATCGGCGATATGATCAGCCGCGAACTGCTTGATCAGGGGAATCGTGGGGGCGGTCTCTCCGACGAGGACATCGATATAGGCGCGGAGAAGCCCATTGACCACCGACGGGCCGGATACGACCGTCATCAGGCCGTCCTCGAACAGAGCGCATCGTTGGCGAACGCGTTCCCGCTCCGTCTGCACAGCGACGAGACCGCATTGTCCGTCGCTAGCCAGAATGATCGAGGGCGCGCTCTGCTCGATGAGTACGGACGCTCCAGGAGCAAGTTCGACGCTCTTCCCCGATTGGTCGACCCCGAGCGGGTATTGCCCCGCATTCAGGAGCAGCACGACATTGTTCGTATTGTGAGCAGCGATATCACTCGTGGTCCGCGATATCGACTTCACGGTGCCATGGATTGTGCCTACGGCGACATCGTTGGTTCGGGCAATTCTGAGCTCGCCCTCAAATGACCTGCCGATCGACGGATCGGCACGCAGATGGGCATAGCCGGATGAGAGCGATGAAATCCACTGCTCTTTCCGGAGTGTTTCATCGCCTATCAGGTCATTTGAGCTGTAGACTATCCTCTGCACGCATCCCCCATAGGCGTCCAACACGCCCGCCGTTCGCACTCGCAATCACAGAACCTCGCCGTCGCCTCTCAGGAGAGCCGCAGAGCTCGGTGTCTGGCTGGAACATCGCAAAATACCCGTTTGGCCTCAACCGACGGCTCATCAGCCAGCTTGCGGCAGATGCGGCGGGACTGGTTTCGGACGAGACCAGCGGCATGCAACGGAATACGAGCAGCCGCTTTGCGATGCCCGACTGTCCTGATCCATAAGTATCGAATTTGACTATAAAACCTGTCGATCTTGATAAGATCGAAGCCTGTTCATTCCTTATCGAAGGGCGTCTGTTTTCGCTGGGACTGCATCGTTGCTACATAAGACGGTATTTTCATCGCGTGATCTGCCTTCAGAGCTGAACGATAAAGCAAGATTCGCCCGCTGGCAGGACATCCACGTCGCTGAAATCTGGTCGGTGGAATACAGCGTCTCCGACAATCTCCCTTTCGAGGCGGATATCGAGGCTACCGCCATTGGGCCGCTGGTTCTCGGCCAGATGGCCGGCACCATCAAACGGGCCAACAGGCAGGCCAGGAACATCGCCGACGATGGCCGTGACGGTTATCTCCTGCTCGTCAACAGGGGCGACACGGTGCTGGCCGGAACGCAGGTCGGTCGTGACTATAGTGTCGGATTTGGACAGGCCGCTCTGGTTTCGGCAGCCGAGCCATTGAAAATGATCGGCGGAGACAGAAACCTCTGGGCCAATGTGGTGATCCCCCGCGACGTGCTCGCCACCACATTCAAACATGTCGATGACAGGCTGGCGTTGCGCATCGACGCCGAGAACGAGGCGTTGGGTCTGCTCACGCGATATTGTCGCATTCTCGAAGCCGGCCCGCCCATCGTCTCGCCCGATCTCATGGCGCATGTTGGCGAGACGATCGTCGATCTCGTCGGCCTGGCGACCGGCGCAAAAGGCGAGGCGGCCGAGATCGCGGGCCTGCGCGGCCTGCGGGCGGCGCGATTGCAGGCGATTCTGGCCAAGATCCGGGATGGCTTCCTCAGTCCTGAAATTTCCGCACGCAGGGTCGCGCAGGAACTCGGACTGTCCATTCGCTATGTTCACGAAATTCTGGAAGAGACCGGCTTCAGCTTTGCTGAGCACGTCCTCGAATTGCGGTTGCAGAAAACGCGGCAGATCCTGTCTGATCGGGCCTACGACAAGCTGCTGGTGAGCGAGATCGCCTATTCCTGCGGCTTCAGCAGTCTTTCCTATTTCAATCGCGCGTTCCGCCATCGCTTCGGCTGCACCCCAGGTTCCGTCCGGTAGCGCTACGGATATCGATCCGTGAGTCCGGCCGCGCCCGGGCCGGACGCGGCGATCGCAATGCCGGGCAGTTCCCGGTCTTCCACCACACAATAGACCGCGCCGTTGGTTCTCGTGTCCTGCCAAGGATGGAGCGCAGAGCAACGCGCCATCGAACGTATGGCCCCGCGGTCACGCCCGATCGGAAAAGCGGTCGCGCCGCACCCCAGGTCAATTCGCCCGCAGTCCAGGGCAAGACGATGTCCAAACGCGATGCGATAGCTCCGAGCACAAGCCAAGTGGCTGTTGAATCGGAGGTTTTGGATTCGCATGGGCAGTCTTACCAGCCGCAAGGGGCTATATTTGAGGTCCCTCGGATTGCGGCCGCTCGACGGCCGTCGTCTCCTGTCGTCGGCCTCCGTGTTCGCCCTGACGTTATCGGTCGGCCAGGCCCTCCCGGATGCGGCCAGGGCGGCCGATTGGACGGGGACCACGTCCAGCGACTGGTTCGTGACCGGAAACTGGAACACCGGCACGCTCCCCACATCCGGTGTCAACGTCTTCATCGCGACCTCGACTCCGAACCCCGCCGTCATCGCGGGGCCGAACGCGGCCACCAACAATCTGTCGATCGGCGACGGCCTCTTGACGATCTCGGGCGGCGGACAGCTTACCAGCAGCGGTATCGGCTCGATCGGCTATACCGGCGCGACCAACGGGACGGTGCTGGTGGACGGTGCCGGCTCGACATGGACCAGCGTCGGGTCGCTCTATGTCGGCCATATCACCTCGGGCAGCGGCACTCTGAGCGTCACGAATGGCGCCAAGGTTGTGAGTGGCGCCGCCTATGTCGGTTATTTTTCCGGCTCCACCGGCACCGCGAGCATTGACGGAGCGGGGTCGGCCTGGATCAGCAACGCGGACATGGCCGTCGGCCAGGCGGGCACAGGCCTGCTGACAATTTCCAATGGTGGCCATCTCACCGACGTCAACGGGCTGATCGCCGACACGCATATGGGCACGGTGACGATCAGCGGCGCAGGCTCGACCTGGACCAACACCGGCAATCTGGTCGTCGGAAATTTCCGGCAGGGAACACTGTCCGTGACCGCCGGCGGCACCGTGACCAGCGTCGCTGGCAAGATAGGGGCTTTCAGCGGCTCGACGAGCACGGCGACCGTCAACGGCACGGGCTCGACCTGGACCAACAGCGGGCAGCTGACAGTCGGTGATGGCGGCGAGGGGAAGCTGATCGTTTCAAACGGCGGCGCTGTCAGCAACACCGTGGGTCTCGTCGGCTCGCAGGCAGGATCCATCGGCACGGTGACCGTCGACGGTACCGGCTCGACCTGGACCAACAGCGCCGATCTCACGATCGGCAAATCCGGTGCGGCTGCGCTGACCATTTCGAGTGGGGGCACGGTCAGCAACACGTTGGGCTATGTCGGATATGCGGCATCGTCCACGGCAGCGGTGACGGTCTCCGGTGCGGGCTCGACCTGGATCAACAGCTCCACCCTGGCCATCGGCCGAGCCGGGACCGGGACCCTGGCCGTCGCAAACGGGGGTACGGTCAAAAGTGTCATCGGCTATCTCGGAAACTATGCGAAGGGTTTTGCTACGGTCGACGGTGTCGGCTCGACGTGGAACAACAGTTCGGCCCTCTATATTGGGGTGAGCTCGGGCGGCGACGGGACGCTGACGATCTCGAACGCCGGCAGCGTCAGCGATACGGTGGGCCATATCGGCAATTCTCTCGGCTCTACCGGGGCGGTCGCGGTCACCGGCGCCGGCTCGAGCTGGTCCAACAGTATGGCCCTCTTCGTCGGCGATGCCGGCACCGGCACGCTGACGATCGTCAACGGAGGAGCGGTCGACAGCGTCGGCGGCGTCATCGGCAATATCGCCACCGGGACGGGAACGGTTGCCGTCTCGGGAGCGGGCTCGACCTGGACCAACAGCGGAAGCCTGACCGTTGGCCATGGTGGCTCCGGCACACTGAACATCCTGAATGGTGGCGCGGTCAGCAACACGTCTGCGACCGTGGGCAATGGCTCGGGCGCACAGGGGACGGTGGTTGTCGACGGCGCCGGTTCAACCTGGACGAATAGCAGCGGCCTCACGGTTGGCAACATCGGCTCCGGCGCGCTGACGATTTCGAACGGCGGCATGGTGTCGGTTGGCGGCGCTGCCGTCATCGCGGCGCAGGCCGGCTCGGCCGGCGCGCTGAACATCGGCAGTGTGGTCGGATCGGCTGCGGCTGGGGCCGGCACGCTCAACGCCACGAACGTCCAGTTCGGCCTCGGCGACGGCGCGGTCAACTTCAACCACACCGACGCCAACTACACCTTCGGCTTGGCGATCGCCGGCTTCGGCACCATCAACCAGATCGCCGGCAACACCAATCTGACCGCGGATTCCAGCGCCTTCACCGGCGCCACCAACGTCACCGGCGGCCGATTGGCGGTGAACGGCTCGCTGGCCAACTCGCTGGTGACGGTGTCGGGCGGCGGCATGCTTGGCGGCAACGGCACGGTCGGCGGCATCGTCGCCAATGCCGGCGGCACCATCGGGCCGGGCAACTCGATCGGCACGCTGAACGTCAACGGCAATATCGCGCAGGCGGCGGGCTCGACCTATCAGGTCGAACTGACCTCGACGGGTCTGGCCGACCGCATCAATGCGACCGGCACGGCGACGATCGCCAACGGCGCGGTGCTCAACATCGTGAAGCTCGATGCCGCACCCTATGTGCTGGGCACGCATTATACGGTGTTGCAAGCCAATGGCGGCGTCAGCGGCACCTATACGCTCACCGGCGACACCGCGCTCTCGGCCTTCATCGGTCTGGTCGAGCGCTATGACCCGACGCATGTCTATCTCGACGTGGCCCAGACCAAGTCTTTTGCGGCTGCCGGCCTGACGCCGAACCAGCGGGCGACCGGCGCGGGCACGGACAGCCTGGGCAGCGGCAATCCGATCTACGATGCCGTCCTTATGCTGCCGACCGATGCGGTGGCGCGGCGCTCCTTCGACCAGCTCTCGGGTGAGGTGCATGCCTCGGCCAAGGCGGGGATGATTGAGGACAGCCGCTTCGTGCGCGATGCTGCGCTGGATCGCCTGCGCGATGCCTTCGATGCGGTCGGTGCGGTGCGCTCGCCGGTCATGACCTATGTTGACGGCAAGCCGGTCGCGGCGTCAGCCACCAGCGATCGTTTTGCCGTCTGGGGCCGTGGCTTCGGCGCTTGGGGCCAGTCGAACGGCAACGGCAATGCCGCTACGATCAAGCGCGACATCGGCGGCTTCTTCATGGGCGCCGACGGCGTCGTCGGCGACACCTGGCGCGTGGGCATGCTCGGCGGCTACAGCCGCTCGACCTTCAACGTCGGGGATCGCAGTTCGTCCGGATCGAGCGACAACTACCATGTCGGGCTCTATGGCGGTACGCAATGGGGCGATCTCGCCTTCCGCTCGGGTGCTGCCTACACTTGGCACGATATCTCGACGAGCCGTTCGGTGGCGTTCCCGGGCTTCGGGGATAGTCTGAAGGGCAACTACAACGCCGGCACCGCGCAGGCCTTCGGCGAGTTCGGCTACGCCATCACGATGCGCGCTGCCCGGTTCGAGCCCTTCGCCAACCTCGCTTATGTCAGCCTGAGCACCGACGGCTTCACCGAGAAGGGCGGCGCTGCGGCGCTGGCGAGCGGCAGCTCGACCACCGATGCGGCGTTCACGACGCTCGGCCTGCGCGCGTCGACGAGGTTCGACCTCTACGGTGCGACCGTGACGGCCAAGAGCATGCTCGGCTGGCGGCACGCCTTCGGCGACACCACGCCGCTCTCCCAGATCCGGTTCGCCGGTGGCGGTGACACTTTCTCGATCGGCGGTGTTCCAATCGCGCGCAATGCGGCGGCGATCGAAGCCGGTCTTGACTACGCGATTACGCCCGCCGCCATGCTCGGCGTCTCATATGGTGGTCAGTTCGGCTCGGGTCTCACCGATCAATCCCTCCGCGCCAACTTCAATGTGAGGTTCTGAGGGAGGGCGGATGGACGAACGCGCCACGTCATGGGGTTGTTTTCGACATTCTTGTTTTCAAGCGCCGGCGATGACCGACTGCGCGGTCCTCATTTGCACTTCGGCGAGCCCATCGGCACGTTCGGCCACGGCCAGTTCTTCCATCGGCCGTCCTCGCCGATGCAGGCCGATGCTGCGGGGGTGTTTGTTGGAGCCGGGACGTCCGTCGACGCAGGAGGGCTCGTCGGCGGGGGGCTGCTCGCCGGAGCAGGCTCACTCGCGGCCTTGAGCTGCGTGGCGAAGCGCTGGTCGACATAGCTCGTCGACACAACTCCGGCGACGATGACGCCGAGCAGGACCGTAGACCCCTTGGCGAGGTCAGCCAGCTTCATCGATCGTCTCCGTTGCTTTGCCATCGTCGCCACGACTAGCAGACGTCGCCGGCGCCCTTAAGTGACAGGCGTCACGCCCGCCATATCATCTTCAGCACCGGCCGGCCCGAGGTCGGGTTCACGTCGTCGCCGGCACGGGCAAAGCCGTTGCGCTCATAGAAGCGGATGGCGCGGGCATTGTCCTTGTTGACGAGCAGCGTGACGCCCGACGGCGACAGCCGCTTGGCTTCATCGACCAGCAGCCGCGCCGCATCCGAGCCCCAGTGATCGGGATCGACCACGAGCTGGTCGAGATAGCCCTCGCCGTCGATGGTGACGAAGCCGGTGAGGGCGCCGTCCTGTTCGGCAACGACGACCTGCGCCTTCGGCACCAGATCGTTGCGCCAGCGCTCGCGCCACCAGTCCAGCCGCGCGGCGAAGTCGATCTGCGGATAGGCCTGCTGCCAGGTGCGATGCCAGAGATCGATCGAGGCTGCCTCGTCCTCGGGCCGGTAGGGGCGAAGGTGGATCGCGCCGCTCACTACCGCTCCGTCAGCTTCAGCTCGATGCGGCGATTGCGCTTGTAGGCCTCTTCCGTGTTGGCGGTGTCGAGCGGCTGGAATTCGCCGAAACCGGCGGCAACCAGGCGCTGCGCCGGCACGCCGAGCGAGATCAGATACTGCACCACCGAAATAGAGCGGGCCGCGGACAGGTCCCAGTTCGACTTGAAGTTCGCGCCGCTCACCGGGCGCACGTCGGTATGGCCGTCAACGCGCAGCACCCAGGGGATGTCGCTCGGGATCTTCTTGTCGAGCTCGATCAGCGCAGCTGCCAATGTGTCGAGCTCGGCGCGGCCCTCCGGCAGCAGCACGGCCTGTCCGGTGTCGAAGAACACTTCGGACTGGAACACGAAGCGGTCGCCGACGATGCGGATATCAGGGCGGTTGCCGAGGATGGCGCGCAGGCGGCCGAAGAACTCGGAGCGGTAGCGCGACAATTCCTGCACGCGCTGGGCCAGCGCCACGTTCAAGCGCGATCCGAGATCGGCGATGCGGTTCTGCGATTCCTTGTCGCGCTTCTCGCTCGCATCGAGTGCTTCTTCGAGTGCCGCCAATTGCCGGCGCAGCGCGCTGATCTGCTGGTTCAGCACCTCGATCTGCGCCAGCGCCCGCGCCGAGACGGCTTTCTCCGAATCCAGCGCCTTGCCGAGCTCGCTGGTCTTGCCCTGCGCGTCGTTGCCGGCGGCGGCGAGGCCGTCGTAGAGGCCCTTGATGCGGTCGCGCTCGGTCTCGGCTGAGGCCAGGCCCGCCTTGAGCTGCGAGACCTGGTCGTCGAGCGTGAGCTTGCCGAGCTTCTCCAGCGACAGCAACTCGTTGAGCTGGGCGATCTTGGCGTTGAGCAGCTCCAGTGCCTTGTCCTTGCCAGTGACCTCCTGCGACAGGAAGAACTGCACGACCAGGAAGACCGACAGCAGGAACACGATCGACAGCACCAGCGTCGACAGCGCGTCGACGAAGCCCGGCCAGTAGTTGAAGGCGCCTTCGCTGCGGCGGCCGCGCGCTAGAGCCATGTCGTCGATCTCCACTTTCGTGTCCCGGACGCGCTGCAGCGTGCAACGCTGCTGCGCAGAGCCGGGACCCATCTGTCACTCAGAAGGTGCTGGGCCCCGGACGCTATGCATCACTTCGTGCTGCATCGCGTCCGGGGCACGAGACCTTCGTTTCGTCCTCAACCCTTCTCGGGCTGGCGCGCGATTCGTTCCAGCAGGCGCCGGATCTCGCGGTTCTGCTCGCCCTGGCCGTCGGCCCATTCGCGGATCATCTGCTGCTCGGTGCGCATGTGCGAAACCAGCGCCTGGATGGCTTCGGCAAGGCTCGCCATCGCGGCGGTGGTGCCGCGGCTGGCACTGCCTTCCTCGAGCACGGAGCGTAAGCGCTCGACCGCGGCCTGGAGCTCGCCGCTGGCGACGCTGCTGCCGCCGCCGGCCGCGACCGCAACCTCGCCATGGCCATATTCGCGCACGGTGGTGGCGAGCCAGTCTTCGAGATCGGTGTAGAAGCGGTTCTGGGCCTGGCTCGATTGCAGATCGAGGAAGCCGAGGATCAGCGAACCCGCGAGGCCGAACAGGGAGCTCGAGAACGAGATGCCCATGCCGCCGAGCGGGGCGGCGAGGCCTTCCTTCAGCGTGTCGAACAGCGCGCCGGAATCGCCGCCGACCTTGAGCCCGTCGATCACCTTGCCGACCGAGCCGACCGTCTCGATCAGACCCCAGAAGGTGCCGAGCAGGCCGAGGAAGACGAGCAGGCCGGTCATGTAGCGGGAGATGTCGCGGGCCTCATCGAGGCGGGTCGCGATCGAATCGAGCAGATGCCGCATCGTGGTCTGGGTGATCGACATCCGCCCGGTGCGCTCGCCACCCAGGATCATCGCCATCGGCGCCAGCAGCTTTGGGTGCCGGGCCGGCGCCAGGCCGGGATCGGCGATGCGGAAATTGTTGACCCAGGACACTTCAGGATAGAGCCGGATCACCTGTCGGAAGGCCAGCACGATGCCGATGAACAGCACCGCGCCGATCAGGGCGTTGAGGCCCGGATTGGCGAAGAAGGCCTGGATGATCTGCTTGTAGAGCACCACACCGACCAGGCTGCACAGCACCAGGAAGACCAGCATCCGCACCAGGAAGACGCTGGGTGAGGACAGTTTCGTGTACTCGATATCGATGGAAGAGCGGGGCGGGGCGCCAGACGGCATGGCCGGTATCATCCGTTACGAACTTGCTTGCAGTGCGCACTATGGCACAGCGCCAGCCCAAAAAAAGCGCCGGATGAGCCGATTTCGTGGAGAGCTCCCGGAACCCAAAGCCCGGACCGCGCTTTGACAGCGACGTGTGCCGCAAAACGTCGGCATTCCACGGGTTTAGGCCGTCATTCGCCCCTGCCGCCAGAGACGGAGTGGTCGTATGAGCTTCGTGTCCACGATCATCGGCAGCGCCGATCGCGTGCCGCTGCCTGACGTCGTGATCCGCGCCGCGATCCAGCGCCTCTGCTCCCGCAGCGCGGGCCGCCTCGCCGCGCTGGGGGCGGCCGACGATGCCGCCTTCGCCGGACGGATGATGCTGCGGCCGATCGCCGGGGAGGCGGGTGACGGGCATCACGAGGTGCCCGCTTCGTTCTTCGCGCAGGTGCTCGGTCCCAACCTCAAATACTCGTCCTGCTTCTACAGGACCGATGCGACCACCCTGCAGGAGGCGGAGGAGGAGGCACTGCGCCAGTCGGTCGAGCATGCCGGCATCGCCGACGGCCAGACCGTCCTCGAGCTCGGCTGCGGCTGGGGCTCGCTGTCGCTGTCGATGGCGCGGCAGTTTCCGCATGCGAAGATCACGGCGGTGTCGAACTCGCAGGCCCAGCGCGCCTATGTCGAGGCGCAGGCGCAGCAGCGCGGGCTGTTGAACCTGCGCGTGATCACCGCGGACATGAACGTGTTCGCGCCCGAGGGCCAGTTCGACCGCATCGTCTCGATCGAGGTGTTCGAGCAGATCCTGAACTGGCGCAAGCTGATGACGCGCGTGCGGTCGTGGCTCGCGCCCGAGGGGCGCTTCTTCATGCACATCGTCACCCATCGCTCCGGCTCGCATCTGTGCGACATGACCGACCGCGAGGACTGGATCGCGCAGCACGTCTTCACGGAAGGGCTGATGCCGAGCCATCACCTCGTCAGGCAGTTCGGCGACATCTTCGCGATCGAGAAGGAATGGTGCTGGAGCGGCACGCATTACCAGCGCACCGCCAACGACTGGCTCGCCAGGTTCGATGCAAATCGCGACGCGGTCGAAGCATCCTTGCGCAATGTCTACGGCGAGGAGACCGCGCAGTGGATGCGCCGCTGGCGCTGGTTCCTGCTCGCGACCTCCGGCCTGTTCGGCTACGCCGATGGAACCGAGTGGGGCGTCAGCCGCTACCGGATGAAGGCCGCCGAGTGATTGCGATGTTCGGTCGCAGCGCGCCCTGATGGAACCGGACTCACAATCGAGTGACCCCCAAAAAGCCTCCGGAACTCAGCATGATAGGCCGTGTGACATTGAGCCGCCCGCGCCATCCGTTGCGTCGCAGCAAGTCCATTCTATTTTGACGGCATCAGCTGCGCGGAATCGCCCAGAACGGGCTCCGTGTCGCGTGACCAGTTTCAACAACATCGGGGCACTTAACTTCATGTCAGGACTTCGCGCGCGATCGGCATGCGTTGCAATGATGCTCGCGGCCTTTGCGCCGCTGCTCGCGGGTTGCGACGAATCGAGCTCGGCCGTCTCTGCTGCTCCGGCCACCGATCCTGATGTCAGCGTTATCGTCGTGAAGCCGCAGCCGCGCGCCGTGGTGCGCGAGCTGCCGGGCCGTATCGCGCCGACCCGCGTCTCCGACGTGCGGCCGCGCGTCTCCGGCATCGTGGTCGAACGCCTGTTCCGCCAGGGCAGCGAGGTGAAGGCCGGCGATCCGCTCTATCGTATCGATCCGCGTCCGTTCGAGGTCGAGGTGATGGCCAACGAGGCCGCGCTCGCCAAGGCCGATGCCGCGCTGATGCAGGCCAAGCAGCAGGCGCACCGTATCGCCACGTTGACCAGCCAGCGCGCCGCGCCCGAGGCCGAGAACGAGAAGGCTGTTGCCGCCGAGCGTCAGGCCCACGCCGAGGTCGAGGGCCGCAAGGCCGAGCTCGCCCGCGCAAAACTCAACCTCGACTATGCCACCGTGCGCGCGCCGATCGACGGCACCGTCGGCGCGGCAATCGTCAGCGAGGGCGCGCTCGTCGTGCAGAACGAGACCAATCTCGCCACCATCCAGCAGCTCGATCCGATTTATGCCGACTTCACGCAATCAGTGACCGAGCTCAACCAGCTTCGCCGCGCGTTCGAGAGCGGCGACCTCGAGCGCATCGCGGCTGACGCCGCCAAGGTGCACCTCGTGCTCGACGACAACACCCTCTACTCGCTCGAGGGCAAGCTGCTGTTCTCCGATGCCAAGGTCGATGCCCATACCGGCCAGGTGACGCTGCGCGGCGAGTTCCGCAATCCCAAGCGGGAGCTATTGCCGGGCATGTATGTCCGCGTCCGCATCGACCAGGGCCTCGATAGCGACGCCATCGCCGTCCCGCAGCAGGCGATCCAGCGCAATGGCGGCGGCGGCAGCGAAGTGTTCGTGGTCAAGGACGACAACCACATCGCGGTGCAGCCCGTGCGCACCGGTTCGGTGCAGGACGGCGTCTGGTTCGTCACCGAGGGCCTCAAGGCCGGCGACAAGGTCGTGGTCGAAGGCTTCCAGAAATTCGCCGCCGGCGACAAGGTCAAGCCGCAATCCTGGTCCGAGGCCGAGGCGAACGCGGACAACCGGCACGCCCTCAAGGTCACGCGGTAACGCTTTAGCGCGGCAAGTGTCTTCCTCATCCTGAGGAGCCCGCTGGACGCGGGCGTCTCGAAGGATGGCCACGGGTGAGAGCCGGGCCTTCATGGTTCGAACGCGCTTCGCGCTCCTCACCATGAGGGACTAACGAAACAACGAGGGTAAAGCGGCAAATGCCGAGCTTCTTCATCGACAGGCCGATCTTCGCATGGGTCGTCGCGCTGTTCATCTGCTTGATCGGCGCGATCGCGGTGCCGCTGCTGCCGATCGCGCAATATCCGATCATCGCGCCGCCCTCGATCTCGATCTCGACCAGCTATCCGGGCGCGTCGCCCGAAAACCTCTACAACAGCGTCACGCGCCTGATCGAGGAGGAGCTCAACGGCGCCTCCGGCATCCTCAATTTCGAATCGACCAGCGACTCGCTCGGTCAGGTCGAGATCATCGCCAATTTCCAGCCGGGCACCGACACCAGCGCGGCTTCGGTCGAGGTGCAGAACCGCATCAAGCGCGTCGAAGCGCGCCTGCCGCGCGCGGTGATCCAGCAGGGCATCCTGATCGAGGAAGCCTCCAGCGCGGTGCTGCAGATCATCACGCTGAACTCGACCGACGGCAGCCTGGATGAGGTCGGCCTCGGCGACTTCATGATCCGCAACGTGCTCGGCGAAATCCGCCGAATCCCCGGCGTCGGCCGCGCCACGCTCTATTCCACCGAGCGTTCGCTTCGCGTCTGGGTCGATCCGGCGAAACTCGTCGGCTATGGGCTGACCGCTGACGACGTCAACAAGGCGATCGCCGCGCAGAACGCGCAGGTCGCCTCGGGCAGCATCGGCGCCGAGCCGTCGACCTCGAACCAGCGCACCTCAGCGCTGGTGCTGGTCAAGGGCCAGCTCTCGTCCCCCGATGAATTCGGCGCCATCATCCTGCGCGCCAATGCCGACGGCTCGACCGTGCGCCTGCGCGACGTCGCGCGCATCGAGGTCGGCGGTCTCAGCTACCAGTTCAACACCCGCCTCGACGGCAAGCCGACCGCCGGTCTCTCGGTGCTGATGTCGCCGACCGGCAACGCGCTGGCGACCGCGAGCGCGGTCGAGGAGAAGATGAAGGAGCTGTCGCGCTTCTTCCCGGCCAACATCTCCTACGAGATCCCCTACAACATCACGCCCGTGGTCGAGGCCTCGATCAAGAAGGTGCTGACGACGCTGTTGGAGGCCGTGGTGCTGGTGTTCGTGGTGATGTTCCTGTTCCTGCAGAACATCCGCTACACCATCATTCCGACCATCGTGGTGCCGGTGGCGCTGCTGGGCGCCTGTACCACGCTGCTGCTCGCCGGCTACTCCATCAATATGCTCTCGATGTTCGGCATGGTGCTCGCGGTCGGCATCCTCGTCGACGACGCCATCGTCGTGGTCGAGAATGTCGAGCGCATCATGGCCGAGGAGGGCCTGTCGCCAAAGGAAGCGACGCGGAAAGCGATGTCGCAGATCACCGGCGCCATCATCGGCATCACGCTGGTGCTGATGGCGGTGTTCGTGCCGATGGCGTTCTTCCCGGGCTCGGTCGGCATCATCTACCGCCAGTTCTCGGTGACCATGGTCGCGGCGATCGGCTTCTCAGCCTTCCTCGCGCTTTCGCTGACGCCGGCGCTGTGCGCCACGCTGCTCAAGCCGGTTGCGAAGGGGCACGGCCACTCGAGCAATTTCGTCTTCAGCCGGTTCAATCATCTGCTGGAGTCCTGCCGATTCCACTATGCCCGCACCGTCGGCTTCTCGCTGAAGCGCACCGGCCGCCTGATGATGGTTTACGTCGCGCTGCTGGTCGGCCTGTCCTGGGCCTTCGTCAGCCTGCCCGGCGGCTTCCTGCCCATCGACGACCAGGGCTTCGTCACCACCGACGTGCAGACGCCGTCGGATTCGTCCTACGCCCGTACCGAGGCGGTGATCGAGAAGGTCGAGAAATATCTGGCCGCGCGGCCGGGCGTGGACAACGTCACCTTCCTCACCGGCTTCAGCTTCTCCGGCCAGGGCATGAACACCGCACAGGCCTTCATCACGCTGAAGGACTGGTCGGAGCGCGGGCCGAAGGATTCCGCCGCGGCGATCGTCAATGACATCAACCGCGATCTGTCGTCCTCGATCCGCGACGCAAAGATCTCCGCGCTGCAGCCGCCGCCGATCGACAATCTCGGCAATTCTTCCGGCTTCTCGTTCCGCCTCCAGGATCGCGGCCAGAAGGGCTATCCGGCCCTGATGCGCGCCGCCGATCAGTTGATCGCCGAAGCCAATGCGAGCCCGGTGCTGCAGAAGGTCTATATCGAAGGCCTGCCCGAAGCCGGCGTGGTCAACCTCGTGATCGACCGCGAGAAGGCCGGCGCCTTCGGCGTCACCTTCGAGGATATCAACAACACGATCTCGACCAATCTCGGCTCGAACTACATCAACGACTTCCCGAACCGCGGCCGCATGCAGCGCGTCGTGGTGCAGGCCGATGCCCGCGACCGCATGCGGACCGAGGACATCCTGAACTACAACGTCAAGAACAGCCGCGGCCAGTTGGTGCCGTTCTCGTCCTTCGCCACCGTCGAATGGGCGCGTGGGCCGACCCAGATCGCCGGCTTCAACTACTATCCGGCGGTGCGCATCTCCGGCGAAGCCCGACCCGGCTTCACCTCGGGCGACGCCATCGCCGAGATGGAACGGCTCGCCGGCAAGCTGCCGCGCGGCTTCGGCTATGAATGGACCGGTCAGTCGCTGCAGGAAAAGCTGTCGGGCTCGCAGGCGCCGTTCCTGCTCGCTCTCTCGATTTTCGTGGTGTTCCTGTGTCTGGCCGCGCTCTATGAGAGCTGGACGATTCCGCTCGCGGTGCTGCTCACCGTGCCGCTCGGCATCGTCGGCGCCGTGATCGCGGCGATGCTGCGGGGCTTGCCGAACGATGTCTATTTCACCGTCGGCCTGATCACCATCATCGGCCTTGCAGCAAAGGACGCGATCCTGATCATCGAGTTTGCCAAGGATCTGCGGAAAGAGGGCAAGCCGCTGGTGGAAGCCACCATCGAAGCCTGCCGCCTGCGCTTCCGCCCGATCCTGATGACGGGTCTCGCCTTCATCTGCGGCGTGCTGCCGATGGCCATCGCCCACGGCGCCGGTGGCGCCAGCCAGCAGGCGCTCGGCAGCATCGTGATGGGCGGCATGATCGCGGTGGTGATCCTGGCGCTGCTGATGGTGCCGGTGTTCTTCGTCTCGGTGCAGCGCGTGCTGGCGGGAGACCGGGAGAAGGCAGAGGAGAAGAAGGCCGAAATGTCTGGGCCGCCCGCGCCGGCAAGGGCCGGCCACTGAACGCCGGATCGGTCGGCTTGCTTTCTCGGGGTGGTCAATCCAGACTACAGCTCCCGATTGAAAGTACATGTATTCGCGCCGCGGCGCGAATGCACAGCCAGCCCGCCGATTGAGAGCATGCGATGCGTCCGACCGATGTTGCGATCTCCAACTATCGCTCCATTCGGCGGCTCTCGATACCGATCCACCCCTTGTCCGTGTTTGTGGGTGAGAATGGTGTCGGCAAATCCAATCTCTACAAGTCCTTGTCGCTGTTGCGCGACGCGGCGACAGGTCGAATTACGCGCACGATCGCCGAGGAAGGCGGACTGAATTCGGTCTGCTGGTCCGGCCTTCGCAAGCGAGGCGAAGATGGACGACTGCGGTTGTCGGCCAAATTCGACCATCTCAGATATTCCATCGAGCTCGGATTTCCCGGCCCGCTCGAGGCGGCATTTTCCGGCGAACCGATGATCAAGGCCGAAACTATCGAAGCGACGCGGGGCAAACGAACGGTTCAAATGATGGAGCGGAAGAATTCGCTCGTCAGTGTCCGCAGCGAGAGCGGCGCCTGGAACAGCCACAAGGACGCGGTGCTGCCGTCCGAGACGGCGCTCGCGGGTTTTTCCGATGGAAAGGAATGCCCCGAAATTGATCTGGTCAGAAACGCGATGCTGGGCTGGCGCTTCTATCACGATTTTCGCACCGATCCGGCGTCACCGATCCGAAAGCCTTGTCTCGCGATCACGACGCCCTCGCTCAGTGCCGACGGCACCGATTTGGCCGCGGCCCTGGCGACGCTTTACACCATCCGGGGAGACACCGCCGACCTGCAGCACGCAATCGAAGATGCATTCCCGGGCGCTGAGCTCCGCGCATGGGAAGCAAACGGCTTATGTGATTTTGATCTGCAGCTGACGGATATGCCGCGGCCGTTCAGGGCTCACGAATTATCCGATGGGACGCTGAAATACATCTGCCTGCTCGCGGTGTTCATGGGCTACCGGCTTCCGCCGTTCATTGCACTGAACGAACCCGAGACCAGCCTGCATCCGTCGCTGCTGGCGCCATTGGCCCGGCTGATCGTCAAGGCATCAGGCCGCGCCGACATCTGGATCGTCACCCATTCGGAACAGCTGATGGCGGCCTTGCGAAGCGAGAGTTCGGTCCCGCTTCGCCGGGTGATCAAGTCGAAAGGCGCCACGACGATCGAGGGCCTGACCCTCGGAGGCGAGTATCGCGACGAGGAATCGGACGAGGACGACTCCTAGCCGTTGGAGCGCGAGCCTGCGCCTTACGCCGGCTTCCTCAAAATCTTCACCAGCTCCCCGTGCACGAACTCGTTGCCGCACACGACGTGGCCCGTCACCAGCGGGTCGCCCGGCGTCGCGATGTCGCTGACCGTGCCACCCGCTTCGCGCACCATCAGCATGCCGGCGGCGATGTCCCAGGATTGCAAATTGCGCTCCCAATAGCCGTCGAGGCGGCCGGCGGCGACGAAGGCGAGGTCGAGCGAGGCGGCGCCGAAGCGGCGCAGGCCCGCGACGCGGTCCTGGATCGCGGTCATCTCGCGGCGGAATTCCTCGTGGTCGCCGCGGCCGATATGGGGCAGGCCGCAGGCCACCACGCATTCGTTGAGCTGGCGGCGGCCGGCGACGCGCAGGCGCTGGTCGTTGAGGAAGGCGCCCTTGCCGCGCTCGGCGATGTAGAGCTCGTCATTGGCGGGGTTGTAGATCACGCCAGCGATGATGGTGCCCTCGCGCACGAGACCGATCGAGATCGCGAATTGCGGGATGCCGTGCAGGAAGTTGGTGGTGCCGTCGAGCGGGTCGACGATCCAGGTGTGGCTCTTGTCGGTGCCTTCCCGCGTGCCGCCTTCCTCGCCGATGAAGCCGTAGCCGGGCCGGGCCTTGGCGAGGTCCTGGTAGAGGATCTCCTCGGCGCGCTTGTCGGCCAGCGAGACGAAATTGGCCGGCCCCTTCAGCGAGACCTGGAGGTGCTCGATCTCGCCGAGATCGCGCTTGAGGCTGCGGCCGGCGCGGCGCGCCGCCTTGACCATGACGTTGATAGTTGCGGAATACAGCATGAGCTCTGGTCTTGATCGGGGGCAGGGGCGCAAAACCGCGCCATTTGAGGGAATTGGGTGCCCTGCGAGGGGCTTGAGGTCAAGTCATTTGGTCCCGAGCCACTTCTTGGCGGCGGCCTCGGCCTTGGACCGATCCTCGGCTGGCAGGTCGGAAAGCTGCTTGTCGAGCTCCGGATCGCCCTTGCCGGAGGTCTTGGCCACCAGGTGCCATTTGAAGCCCTCGACCTTGTCCACGGACGTGCCCATGCCGTTGATCAACACCCAGGCCAGGCGGTTCTGCGCGATCGCGCTGCCCTGGCGGGAGGCCTTGCGGAGCAGCGCGACGGCCGCCGGCTGGTTCTTCGGCGTGCCGGTGCCGTTGAACAGCGCGATGGCGTATTCGACCTCGGCATCGACATTGTCGGCGAGCGCGGCGGCCTGGAGCAGCCGTGCGGCCTTTTCGGGATCCTTCGGCACGCCGGTGCCTTCCTTGTAGAAGGTCGCCAGCGCGTATTGCGCCTCGGGCAGGCCGGCATCGGCCGCCTGGCGCAGCAGCTCGGCGGAACGCTTGACGTCCTGCGGCAGGGTCTGGCCGTCGAGATAGAGCAGAGCGAGATTGTAGGCCGCCTTGGGCTCGCCGAGCTTGGCGGCGGAGGCCATCAGCTTGACCGCCTCGCCCTTGTCGACCGGGCCGCCGCGGCCGGACATGCGCAGCATCGCGAGCGCGAACATCGCCTCGCGGTCGCCGGCATCCGCAGCGCGCTTGTACCATTCCAGCGCCTTGGCGTAGTCGCGGCGGATGCCCATGGCGTTGGAATAGAGTTCGCCCAGCATGGTCATCGCCTTGGGATCGCCGGTCGCGGCGCGGGCCTTGGCGAGCTCGAACGCCGTCTTGTACTGGCCGCGCTGATAGGCGCCGAACACCAGATCGACACCGGGCGTATCAGCTTCCGGTGCGGGGATCACGGTTGCGGGTAGCGCCGGCTTGGGGGACGCGGCCGGCTTGGGCGAAGCTGAAGGTTTTGGCGCCGGCGCGGCCTCCTTCTTCTTGGGAGGCGCCGGCGGCTTGGGCTTCTGCTTCTCGGCCGGAGGAGGCGGCGTTGCGGCCGGCGGCGTGATCTGGAGCTGCGCGGCCGCAGGCGCCGTCATCAGCAGCGTAGCCAGAATGGTGATGCGCGGGAGCTTCATGTCGGGCGCTAGCCGTGCTCCTCGCTAGCAGGCGCAGCCGCATGGGCCTTCTTGATCGCAGCGTCGGCCTCGATCAGCGCAGCCTTGGGCCCGCGCGGATCGGCCCAGATGAAATCGCCGACCAGCACGAAATCGGCGCCGCTGGCGGCGAAGTCGTAGGCTTCCTCCAGCGAGGTCGCAAAGCCGACGCAGGGCGGCTCGAACAGCTCGGCCCACCAGTCCAGCCGCTCGGCGATCGCTTGCGCCGAGGGCCGCTGTCCCCTCGCGTCGGGCTCGCCGAACAGCAAATAGTCCGCGCCGATCTCGCCCGCATCCATGGAATGGTGTCGCGTCGTCAGCCCGCCGACGCCGGCGATGCGATCGGGCTTGAGCGAGGGCAGCGCCTCTTTCAACGCGGCAATGCCGGGGAGGTGTGCGCCGTCGGCGCCGCCGCGTGCGACGAGCTCGGGGTAGCCGTCGACCAGCAGTGCGGCGCCCGCCTTCTGCACCGGCGGCGCCAGCGCCTTGATGCGCGTGATCATGGTGCGCTGGTCGGTCTCCTTCAGCCGCACCAGCACGGCCGCGACGTCGGCGGCGGCCAGCAGAGCCGGCAGCTCGGCGACGAGCGCAGCGGGATCATCGACGACGGGCGTCGCGAGATAGAGACGCGGCGCCGGGCGCGGCGGAGGCGGTTTGTTCGACAAGATCTAGGCTGCCTTCTTTTCCAGGCTGCTTTGCCATTCGCCCTTGGAGGCGAGGCCGTTCATGCGGGCGCGGTGACTGAATGCGGTTTGACCCGCGGCGACATTCTCGGCCTTGCCGGACCAGGCCTTCTGCGGGGCTGCCTGCAGCGCACGGCCGTAGGAGAAGGTCAGGCCCCAGGGCAGCGGCCCCAGTTTGTGCATGGCGTTGAGATGCGCGGTCGCCTCTTCGTCCGACTGGCCGCCGGAGAGGAAGGCGATGCCGGGCACCGCCGCCGGCACGCAGGCCTTGAGCAGCCGGATCGTCTTCTCCGCGACCTCCTCGACGGAGGCTTGCTTCGGTGACTTCTTGCCGGAGATCGCCATGTTCGGCTTCAGCACCATGCCTTCGAGTGCAACGCGCTGCACGCGCAATTCCTGGAACGTCTTGTTGAGCACGCGGCTAGTGACATCATAGCAGCGGTCGATGTCGTGATCGCCGTCCATCAGCACCTCAGGCTCGACGATCGGCACGATCTGCGCGGCCTGGCACAGCGCGGCATAGCGGGCGAGTGCGTGGGCGTTGACGCTGATCGCGGTCATCGAGGGAATGCCGCTGCCGATGTCGATCACCGCGCGCCATTTGGCGAAGCGCGCGCCGCGATCGTAATATTTCTTCAGCCGCTCGGCGAGCTTGTCGAGCCCGACGGTGACGAGCTCTCCCGGGCACATCGGCAGGGCTTGCGTGCCCTCGTCGACCTTGATGCCGGGGATGGCGCCGCTCTGTTCGATCAGCTTGACCAGCGGCGTGCCGTCCTTGGCGTCCTGCCAGATCGTCTCGTCATAGAGGATCACGCCGGAGATGTACTGGCTCATGGCCTCCTTCGAGCGGAACAGCATCTCGCGATAGTCGCGGCGATTGCCTTCGGTCGATTCCACGCCGATCGCGTCGAACCGCTTCTTGATGGTGCCGGAGGATTCGTCGGCGGCAAGGATACCCTTGCCTGATACGACCATGGCGGTCGCGATCCTGTTGAGCTCAGTCAGATTCATCGAGAGTTCCTCCCAAAACGATTCTGCCCTTGCCTGTGAAAATAGACCGTTCTCGGGCAATTGCCGAGTTAACGTTGGTCGCAGGGTAAAGGGGGCTTTCTGTCATTCCGGGATGCGCCGAAAGGCGCAGGCCCGGAATCCATAACCCCAGACTGTGGTTATGGATTCCGGGCCCACGCTTCGCGTGTCCCGGAATGACCCGGGAATAGGCTTGAGGGGCTTACGCCACCTTCGGATCCAGCTCGCCCTTGGCGTAGCGCTTGGCCATGTCGGCGGGGGTCAGGATCTTCTTGAACTTGGCGGCCTGGCCGGCGGTGTTGAACTCCTGGAGCCGCTGCTTGCACAGCTTGGTCATGGCTTCCATCGCGGGCTTCAGGTACTTGCGCGGATCGAACTCTTCCGGATTGTCCTTGAGGACCTTGCGGATCTGGCCGGTCATGGCCATGCGGTTGTCGGTGTCGATGTTGATCTTGCGCACGCCGTTCTTGATGCCGCGCTGGATCTCGGCGACCGGCACGCCCCAGGTCGGCTTCATCTTGCCGCCATAGGCGTTGATGATGTCCTGGAGGTCCTGCGGCACCGACGACGAACCGTGCATGACCAGATGCGTGTTCGGCAGCTTGCGGTGGATCTCCTCGATCACGTTCATGGCGAGGATGTCGCCGTCGGGCTTGCGGGTGAACTTGTAGGCGCCATGCGATGTGCCCATCGCGATCGCCAGCGCGTCGACCTTGGTCTCCTGGACGAACTTCACGGCCTCGTCCGGATTGGTCAGGAGCTGGTCGTGGCTGAGCTTGCCTTCGGCGCCGTGGCCGTCTTCCTTGTCGCCCATGCCGGTTTCGAGCGAGCCGAGCACGCCGAGCTCACCCTCGACCGAGATGCCGCCGAGATGGGCCATGTCGGTCACGGTCTTGGTGACGCCGACATTGTAGGTCCAGTCGCCGGGGGTCTTGCCGTCGGCCTTGAGCGAGCCGTCCATCATCACCGAGGTGAAGCCGGCCTGGATCGCGGTCATGCAGGTCGCGGCCTCGTTGCCGTGGTCGAGATGCACGCAGACCGGGATGTGCGGATAGATCTCGGTGACCGCGTCCATCATGTGCTTGAGCATGACGTCGTTGGCGTAGGAGCGCGCGCCGCGCGAGGCCTGAATGATGACGGGAGCGTCGACCTGGTTGGCGGCGTCCATGATCGCCAGCGCCTGCTCCATGTTGTTGATGTTGAAGGCCGGTACGCCGTAATCGTTCTCAGCCGCATGGTCGAGCAATTGACGCAACGTGATCCGAGCCATGTGTCTTTTTCTCCGTTTGGGCCTAAGGGCCGCGTGCTTTTTTCCGACGAATTACTTGGTGCGCAGAACTTCGACGCCGGGCAGGGGCTTGCCTTCCATCCATTCAAGAAATGCGCCACCGGCCGTCGAGACATAGGTGAATTGACCGGCCACATGGGCCTGGTTCAGCGCCGCGACGGTGTCGCCGCCGCCCGCGATCGAGATCAGCTTCTTGGCCTTGGTGCGCTCGGCCGCGTGCTTGGCGGCCGCGACGGTGCCGCGGTCGAACGGCTGCATCTCGAAGGCGCCGAGCGGTCCGTTCCAGACCAGCGTTGCCGCATCGTCGATGGCGGCGTGGACGCGCGCGATCGACTGCGGACCGACGTCGAGGATCATGCCGTCGGCCGGGATCGCATCGAGCCCGTAGGCATGCGACGGCGCGTTGGCGGCGAAGTGATAGGCGACGGTTGCGTCGACGGGCAGGATGATCGCGCAGTTGGCGGCTTCCGCCTTCTCCATGATGCGCAGCGCGGTCGGCGCGAGATCCTTCTCGGCCAACGACTTGCCGACCGCGACGCCCTGGGCGTGCAGGAAGGTGTTGGCCATGCCGCCGCCGATCACGAGCGCATCGACCTTGCTGACGAGGTTTTCGAGCAGGTCGATCTTGGTCGAGACCTTTGCGCCGCCGATGATGGCGATGACGGGCTTGGTCGGCGAGCCCAGCGCCTTCTCCAGCGCGTCGAGCTCGGCCTGCATGGTGCGGCCGGCATAGGCCGGCAGCTTGTGGCCGAGGCCTTCGGTCGAAGCGTGGGCGCGGTGCGCGGCCGAGAACGCGTCGTTGACCCAGATGTCACCGAGTTTTGCCAATTCCGCGACGAAGGCGGGATCGTTCTTTTCTTCCTCTTTGTGGAAGCGGGTGTTTTCGAGGCACAGGATGTCGCCGTCCTTCAGCGCCGCCACAGCCGTTGCCGCGGGCTCGCCGATGCAATCATCGGCGAAGGCGACGGGCTTCTTCACGACCTTCGACAGCGCTTCGGCGACGGGCTTGAGCGACTCCTTGGCATCGCGACCCTTGGGCCGGCCGAAATGCGCGAGCAGGATGACCTTGCCGCCCTTGTCCGAGATTTCGGTGATGGTCGGCGCGACGCGCTCGAGCCGGGTCGCGTCGGTGACGCGCCCGTTCTCCATGGGCACGTTGAGATCGACGCGCAGCAGCACGCGTTTGCCCTTCACGTCGACGTCGTCGAGGGTGCGGAATTTGTTCGCCATCGGACACTCTCTCTTGTCCCGGGCGCTACTAGCGGCGCGAAGTGCCGCTGTGCTGAACCGGGACCTACGCGGGGAGATGGGGCTCGGCTCTGCGGAGCAGCGCAAGCGCGCTGCACCGCGTCCGGGACACGAGACCTTGCTTAGATCACCTTCGACATCGCGACGGCGGTGTCGGCCATGCGGTTCGAGAAGCCCCACTCGTTGTCGTACCAGGACATCACGCGCACCAGCGTGCCGTTCTGCACCTTGGTCTGGTCCTCGTGGAAGGTCGAGGAGTGCGGGTCGTGGTTGAAGTCGATCGAGACGTTCGGCTGGTTGGTGTAGCCGAGAATGCCCTTGAGCTGCTGCTCGGAGGCGCGCTTCATCGCCGCGTTGATTTCCTTGGCGTCGGTGGCGCGCTTGGCGACGATCTTGAGGTCGATGACCGAGACGTTCGGCGACGGCACGCGGATCGAGACGCCGTCGAGCTTGCCCTTCAGCTCGGGCAGCACGAGGCCGATCGCCTTGGCGGCACCGGTCGAGGTCGGGATCATCGACATCGCAGCAGCGCGGCCGCGGTAGAGATCCTTGTGCAGCGTGTCCAGCGTCGGCTGGTCGCCGGTATAGGCGTGGATCGTGGTCATGAAGCCGGTCTCGATGCCGACGAGGTCGTTCAGCACCTTCGCGACCGGCGCGAGGCAGTTGGTGGTGCAGGAGCCGTTCGAGACCACCATGTGGTCCTTGGTCAGCGTGTCGTGGTTGACGCCGTAGACGATGGTGGCATCGGCGCCGTCGGCGGGGGCGGAGACCAGCACGCGCTTGGCGCCGGCAGTCAGATGCGCGGAGGCCTTGTCCTTTGCGGTGAAGATGCCGGTGCACTCCATCGCGATGTCGACGCCGAGATCCTTCCAGGGCAGCTTCGAGGGATCGCGCTCGGCGGTCACCTTGATCTTGCCGCTGCCGAGATTGATGGAGTCACCATCGACGGTGACGGTGCCGGGGAAGCGGCCATGGACGCTGTCGAAACGAAGGAGATGGGCGTTGGTCTCGACCGGGCCGAGGTCGTTGATGCCGACGACCTCGATGTCCTTGCGACCGGACTCGGCGATAGCGCGCAACACGTTGCGGCCGATGCGGCCAAAACCGTTAATTCCGACGCGGACTGCCATGTTTCATCTCCTTATGACCGTTCAATGACGGGTTCGATAACGCCTAATCTTCCCCGCACAACGCGCGACTTACGCGCCTGCGAGGGTTTTTTAGGGGCGGACGCCCGGTTCGGCCGGGCGGTGCTTGATCATATGAGAGATTACGTAGTCCTTTTTTTTGGCAAGCTCAACTCTCAGCTGACGCGCTTCAGCACAGCGTTAACCGCAGCCTCGGCGGTAATGCCGAAATGCTTGTAAAGATCCTTCGCCGGCGCGCTCGCGCCGAACGAATGCATGCCGATAAATTCGCCATCCTGGCCGATCACGGCATCCCAGCCCCAGCGCACCGCGGCCTCGATCGCGACCTTCACCGGCGCGTTGCCGATGATCTCGGCACGCTTGGCTTCTGGTTGCGCTAACAAAAGCTCGAGCGAGGGCACCGAAACCACCCGTGACGCGATGCCGCGCTCGGCGAGCTGCTTCTGGGCGGCCACCGCGATCTCGACCTCGGAGCCGGAGGCGAACAGCGTCGCCTTGGCTTCGCCCTGGGCGGCGACCAGCTCATAGGCGCCGGCCGCGCAGGGAACGTCGTTCGGCGCATTGGTGCGGAGCTGCGGCAGG
The DNA here is from genome assembly GCF_035935975.1 of Bradyrhizobium sp. Lineage (GTDB taxonomy): Bacteria > Pseudomonadota > Alphaproteobacteria > Rhizobiales > Xanthobacteraceae > Bradyrhizobium. The sequence goes on from NZ_DASYWN010000038.1 coordinate 182,313, forward strand.
TTCTGCCGCGTCAGCGCCAGCACGGTCGGACCGTCAATGCGATTGAGCGCAAGCTCCCAGCACTCGGCGACCTCGATGGAGTCGGCGGGGCGGAACACGCGCATGTTCGGAATGGCGCGAAGCGCGGCGAGATGCTCGACCGGCTGGTGGGTCGGGCCGTCTTCGCCGAGACCGATGGAGTCGTGCGTCATCACGTAGACGACGCCGGTGCCCATCAGCGCGGCGAGACGCATCGCCGGACGCGCATAGTCGGTGAACACCAGGAAGGTCGCGCCGTTCGGCGCGAAGCCGCCATGCAGGAAGATGCCGTTCATCGCAGCCGCCATGCCGTGCTCGCGGATGCCGTAATGGATGAAGCGGCCCTTCGGCGTCTTGGCGGAGAACGCGGTCGCCGACTTCGCCTTGTTGTTGTTGGAGCCGGTGAGGTCGGCGGAGCCCGCGAGGAATTCCATCGGCATCGCGCCGGCGATCACCTCGATCACGGCTTCCGAAGACTTGCGGGTCGCCGCCGTCATCGGCTTCTCCAGCAGCTCCTTCTTGTACGCGCGAATGGCTTTCGCGAGCGAAGCCGGACGCTCATGGCGCAGGCGGCGTTCGAACTCGGCGCGCTTGCGGCTGCCGAGCTCGCCGAGCCGTCCTTCCCATTCCTGACGGGCCGCAGCGCCGCGGCTGCCGGCTGCGCGCCAGGCCTTCAGCACGTCATCGGGCACCGAGAACGGCTCGAGCGAGATGCCGAGATTTTCCTTGGCGGCCTTGAGCTCGTCGGCGCCGAGCGCTTCGCCATGCGCCTTCGACGTGCCGGCCTTATGCGGCGCGCCGAAGCCGATGGTGGTGCGGCAGGCGATCAGCGTCGGCTTGTTCGACTTCTTCGCGCGGGTGATGGCGTCGGCGATCGCGGCCTGGTCGTGGCCGTCGATCTTCTCGGCGGCCCAGCCGGCGGACTTGAATCGCTTCACCTGGTCGACGGAATCGGCGATCGAGGTCGGCCCGTCGATCGAGATGCCGTTGTCGTCGTAGAGCACGATCAGCTTGCCGAGCTTCCAGTGTCCGGCCATCGCGATCGCTTCCTGCGACACGCCTTCCATCAGGTCGCCGTCGGAGGCGAGCACGTAGGTGTGGTGGTCGACGATCTTCTTGCCGAACTCGGCGGCGAGCATCTTCTCGGCGAGCGCCATGCCGACCGCGGTCGAGATGCCCTGGCCGAGCGGACCGGTGGTGGTCTCGATGCCCTTGGTGTGGAAGTTCTCGGGGTGGCCCGGGGTCAAGCCGCCGAGCTGGCGGAACTGCTTGATCTGGTCCAGCGTCATGTCGACATTGCCGGTCAGATACAGCAGCGAATAGAGCAGCATCGAGCCGTGGCCGGCCGAGAGCACGAAGCGGTCGCGGTCGGGCCAGTTGGTGGCGGCAGCGTCGAATTTCAGGAACTGCGTGAACAGCACCGTGGCGATGTCGGCGGCGCCCATCGGCAGGCCGGGGTGGCCCGATTTCGCCTTCTCGACAGCGTCCATCGAGAGGCCACGGATCGCGTTGGCCATACGGGTGTGGTCGACTTGCGTCATGTCTGAAATCCGTCTGAAATGAGGCGCTTGGCGGTGGTGCGGGCCGCGTGGGGGGAGCCTGGCGGCCACGGAAGGTCGGGCTGGGATAGCACCTCGGTTCCGGGAGTCCAAGGCAATCAAACGCCGGTTTGGCCGTAAAAGTTGCTTAGCAGTGCATAGTTTCGCGGCGGCGTTGCGCTTCCCTAGCTTGCCACGTAAATTTCTGCTTCTAACCGTTTGCCGAACCGAGTCTTTTGCCGGACGGCAAGCTCCCGGGTAAAGGCCGCAGGATAGGCCAAAGGTTCCGCCGCTGACTGCATGAACGATCGCGTTTCCAACAGCTCTGCCATGACGGAGTCCTCCGCCGTCGAGATCGAGATCGCGACGCGCAGACTCATGGCGGCGCTCGACTCGCTCGAAAGCGCGGTGGAGCGGCGGCGCGATGCCGATCGCGACGAGAACGAGCTTGCAGCACGAATCCAGGCGTTGGGCGCGGATCGCTCGCGGCTTGCCGACGAGCTCGACGGCGCACTGGTGAAGGCGCGCAAGCTCGAGCGCACCAATCGCGATATCTCCGACCGGCTGGATTCCGCAATCGTCACGATACGTTCGGTGCTCGATACCGGAGAGGACGGATGAGCCACATCAACGTCACCATCAATGGCCGGCAGTACCGAATGGCCTGCGAGGAAGGCCAGGAGGTGCGGCTCTTGAAGCTCGCTGAAAGCCTGGAAACGCGGATTCAGTCGCTGCGCGGAAAATTCGGCGAGATCGGCGACGCGCGCCTCACCGTGATGGCCGCGCTGACCGTCTGTGACGAGCTGGTCGATTCGGGCAACCGCATCCGCACCATGGAGCAGGAGCTGACCGAGCTGCGGGATTTCCGCAATGCCGCCGTCGAGCGCGCCAGGATGACGCAGACCGCCGTGGTCAACGCGCTGAATGCCGCCGCCGAACGCATCGAGAAGTCGACCCAGGTCCTGAACCGGACCGTCGGCAACGGGATCGCGATCGGCTGATTTTGGACGGCCGTGCGGTTGGGCTGGCGATTCGTCAGTATCGTTGTTACATTGCTCCGGCGAGGCTGCGACGCGCGTCAGGAGCCATATATCCCCGGGGCCTTATCGATCCTTTAGGGAACTGTCCCTGGCCGGGCCCGTGGGCCCGGACATATGGTGCCCACCTACTTTCGTAGGGAACTCCGGGATCGAGTGCTTCAACGGCGTACGCGGCTTCGCACTGTTTCCTTCTGGTTCGTGTCCGTCGAATTGCGTCCCCGACACGCTTGCGGTTCAATCAAGGTCTCGGTGTCATGCCCCGGCTTGACCGGGGCATCCAGTACGCCGCGGCGTCGAGGTTCTTGCACTGGCGTTTCTGCAATATCGGTTCGGCCGTCCGAAGCGCAATTGCGTGCAAGGCGGCCGATGGCAGCAGAGCAGGGCTCTGCCTCGGGGGAAAACGCGCATGCCCAATTCGAAAGCCGAGCTCCGCGCCAAAGCCCTCGCCAAGCGCGACGCGCTCAGCGAGAAGAAGCGCGCCACGGCCGCCGCAAAGCTCGCCAAGCGCGGGCTGCCGTTCGAGCTCCTGCCCGGCAGCATCGTCTCCGGCTACTCGCCGATCCGCAGCGAGATCGACCCGATGCCGCTGCTGAAGAAGCTCGCCGAGGAGGGCGCCAGGCTGGCGCTGCCCTGCGTCACCGCGCGCGGCCAGTCGCTGATCTTCCGCATCTTCCATCCGAATGATCGCCTGATGCTCGGCCCGCTCGGCATTCCCGAGCCGTCGCCGGCAGCGGCGGAAGTCATTCCCGACATCATGCTGACGCCGCTCGCGGCGTTCGACCGCCTCGGCCATCGCATCGGCTATGGCGCGGGGCATTACGACTTCACCTTCGCGCATTTGCGCAAGACCAAGAATATCGTCGGCATCGGGCTCGCTTTTGCCGCACAGGAGATCGAGGCGGTCCCGGCACTATCGCACGACGTCGCGCTGGATTATGTGCTAACCGAATCCGACGCGTTCGATTTCCGGAGTTCTGAAGTTGCGCATTCTCTTCGTGGGTGACGTCGTCGGCCGTGCAGGACGCACGGCCGTCGCCGACTATCTGCCCGGCATGGTCAAGGACTGGTCGCTCGATTTCGTCGTCGTCAACGGCGAGAACTCGGCCGGCGGCTTCGGCATCACCGAAGCGATCTACCAGGAGTTTCTCGATGCTGGCGCCGATGCGGTGACGCTCGGCAATCATTCCTGGGACCAGCGCGAGGCGCTCGTCTTCATCGAGCGCGCCGAGCGCCTGGTGCGTCCGGCGAACTATCCGCGCGGCACGCCCGGCCGCGGCGCCGCGCTGGTCGAGACCAAGAACGGCAAGCATGCCCTCGTCGTCAACGCGCTCGGCCGCGTCTTCATGACCCCGTTCGACGATCCCTTCGCCGCGCTCGAACGCGAGCTCGGCGCCTGTCCGCTCGGCGTCGCCGCGGATGCCATCGTCGTCGACTTCCATTGCGAAGCGAGCAGCGAGAAGCAGGGCATCGGCTTCTTCTGCGACGGCCGCGCCAGCCTCGTCGTCGGCACGCACACCCACGTGCCGACCGCCGACCACCAGATCCTGTCAGGCGGCACCGCCTACATGACCGACGCCGGCATGACCGGCGATTACGACTCCATCATCGGCATGCAGAAGGAAGAGCCGCTGCGGCGGTTCACGTCGGGGATTCCGTCGGGCCGTTTCGAGCCGGCCGCGGGCGTGGCGACGCTGAGCGGTGTCGCGGTGGAAACGGACGATGCGACGGGACTCGCGCTCAAGATCGCGCCGGTGCGCATCGGCGGGCGGCTGGAGCCGGCGACGCCGCGGTTCTGGTTGAGCTGAATTCTCGAGCAGCGCTGACGGTGCACCCTCGCCCCTTGTGGGAGAGGGTGGCTCGCCGCGCCGCGGCGAGGCGGGTGAGGGGTCTCTCTCCGCGTGTGATCTCTCGCATTTGAATTCGCGGAGACAACCCCTCTGACCTACGGCGCATCATCAGCGAGTTTGCCGTGAAGGCCGTCAAGCCGATGAAACTCGTGGCCTAACCCGCTCAGTTGGCCCGATCCAAGTCGACCGGGCTTATTACCTCGGTTCGTTCGAGCACCTTGGCGGCCAAAAATCACCAGCCGATCCGCGACCAGAGGCTCACAAGCAGCACGAACAGGGCGAGCCAAAACAAGATGCCGACCATGCGGCGGGCTTGGCCGAGATAGGCGTGTCGCGTCGTTGGCGCTACGAGCACTGCGGCACACAGGATGCCGATGATGGTAACGACCAGCAAGCCAAACGAAGTCATCGCCGCCCGCTGTTAGACATGCTTGGGATGCTCGATCCCGATAGGATGAACCAGCTCGGAGCGTTGCCCAGAAAAGAGCCGGCCGCTCTTCGCGGGCGCACGGCCGAAGCGAACTGACGTTGTGGCGCGGCCAGGGCAACCACCGGACGGCTCCGAGAGTCGATCAATCCGCGCTGCGGCGAACGGCATGTTTGCACTTCTGGCATCCGTCAGCTGGAAATCGGACCCCAGCCGGGTTGGGTGGGTGGCCGGGGTCCGCATTCCAGAGTCGCTCCTAGCCTAGCGGCTCGACCGGGTGAACCGGACTACGACCCGGTCGCGGTGAATGATCCGACTGGCCAGATTGCCCGTTTGATTTAGATCAACGGCGCCGAGGTCTGATCGCAGTTATCCCCAAAATCACCCGGCGAGAGGACACACTTCATCAGAACAGCGACATTGGGAGATGGCGGCGATTGTATCAACCAGGGATCAGGAACGATTCAGGAATGGTGGATAGCGTCCAGTTGTTGGCGCAAATTCACAAGTTCTTGGCTCGAATTGCCAAGACACCATTTTCTCTTTCGCATATGGCGTCGCGGTCTCCCCGACAGGCACACGCACCTTCGTTTCAAATCAATGACTAGCCCGATCCGCGTCTTCTTCAGTTGCTTGTTTTGTGGTGCACTCCACAGTGCAATCCAGATAAAGCGGTCGGTCGCAGGAAACGGCCGTTTTGATTGCACGGAGTGCAACCACACGCTTCATCGCTGGTGGAGTGTGTACGACTTTACCGACTGGAAAGGACCGCGCGATCCGTAGCGACCCTTTGGCACGGTACCGTGGCGCTCGTTTCGACCGCTGAATCAAGGTCAAGAATCGGCAGCATCCCGCCTTCAGCCGAGTGATGGACGCGTCTTGATGACGGACCGTGTCCGTATCATCAAGCACGAGGCCGTGCCGCAATCCGGCAGCTTCGAGGTGCGCTTTGCGGCCGGCCGCGAATCCAAATACTTTTACTGGGATCACATCCGCAGCCGGCGGACGCGGCCGGAACTCTGACGCGCGAAGATGCGCTGGAGCAAGCCAAGGCGGCTCTTGCCCGCGCGGAGCGCGCCGCGGCGAGACGGGTGAGGGGTTTCTCTCCGCGTGTGAGCCTCTCGCATTTGAATTCGCGGAGACAACCCCTCATCCGGCGCCATAGCCGAAGCGTCGCTTCGGCGTTCTCAAGAACGGCGGCCGAAGGCCGCCTATGCCACCTTCTCCCGCAAGAGGAGAAGGGGCAGCGGCGCTTGCGGCGAGAGACTTACTCCGCCGTCTGCTCCCGCAGCTCCGCCACGTCCTTCGCCGTCAGCTTCGAGCCCTTGGTGCCGAACCGCGCCGTCACGTAATTCGCCACCGCCGCGATCTCGTCGTCGGTATAGGCGTTGCCGAACGCCGGCATCGACAGTGCGCCGTCGGGCGTGTGGCGCTTGGTGCCTGACAGCACGATCTGCGCGACGTTGGTGGCGGCGGGGTCGTTGACGGCCCAGGTGCCGGTCAGCGTTGCCATCGGCGACACCGGGCTCTCACCGCTCCAGCCGTGGCAGCTGGCGCAGGCGCTGGCGAACACATTCTTGCCGCGCGCGTCCGCCGTGACGCCTTCCTTGTGCGAGGCGGGCGCGACCGGCGCCGTGGTCGCAGGCAGGTCCGGCGAGGCGACCGGCGGCACGCTGCGCAAATACGCAACGATGGAGCGGATGTCCTCTGGCGCGAACTGGCTGAAGCTGTGGTCGACCGCTTCACCCATCGGACCCGATGCCGAGCCGTGGCCCGGAGCGTGGCCGAGCGACAGATACGAGATCAGATCCTGATCGCTCCAGTTGCCGAGACCCGTCGCCTTGTCCGAGGAGATGTTGAAGGCGCGCCAGCCCGCGGTGATCGCGCCGCCGAACTTCTTGCGGTTATCCAGCGCGAAGCCGAGATTGCGCGGGGTGTGACACTCACCGCAATGCGCCAGCGCTTCGGCGAGATACGCTCCGCGATTCCACTCGGGGCTCTTCGAGGCGTCAGGCGTAAAGCGCGTGTCCGGATTGAACACGGCCGACCAGATAATCATCGCTGAGCGCTGGTTGAACGGGAACGACAGCGTGTTGTCGGGCGCCTTGGCGCGGACCGCCGGCAGGCTGAACAGATAGGCCTTCACCGCCAGCACGTCCTCGTCGGTCATGAAGGTGTAGGACGTATACGGCATCGCCGGATAGAGCCGCGCGCCGTCGCGGCGTTTGCCGTGCTGGACTGCGTTGAGGAAATCCTGGTCGCTGTAATTGCCGATGCCGGTGTCCTTGTCCGGCGTGATGTTGGTCGAATAGAGCGTGCCGAACGGCAGCTTGAAGCCGAGCCCGCCGGAATAGTCCTTCTCGCCGGGCTTGGTGTGGCAGACCATGCAGTCGGCCGCCTTGGCGAGATATTCGCCGCGCTCGACCAGACTGGCCTTTTCGAGCTTGGCCGGCACGCCGGTCGGCTTGCCGGTGCGGTAATCCGCCAGCGCCACCCTGGTGCCGCCGGCGAAATCGAGCGGGCCGGGCCCGCGGATGATCCAGGTGCCGAGCCCTGCTGCGACGATTGCGATCACAACGACGCTTGTGAGGATACGCATCTTGCCGCTCATGCCTTCTTCCCCGCAGCCAGCAGTTTTCGATCGATCGGCAGGCGCCGCAGCGCCACGCCGGTTGCGGCGTAAATCGCGTTGCGCAGCGCCGGCGGTCCAGCGGTGGTGCCGGTCTCGCCGATTCCGCCGGGCGCCTCGCCGCTCTTGACGACGTGCACCTCGATCTTGGGCATCTGGTTGATCCGCAACATCCGGTAGTCATGGAAGTTGGATTGCTGGACGCGCCCCTTTTCGATCGTGATCTCGCCGTAGAGCGCAGCGGTGAGACCGAAGACCAGGCCGCCCTCGACCTGCGCCACGATCGTATCGGGATTGACGGCGATACCGGTATCCACCACCGAGGTCACACGGCGCAGATTGACCTCACCTAGCTCGTCGACCTCCGCTTCCACCACGGTGGCGATGAAACTGCCGAAGGACGGCTGCAGGCACACGCCGCGCCCGACGCGCGCGGGCAAGGGTTGACCCCAATTGGCCTTTTCTGCCGCGAGATTGAGGACAGCCAGGAAGCGCGGCTGGTTGGCCAGCATTCCACGGCGAAACTCGACCGGGTCCTTGCCCGCCTTGCGCGCCAGCTCGTCCATGAAGCATTCGGCGGCGAACACGTTGTTGTTCGGGCCGACTCCGCGCCAGAACCCCGTTGGTATCGCCGGCGGTTCGGCCCTGACATATTCGACGTGGAAGTTCGGGATGTCATAGGGCACGTCGGTGGCGCTGTCGATCGCGTCGATATCGATGCCCTTCTGGAAGGCCGGCGGCAGCCAGCGTGCGATGATCGCCGCGCCGGCGATCTTGTATTTCCAGCTGGTGATCTTGCCGCCGGACAGGGTCGCTGCGATCGTGTCGCGATAGACCGGTCGATAGACGTCGTGCTGAATGTCTTCCTCGCGGGTCCAGACCACCTTGACCGGCCCGTCGACCTGCTTGGCGATGCGAACGGCCGCGACCACCATGTCGGGCTCGAGCTTGCGGCCGAAGCCGCCGCCGAGCAGGTGCTGGTTGACGGTCACCTTCTCGACCGGGAGCCCGGCCGCCTTTGCCGCCTCCGACTGCACGCGCGCCATGATCTGGGTGCCGGTCCAGATTTCGCAGGAGTCGGCCTTGCAATGCACCGTGGCGTTCAACGGCTCCATCGTTGCGTGCGCGAGGAACGGCAGCTCGAACGAAGCTTCGATCTTTTCACCGGAGGCGAGGCCCTTGGCGATGTCGCCGGTGGATTTGGCGACCACGCCGTCCTTTGCGCTGGCAGCGCGCAAATCGTCCCAGATCGCTTTCGAATTGATCTTTCGCGTTCGGACCCTCGTTCCACGCGATATCGAGCGCGTCGAGGCCCTTCTTCGCCGCCCACATGTGATCGCCGACGACGGCGACGAGATCGTCGAGCACAACGATCTGCCGCACGCCCGGAATCTTCCTTGCGGCGCGGTCATCAACCTTGCCGACCTTGCCGCCGAACACCGGGCACTGCGCCAGCGTTGCGAACTTCATGTCCGGCACGATGGCGTCGATGCCGTAGACGGCCTTGCCGTTGACCTTCTCGGGCGTGTCGAGCCGCTTGAACGGTTGGCCGATATAGACGAAATCCTTGGGGTCCTTGAGCGGGACATCCTTGGGCGGCGTCTGGCCGCTTGCGGCGGCGGCAAGCGCGCCATAGGCGAGCCTCCGGCCGCTCGCCTTGTGGGTCACCTCACCCTTCGACGTCGTGCAACTGGCAGGATCGACGCCCCATTGCGCGGCTGCGGCCCGCACCAGCATGGCGCGTGCGCTGGCACCGGCTTCGCGCAGCGGTTTCCAGAATGCCCGGACCGATGTGGAGCCTCCGGTTGCCTGAATGATGAAAATCGGGTTGCCGTAGAGCTTCTCGTTGGCGGGCGCGTGCAGCAGTTGGACTTTCGACCAGTCCGCGTCGAGCTCTTCCGCCAGGATCATCGAGACCGCGGTGTAGATTCCCTGTCCCATCTCGACTTGCGGCATCACCAGCGTGGTCACACCTTCAGGGTCGATCCGGATGAAGGCGTTGGGTGCGAACTTGCCGTCGGTCACGTCGCGGGGCTGCACCGGCTCGTTGGCGGCGGCGCGCAGCGGCAGATGGAAGGCGAGCAGGAAGCCGCTGGCGAGGCCGCCGGTCAGAAGCGTGCGGCGGGAGAGGTTGTTGTGTGCATTCATGGCGAACCTCAGGACTGACGGCCGTTGGCGGCTTGCTTGATGGCCTCGCGGATGCGGACATAGGTGCCGCAGCGGCAGATGTTGCCGGCCATCGCGGCGTCGATGTCGGAATCGTCAGGATGGGGCGTTGCCGCCAGCAGCGCGGCCGCCGCCATGATCTGGCCGGACTGGCAGTAGCCGCACTGGATCACTTCGGCCTCTAACCAGGCCTTCTGCACCTTCGCGCCGGCCGGCGTGCTGCCGACATGCTCGATGGTGGTGACCGCGCGGTTCGCGACCGCACTCACCGGCAGCACGCAGGAGCGCACCGCCTTGCCGTCGACATGCACGGTGCAGGCGCCGCATTGCGCGATGCCGCAGCCGAACTTCGTGCCCGTCATTCCGAGGATGTCGCGCAATACCCACAGCAGGGGCATTTCAGGTGGCGCGTCGAACGATTTCGTTTCGCCGTTGATGGTGAGTGTTGTTGCCATATGCATCCCCTTGCTCGCTGGATCGCTTACGGCGATCGGGTCGGCGAATTTCCGCGCGACCATAATCATACCGGTGCGAAACGATGAAGCGCCGAAATTTCTCGCGATGCATATTTGCGCGACCGACGCGTCAGGCCATGACGTTCACGAATTCGTGCGCCGATCGCTGCAAGCGTTTTGGGCCGATTGATATGATAATCGTCATTTTCTGACGCTTTTTCGTCACATGCATTGTTGATTGCCGCGCGCGGTCGTGCGAATGCGCAAAACCATGCGATGACGAAAGTCGTGCGATTGGGAAAGTCAGGCGGCGCGTCCGTCGGGATCGATCGCAGCATTTGCTGTGCTCGCCCTCCTTGCGCAGGGCTATTGCATGTCAGAAAAACGTGGCGAACCTCGCACGCGGCCATCCTTCGAGACGCCCGCCTCCGGCGGGCCCTCAGGATGAGGACGGAATGTGTGGCGGCAATTTCGGCAGGCAAAGCTCCCACTCAGCCTCATCCTGAGGAGACCGCGAAGCGGTCGTCTCGAAGGACGAGGCGCTTGCTCAGGCCTCGCCGAGCCCATACTCGCCAAGCCCATACGCGATAGCTCCCTTGTGGGAGAGGGCGCCGACGGCGGCACACGCAGATTCACTGGAGCGAGGCGTCTGTCTCAGCATGCGCGCTATTTCGGAATAATCGTATTATATCCCTGTTTTGCCCGACGGGTCAACGGCTGCATTCCGCGCCTGAAGCGTGAGGCATTGGCGTCGGCTCGACGAGCCTCAAGCCCGGGCACCCAAGCCATTGATTTCCCTGGCACCGGCTACTGTGCATGGGGTTGTTTTTCAGGTTTTTGATTCAAGGGCCGCCGCAGCGGCCCTCAGCTTTGCCGAAAACCCATCCGGAAAGCGCCCCAGTGCTTGCCGCGAATCACGATCGGCGAGGACAGGTCCTTCATCAGCACGAACTGTCCGCCGCCCATGTCGCGGCGGTAGGTCTGGAGCAGGAACGGCTTCGTGTTGGCCGCGACCTTCTTCACCGCGCGATCGGTGAACAGGCGGCGGTTGCGGCAATTGGCATTGTTCCAGACCGGGTCCTTGCCCTGCGGCAGGCGATAGTTCGGATTATGGGTCGGTAGATATCCGCCCTTGGCCCAGGCGACGCAGAACACGATGCGGGGATCGGACTTCTGGATCGGGTCCTGGATGGCGGGCAGCACGCGATCGGTGAAGTCGACATAGGCGGTGTTGTACTGCTTCGGATCGGTGCCGGGGATTTCGCGGTAGTTCTCGTCCAAGAGCTGGTCGAGCGTGATCTCGCCGCGCCCGATGGCGGCCTCGAACTCGGCCGAGACCTGCCTGGCGGTCTCGACGACGATGCGGATCAGCGGCGCATCCGACGTCTCCACGCCGCTGTCGGCGATCAGCGCGATCAGGCCCTCGGAGGTGTCGAGCAGCTTTGCGATCCGCCGGTCGGCATTCCCAAGGTCGTGCGAAGAGAGGTCAACGCCCTTGGCAAGCTCGTTGAGCTCGCTGATGACGGTGTCGCAATGTCCCAGATTGGAGGTCGCTGCCCGCGTGACGCTGTCGATCTCGGCCTCGACCGACGCAAAGCCCTGCTGGACGCGCGAGATGATGCCGGAGATCTGCTGGGCGCCTTCGCCCGCGGTCTTGGCGCGCTGCGAGGCATCGCTGCTCTCGCCGATCAGGCCTTCGATCTGGCCGTCGAGATCGCGCACGGTGTCGGAGATCTGATGCGTGGCCTGGCGGGTGGCTTCGGCGAGGTTCTTCACCTCGCTTGCGACCACCGCAAAGCCGCGGCCGGCATTGCCGGCGCGCGCGGCTTCGATGGTGGCGTTCAGCGCCAGCAGATTGGTCTGTTTCGCGATCGCCTCGATCGAGCCGGAGACCTTCGCCACCTGCGCCAGCGCCGAGCCGACGGCGCTGAGACGCGCCTCGATCCGCTCCACGGCGGCGACGAGCTCGGAGATGTGGCTGACGGCGGTATCGACCGCGCTACGCGACTGCGCGATCTCGCCGACCGCGGCCGATGTGGTCGTCTGCACCGCCTGCGAGGCATTGGCGATGTCGTGATTGGCCGAGACCATGGTCTCGGCGGTCTTCTGGAGGTGGTGGAACCGCTCCGACTGGTTGGCGACGCGGTTGGCGACTTCCTGGACATTGCCGGCGATGTCGGCGAGCTCGACACCGAGACCGCCGATGCGGTCGGCGAGCTGGTCGATCAGCCGCTCGGCCAGCGTCCGGTTGGAGCCGGTGTCCATGACTGCAAGTTGTGCGAGGGACATTTACGGGCGTTCTCCAGGCGGAGCCGTTCATCGGCTCACCGCGGGCATTCCCATTCCAATTCCAATTCCAAGCTTAAAGGATGATTCGCGCCCGCCGTCTTGCCCGAGAGTGCACTGGAGCCTGTACTACAGTTTATAAGCGGTGCGGAATCCACCCCAGTGCCGGCCCTGCACGCGGATCGGGACGTCGATCTCGCGCATCATCACCGTATTTCCGTTGCCCATGTCGCGCGCATAGCTCTGGACTAGGTACGAGCGCTGGTTGTGCGCGGCAGCCAGCCCCGCCGGATCGTTGAAGATGCGCCGGTTGCGGCTATTGGCGGTGTTCCAGGCGACGTCGCCCCGCCGCTGCGGGTGCGAATAGATCTTGTTGTGCACCGGCAGGAAGCCGTTGCGGTCGACCATGGCGCAGAATGCCATGCGCTGGTCCTTGGTGAGGAAGGCTTCCTGGAACGGCGGCAGCGCGCGGTCGGCCCAATCAAGATATTTCGTGCGATATTGCTGCGGATTGGTCCCGGCGATCTCCGCATAGTCGGCGTCGAAGAGATCGTCGATCTTCACCTCGCCGCGCGCGACCGCCTGCTCGAAGATCGCGGTCAGCGCGTTGCCCGCTTCCATGGCGCGGGTGACGAACTCGCTATTCTCCTCGTGGATCGACCAGAGCTTGTCTTCGATCTTTTCGCCGAGCGCGGCATTGGGGCTGACGAACTGCGCGCGGGCACCGGCCCTGGATTGCTCGATGACGCGCAGGCGGCAGGCGCCGACGTCTTCGAGCGTGCCCTCGACGATCGCCTGCGGCGCAAGCCGGCCCGCCTCCGCGCTGCCGATCAGCACGCCGTCCATCGATATCTCGTAGACCGGCATCGTGCCGCGCGCGGTCTCGAATTTGAGATGGCAGGGCAGCCGCTCGGTCTTGCGGCGGTCGTCGTGCTCGCTCTGGCGCAGCAGCACCGCGCAGCGCGATTTCAGTTTCCGGGCGAAAGTGGTGACGGCCTTGCCGGCGCTGGCGACGTTCTCGCCATGGCTCTCGGCGGCCTTGGTCGCGGCATCGATCTCGGCCGCGTTCTCGCCGACCGAGATGATGAAGTCCGAGGCGCTGGCGGCATTGCCGGAGACTTCGCTGGTGGTGGCGTTCTGCTCGGCGACGGCGCCGTTGACGGTGTCGAACACCGGGCGGATCGCCTCGATCGCCTGCGAGATACGGTGCACGGCGTCGGCCGAGCCGGCGGCGTCGCGCTGCAAGGCGTCGATCTTCCGCGAAATCTCTTCCGTGGCGCCTTGCGTCTGCACCGCCAGTGCCTTGACCTCGGTCGCGACCACCGCAAAGCCCTTGCCGGCCGCGCCGGCGCGTGCGGCCTCGATGGTCGAATTGAGCGCGAGCAGCGTCGTCTGCCGCGCGATCTGCGCGATCAGATTGACGACGTTGCCGATCGCGGCGGAGGATTCGCGCAAGCGGTCCACGTTGGCGCGGGCTTCCTGCGCCGCGGTGCTGGCCTCGTCGGCGAGCTTGCCGGCGGCGCGGACCTGCGCGCCGATGCCTTGCGCGGACTGGGTGAACTTGTCTGCGGCGTGGGCGAAGGTGGACGCGGTCGACTGTGCGGCGTTGCTGCGGCCGGTCAGGGCGTCGGTGCGGTCGCGGATCGTGGCCAGCGTTGCGGCGGTCGCCTCGGCGCCGCCGGCGACCGAATTGGCGGCGCGCTCGAGCTGGCGGATCATGGCCCCGAGCTCGAGTTCCAGCAGTTCCAGGATCTCCCGGGCGGAATCACCCTCGGTGGCCGGGGGCGGGGCGGCATCGACCGGCGACTGCGAGACTTGCGGCGCTGGGGCAAGCGCAAGCGCAGGCGCATCCGGCAGACGCTTCCGAAATAATGCGAACGCCATCAGGTCAACTCTTGCCGGGAGACGGGCGGACGCTATTTTCGCAAGCCGGAATGAAATCAGGGTTAACGCTGCCTGACTTCTGGGCACGGGCCACTACGGAATTACCTTAAAGTCGTAGAGCCTCTTTCATTCCGGTGGGTTGGCGGCCTATAAGGCCGCGCTTCCCTCGCTCACTTTTGGCGCACGATTCCCTAGAGAAGATCACGCATGGCCGGACATTCCCAATTCAAGAACATCATGCACCGCAAGGGGCGGCAGGATGCGCAGAAGTCGAAACTGTTCGGCAAGCTGGCGCGGGAAATCACCGTCGCCGCCAAGCTGGGTACGCCCGACCCCGCCATGAACCCCCGCCTGCGCGCCGCCGTGATCGCCGCGCGCCAGGAGAATATGCCGAAGGACAATATCGAGCGCGCCATCAAGAAGGCGCTCGGCAGCGACGGCGAGAACTATGACGAGATCCGCTACGAGGGCTATGGCCCGGGCGGCGTCGCTGTCATCGTCGAGGCGCTGACCGACAACCGCAACCGCGCCGCCTCCGACATCCGCTCCTTCTTCACCAAGTCGGGCGGCAATCTCGGCGAAACCGGCTCGGTCTCCTTCATGTTCGACCGCACCGGCGTCATCGAATACGACCGCAGCGTCGCCGATGACGACGCCGTGCTCGATGCCGCGATCGAGGCCGGCGCCGACGACGTGGTCTCCGGGGAAGGCGGCCACGAGATCTACGCCTCGACCGAAAGCTATCGCGACGTCGCCAAGGCGCTGGAAGCCAAGTTCGGCGAGCCGCGCAAGGCCGCACTGATCTGGAAGCCGCAGAACACGGTCGCCGTCGACGACGAGACCGGCGAGAAGCTGCTCAAGCTGATGGACCTGCTCAACGAGCACGACGACGTCCAGAACGTCTACGCCAATTTCGAGGTGTCGGACGCGCTGGTCGCGAAGATGGGCGGGTAGCGGCTTCTCGTGTCCCGGACGCGCTGCAGCGTGAAACGCTGCTGCGCAGAGCCGGGACCCGTGGTGCCTCCTATGTGCCGGCGGCGATATAGGCCCCGGTTCTGCGACGCATCACTTCGTGCTGCGTCGCGCCCGGGGCACGGACTATCACTTCCCCTGTTACTTCCGTTCTGTTTCTGTTTCCCCTGCGGCGGCCAGCCGCTATCACTGGCCCATGACCGCGCTCCCGATTCGCGTCCCCGTTCGCATCATCGGCATCGACCCCGGCCTGCGCCGCACCGGCTGGGGCGTGATCGAGGCCGACGGCAACCGATTGATCTACGTTGCCTGCGGTTCGGTGGAACCGCCGGACGATTTGCCGCTGTCGAGCCGGCTGCTCGCGATCCACGAGGGGCTCGCTTCCGTCCTGTCCGATCACAAGCCGATGGAAGCGGCGGTCGAGCAGACGTTCATCAACAAGGACGGCGCCGCGACGCTGAAGCTGGGCCAGGCCCGCGGCGTCGCCATGCTGGCGCCTGCAATGTTCGGCATCTCTGTCGCCGAATACGCGCCGAACCAGGTGAAGAAGACCGTGGTCGGCGCCGGCCACGCCGACAAGCAGCAGATCGGAATGATGCTGAAGATATTACTGCCGAAGGCCGAGCCGCCGACCGCGGACGCCGCCGACGCGCTCGCCATCGCCATCACCCATGCCCATCACCGCCAGAGCACGGCGCTCAGGCTGAAGGTGGCCGGGCTATGATCGGCAAGCTCAAGGGCCTGATCGATTCCTACGGCGAGGATTTCGTCATCCTCGATGTCGGCGGCGTCGGCTACCAGGTGCATTGCTCGACGCGGACGCTGCAGCATCTGCCGTCTCCGGGCGAGGCGGCCGTGCTGTCGATCGAGACCTATGTCCGCGAGGACCAGATCAAGCTGTTCGGCTTCCGCACCGATCAGGAGCGCGAATGGTTTCGCCTGCTCCAGACCGTGCAGGGCGTCGGCGCCAAGGTCGCGCTCGCGGTGCTCGGCACGCTGGCGCCGGCTGATCTGGCCAACGCCATTGCGCTGCGCGACAAGGCCACAGTGGCGCGCACGCCCGGTGTCGGCCCCAAGGTCGCCGAGCGCATCGTCACCGAGCTGAAGGATAAGGCGCCGGCTTTCGCCAATGTCGATCCCGCCGTCGTGCATCTCGCCGGCGCCGTCGACGATCAGCGCGCGCCGCGCCCGGTTGCGGATGCGATTTCCGCGCTGGTCAATCTCGGTTACGGTCAGCCGCAGGCCGCCGCGGCCATTGCATCGGCATCGCGCAGCGCGGGTGAAGGCGCCGAAACGGCGCAGCTCATCCGCCTCGGCCTGAAGGAGCTCTCGAAGTGAGCGATCCCAAGGCCAACCGCATGGTCTCGCCCGAGCGCCGCAGCGACGATGTCGGTGACACCGCGTTGCGGCCGCAATCGCTGTCCGACTTCGTCGGCCAGCAGCAGGCGCGCAAGAATCTCTCGATCTTCATCGAAGCCGCGCGCAAGCGCGGCGAGGCGCTGGATCATGTGCTGTTCGTCGGCCCTCCCGGCCTCGGCAAGACAACGCTGGCGCAGATCGTGGCCAAGGAGCTCGGCGTCGGCTTTCGCGCCACGTCGGGTCCCGTGATCGCCAAGGCCGGCGATCTCGCCGCGCTGCTCACCAATCTCGAAGAGCGCGACGTGCTCTTCATCGACGAGATCCATCGCCTCAACCCTGCGGTTGAAGAGGTGCTCTATCCCGCGATGGAGGATTTTCAGCTCGACCTCATCATCGGCGAGGGGCCGGCGGCGCGCTCGGTGAAGATCGAGCTGTCGAAGTTCACCCTCGTCGGCGCCACCACGCGCGCGGGCCTCCTCACCAATCCCTTACGCGACCGCTTCGGCATTCCGGTGCGGCTCAACTTCTACACCATCGAGGAGCTCGAGAGCATCGTCAGCCGCGGCGCGCGCGTGCTCAATGTCGGCATGAGCGCCGATGGCGCCAACGAGATCGCGCGCCGCGCCCGCGGCACGCCGCGTATCGCCGGGCGCCTGCTCAGGCGCGTGCGCGATTTTGCCTCGGCGGCGAATGCCGACACGATCGATCGCAAGATCGCCGATCATGCACTCAGTGCGCTCGAGGTCGACGCCGCGGGCCTCGACGCCATGGACCGCCGCTACCTCTCGACCATCGCGCTCAACTATGGCGGCGGCCCGGTCGGTGTCGAGACGATGGCCGCAGCGCTCTCCGAGCCGCGCGATGCGATCGAGGACATCATCGAGCCCTATCTCATCCAGTGCGGCTATCTCCAGCGCACCCCGCGCGGCCGGCTGCTGACCTCGCACGCTTTCCGTCATCTCGACATCGCCGAGCCCTCACGCGATGCGGCGGCACAGTTCGGCCTGTTCGGCACTGATCAGGCCGACGACGACTGACTGTCACAATTGGTGAACCCGCGAGTTCCACTCCGTCACTAATGCGAACGAGCAACGATCGGGATCGCTGCTCACGCATACGGACGGGAGTGGGAATACATGGGGCAGCAAGACATGGGGCAGGAAGACATCGGGCAGACTGACGCGACGCTGCTGGAGACAATCGCGGCCGCGCCGCAACTGCGCACGCCCGACGAGACCGAGGCGTTTCTGGATCCGATGCCGCTCGGCGAGCTGGCGTCGATGTGGTGCGCGCTTCAGCGCGTCAGCCGCCGCGACCAGGTCGGCAGCCTGTGGGCGCTCAAACTCTATTTCGATCATCTGCCGCATCGCCGGCCGCAGGCCGCGCTCGATCTCGTGCTCGAGGTGCTCAGGACCGAGGCCGACAAGCCGACGGTGATGCAGCTCAACGACAAGTTCCTGCTGGCGCTGTTCTACGCGCATGGCAAGGACGTGATCGCGCGCGTCGAGCTGGAGGCAGCACACAATGACCGGCTGCGCTGGCTGCTCGGCGGCGTGCATGTCGCCGCTGACGATCCCTTGATGTCGCGCATTGTCGGGCTTGCCGACAGCGAGGCCTGGCGTGCCGACCATCTGGCCCAGCGCACGCCGCGCGAGCCGCTCGATTGCGCCGGCATGCCGATCGCCGAACTCGCGCGCGCCTGGGTCGAGCAATATTCGAAGTCCGAACGCGATCAGGATGACAATCTGTTCACGATCATGGATTTCGAGCGCGATCTGCGCGAGGACGATCCGGACAGGATGATCGACCTGATCCTGGAGATCCTGAAGATCGAGTCCAATCCGGTGCTGCTGTCGCTGCTGGCCGCAGGTCCCCTCGAAGATGTGATCAGCACCGGAACGATCGACCGTATCGAGCGCGAGGCGCGCGCCGACGCACGTTTTCGCGATCTGCTCGGCGGCGTCTGGTACTACCGCGCTCCCGACGAATTGAAGGCGCGGCTGGATGCGCTGGTCGGCGAGCGGCGCTGGTAACCTTGATGCGGAATTCTGCACGCGGCTGCAGACGGTCTGCACGAACGCACCCCAATTCCGCTCCAATCGGACAGCATCAAGAGGCCGCATCACCATCGGGCTTCCATGATCACGCGTCGTCATCTCATCCGTTCCATCGGTGCCCTGTCCGCGCTCGGTGTCTCGACCGCGGCCTATGGCGTCGGCGTCGAGCCGGTGCTGCGGCTCAACGTCACCCGCTATCATCCGACGCCGCGGCAATGGCCGGCGGATTTTCCGCTGAAGATCGCCGTGATCGCCGACATCCATGCCTGCGATCCCTGGATGTCGCTGGAGCGGATCGAGGCCATCGTCGATCGCACCAACGCGCTGAAGGCCGATATCATCGTGCTGCTCGGCGATTATGTCGCCGGCGTCCGCCGGGTCACGCGCATCATTCCGTCGAGCGAATGGGCCAAGGTCCTGGCCGGCCTCAAGGCGCCGCTCGGCGTCCATGCCGTGATGGGCAACCATGATTATTGGGACGACAAGACCGTGCAGCAGATCGGGCAGGGGCCGACGGTGGCCCATCGCGCGCTGGAGGCGGCCGGCATTCCCGTTTACGAGAACGACGCGGTGCGCCTGACCAAGGACGGTCGTCCGTTCTGGCTCGCCGGCCTCGGCGATCAGCTCGCCTATTTTCCGGCGCAACGCTATCGCCGCATGGTGCGCTTCGGCGCCGACGATCTTGCGGGTACGCTGGCGAAGATCGCCGACGACGCACCGGTCATCCTGCTCGCACACGAGCCCGACGTCGCGCTGCGCGTGCCCGGGCGGGTCGCGCTGCAACTGTCCGGCCACACCCATGGCGGCCAGATCCGCCTGCTCGGCTGGTCGCCGGCCGTGTCGCCCAAGCACGGCATCCGGCTCGCCTATGGTCACTTCCGGCTGAAATGCGACCTCATCGTGTCCGGCGGCCTCGGCTGCAGCGTCATGCCCGTGCGTTTCGGCGTGCCGCCGGAGATCGTCGAGGTGACGCTGGGACAAACGGGGCTGGTCGTGTCCTGACCATGCTTGCGCGGCCGGCCGTTTTTGCGCAAAACGGATCGGTAGTGACAAGCGAAGAGGCTCGCGACGTGACAGCTCATCTCGACGGCGAGATCCGCGACGGCCGCCATCACATGCAGGTCCGCGTCTACTACGAGGACACGGATTTCTCGGGCATCGTCTACCACGCCAATTATCTGCGCTACATGGAGCGCGGCCGGACCAATCATCTGCGGCTGATGGGAGCCGAGCAGCAGGCGCTGTTCGACCAGCCCGAGACGGAAGGCGCGGGCTTCGCCTTCGTGGTGCGCTCGATGCATCTGGATTTCCTCAAGCCCGCGCGGATGGACGACGTGCTCGACGTCGTGACCTGGCCAATCGCTGTGAAGGGCGCATCCATCATGCTGGCGCAGGAGGTGCGGCGCGGTGAGGACGTGCTGGTGAAAGCCGAAGTGCGCGTCGCCTTCATCAGCGGCGGCCGCGCGCAGCCGATCCCGAAATCGATCCGCATGCTGATGAAGGCCGATTTGATTTCGTGATCGCCCGATAAGTGATCGCCCGATTTGTAACGGCCTCTCGACTCCGTCGCCCGCGACGATAGATTTGCGGCCCCGATCAACCGATGAGGCCACCATGTCGCGCCCGCCGCTTCCGCCCTTCACCCGTGAGACCGCCGCGCAAAAGGCCCGTATGGCCGAGGACGCCTGGAATTCCCGCGACCCGGTGAAAGTGTCGCTCGCCTATACCGAGGACAGCCGCTGGCGCAATCGCTCGGAAGTGTTCCAGGGCCGCGAAGCCATCGTCGCGTTCCTCACCCGCAAATGGGAGAAGGAACAGGACTACCGCCTGATCAAGGACCTCTGGGCCTTCGACGGCAATCACATCGCAGTGCGCTTCCAGTACGAATGGCACGATGCGAGCGGGCAGTGGTATCGCTCCTACGGCAACGAGCAGTGGGAGTTCGACGAGCACGGGCTGATGAAGCGTCGCGAGGCGTCGATCAACGACATCGCGATTGCGGAGAAGGACCGCCGCTTTCACTGGGCGGCGCCGGGGCCCCGGCCGGCCGACGTGCCGGGTCTGGGAACGGATCCGTTCTGATACTTCTCGCCCCTCATGGTGAGGAGCCGCCAACGGGTCCGCGCAGCGCGCGGCCCGATGACAGGCTCCGCGGCGTCTCGAACCATGAAGGCCCCGCTGCTGCAGCTCGGGCCTCGATCCTTCGAGACGCCCGCCTTTGGCGGGCTCCTCAGGATGAGGGGATGGATTTGCGCGCCAGAAACCGCGTAATCGCCCCACCGAGCTTCGCGCTGTCCATCGGCTCCGCCAGCGACGCCCTTGCCGTTGCCACGACATCCTCCGGCGCCTTGCCGTCGCGCAGCTCGCAGCACACTTCCGCAAACTCCACGTCGAACTCGGGATGCGGCTGGACGGTCAGCGTGGCGCCGTTGGCGTAGAGCAGGCCGGCATGCGGGGTGAACTCTGACGAGAGGATCGTCAACGCATCGTTCGGCGCCTCGATCACCTGGTCCTGGTGCGAGCAGGCGATGGCGACGGCTTCGCCGTCGACGACGCCGTTCTCCGGCAGCACCTGATAGACGTGCCGGCCGATGCCCCAGCCCTTGTCGGATTTGCGCACGGTGCCGCCGAGCGCCTGCGCGATCAATTGATGTCCGAAGCAGACGCCCACCATCGGCGTCTTGTTGGCGTAGGCGGTGCGCACGAAATCTTCCAGCGGCGCGATCCAGTCGAGCCCGTCATAGACGCCGGCGGCAGCACCCGTGATCAGCACGGCTTCAAGCTTGCCCGGATCGGGCAGCGCATCGCCATTGGGGATGCTGACCACGTCGACCGTGGCGGTCGGGTCCTCGGCGCGGACCATGCGTTCGAACATGTCCGGGAACGAGCCATGCTGCTCGCGGTACTTTTGCGGGACCTGTCCGGTCTCGATGATGGTGATGCGTGCCATGTGCCCCCCAAGGTCAAAAGGTTGCGAAGCTCAGTCGCTTTCTGCCCCATGTTGCTGGTGTGGCGCTGTGGGCTCCAGCAACCCGCTCTCCTTGCGGACCTCGTTGAGGAAGGCCTTGGCGAGGCGCGACAACGGCTCGGCTTCCGACCATAGCATATAGGCGACCGCGTGCGTCGTCGGCGTGAACGGCCGCACGACGAGCCCGCTGCCGCCGTTCTGCCGCGGCGAGAACGGATCGACCACCGCGGCGCCGACGCCGGCGGCTGCGAGCACGCAGGCCGTGTTGCAGTAGCGCACCTCGACGGTCGGCCGGAACGGCGCGCCGGCCCGCGCAAAACTGTCGCGCACGGCCTCGCCGAGCCGCGTGCCGCGTTCGAGCCCGATGAAGGGCATGCCGGAGAGATCGGCGGCCGAGATCACCGGCTTGCCTGCGAGCGGATGCTGCGGCGGCAGGACGCAGACCATCTCGCCGGTATGCACCACTTCATGCGCGATGCCGGGATGATGCGTCAGCCCGAGCGCGAAGCCGAGCTCGGCGACGCGGCTGAGCACGCCTTCGATGATCCCCTCGTAGCGCCGCACGTCGAAGAAGACGCGCGTCTCCGGGCGGCGGCGCAGGAAGCCTGACAGTGCGGACGGGATGATGCTGTAGGCGAGCGGCGGTGTCGCCACGATCGCAAGATGCCCGGAGCGGTTCTCGCGCAGATCGCGCACGCGGCTCTCGAGCTTTGCGTGCAGCGCGAAAATGGCTTCGCTCTCCTTGTAGAGCGCCATCGCTTCGGCGGTCGGAAACAGCCGGTTGTTGACGCGCTCGAACAGCGCAAAGCCCGCCTGCGCCTCCATCGTCTTCAGCGCATTGCTGACCGCGGGCTGCGACAGCGCCAGCTCGTCCGCCGCCGCCACCGTGGTGCGATGGCGGATGACGGCACGCAGGATCTCGAGCTGACGCAGGTTCATATCACTGCCGATTATACTCTGGGCCAAAACATCATAGCAGAACGAATTGATTTTGCAGCCCCGCTTCCGCGTAATGGCGACGGATTTGCACGTCGCATCAAAGGGTTCATTCGCCCATTGAGGCAGCACTACGCACAGATTGGAGGCAATCTTGGTTCGTGTCCTTCGCGCCGCCGCCGCTCAAATGGGGCCGACGCAAAAAGCAGATAGCCGTGAGCACACGCTCTCGCGAATGCTCGCCATGCTGGAGGAGGCGGCAAGCCGCGGCGCCAGCCTCGTGGTGTTCCCCGAGCTTGCCTTCACCACCTTCTTTCCGCGCTGGCTGCTCGAGGGCGATGCGCTCGACCATTATTTCGAGCGCGGCATGCCGAACCCGGCGGTGGCGAAGCTGTTCGACCGGGCGCGCGCGCTGCGCGTCGGCTTCTATGTCGGCTATGCCGAGCTGACGCCGGACGGCCGCCGCTACAATTGCGCCGTCCTGGTCGACCGCGACGGCGAGATTCTCGGCCGCTATCGCAAGGTGCATCTGCCGGGCTCGGTCGAGCCTCGCGAGGGCGCGCGCTACCAGCAGCTCGAGAAGCGCTATTTCGAATATGGCGACCTCGGCTTCCCCGCCTTCCGCGCCGGCTCGGCCTGGGCCCACGCAATAATGGGCATGATGATCTGCAACGATCGTCGCTGGCCGGAGTCCTGGCGCGTGCTCGGCCTGCAAGGCGTTGAACTCGTCTGCATCGGCTACAATTCGGCGGCCTATGATCCCAATGGCGGCACGACGGAAGACGGAGCGCTCCGCACCTTCCACTCGACGCTGGTGACGCAGGCCAACGCCTATATGAATGCGACCTGGGCGATCTCGGTGGCGAAGGCGGGCGAAGAAGATGGTTCGGGCCTGATCGGGGGGTCCTGCATCGTCGATCCCAATGGACGAATTGTCGCACAGGCGCAGACGCTGGCAGATGAGGTGATCGTCGCCGACATCGATCTCGATCTCTGCCGCCAGGGCAAGGACAAGATGTTCAATTTCGCCGCCCACCGGCGGCCGGAGCAATACAGGGTGATCACCGAGCGTGCCGGCGTCATCGAGCCGGCGGTTCTCGACGCGGACTGACCAAATGGCACGGCGCTCGCAATAGCGCCGAATAGGACCGGCAACGGAAAGCGTTAGCAAAGGAGCTGACATGACACGCCTCTCGCATTTCCTCGCTCTTGCAGCACTGGCTGCCGCCACGTCAGCGCAGGCGGCCGAGCTTCCGGCGGAGATCAAGCAGGCGGGCACGCTGAAGCTGACGGTCAACTCCACCTACGCGCCGATGGAATATCGCGATCCCGCCAGCAACGAACTCGTTGGGCTCGACATCGATCTCGCCAACGAGCTTGCCAAGCGCCTCGGCGTCAAGATCGTCTGGAGCGAGACGCCGTTCGCCGAGCTGATCCCGTCGCTCCAGACCAAGCGCGCCGACTTCATCATCTCCGGCATCTCGGACCGCGCCTCGCGGCGCGAGACCGCCGACTTCGTCGATTATCTCGGGACCGGCCCGCAGTTCTTCGTGATGGCGGACAGTGCGGCGAAGGACGCGACCGATCTTTGCGGCAAGAAGGTCGGCACCACGCGCAGCACCAGCTTCCCGGTCGAGATCGAGAAGTGGAGCAAGCAGAACTGCGAGACGACCGGCAAGCCTGCGATTCAGTACGTTCCGGGCGAGAACTCGATCGACGTCCGCAACCAGCTCAAGCAGGGCCGCATCGACGCCGCCGTGCAGGGCAGCGAGACGCTGCCTTATGCGCAATCGCAGGAGCCCGGCAAATACCGCGTCGTCGGGGAGCCCTTTGCCAAGGGATATCAAGGCATCATGTTCCGCAAGGACGATGCGGCCCTGCGCGAGGTCGTGACGGAGAAGCTCACCGCGATGATCGCTGATGGCTCCTACAAGGCCGTTCTCGACAAATGGGGTCTCGGCGCCAACGCCGTCGCGCAGCCCATGCTGAACGCGGCGCCGCAATGAAGCCGGCGCCGGCACTCGCGGAGGGTTTCCCTGATTTGTCGGGGATGCGGATCGCGCGCGAGCCGCACTGGTTTCGCTGGCTCAGCGCGGCCCTGATCGTCCTCGTGCTGGCGGTAATCGTGCGTGCCTTTGCGAACGGCCAGATCGAATGGTCCTATGTCAGCCGCTTCCTGACCGCAAAGGTCATCCTCGAAGGCATCGTCAACACCATGGTGATGGCGATGCTGGCGATGGTCCTCGGCATCTTTCTCGGCATTGTCGTCGCGATCATGCGCCTGTCGCCCAATCCGGTGCTGAAGACGGTGGCCGGCGGCTACACCTGGCTGTTCCGTGGCACGCCGCTGATCCTGCAATTGCTCTTGTGGTTCAATCTCGCGCTGGTGTTTCCGACCATCGGCATTCCCGGCTTGTGGAGTGCGCGCGCCGTCGACGTCATGACGCCGTTCCTCGCTGCGCTGCTCGGGCTCGGCATCAACCAGGGCGCCTATACGTCCGAGGTGATGCGCGCTGGCATGCTGTCGGTCGATATCGGGCAATATGAGGCGGCGCAGGCGATCGGAATGGGGCGGCTGCGCGCGCTGCGCCGGATCGTGCTGCCGCAGGCGATGCGCGTCGTGATTCCGCCGCTCGGCAACGAGTTCATCGGCATGGTGAAGGCGACCTCGCTTGCGAGCGTCATCCAGTATCCGGAATTGCTGCACAACGCCGAGAACATCTATTACGCCAATTCCCGCGTGATCGAGCTCCTGATCGTCGCCGGGCTATGGTACCTGCTCGTGGTCTCGATCCTGACCCCGCTCCAGATGCTGCTCGAACGCCGCTTCGCGCGCGGCACATTGCGGCTTGCGCGATGACAAAACCCCTCGTCGCGATCCGCTCCGTCAGCAAGAACTTTGGAGAGTTCCAGGCTCTCAAAAACGTCTCGCTCGACGTCTGGCCCGGCGAGGTGATGTGCCTGATCGGCGCCTCCGGCTCCGGCAAGACCACGCTGCTCCGCTGTATCAACCAGCTCGCCGTAATCGATAGTGGCGGCATCTGGCTCGACGGTGAACTGCTGGGCGTGCGCGAGCAGGGCGGCAAGCTCCATCGCCTCAGCGAGGGGGAGATCGGGCGGCAGCGGCTGAAGACCGGCATGGTGTTCCAGCGCTTCAACCTGTTTCCGCACAAGACCGCGCTCGAGAACATCACCGAGGGGCCGCTTCAGGTCCAGGGCCGCAAATCCGACGCGGTGCGCTCTGAAGCCCTCGAATTGCTCCGGCGCGTCGGATTGTCGGCGAAAGCCGATTGGTATCCCGCACAACTCTCGGGCGGCCAGCAGCAACGCGTCGCCATCGCCCGTGCGCTGGCGATGAAGCCGATGCTGATGCTGTTCGACGAGCCGACCAGCGCGCTCGATCCCGAACTCGTCGGCGAGGTGCTCGCCGTCATGAAGGAGCTGGCGAAGAGCGGCATGACCATGATGGTGGTGACGCACGAGCTCGGCTTCGCTCGCGAGGTCGCCGACCGCGTCGTCTACATGGACCAGGGCGCGATCGTCGAGCAGGGACGGGCGTCCGACGTGCTGGGTGCGCCGCGCGAGGAGCGTACCAAGGCATTTCTTTCAGCAGTGATCTAGCAGTGGGGGCGAGTTGATGAAGAGACTTTTCGTAGCGGCGGCAGTCCTGGGCGCCATGACCGTATCGGCTTTGGCGATCGAGCTTCCCGCGGAGATCGCCAAGCGCGGCAGCCTCAAGGTGGCGCTGGTGCCGAACTATCCGCCGATGGAGTTCCGTGATCCCGCCACCAATGCGCTCACGGGGTTCGACGTCGAGCTTGGCGAAGCGATCGGCCGCAAGCTCGGCGTCAAGATCGAATGGCAGGAGACCAGCTTCGCCGAGTTCATGCCGTCGATTGCGACGGGGCGGGCGGACGCGATCCTGTCAGGCTTCACCGACTATGCAAGCCGGCACGAGACCGCGACCTTCGTCGATTATCTTCGCAGCGGTCCGCGCTTCTTCGTTCAGCAGTCGCGCGCGGCGGAGTTCAAGGACGCCGTCTCGCTCTGCGGCAAGAAGGTGGGTGCCAGCCGCCGCACCATGTTCCCGGCGCAGATCGCGGCCTGGAGCGAGAAGAACTGCGGCGGCAATGCCATCGTGTTCGTCGGCACCGACGGCTCGGCGGATGCCCGCACCCAGCTCAGGCAGGGGCGCATCGACGCCGCCGTGCAGGGTGACGAGACGCTGCCCTATATCATGGATCAGGAGCCCGGCGCTTACGTGCCGGTCGGCCAGACCCTTGCGCAGCAATTCACCGGCATCGCGCTGCCGGTCAAGGAAAAGGCGCTTCACCAGGCGATGCTGGAGGCCGTCGATGCGCTGATCGCCGACGGCACCTACAAGACCCTGCTCGCCAAGTGGAAACTGAGCGACAACGCAATAGAGAAGGCGACCATCAATGCTGGACAGTAAGGCACTCCAGAGCATCCCGCTCACCCCAGCCAACACCGCGGATCCCGCGCCGGAATATCCCTGGCCGAAGCCGTACAAGGCGGCGATGTTCCTGTCGTTCGACGTGGACGCGGAGAGCGCGTGGACCAGCAAGGACGCGGTGCATGCGCAGCGGCTCATCACCATGAGCTATGGCGGCTATGAAGCCCGCGTCGGCACTCCGAAACTGCTGGAGCTGCTCGACCAGCTCGATCTCAAGGCGACGTTCTTCGTCACGGGCTGGTCGGTGGATGCGCATCCGGCGATGGCCGAATCCATCCTCAAGGCCGGCCACGAGATCGGCCATCACGGCTATCACCATCTGCTGCCCGATCCCGGCGATCCCTGGATCGAGGAGGAGCTGGAGCGCGGCTTCGAGGCGCTGAAGCGCCGGCTCGGCGTCAAGCCGACCGGCTATCGTGCGCCCTACGGCGAATTCACCGAGGAGTTGCGCGTGGCGCTGGTGCGTCACGGCATCGTCTACACGTCCTCGTTCCGCGACGACGTGCGGCCCTATCGCCACCGCCTCGCCGACGGCAAGCCCGGCACGATCGAGCTGCCGGTCACCGCAAGCTATGACGACTGGATGCACGGCCTGTCCGCGCGCTTCAGCCCGCGCTCGATCTTCCCCAAGGAGCACGTGCTCTCGATGTGGAAGGACGAGCTGGATGAGGTCCGCGACTGGGGCGCGATGGTGACGACGGTGCTGCATCCGCAGTGCAGCGGCCGTCCGATGCGGCTGCGCCTGCTGCGCGAGTTCCTGACCTACGCAAAATCGTGCCCGGATGTCTGGATCACGACCGGCGAGAAGATCGCGGAGAACTTCCTGCGCCACGAGGCGGCCAACCGTTGAGCCATGCCATGACCCGTCGCCGTATCCTCGTCATCAACCCCAACTCCTCGGCGTCGGTGACGGCGGCGATCGATGACGCGGTTGCGCCGCTGCGGATCGCGGGCGGGCCTGATATCGATGTGGTCGGCCTTGCCGAGGGACCGCCCGGCATCAGCTCGCAGCGCGATGCCGATAGCGTGGTGATGCCGCTGGTCAATCGCGTCACGCGTGAGGATGCAGATGCCTTCGTGCTCGCCTGCTTCAGCGATCCCGGCCTGCATGCGGTGCGCGAAGCCGCCGGCGGTCGTCCGGTGCTCGGCATCGCCGAATGCGGCATCTTTCGCGCGTTGATGCTTGGCGAGCGCTTCGGCGTCATTGCGCTGTCGCCCTCCAGCATCCGCCGCCAGCAGCGCATGGCGCGGGTGATGGGCGTGGACAGTCGCTATGCCGGAAGCTGGTCGGTCGGCGCGAGCGCAGCCGAAACGGCCAGCGCGGACATCCGCGGCCGGCTGATCGAGGCCGGCCGTGCGCTGGTCACGCAATGCCGCGCCGATGTCGTGGTGATGGGCTGCGCCGGCATGGCCTCGCATCGCGCGGCGATTGCGGAAGCGATTGGCGTGCCGGTCATTGAACCTGCACAGCAGGCCGTTGCGGCCGCGATCGGCGCGGTCTTGTTGAATACCTAAATCTTCAGGAGCCTCCCTTAATGCCTATCTCCCGCCGCTCGCTCCTCAAGGCCGCCGCCGCCATGCCGGCGCTGTCGCTGCCAGGTATCGTCCGTGCCGAGGCGCAGCGCACCTTGCGCTTCATTCCCGTCATCGACCTCGCCTTCGTCGATCCCATCTATTCGACCGCGCAGGTGTCGCGAAACCATGGCTTCATGGTCTACGACACGCTCTACGGCATGAGCTCCGCGCTGCAGGTCTCGCCGCAGATGCTGTCGGGCCACGCGATCTCCGGCGACCAGCTCCAGTGGGACCTCACGCTGCGTGACGGGCTGTTCTGGCATGACGGCGAGCGCGTGCTCGCGCGCGACTGCGTCGCCAGCATCCGCCGCTGGGCCGCACGCGACGGTTTTGGCGGCGAGCTTCTGGAGGCGACTGCCGAGCTGTCGGCCGCTGACGACCGCACCATCCGCTTCCGTCTCAAGCGTCCGTTCCCGCTGCTGCCGCAGGCGCTCGGCAAGGCCGCGATCAATCCCTGCTTCATGATGCCGGAGCGGCTGGCGAGCCAGGATCCGTTCAAGCCGCTGACCGAAGTCGTCGGCAGCGGTCCGTTCCGCTATCTCGCCGACGAGCGCGTGCAGGGCGCCCGCAACGCCTATGCCAAGTTCGACCGCTATCAGCCGCGCACCGACGGCAAGCCGGATTGGACCGCAGGTCCGAAGATCGTCCACTACGATCGCGTGGTCTGGACCACCACGCCCGATGCCGGCACCGGCGTCGCCGCGCTCCAGACCGGCGAGCAGGACTGGCAGGAGACCACGCCGCACGATTTGCTCCCGATCATCAAGGCCGCCGGCGATATCGAGACGCGCATCCTCGATCCTCGCGGCTACGCTTGCATGCTGCGCCTCAATCATCTGCAGCCGCCGTTCGACAATCCCGCCGTGCGCCGCGCGCTGCTCGGTGCGATCGACCAGGCAGCGTTCATGACGGCGGTGGCCGGCACCGATCCCGCCTTCCAGGTCTCGCCGATCGGCTTCTTCGCGCCTGGTACGCCGATGGCGAACGATGTCGGCCTCGATGTGTTCCGCGGCCCGCGCAACTACGACAAGGTCAAGGCCGACCTGAAGGCCGCCGGCTACAATGGCGAGAAGATCGTCGTGCTCGTCCCGACCAATTCGCTGGCGCAGAAGCCGCTCGGCGAGATCGCGGTGGACAGCTTGCGCAAGGCCGGCATGAACGTCGAATATGCCGGGCTCGACTTTGCCGTCGTCCTGCAGCGCCAGCTCAAGAAAGATCCGATCGGGCAGGGCGGCTGGAGCGCGGCGGTCGGCAACTGGCAGGGCATCGACTGGCTGAATCCCGCCGGCAACACCAATATCCGCGGCGAAGGCAAGGTCGCCGGCTGGTATGCAAGCGAGAAGATGGGCGTGTTGCGCAGCCAGTGGCTGGCGGCCTCCGAGCTCGCCGAGCAGCAGCGCATCTGCCGCGAGATCCAGGCAGTCGCGTTCGAGGAAATCCCCTATATTCCGATCGGCCTGTACAAGCAGCCGACCGCCTATCGCAAAGAGATCACCGGCATTCTCGACGGCACCGCCGTCTTCTGGAACGTACGCCCCGCATGAGCACCACGGCAATCTTCGGCAGCTATGTGCTGTCACGCAAAGACGGCGCGCAGGATGTGCTGCGCGACCATTGGGTCCTGGTCGAAGGCAAGAAGATCGCCGCGATCACGCGCAGCAAGCCGAGCGCGGACGAGGTCTACGACCGCCCGGGCCGTTTCGTGCTGCCGGGCCTCCTGAACCTGCACAATCACTGCTTCTCGGAAGCGGTGGCGCGCAGCCACACCGAGGACGGCAACGGCCGCAAGAACAACCAGAGCATCGTCTATACGGTGCTGCTGCCGCTGACCAAGCGCGGCGCCGAAATCCTGTCGGCGGAGGAGCGGCTCGCGGTCGCGCGGCTCGGCATCCTCCAGCTGCTCAAGGGCGGCGCCACCACGGTGATGGAGCCGTTCCGCAATTCGATCCCAGAGATGTTCGACGCGGCCGAGGAGATGGGCATCCGCTTCTACGGCGCGCCCTACCTGTTCTCGACGTCGGACGCCAAGGCCGGCCCCGATGGCGTGGTGCGCTATTCCGGCGACGACGGCACCGCCGACATGGCGACATGGGACGCGCTCTACCAGCGCTGGAACAATCGCGGTGACGGCCGCATCAGCCTCGCCATGAGCCCGCATGCCACCGATACCTGCGGCCCGGATCTGCTGAAGGCCTGCGCCACGCGGGCGCGCGAGCTCGGCGTTCCCATCACCACGCACATGGCGCAGAGCCGCGCCGAGGTCGAGACCATCGGCAAGCGCTATGGCGGCCGTACGCCGGCGCAATATCTGGACTGGCTCGGCCTGCTTGCGCCCGATCTGATGGCGGCGCATTGCATGTTCAGCAGCGATGCCGATCTCAAGCTGATGGCCGCGCGCGGCATGACCGTGCTCAATTGCCCGCGCGTGTTCGCACGCGCTGGCGTTACCGCGGCATTCAGCCGGTTTGCCGAGCATGGCGTGCGCACCGTGGTTGGCACCGACGGCTACAACATGGACCTGCTCGGCGAGCTCAATGCGGCCTCGCTGATCTCGAAGGTTACCTCGCAGCGCGCCGACGTGGCGAACTCGCCGGAGCTGATCGAGGCGAACACGGCTGTGGCCGCCGATGTCATCAAGCGGCCGGACCTCGGCCGGATCGAGCCGGGCGCCACCGCCGACCTCACCGTCGTCGATCTCACCCATCCGCATCTTCAACCGCTGTTCGATCCGCGCCGCGCGCTGATCGCACTCGCCAACCGGGCCAATATCGACCAGGTCATGGTCGATGGCCGCATGCTGGTCGATGCCGGCCGTTATCTCGCTGCGGACGAAGCCGCGATCATGGCGGCAGGCACCGCCGCGATCGGCAAGATCTGGGACCTGCCGGAGGCGCAGGCCGCATTCAACGGCTGATCGCGGCTTCCGGCAGATCGTCGAACTCGGCGAGCGCCTTGCGCACGGTCTCGACGAAATCCAGCGCCATCGGCGAGGCACTGCGCTGCGCCGGGAAGACGGCGGAGAACTCGAAGTCGATGCGTGGCAGGAAGCGGCGCACGACGACGCCGCGGGTCGAAAACTCCTGCGCGGTGAAGGGATCGCAGATTGCGACGCCGAGGCCCGACGACACCATGCCGCACATGATCTCCGACAACGTGGTCTCCACCCGCAGCACGCGGCGGACATCGTGGCGATGGAAGACCTGGTCGACGAGGTGCCGGCTCGACGTGCCTGAGGACAGCGAGATGAACGTCTCGCCCTCGAAGTCGCGCGGCTCCAGCACGTCCTTTTCGGTGAGGCGATGACCTGTCGGCAGCACTGCGACGCGCGCGGGTGCCGGCAGCCTCTGGCTCGGCAGGCCGGAATGCGCGATCGGCACCTCGGCAAAGCCGACGTCGCACTGATTGTTCAGCACCCAGTCGACCACGATCGGCGAGATCACCCCGAAGAAGGCGAGGTTGAGGTTCGGCCGTTCTTTCAGGAAGTGACCCGTGAGCCGCGGCAGATAGCCGTTCGACAGCGCCGGCAATGCCGCGATGCGCAGCGAGCCGGTGCGGCGGCCGCGGATCTCTTCGGCCGCCGCGGTGATGCGTTCGAGGCCGACGAAGGAGCGCTCCACCTCGGTATAAAGCGCCATCGCTGCCGCGGTCGGCACCAGGCCGGTGCCGCGCCGCTCGAACAGCTCCATTTTCAACAGCGCCTGGAGGTCGCGCAGCAGACGGCTGACCGCCGGCTGCGTCACCACCATCAGCTTCGCCGCCTCGGTGACGCTGCCGGTCAGCATCGTCGCGCGGAAGGCCTCCACCTGCCGCGAATTGATCCGCGCCATCCCGATTTCCATTCATAACATTTCGGCATCCAGATGGTGCCATTATTCATTGGACGATGGAAGTATAGGTTGCGATCTTTTTCATCAGGACTGGAGACAGCCTGCTTTTTCGGCAGATTGGAGGGGTTCAAACCTCCAGATCGCGCCAAAACCCGCCGCACGGGGGCCGGAGCCCTGTCCGGAGAGGGCTTGCGCGGAAGGAAATGCGGAAGGCGCCTCAGTCTGAGATTTGTCGGCACGTCACCTCATTCCGGTATGGAGATCGGACCACATGAAGACTCTTCGCCTTCTGACAGCGGCCAGCATCGCGGCGCTCATTGCCGTCCCGTCGGCCGCCTCGGCCCAGCAAAAGACGCTCTATGTCGCCGGCTACGGCGGCTCGTTCGAGAAGACGATCCGCGACGAGGTGATCCCGGCCTTCGAGAAGGAGAACGGCGTCAAGGTCGAGTACGTCGCCGGCAACTCCACCGACACGCTGGCCAAGCTCCAGGCGCAGAAGGGCAACCAGCAGATCGACGTCGCCATCGTCGATGACGGCCCGATGTACCAGGCGATCCAGCTCGGATTCTGCGGCAAGCTCGATGGTCTTCCGGCCGATCTCTACGACACCGCGCGCTTCAAGGACGATCGCGCCGTTGCGATCGGCATCGTCGCCACCGGCCTGATGTACAACACCAAGGTGTTCGCCGAGAAAGGCTGGGCGCCGCCGACCTCGTGGAACGATCTGAAGGACACGAAATACGCCAAGCAGCTCGTGATCCCGCCGATCAACAACACCTACGGTCTCGAAGCGCTGGTGATGCTGTCGAAGATGAACGGCGGCGGCGAGTCCAACGTCGATTCGGGCTTCAAGATCTTCAAGGAGCAGATCAATCCGAACGTGCTCGCCTATGAGCCGTCGCCGGGCAAGATGACCGAGCTGTTCCAGTCCGGTCAGGCCGTCATCGCGGTGTGGGGCACCGGCCGCGTGCAGAGCTTTGCCAACACCGGCTTCCCCGTCGACTTCGTCTACCCGAAGGAAGGCGCCGCGACGCTGCTGACGACGGCCTGTCCGATCACCAAGCCGAACGCCTCGCCGCTGGCGTCGAGCTTCGTGAAGATGCTGCTCGATCCAAAAATCCAGCTCGTGATGCTCAAGGACTACGGCTACGGCCCGGTGCTGAAATCGCTGAAGGTACCGCCGGAACTCGGCAAGATGGCTCCGATCGGCGAGCGCGCGGCCAAGCTCTATAATCCGGACTGGACCGTCATCAACGAGAAGCGCGAGGAGTGGACCAAGCGCTGGAACCGCGAGGTCGAGCGTTGATCTGAACGTTCGCGGAGACAGCGTCATGGCCTTTCTCGAGCTCGATCGGGTCGCCAAGCAGTTCGGCGCGCAGACTGTGGTCGACGACTTCAGTCTCGCGGTGGGCAAGGGGGAGTTCATCTCCTTCCTTGGCCCCTCCGGCTGCGGCAAGACCACGACTCTGCAGATGATCGCGGGCTTCCTCGATCCCACGCGCGGTGCGATCCGCCTGGAGGGCAAGGATTTGACCGCGATCCATCCGGCCAAGCGCGGGCTCGGCATCGTGTTCCAGAGCTACGCGCTGTTTCCGCATATGACGGCGGCGGAGAACGTCGCGTTCGGTCTCGAGATGCGCAACGTCCCGCGCAGCGAGCGGGCCGAGCGCGTGCGTGCCGCACTGGCAATGGTGGGCCTCGCCGGTTACGAGGACCGCCATCCCCGCCGCATGTCCGGCGGCCAGCAGCAGCGCGTCGCTCTGGCGCGCGCGCTGGTGATCAAGCCGAGCGTGCTTCTGCTCGACGAGCCGCTGTCGAACCTCGACGCAAAGCTGCGCGAGGAGATGCAGATCGAGCTGCGGCAGATCCAGCGCACCATCGGCACCACCACGATTCTCGTCACCCACGACCAGAACGAGGCGATGTCGCTGTCCGACCGCATCGTGGTGATGAGCCAGGGCAAGATCGAGCAGATCGGCACGCCGCAGGAAACCTATGAGAAGCCGGCCTCGGCCTTCGTCTCTCAGTTCCTGGGCAAGACCAACGATTTCGCCGGGACCATTGATCGGACCGTTACGCCCACGCAACTCGTGGCGGGTTCCTGGAGCGCGCCGGCGCCGGCCGGGCTGAGCGGTCCTGTCACCGTCAGCATCCGCCCCGAGCGAATCGGCTTCGGCGATGCCGGCCTCAGCGCAAAGATCGTCACGCGCATCTTCCAGGGCAATCACTGGCTGTTCCAGTGCGACAGCGAATGCGGCCCGGCGATCGTGATCCGCCAGAATAACGGCACGGCGCAGCCGGCCGAAGGCGAGGCCGTTCGCCTCGCCTGGCGGCCCGAGGACATGAGCGTGCGCGCGAGGGCCGGCGCATGAGCGCGGCTGCCGAGGAGCGCGTCGCGCGTGCGCCCTGGGCGCTGACCGCGCCCGCCTTGATGCTGTTCGTCGGCGTGCTGCTGATTCCGCTGGCGATGACTGTGATGTTGTCGTTCCACGACTGGGGCCAGTACAAGGGCATCGAGCCGGTCTTCATCCTCAAGAACTGGCATGAGATCGCGACCGATCCCTATTACGCCGAGATGTTCTGGCGGACCTTTCGGATCGCGATCCTGACCACGCTGCTCACCGCGCTGCTTGGTGCGCCCGAGGCCTACATCCTCAACCGCATGAGCGGCCGCTGGAAGAGCTTCTTCCTGCTGGTCATTCTCGGGCCGCTGCTGATCTCGGTGGTGGCGCGCACGCTCGGCTGGGCACTGCTGTTCGGCGGCAATAACGGCCTCGTCAACAAGCTCTTGATGTCGCTCGGCGCGATCCGCTCCCCCATCCCCTTCATGTTCACCGAAACCGGCATGGTGGTCGCGCTCGCGCATGTGATGATGCCGTTCATGGTGCTGTCGGTGTGGGCGGCGCTGCAGCGGCTCGATCCGCAGATCGAGAATGCCGCGATGTCGCTTGGCGCCGGGCCCGTGACCATCATCCGCCGCATCATCATGCCGCAGATCATGCCGGGCGTGCTGTCGGGCGCGATCATCGTGTTTTCGCTGTCGGCCAGCGCCTTTGCGACGCCCGCGATCATCGGCGGCCGCCGGCTCAAGGTCGCGGCGACGCTCGCCTATGACGAATTCCTGAATACGCTGAACTGGCCGCTGGGAGCGGCGGTCGCGACACTGCTGCTGGTCGCGCTGGTGCTGATCGTGGTCGGCAGCAATGCCCTGATCGAACGCCGCTACGCCGAGGTGTTCCGATGAGGCAGAACGGTCCGCTCGCGCTGATCTTCCACACCATCTTCGTCATCGTGATGGTGGCGCCAATCCTGGTGGTCTGCCTCGTCGCCTTTACGCCCGAAGGATTTCTGTCACTGCCGTCCAACGGCTTTTCGCTGCGCTGGTTCAGGGCGATAGGCAACTATCCCGAGTTCATCCACGCCTTCTGGGTCAGCTTGGGTCTCGGCGCGCTGTCGTCCTTCGTGGCGCTGCTGTTCGCAGTGCCGGCGGCGCTGGCGATCGCGCGCTATCGCTTTCGCGGGCGTGATGCGCTGGCGGCGCTGTTCCTGTCGCCGCTGATGATCCCGCATGTCGTGCTCGGCATCGCCTTCCTGCGCTTCTTCACCTCGGCCGGCCTCGGCGGCAGCTTTGCCGCGCTGATCATCGCGCATGTCATCATCGTGTTTCCGTTCGCGCTGCGGCTGACGCTGGCGGCCGCGACCGGCATGGACCGCACGGTCGAGATGGCCGCGGTCTCGCTCGGCGCCGGCGGCTGGACGCTGTTCCGCCGCGTGACCTTGCCGCTGATCCTGCCCGGCGTCATCAGCGGCTGGGCGCTCGCCTTCATCCAGTCCTTCGACGATCTCACCATGACCGTCTTCCTTGCGGCACCCGGCACCGAGACGTTGCCGGTGCGCATGTTCCTTTATATCCAGGACAACATCGATCCGCTGGTGACGTCGGTCTCGGCCTGCGTGATCGCGATCACCATGACCGCCCTCATTCTGCTCGACCGCTTCTACGGGCTCGACCGTGTGCTCGCCGGCAAGGGCGATACGGGACGATAGGAGAACCCATGTCCAGGGAATACGACGTCGCCGTTGTCGGCGGCGGACTGCTCGGCTCCGCCATTGCCTGGGGCCTCGGAAGGCTCGGCAAGCGCGTGGCCGTGCTCGACGAAGGCGACATCACCAAGCGCGCCTCGCGCGCGAACTTTGCGCTGGTGTGGGTGCAGAGCAAGGGGCTCGGCATGCCCGCCTATACGGTCTGGACCGTGCGGGCATCGGAAGCCTGGGGCCGGCTCGCCTCGGAGCTGAAGCAGCAGACCGGCCTCGACGTTTCCCTGCAGCAGAACGGCGGCTTCCATCTGACGCTCGGCGACGACGAATTCGGTCAGCGCACTGAGCTCGTCAAGCGCATGCACAACCAGACCGGCTCTGCCGACTACAAGATGGAGATGCTCTCGGCATCCGAGGTGAAGAAGTCGCTGCCGCTGATCGGCCCGGAAGTCTCCGGCGGCAGCTATTGCCCGCTCGACGGCCACGTCAATTCGCTGCGCACCTTCCGCGCCTTCCATACCGGCTTCAAGGCGTTCGGCATCGACTATTTCCCGGAGCAGCCGGTTTCGGCGATCAGCAAGAGCGGCGGCGAACTCCGCCTGACCACGCCGAAGGGTGAGGTGCGCGCCGCCAAGGTTGTGCTCGCAGCCGGCAACGCCAACCAGACGCTCGCGCCGATGGTCGGCCTCTACGCGCCGATGGGCCCGACCCGCGGGCAGATCGTGGTGACCGAACGCACCATGCCGTTCCTGCCGCATCCGCTGACCACGATCCGCCAGACCGACGAGGGCACGGTGATGATCGGCGACAGCAAGGAGGACGAGCTGGATGATCGAACGCTGAAGCATTCGATCAGCGCTGTCATGACCGACCGCGCGCAGCGCATGTTCCCGCATCTGTCACGGCTCAACGTGGTCAGGAGCTGGGCCGGCATCCGCGTCATGCCGCAGGACGGCTTTCCGATCTACGACCAGTCGGAGACGCATCCCGGCGCCTTCGTCGCCTGCTGTCATTCCGGCGTGACGCTCGCCTCCAACCACGCCTTCGAGATCGCGCGCATGGTTGCGCAGGGCGCGCTCGAGCCGGAGCTGGTCGGCGCGTTCTCCGCCAGCCGCTTCGGCGGCGCGGGCGCCGCGAACAACAGCGGTTACTAGAGATATCAAGGAGCCAAGAGGCATCCCATGTTTAGACGATCCGAACAGGACAAACGCCCGCAAGTGCAGATCTTCGTCGACGGCGTGGCCGTCGCGGCGCGCCAGGGCGACACCGTGTCCGCTGCACTACTGGCGTCCGGTCAGGACGCGCGGCGTTCGACGGCAGTCAGTGGCGCGCCGCGTCTGCCCTATTGCATGATGGGCGTGTGCTTCGACTGCCTCGTCACCATTGACGGTGTCGGCAATCGTCAGGGCTGCCTCGTGCCCGTCGCCGAGGGCATGCAGATCGAGATTCAGAAGGGCAAGCGGGAGATCGGAAAATGACTGTGGCTCCCAAGCGCGAAGACTATGACGTCGTGGTGATCGGTGCGGGGCCTGCAGGCCTTGCCGCTGCCGCGACCTCCGCGGAAGCTGGTCTCACGACGCTGCTGCTCGACGAGAACATCGGTCCGGGCGGCCAGGTGTTCCGCGCCATCTCGTCCACGCCCGTGACCGACCGCAACCAGCTCGGCGCCGACTACTGGGTGGGCGCCGATCTCGTGCAGGCGCTGCGCGCGAGCAGCGCCGAGGTCATCCACCGTGCAACGGTCTGGAGCCTCGATCGCAATCTCGATATCGCCATCTCGATCGGCGGCGCGTCCGCCTTCGTCAAGGCGAAGCGCGTGATCCTTGCGACCGGCGCGCTGGAACGTCCGTTCCCGATTCCCGGCTGGACCCTGCCGGGCGTGATGACCGCGGGTGCCGCGCAGACGATGCTGAAATCGTCGGCGCTGGTGCCGGATGGACGCACCGTGATCGCCGGGCAGGGGCCGTTGCTCTGGCTGCTCGCCGCGCAGATCCTGCGCCTCGGCGGCCGCATCGACCGCGTCCTCGACACCACCGAGCGCGGCAATTATTTCGCGGCGCTGCCGCACGCGTTCGCGTTCCTGACCTCGCCCTATTTCGCCAAAGGCCTGTCGATGATGCGCGAGGTGAAAGCCAAGGTGCAGGTCGTCTCCGGCGTCACCGAGCTTGCGGCATCCGGTGACGGCCAGCTTGCGAGCGTCAGCTATGTCGCGGGCGGCAAGCGCGAGACCCTTCCTGCGGATCTGTTGCTGCTGCATCAGGGCGTCGTGCCCAACGTCAACCTGGCGATGTCCGCAGGCATCGAGCATCGCTGGGACGATCTGCAACTATGCTGGTCGCCGGTGCTGGACGCGAGCGGCAGTTCGTCGGTTGCCGGCATCGCGATTGCTGGTGATGGCGCGGGCATCGGCGGCGCCAATGCGGCTGTGGTCCGTGGCCGCATCGCCGCCCGCGCCGCGGTCGAGGCGCTGGCGCCGGCGTCTGCCGCGAAGCTTGCGCCAATGGTGACGCTGCGGTCCGATCTCGCCAAGGCCGAGCGTGGCCGCGTCTTCCTCGACACACTGTTCCGCCCCGCGCCGCAATTCCGTATTCCCTCGGGCGACACCATCGTCTGCCGCTGCGAGGAGGTCACGGCAAAGGACGTTCTCGATTCCGTTGCGATCGGCGCGACCGGGCCGAACCAGCTCAAGGCCTATCGCCGCACCGGCATGGGCCCCTGCCAGGGCCGGCTCTGCGGCCTCACCGTCACCGAGCTGATGGCGCAGGCGCGCGGCAAGACTCCGCAGGAGATCGGCTATTACCGGCTGCGCGCGCCGGTGAAGCCGATCACGCTCGCCGAGCTCGCCGCCGTCCCGAAGAGCGAGGCCGACATCAAGGCCGTGGTGCGCGGATGACCAGGAATGTGGATGCGATCGTCATTGGCGGCGGCATCCACGGATGCTCGACGACGCTGCATCTGTGCCTCGCCGGCCTGAAACCGGTGCTGATCGAGAAAGATTACGCCGGCCGCCACGCCTCCGGCGTCAATGCCGGCGGCGTGCGTCAGCTCGCGCGGCACATCCCCGAAATCCCGCTCTCGATCCGCTCGATGGGGATCTGGGAGAAGATCAAGGACCTCCTCGACGACGATTGCAGCTTCGAGAGCCATGGTCAGGTGCTGGTCGCGGAGAATGAGGAGGAGCTCGCGGTCTGCCGCGCGCGCGTCGCCGAGCTCAACGCGCTCGGCTTCACCCATGAAGAGCTGATCGACGCCGCTGAGTTGCGGCGCCTCGTGCCGGCGGTCGCCGAGACC
Organism: Bradyrhizobium sp.; assembly: GCF_035935975.1. GTDB lineage: Bacteria > Pseudomonadota > Alphaproteobacteria > Rhizobiales > Xanthobacteraceae > Bradyrhizobium. The sequence goes on from NZ_DASYWN010000038.1 coordinate 222,100, forward strand.
TGTCCCGGCGGCGTGGTCTCGCGCCGCGACGGCGCGGCCAATCCGGCGCAGACGACGACGGCGTTCCGCCGCAAGGCCGAACAGTTAGGCGCCACCGTGCGCGAAGGCGTGGCCGCCAGCAACATCCGCTACAACGACGGCCTCTGGCATGTCGATGTCGGGACCGAGACCTTTGCTGCACCGGTGCTCGTCAATGCCGCCGGCGCCTGGGCCGGCAAGATCGCCGCCGCGCTCGGCGAGCCCGTGCCGGTCGAGACCGTGGCGCCGATGCTGATGATCACCTCGCGCGTGCCGCACTTCATCGATCCCGTCGTGATCCTGCGCGGCCGCAAATTGTCCTTCAAGCAGTTCTCCAACGGCACCGTTCTGATCGGCGGCGGCCATCTGGCGACGCCCTATCAGGATCGCAACGAGACGGTGCTGGACTGGAAGAGCCTCGCGATCAGCGCGCGCACCGTGTTCGAGCTGTTCCCGGTGATGCGCAACGCCACGATCGTCCGCGCCTGGGCCGGCATCGAAGCCAAGATGAAGGACGACATTCCCGTGTTCGGCCCGAGCAGCCGCCACAGGGGGCTCTACCACCAGTTCGGTTTCTCGCTGCACGGTTTTCAGCTCGGCCCCGGCGCCGGCGCCGTGATGGCCGAGCTGATCGTCAATGGCGGCAGCCAGACCCGCGTCAGCGATCTCGGCATCGACCGCTTCCATCCCTCCACGCTCTAAGAAGAGGACATCATGAGCATCACCCGCAGCATCCGCACGCCCATCATGCACCGCGCGGTCGAAGCCAACGGCTTCGTTTTCGTCGGCGGCACCATCGCCGACGACACCTCGGTCTCGATGGGCGACCAGACCCGCAACATCCTCGGCAAGATCGCCGGCTATCTGAAGGAAGCCGGCACCGACAAGAGCCGCGTCGTCAGCGCCTCGATCTTCGTCACGGACCTCTCCAAGAAGAAGGAGATGGACGCGGCCTGGACCGAGTTCTTCGGCGACAATCTGCCGACCCGCGCCACCGTCGGCGTCGCCGATCTCGGCGGCGGCGCGCTGATCGAGGTCGTCGTCACCGCGCTCAAGGGCTGAGTGTATGGACCGCGAGGGACGTCGGCGCTCACCGGGCCGTCGTCCTTGGCACCGCGGCTTGATCTCGCCCCCTTGCGGGACTAGTAAGAGAGCCCCATCAATAGGGATATTCGCAGCCATGGATTTCACCCCGACCGCAACGCCGATCCGCATTGCTCACGGGGAATTCCATGCCTGCTTCAATCATCCTGTCGCGCCTGTCGCTGTCCACGCCTGACGGACGCTCTCTTCTCTCCAACATCGATCTGACCTTCGGCGCGGAGCGCGCCGGCCTTGTCGGCCGTAACGGCGTCGGCAAGACGACGTTGCTCGCCGCGATCGCGGACGAGCACGTTCCGCAGTCGGGGCGCGTGATCGTCAACGGAACCGTCGGGCTGCTGCGCCAGGACGCCCGGCTCCGCGCCGGTGCGACGGTTGTCGATCTCTTCGGCGCGCGCGATGCCCTGGATTTGCTTCGCCGGGCCGAGCGCGGCGATGCCTCGGCCGAGGATGTCGCCGACGCCGACTGGACCCTGGAGGCTCGGCTCGCATCGGCCTTGGCCCATGTCGGGTTCGATATTGCGCTAGACACCGAGTTGGACCGTTTGTCCGGCGGACAGCTCACGCGCGTTCGTCTTGCCGCGCTGCTGTTTGCCGAGCCGGACTTCCTGCTGCTGGACGAGCCGACCAACAATCTCGATCATGACGGGCGCCAGGCGGTGATCGATCTGCTGGCCGCCTGGCGCGGCGGAGCGATCGTGGTCAGCCATGACCGGGACCTGCTCGAGACGATGGACGCCATCGTGGAGCTGACCTCGCTCGGTGCGACCCGCTATGGCGGCAATTGGAGCCAATATCGCGCGCAGAAGGCCGTCGAGCTTGCCGCAGTCAGGCACGATCTCGCGCATGCCGAGAAGCACCTGTCCGAGATCGACGGCAAGGCGCAAGAGGCGGCCGAACGGAAAGCGCGCAAGGACGGCGTTGGGAAGAAGAAGCGCGCCAAGGGCGACATGCCGCGCATCCTGGCCGGCGCGCGCAAAGGCCGCAGCGAGGATAGCGGCGGCAAGACCGCAGAGATCGCCGAGCGGCGCCGTGCGGAGGCGCTCGATGCGGTCGACACCGCGCGCCGGCGCATCGAGGTTCTTCAGCCGCTCACCGTAAAACTGCCTTCGACCCAGCTGCCGGCAGGCCGGGAGGTGGTCTGGCTCGATCGGGTCAGTGCCGGCTATCAGCCGGACCGGCCGGTCTTGCGCGATCTGTCACTCACTATCGTCGGTCCGGAACGTGTCGCGATTGTCGGAAACAACGGCTCCGGCAAGACGACGCTGCTAAAGCTGATTGCCGGCGAGATGTCCCCGCTTGTGGGCACCGTGCGTGTCAGGCCTGACTTCGCGTTGTTCGACCAGAAGGTCAGCCTGCTCGATCCCGTGATCTCCATCCTGGACAATTTTCGGCGTCTCAATCCCATGGCGGGCACCAATGAGTGCCATGCCGCCCTGGCCCGGTTCATGTTTCGCGCCGATGCAGCCTTGCAGGACGCCGGCAGTCTGAGCGGCGGGCAGCTGCTTCGCGCGGGCCTTGCCTGCGTGTTCGGCGGGACGAGACCACCATCGCTGCTGATCCTGGACGAGCCGACCAACCATCTCGACATCGAGTCCATCGAAGCCGTCGAAGCGGGCTTGCGGGCCTATGACGGTGCGCTGCTCATCGTCAGTCACGACGAGGCGTTCCTGGAGGCGATTGGCGTGACGCGCCGGCTCGATCTCTCTGCGATCGACACCACGCCATCTTCATGAGCCGTCTTTGCGAAATTCCTGCGCCAGCCAGTCGCTGAAGGCGCGTACGCGCGGGGTGAGCTGCCTGTTCTGCGCATACATCAGCGAGACCGGCGCCGACGGCGGCGGGTTATCCGGGAGCAGGGCCACCAGGCTTCCGCGCGCGAGATCGTCGGCAATGTGGAAACGCGGCATCTGCGCGATGCCGAGGCCCAGCCGCGTTCCCAACAGATAGCTCTCCGGTCCCGTGACCGAGAATGGCGCGGGCAGCGAAAGGTCGTGCAGCTTGCCGTCGACGGCAAACCGCAGCGGCTCGAGATCGCCGCTGGACAGCCGGCGCAGCCCGACCATGTGGTGACGCGCAAGGTCTTCGATCGATTTCGGCCGTCCCATGCGCTTCAGATAGGCGGGCGCGGCGCAGGTGACGCGATCGAGCACCGCCATCCGACGCGCAATCAGGCCGCTGTCGGCGAGCTCGCCCCAGCGCAGCGCGCAGTCGACGCCCTCCTGGACCAGATCGACCCAGCGGTCGCTCTCGCTCATCGTGATCTCGACGTCGGGATATTGCGCGAAGAACTTCGGCAGGTTCGGCATCAGGAAGTGCCGCGCCAGTGTGCCCTGCACCTCGATGCGCAGCATGCCCTTCGGCTTGGTCCCCGAAAACGCGCCCTCGGCATCCTCGACGTCCTCGAGAATGGCAAGGCAACGGCGGTAGTAGGCCTCGCCGTCGAGCGTCGGGCGGACCACCCGCGTCGTGCGCTGGAGCAGCCGCACGCCGAGCCGGCGTTCGAGCTGGTGGATCACCTGCGTCGCGCTCGAACGCGGCAGGCCGAAGTCGTTTGCGGCTTGGGTGAAGCTGCGGCGCTCGACCACGCGCGTGAACAGCCGCATCGCGTCCAGACGGTCCATGGCTATTGTTCGCAATGTCAGAACAATGATGCCAATTTATGCCAGATTATTTTTGACCCCGCAAAGGGCAATTTCCTCCGTGTCAGCCGCAAGGAGCGGCTCGGAACCACGGAGAAGGCAAATGTCCAACGCAAACGGAAAAGTCGCAATCGTCACCGGTGGCTCGCGCGGCATTGGCGCTGCCATTGCCGAACGGCTCGCGGGCGACGGCTTCACGGTCGTCATCAACTACGCGGGCGGCGCCGCCGACGCGGAAGCGCTGGTCGGCAAGATCGAGAAGGCCGGCGGACGCGCCGTCGCCGCGCAGGCCGACGTCAGCGACCCCGCTGCGGTCGCGCGCATGTTCGACATGGCGGACGCCGCCTTCGGTGGTGTCGACGTCATCGTCAACAATGCCGGCATCATGCGGCTCGCCGCGATCGCCGAGGCCGACGACGCGCTGTTCGACAGCCAGATGGCGATCAACCTGAAGGGCACCTTCAACACGCTGCGCGAGGCGTCACGCCGGCTGCGCAATGGCGGCCGCATCGTCAACCTGTCCTCGAGCCAGACCGGATTGCTGTCTCCGAGCTATGGCGTCTATGCCGCGACCAAGGCGGCGGTCGAAGCCATGACGCATGTGCTCTCCAAGGAGCTGCGCGGCCGCAACATCACCGTGAACGCCGTGGCGCCGGGGCCGACCGCGACGAAGCTGTTCCTCGACGGCAAGACCAGAGAGGTGATCGACCACCTCGCCAAGCTCGCGCCGCTTGAGCGGCTCGGCCAGCCCACCGACGTCGCCGCGGCGGTCTCGTTCCTCGCCGGCCCCGATGGCGCATGGATCAACGGCCAGGTGCTGCGCGCCAATGGCGGGATCATCTGATTCCGCAAGACCAGACATCAAAGGAGATATCCGATGACCAAGATCGTTCTGATCACCGGCGCATCCAGCGGCTTTGGCCGTCTCACGGCCAAAGCCCAAGAAGTTGGCCTGATGCGCCAGTGCTGGCGGGAATTCTTCAAAAACCCGACGCTCTGCCCCCAGCGCGTCGGGTGGAATGAATGAGTATCAATCAGTGATCCCAACGCCGCTGTTGTGACGCGTGCAGCGGCAATTGACCATTCCGGGAAACTACCGCGTCGGAACTCAGCCGCGCTTCCCGCACCGCGGCCTACGACGCAGCCCCGCCACCAGGTTCCAGCGCTTCGCCCATCTCCAGCGGATGGGCCATGGTCTCGTGCAGCGCCTCGCGGTCGAGCTCGCCTTCGGAGATGCTGATGACGACGCAGGCGACGCCATTGCCGATCAGATTGGTCAGCGCCCGGCACTCGCTCATGAACTTGTCGATGCCGACCAGGATTGCAATCGACTGGATCGGAATGTCAGGCACGATCGAGAGCGTCGCGGCGAGCGTGATGAAGCCGGCACCGGTCACACCCGAGGCGCCCTTCGACGTGATCATGGCGATGCCCAGAATGCCGAGCTCCTGCCAGATCGTCAGATTCGTGTTGGTCGCCTGCGCCAGGAACAGCGTCGCCAGCGTCATGTAGATGTTGGTGCCGTCGAGGTTGAAGCTGTAGCCGGTCGGAATCACGAGGCCGACCACCGAGCGTGAGGCGCCGAGATGCTCCATCTTCTGGATCATCTGCGGCAGCACCGTCTCCGACGACGAGGTGCCGAGCACGATCAAGAGCTCGTCCTTGATATAGGCGATGAAGCGCAGGATCGAGAAGCCGGCGAGCCGCGCGATCGAGCCCAGCACGATCAGCACGAACAGCATGCTGGTCAGGTAGAACGTGCCGATCAGGGCGGCGAGGTTGAGCAGCGAGCCGAGGCCGTAGGCGCCGACAGTGAAGGCCATCGCGCCGAACGCGCCGATCGGCGCCACACGCACGATGATGCGGATGATGCCGAAGAACATTTTTGCCGCCTTGTCGATCGCCTCCGCGATCGGCTCTCCGGCCTTGCCGAGGAAGGCGATGGCGAAGCCCGACAGGATCGAGATCAGCAGCACCTGCAGCAGGTCGCCGCGCGCGATCGCGCCCACATAGCTGTCGGGGATGATCGCCATCAGATGAGCGACGATGCCTTCTTCCTTGGCCTTGGTGACGTAGGTCGCGACCGATTTCGGATCGATCGTGGCGGGATCGATGTTGAAGCCGTGCCCGGGCTGCAGGATCTCGCCGACCAGAAGGCCGACCGCGAGCGCGACAGTCGAGACCGTCTCGAAATAGATCAGCGACTTCAGCCCGACCCGGCCGACGCGCTTGAGATCGCCCATCGAGGAGATGCCGTGAACCACGGTGCAGAAGATCACCGGCGCGATCATCATCTTGATCAGCGCGATGAAGCCGTCGCCGAGCGGCTTCAGCGCCTTGCCGAGATCGGGATAGAAATAGCCGATGAGCACTCCGAGCGCGATCGCGATCAGCACCTGGACGTAGAGGATCTTGTACCAGGGCTGATGCCGGCGATGGATGGCTGGCTGGATCGCGACTTGTGTCATATTGTGGGCCCCGGAACGCATTGATCTTGCAAGATTTTGAATCTTGTATGTTCCGCATCATGTGATGGCCGCCGCAGAAGCGACAATCACATTTTTGTCGGATCGCACGAAGATCAATCGCTGCACCGCAACTGGGGGGAACATGACGATCGCAACCGGCTCGGACGAGCAATCACAGGGCTATTTTCCGCGTTGGAGACTCAAGACCTCGGGCGTGATCATGCCGGAGGAGCGGCTGTCATGGGGACAGACCATCGTCTCCGGTCTCCAGCATTGCGTCGCAATGTCGGGCTCGACGATCATCGCGCCGCTGCTGATGGGCTTCGATCCCAACGTTGCGGTCCTGTTCTCCGGCATCGGCACGTTGATCTTCTTCGTCATCGTCGCCGGACGCGTGCCGAGCTATCTCGGCTCCAGCTTCGCGTTCATCGCCGTGGTCATCGCCGCCACCGGCTATGCCGGGCAGGGGCCGAACCCGAACCTCTCCGTTGCGCTCGGCGGCATCGTCGGCGCCGGCGTGCTCTATGGCGTCATCGCGCTGATCGTGATGTGGGCGGGCGTCGGCTGGGTCGAGCGGCTGATGCCGCCGGCGGTCACCGGCGCCGTGGTCGCCGCGATCGGCCTCAACCTCGCGCCCGTCGCGGTCAAGGCGGTGAGCGCCAACGCGTTCGAGACCTGGATCGGGCTCGCGACCGTCCTGATGATCGGCGTGGTTGCGGTCGCCGCTCCCGGCCTGTGGCGCCGGCTGCCGATCATCCTCGGCGCGATCGGCGGATATCTGTTGTACCTGTTGTTCGCGAACGGCCTCGGCTTCGGCAAGCCGATCGACTTCGCGCAACTCTCGGCGGCGCCCTGGTTCGGCCTGCCGAACTTCACCGCGCCGACCTTCCAGGCCGATGCGATCTTCCTGATCGCACCGGTTGCGGTCATTCTCGTCGCGGAGAATCTCGGGCACATCAAGGCCGTCGGCGCCATGACGGGCCGCAGTCTCGATGCCTATCTCGGCCGCGCGCTGTTCGCCGACAGTCTCGCGACCATCGTGGCGGCCTGCGGCGGCGGCACCGGCGTCACCACCTATGCCGAGAACATCGGCGTCATGGCGGCGACCAAGGTCTATTCGACCTTGCTGTTCGCCTTCGCCGCCACGGTTTCGATCCTGCTTGGCTTCTCGCCCAAATTCGGCGCGCTGATCCTGTCGATCCCGGGGCCCGTCATCGGTGGCCTCTCGATCGTGCTGTTCGGATTGATCGCCGCGATGGCGGGCCGGATCTGGGTCGAGAACAAGGTCGACTTCGCGATCCCTGCAAACCTGATCACCGTCGCCGTGGCGCTGACCGCGGGCGCAGGCGATCTCACGCTGAAATTCGGCGCGTTCACGATCGGCGGGATCGGCACGGCGACGTTTGGCGCGATTATCCTCTACCAGATCGTGACGTCACCGATCGCGCGTCGCGCGGAATGAATCGCAGGGATGCGGTGACGGATGGAACAAAACGCCGGTTCCATCCATGATCAGGCATCCCGGAGAAAGCTCCATGCCACAGACCGATCTCTCGACCGCCTTTCCCTCTCGCCTCGTCGGCCGATATGCGCTGGTGACCGGGGCCTCGCAGGGCATCGGCCGCGCCGTTGCCGTCAGGCTCGCCCAGGAAGGCGCGACCGTCGCCATCAATTATGTCGATCATCCCGAGAACGCCGAGGAGACGCTCGTGCTGGCACGCACGGCTTCGGGCGATCGCGGCCACGGCAAGCTCGACCACGTCATCGTCAAGGCCGACGTCAGTAATGAGCAGGAGGTCGGCGCGATGTTCGCGACGGTCCTGGCGCGCTGGAAGCGCCTCGACTGCCTCGTCAACAATGCGGGCTTTCAGCGGGAGTCTGCGAGCGAGACGCTCGACATCGAAACCTACCGCCGCATCATCGACGTCAATCTCAATGGTGCCGTGCTCTGCGCGCAGAAGGCGCTCGCGCATTTCGTCGCGCGCGGCGGAGGCGGCAGCATCATCAATTGCTCCAGCGTGCACCAGATCATCCCGAAGCCCGGCTATCTCGCTTACTCGATCAGCAAGGGCGGCATCGCCAATCTGACGCGGACGCTGGCGCTGGAGTTCGCCAGCCGTGGCATCCGTGTGAATGCAGTTGGTCCCGGCGCGATCGACACGCCGATCAATGGGGCCTGGACCGGCGATGCTGACAAGCGTGGCGTCGTCACCAGCCACATTCCGCTCGGCCGCGTCGGCACGCCGGAAGAGATCGCCGCCGTCTTTGCCTTCCTCGCATCCGACGATGCGAGCTACATCACCGGGCAGACGATCTACGCCTGCGGAGGCCTGACGCTGTTCCCCGAGTTCCGTGAGAACTGGGCGAGCTAGGCGCCGCGCAGCGAACAGCACGTACAAGGGAAAATTGCATCTGCACAAGGATGGAGCAGATCGATCACTCCCTACGCCGATTGCGGTTTCACGCCGCTGCTTCGCGCATAGCACCTTGCGTCATTCGTAAGGTTGAAGTTTTACAGTCGTCATGCACACTGCGGTAATGTGTTGCTGTAGGGCGCGAATGCCAAAAGTATTGTTCAATATTTGTAAAAGCCGGCCGTAATGTCTGAAGCCGTTTTGCTTTCAGAGCTGATCGGCCTCGTTTATGACGCCGCGCTCGACCCCACTTTGTGGCCCCGTGCCCTGGAGCAAGCTTGTCGGTTCGTCGGCGGCTCATCAGGCAGCCTGTTCTGGCACGATACGGCGACCGAGCAATCCGCGGTCCTGCATCTCTTCAACGAAGATCCGCACTACACAAAGCTCTATTTCGAGAAGTATCTTCCCTTGAATCCGTGTTTTCCGGCGGCTGCGTTCGTCGAGGCCGGTGAGGTGTGCGGATCCACCGACCTCATTCCCTTCGAGGAAATCGTCGAGACGCGTTTCTACGCGGAGTGGATGAAGCCGCAGGGCATCATCGACGCGCTTGCGGCGAACCTGGAGAAGACCGCAACGAGCGCGTCGATCCTCGCGGTTCGTATGCATGAGGAGGACGGTCTCGCCGATATCGACGATCGCAGGCGGCTAGCGCTGATCGTGCCGCATTTTCAGCGCGCGGTGTCGATCGGACGGTTGTTCGATCAGGGCAAGTCGGCGCAGGCGGTGCTGGCCCAGACGCTCGACCATGTGTCCGCCGGCGTCTTTCTGGTCGGCCCGAACGGACGCCTCGTCTTCACCAATGCGCCCGGCCGCGCGATACTGGATGAGGCCTCGCTGCTGATCGACAGGAACGGGGTGCTGGTGGCGACCGTGCCCGAAGCGCAGCGGGCGCTGCGCGAGGCGCTCGCGGCTGCCGAGAACGGCAATACGGCGGCTGACGGCAGCGGGCCGATTTCGCTCTCGACGGCGCAGCCGGGCCAATGGTTTGCCAGCGTGCTGCCGCTCACCTCCGGCGATCGTCAGCACACCGGCGCGCTGCATTCCGCGGTTGCCGCGGTCTTCGTGCGCAGGACCTCGCTGGCCAATCCGCCGCCGCTGGAGGTGCTGGCGAAGGTCTACAAGCTCACCGCAAGCGAGATCCGGCTGCTCGATGCCGTCATGAAGGTGAGCGGGGTGAAGGCGCTGGCAGAGGCGCTCGGACTGAAGCAGGCCACCGTCAAGACGCATCTCCACAACGTCTTCCGCAAGACCGGCACCGCGCGGCAGAGCGAGCTCGTCAAGCTGATCGCGGGGTTCGAGCCGCCGGAACGGCCCTGATCTGGCAAAACGGGCCGGCAGAGACTACATCTGCGCCATGGCAAACCCTCCGGTGGCAACCTCCCCGCTCGAAGAATTCGTCGGCCGGCACGAAAAGCTGTTCGTGCTGACCGGCGCCGGCTGCAGCACCAACTCCGGCATTCCCGACTATCGCGACAGCCACGGCAACTGGAAGCGGACCCAGCCGGTCAATTTCCAGGCCTTCATGTCCGAAGAGCCGACGCGCCAGCGCTACTGGGCGCGCAGCCTGATCGGCTGGCGGCGGTTCGGCCAGGCGAAGCCGAACGATGCGCATCGCGCGCTCGCGCGGCTCGAGGCGAACGGGCGCTGCGAGATGCTGCTGACCCAGAATGTCGACCGGCTGCATCAATCCGCCGGCCATCGTCAGGTGATCGATCTGCACGGCCGGCTCGATCTCGTCCGCTGCATGGGTTGCGGGGCGAAGACGCCGCGGAATGAATTCCAGCACGCGCTCGGCCGCGCCAATGCCGAGTGGCTGACGCTGGATGCCGCGGACGCACCTGACGGCGACGCCGATCTCGATCACGCTGATTTCTCGTCGTTCGAGGTGCCTGCCTGCGAGGCCTGCGGCGGCATCCTCAAGCCCGACGTCGTGTTCTTCGGCGAGAACGTGCCGCGCGATGTGGTTGCCACCGCACAGGATCATCTGGCGCAGGCCGATGCCATGCTGATCGTCGGCTCCTCGCTGATGGTCTATTCCGGATTCCGCTTCGTGCAGGCGGCCGCGCAGCGCGACATTCCGATCGCGGCCGTCAATCTCGGCCGTACCCGCGCCGACGATCTCCTCACGCTGAAGGTCGAGGAGCGCTGCGAAGCAGCACTTGCATTCCTGCTCTGATCAGGCGCGACACGAACACGTCTTGCCTATTGCATAGGTGCCAAGCAGAATAGCCCGGCGCGGCATTTCGGCATGCTCGATGGCACGGAAATTGCTGCATTTTCACCCTGAGTTCTGACGATCAGCCGGAGAATTTTGGAATGCTTGAAGGAGCCGAGGTGCGGCTTGCCGTGGATATCGGTGGCACGTTCACCGACATCGTGCTGGACGTGGGTCAGGATCGCAAAACGCGCAAGGTGCTGACGACGCCGCAGCGGCCCGAGCAGGCCGTGCTGGATGGAATGCGTCTCATTCTCACCGATGCGCGTGCCCATATCAGCGACATCGACGTCTTCATTCACGGCACCACGCTCGCGACCAATGCGATCATCGAGCGGCGCGGCGCCAAGACGGCGCTGATCGCGACCGACGGCTTTCGCGACGTGCTCGATATCGGCACCGAGAGCCGCTACGACCAGTATGATCTCACCATCGACAAGCCCAAGCCGCTGGCGCCGCGCAGCCTGCGCTTCACCGTGCCCGAGCGTATCGACGCGCACGGCGCCGTTCGTCTCCCGCTGGACGAAGCAGCGGTGCGCGCACTCGCGCCGAGATTGCGTGAATTGAAGGTCGAGAGCGTCGCGATCGCGTTCCTGCACTCCTATGCCAATCCCGAGCACGAGCGCCGCGCGGCCGCGATCATCGGTGAGGAATTGCCGGGCGTCTCCGTGACGGTGTCGTCCGCCGTGTGTCCCGAGATCCGCGAGTATGAGCGTACGTCCACAGCGGTTGCGAATGCCTATGTGCAACCGCTGATCGATGGTTATCTCGCCCGCATGGCCGATGCCCTGCAGGTCGAGCAGTTCCGCGGCGCCATCTATCTCGTCACCTCTGGCGGCGGCGTCACCTCGATCGAGACGGCGCGGCGCTTTCCGGTGCGTCTCGTCGAATCCGGCCCCGCCGGCGGCGCGATCTTTGCGGCGCAGATCGCCGCAAGACTCGGCGAGAGCAAGGTGCTCTCCTTCGACATGGGCGGCACCACCGCAAAGATCTGTCTGATCGAGAAGTACCAGCCCGAGACCTCGCGCGTGTTCGAGGTCGACCGCGCCGCGCGCTTCCTGAAGGGCTCCGGCCTGCCGGTGCGTATCCCCGTGATCGAGATGGTCGAGATCGGCGCCGGCGGCGGCTCGATCGCCCATGTCGACGCGATGAAGCGCGTCACCGTCGGCCCAGAGAGTGCCTCGTCGGAGCCGGGACCCGCCTGCTACGGCCGCGGCGGCCAACGCCCGGCCGTCACCGATGCTGACGTTGCGCTCGGCATGATCGATCCCGACGCCTTTGCCGGCGGCACGATCAAGCTCGATCCGGAACTGTCGAAGAAGGCTCTGCTGAGCAGCGTCGGCGTGCCGCTCGGACTGTCGGCGGAAACCGCGGCCTATGCCGTGCACGAGGTCGTCTGCGAGAACATGGCGAGTGCAGCGCGCGTGCATGCGGTCGAGCGCGGCGAGATCGTCGGCCAGCACACGCTGATCGCCTTCGGTGGCGCGGCGCCGCTGCATGCCGCGCGTGTCGCCGAGAAGATCGGCGTGTCTCGCGTGATCGTACCATCGAATGCCGGCGTCGGTTCTGCCGTCGGCTTCCTCGCCGCTCCCATCGCCTATGAACTGGTGCGCAGCCGTCACGTCCGGCTCGATGATTTCGACACCGCTTCGGTCTCCGATCTCCTGCAGGAGATGGTGACCGAGGCACGCGCGCTGGTCGAGCCAGGTGCTGCCGGTGCACCCGTGCGCGAACGCCGCGCGGCCTTCATGCGCTATGTCGGCCAGGGCCACGAGATCACCGTCGAGCTGCCGAACCGGCCGCTGACCACGGCCGATCTCGCCAGTCTGCGCCACAAATTCGAGGCGGACTATTCCGCGATGTTCGAACGGCCGATCCCGGGCGCCGCGATCGAGGTGCTGAGCTGGTCGGTGCTCGCGACTACGGACGCGCGCAATCCGGCCACGGTCGCGGCCGTCACGCGCAAGCCCGCAGCGAAGGCCTCCGGCAGCCGCAAGTTCTTCGACGGACGGGCAGGGGAAGTGATCGAGATCCCGCTCTATCGCCGTGAGGACATGGCGCCGGGCGCGACGATCGCGGGTCCGGCGGTGATCGCGGAGGACGAGACATCCACCTTCGTCTCCACCAGTTTTGATGCCCATATCGACGGTGCCGGCAGCATCGTCATGGAACGGAAGGCGGCCTGATCATGAGCAAGGCAAATGGCGCGAGCCTGATCGACCTTCAGATCATGTGGCACCGGCTGATCGCCGTGGTCGAGGAGCAGGCGCAGGTGCTGCTCCGCACCGCATTCAGCCCGATCGTGCGCGAATGCGGCGACCTCTCGGCCGGCGTGTTCGACCTCAAGGGTCGGATGCTGGCGCAGGCGGTGACCGGCACGCCCGGTCACGTCAACTCGATGGCGGAATCGGTCAAGCACTTCATCAACCACTTCCCGCTGGAGACGATGAAGGAGGGCGACGCCTACATCACCAACGATCCCTGGATGGGCACCGGCCATCTCAACGATTTCGTCGTCACCACGCCCTGCTTCAAGGACGGCAAGGTCGTCGCGTTGTTCTCCTGCACCAGTCATCTCATGGACATCGGCGGCATCGGCTTCGGACCTGACGCCACCGACGTGTTCATGGAGGGGCTCTACATCCCCATGCTGAAGCTGATCGACCAGGGCGTCGTCAACGAGACGCTGATGGCGATGATCCGCACCAACACGCGGCTGCCGATCGACACCGAGGGCGACACCTATTCGCTGGCCGGCTGCAACGACGTCGGCTGCGAGCGCCTGGTCGAGATGATGACCGAGTTCGGCATCGACACGCTCGACGTGCTCGGCGACTACATCTGCGACCGCTCGCGCGAGGCGGTGCTCGCCGAGATCGCCAAGCTGCCAAAGGGAAGCTGGCGCAACACCATGGTCGTCGATGGCTATGATGCGCCGGTGACGCTGGCGGCAACGCTGACGATTTCCGACGAAGGCATCCACGTCGATTTCGACGGCACGTCCGCCGCCTCGAAATTCGGCATCAACGTGCCCTTGTCCTACACTACGGCCTACACCGTGTTCGGCCTCGGCTGCGTCGTCGCCTCGCAGATTCCGAACAATGCCGGCTCGCTCTCGCCGCTGACGGTGTCGGCGCCAACAGGCGCGATCCTGAATGCGCCGAAGCCCGCGCCGGTCGCTTCGCGCCACATCATCGGCCAGATGCTGCCCGACGTGGTGTTCGGCTGTCTGCGCCAGATCATTCCCGAGCGCGTGCCGGCGGAAGGCACCTCGTGCCTGTGGAATCTGAATGTGCGCGGCCAGACCCGCTCCGGCGTCGGCGGCAATTACGGGTTCTCGATGGCTGTGACGTCCAACGGCGGCACCGGTGCGCGCTTCGGCAAGGACGGCCTGTCGGCGACCGCTTATCCCAGCGGCGTGCGCGGCACGCCGGTCGAGATCGCGGAGACGCAAACGCCTCTGATCTTCTGGCGCAAGGAGCTGCGTCCGGATTCCGGCGGTGCAGGACGCACCCGCGGCGGTCTCGGTCAGATCATCGAGGTCGGCAGCGGCGTCGATGCACCGTTCGACATTCTGGCGGCGTTCGACCGCATCGAGCATCCGCCGCGCGGACGTGACGGCGGAAAGAACGGCGAGGCCGGCTATGTCGGCCTGAAGTCCGGCAAGAAGCTGCGCGGCAAAGGCTTTCAGCAGGTGCCGCCGGATGACCGTCTGGTGGTGCTCACACCCGGAGGTGCCGGTATCGGTGCCCCCGCCGAGCGCGATCGTGCGGCCGTCAAGGACGACATCGAAAGCGGCCTCGTGTCTTCAGAGAACGCGATTGAGGTTTATGGGTACGCGAGCTGAAACATCAGCGCGCTTGGTAAACGGAGGGGTTTGATGATCACGCGACGGAATTTCACCGCGGGCGCAGCGACGCTGCTCGCCGCCGGCCACATCTCGACCCGCGCGCGGGCCGCGACCGTGAGCTGGGACATGTCGACGGTCTGGCCCGACGGCAATTTCCACACCCAGAACGCGATGGCGTTCGCCGACGAAGTGAAGAAGCAGAGCAACGGCGCCGTCGCGATCACCGTGAAGGCCGGCGGCCAGCTCGGTTTCAAGGGGCCCGAGCATCTGCGCGCCGTGCGTGACGGCTTGGTGCCGCTCGCCGACGTGCTCAACATCCAGCAGGTCGGCGACGAGCCCTTCATGGGCGTGGAGAGCATCCCGTTCCTCTGCGGCTCGATGGACGAGTTGAAGGTGCTGCACAAATATGTCCGGCCCGAATACGAGAAGGTCGCCGCGCGCAACAACCAGAAGATCCTCTACATCGTGCCGTGGCCGACGCAGTACCTGCATCTCAAGACCAAGGTCGCCGACGTCGAGGGTCTGAAGAACATCAAGATCCGCGTCCCCGACAAGAACGCCGTCGACATGCTGGCCGTGGTCGGCATGGCGCCGGTGATGATCCCCTGGGGCGAGACCATTCCGGCACTGGCCTCCGGCGCGGTGTCCGGCGTCTCCACCTCGGCGGTGTCGGGCGTCGACGGCAAGTTCTGGGAGTTCCTGAAATACATCTATCCGACCAATCACGTCTGGTCGTCGCAGATGCTCACCGTCAACCTCGATTCCTGGAAGGCGCTGAGCAGCGATCAGCAGAAGCTCGTCGAAGGCATCGCGGCGAAGTTGGAGCCGGGCTTCTGGGCCAACTCGCTCAAGGCCGACGTCGACAGCCTCAACCGCCTCAAGGAAGGTGGCATGGAGGTGGTGCCGGTCTCGGACGCCATGATGACGGAGATCCGCGCCAAGACAGCGCCGCAGCTCGATGCCTTCCTCAAGCGCGTGCCAGCGGCCGACAAGCCGGTGCGGGCCTATCTCGCCGAAATGAAGCGCGGCTGAGGGCGGCGCCGTGGTGAGCGTTTCGCCCGAAGCTCCGCGGAGCCTCAATGCAGCGGCGCCCGCGCCGCTGCGCATCCTGCTCGACGGCATCGACCGTCTCGGCCGGCTCGACGGCTGGATCGGCGGCGGCTGCCTGCTGACGCTGACGCTGCTGATGCTGTGCGAGGTCGCAACCCGCTTCCTCTCGAACTTTCTCTCTTTCTTCCCGCCGACGATCTCGATCGCCTGGGAATATTCGTCTTACTTGATGGCGGCGTCCTTCACTTTCGGCGCCGCCATGACGCTGCGCGTCGGCGGCCACATCCGTGTCGTGCTGCTCCTGAAGAATGTGCCTGGGCCGTTGCAACGCGCGCTGGAGGTGCTCTCGGCTGCAGCCGGCTTCGCCTTCATGGCGTTCCTGACCTCGGCAATGGCCAAGTTCGCCTTCGGCGCCTATGTGCGCGGCCAGGTCTCGACCTCGAGCGATACGCCGCTGTGGTTTCCGGAAGCCGTCGTCACCTTCGGCATGCTGCTGCTCACGCTCCAATTCCTGGCGCGCGCGATCCAGGCCGTGCTCGGCCTGCCGCTGGAGGATCATCGCATGAAGGCCTCGCCCGTCGAATGACCCTCTTGCTCGCTCCCGGATTCAAGATCGCATGACCATCGAAGTCGTTGCCCTTTTCGCGATCCTGTTTGCGCTGCTGGCCTGCGGCGTCTGGATCGGTCTCACACTTGCGCTCACCGCGACGCTGCTGCTCGCGATGTTCCGCTCGATCCCGCTCGACAAGCTGCTGCCGCAATACGCCTGGAACATCCTGACCACGCAGGAGCTGCTGGCGCTGCCGCTGTTCATCCTGATGGGCGAACTGTTGTTCCGCACCCGCCTGTCCCGCTCGTTGTTCCAGGGACTTGCGCCCTGGGCCGGCCTTCTGCCCGGCCGCCTGCTGCACGTGAACGTGATCGGCTGCACCATCTTCGCGGCGATCTCGGGCTCGTCGGCGGCGACCACGCAGGTGATCGGCCGCATGTCGCTGAACGAGCTGACGCGCCGCGGCTATTCCCGCGACATCGCGATCGGCTCGCTCGCCGGCGCGGGCACGCTCGGTTTCCTGATCCCGCCGTCCAACATCATGATCATCTATGGCGTGCTCGGCGACGTTTCCATTCTCAAGCTCTTTACCGCCGGCGTGCTGCCCGGCCTGCTGCTCGCCGCCACCTTCATGGGCTGGGTGATGCTGCACACGACGCTCAAGCCCGCGATGGTGCCGGAGACGGAGGCCAAGCTCTCGCAGGTGCCGTGGGGCGAGCGCTTCGCTGCGCTGAAGGATCTCGCGCCGGCGCTGTTCCTGATCGCCTGCGTGCTCGGCTCGATGTATGGCGGGCTCGCGACACCGTCGGAGGCCGCCGCGGTCGGCGTGCTTGGCGCCGGGCTGGTCGCCTGGGCGCAAGGCTCGATGTCGCAGCAGGTGATGCGCGACGTGCTGATCGGCTCGGTCGTGACCTGCTCGATGATCGCGCTGATCGTGCTCGGCGCGTCGATCCTCGGCAATGCCGCGGCCTTCCTCGGTATCCCTCAGGCGGTCGCGGCCTTCGTGAAAGGGCTCGGCTTGTCGCCCTTCATGCTGATCGTGGTGCTGATCATCTTCTATCTGATCCTCGGCTGCTTCCTCGACGGCTTCTCGATGATCGTGATGACGCTGCCGATCGTGCTGCCGATCGTGAAGGGGGCGGGCTTCGACGAGATCTGGTTTGGCATCTTCCTCGTGCTCGCCGTCGAGATGGCGCAGATCACCCCGCCGGTCGGCTTCAATTTGTTCGTGATCCAGGGCCTGACCGAGGACGGCCTCGGTTACATCGCGCGCGTCACGATGCCGTATCTGATCATCATGGTCGGCTTCGTGCTGCTGCTGACGCTCTGGCCCGGCATCGTCACGATCCTGCCGCGGGTGCTATACGGGTAGCGCCGCCCGGCTGCACAGCCGGGACGGCCATTTGCGGAGCTTACGCCGCGTGCTGGTGCGAATAACCCGCTTCAGCGCGAAGATTTGTCGATCGGGACGAAACGGTCAGCGCCACTGCCGTTTCAAGTCGTCCCCGTGCGTCAAGTTCACGCCGAGTGCCCATTCCGTCTTTGCACTCCCCGTGATCCGGCGTACTCTGTGAGGGCGAGCAGAAGTGCAATAGCAACCACTCCAGTAAACGTAACTCCTTTGGCGACATGCGCCGAAAGGGAGGGAGATCTGTTGGCAGCTCATCTCCGACGGAGAACAATCGACGCGTACTGAACTGCAAACATCCCTCGCGGCGGTGCTCATAAGACGCAATCACACAGAAGCGGGAGGAAGTGCATATGAGGAAGCAGTGGCTTAGCTCGGGTTTACCTGTCCTTGTCGGCGTGACACTTGCGGCGTCGGCGGCGTTGGCTCAATCGGTGGATACAGCCCGGATCGAGGCCGCCGGTCAGAACGATTGGCTCACCTATCACGGTTCATACAAGTCCCATCACTACAGCCCGCTTGCGCAGATCAATACGAACAACATCGGCAATCTGGGCGTAGCCTGGATGCATATTCCCGGACGATCGACGCGCGGCCTGCAGTCAATGCCGCTCGTGGCCGATGGCGTGCTCTACTATTCGGGTTCCTACAGCCGGGTCTTTGCGTTGAACGGCGCGACGGGCGAGGTCATCTGGTCGTTCTTTCCGGAACTCGATGAGGCGCTTATCAGCCGACAGACACACTCGCCCTATAACCGCGGCGTAGCCCTTGGCGAGGGCAAGGTCTTCGTCGGTACGATGGATGGTCGTCTCTTCGGGCTCGATGCGAAGTCGGGAAAGGTTCTCTGGGAAACCAGGCTGATCGACTCGCAGAAGCTCACGGTCGGCTTCACCGGGGCGCCGCTTTACGCGAAGGGGAGCGTGATCATAGGCTCGCAGGGCGGGGAATGGCCGGGTCGCGGCCCGATCTTCGCCGTCGATGCCACCACCGGCAAGAAGAAGTGGGAGTTCCTGACGGTGGCGGGTACCGACGAAGCCATGAAGACCTGGGGTAACGATTCCTGGCGCACTGGCGGTGGCGGCGGCTGGATGCCAGGCACCTACGACTCAGAGACCAACTCCATCCTGTGGGGCACCGCAAACCCGGCCCCGCTCTATGATTGGTCGGGCGCTGACTACAAGACGCAAGGTGCGCGCCCCGGCGACAACCTCTATACGAGTTCCGTTATCGCTCTCGATATCGATACCGGAAAGCTGAAATCCTACCATCAGGAACTGCCGCACGATGCCTGGGACTTCGACAGCGCCGTCGGTGAGTTCGTGATGCTCGAGCGCGACGGCCAGAAATACGTGGTTCATCCGAACAAGGGCGGCTTCGTCTTCGTCTATGACCGTAACCTTGGCGTGAAGAACGTCTGGCGGCTGGTTGAGAACATCAACTTCGTCAAGGATATCGATCCCAAGACAGGCGCGCTGATCGGCCGTCGCGATTTCCCCGTCGGGAAAGTCACTGAACAGCCGCTGTGTCCGTTCATCGGCGGCGGCATCAGCTGGAATGCCGGCTCGTACAACCCGAAGACCAATCTTTACTACAAGATCGGTCAGGAATGGTGCATGACGCTGGATATTCAGAAGACGACGCCGGTCACCGCGCCCCAGGTCCAGCTCAACATCGGCGCCGACTTCAAGATGGCGCCTCCTCCGAGCGGCGAGATCTACGGACATCTCGACGCGCGGGATCCGATCACAGGCGCGAAGAAATGGGAGGTTCGCTTTCCCGAGCCGCCGCTTGGGAGCGTTTTGTCGACCGGGGGTAATCTCGTGTTCGTGCCCGACTCCCGCGGCGTCCTTCACGCCTACGATGCCGAAACCGGGGCGGAGTTGTGGAAGCACAACAACGGCACCGGCCACCAGGGCGGTATCGTCAGCTACTCCGTCGGGGGCAAGCAATACATCGCCGTGGCGGCCGGCTTCGGCGGTATGCTGGCAGACGAATATGCACCGAACTTCGGTGGCGTCTACAAGAGCATGCCGCGGGACGACGGCGCGCTCATCGTCTTCAGCTTGAAATAGTCTTCCCTTGGACGATCTGCAGAGGAGCGGGCGCGAGCCCGCTTCTCAGTCGATCGCAGCGGCCGCGCGTCATTCAGGAATGGAGCTGACGTGTTGAAACTGCGTTTGAAATCGTATCCGGCGATGCTGGGTGCGTCGTTGCTATGCGTTGTGGTCGCTCGCGCACAATCTGCCGCGCCCGTGCCGGACAACGGGTCATTGGACGTCGAGCAGTTGTTCGCGGGGACCTGCGGCTTTTGCCACTCCGATGGCGGCCGGTCTGCCGGCAGGGGGCCACAATTGATGAATTCGCAACGAGACGACGACTTTCTGCACAACCGCATCAAGAGCGGCAAGCAAGGTGCGATGCCGGCGTTCGGCGAGAGCTTCAATGACGCGCAGATCGACCAGATCGTCAAATATATCCGCGCCTTGAAGCCGCGCGCGGATTGACCCGCCGGGACCCGATTCATCCAGATGAGGACGCGGAATGAAGTCAATTGTCCTGGCCATCGTCGGTGCCGCCATAGGGCTGTCGGAACCGGTGCATGCGCGAACCCTGGACGCGATCCGCGCGAGTGGCGTGCTCGGACTATGCGCGCACCCCAACTCGCTTCCTTTTGCGAGCAAGGCCGGCGATCCGCCCGGCTTTCAGGTCGAGCTCGGACGGCAGCTGGCACGAGAGCTCGGTGTCTCGCTGCGGCTCGACTGGATCATCACGCAGTACCAGATGCGCGCCGCCAATTGTGACGTTCTCCTGGATGTCATCGCCGACCGCGAAGCGCAAGGCGAAACCCGCTTGAGGATCTCGAAGCCGTACTATCGCACGGGCGTCGCGCTCGCGGTGCCTTCATCCAGCGCGCTCACATCTTTCAAGAGCCTCGGCGAGCATACCAAGGTGGGGGTCCAAGTCGGCTCCATCGCTGCCATGATCATCGGTCAACGGCGTGTGCCCACATCGACATTCGGCTTCGAGACCGACAGCCTCGACGCCGTATCAAACCACGAGATCGATGCGGCCGCGGTCACGCCTACCGCGGCGAGCTATTTCAATCTGACGCATCCTGACAAGGCACTCCGGATTCTGGATCGCGACGAGGGCGTCGCCGATCTCAACTGGAATGTCGCCGTCGGCATGGTTCGCCCGGACGATGCGTTGCGCGAGGCGATCGACGCGGCGCTGGATCGGCTGCGCGGTGACGGCACGATCGATCGGATATACGGTCGCTATGGGGTCGTATTGCAGGCGCCGAGATAGCTGAATTACCGAAAGAACGACGCCGTTCCGGTTTGGTGCCGGGACGACGTCGCTCTACGAAGATCCTGCTTCGGTGTCAGGCCGCGGCCTTCTTCCGCGCCTGCTCGGCCTTGTACAGCTCGAACTCCTCCGCGATCGCTTTCGCCACCGACGGCCGCTGGCGCAGGCGCTCGTAATAGGCCTTCACGTTCGGCCATTTGGCGAGCTCGATCGGCGGCGTTGCCATGGTCCAGTTGATGACCGTGACGAGATAGGCATCGGCCACGCTGAAATGGTCGAGCAGGAAGTCGCGGCCATCAAGGTAGTTGTCGAGATAGTCGAGCCGCGACAGGTTCTTCTCCAGCGCATAGGCTTTCGTCTCCTGCGGCGCCTTGCGGTCGAGCACGGGAATGAACAGGCCCTTGTGCAGCTCGGTGCCGATGAAGCAGAGCCATTGATGCAGCCGGGTGCGGTCGATGCCCTGCGCCGCGCCGAGGCCCGATTGCGGGAAGCGGTCGGCGACATATTGCAGGATCGCCGCGTTCTCGGTCAGCACCACGCCGTCGTCGGTGCGCAGCGTCGGCACGAGGCCGATCGGGTTCACGGTGCGGAAGTCGGTGCCGTCGTTCAGCACCTTCTTGGTCGGCGGATCGACTTCGAGATAATTCGCCTCGGCGCCGGCTTCGTACAGCGCAACGCGGGTCGCCATCGAGCAGGCGAGCGGCGAGAAATAAAGATCCATCTTGGGCCTCCTTGGGCAATTCCTCTGGTGACTCTTCACGTGTCTCTTGGAGACGTGACTCTTGGAGTGTCGCTCAACCTGGCCAGATTGATTTTTGTACCATCTTGCATAATATATCGACGGTCAAGGATTAAATTGCGAAATGGTACAAAAATCGAAGCCGCCAACTGCTGCCACTGAACCCGAGCGCCGCGGCGAACCAAAGCGCCGGGGACGGCCGCGCGCCTACGAGCCCGACGTCGCGCTCGGCAAGGCGCTCGACCTGTTCCGCCGCCAGGGTTTTGCATCGACGTCGCTCGACGATCTGAGCGAGGCGACCGGCATGAACCGGCCGAGCCTCTACGGCGCCTTCGGCGACAAGCGCGAGCTCTACATCAAGAGCTACCAGCGCTACCGCGAGGAGGCGCGCGCCTCGATGGTCGAGATCTTTCGCGAGGAGATGCCGGTGCGCCAGCGGCTCGAGCGCATCTTCGCCGCCGCGCTGAACATCTATCTCTCGGGCGAGACTGGCCCGCGCGGCTGCTTCACAGTGGTGACGGCGGCCTCCGAGGCGGTGAGCGATCCCGATATCCGCGCGATGGTGCTCGACGGCCTCAGCGAGCTCGACAAGGCTTTTGCCAATTGCTTCCGGCGGGCGAAGGAGAAGGGCGAGTTGCCGGAGAGTGCCGACCCGGTGGTGCTGGCCCAGCTCGCATCGTCAACGGTGCATTCGATCGCCATCCGCTCCCGCGCGCGCGTGTCGCGCAAGGATCTGGAAGCGATCGTGAAGGGCGCGATCGACGTGATGGTGGGCGTTAAAGGGTAGCGTTACGCCGCGCGAATATGCGCCAGGAACCGATCCACCTCGTCCCGCAGCCGCTGCGACTGCTTCGACAGTTCGATCGCCGAGCCCAGCACTTCCTCTGCGGCCGTGCCCGTCGCCGCGATGCCGTCGGTGACACCTGCGATGTTCTGCGAGACCTCGCCGGTGCGGGCGGCGGCCTGCTGAACGTTCTGCGCAATCTCCTGCGTCGCCGTGCCCTGCTGGCCGACGGCGGCGGCAATCGCAGCCGAGATCTCGTCAACCTGCTGGATCGTCGCGCAGATCGACTGGATGCCGTCCACCGCGCCGCTGGTCTCGCCCTGCACGGCCGTCACCTGCGCGCCGATTTCCTCTGTCGCCTTTGCGGTCTGGGTCGCCAGCTGCTTCACTTCCGAGGCGACCACGGCAAAGCCGCGGCCGGCTTCGCCCGCGCGTGCCGCCTCGATCGTCGCGTTCAGCGCCAGAAGATTGGTCTGCCCTGCGATGCCATTGATGAAGGAGACGACGTCGCCGATCTTTTGCGCGGCGTCGGCCAGGCTCTGCACCCGCGCGTTCGACGCCCGGCCGTCGTTCGCGGCCCTGCCGACCACTTCGGTCGCATGTGCAAGGCGGCGGCTGATCTCGGTCATCGACGAGGACAATTCCTCCGCGGCGGCCGCGACCGTCTGAACGTTCTCCGAGGCCAGCGCCGAAGCCGACGACACGGTGCGGGTCTGCTGCCGCGACTGCTCGACGATATCAGACATCGAGCGCGCGGTGTGCTCCATCTCGACTGCGGCCGAGGATACCGTGGTGACGACGTCGCGGATCGACGCTTCGAAATTGTCGGCCAGCGCGGCGAAGGCGCGGCGCTTCTCCGCCTCGGACTGCGCCTTGGCTTCGAGCTGATCGGCCTGCAGCTTGTTGAAATTCACCGCATTGTCGCGGAACACCGCGACCGCCTTCACCATCGCACCCACTTCGTCATTGGCTCGGCTTTCGGGAACGTCGACGTCGAGCCGTCCGTCCGCGAGCTCGCGCATCACGTTCGTGATCGACAGGATCGGCCGCGAGATGCTGCGGGCGATCAGGTAGCCGACGATGGCGGCGAGCACGAGGCCGAGTGCAGCGATCGCGATCGAAAGCCACCAGGCACGATCGGCGGAGGCCTCGTAATCGGCATTGTCCATCACCAGCTCGACGGCGCCGAGCGGCTTTCCGGAAAAATCCTTGATCGGCCCGAGCAGCGCGGCGACCGGTGTGTTGTCGAGCTTGGCCTGCCGCACCGTGAACTCGCCGCCGGTGGCGCGGCCGTAATCGGCCGCATCGAAGAAGCTCTTGCCCTTCAGCGTGCCGCCGAACAGCTTGAAGTTCGCGCCGTCGGCGAGATGGAAAGCGACGTCGACATGGCGGTTGGTCTTGAAGTCGTCGAGGAAGGACTGGCCGAACGTCAGGCCGAATTCGACCGAGCCGAGATGATTGGTCCCTTGCGCGATCGGCACCACGCCGCGGATGCCGAGCCCGGCGACGCCGCCTTCGAGGCCGACCACGACCTTGCGATCCTGGTTGGCCACCAGAACCGTCTTGCGGAAGCCGGAGAGGTCATCGCCGAATTTCGCTGGCTGGTGCACGCGCAGGAACGACGTCGCCGGCGCGACATGGAACTGGAACTGCTCGACGCCGTATTCGGACTTGGTCGCGGCAAACACCGGCCCGAACAGGCCGACCAGCGCGTTGCGGTCTTGCTTCGTCATCGCATCCTGCGTCGCCGGCATCGCCGCCACCACTGTGCTCATGGCGGCGGCGCGGCGGGATTCTTCGGCGATCCGCGACAGCAGCGCATCATAATGGCTGCGCAGCTCGCGCTGGTCGGCGCGGTCGATGATCCCTGCGATGATCCACATCGCGCCCAGCACGGCAATCAGCGCGGTCGCCGCCGCCGTCACCGCCAGCGCAACCGTGATCCGCATCCTGAGGCCGAGGCTCGTCCGCATGTCCGACTCGTTGTTTCAGCGTTGGTTAACAACGCCTATCAACTTCTCGCTAAGAGAGGGTGAACGAGCCGGGGCGCGGGGTGGTTGTGGGGGCGGGACGCCGAGGCGTCTCAGTACCCCCGCGTCCGATCCACCACGTTCTCCAGCGCACCGCCCGCCTCGAACCTTGCGATCTGCGCGGCGACATAGGCCGAGATCGCGTCCGCGTCGGTGTCGGCGGCGTTGTGCGGCGTCAGCACCACCTTCGGGTGGGTCCAGAACCGGCTGTCGGCCGGCTGCGGCTCCTGCACGAACACGTCGAGCGAGGCGGCGCCCAGCGTGCCGTCGTCGAGACAGGCCAGGATATCCGCTTCGTTCTGCAGGCCGCCACGGCCGGCATTGATCAGCACCGGCGCGCCGAGAGGGCTGGTGCGATTGAGCTTTGCGAAGACGTCACGGTTGAGGATGCCGTGGGTATCAGGCGTCAGCGGCAGCAGCGAGACCAGGATATCGGTCTTGCGCAGGAACGCATCCATTCCGGCTGTGCCGCTAAAGCACTCGACGCCCTCGATGGTGCGCGGGCTGCGGCTCCAGCCGGCGACACGGAAGCCGAGCCGCCGCAGCACGTCGGCAGCATCAGCGCCCAGCGTGCCGAGGCCCATCACGCCGACGGTGACCGCGCTCGCCGGCCACTGATACAGCGGCGCCCAGCGCTTGGCGCGCTGCGAGTCGCGCAAGTAGAGCTCCTGGCGGTGGTGCATCAGCACGTGCAGCACGACATATTCGGTCATGCGGTTGGTCAGGTCAGGCACCGCGACGCGGACCAGCGGCACGTTGGGCAGGCTCTTGTCCGCCATCAGCGCGTCGACGCCGGCACCGAGATTGAAGATCGCCCGCAGATTGGGGAAGGAGCCGAGATCGCCCGGCACCGGCTTCCACACCGCCGCATAATGCACCTCGGCCGGATCGAGCCCTGCATCCGGCAGCAGCACCACGCGGCGGCCGCCGCAGACCGCGTCGAACCGGGCCTTCCAGCGCTCCGGCAGCCAGTTCTGCTGCGTGCTGTTGATCAGGACGGCCAGTGTGCCTTTGGTCATTCGAAGTCCTCTTACAGTTCCGCGTTTGGTGGCCCTCCTTGACACGATCTGCCGGATTTTTCTCGCAAATTTTTTCCGCAGCCCTGTCGGGGCGGGGCATAGTGGATCGTCTTCAAAACAAGCGTTCAGGGAAGAGGCTGCCCATGCTTTATGCGATCCTTTGCTATCACGACGAGGACTTCGTCGGCTCCTGGAGCAAGGACCAGGACGAAGCCGTGATGAAGAAGCTCGCCGTGGTGCAGGACAAGCTGACACAGCAGGGACGGCTCGGCCCGGTGGCGCGGCTGCTGCCGACCACAGCGGCGGCGACGCTGCGCAAGGAAGACCCGCCGCTGGTGCTTGATGGTCCCTATGCCGAGACCAAGGAGCAGCTGCTCGGCTTCTACATCGTCGACTGCAAGAACCTCGACGAGGCGCTCGACGTCGCACGCGACCTCGGCTCGGCCAATCCCGGCGGCGCCTATGAGGTGCGGCCCGTCGGCGTGTTCCGGCCCGGAGGAATTTCGGCGTGAGCGACACCGACACCGCCTGGATCGAGACCGCGCTGACCTCGGCGCGACCTCAGGCGGTGGGCGCGCTGCTGCGCTATTTCCGCGATCTAGATACCGCCGAGGAAGCCTTTCAGAATGCCTGCCTGCGCGCGCTGAAGACCTGGCCGCAGAACGGGCCGCCGCGCGATCCCGCGGCCTGGTTGATCATGGTCGGCCGCAACGTTGCCATCGACGAGGTGCGCCGCGCCCGCAGGCAGCAGCCGCTGCCCGAGGACGACCAGGCGATCTCCGATCTCGACGACGCCGAAGGTGCGCTCGCCGAGCGGCTCGACGGCTCGCATTATCGCGACGACATTTTGCGGCTGATGTTCATCTGCTGCCATCCGCAACTGCCGGCGACGCAGCAGCTCGCGCTGGCACTGCGCATCGTCTCCGGCCTGACCGTGAAGCAGATCGCGCGCGCCTTCCTGGTGTCGGAAGCCGCGATGGAGCAGCGCATCACGCGCGCGAAGGCCAAGGTCGCGGAGGCGGGCACGCCGTTCGAGGCGCCCGGCGCGATCGAGCGCTCGGAACGGCTCGCCGGCGTCGCCGCGATGATCTACCTGATCTTCAACGAGGGCTATTCGGCGAGCGGCGACACCGCCGAGATCAGGAAGCCGCTCTGCGAGGAGGCGATCCGGCTGGCGCGGCTGCTGCTGCGGCTGTTCCAGAGCGAGCCGGAGATCATGGGACTGACGGCGCTGATCCTGCTGCAGCACGCGCGTAGCGCCGCGCGCTTCGCCGCGGACGGCTCGCTGATTCTGCTGGACGATCAGGACCGCACGCTGTGGAACGGCACCATGATCGCGGAGGGCCTCGCTTTGATCGACAAGGCGATGCGCCACCGCCGCAGCGGCCCCTACCAGATCCAGGCCGCGATCGCGGCGCTGCATGCCCGCGCGTCGACGCCGGAAGAGACCGACTGGACCCAGATCGATTTGCTCTATGGCGCGCTCGAGGTGGTGCAGCCCTCGCCGGTGGTGACGCTCAACCGTGCGGTCGCCGTCTCCAAGGTGCGCGGGCCGCAGGCCGCGCTCGACCTGATCGAGCCGCTGGCGCCGAAGCTTGCCAATTATTTCAACTTCTACGGCGTGCGCGGCGCCTTCCTGATGCAGCTCGGCCGCAATGACGAGGCCCGTATCGCCTTCGACCGCGCCATCGCGCTCGCCAACACCTCGGCCGAAGCCGCCCACATCCGCATGCACCTCGATCGCCTGATCCGGGACAGCCAGCCGAAGGGGGCCAATGGCGGGGCCCGGCAGGGCGCGAAGGCCAAGTGACGGCGCAGCCGTCATTCCGGGGCGCCCGGAGGGCGAACCCGGAATCTCGAGATTCCCCGGTGCGCAATTGCGCACCTGAGGTCTGGTCCTTCGGACCATCCCGGAATGACGATCAAAAAAATCTCATCTCCGCTTTGTCGGCCGCGCCGTTCCCCGTTCGTCCTAGTCCCGTATCCAGGGGAG
Source organism: Bradyrhizobium sp. (assembly GCF_035935975.1). Classification (GTDB taxonomy): domain Bacteria; phylum Pseudomonadota; class Alphaproteobacteria; order Rhizobiales; family Xanthobacteraceae; genus Bradyrhizobium. The sequence continues at coordinate 249,690 of NZ_DASYWN010000038.1, forward strand.
CCATTCATGCTGAAAGCCATTGCCATCATCGCCATCGTGCTCGCCGTCGGCATTGCCGGCATCCTCGTCTTTGCCCTGACGAAGCCCGACAGCTTCCGGGTCGAGCGCTCGCTCGCGGTGAAGGCGCCGGCGGCTGCGATCTATCCGCTCGTCTCCGATTTCCGTTTCTGGACCGGCTGGTCGCCCTATGAGAACCGCGATCCCGCCATGAAGCGCACCTATGGCGGCGCCACGGCCGGGAAGGGCGCGACCTATGCCTGGGACGGCAATAATAATGTCGGTGCCGGCAACATGGAGATCCTCGAGGCGAGCACGCCGTCAAAGCTCCGCATCAAGCTCGATTTCGAGCGGCCGTTCGAGGGTCACAACACCGCCGAGTTCACCTTTGCGCCGCAAGGCGATGCCACGCTGGTCACATGGGCGATGTACGGTCCGGCTCCGTTCATGTCCAAGGTCATGCAGGTGTTCGTCAACATGGACACCATGATCGGCAAGGACTTCGAGGCCGGCCTCGCCAGCCTGAAGAAGCTCACCGAGAAGTAACGCCCTCAAGGAAGCGAAGAAGAGGAGAGAAACGATGCTCAATGCCTATTTGTTCTATCAGGACACCTGCGAAGCGGCGTTCAACTTCTACGCCAAGGTTCTGGGCGGCAAGATCGACGCCATGATGCGGTCATCGGACGCGCCGCCGGACATGCCCGCCGCGCCCGGCCGCGAGAAGATGATCATGCATGCGCGGATGTCGCTGCCCGACGGCAGCGTGCTGATGGCCTCCGACGTGCCGCCCGAGCATTTCAGCAAGCCGCAGGGCTTCTCGATCTCGTTCACCGTCACCGATCCCGCCGACGGCGAGCGCAAGTTCGACGCGCTGGCCGACGGCGGCTCCGTCACCATGCCCTTCAGCAAGACGTTCTGGGCCAAGGGCTTCGGCATGTGCGTCGACAAGTTCGGCATTCCCTGGATGGTGAACTGCCCGGCCGAAGGAATGTGACAGGCGCGGACCGCCTGATTCACCAACGGGCCGCCCCACTCTTTATTGCCATGGGGAGGGGCGCGCACCGGCGAGCCGGGTGCTCGCTCAGCGGATCGATCCGGTCACGTCCTCGCCTTGTGGGGACGATTGAACGCAGCGCGGGCAGATCATGAGCTTGGAGCCGAGCTGCCTGTCATTCTCCGCTTCGATCTCGTCCTGGACTGCCCACCACGCATCTGAATACGGGCGCAGGGTGCCGAGCACTCTTTCCCGCTCCTGATTGGGGTTGTCCTGCGCGGGCGCGGGATTCGCTGCGCGCCGCTTTGTGACAGGAGGCCGGTTCGGATCGCGCCCGAGGCCGTCCCATGCGATCGGCCGACGCTCCTGCGCCGGCGCGACTGTGCAGCTCGTGAGCGCTGCGCAAAAAGTGAGCAAGACCAAGCCGTGTCGTACCATGCCGGACCTTCTTTGCGGACGGCGACACGCAAGACTCCGCGCAGGAAGCTCTGCATTGCCCCGATCAAATGGAACCTAAGAGAAATGATGCGGCCGGCATGGCCGAATATGCAGCGACTCGATTCGCATCACTTTGCGAGATCAGTGCGGCCGCTTCGTGAAATGATGCGGATCGCATCGCACAACAACTGGCGCAATAATAGGCTGTGCACTCTGCGACAGAATCGCTAATAATTTCTTCATAAATTCTACAAAGTGGGTGGGCGTAACTTGGAAGGGAGCGACCGATGGCGGCGGCGCTGCAAATTAATTTCGCACTATGGGGTATGCTTATCTGCGCGAGCCTTGAATTGGCGCAGACGATCCAGAGGCTCTATTAGGCTTGGCGAAACCAGCCTTGGCGAAATCAGGCTTGGCGAAGCGCGTGACTGGCGCAATCGTGCCGCTGCGCTCGCCTGCTAGCCGATGAGCAATGCGATGAGCGTGAAGCTGACGCTCGCGATCACGACCATCGACAGGATGTAGTTGCGCGGCCGCGCCGTGCGCACGGGCGGCCGTCGCGGTCTCGGCGGCTGGCTCGCCTCCCAGGCGGGCTCGCGAGGCGCGAGCGGGGCCCCAGCGCCCGAGCCGGCATATTTCACATAGAGCTCGAGCAACCGCAGCTCGGACGGCAGGTCCATCAGGCCCTCGCGGTCGCGCCGCGACAGCAGCTCGAATTCGACGGTCTCTTCGGAGCTCAGCAGACCAAGGACGATCCGTCCCTGCTCCGACAGGCGGTAGTGAAAATCGAGAGGCTGCACAGCCTGCGACCCGTTTGAAAATGAGTAATCTTGAAAAAACGCAACCATTCCTAGTCCGCGACCACTGCTGGGATTGTGACGGCCCCGCGGCCATCTTGAGCCGGGAGCGGCCTCAATCTGGACAGCCCCATCATAGACGGTCGGGGAAAGCCGGAAACCGCGTAAATTGGGCAGGCATTGCGAAGCGCTTGAGCGGATTCAGCGCGCCGAAAGTCGGAATCCTGCGAAATTGCCTAATCACCGGACAGAAGCGGATGTCGCGCAGTCACATCACGCGCGGCCGCGCGGTCCCTACCTGCAGCGCGGATAGATCGCGGCGAGGTCGCGCCCTTTCAGCAGGAGCAATCGGGACGACAGGCCGCCGCGGCGGCTGATCCAGTCGCGCACCGGGCCGGGATAGGCCGCAAGCACCGCTTCGGAGGCTTCCGGCTCGGCATAGAAGCGTCCGCGCCGGTCCACCGAGCGCGCCGCATGGAAGCCGAGCACGGCGCGCTTGGTGACGCAGATGCGCTCGCCCGGCACGATGCTGAGCACCAGCGTGCAGGCCGACAGGCACGGACCGTCGATCACCACGCGCTCGCCGCTCTCGCGTACCTGCTCGAACAGATCGAGGAACGGCCCGACCTGTCCGCCGGGCGACTGGATGATGCGGATTTCGGCCGCGGCAGGTGCGGCGGCGAGCAGGGGTGCGACGAGCAGCAAAGCCTTGGCGAATGTGACGCGTCGCATGAAGCACTCCACGAAGCAGATCTCGTAGGGTGGGTTAGCCGAAGGCGTAACCCACCATCATTCGCGGCGCCCGAGAAGAGGTGGGTTACGCCCAGCGGCCGCGCTTCGCGCAGCCGCCGTGCCAACCCACCCTACAGGGTTCTACCCGTTGCGCCGCTGGCCGCGCAGCGTCGGCAGGCCGATGCCTGCTGCATCGAAGCCGCCATCGACGGCCAAAATTTGGCCGGTGATGTAGCTCGCGTTCCCCGAGCACAGGAAATAGATGGCCTCGGCGAGTTCCTCTTCGAGGCCGTAGCGGTTCAACGGAATGGCGTCGTGATAGTCGGCGCGGATTTCCTTGGTGTGCACCTGTTTGGCCATCGCGGTGTCGACCGGCCCCGGCGCGACCGCGTTGACGCGAATGTTGAGCGAGGCGAGTTCGACCGCGAGCTGTTTTGTCAGATGCGCAAGGCCGGCTTTGCTGGTGCCGTAGGCCGAGCGCAGCGTCGAGGCGCGCACCGCCGAGATCGAGGTGATGTTGACGATGGCGCCGCCATCGCTGTCGCGCATCAGCGGCACCGCCGCCTTGGTGCAGAGGAACGGGCCGGTGAGGTTGACCTCGAGCACGCGGCGCCAGTCGGCGTCCGACGTCTCCATCAGCGGCGCGAACACCGCGATGCCGGCATTGTTGACCAGCGCATCGAGCCGGCCGAAGCGCTGCGCGACCGAGTTCATCGCGGCGCCGACCGCGGTCGCATCAGAGACATCGCAGGTCAGCGCCAGCGTCGCCTCGCGCTGGCCGATCTCGGCGACCGCGCGGCCGAGCAACTCGCCCTCGATATCGAGCAGCGCCACGCGCCAGCCCTCGGCCAGAAACTTCCTGGCTGTCGCGAGCCCGATGCCGCGTGCGGCTCCGGTGACAAGGGCGACTTTCTGCGGGGAGGCGGTCATGGGCGATTCGTCCTGGATCAGAAAAGGGGCGTGCTCGAGCACGCGCTCCTTTTACTGCGCTTTGGTGCCCGCGAGGAAGGGTTTGATGAGCGGCAATGTGGTGGAGTGCTCACGCGATCAAGCCGTCGCCCTGAGGCGCTCGCGTCTTCGACAACATCAACAAGGTCGACTATTTCGAACGCTGCTGGCGCGACACCGGCTGGATCGCGCGTCACGAGATCGAGCGCATCTTTGTCGCCGGTCATGAGGCTTTCGTCACCTATCACTGCCTGGCAAGGGATGGCAGGAGCTTTCGCAACACCGAGTTCTTCACATTCGCGGCCGGCAAGGTCCGCCGTATCGAGGTCTACTTCGGCGCAGCGTTCCAGGATGGCCGGTTCGTGCCGCAACCGCGCTGATGCGTGGCACGATTCCAGGGAACAATGACCTCCGAAATAATTTTCGCACCCCCTGTCGGTATCTTACAACCTCGTTCGTCTTACAGGGGAGCATGGGCCGGATCGGCCCGCTGCCGCAGAGAATTCAGGGAGCAGGTCGATGCGTTTCATGGTGATCGTCAAGGCGAACCCGGACACCGAGGCCGGCAAGATGCCGTCCACAGAGATGCTGGCGGCGATGGGCAAGTTCAACGAGGAGATGGCCAAGGCCGGCGTGATCGAGGCGGGCGAGGGCCTGCATCCGACGGTGAAGGGCGCCCGCGTCAAGTACGGCGCGCCGGAGGCGAGCGTCACCCGCGGTCCGTTCGACATCTCCCCCGACCTGATCTCCGGCTTCTGGCTGATCAAGACCGCCTCGCTGGACGAGGCGATTGCCTGGATGAAGCGCGCGCCGTTCGAGCCCGGGGCCGAGATCGAGATCCGTCAGGTGTTTTCGGCGGAGGATTTTGGTGAAGCCTTCACGCCCGAGCTGCGTGAGCAGGAAGAGCGCACCCGCGCCTACGCGGCGAAGAAATAGGATCCCCCCATGCGATTCATGATGCTGATGATTCCGCTCGGCTACGAGACCGCGCCGCCGGACGTGCAACTCGATCCCGAACGCGTCGCCGCGATGATGCGCTACAACGAGGCGCTGAAGGATGCCGGCATCCTGATCACGCTCGACGGCCTGCACCCGCTCTCGATGGGCGCGCGCGTCTCGTTTGCGACCGGCAAGCCCATCGTCACCGACGGTCCCTTCGCGGAAGCCAAGGAAGTCCTCGGCGGTTACTGGATGATCGAGGTGGGCTCGCGCGAGGAAGCGATCGCCTGGGCGAAGAAGTGCCCGGCCTCGGCCAACGAAGTCATCGAGATCCGGCAGGTGCAGGAAATGTCCGACTTTCCGCCGGAGGTGCAGGCCGCCGCCGCCGGCTTCGACGACCTCAAGAAGTAGTCACACCGGCCGCGAGATCATCGCGGCTGTTGTCCATCAATCAACAAGGGAGAGTAGCGATGAGCACCGAACACAAATTCCTGGCCGTCTATCTCGGCAGCATGAGCGGCGAGAAAATGAAGGCCTGGAACGCGATGCCCGAGGCCGAGCGCAAGGCCAAGGAGCGCGAAGGCATGGCCGCCTGGCACGGCTGGGTTGAGAAGCACAAGGCCGTCATCGTCGAGTTGGGCGGGCCGCTCGGCAAGACCCGCAGGATCGATGGACGCGGCATCACCGAGATCAGCAACGCGCTGACAGGCTTCACGGTGGTGCGGGCCGCCTCGCAGGAGGAGGCCGCAAAGCTGTTCGAAAACCATCCGCACTTTGCGATCTTCCCGGGCGAGGCGGTCGAGGTCATGCCTGTGCTGGCCATCCCGCAGATGTAGCTTCGGGCAGGGGCGTTCCGGGCGCGATGTCGCCGCATCGGCCCGGCACCACCCGTGGAAGTACGGGGTTAATCACGCCGCATCGCCGCTAGTGACCTTCGCGCGCAGCTCATGTAAAAGTCGTTCACATGAGCTGGCGCAAGGAGCAGGGCCGCGCCGAGCGCGGCTATCACCACGGCAATCTGAAGGAAGCCCTGTTGCAGGCCGCCCTCGGTTTGATCGCCGAGAAGGGCGCGGCCGGCTTCACCTTCGCCGATGCTGCGCGCATGGCCGGCGTCAGCGCAGCGGCGCCTTACCGGCATTTTCGCGATCGCGACGAGCTGTTGTCCTCGATCGCCCAGCGCGGGTTCGAGCAGTTCGAGCAGCGCCTCACGGCGGCCTGGGACGACGGACGTCCCGACACTGTCACGGCGTTCGAGCGCGTCGGCCGCGCCTATCTCGCCTTCGCCCGCGAGGAGCCGGCGTTCTACAACGCGATGTTCGAATCCGGCCTGCCGGTCGATGCCAATGCGGCGCTGCAGGCAGCGAGCGAGCGGGCTTTCAACGTCATTCGCGCTGCGGCCGAGCGCCTTGCGGCACTCGCCCCGCCCGGCATGCCGCGCCCGCCCGCGATGATGATGGCGCTGCACATCTGGTCGATGGCGCATGGCGTCGCCTCGCTGTTCTCGCGCGGCGATGCCGCGCGACGCAAACTGCCGATGTCGCCGGACGAGCTGCTCGAGGCCGAGGTGCTGATTTATCTGCGCGGCCTCGGCTTCCCGACCGACCGCCGTCCGCAGGCGAAAAGCGCCGAGCCGCCGCCGGTGCCACCGGAGGCTTCCTCCGGTTCTGGCGTCCCGCCGGGTGGGCCCTGGGGCAAGCCGAAATAAAGTTGCGCAAATAATTCCGCAGGCGTGTCAGGCGGCCAGCTTGACAAAATCGCGGGATGGTCTAGCTATGTAAATGTTATTTACATTCACAACGGCAGATGCCGTGATGGAGAAGGGAAATGGCCTACACCGCTGATGTCAATCGCTGGCGCGGCCCCTCGGACCAACAGCAGTACGAGCGGCCCCACATGCTCGATACGCCCTGGCATCCTGGCTGGATTGCCGTGACCATCCTCGGCTTCATCATCTGGTGGCCGATCGGACTTGCCCTTCTCTTTTTCACACTCGGGAGCAGAAGAATGTCGTGCTGGAGCGGCCAGGATCGCTGGCAGAACAAGATGGAGCGGATGCAGTACAAGATGGACCGCATGCGCGACCGCATGGAGCGCCGTGGCTTCGGCTTCGGTTTCGGCCCGCCGTCTTCCGGCAACCGCGCCTTCGACGAATACCGCAGCGAGACGCTGCGCCGGCTCGAGGAAGAGCAGGTCGAGTTCAAGAACTTCCTCGACCGTCTGCGTCACGCCAAGGACAAGGAAGAGTTCGACCAGTTCATGGCGCAGCACAAGACGCGCCCGACCCCGCCGCCGAACGACCAGCCCCAGGGCTGATCTGAGAACGGCTGATCAGGAAACCTCTCAAAGCCTTCAGGCGCATGCCCCCAAAGTCCTGATGGCCCCGAGCCGCCCGTCTGCGCAACCCGCAGGCGGGCGGTTTGGTTTTGCGCGGACGAGAACCGACTGCCGACGAACCGACACTAAGATCCGAGCGCGCCCGTTCCGCAGCGCCGCTCATGTTGGATGACGCGCATCATGGATCTCTGGACCCGCCTGTTGCTTGGCCTCACCGCATTCGCGGTGCTGGGCTATATCAGCCTCATCTACGGCGGCTGCGCGGCCGATCCCGACTGCCATTTTCGTCTCTGTGCCGGCGGTCGCTCGTTATGCGGCGTCGATCACGCCCATGTGCAGGACCGGTAGAACCCGCTTCCCGCGAGGCCTGAGCGCACCTCTCAGCGCACCGTCACGAGCTGCGCGCGAACCGACGTCAGGAAGTGTTCGTAGGCGTGGTCCACGATCTCGTTGAGAGATCGCGTTCTCGCGAACATCGCCCTGGCCTCGGCGAGAAACTCGTCGCGGGTCGGAATCTTCGGCAGATGCAGATGCGTCAGCGCATCGACACCGTCATGGGCGCGATTGAGGATGTCGTGCAGCGTCGGCAGTTGCAGCTGGGCCGGATCGGCGCGGTGCAGCGCCGACGAGATTGCGTGCGCCAGCGCGTGAGCATCGAACCGTCCGGCGAGCTGGCGGGCTGCGCGGTTGATGACCCGTGCGCCGAGCTGCTGCTCATTGCGCAGCACGAGCTCAGGCGGCGCCTTCATGTTCCAGACGATTCCAAACCAGGACAGGACCTTCAGGATATAATAGGTCACGTCGACTTCCCACCAGCGAAAGCCCTGTCGCACGCTGCTCTGGTAGGCGTGGTGATTGTTGTGCCAGCCTTCACCCATGGTGAGCAGCGCCAGCAGCCAGTTGTTGCGGGAATCATCGCCCGTCACGTAGCGCTTGCGTCCATGCACATGGGCGAGCGAGTTGATGCAGAAGGTCGCGTGATAGACCAGCACCGTGCTCCACAGGAAGCCGACGACCAGACCCGACCATCCCGCAACCAGGAAGCAGAGCGCCGCAAGCACAAAGGCCGGCAGGAGTTCGAGCCGATGCAGCCACATCAGCTCCGGATAGACCGTGAGATCGCCGACCTTCACGAGGTCGGTCGCATCGTGCTGCCGGTAAAAGATCCAGCCGACATGGCTGTACAGGAAGCCGCGCTGACGCGGCGAATGCACGTCCAACTCGGTATCGGAATGCAGATGGTGATGCCGATGCTTGGCCGCCCACCACAACACGCTCTTCTGCGCGGTGCTTTGCGCAAGCCAGGCCAGGATGAACTGAAACACCCGGCCGGTGGCAAAAGCCTTGTGCGAGAAATAGCGGTGGTAACCTGCTCCGATCGCAAACATGCGCACGACATACAGTGAGCCGCAGATCGCGAGGGCCTGCCAGGTGACGCCCGACCAGATCGCCGCAAAGCAGCCGAGATGGACCAGCACGAACGGCACGGCGGAGGGGTACATGACGTCGTCGTGCTGGTCGTCGGCGGGCGCGTTGGGCGACATGTCTTGGCGTAACCTTGGGTGAGGGGAATCCGGAATTCGTTTCGGCAGCGCCGACGGCTGCCGGGTACGAAAAACCCGCGGATGGCGGACCACCGCGGGTCTTGAACGAGATGCTCTGCGTGTAGGTCTCCGGCCAACGCTCGTCGGCCAGAATTCGACGAACTATATGGTCGCGGCTGCCTGGCATGCAAGCTCGTAGCCTCACGGGGAACTGCGGCATCTTGGGAGGCCATACGTGTTGGGAGGTCATGCGTGCCGCTGACGCGGCATGGCGCACGGGTGGCTCGCGGCCTATATTCGGCATGTGAGTGCCGAAATACCGGAGGCGACAATGGTGGAAGCTGCGGGCACGGTGAGCGACGGCCTCTGGCAAAAAATCCGCGGCGAGGCGCAGCGCGCGGTCGCGGCCGATCCCGTGTTCGGCGAGGCCCTTGTCGGCAGCATTCTCGCGCATGATGATTTTGTCGGCGCCTTGGCCGATCTGATCGGGCAGCGGCTCGGCCGCGGCGGTGCCGAGCGCGCGCGTTTCACGTCCTATTCCCGAGCGGCCCTTGGTGGCGAGCCGGACCTGATCGAAGCCGCCAGTCAGGACTTGCTGGCGATCGCGCGCCGCGATCCCGCCATCGCCGATCTGCTGCCGCCGCTGCTGCACTACAAGGGTTATGTCGCGCTTCAGGCTTGGCGCGTCTCGAACTGGCTCTGGCGCCGCGATCATCGCGATGCGGCGCTGCTGTTCCAGAACGAGGCGTCGAATGCCCTGCAGGTCAGCATCCATCCGGCCGCGCGCGTGGGATCATCGGTCTATCTCGACCACGCCACCGGCATCGTGATCGGCGCGAACGTGATGATCGGCGACGAGGTCACGATCCTGCAGCACGTCAGCATTGGCCGGACCAATGAACTGCCGGCGCGCTCGCCGCGGATCGGCCGCGGCGTCTTCATCGGCGGCGGCGCCACCATTCTCGGCGACATCAGCATCGGCGATTTCGCCAAGATCGGCGCCGATACGGTGGTGACGTCGGACATTCCCGCCGGCTGCACCGCGGTCGGCAATCCCGCGCGGCTGACCAACTGCCCGGAGCCCGCTTCGGCGGCCTGATCCCATCACTGTTTCGGAGAGCTGCAAATGAAGACGGCAATCGTGATCGGCGTCGGCCCGGACCGCGGGCTCGGAGCCCGGCTCTGCAAGCGCTTTGCGGGCGAGGGGCACAAGGTGATCGTCGCGGGCCGGACGCTGTCCGCGTTGCAGGCCGTTGCCGATGACATCACCAAGGCGGGCGGGGCGGCCGTGCCCTTCGTCGCGGACGCGACCAAGGAGAGCGACATCATCGCCCTGTTCGACGCCGCCGGCGAAAATCTCGACCTTGCGATCTACAACGCCGGCAACAACACGCCGGGCAAGATCATCGAGATGGACGCCGACTATTTCGAGCAGGCCTGGCGCGTGGTCTGCTTCGGCGGTTTCCTGTTCGGCCGCGAGGCGGTGCGCCGCATGGTGCCGAAGAAGACCGGAACGCTGCTCTTCACCGGCGCCAGCGCCTCGCTGCGCGGACGCTCCGGCTACGGCGCCTTCAACTCGGCCAAGGCAGGCGTGCGCACGCTGGCGCAGGCCATGGCCAAGGAATATGCGGGCGACGGCATCCATGTCGGCCATGTCGTGGTCGACGGCGCCATCGCCGGCGACAAGATCTTCTCGCGCTTTCCGGACGCCGCCAGCCGCGAGGACAGCCTGATCGACATCGAAGGCATCGTCGACGCCTTCGCCTTCCTCTACCGCCAGCCCGAACGCGCCTGGTCGTTCGAGCTCGACGTGCGGACCTCGAAGGAGAAGTGGTGAGGGGGCAGCCGTGATAAGGGCGCGGCTTCGTAGCCCGGATGAGCGGAGCGATATCCGGGGCCGTCGCCCGAAGATCCCGCATGTCGCTTCGCTCATGCGGGCTACGAATCCCAGGGAACCCGTCTCCCCAATCCGCCCGCAGGGGGCGGAAAACGACCTCGGTCCGCGGCCGACGCTTTTCCATCCACGCGGCATCCTGCCCCGGGCCCCGTCGCCCCCATCCCCCTGTGCGGCCTACCTTTCCCGCAGCCAAATTCGGCCCTGGTAACCCCGCATTAACCATCGCCGGGCTCTGGTAAGGGTGGACAGGCGTGCCCGGAGCCCGACGTCAAGGCCGGGGGTCAAGGCCCATAGTTTTGACATCTTGGCAGGGAATGCAGGCGGCCGGCTTTGGACGAGCCCCCTGCACCCCAGAAAGACAAGGCTTTGAGCGGGCTTGCCGGCCGCGCCGGTTGGTGGCGCGGCAATTGGGGAACTGGCAGCCATTTGCTGTCACGGACATCAGGTAACGATCGCCTTGAGAGGATACTGCTTATGAATCCGGCCGACGTGGCTCAGTCAGCCCTTCCGGTTGCCGCTTCCGCGGACGTGTCGCTGATCGCGCTGTTCTGGCAGGCTCACTGGATCGTGAAAGCGGTGATGCTGGGACTTCTGTCCTGCTCGGTCTGGGTCTGGGCGATTGCCATCGACAAGATCTTCCTGTTTGCCCGCACCCGCCGCTCGATGGACCGTTTCGAGCAGGCGTTCTGGTCCGGCGAGTCGATCGAGGAACTCTATCGCACCCTCTCGGCCAAGCCGACGCATTCCATGGCGGCCTGCTTCGTGGCGGCGATGCGCGAATGGAAGCGCTCGTTCGAGAGCCACGCCCGCTCCGTCGCGGGCCTGCAGATGCGCATCGACAAGGTCATGAACGTCTCGATCGCCCGCGAGGTCGAGCGGCTGGAGCGCCGCCTGCTGGTGCTCGCCACCGTCGGCTCGGCCGGGCCCTTCGTCGGCCTGTTCGGCACCGTCTGGGGCATCATGTCGAGCTTCCAGTCGATCGCGGCGTCGAAAAATACCTCTCTGGCGGTGGTGGCGCCCGGCATCGCGGAGGCGCTGTTTGCGACCGCCGTCGGCCTTATCGCCGCCATTCCTGCCACTATTTTCTATAATAAGTTCACTTCCGAGGTGAACCGGCAGGCCCAGCGGCTCGAAGGCTTCGCCGATGAGTTTTCAGCCATCCTGTCCCGTCAGATCGACGAGCGGGGCTGACGGGCGGCATGTATAGTGTGAAGGGCAATTTGGGCACTCGATCATGGCGATGAACGTAGCCAGTTCGTCCGGAGGCGGCGGCCGCCGCGGCCGGCGCAAGCCCGTCGTGGCCGAGATCAACGTCACGCCGATGGTCGACGTGATGCTGGTGCTGCTCATCATCTTCATGGTGTCGGCGCCGATGTTGACGGTCGGCGTGCCGCTCGACCTGCCGCAGACCGCGGCCAAGAGCCTCGAAAACAACGACCAGAAGCCGCTCCAGATGTCCATCGACATCAAGGGCAAGGTCTTCATCAACGACGCCGAGGTTCCGATCACCGAGCTGGTGCCGAAGCTGAAAGCGATCACCGATGCGCGCGGCGGGCTCGAGGAGCGCATCTATCTGCGCGCCGACAAGAAGGCGGATTACGGCACGGTCGCCAGGGTGATGGGCCTGCTGTCCGGTGCCGGATTCAAGAAGCTGGCGCTCGTCACCGAAGCGGATCAGGGGTCCTAAGCCGGTGAAGGTGAAGGTCGACAAGACACTCGTTGCGTCGATTACCCTCCACGTCCTCGTGCTTGGATGGGGGCTGGTCACCTTTAGCAGCAAGGCCTTCATCGCGCCGGAGGAGTCGCTCCCGGTCGACATCATCTCGTCGGATCAGCTTGCCAAGATGATGTCGGGGCAGAAGACCGGCAAGAAGGAAGAGCCGAAGCCCAAGGTCGAGAAGATCGCCGAGGCCAAGCCCGAAGAGGATGCCGTCGGCAAGGTCACCGAGAAGAAAGAGCTGATCAAGACCAACTCGCAGCCCGACCCGCCGCCAAAACCCGTCGAGAAGCCGGTCGAGAAGAAGCCCGAGCCGCCGAAGCCGGTTGCGGAGACCAAGCCGAAGGAAGAGCCGAAGCCGCAGGAAAAGAAGCCTGACCCGGCCAAGGAAGATCCGCTCGCCGAGCTCATGAAGAAGCAGGAGGCCAAGAAGCCGCCGCCGAAGCCGGTCGAGCAGAAGGTCGCCGCCGTGCAGCCGCAGCAGCAGCCGAAGCCCAAGGAGCGCAGCTTCGATCCCGCGCAAATCCAGCGCGACCTCGACAAGCGCGCCGCGACCCGGCACGAGCTCGCCGGCTCGGCGCTGAACGCTTCGGCCTCGCTGGGATCGACGACCGGGACTGCCGCCAACAACGTCGCGACCTGGCGTGGCGCGTTCACGACTGCGGTCCGGCGCTGCTTCACGCCCACCTATAACGGGCAGGACGCCGATCAATACGAGGCCGACATCGATATCCCGATGAAGATCGATGGCTCGCTTGCAGCCGAGCCGATCATCGTCGAGGTGCGGGGCCCGTCCAGGTCCATTGCCCAGGCCGTGGCCGAGAGCGCCAAGCGCGCCATCGTGCAATGTCAGGTCTATTCGTTCATGCCCAAGCAGCAATATGACGGCTGGAAGAAGATCGAAATGACTTTCGGCCTGAAAGACATGTTGTGACATCCGAACAAAAGAATTTTGCGATGAATGACGTCCGATCGATGAACCGCCGCCGTTTCCTGACCCTGACCGGATCGACGCTCGCGCTGCTCGGAAGCAGAGAGAGCTTTGCCCAGGGGCGCCTCCGCATCGATCCCACGGAGTTTCGTCCGATCCCGATCGCGATCTCGAACTTCGTGCCGGGCTCGCCCGCCGACGGCGACGTCAGCAACGGCGTCACCCAGGTCATCACCAACAATCTGAAGCGCTCGGGCCTGTTTGCCCCGATCGACCAGGCTGCCTTCATCGAGCGCATCAGCAACATCGACGTCGCGCCGCAATTCCAGAACTGGAAGACCCTCAACGCGCAGGCGCTCGTCACCGGCCGCATGACGCGGCAGCAGGACGGCCGGCTCAAGGCCGAATTCCGCCTGTGGGACGTGGTCACCGGCCAGCAGCTCGCCGGACAGCAATATTTCACCTCGCCGGAATATTGGCGCCGCATCGCCCACATCATCTCCGACCAGATCTACGAGCAGATGACCGGCGAAAAGGGCTATTTCGACAGCCGCGTCGTGTTCGTCGACGAGACCGGGCCGAAGGAGCGCCGCGTCAAGCGGCTCGCCATGATGGACCAGGACGGCGCCAATGTGCGCTATCTGACCCGCGGCTCCGACCTCGTGCTGACGCCGCGCTTCTCGCCGAACTCGCAAGAGATCACCTACATGGAGTTCGGCCAGGGCGATCCGAAGGTCTATCTCTTCAACATCGAGACCGGCCAGCGCGAGATCGTCGGCAACTTCCCGGGCATGACCTTTGCGCCGCGCTTCTCGCCGGACGGCCAGCGCGTCATCATGAGCCTGCAGCAGGGCGGCAATTCCAACCTGTTCGTGATGGATCTGCGCTCGCGCTCGACCACGCGCCTCACCGACACGCCGGCGATCGACACCTCGCCGTCCTACTCGCCCGATGGCACCCGCATCTGCTTCGAATCCGATCGGGGCGGCAGGTCGCAGATCTACGTGATGGCGGCGGGCGGGGGACCTGCGCAGCGCATCTCCTTCTCCAAGGACGATACCAACGCCACCTATTCGACGCCGGTATGGTCGCCGCGCGGCGATTACATCGCCTTCACAAGGCAGGGCGGCGGGCAGTTCTCGATCGGCGTCATGAAGCCGGACGGCTCCGGCGAGCGTCTGCTCACCTCCGGCTATCACAACGAAGGCCCGACCTTCTCGCCGAACGGCCGCGTGCTGATGTTCTTCCGCGATCCCGGCGGCAATGGCGGACCGTCGCTGTACTCGGTCGACATCTCCGGCCGCAACGAGCTGAAGGTGCCGACGCCGGGCTTCGCCTCCGACCCGGCATGGTCTCCGCTGTTGTCCTCCACGGCGGGTCAATAGATCGCGCGTTCAGCCGCGCGATCTTTTCGAAAAAACGCGCCGATTTTTTCGGGTTCGGTGAGGAAAGCAAGCTTTCCTTCACCTTGTGCCCGGCAACGCTTGCCTAGTTGCTTGATATTTCAGCGGAAACGGGTTCGCTATTGCCGAAAAACAACCCGACTTTAACGATGTTCCCTCAGAAAGACTTCATCTCGGCTGGGTAAAACTACGCGCCAAACAGGACGCGTAACAGGCAATGCAGCTGGCTGACCAGAAGCAGAGCGATCGGGACGAGCTGGAGCCCATACTCTACGCCGCTCTCATCAACTCTATGGTTCAGAATTTCTGGGCGATCTTTCTGGGCTCGGCCTCCGCGGCCGTGGCCGCGGTGATGACTGCGCTCAAGACCGGCGATGCCCGGCTGTGGCCGCTCGCATTCCTGCTGATCGCCATCGGCACCGCGCGCGCGTTCCAGATGCGCGGATACGAGAACCGTACGAAGCCGCTGTCATTCGAGGAAGCCAAGCATCTGGAGCCGCGCTACTGGCTCGGTGCGATCAGCTATGCCGCGGTGCTCGGCGTCTGGGCCTTCGTCGTCATCTATCTCAACGAGGATCCGGTTGCCGACATGCTCTGTGTCGCCATCGGCATCGGCTACACCGCCGGCGGCGCCGCGCGCAATTACGGCCAGCCGCGGATGATCCAGTGGCACGTCGCGCTCGCCTGCTTCCCGATGTCGCTCGCTCTGGTGCTGCACGGCGGCTTCTACCATATCGGGCTCGCCATCCTGCTCGTGTTCTTCTTCATCGGGCTGAAGAACATCAACCTCACTTTGCATGCGATCTTCGTCAAGGCGCTGACCTCGAGCTTCCGCGAATCCGCGCTGGCGAGCCAGTTCGATACCGCGCTCAACAACATGCCGCACGGCCTGTGCATGTTTCGCGCCGACGGACGCCTTGCGGTGATGAACCATCGCTTCGGCGTGCTGATGAGCCTGCCGGAAGACCTCGTCAAGCGCGGCGCCACCGCCGCCGACATCGTCTCGGCCTGCGTCGCCGCAGGCTCCATCTCGGCGGAGAGCGGCAACCAGATCCTGGCCGAGATCGAGCATGCGCGGATCTGCGAGATCGTCACCGGCGATCCGGATTCGGCGCGCAGCCGCACGCTGGCCTGGACGTTCCAGCCGATGACCGGCGGCGGCACCGTGCTGCTGCTGGAAGACATCACCGAGCGCACCAACGCCGAAGCCCGTATCAGCCATCTCGCCCGCTATGACGAGCTCACGGCGCTGCCCAACCGGGTCTCGTTCCGCGACGAGATCGAGCGGCTGCTGGCGAACGCGCAGCATGCCGAACGGCTCTCCGCGCTGCTGTTCGTCGACCTCGACCAGTTCAAGCAGGTCAACGACACGCTTGGCCATCCCTGCGGCGACCAGCTTCTGTGCGCGGTCGCCAACCGTTTGCGCGAGATGCTGCGGCCCGAGGATTTCGTCGCCCGCTTCGGCGGCGACGAGTTCGTCGTGTTCCAGCAGAACATCAGCGTGGCCGAAGACGCCGCGAGCCTCGCCCGCCGCATCGTCGAACGCCTGAGCGAGCGCTATCGCATCGACAATCACCTCGTCGAGATCGGCGCCAGCGTCGGCATCGCGCTGACCTCGCCGGATGGCGTCAGCGCCGACACGCTGCTCAAGAACGCCGACATGGCGCTGTACCGCGCCAAGGCCGATGGCCGCGGCACCTTCTGCTTCTTCCGCGACGAGATGGCGGCGACCGTCGAGGCCCGCCGCATCCTCGAGCTCGACCTGCGCAAGGCGCTCGCCAACGAGGAGTTCGAGCTGTTCTACCAGCCGCTGGTCAACCTCAAGTCCGGCAAGATCACCACCTGCGAGGCGCTGCTGCGCTGGAATCATCCGGTGCGCGGTACGGTCTCGCCGGTCGACATCATTCCTGTTGCCGAGGACATGGGATTGATCGTCGATCTCGGCCGCTGGATCCTGCGCCGCGCCTGCATGGAGTGCATGAAGTGGCCGGAGGGCGTCAGCGTCGCCGTCAACTTCTCGCCGCAGCAATTCCACCAGCGCGACGTGCTCAGCGAAATCCGCTACGCGCTGGAGGTCTCGGGCCTGCCGGCGCATCGGCTCGAGATCGAGATCACCGAATCCTCGCTGCTGCGTAACACCCAGCTCACCCACGATATCCTGTCGCAGCTGCATGCGCTCGGCGTGCACATCTCGCTCGACGATTTCGGCACCGGCTATTCGAGCCTCAGCTATCTGCACAATTTCCCGATGCAGAAGGTCAAGATCGACCGCTCCTTCCTGGAAGGCATCGACACCGACCGGCCGCTGACGCTGCTCCGCGGCGTCGCGCGCCTGTCCGCCGACCTCGGCATGGCCGTCGTGGTCGAGGGCATCGAGACCAACGAGCAGCTCGAGCTGATCAGCGCCGACGGCACCGTCTCGGAGGCGCAAGGCTATTTGTTCAGCCGCCCGGTGCCTGCCGTGCGGATGCGCCAGCTCCTCAACGCCTCCCACGGACGGCGCGGCGAGAGCCTGCTCCAGGTCGTCGGCTCGCGCTCCTTCGCCTGAATCCACTCCCAGGATTTTTCTGTCGTTTCAGTCTGTTGCTGCGCACCGTAGTGCTACGGGTGGTTAACCCTAACCATTCGATTGCTTTGCTTCGTTGTTAAGAAGCTGTTAACAATTCATCACGCGCGCGGAAGTTGTCCTCGCGACTTGCGGTGAGTGGTGGGGGTAGGGAGTTGGAATGCAGTCCTCAGCCAGAGCGATCATTTCGGCTGTTGGACGGGGTGCCGAACTCCTGACCGACGTCGATTATCATCTTGCGGAAACGCCCGCGGAGAAGGAGGAGATCTACAATCTCCGCTACCGCGCCTATCTGCGCGAGGGCGCCGTCAAGGAATCGGCGGAAGCCCGGGTCACCGACCGCTATGACGAATTGCCGAACGCGTGGACCTTCGGCGTCTATCTCCGTGGCCAGCTCTGCAGCTCGGTGCGCATCAGTGTGCTCACCTCGGAATGGCGCGAATCCACCTCGGCCGACGTCTTCCCGGAAATCCTGCTGCCGCGGCTCGATCGCGGCGAGGTCATGATCGACCCGACCCGCTTTGTCGCCGATCCTGACCAGGTCAAGCGCGTTCCGGAATTGCCCTATCTGACGACACGCCTTGCCTACATGGCCTGCGAGCATTTCAACGCCGATCTCGGCCTTGCGATCGTGCGTCCCGAGCATCAGGCCTTCTACCGCCGGGTGTTCCTGCACGAGACCATTGCCGAGCCCCGGCTCGTGCCCGGTCTCACCAAGGCGTTCGGCCTGATGGCGGCGGACTTCCCGACCTTCCGCAAGAAGGTGTTCGAGCGTTATCCGATCATGCGCTCCACCGCGTTCGAGCGGCGGATGCTGTTCGGGCGCGGCGGCCAGCGCCAGGTCCCGCAGCGACCGGTGCTGGTGGCGGACGCCGCCCACGTCTGAGTCCGGCGGGCGCAGTCCCCGGCTCAAAATTCAAGCAAAACAGGCGTTTTTGCCGGCTAACGCAGCTTGCTTTCACCCTCGCGCCACATTTACAACCCATTAACCATCATGGGTGCTTTTCGTTGGTTGGGGGCATTTGACCGGCTGAAGCAAGGTTCCGTCAAGGTTGACGGAACGTTCGCTTAACCAACCCCCTGTAGACCGGACAGCAGTGGACGAACGTGAGCGTGGAGGCTCCGGAATGAATTATCCTATGCGTATCCTCCAGGGATTGAAGCTGGCTGCGGTGGTCGCAATCGCGCTGTCGATGGGCGCATGCGCCAAGCAGAATGGGCCGACCGATGCGATGGCCAATGCGGCGACGCCGGGCAGCCAGCAGGACTTCGTCGTGAACGTGGGCGACCGCGTGTTCTTCGAGAGCGACCAGACCGACCTGACCCCGCAGGCGATCGTGACCCTGGAGAAGCAGGCGCAGTGGCTCCAGAGCTATCCGCGCTACTCCTTCACCATCGAAGGTCACGCCGACGAGCGCGGCACCCGCGAATACAACATCGCCCTCGGCGCCCGCCGCGCCCAGTCGGTGCGTTCGTTCCTCGCCTCGCGCGGCATCGATCCGAACCGCATGCGCACGATCTCCTACGGCAAGGAGCGTCCCGTCGCGGTCTGTAACGATATCTCCTGCTGGTCGCAGAACCGTCGTGCTGTGACTGTGCTGAACGCGAGCTCCTGACGCTCTCAGTCAGGCGCCGTTCATCTTGATGAATCGATCATGCCGGCGCCCTCACGGGCGCCGGTTTCGTTTCAGCATTCTGTGACAGGAACCCCGTGGTGCCAGTCACAGTTTTGGCGTACTCAGCTTCAATCTGTGGCGCGTCGCATGTTCCGTCGCAGGCCATTTAGCTTTCGTCGTCAGGGCAAGATGTCATCCAGATTTAAGGTTTTAACCGGCACCGTGGCCACTGCCGCGCTTCTCTCCTTGTGCGCGCCCGTCTTCTTGAGCGCGCCCGTCCTCGCCCAGACGGATGATGATCCCGAGATGCGGATCGAGCGGCTGGAGAACCAGCTGCGCCAGCTCACCGGCCAGAACGAGGAGCTGCAATACCGCAACCGCCAGCTCGAGGAGCGGCTGCGGGCGCTCGAGGGCGGCGCGCAGGCCGCGCCCGGCCAGCCGCCGGTCCAGCCCAATGTCGCCGCCGTGCCGTCCGCCCAGGTGGCGCCGGCCTATCGCCAGCAGCCGCAACAGCAGCAGGTCCAGCCGAATTACGAGCAGCCGCAGATCGCCGCGCCCGCGCCGATCGTTCAGGAGCAGCCGGGGCCCGGCGCTCCGGGCTCACGCCGTCGCGGCGATGCCTTCGATCCGAGCCAGAGCCCGAACGCCCCCGGCGCGCCGCGCGCCCTCGGCGGTGGACAGCAGCCGATGCCGGCGGGCGGCCAGGTCGGTGCGCCCGGCGGGCGCAATCCCGGCGAGCCGCTCGATCTCGCCAATAGCCCCCGCTATCAGCAGGGGGTGCCGCCGGCGGCACAGCCCGGCTATCCGCCAGCGCAACAGCCGCAGGGCTATCCGGCGCCATCAGGCGGCGCCGGCCTGACGACGCTGCCGCCCTCGGCGACGCCGCGCGACGAATTCGATCTCGGCATCGGTTACATGCAGCGCAAGGACTATGCGCTGGCCGAGCAGACCATGAAGAATTTTGCGCAGAAATATCCGAGCGACCCGCTGCTCGGCGACGCGCAATACTGGCTCGGCGAGAGCTATTTCCAGCGCCAGCAATATCGCGACTCCGCGGAAGCCTTCCTCGCCGTCACCACCAAATACGACAAATCGGGCAAGGCGCCCGATGCGCTGCTGCGGCTCGGCCAGTCGCTGGCCGCGCTGAAGGAGAAGGAAGCCGCCTGCGCCGCCTTCGGCGAGGTCGGCCGCAAATATCCGCGCGCCTCCGCCGGCGTCAAAGCCGCGGTCGATCGCGAGCAGAAGCGGGTGAAGTGCTGATCCGCTGACAAGGCGGACAGTGCTGCGCTAAACAGTCGGTCCATCCGCGGACGATTGCAGCGTCATGTCAGACGACGACAATTCACCGATCTCGGCGCGCGCGGCGAAGCAGCTCTTCGCCGGGCTGAAAGGCGCGCCGGCGCTGGTGCTCGCCGTTTCCGGCGGGCCCGACTCGGTTGCGCTGATGTGGCTCGCCGCACGCTGGCAGCGCAGCCTTGCACGCGGCCCGCGTCTTACTGTCGTCACCGTCGATCATGGCCTGCGTCCGGAAGCGGCGCGCGAGGCGCGTGAGGTCAAGCGGCTGGCCACGGCACTTGGCCTGACGCACCGGACCCTGCGCTGGCGCGGCGCCAAGCCGAAGACGGGATTGCCTGCCGCCGCGCGCGAGGCCCGCTACCGCCTGCTCGCGGAGGCCGCGCGAAAAACCGGTGCGAGCCATGTGCTGACCGCCCATACCCGCGACGACCAGGCCGAGACGCTGCTGATGCGCATGCTCCGCGGCAGCGGGCTTGCCGGCCTGTCGGCGATGGCCCGCCTCACCGCGCGCGACGGCATCGTGCTGGCGCGCCCGCTGCTCGACGTTCCGAAGTCGCAGCTCATCGCGACCTTGAAGCGGGCCAGAATCGGCTTTGCCGACGATCCCACCAACCGCGACACCGCCTTCACCCGGCCACGGCTGCGCGCGCTGCTGCCTCAGCTTGCGGCCGAGGGCGGCGACAGCAGGAGCCTTGCGCGGTTGGCCGCACGCCTCGCGCGCGCCAATGCGGCCGTCGAGGTGCTGGTCGATGGCGCCGAGCGCTTCCTCCAGCTCCGCTCGCGCGGCGATGCGTCGCAGGCGACAGGACGCAGCTTCGAGGCCCAAACCGTCTTCGAAGCCGAGGCCTTTGCCCTCCTGCCGGAGGAGGTCCGGCTGCGGCTGCTGCTGCGGGCCATCAATGCCCTCGGCCATGAGGGGCCGGCGGAACTCGGCAAGGTCGAGACCCTTCTGGCCGCACTCGATCGCGCCCTGGCGGAAAATCCCCGCGCAGCCGCAAATGGCCGTGCGATCCTGAAGCAGACCCTTGCGGGAGCCTTGATCAGCCTTGCCGGGGGGCGTATCCACGTCACGCCTGCGCCGGCCCGGCGGCCGCAAAGGGACTTGAAGGGCGGATGAGGGCGGATCATGACACCGGCCGTTTCCGCCGTCCGGCGTCAGGACACCTTAACCAGGCAGGAACCAGGCAGGAAAAACCCAGGCTAGGTCGCCATTATTTCAGCGGGAATCGCTCTAAGATGGGATAAATAGTCCCATCTCGTTCCCTTGGCAGCGAGCGGGGCGGCACCTAAATTGTATGCGTCTAACCGAGAGGATTCCTTGGGGATTTCCTCGCATTGCCCAAGGATTAGGGCCGCGATCCGCGCGACCACGAAGGAAGATCGATGAACGCCAATCTGCGCAATTTCGCCCTCTGGGTCATCATAGTGTTGCTGCTATTGGCGTTGTTCACGCTCTTCCAGAATCCGGGTCAGCGCGCCTCCTCGCAGGACATCGCCTTCTCCCAGCTCCTGAGCGAAGTTGACCGCGGCAATGTGCGCGACGTCGTGATCCAGGGGCCGGATATCCACGGCACCTTCACCAATGGCTCCAGCTTCCAGACCTATGCGCCGAACGACCCGACGCTGGTGAAGCGCCTCTATGACAGCAAGGTCCAGATCACCGCGAAGCCGCCCGGCGACAACGTGCCGTGGTTCGTCTCGCTGCTGGTCTCCTGGCTGCCCTTCATCGCGCTGATCGGCGTCTGGATCTTCCTGTCGCGGCAGATGCAGGGCGGTGCCGGCAAGGCCATGGGCTTTGGCAAGTCGCGTGCGAAAATGCTGACCGAAGCGCATGGCCGCGTCACCTTCGAGGACGTCGCAGGCGTCGACGAAGCCAAGCAGGACCTGCAGGAGATCGTCGAATTCCTCCGCGACCCCGGCAAGTTCCAGCGCCTCGGCGGCCGTATTCCGCGCGGCGTGCTGCTGGTCGGCCCTCCCGGCACCGGTAAGACCCTGATCGCGCGTGCGGTCGCGGGCGAAGCCAACGTGCCGTTCTTCACCATTTCGGGTTCGGACTTCGTCGAAATGTTCGTCGGCGTCGGCGCCAGCCGCGTCCGCGACATGTTCGAGCAGGCCAAGAAGAACGCGCCCTGCATCATCTTCATCGACGAAATCGACGCGGTCGGTCGTCACCGCGGCGCCGGTCTCGGCGGCGGCAATGACGAGCGCGAGCAGACGCTGAACCAGTTGCTGGTCGAGATGGACGGCTTCGAGGCGAACGAGGGCGTGATCCTGATCGCCGCCACCAACCGTCCCGACGTGCTCGATCCCGCGCTGCTGCGTCCGGGCCGCTTCGACCGCCAGGTCGTGGTGCCCAATCCGGACGTCGTCGGCCGCGAGCAGATCCTCAAGGTCCACGTCCGCAAGGTGCCGCTGGCCCCCGATATCAACCTCAAGACCATCGCGCGCGGCACCCCGGGCTTCTCCGGCGCCGACCTGATGAACCTCGTCAACGAAGCAGCCCTCACCGCTGCGCGCCGCAACAAGCGCATGGTGACCCAGGCCGAGTTCGAGGAAGCCAAGGACAAGGTGATGATGGGCGCCGAGCGCAAGTCGCTCGTCATGACCGAGGAAGAGAAGCTGTTGACGGCCTATCACGAGGGCGGCCACGCCATCGTCGGCCTCAACGTGCCCGCGACCGATCCGATCCACAAGGCGACCATCATCCCGCGCGGCCGTGCGCTGGGCATGGTGATGCAGCTCCCCGAGCGCGACAAGCTGTCGATGTCCCTGGAGCAGATGACCTCGCGCCTCGCCATCATGATGGGCGGCCGCGTCGCCGAAGAGCTGATCTTCGGCCGCGAGAAGGTCACCTCCGGCGCCGCCTCCGACATCGAGCAGGCCACCCGCCTTGCCCGGATGATGGTGACGCGCTGGGGCCTGTCGGAAGAGCTCGGCACGGTCTCCTATGGCGAGAACCAGGACGAGGTGTTCTTAGGGATGTCGGTCTCGCGGACGCAGAACGCTTCTGAGGCGACCGTCCAGAAGATCGACTCCGAGATCCGCCGCCTGGTCGAGGAAGGCTACAAGGAAGCGACCCGCATCCTCACCGAGAAGCACGCCGACCTCGAAGCGCTGGCCAAGGGCCTGCTCGAGTTCGAAACGCTTTCCGGTGACGAGATCGTCGACCTGCTCAAGGGCAAGAAGCCGAACCGCGAGTCCGTGCTCGAGCCGACCACGCCGCGCGCCTCCGCCGTGCCCCCGGCCGGCAAGTCGCGCCCGCGGCCCGATCCGGATCCCGGCTTGGAGCCGCAGCCGCAGGCGTAACGCAAGCGGCAGGATGAAATTGAAAAACGCGGCGGCAACGCCGCGTTTTTTGTTGGCTGAACGTTTGCTTCCGGGCCAGGTCTCGTACCCCAGCCCGCAGTGTAGCGAAGCAATCCAGAAACTTTCCGCGGCGACATTCTGGATTGCTTCGCTGCGCTCGCAATGACGATGTGGATGCGGTTGCGCCTGCGACAACGGCAGTCTCGTAGGGTGCGTAAAGGCGCAACGCGCCGTGCCCACCACCTCTCGGCAGTCTCGACGGAAGTGATGCGCACGCTTCCGCCTTCGCTCTTCGTGCTACGGCGAGACAAGCCGCTTTGCCCACCCGGCCGCGGTGATCGCCGCCCGATAATGATTGGAGTTCGCCGCGATCTCATGGCATGCTCTCGTCAAATAAAGATGCGGCCCGACCGCATCAACAAAAGGGGAGGGGAGGCCGATGCGCTCTAGGGCGGCATTGGGCGCGCTTGGCGCCGTTTCGTTCCTGCTGTTGCCTGCTGCTTCGCTTGCCGCCGAGATGCGCGGCATCACCGCCACTGAAATCAAAATCGGCCAGACCATGCCTTACAGTGGCCCGGTCTCCGCCTTCGGCGCGCTCGGCAAGGGCGAGGTCGGTTATTTCAAGATGCTGAACGAGAAGGGCGGCATCAACGGTCGCAAGGTCAATCTGATCTCGCTCGACGACAGCTATGCGCCGCCGAAATCGGTCGAGCAGACGCGCAGGCTGGTGGAGAGCGACGAAGTCGCGCTGATCTTCTCCTCGATCGGCACCGCCCACAACACGGCGATCGCGAAATATCTGCAATCCAAGAACGTGCCGCAGCTCTTCATCGGCTCCGGCGCCTCGAAATTCGCCGACATCGCGCAATATCCGCAGGCGACCATGGGCGTGCAGGCGCCGTTCCGCTACGAGGCGCGGCTCTATGCGCGCTACGCGCTGGCGAAGAACCCTAACGCGAAATTCGCCGTGATCTCGCAGAACGACGATTACGGCCGCGACTATCTCGCCGGCCTCAAGGACGTGCTCGGCGAGAAATACGATTCCGTGGTCACCAATGCCACCTACGAGATCCAGGATCCGACCATCGATTCCCAGATCGTGAAATTGAAGGCGTCAGGCGCCGACGTGTTCGTGATCGCGGCGACGCCGAAATTCGCCGCGCAAGCGATCCGCAAATCCTTCGAGATCGGCTGGCGTCCGATGACATTCCTCTCCAACGTCGCGGTGTGGGTTTCGACCGTGATGGAGCCCGCGGGCCTGGAGGCCGGCACCGGCATTCTCTCCACCGCCTACGTGAAAGACCCCGACGATCCCGCCTGGAAGGACGATCCCGGCGTGAAAGGCTGGCGCGAGTTCATGACGAAATACGTGCCGGAAGCCGACCAGCACGACACCAACTATGTCAATTCCTACAACAGTGCGATGGCGCTCGAGGCCGTGCTGAAAGCCTGCGGCGACGATTTGTCGACCGAGAACATCCTGAAGCAGGCCTACGCGATCCGCGACCTCGAATTGCCGATGCTCTTGCCCGGCATCAAGGTCAACACCAGCCCGACCGATCACGTCCCGGTCGACCAGATGCAGTTCATGCGCTTCAACGGCAAGAGCTGGGAGCGCTTCGGCGAATTGCAGACGGGAAATTGACGGCGTGCCGCGCGCGGATATCTCACTTCGCCGCGGCTCCACGCCCGAGAAACCGCAGCAAATCGTCGTTGAACTGCTCGGGATCCTGCAGGAACGAGAAGTGGCTGACCTGCGGCTGGATCAAGAGGCCCGCGCCCGGAATGTTCGCCGCCATGAACTCGGTGTTCTCGCGCTTGATCGCCTCGTCATGGTCGCCATCGACGATCCAGGTCGGCACCTTGATCGCCGCGAGATCCAAGGCCGTCCATTTCGGCTGGCTCTCCCACATCTTGGTGATGTCGGCGACAAAGCCCTTGTACTCCGTCGGCGTCGGCGACAGCCGCTTGTACTCCTCGCCGGCCCTCGCGATGTAGGCGTTGAAGACGTCGCTGTTTGCGATGTCAGCAACGCCTGACGGGTCCGAGTTCGCCGCGAAGGCGAACAGCTTGCTCACCCGCTCCGGGTGCTTCATGGCGATGTCGAGGCCGATGATCGCGCCGTCGCTCCAGCCGACGATCGCGACCTTCCTGATCTTGAGATGATCGAGCAGGGCGACCACGTCGGAGGCCATCAGATCGTAGCCATAGGGCTCCTGATTGCGGCTGCTGCGGCCGTGCCCGCGGCTCTCCATGACGATCACCTGATAATGCCGTTGCAGCGCGCGGACCTGGTGACCCCAATAATTGGCGTTGGCGAGGCCGCCATGCAGCAGGATGACGGGATCGCCGCGGCCGTAGACGGCGTACCAGACCTTGATGCCGTTGACGGGGGCGAACCCGCTCTGCGTCGCCCTCGGCAAGGTCGGTGTCGGCGGCAGGTTCAGCCATTGCGGCGCGGCATGGGATGCGCCGATGGACACCATGATGAGAAGCGCGGCGAAAAGATTGCGAAGCATCATGATGCCCTCCCTGTTCGGCAACGGATATTACCAGCATGGCAATGCTGGCGAGTCACGTCTCAAGGCAGCGTCGCACCGAGACGTGAAGCGGACGCAGGGCAGGCAAGGGCGCGTATGCGCGGCCGCATTCTGCAAACAAACGACTCTTTCCGGATTTGAACGGCCGGATTGCGCCTGATGGCGAGTTGGGCTCGCGACGCGCTTGTCCCGCGCACCATGTCGACCCACGTCCTGGCACCGGCCGCAGGATGCACCGGCGCATGAAGGAGATCGAACATGACTGGACTTAAAACCCTCGCTGCCGTGGCTTTGTTGTCGGCCCTGACCGCAACGACCGCCTACGCGCAATCCGGTTTTGCGAGCAGCCATCCCGATGCGTACGAGGCCGAGAATCCCGATCGCAACCTCAATGGCACGCTGACGCCGGCCGGCCGGCTCGGCCTCGAATTGCCGGACGGCGGAGCGGCTGTGCGAGGCGTGGACAACGCGATGGCGCGCGCGTCGCGGGCTTGCTCCGAACGCTATCGCTCCTTCGATCCGGCGACGGGCACCTATCTCGCCCGGAACGGCGTCCGTTATCTCTGCAGGTAATCAGCCTGCAAGAGGAGTCGCCGAGGAGAAGGGGCCAGAGGTCGGGTGGGCAAAGCGTAGCGTGCCCACCTTCTTTCAGCGAGTGTTGCAGCATGGTGGGCACGCTTAGCTTTGCCCACCCTGCAAGCTCATTTCGTCGGTGTCGCGCCCGCTTCGTCCCGCACATGGACCACCGCGATCCCGTCCGTATAGATCCGCTTCCAGCCCTTGAGGTGATCGAGAATCTGGGGACCCGGAGAATCGGCGACCAGCAGCGTGGCGTCGATCTTGTATTCGTCGAGCAGGCCGGGAAGCAACGCGGGCTTGCGTCCCTCCGTCGCGTTGAAGAAATTCATCACGAACTTCTCGCCATAGAGCTCGGCGCGGCCGTCGACGAAGACCGGGACGTCGCGCGCG
Organism: Bradyrhizobium sp.; assembly: GCF_035935975.1. Taxonomy (GTDB): domain Bacteria; phylum Pseudomonadota; class Alphaproteobacteria; order Rhizobiales; family Xanthobacteraceae; genus Bradyrhizobium. Next base: position 276,654 of record NZ_DASYWN010000038.1, read on the forward strand.
ATCATATAGCCGCCGAACTTGTAGGCGTTGAAGATGCGCTGCGCCCCGCGCTTCTCGAGCAGGTCGACCGCCGCAACCGGCGTCTGGTCCATCGTGAAGTTGAAGCGGTGATGCGACATGAAGAGCGAGGTCGAGGTCCAGGCCGCGGCGACGATCATCAGCGCGCCGGCTGCGGTGACGTAGCGGGCGAGCGGGCTCTGGCCGCCTTGCGCGTCGGCTTGCTGCAACGGCGATTTCTCACCGAGCGGCTTGGCGAGCACCAGCGGCACCAGGAAGGCGAAGGCCTCGATGCTCCTGACATGGGTGAGCGCCATCCAGGTTAGCAGCAGGATCAGCAGAATGCGCGGCGGCGACAGCGTCAGGCCGCGATAGAGCCCGAGCGCGATCAGGCCGAACAGCGCGCCTTCGAACGCGTTGAAGGATGCGAAGTTCACCGGCGACCATTCGGAGATGACCGTCAGCAGCTCGCCGAGATTGAGGATGTTGGTCGCACCCAGCAGCGTGCGCCAGCCATAGGGTGTGACGCAGCACGCGGCCAGCGCCGCGACACCGAACAGGAACCAGCGCAGCAGCAGCCGGACCTGCTTGTCGGATTCGAGTCCCCACAGCGCCACGAACGCCATCGGGCCGATCAGCGCGAGGCCCAGCACGAAGCCGCCATGCAGATTCGCCCACAGCGACATCAGCGGCAGATAGGCCCATGACGGCGTGCTGCGGCGATCGGCGGCATTCATCAGCATGCCGACCCACGCGATCATCACGGGCAGAGCCAGGATGTGCGGCCGCGCCAGGATGTGATGCAGCGACAGCACGACCGCCAGCATCGCGAACAGCACCGAGCGCGGCATCTCCATATGCGCATCGAGCAGATCGACCAGGATCGCCGCCGACAATGCGACCGCGAGCGCGGTGAGGATCACAGGTCCCGCCCAGTCCCATTGCGCATAGGACAGCGCGAAGGCGACCTGCGACAGCCACGAGGTCGAAACCCAGGGCGCACCCGGCCGCGTGAAGGAATAGAAGTCGGTGTAGGGAAGGGCGCGGTCATCGAGAATCCATTGCCCGATCTTGATCTGCCAGAACGAGTCGGAGTCCTGCAGCAACGTGTCGCCGACATAGAGAAAGAAGAGATAGGCGCCCGCGCCGACGCAGAGCGGCACCAGCGCCCGCGCGCGGCTCTGCACAGCGATGCTGTTGGCAAAGGAAAGGGACATGCCGCCTCGTCGTCCTGCTTGTTCTTGTCGCGTTGCGCAGCATCAAACCACGGCGGTCATAACTTCGAGTAAATCGACGGCGGGCCTGTGTGATGTCGTTACAATTTAACGGGTTGTTTTCAATTCCGGTTTACCATCGCCCAATACACGCAAACCGCTCAGTGTTTACGCAGTCGAATTAACTGCGGCGCAATTCTTTGCCTCTACGTTCGGTTCCATGGTCGGGCGGCGCTGGGAAGCCGAAGAGACCAGACCACTTGTAGCCTTGTGTACTTTTTGGGAGCACTCTATGAAGAACCTCGTTGCGCGTTTCGTGAAGGATGAATCCGGCGCCACCGCCATTGAATACGGTCTGATCGCTGCCGGCATCGCGCTGGCCATCATCACCGTCGTCAACAACCTCGGCAGCACGCTGAACACCAAGTTCGGCTCGATCTCGACCAGCCTCAAGTAAGACTGGACGATCTGGGAATTTTGAGAGCCCCGTCTTTTGGCGGGGCTCTTTTCTTTTGAGCTCCTTCACCCCCGCGCAGCGGCGAAGCCGCTGTTGCTGGAGGTGGCCGCTTCTTCAGCGGCCCTCGAAGGGCGACGGCCCGGCTGCATCTCGGCCGTTGATCCCTCGAGGCTCGCTACGCGAGCACTTCAGGATGACGGAATTGAAATTTGTAGGGTGGGCGTACGCCGTACCCACAACGTCATTGCGAGCGCAGCGAAGCAATCCAGACTGTTTCCGCGGAGAGACTCTGGATTGCTTCGCTGCGCTCGCAATGACACTGAAGCATTAGCGCGCGCATCACTTCGATCTCAGTTGTTGAGAGATGGTGGGCGCGCCTTTGCCCACCCTACGGCAGTGTGCTTGTGACGGCGACGAGCGCGCCGCTACTCCGCGAGGCTGGGCTGCCACACCGGCACAGGCGCGGCAGACATGGACGCCGCGCGGCCGAGCCGCTCGACATAAAACTTCGTCACCCAGATCGAGGCCGCGGCAAGCGCAATGCCGCCGGCGACGTCGATGAGATAATGCGCGCCGATCGCGGGCGTTGCCGCGATCATCAGCATGTTGAGCGCGGCCGCGATGCCGCCGACATAGCGCACCGGCCAGAGCGCCCACATGTAGAGCACGGCGGATGCGGCGTGGAAGCTCGGAAACGAGACGATGCCGGACAGGAAGAACAGCCGCAGCTCCTGCAGGCTGCCGTCGCGCAACGCGAGGATGTCGCGCAACTGGCCGGCATAGACCGCGGTGTTGATTTCGGGGAAATGCGCGGCCGGCAATTGCAGGGCGTAATAGGTGCCGATCGCCGGCACCACGGCGGAGATCGCGATGGTGACCGCGAGCGCAAGGCTCATCGCGAGCATGAACATTTGCAGCCGCACATAGCGCACCGTCAGTGTCAGCACGACGGGGATGCCGAGCAGCGGCCATTTGATCAGGCCATAGCCGCGCGCCAGGATATCGGCGAGCCAGGGATGATCGTTGATGTAGCGCGCGATCGGTTCGGGATCGAGGCCGAGCGCGCGGTCGATCGCCAGCAGCGCGTCGTCCTGCAGCGGCCAGTTCAGCTTGCCCGCGACGTAGCTCAAGGGGCCGACGATGGCGCAGGTGAGAATCACCTGTCCGATCGTGCCGAGCGAGAACACCAGCTTCGGATCGGCGAGGTCGCCCTTGGCGAGGCGGTGGTGATAGGCGACGGCGACGAGGACGGCCGCGATCGCCAGCGTGATGCCGTAGGCGACGGGCTCGAGGCTCAGGCCGGTCGCGGGCAGGCCGAACGCGAGCAGGCTGCCCATGGCAACGATGGGAAACCAGTTCAGCTGGAAGAGCTGCCAGGCGGTCCAGGCGTCGGTGTCGCGCATGCTGCACCCAAGGAAACGCACAAGTGGAATTGCAGTACCGCGGCACAGTCGCGGAGCAGGTTTAAGATGGCGGTAACGAGCGTGGTTAGCCGTTTGCGAACCGGCGTTGTGCATTTGCGAAGAGTCGCCTCCCACCGCATGACATGACGCTTTACGCAAATGCATCTTGTCATCCCCCGTGAATAGTTGTTCAGTCCTTGCGGGGCGATTTGCATCTTTGCAGTGACGAAGCGTTCGGCCGCGGGCGTGCGGCTGGCGTGTGGGACAGGAAGCGCGCCATGGTTTATCGGCGGACGCATCAAGTGGTTAAGCGCCTGGCAGCCCGGCGCAGCGCGATTTTGGCGGCAGCGCGCGAGGCGGCGGCGGAAGGCGGGATGGCGGCGGTGCAGATCGCGCCGGTCGCGGTCCGGGCCAGTGTGGCCGCGGGGACGGTCTACCGCTACTTCCCCTCCAAGGCCGAGCTGATCTCCGAATTGATCGCCGAGGTCTCGCGCGACGAGCTCGCGGCGATCCGGCGGGCCGCCGATGCCGCGCCGGGCCCGTCCTCGGCGCTGGCCGCGGCTGTCACCACCGTGGCGGTCCATACGCTGTCGCAGCGCCGCCTGGCCTGGGGCATTCTGGCCGAGCCCGTCGATGTCGATGTCAGCGTCTCCCGGCTTGCCAGCCGGCGCGAGATCGCCGGCGAGATCGCCGCGCGGATCGATGCCGCCGTGCGTGCCGGTCATCTGCCGGCGCAGGACACTGCGCTGGCAGCCACAGCGCTGCTCGGGGCGCTGCATGAGGCCCTGGTCGGCCCGCTCGCGCCCGACAATCTCGAAGATCCCGTCAAGATGCGTGACGCAGTCCAGACCGTGACCCTGCTGGCGCTGCGCGCCGTCGGCGTCATGGACGCCCGCGCCCGTGGCCTCGTGGTGCAGCAGACGCTGCTGCCGACCACCAAGGCGCTGGTTGGGGCTTAAATCGAGGCTGCGGCCGGGGTTGACGCCTGATCACGCTCAGGCCGTTGTCTGAGCGCGTCTTTTCGCAAAACCCGCACAAGGTTGCCGGCAGCGCCGGCTACTGTGCATGGGGTTGTTTTCGCACTTTTTGTTTTGGCCGCTTGGGCGGGCCTACATGTTCGCCTCGCCCTCGGGGCCGACCGAGGCGATGCGCACCATGTTGGTGGTGCCGGGGATGCCGAGCGGCACGCCGGCGACGATGATCACGCGCTGGCCGGCGCGGACGAAACCGTCGCGGAAGGCGATCTGGCCGGCACGGCTCACCATGTCGTCCTGGTCGCGCGCATCGTCCGCCACCACGCAGTGCACGCCCCAGACCACCGCGAGCCGGCGTCCGGCATTGATGTTGGGCGTGATCGCCACGATCGGCGGCTTCGGCCGCTCGCGCGCGACGCGCACCGCAGTCGAACCGGAGCTGGTCCAGCAGATCAAAGCGGGCAGGTCGAGCGTCTCGGCGATCTGACGCGCGGCGTCGGCGATGGCATCGCCCGCGGTGGCCTCGGGCGCGGGGCGCTGCGCGGTGATCACCGACCGGTAGGTCGGGTCGCGCTCGACCTCCTCGCCGATGCGGTTCATGGTCGAGACCGCCTCGACCGGGAATTTGCCGGCCGCCGATTCCGCCGACAGCATGATGGCGTCGGCGCCCTCATAGACCGCGGTGGCGACGTCGGAGACTTCGGCGCGGGTCGGCACCGGCGACTGGATCATCGATTCCAGCATCTGCGTTGCGATCACCACCGGCTTGCCGGCGCGGCGCGCCATGCGCGTCATCTGCTTCTGCAGGCTCGGCACGCGCTCGAGCGGCAATTCGACGCCGAGGTCGCCGCGCGCCACCATCAGCGCGTCGGAGGCCTCGATGATGTCGGCGAGGCGGTCGATCGCCTGCGGCTTCTCGATCTTGGCCATCACGGCGGCGCGGCCGCGGATCATCTTCTTGGCCTCGATCACGTCGTCGGCGCGCTGCACGAAGGACAGCGCGATCCAGTCGACGCCGGTGACCAAAGCGGCCTCGAGGTCGGCGCGGTCTTTCGGGGTCATCGCCGAGACCGGCAGATCTGTGTCGGGCAGGCTGACGCCCTTGCGGTCGGACATCCGGCCACCGACGACGACACGCGTCACCGCGTGCTCTTTCGTGGTCTCTTCGGCGATCAGGCGGACCTTGCCGTCGTCGAGCAGCAGCGCATGGCCGGGCCGGAGCGCGGCCAGGATCTCGGGGTGGGGAAGATTGACGCGCGTGGCATCGCCCGGCGTCTTGTCGGAATCCAGCGTGAAGATCTGGCCGTTCTGCAGCTGCACCGCGCCTTCGGCGAAGGCGCCGAGCCGGAGCTTCGGACCCTGGAGGTCGACCAGGATGCCGATCGGGCGGCCGTAGCTGCTCTCGACATTGCGGATCGTCGCCACCAGCTCCCGCATCTTGTCATGCGGGGTATGGCTCATGTTGATGCGGAACAGGTCGGCGCCGGCCTCGAACAGGCGGCGGATCATCGCGAGGTCCGAAGATGCAGGTCCGAGCGTCGCGAGAATCTTGATACGGCGAAGACGCCTCATGGCTTATTTCCAGGCGGGGGTGGGAGGCCGGGCGAGCCCGGGGGCGTAGCACCGGGCGGGCCATTGGGCAAACCCGGAACGCCGCCCGGGCCAACCGGGCCGGGCAGGCCAGGCACGCGCTGCTGCGCCGGCTGTTCGTTGGCATCGGTGAGCTGGACCGTCCAGGCGCGCTGTTCGCCGGTATCGACCTCGAAATAGCCGGTCCGGTCATAGCCGCGCGCGAGGCAATCCTCGGTGCCGCGGATGGTGAATTCCTTGTCGCGCGAGCACATGAAGGCCTGGCCCGACCATTCGCCGCCGCGGTCGTAGTCGATCGCGTAGATGTAATAGTAGCGGGCGACCAGCGTTCCCCGCAGCAGGGTCTCGCAGGAGCGGGAGGAGATGTTCCACCAGCCCTCGGTGGTCCAGCCCTCGGCGTCCTTGTAGCCGAGCGCGATGCCGACCCGGCTCGAGGTGTTGTTGCACAGCCGGAAATCGGCGGCGGCCGGGTTGCTCCAGAGGCAAAACAGGGCAACCACCAGCACCGGGACCAACCGGGCGAGCAGGCGAAGGGGGAGGCGGGGAGATTCGGCGATCATTGTCGCGGAACGTATACCAGATGATTGACGATTTGGCGTAGGGGCCGGGGAACCGCCCCAAAGGTGGCCTTGGCCCGTTTGCGCCGCGATGTGGCAAAATCTGTGACAGGACCCCACCTGATCCCGTAAGGGTTTGACTGGACACGCCACTGCCAGGGACAAGAACGATGGCCATCGACGACAAAACCAGAACGGAGCTCGAGGCGGCCGCTTTCCGCCGCCTGGTCGAGCATCTGAAGACGCGGACCGACGTCCAGAACATCGACCTGATGAATCTGGCGGGCTTCTGCCGCAACTGCCTGTCTAACTGGCTCAAGGACGCCGCCGATGCCCAAGGCGTGAGCTTGAGCAAGGACGAGAGCAGGGAAGCGGTCTACGGCATGCCCTACGAGACCTGGAAGTCAAAATACCAGGGCACAGCCAGCCCCGAGCAGATCGAGGCGATGAAGAAGGTCCATCCCCACAGCCACTGAGGGGACTGGCCGAGCCGACGCCCCTGAGTCGCACCACACAACAGCTTTCTTCGCACCCGCGCAGGAAGGTGTGGGCGCGCTGTGGACGAGCGCGATGCTTGCTTGAACGCCGGGGGTGTGAACCCTAAGGGTTTTGCCAGCACGCGCGGTGGATGCCGGCGTCACCTCGTTTTGCCAGTTCCATTGGGAGTACCAAGATGGCCACCTCCGCCGCCGTCCGCGACGACGAGCCCGCGACGAAATTTGCCAAGGACCAGCTCAAATCCATCATCGAGCGCATCGAGCGGCTGGAGGAAGAGAAGAAGGCGATCTCCGACGACATCCGTGACGTCTATGCCGAGAGCAAGGGCAACGGCTACGACGTCAAGGCGCTGCGCACAATCGTGCGCCTGCGCAAACAGGACCCCAACGAGCGCGCTGAGGCCGAGACCATTCTCGAGACCTACATGCAGGCGCTGGGGATGATCTGAGGCGCTGTCCCGCCGCGATTTGCAGCCGCACCCAGGTTGGGCAAAAACCGCGCGTCTGCTAGAGTGCTCGGTGAAGGGACCGAGCAATGGATGTGCCAGGCCCAGAGCGCAGGCTCGCCGCGGTCCTCGCGGCTGACATGGTCGGCTTTAGCCGGCTCATGGAGGCCGATGAGGCTGGCACGCTCGCGCGCCTCAAGACCCACCGGATCGAGCTCATCGATCCGGCCATTGCCAAAAATCACGGCCGCATCATCAAGACGACGGGCGACGGCTTGCTCGTCGAATTCCATAGCGCTGTCGACGCTGTGCTGTGCGCTGCCGAAATTCAGAGCCGGATGGGGCGACGCAACGCCGACGTCCCGCCGCCGCGATGGATGCAATTCCGCATCGGCATCAATCTGGGCGACGTGATCGTCGACCAGAACGATATTTTCGGCGACGGCGTCAACGTCGCGTCGCGGTTGGAGACACTGGCCGAGCCCGGAGGTATCTGCATCTCGAGCGCGGTGCGCGACCAACTCGGCCAGCGCCTCGATGGCGTTGCGTTCGAGGACATCGGCGAGCAGAAGGTCAAGAACATCGTCCGTCCGATCCGCGTCTACCGGATTCGGCTGGAGGAGGGGCCGGCCGGCGCACCAGACGGCACGATGGGCACCGTAAAGGAGACCGGGACGTCGAAGAAGCCGTCGATCGCCGTGCTGCCCTTCGCCAATATGAGCGGGGACCCGGAGCAGGAGTTCTTTGCGGATGGCTTGACCGAAGACATCATCACCGAGCTCTCACGTTTCCACGACCTGTTGGTGATCTCCCGCAACTCGACCTTTGTGTACAAGGGCAAGGCGGTCAAGGTGCGGGACGTCGCCCGCGAATTCGGCGTCGACTATGTCATCGAGGGCAGTGTGCGAAAGGCCGGAGATCGCGTCCGCGTCACCGTGCAGCTGATCGATGCGGAAACCGACCGGCACATTTGGGCCGAACGCTACGACGGCGAGCTCAAGGACATCTTCGCGATCCAGGACGAGATGACTCGGGCGATCGCCGCCACGTTACCCGGCCGCGTCGAGGCGGCCACGCACGATCGAGCGAACCGCAAGCCAACCGACAACATGGCGGCTTATGAATGTGTGCTGGCCGCAAAGACCTTACACCATCGCTCCAATCGCGAAGACAATGCGCGGGCGCAACTTCTGCTCGACCGGGCGCTCGAACTCGATGGGAATTATGCTCACGCTCACGCCTGGAAGGCGTGCGTCCTGGGGCAGACCTGGGTCTATAATTGGTGCGCGGATCGCGACGCAACTTTCCAGCAGGTTGCTTCGGAGCTGGAGACGGCGCTGGCCCTCGACGATAACGACAGCGACGTCCACCGCATCCTCGCAGCGCTCAATCTGAATCGCGACGACCACGACAAGGCCACCTACCATCAGGAGCGCGCGCTCGCGCTCAACCCGAACTATGATCTCGTGGTCGTGCAGCAGGGCGAACTGCTGACTTGGCTGGGTCGGCCGGAGGAAGGCGTCGACTGGATCAGAAAGGCGATGCGGCTCAACCCGTATCACCCGGAGCGCTTCTGGAGCCATCTCGGACGTGCCTATTATTGTGCGGAGAAATACGCCGAAGCCGCCGAGGCCTTCTCACGGATCACGCGGCCCGATCAGACCCACCATGCGTTCCTCGCCGCGATCTTCGCCCAGATGGGCAACACGGTTGCGGCCGGCGCTCATGCGGCTGAGGTTCTCAAGCGCGAGCCGGCATTTTCAGTGGCCAATCATCTCTCCACCCAGCATTATAAGCGCGACGTTGACCGTCAGCGCTTCGAGGCGGGCCTTCGCGGAGCTGGCCTGCCGGCCTGATCTGGCTGACAGCGGAAACCGATGAGCGATCGAAAAGTGAAGTCGTGACTGCGCCGCTGTTACCACGCGAAGTGAGCCGGGTTTTCGACGCCTTCCCGGCGCCGATCGGCAAGCGGCTGCTTCAGGTGCGCGAACTGATCTTTGTCACCGCGGCGGCGCATGACGATGTCGGCAAACTCACCGAAACGCTGAAATGGGGCGAGCCCGCTTATCTCACCGATGAGACAGGCAGCGGTTCGACGATCCGGCTTGGCCGCCTCAAGGACTCCGATCACGCTGCCATCCTGTTCAACTGCAAAACCACGCTGGTCGACGCGTTTCGCGAGCGCTTTCCCGATCAGTTCGAATATCGGCAGACGCGGGCGTTGCTGTTGCCGGTGGCGGGCAAGTTGCCGAAGCGGGAGCTAACGGTCTGCCTGTCGCTGGCGCTGACCTATCATCTGGACCGGCGGGGAAAGAAGGTGCGGTAAGGCGCCGGACTTGTAGCCCGGATGAGCGAAGCGACATCCGGGACCACAACGCGCGGCTGGAGTGCACCCCAAAAGTGAGACAAGAAAAACCGGGGACAGTTCTCTAAAGGAGAACGGATGCCCAACAAATCTCCCCGTAAGTTCGATCGAGAATTCAAGCTTGAGGCGGTCCGCCGACTATTGGCGGGCGAGACAG
>NZ_DASYWN010000039.1:0-65756 GCF_035935975.1 Bradyrhizobium sp.
AGCCTCGACTCCGTTACACCATCAATGTGAGGGACGACCGCCAACCTTCCAGTCAAGCCGCGCGACGCGCGCCACCAAACAGCGCCGTAGCTAGCGCGGCTTCGCTGGAAGGCCCCGGGGGGGCCCGTTACCCCATCTACGAAGCAGATACCGCGGCGAAATCCGGCCGTCACCGTCACCCTGAGGTGGCCGCTTCGTCAGCGGCCTTCGAAGGATGACGGGTTTAGCAGTTGAACCTCACTCTACCGCTTCGCCTCGACCTGCTCCATGGCATTGCACGAGATCAGCATCGTGTAGGCGCGGGCGTTGCCGGCGATGTCGGTGGTCTTGAGCTCGCCTTTCGGTTCGGCGGTCTGGTAAGGCACCACGGAATTGTCGAGGAAGTCGCGCAGTGCGCCGGTCTTGATCGCGAAGTTGATATTTTCAGGGATGCTGCCGGTTGTTACGGCGAGTCGCAACCCATCGAGTTTTCTGGTGACGACCCCGACGACCTGACCAGTCGTATCGAACAGCGGGCCTCCGCTGTTGCCGGGCTGCACGGGCGCACTGATTTGCAGGAAGCGAGAATCGTTGCGTATGCCGCTGAGCGAGCTCACGATGCCTGTCGTCACGGTGAAGTCCGAGGTCAGCATCCCGTGATAGGGAAAGCCGATCGCGACGACGGAATCGCCGGAACGGATGGAGCGGTCACGGATCCGGACAAACTCCTTGAAGGTTGCGGTCGAAGGCGCCTGTAACAGGGCGAGATCATTGATTGCGTCGCTCGACACGACGCGCAACACCATCGCGGCTTCACCGGTGAGGTTGCCCTTGATGTCGCCCACGCAGCCATTGATCACGTGATTGTTGGTGACGATGTGTCCGCTGGCGCTCACGACAAAGCCGGTGCCGTTTTTGGTCTGGACAGCTTTGCTGCCGGCCGGCGGCGCCTGCTTGTCCGGCGCGGGCTGCGGCTTGGCGGCGATCTTGGTGAAGTCGCCGGCCTTGTCGAGCCCGTCGGCTTTCACCTTGGTCACGCAATTGGCCAACGCGGCGATCAGCGGCCCGGTCGAGGTCAGATCGAAATTCAGAACGGCGCGGCCGGCCGTCGCCACCATCAGGCTCGCCTTCTGGAACGCACGCACAGCATTGACCGGCATGACGGCCGTGAGCATGTTCGACTGGTACGCCGTGGCGTACAGCCTGGCTTGCTCCCGCCCGTCAAAGGTCACGTCGATTGCGGCGTTCTCGTCCTTGTTGAAGCGATAGCTGGGGCTCGCAAAGGCGAGCGACCATGTGCCGGCGGCATTCTGGCTCACGACGAGGATGACGCCGTTCGCATAAGGCGTGGTCGCCGCGCAATGCGAGAAGGCGCCCGTCTCGTCATTGCTGAAGGCCCCGCCGATCCAGTTGCCGACATTGACACTGCCGAACGGACCCTTCGCATGCGCTATTCCGGCGACACTGACCTGCAACAGAGCCGCGACGACAAATGACTTAAGCCACATACTTTCCCCCAGGAACGCTTTTGATCTCATCTTATCCATTGAGAGAGGTGCGACGCAACCGGCAGTTGTTCAGGCCGCTCCAATCCCCTTTGCGGTCACATCGGGCTTGCCTTTACTTTGCATTGCTATATACTTTGCAATACAAAGTAGGCTCGGACATTCCGGGTGGAGCGGGGTTTTGGCGTTGCCGATGCGCGATCTCGACAAGGCGCTGGCCGATATCGTGGCGATCCGCAGCCAGATCGCGGCCGGCACAGCGTTCCGCGGCTACGGCCCGGCGACCATGGCCGCAACCGGCGCGGTCGCGCTGCTCACCGCAATCCTGCAATTCTGGCTGCTCGGCGATCCGACCGGCGATCCGCTCGGCTTCTTCCTGGGTTGGCTCCTGGCCGCCGTACTCTCCGGCCTGATGATCGGCATCGAAATGCGGGCGCGGTCGCGCCGCCATCATTCCGGTCTTGCGGATGCCATGATCCACCAGGCGGTCGAGCAATTCCTCCCCGCAGGCGTCGCCGGTGTACTGCTCGCGGTCGTGATGTGGAAGTTCGCGAGCGAGACGCTGTGGCTGTTGCCGGGCCTGTGGCAGATCCTGGTGTCGCTCGGCATCTTCGCCTCGGTCCGTTCGCTGCCGCGTACCGTCGCGCTTGCGGGCGCCTGGTATTTCGTTTCCGGCTTCGCGGTCGTGCTGCTCGCGAGCCGGACCCACACGCTATCGCCATGGACCATGGGGCTGCCCTTCGTGATCGGGCAGTCGGTGATGGCGGCCATTCTTTATTTCGCGTCAGGAGATAATGATGTCGAAGACTGACAGCGCGCCGTTCTCATATGAAGGGCTCGACCGCGTCATCCACGAGAAGGCGAGGCTCGGGCTTCTGACTTCGCTGATGGCTCACCCGAAGGGGCTGGCCTTCGCCGATCTCAAGCAGCTCTGCGGCCTCACCGACGGCAATCTGAGCCGGCATCTCGCCGTGCTGCAGGAGGCCGGGCTGGTCGAAGTGACCAAGGGCTATGAGGGAAATCGCCCGCACACGACCTGCCGCCTCACCAAGGCCGGCCGCCGCCGCTTCCTCGATTATCTCGCCGTGCTCGAACGCCTGGTGCGCGACGCCGCCAAGGCCGCCGGCCGAGAGGCGCCGCCGCTCGGCCGCCTCGGTATCGTCTCGACCTGATCCTCCCCCTTTTGACCGGAGACTTTGCAATGCAAAGTGAAAAGACCTCCAGCGAGAAGCTTCACGTCGGCATCATCATGGACGGCAACGGCCGATGGGCGACGCGGCGCGGCCTGTCGCGTGTGCGCGGCCACGAGGCCGGCGTCGAGACCATCCGCCGCATCGTCGAAGCTGCGCCCAAGCAGGGCATCGGCACGCTGACGCTCTATGCCTTCTCGACCGACAATTGGCGCCGGCCCAAGGCCGAGGTCGGCGCGTTGATGACGCTGCTGCGCTTCTATCTCGCCAACGAGGTGCAGAGCCTCGTCAGGAACGGCGTGCGCCTCACCGTGATCGGCCGCCGCGATCGCCTGCCTGACGGCATCGCCAACGCGATTATGCGCGCCGAAGCGGCGACGGCCCATGGCAGCACGCTTCATTTGCGCATCGCGGTCGACTATTCCGCGCGCGATGCCATCCTCAACGCCGCGGCGAAGGCGGCTGCACTGACGAGCCTGACGCGCGAAGCCTTCTCGCAACTCGTCACCGGCGAAGCCGGCTTACGCGACGTCGATCTCATCATCCGCACCTCCGGCGAGAAGCGGTTGTCGGACTTCCTGCTCTGGGAAGGCGCCTATGCCGAGCTGCACTTCACCGAGCGGATGTGGCCGGAATTCGACGCGGGCGATCTCGCCGCGGCGCTCGCCTCTTTCCACGGCCGCGAGCGACGTTTCGGCGGCTTGCAGGCGATCATGCCGGAGGAGGTGCCGTCGCTTTCGCGAGTGTGAGAGTGAGGCGGAGACGAGCAAGGGTCTCCGCGGCAGACGTGCTTGATGCATCTTCAAGGTTCAGTCGGGGGATTGGGCTTCATCATCGAAGCGGGACGGACGATCACGCCAACCAAAGCGGGAGCGAAAGTCCATGCGTGTTCTTCTCGTCAACGTGCCTCATCCCTCGATCGGCAGCCGAATTCCTGACGATCATCTGCCGCCGCTCGGCCTGCTCGCGATCGGCGGTCCGCTGATCGACGATGGTCACATCGTGCGGCTGATCGATGCCGAGTTCGGCCCAATGCCGGTCGCGGCCATCCTCAGCGAAGCGAATCGTTTTGCACCGGACGCCGTCCTGTTCGGCCATTCCGGCTCGACCTCCGGACATCCCGTGATCGCGGAGATCGCGCAGGCGCTGGTGAAGGCAATGCCGCGCGTGCTGATCGTCTATGGCGGCGTCTTCCCGACCTATCACTGGCGCGAGGTTCTGCGCGACGAGCCCTATGTCAGCGCGATCGTGCGCGGCGAGGGCGAGGAGACCGCGCGGCGCCTGATGCGAGCGCTGGAATTTGGTCACGATCTCGGCGGCATCAGCGGTATCGCGTTTCGTGACGCCACCGGCCCGCGCGCGACGCCGCCGGCGCCTGTCATCGCCGACCTCGACGCCTATCGCATCGGCTGGGAGCTGATCGATCATGCACGCTATTCCTATTGGGGCGGCCTGCGCGCCGTTGTCGTGCAGTTCTCGCGTGGCTGTCCGCATCTGTGCAATTATTGCGGCCAGCGCGGCTTCTGGACGCGCTGGCGCCATCGCGATCCCGTTCGCTTCGCCGGGGAGCTGGCGCGCCTGCACCGCGAGCACGGCGTCAAGGTCATCAACTTCGCCGATGAGAATCCGACCGTGTCCAAGAAGGCATGGCGCGCCTTCCTCGAGGCGCTGATCGCCGAGAAAGTCGACCTCATCCTGGTCGGCTCGACCCGCGCCGACGACATCGTGCGCGATGCCGACATCCTGCATCTCTACAAGCAGGCGGGATGGCAGCGCTTCCTGCTCGGCCTCGAGAACACCGACGAGAAGACGCTCGAGCTGATCCGCAAGGGTGCCACGACAGCGACCGACCGCGAGGCTATTCGCCTGCTGCGGCAGCGCGGCATCCTGTCGATGGCGACCTGGGTGGTCGGGTTCGAGGAAGAAACCGATCGCGATCATTGGCGCGGACTGAAGCAGCTGCTCGCCTACGATCCCGATCAGGTGCAGTTGCTCTACGTGACGCCGCATCGCTGGACGCCCTACTTCCGGCTTGCGGCCGACCGCCGCGTGATCCAGCCCGATCGCCGCCGCTGGGACTACAAGCATCAGGTGCTCGCCACGCGCTACATGGCGCCGTGGCGCGTGCTGGTCTGGTTCAAGTTCACCGAGATGGTGCTGCAATGCCGCCCCAAGGCGATCTGGCGCGTGCTGTTTCAGCGCGATGCGGGCCTGCGTCACGCCATGCGCTGGTACACGCAGATGGGCCGCAGGGTCTGGCCGCACGAGATCCTGGAATTTGTTCGCGCACGCCGCCTGAAATGGGGGCCGACGGTTCGGGATTTCTGGGGCGCGCCGCAGGATGCCGAGGAGCAGTCGATGACGGCAACGCGGCCCGAGCGTCGCGTCGGCACGCGGGAGGCCGCATGAGCGCAGCACGAAACTCAAGGGGAGGTGTGCTCGCTCTCCGGTGTGTGACGTGCGGCACAGGGACACGCGCTGTTCGTTTTCAGCCGCATGATTGGCGGCGATGTCCAAGCCGCCGGCGGACGGTCTCGGTTAGGTGTGCGGTCCACGCAACCTGCCGAGAGCGTCGCGCATGTCAGAGCTGTTTCCGGAGGCTGTCGTCGAGCCGGTTGAACTGGCCGACGCAAGGGGCATGGTCTCTATCAGGACCGCCAGTGCATCCGATGTCGAGAACCTGTCGATCTATTTCACCGGCCTGTCCACGACATCGCGCAACAAGCGCTTCATGGGCGCGCGCACCGACCTCGCATTGGTCGCGGCCGAGTGTTTGGCGAAGACCGATCGCCCCGGTCATTTCACCCTGCTCGCCGAGTTCGGGCAGGAAGGGCAGCGTACCATCATCGCAGAGGCCTATTACACCTATGATGCGGCTGCGCGGCACGGCGAGTTTGCCATCTCGGTCGCGGATGCGTTCCAGCGCCTGGGCCTCGGCCTGCAGATGATGACGGCGATGGAGACGCGTGCAACCGGCCTTGGCCACGCGATGATCGCCGCCGAGACTGCGCGGACCAATGCCGAGATGCGCGGCCTGGCGAGGAAAGCCGGCTTCAGCGATACCGGGCTCGGCGACTGGCAGTCGGTCCACTTCGCAAAGCGCCTGGCGTGATAGCGCGCGGTGATTTGCCGCGTGGCACGGATCGTGCTCTAGTATCCCATCGATGGGGCACCCCATCGACGGGAGCTCTTGGCGATGCGCGCAGTCCTGGATTATTGCACCGGCGGAACCGAACGGCAGATCGCGGCCGGCACGAACCTCGTGACCGAAGGCGGTCCCTCCGGTCATCTTTATGTGCTGATGCAGGGCAAGCTCGAGGTGCTCAAGGGCGAGACGGTGGTCGCCACCGTCGCCGAGCCCGGCGCGGTGTTAGGTGAGATGTCCGTGCTGCTCGGCGTGCCCCACACCGCGACGGTGCGGGCCTGCTCCGACACGGTTGTCTACGAGTTCGAGGATGCCGCCGCGGTCCTCAAGCAGACGCCAGAGGTGGCGCTGCTGATCGCAAAAATGCTGGCGCAGCGGCTCAACGTCGCCAACACCTATCTTGCCGATCTCAAGCGGCAATATGCCGGCCACGGCACGCACCTCGCCATGGTCGGTGAGGTCTTGCAGAGCATGATCAACCTGCCGCCGCACGAGGTGTCGCCAGGCTCGGATCGGCAATCTGATCCAAGGATCTGAGCCAGTCCGGCGGCTCCTCGATATAGTTTGCGGGCCGTTTCAGCGGCGCGGCGAGGTCGATCCATTGCGCCTGGCCCGCGGCCAGCCAGAATGCCTGGTTCGCATCGAGATCAAGCACGATATGCGTCGGCGGCCGGCCCGGCTGCAGGCCGGCGTTGAACACCCAGGTCTGGCCCAGCCGGTCGAACCACGAACCGTCCGTGATGAAGGGCGACTGGTGCACATGGCCGGAGATCACCATCGACGGCTGATATTGCATGATCCACTGCACTAGCTCGACATCGCCGAAGAAGCGCTTGCCGCCCCAGCTCGTCGGCGAGTTCGCTGGCGGCGCATGGTGCGCCCAGATCCAGCGCTGCGGGCGATTGACTGCGGCATCGCGCAGCTGATCGACGATGCGCTGCTTGACCAGCGGCCCGTCCCACCACGGGCATATCGTGAACAACGTGTCCCCGAGGGTGATGTTGTCGCCGTCGCAGGCAACTCCTGTTGCCCGCACTTCCGAGATCCAGCGCGAAATCTTTTCGCCCTCCGCGCTGCGCTCGTCGAGATCGTGATTGCCGGAGCAGAGGATCACGCGCGTCTTCGCGGCGAGCAGCGCGAGGTACTTCTTCACCACCACGATCTGCGCGCGAAAATCAACCATCGAGCCGATGTCGAGCGCATCGCCTGCGAAGATCACGAGATCGAAATTGGGGGCCGCGCTGACCAGCCAGTCGAGCTGCGGCAGCGAGTAGTGCAGGTCGGCCACGACCAGGCAGCGCATGGAAAATCCGTCAGAGAAAGATTGAAAATGTCTGGGAATTCCAAAACGGCATGAAGCAAGAAGCAGACCAGCATGGTTGCCCCGTCTCGTCAATCCAATGATGACGAGCCTGCTGCGGCGCGTTGTCCGCCGGACCTGACCGCGGATTGTGGCAGGGCTGGACCGGGCGGCTGAATTCTGATGTCGTGAGTCGTCCCAACGCGGTGACCGCATGACCCCCTTCAAGACCATTCGTGCCCGCGCCGAAAAGCGCAAGGGCGGGCCCAAGGCGCTCGACAAGCTGATGCCCGACAAGCCCGACCTGAAGGGCCTCGCGAAACTCGGCGACGATCGCATCCTCGCCGAGATGACGAAGCGGGTGTTTTGCGCGGGCTTTGCCTGGAGCGTGATCGATTCGAAATGGGACGGTTTTGAAGCGGCGTTCCTGCGCTTCCAGCCGGCCAAGCTCAGCTTCCAGCCGGAAGACTATTGGGAAGGCCTGCTGCGTGACGCGCGGATCGTGCGCAACGGCGCCAAGATCATGTCGGTGCGCGACAACGCCGGCTTCGTGCAGGAGATCGCCAGGGAGCACGGCAGCTTCGGCAAGTTTCTGGCGAAATGGCCGCCGTCCAACGAAATCGGCCTGCTCGATCTCCTGACCAAGCGCGGCAGTCGGCTCGGCGGCAACACCGGCCAGATGCTGCTGCGCTTCGTCGGTTGGGATGGTTTCGTCACCTCCAGGGACGTGGTCGCCTGCCTGCGCGATGCCGGTCTCGACATCGCCGAAGAGGTCAAGTCGAAGGGCGATCTCGCCAAGGTGCAGGCCCAGTTCAACGCCTGGGCCGAGGAGACCGGTCTGCCCTACACATATCTGTCACGGATCTGCGCGCTCTCGGTCGGCGAGAACCGCAGCGAGCAATAAAAGCAGGAGAAGAAGAATGGCCAAAGCCTACTGGGTTGCCACCTATCGCGCGATCAAGAATCCCGACGCCATGGCGGCCTACGCAAAGCTGTCGCGTCCGGCCATCGAGGCCGCAGGCGGCCGCGTGCTCGCGCGTGGCATGCCGGCGGCCGCTTTCGAGCATGGCCAGATGGAACGCGTCGTCCTCATCGAGTTCGACAGCGTCGCAAGCGCCAAGGCGGCCTATGAAAGCCCGGCCTACAAGGCCGCCCACGATCTGCTCGGCGATGGCGCCGATCGCGACATCAGGATCGTCGAAGCTGCCGATTAGCGCAGGCGGATCGTGGACATCGTGTGGCGATCCCGCGCCGTGAGTGCGGCGGGTGAAACACGCGATCACGATATAAATTTCTCAGGAACATTTGTGCGCAGCACCCGTTCGGGAGTTGAGCCAGGCGACACAAGCGCAGGGAACGCTCGCCCCGGCTCATCTCAATGAAACCCCGACATGTCAGAACGGAGCAGCTCATGAAGCTCACGACCGAACAGGTGAAGCAGACCGTCAACCAGCTCGGCGCCAAGGTGCTGCCCGACGAGCATCCCGCCATGCCGCAGCTCAACAGCATGTTCGGCGAGCATACCTTCTTCGTCGACGAGATGGGCCTCAAGGTCCTCGAGCCAACCCCGTCGGTCGGGGTGGATCGCCAGAGCGGCGAGGTCGTCAGCCTCGCCGACTGGAGCGATGCCGATCTGACCCGCCTGATGGCGCACGAGCCCGAGCCGACCGGCGTGATCGTGGTGTTCGAGCATGTGAGACATTGAGGGGCGCATCGATTCGCAGCGGTGGCGGGTTTGAAACCCCGTCACCGATAGCTCTCCTCGGTGCGCGCCGCGGCTCAGGCCCCGTTCAAATGCCGAACGTCAGCTGCGGCTCCGCATCGTCTCCGATCTGCAGCGCGGACAGCGACACTCCCAAGAGCCTGACGCGCTTGGGCAGCGGCATCTCGACTTCGAGCAGGCCGCAGGCCAGTCGTTCCAATTCGTCCCGGCCTGCAACCGTCGCTGTGACGGACCTGCTGCGCGTGATGATCTCGAAGTCGGCGAACTTGATCTTGAGGGTGACGGTGCGGCCGCGGTTGCCGGTCGTCTCGCAATGGCGCCAGACCTTGTCGACGAGCGGCTTGAGCTCGGCGGCCAGCGCATCGAATGCGTCGAGATCGGTCGAGAACGTGGTCTCCGCACCGATGGATTTGCGGATCCGGTTGGCGCGGACCGGCCGTTCGTCGACGCCGCGCGATATCCAGTAGTAATACGCGCCGGACTTGCCGAAATTTGCGTTCATGAACTCCAGCGCCTGGTTGCGGATGTCCAGACCAGTGAACAGGCCGAGCGCGTTCATCTTCGCAGCCGTCGCCGGGCCGATCCCGTGGAACTTGCCGACGGGCAACGTCTCGACGAAGCCAGGTCCCATTTCCGGCGAGATCACGAACTGGCCGTTCGGCTTGCGATGATCGGAGGCGAGCTTTGCCAGAAACTTGTTGTAGGAGATGCCCGCCGAGGCGTTGAGGCCGGTCTCCGCCTTGATCTTCTCGCGGATCCGCAAGGCGACGTCGCGCGCCAGCGGAATGCCCTGCAGGTTCTCCGTCACATCGAGATAGGCTTCATCCAGCGACAGCGGCTCGATGATCGGTGTGTGCTCGGCGAAGATCTCGCGGATCTGCCTGGAGATCGCCTTGTAGGTTTCGAAGCGCGGCTTGACGAAGATCAGATCGGGACATTGTCGCTTCGCCGTCACCGACGGCATCGCGGAGCGAACGCCGAACTTGCGCGCCTCGTAGCTCGCGGCCGCGACGACGCCGCGTTCCGCGGAGCCTCCGACGGCGACCGGTTTTCCGCGCAGCTCGGGATTGTCGCGCTGTTCCACCGACGCATAGAAGGCATCCATGTCGATATGGATGATCTTGCGGACGGGCGAGGCCTCGCCCGTCGCCGTGTCGGATTCGCTCATGGAAAGATGATACAATCCTGTCAAGGGAAGTGCGAGGTGATGGATGGTTAGAGTGCTGGTCTTCGTCGTCGCCGTGGTCGGCATCGGCTGGCTGATCGGCGCGACTAATCTCCCTGGAGACTGGTATGCCGGCCTTGCCAAGCCGGGTTTCGTGCCGCCGAACTGGGCTTTTCCGGTGGCCTGGACCATCCTCTACATCATGATTGCGGTGGCGGGCGCGCGGACGTTTGCGCGTGAACCGTCGGGCAAGGCGATGCTGGTCTGGGCTACGCAACTGGCGCTCAACTTCGCCTGGTCTCCGGTGATGTTCACGCTGCACCAGATCGGAGCCGCGCTCGTCATCCTGATCGCCCTGTTCGTCGCGATCGTGACCTACATCGGTCTCGAGGCATCACGCGACAGGCTGGCCGCCGCGTTGTTCGTGCCTTACGCAGCCTGGGTCGCGTTTGCCGGCGTGCTCAATGCGGCCATCTGGCGTTTGAATTGAGGCGTTCAGTCTGGAGTTTATCAAAGAACGATCTCGGGCTTGTGAGTGGCAAGCCTAGGTATGCGATCCCATATCAGCGTGGGGAGAACAGTCTATGCAATACAGCTCCGAACTCATTCAGACCATGCGCCAGGCACTCGAGACCGTGATGGCGAGCGTGCCGGCCCATCAGTCGGTGTTCGGCCTGAAAGCGGCAGTCGCCGAATACATCCTCCACGCCGCCGCGCACGGCCAGACGTCCTACGACGGTCTGGTGTCATCCGCCTCCGACCAGATCCAGGCGATCATCTCGATGCTGACGTGAGTGGGGCTGTGCCAACGGCCGGGAAGTGGCGCACCCGACACGATTCGAACGTGTGACCTTTGCCTTCGGAGGGCAACGCTCTATCCAGCTGAGCTACGGGTGCAGTGAGGTTCATTTAGCCGATTGGCGGGAGGCGGGCAACCGCTTCTCGCCGGGAGTTTCTAGGCCGATTTGCGGGCCATGCGGCCAGGAACCGGCTCCCGGCCGAGGTCGGCGAACTCCGCCAGCACCCGTTCGGCGCAAATGACGCGGTTGCGGCCGAGCCGCTTTGCCGCATAGAGCGCTTCGTCGGCGGCGCCCAGCAGCCGGTCGGGATTGCCGTCGGCCTCAGTGGGGATATGGCTGGCGACGCCGACGCTGAGCGTGACGTGGTGGCCGGCGCCCTCGGCGCCATGGGCGACCCGCAAGGACATGACGGCGGTGCGGATCTCCTCGGCGACGGCGCAGGCGTCATCGCAGTTCATCTCCGGCAGGATCAGCGCGAATTCCTCGCCGCCATAGCGGCTGGCGAGGTCGAGCGGGCGCACGGCGTGGCGGCTGACGACGCCGGCGACCGCGCGCAGGCACTCGTCGCCGGTCTGGTGGCCGTGCCGGTCGTTGAACAGCTTGAAATGATCGACGTCGACGAACAGCAGCGCCATCGGCTTCTGCGTCCGCTGGGCGCGGGCCCATTCGGTCAGCAGCATCTGGTCGAAGGATCGGCGGTTCGACAGGCCCGTCAGCCCGTCCTTGGTGGCGAGCTCCTTCAGCGCCATCTCGGCGCGCTTCTGGTCGGTGAGATCGCGCAGCGTCTCGACCACGGCGATCAGATGGCCGGCCTCGTCGTGGATCGGGCCGGCGTCGATGGCGAGATAGAGCTGGTTGCCGAGCTTCGGCATCACGCACCAGTTCTCCGCGGAAAAGCCGAGACCGTTATGGCCGCGCGCGGCATATTCCGAATAATATTCCGGCAATTGCTCCGGGCGGTCGAGCGCGACAATATCCGCAAGGCACGGGCGTCTGGTCTCGTAGAAGGCCTGCCAGTGTTTTGTGGTTCCGATCACCTCGGAGGCCGCCACGCCGGTCAGGCGTTCGCACGCGCGATTCCAGATCACGACGCGGCGCCTGGGGTCGATCACGAAGGTCGGGACGACCAGATGCTGCATCAGCCGCACCGCATAGGAGTCTGCGACGTCGACCGTCCTGGCCGACGATTTCGTTGGCTTCGCCATCTCAGGCCACCGCCGCCACGGGTGCGGCGTCTCCCGGACCGAACAGCCCGCGCACCTCGGCCGCCGGCTTCGGCTTGCTGAACAGATAGCCCTGCATCTCCGTACAGCCGAGCGTGCGCAGCATCTCGCGCTGCGCCTCGGTCTCGACGCCCTCGGCGACCGTGGTCATGCTGCTGGCGGCGGCGATGTTCACCACGGCCTGCACGATGACGGGCGCGCCGCTGGTCTCGGCGATGTCGGCGACGAAGCAGCGGTCGATCTTGATCTTGTCGAACGGGAAGCGCTTCAGATAGCTCAGCGAGGAATAGCCGGTGCCGAAATCATCGAGCGCGATGCGCACGCCGATCGCGCGGAGCTGGTGCAGGATCGAGAGCGCCGCCTCGTCGTCGCGGATCAGCACGGCCTCGGTGATCTCGAGCTCGAGCCGGCGCGGGTCGAGCCCGGAGGCGGCGAGCGCACCGGCGATCCGCAGCGCCAGCGTGTCGCATTTGAGCTGGACCGGCGACACGTTGACCGCGACGCGCACATGCGCCGGCCAGGTCGCGGCCTCGTTGCAGGCGGTGCGCAGCACCCAGTCGCCGAGCTCGTTGATCAGGCCGGTATCCTCGGCGATCGGAATGAACTCCGCCGGCGACACCATGCCGCGTTCGGGATGACGCCAGCGCAGCAGCGCCTCGCAGCCCGAGACCGCATTGGTGCGCAGATCGACCAGCGGCTGGTAGTGGATTTCGAAGCCGCCATTCACCATGGCCTGGCGCAGATCCTGCTCCAGGCTTAGGCGCGCCTTGGCGCTCGCATCCATCTCCGGCTCGAAGAAGCGGTGGGTGCGGCGTCCCGAAGCCTTGGCGCCGTACATCGCGAGGTCGGCATTCTTGATGAGCTGGTCGAGATCGCTGCCGTCCTGCGGCGCCAGCGCGATGCCGATGCTCGCATCGGTGGAGAGCTGGTGGCCGAGACAGTGATAGGGCTGGCGGATCGCCTCGTAGATCCGCGTCACGAAGGACAGCACGTCGGAGGAGGATCGGATCGCGGTCTGGATCACCGCGAATTCGTCGCCGCCGAGCCGGGCGATCAAATCGCCCTTCTTCAGGCAGCCGCGCAGGCGGGTCGCGATCGCCTTGAGCAGCTCGTCGCCGACGTGATGGCCGAGCGAGTCGTTGATGCCCTTGAATTCGTCGACGTCGATATAGAGCAGTGCGAACTGCTCGCCGCCTGCGGCCTTCTCCAGTTCGCGTTCGATCTGCTCGCGGAACAGCGTGCGGTTCGGCAGGTCGGTCAGCGCATCGTAATGCGCCATATGCGCGATCTTCTCGTGGGCGCTCCGCCGCTCGGTGACGTCCTCGACGACACTGATGAGGTAGCGCGGCTCGCCGGACTTGTCGCGGATGCCGATCCGGGTCGAGGTGATGAAGCGCGGTCCCTTGGTCTGGCTTTGCCAGGCATGCTCGTCCTTGAACATTCCTTCGGCGGCCTGCAGCGACTTGCTGTCGTCCTCGGTGACGAGCCTGGCCATGTCAGCCGGGTAGAGGTCGAACGGGGTCTTGCCGACGATCGCTTCGCCGGACTGGCCGAATTGCTCCTCGGCGGTCCGGTTGACCAGCAGATATTGCCGCGTGGCGGCGTCCTTCACCGTGATCTGGGAGGGGATGTGATCGATGATCTCGCGCAGGAACATGTAGTTGCGGTCGCGCTCCTGCTCCAGATTGCGCCGCTCGGTGATCTCCTCGATCGTCGCGACCCAGCCGCCCTGCGCCAGCGGCGTGTTGATGACCTGGAAGGCGCGGCCGTTGGGCATCTCGTGGATCCTGGTGGAGACCGCGCCTTCGGCGACCACCCGCATCACATCGTCGCAGAACGCCTCGACGTCGCCTTCGAACGCGCCACGCTCCTTGCGATGCTGCATGGCCTGGCGGATGTGGCAGCCGGGCTTGATGACGTCGTGGGAGAGGCCGAACATGTCGGCGTAGCGGCGGTTGCAGGTGACGATGTAACCGGCGGCATCGTACAGGATCAGCCCTTGCGACATGTTGTTCAAGGCGGTGTCGAGCCGCTGCCGCTCCGCCTCGATCCGCGCCTGGGCCTCGCGGTTCTGCCGGTTGATCTGGCGAATGATCAGGTAGAGGATCACCGCGATCACGGTCGCCGAAAGTGCGGCGGTGGTGACCATGAAGCCGGTCTGCTGCCGCCAGTCCGCAAGCGCGGCGCTCATGGTGCTGGTCGCGACGATGACCAGCGGGAAATGGTTCAACGATGCGGCCGAGCCGAGCCGCTCCTCGCCGTCGACGGGGCTCGTGACGCGAAGCGTGTGCTGGCCGCCTTTGGCCAGCACCTTGCTCATCAACGGCGCGTTCTTGTAGCTGGTGCCGATCATGGCTTCGACATGCGGGTAGCGCGCCAGCATCTTGCCGTCGCGGTCGAACAGCGAAATTGCGGTGCCCTCGGCGAGCGCCACGGATGCGAAATAATTCTGGTAGCTGTCCGGATCGATCCGGCGAACCATCGCGCCGACGAAGGTGCCGTCCGGCAGGCTCAGCCGCCGCGCCACGATCGTGGTCCATTTGCCGATCAGATAGCTGCGCACGGATTCGAGCTGCACCGGCTCGGCCATCGGATCCGACTTAAAGGTCTGGAAATAGGCGCGCGCGGCGACGTTGATCTTCGGCAGCGGCTGGGACCGCGACCAGTTGATGATCTCTCCATCGGCATCGTAGATCACGATGTCGCCGAGATAGGAGACGGCGCTGATCTTGCCCCGCAGCATCTCGTTGGCCGCCGGCCCCGACATGCGCTCGCGGAACATCGCGGCCGAACGGATCTCCGGCAGGTTCATCTGTCCGATCACATCGGCGGCGACGACGTCTGAATCCTGGAACTGCTGGTCGAAATGCCGCGCAATCAGCTGCACGGTGTTCTCGAGCTCACGCTCGCGATTGGACAGGGTGCGCTCGCGAAATTCGCCGACGGCCATGGCGGTCACGGCAAAGATGCCCGCAACCAGCAAGATGCCGCACAGGGTCAGCCACAGCACGGGTCCGCGCCGCGTCGCGGCCTCCCAGCCAGCTTTCGCGGCTAGGGACATTCCGGCTGCGATCCCTGCAAAGACCTGGCGCATTCCCACTCCCTGGAGGGACAGAAATACACCGCACAAATGGCGCAAACCTTAGGAAAACCAGTTACCTAAGCATTAATGCGGTTGCGCGATCCGGCTTGGGCCTAGCGATGCGGGAATCACGCCGCGGTTGTTGGATGCGCGCGATAACCGCTGCGCTGCATCATGAACCGGTGCTTAATGCGAGGCGCCCGCGCTCTTGTCGCCGCCGCCACTGCGCAGCCGTCCAACCACGCCGGTCGGAAAGAAATAGACGCTGGCGATGAACAGCAGGCCGAGCCACAGCAGCCACCGATCGGGATGCAGGAGACCCGGCAGCAGCGGCAGGCCGGCTTCCGACGCCGCCTTGGAGGCGACGCCCATCAGCGACTGGAGATAGTTCTGGGCGAGAATGAAGATGGTGGCGCCGATGATCGCACCGTAGATCGTGCCCATGCCGCCGATTACGACCATCAGCAGAATGTCCAGCATGATCGAGAAGCTGAGCGAGGTGTCGGGGCCGGCATAGCGCAGCCACAGCGCATTCAGGATGCCGGCGCTGGCGGCGACGAGCGCGGCGAGGCAATTGGCGTAGGTGAGGTGGAAGACGGTGCGGAAGCCGAGCGCCTCGGCGCGAAAGCGGTTCTCGCGGATCGCCTGCAACACGCGGCCGAACGGCGAGTTCACCACGCGCAGCAGCGCGAGGATCATCAGGGCCGAGATCGCGAACACCAGGTAGAAGGTCAGGATACGGCCGTTGATCTCGAAGCCGAACAGGTTTTTGGAGATCAGCACCGTGCCGGGGCGCAGCAGCTCGGGAAGCTGGAAGCTGCGGCCGTCCTCGCCGCCAGTCAGCCAGGAGAGTTGCGAGGCCAGCACCTGGAAGGCGGAGGCGACCGCGAGCGTGATCATGGCAAAGAAGATTGCGGCCACGCGCAGCGAGAACAGGCCGATCGCGAGCGCGAGCAGCGCTGCGAGCGGCAGCCCGACGACGATGCCGGTTGCGACCGCGGCCCAGTTCGGCCCCATGCCGTACAGCGCGATCGCGATCGCGTAGCTGCCGATGCCGTAGAACATGGTATGGGCGAACGACACCGAGCCGGTATAGCCGAGCAGCAGATCGTAGGAGGCGACCAGCGCGGCGAAGACGCAGATCTTGGCCGCGACGTTCAGTGCCTTGGCGCCCGGAAACAGGAACGGCGTCGCCGCCAGCGCCAGGACGATGACGACGAGGAGAAGCGTGAGGACGCGGCTGCGCGGCGGATCGCCCGAGAGGATCATCATCGGCTGGTCACCGCATAGAGGCCGCGCGGCCGCCACATCAGAATGGCGACCATCAGCAGGATGTTGGAAACGAGGGCGAGTTTCGGCACCAGGAAGCCGCCGTAATTGGCGACCATCGCCACCAGGATCGCGCCGATGAAGCAGCCGCCGATCGACCCGAGTCCGCCGATGATGACGACGACGAATATCAAGACGGTGAGCTCGTCGCTCATGGAGGCGTGGACCTGCTCGCGATAGAGCGCCCACATCACCCCGCCGAGGCCGGCCAGCGCCGAGCCCGTCATGAACACGCCGAGGAACAGGCGGCGGATGCGATAGCCGAGCGCCTCGACCATCTCGCGGTTCTCGACGCCGGCGCGGATCAGCAGTCCGAGCTTGGTGCGGTTGAGCACGAGCTGGATCGCGATGAAGACGGCAAGGCCGATCAGCATCGCCAGCACGCGGTATTTGGCGATCGCGACGTCGCCGAGGATGAAGGAGCCTCGCAGCGAGGTCGGCAGCGGCATCGGGATGATCTGCGGTCCCCACAGCGCATAGAGCGTCTGCTCGGCGACGATCAGGCCGCCGGTCGTCATCAGGATCTGCTTCAGATGCTGGCCGTAGACCGGGAGGATCAGCACGCGCTCGACGATCAGGCCGAGCGCGCCGGAGACCGCCATCGAGAGCAGCGCGGCCGGCGCCAGCACCGCAAGATTCACCCAGAGCGAGTCGGCCTGGATCGACGCCGCGAACGGCGCCAGCACCAGGGTTGCGACATAGGCGCCGACGGCGATGAAGGCGCCGTGGCCGAAATTGAGCACGTCCATCAGGCCGAACACCAGCGTCAGCCCGGAGGCCATGATGAAGATCATCATGCCCATGGCGAGGCTCGCCGCGGTCAAGGTCAGCCAGGTGCTCGGCGAGCCGACCAGCGGGATCATGAGCAGCGCGAGCGCGATCGGCAGCAGGATCGGCGCGATGTCGCGCTTCGGCTTCGGCAGCGGATCGGTTGCGGCGATTTCAGTCACTGATGCGCCTCCAGGCTCAGGCCGAGCAGCCGCTCCTGCAGCGGCACGTCGGCGGCGAGCGCCGCCATCTCGCCGCGATGGACGATGGTGCCGTTGTCCATCACCAGCACGTTGTCGCCGAGCTCGCGGGCGGCAAAGAAATTCTGCTCAACGAGGAGAATGGTCGCGCCCTTGCGCTTGATCTCCTTCAGGCACTCGATCAGCGCCATGACGATCGCGGGTGCCAGGCCCTTGGTCGGCTCGTCGATCAGCAGCAGCTTGCGCGGCTCGATGATGGCGCGCGCGATCGACAGCATCTGCTTCTGTCCGCCGGAGAGGCTTCCGGCGCGCGACAGCCAGAACCGGCGCAGCGCCGGGAAGAAGCCAAAGATCCATTCCAGTTGCTTGTCGTCCATCGGCGCATCGCGCGCGGCGAGGACGAGGTTCTCCTTCACCGTGAGATCGGAGAACACCGCCATGCTCTCCGGCACATAGCCTACGCCGAGCCGGGCGATATCCGGCGTGGCGCGGCTCTCGATGCGCTCGCCGCCAAGCGTGATCTCGCCTGATGAAGCCTGCCACAGGCCCATGATGGTGCGCAGCGTCGTGGTCTTGCCGGCGCCGTTGCGGCCGAGCAGCATCGTGACCTGTCCCTGCGGGACGGCGAGGTCGATGCCCTGGAGAATGTGATAGCGCCCGATATGGGTGTGCACGCCGGAGAGTTTGAGCAGCTCGGTCATGCGGCACTCTTCGGGGCGACGCCGAGATAGGCTTCCTGCACGATCGGCGAGGCGATCACCTCGGCCGGCGGGCCGTCGGCGACGAGCTGGCCGTTATGCAGCACGATGATGCGGTCGGCGAGCGAGCGCACCACGTCCATCTTGTGCTCGACGAGCAGGATGATCTTGCTCTTGTCCTGCTTGAGCTGTGCAATCAGGTTCAGCACGACAGGCACCTCGTCGATGCTCATGCCGGCGGTCGGCTCGTCGAACATGAAAACCTTCGGCTCCAGCGCGATCATCAGCGCGACCTCGAGCTTGCGCTGGTCGCCGTGCGACAGCGCGGTCGCGGCGACGCCGCGGCGATTGCCGAGTGCGACCTGGTCGAGGATGGCATCTGCGCGCGCGATCAAATCGCGGCGCACCATCCAGGGGCGCAGCATATCGTAATGGGTGCCGTTCGCTGCCTGCACGGCGAGGCGGACGTTCTCTTCGACCGTCAGATTCGGGAAGAGATTTGTCAGCTGGAACGCGCGTCCGAGACCCGCACGGGTCCGCAGCGGCGCGGAGTGCTGGGTGATGTCGGTGCCGTCGAACAGGATGCTGCCGCTGGAAGCGCGGAGCTGGCCCGAGATCAGGTTGAAATAGGTGGTCTTGCCGGCGCCGTTCGGCCCGACGATGGCGGTGAGCTCGCCGGGGCGGAAGCTGCAGGTGACGTTGTTGACTGCGACATGGCCGCCGAAGCGGATGGTGAGGTCGCGGGTCTCTAACGTCAGGGCCATCACGATAACTCTGGAAAATGGAAGGAGCCTCTCCCCGCGGAAAGCGGGGAGAGGAGATTTGATATCAGCGCTTGTTCTTGACCGGAACGTCCATGTCCTCGATCTTCAGCTCGCGCACCGGCTCGAGCACGGCCCAGGTGACGTTCGGATCGACCTTGACCTTGAAGTGATACATGCTCTGCAGCGCCTGATGGTCTTCCTTGCGGAATACCATCTTGCCCTTCGGCGTGTCGAACTCCAGGCCTTCCATCGCGGTGATCAGCTTCTCGGTGTCGGTCGACTTCGCCTTGGTGACGGCGGCGACGACGGACATCGCGGCGGCAAAGCCGCCCGCGGTGAAGAAGTCCGGCGGCGCGTTGAAGCGCTTCTGGTGCTCGGCGACGAACCAGTCGTTCACCGGGTTCTTCGGGATGTCGTAGTAGTAATAGGTCGCGCCTTCCATGCCGGGCAGGCCCTTATAGGCCGCAAGCGCCGGCAGGATGTTGCCGCCGGTGGAGAGCTCGATGCCGTAGCGCTTCGGATCCATGTCCTGTAGCTTGGCCAGCGGATTGCCGGCGCCGGCCCAGATCACCCAGATGATCTTGCGGCCCGGCTTGTCCTTCAGCGCGTCGAACAGGCGCTGGCCGACCGCGGTGAAGTCGGTGGTCGAGGTCGGAGCATATTCTTCTGCGGCGAGCGTCGCGCCGGTCTTGGCCAGCGCCTCCTTGAACGCGGCGACGCCGTCGCGGCCGAAGGCATAGTCCTGCGCCAGCGTTGCAACGGTGACACCCTGCTTGCCGATCGCGACCGCGTTCGAGATCGCGTCCTGCGACGAATTGCGCGCGGTGCGGAAGATGTAGCGATTCCACTTCTCGCCGGTAATCTGGTCCGCGACGGCGGGCTCGACGATCAGAATCTTCTTGTTCTCCTCGGCGACGGGGAGAATGGCGAGCGCCGCGGCCGACGAGGTCGTGCCGATCGCGATGTCGGCCTTGTCGTCCTGATAGGCTTCCGCGAGCGCGGCCTTCGATAGGTCGGGCTTGCCCTGGTCGTCCTTGGTGATGACGACGATCTTGCGGCCGTCCAGCGTCATCGTGCCCTTGGTGGCGTATTCAAAACCCATCTGCAGGCCGGTCTCGGTCTGCTTGGCATAGGCCTCGAGCGGACCGGTCTTGCCGTAGATCAGCGCGACCTTGAGGTCGTCGGCGCGCGCGGCGCTGCTCGCGGCGAGGCCGATAATGGCTGCTGTAAGAATGAGCGATCGACGCACGGTGGTTCCTCCCAAAATGAACTGCCTTGATCACAGCGATTTGCACAAGTGTGCACACATTGCAATTCCACCTTCCGGCAGGGCTTGCATGAGGCTGCATGTGACAGTCTGTTGACGTGCGCGTGCCGTGACTGCGTGTCGCTGTGCGCGCGACGACGCGTGATGCCACGTCTTGCATCAGCCCATGCGTTTCCTCAGGCCGCGCCAGAGCAAGCCCTGCGCCAGATGCGGAGCTTTGCGCGGGGACGGCTGAAAATGCGGCAGAAACGCTGACAATGTCGCAAGCGAGGGGCGGAGCCTTGGTGTCAGGAATCCGAGACTTCAGACATGTCTAGTCTCGAAACTCAGACGGGCGGCGACCCTGACGCGAGGCCGAACTTGGCGAGCTTCTTGTAGAATGTCGCGCGCGAGATGCGCAGCATGCGCGCGGCTTCCGTGATCTGGCCGTTGCTGGCGGCGAGCGCGTGTTCGAGCGTCTGCTTCTCGAACTCGGCCTCGGCTTCGGCGTAAGGCACGACCGATCCGGTCATCCGCTGTACCGGGGCGGGGTGCGCGTCCGCGCTAACGGGAAGGATGTGCGTGAAATCGTCGCCGGTCAGGCGCCCGGAATCGCTCAGGATCAGCGCGCGCTCCAGGATGTTGCGCAGCTCGCGGACATTGCCGGGCCAGTCGTAGCGCGCGAGCGCCGACAATCCGCTCGGCGTGATCTTCGCGTTGACGAAATCGCCTGAGGCGCTGATGTCCTCGATCAGCCGCGCGCAGATGTCGGGGAGATCGTCGAGGCATTTGCGCAAGGGCGGCAGATCGATCGAGAGCACGTTGAGGCGATAATAGAGATCGGCGCGGAAGGCGCCGTCGCTGACGCGCTTGCGCAAGTCCACATTGGTCGCGGCGATGACGCGCAAATCGACCTTGGTGATCTTGTCCGAGCCGAGCGGCTCGATCTCGCGCTCCTGCAGCACGCGCAAGAGCTTCGCCTGCAACTGCAGCGGCATCTCGCCGATCTCGTCGAGGAACAGCGTGCCGCCGTCGGCGAGGCGGAATTTGCCCTCGCGGCCCCGGCGGTCGGCACCGGTATAGGCGCCCGGCGCGGTGCCGAAGAATTCGGATTCGATCAGCGTCTCCGGGATCGCCGCGGCATTGACGCTGACGAACGGCTTTTCCGCGCGCGAGGAGGCGTTGTGGATCGCCTGCGCCAGCAGCTCCTTGCCGGTGCCGGTCTCGCCGGTGAGCAGCACGGTCACGCTCTGCCGCGCGGCACGCTTGGCGAACTCCTTGGCCTGCGCGATCACAGGTGTCGTGCCGACGAAGTCCGCAAACGTGAATCGCGCCGCGCGGGCGTTCGACAATTGCCGTCGGGCCAGTCGCAGATCGCTCTCGAGCTGGGTGACGCGCGCCAGCAGCGGCTTCAGGCTCTCGATGTGGTCGTAGAGCACGAAGCCGATCGCGCCGATGATATTGCGGTCCTCGTCCTCGATCGGCATGCGCGTGACCACGAGCTGCTCGCCGCCGAGCTCCATGATGTCGAGCAGGATCGGTTCGCCGCTCTCGGCGACGTTCCGCATCAGGCTGTTCGGGATGATCTCCTCGATCGGCCGGCCCAGCGCTTCATCGGTGTGCTTGAGGCCGAGCGAGGCGAGGTATTTCTCGTTGACGTAGATGACCCGCCCGCCGCGATCGATCGCAATCGCGCCCTCGCACAGCTGCTCCAGCCGCTCGAACAGCGTCACCATCGCCCGCGCGCGGACATAGGCGGGATCGCTGACGTCTAGGGAAGAGGCGGACATGACATACCCCGGGGGAGGTCCACCTGTTTCTTACCAAAAGTGTAGCGATTTCAAAGGGGAATCGACGCGGCGCGGTTAACGCCGATACCCGCTCGCCCGGGAGTAGCCCTGGCGGTTCTGCTGCATGGGGCGGCTGGCGATGTTGGCACGGGACTCGCTGGAGGCGGGGGTCGCGAGCTTCAGCTCCTCCAGGAAGATCGGCCGGGAGAAATAATAGCCCTGCGCGTAGCGGATCTTGGTCGCGGCCTGCAGATAAGCCAGCTCCTCATAGGATTCGATGCCCTCGGCGATCACGGTCATGCCGAGCGCCTCGCTCAGGGATTCGATCGCGCGCAAGATGCCCTGGCTGCGCGGGCGCTTATGGATGTCGGTGATGAAGGAGCGGTCGATCTTGATCTCGTCGGCGGTGATGTCGGCGAGCGCCGAGAGCGAGGAATAGCCGGTGCCGAAATCGTCGATCGAGATGCCGACGCCGAGCTTGCGGAACATCGGCAGGATCTCGACCTGGAAATGATTCTTGGCGACGAAGGCGTCCTCCGTCACCTCGATCATGAAGCGCTGCGGAAAGCCGGTGTCGTCGAGCGCCTGCGCGAAATTGCGCATGAATTCGGGATTGCCGGCCTGCTTGGCGGCGACGTTGATGCTGATGGTCGCTTCCGCGCCGAACGTGTCGTTGATCAGGTCGATCGACTTGACGATCTCGGCGAGCACGAGATGGGTCAATTCGTCGATCAGCCCGAGCTCGCTGGCGAGATTGATGAACGAGCCGGGCGCCTGGATCACACCCTCGTCGTCGCGCAGGCGCACCAAGGCCTCGATGCCCTTCACGGCCTGGGTGCGGATGTCGACCTTGGACTGGAACGCGCAGCAGAAGCGCTTTTCCAGGATCGCGAGCCGCAGCGACTGCTCGATCTTGGTCCGCGCCTGCGCCTCGCGCTCCATGCTGGCGTCGAAGAACGCCGCCATTCCCTTGCCGTCATTCTTGATGCGGTACATCGCGATGTCGGCGTTCTGGCGCAGCGTCTCGAAGCTGCGGCCGTGATCGGGATAGAGGCTGATGCCGACCGAGGTGGAGGCGAACAGCTCCGAACTGTCGATGAAGAACGGCGCGGTCAGCCGCTCCAGCGTCGATTGCATGAATTCGGCGACTTCCTCCTGGCTCTGGATCGGCGAGAGCAGCAGCAGGAATTCGTCGCCGGAGATGCGTGACAGCATGTCGGAATCGCGCAAGTCCCGCCCGAGCCGCTTCGACAGCTCGACCAGCAGCGCGTCGCCGACGGCGTGGCCGTAATAGTCGTTGATGTGCTTGAAATTGTCGACGTCGAGGAAGGCGAGCGCGAAACGTTCGTCGCTGCGATCCTTCGCGAGCAGGCTGTTGGCGCGATGCTCGATCACGCGCCGCGAGGGGAGGCCGGTCAGCTCGTCGAAATAGGCCGAGCGGAACAGCTGGTCCTCGAAATTCTTCTGCTCAGTGATGTCGGAGGAGGCCGAGATCAGCAGCTCGCGTCCGGCGAGGCGAACGGGGCGATGGGTCGTCAGCAGCACCTGGCGTGCAGCTCCCTCGTGGAGCGCTTCCTCGGCGATGACCGCCTGACCGGACCTTAATGCCCGCAGGCCGGCTTCCTGGCGCGGCGTCAGATCCGGCGAGGGACGGCTGCCGTCCATGCCGAGTTGGGCCGCCGCGACATCGTTGACCAGCAGAAGCTGTCCCTGCGCGTCCTGCACGGTCAGGCCGGCAGGCAGCATTCTAACGATTTCCTTGAGAAATCCGAGCTCGGCTTCACTCGCGCCGGAATATCTGTTGTCGTTCATAGAAGTCATGAATCTTGTTGTTTCAGCGCGCCTTTGCAATGCACGCGATCATGCGCAGTTCCCTCTTAGGTTTGGTTAAGGGGTCCGGAGAAATACGGGGGTGTTTTGCGGCGATGCGACGCGTGCAGAAAATCGTCATTAACAGAGCGTCAACGCACTCAGAGAAACTACGGATGGAGCGCGCGGATCGCTTTCGCTTGTTTCGAGTCTAGCCGGTTTTGGGGATGCGGCATTGCATGATGCAATGCAGGCCGGTCGCCAGATAGGTGACCTCGCTCTTGCCGTCGAAGGCTGTCAGCGCCGACTTCAGCAGCTGGGTGCCGAAGCCGGGCGGCGACACGTTGCTGATGCTCGGGCCCTCGGTCTCGTCCCAGGTGACGGTCAGGCGGTCGCCGCTGACGGTCCATGACACCTGCAACAAGCCGCGCGGTGCGGAGAACGCGCCGTATTTGCCGGCGTTGGTGGCGAGTTCGTGAAACATCAGTGACAGCGTCACTGCGAGCTTCGGCGGCAGGAACAGCCGGTCGCCGTTGAGGGTGAAGCGGACATGGCCGTAAGGCCCGAGCTCGGCGATCAGGAGATCGCGGATGTCGCAGCCCGCTCTGTCGATCCGCGAAATCAAATCGTCGGCCGTGGCCAGCGAACGCAGTCGCGGATCGATCCGGGCCCAGACCTGCGGCTGGTCGTGCAGCACCTGGTGGATCACGGCGTGCACCGTCGACAGCTTGTTCTTGAGACGGTGCTGGAGCTCGTCCACCAGCAGCTTGCGATAGTCTTCTTCCTCGATCAGGCGCTTGGAGATCCGCCGCTGCTCGACCAGCAGCGTGCGATAATGCTCGACGCCCCAGATGGTGAGCGCGCAGACCGCCCAGTACAGCGCCAGCAGGGCAAAACGGGCGTGATCGGCAACGGCATCGCTGAAATTCAGCACCACGCCGAGCACGCCGCCTGCGATCGCCGTCACGATGCCGATCCGGAAGCCTCCGAAGGCGGCGGCAAAGAACACGGCCGGGAAGTAGGGGGTGAAGTAGACGTCGGGCCGCACCTGCGCGAGCCCCCAGCGCGCCAGCGTCGCAACCAGCACGCAGGCGACCGCAAAGGCAATGCTCAGGCCGAGCGACGGCGGTGCCACGCCCTGCCAGCCCTTGCGGAATTCCTCGATCAGCTTCTCCATGCGCGGCCCGGTCGCGATGTGCATTCGCCGTGAATGTTACGCATCTGGCCAGCGCAAGCAAAGCTTGCCTTGTCGGGAGCCGGCAGGAATAGTGAGCGTCGCGGCGCCTTCTGTCGCGGCGCCGCCATCGAGTGGTGTCCGCCTTTTGGCGTCAAGTGGTTTGAAAACAGGGACATTCCATGGGCAGGCTGGACGGCAAGGTGGCGGTGATCACGGGCGCGACGAGCGGCATCGGATTGCGGACTGCAGAAGTCTTCGTTGCCGAAGGTGCCAAAATTGTGATCGCAGGCCGGCGCATACCGGAGGGCGAGGCGCTGGCATCGCAGCTTGGAGCCAATTGCATCTTCCGCCAGACCGATGTGACGGTCGAAGACCAGATGCAGGCGCTGATCGCGCTCGCGGTGGAAAAATTCGGTCGCATCGACTGCCTGTTCAACAATGCCGGCGGCCCGGCGCAGACCGGCGGCATCGAGGGCCTCGAGGTCGAGCGCTTCGACGCGGCGATGGCGACCCTGGTGCGCAGCGTCATGCTCGGCATGAAGCACGCCGCGCCCTACATGAAGCAGCAGGGATCCGGCAGCATCATCAACAATGGCAGCATTGCCGGCCGTCTCGCCGGCTATTCGTCCTCGCTGGTTTACGGGGCGGCCAAGGCTGCGGTGATTCATCTGACGAAATGCGTCGCGATGGAGCTCGGCGAGTCCAACGTGCGCGTCAACTCGATCTCGCCCGGCGCGATCGCGACCGGGATCTTCGGCAAGGCACTGGGGCTCTCGACCGATGCCGCCGAGCAGACGCCTGCCATGTTGCGCGACGTCTACAAGACCGCCCAGCCGATCCCGCGCGCCGGCCTGCCCGACGACATCGCATACGCTGCGGTGTTCCTGGCCAGCGACGAGTCGAGCTTCGTCAACGGCCACGATTTCGTCGTCGACGGCGCAGTCACCGGCGGCCGCAACTGGACCCAGCAGCAGCAAGGCTTGAGCGCGTTGCGCAAGGCGTTCGACGGGGGAGCGTAGCGGAGGGGTCGCGTGCCCCGGACGCGGTGCGGCGCCTAAAGTGCGTTCACGCGCGTCTTCGACGCGCTATGGTGCCGCACTGCAGAGCCGGGGCCCATCTCTCCGAGCTGAAAGTGTCGCAAGATTCTGGGTCCCGGCTCTGCGCAGCAGCGCTACGCGCTGCAGCGCGTCCGGGACACGAGAGGTGAGATCTAACCCACCGCCTTCACCCGTACCTTCAACCCATCCCGCGGCTTCGGGATCGGCCACATCTGCCATTCCGGCTTGTAGCCCGGCTCCAGCGACACCTCGATGTTCTGCAAAAAGTGCCGCGTGAAGCATTTGGCCTGCATGTAGGCGAAGTGCAGGCCGAGGCACATATGCGCGCCGCCGCCGAACGGCACCCAGGCGAAGCGGTGGCGGTTGCGCTGGGCTTCCTCGGTGAAACGCAGGGGATCGAAGCGATCCGGCTCCGGCCAGATGTCCTTCATGTGATGCGTGTAGAGCGGATTGACGCCGACCGCGGTGCCGGCCGGAATCGTAAAGCCCTTGAAGGTGAAGTCGCGCATCGCGCGGCGCGGCATCGAGGGCACCGGCGGCTTGATCCGCAGCGCCTCCTTGAACGCCATCTCCGACAGCGGCATTTTTTCGAGATCGTCGAAGCTGCTGGGGGCATCCGGCGCGAGCCCGAGCGCCTGAACCTCGGCGCGCAGCCGGTCCTGCCAGTCAGGGTTCGCGGCGAGCTCGCCGACGAAGGAGGTCAGCGACGAGGTCAGCGTGTCGTGCGCCGCCATCATCAAAAAGCTCATATGGTCGATGATGTCCTGTTCGGACAGCAGCGCGCCGTCCTCATGGGTGGCGCGGCAGAGCTGCGAGAACAGATCGTCGCCGCCGTAATTGCCGCGCCGGAGCGGAATCTGCTCGCGGAAATAGGCGACGATGCGCTTGCGTCCCCGCACGCCGGCAGCCATCTGCGTGCCGGGCAGGGGGCGGCGGATCGGGGCGACCGCGGCCGCGACCATGTCGACGAAGGCGCGGTTGATCTCGTCGACCTCAGGGCCAATGTCGGCGCCGAGGAAGGATGCGGCGGCAAGATCGAGCGTGAGCTGCTTCATCGCCGGATAGAGCTGCATCTCGCCGGGCTTCGCCTTCCACTGCGCGACCCGGGCGGCGATGCCGCGATCGAGATCGGACAAATAGGACTTCATCGGACCGGACTTGAACGCGACCGACAACGCCTTGCGATGCAGCCGGTGCTCGTCGAAATCGAGCAGCATCAATCCGCGCGGAAACAACAGGCCGAGCACCTTGTTCCAGCCATGCGTGGACGAGAACAGTTTTTGCTGGTCGAACATCACGAGCTCGTTGGCCTCGGGCCCGAGCAGCACGACATTGGTCTCGCCGAACACATGGGTGCGGTAGACCGGGCCGTATTTGGCGCCGTTCGCCTCGATATGTCCCTTGGGATCGGCCAGCACCTGAAAGGTCTTGCCGATGATCGGCCAGCCCTCGTCGCCGGGGATGTGCGTCAGCTCGTTGCGCTTGGGGGCGGTGAAGCCGAGCGCAGGGGCGACATTCTGCATCGACATGACGGTTGCTCCGGTTGGCTGACCGAACAGACATCGCGCGACCGCGGCATTATTGCGGCCTGTGCCACGCTGACGGGATCAACATAGCACAGGCCGGTATCACTTGCCGATGATAGTGGTTACAGGCGTAGTCGCGAGCCTACCGCTTCGCCGCTTCCTTCTGCAGATCCGGCGCGTTGACGGCGGGAATGGCGACGCGGCCGGGGCCGGTGACCTTCAGTGCCTCGGCGGCTTTCTCGTTCTCCATGATCTTGGCCATCACCGCCTGTCCCGCACGCTCGAAGATCGCGCGGTTCTCGATCACGAATTTCTGCGACCTGCGCAGGCCGTCGATGTAGCCGTTGATTTCAGGCACGACATAGCGCGCCACCATGTCCCAGCTCCGGCGCGTATTTTCCGGATTGGCCCAGTCGTGCACGAAGCCGATGATGGCGCCGACGCCGCCGGACACCTGCATCACGTTCTTGATGGTTTTGACGAGATCGTCGGGCGTGCCGATGGTGGACGCGGCGCCTTCGACGAAGGCGGTCTTGTCCACGGCTTCATCCGGCGAGGAGAACGCGGTGAGGCCGGGCCGCTGCAGCGTGCCGACATTATACTCGTTGTGCCAGCGCATCAGCCCACCGCCGGCCTCGCGGCGTGCCTGCTCGCGGGTCTCGGCGACGTGGAAGGTGAGGAGCACACGCCAGTCGGCGCGGTTGACCTTGGTGCCGTGCTTCTTGGCGGAATCCTCGGCGAACTGCCATTGCTGCTGCAGCGACATCAGGCCCTGCGTGGTCATCGAGCCCAGCGAGATGATGCCGCAGCCGTATTTGCCGGCGAGCGTCAT
This sequence comes from Bradyrhizobium sp., assembly GCF_035935975.1. GTDB lineage: Bacteria > Pseudomonadota > Alphaproteobacteria > Rhizobiales > Xanthobacteraceae > Bradyrhizobium. The sequence goes on from NZ_DASYWN010000039.1 coordinate 28,310, forward strand.
GCCTGACGGCGAGATCTGTGAGGCCACCACGAACGGCATCTCCTCCTGCAGCGGCAGGATCTGCAGCGCGGCGTCGTTCATCGTGAACCAGTCGCTCTTGGCGGTGACGCGCTCGCCGTTGAAGAGGCGGCGGATCACGCCGATCGCCTCGTCCTGGCGGTCGCGCTGCGTCATTGGGTCGATGCCGAGCGTGTGCGCGTCGGACGCGAGCGCGCCGGGGCCGGAGCCGAAGATGGCGCGGCCGCCGGTCATGTGGTCGAGCTGCACCATGCGCTGGGCGACGTTGAAGGGATGGTGGTAGGGCAGCGATACCACGCCGGTCCCGAGCTTGATCCGCTTGGTGCGCTCGCCGGCCGCGGCCAGAAACATCTCGGGCGAGGCGATCATCTCCCAGCCGGAGGAATGGTGCTCGCCGCACCAGAACTCGTCATAACCGAGCGCGTCGAGCTGCTCGACCAGGTCGAGATCGCGCCGGAACTGGAGCATCGGATGCTCCCCGATCGGGTGATGCGGGGCAAGAAAGGCTCCGAACTTCAGGCGCGCCATGGCGTTCTCTCCGGCTTTGATTTTCTGTTTGTTGAAGTGATGAGGCTACGTGGTGGCGCAAGCGAACGCAATCGCGTGATGTCCCGCGCGGCGGAATGCAGGCATGCGTTAGGACGCTGCTGCGATTTGCTCGGCCTGCATGGTTCAAGACGCCCGCTTTGCGGCCTCCTCACCATGAGGGTCTAACACAGCGCCCGCGAATCGAGACCTCATCCTGAGGAGCCGCGAAGCGGCGTCTCGAAGGATGGCCGCAAAGGGACAGCGCGCCAGATTCGCCGCTTACCGCGTCATCCTGTTCCACGCATCCAGCCCGGCGATCTTGTATGCCTCCGCCAGCGTCGGATAGTTGAACGTGTTCTGGATGAAATAGTCGATCGTGCCTTTGAGGTTCAGCACCGCCTGGCCGATATGGATCAGCTCGGTGGCGCCTTCGCCGAGGATGTGCACGCCGAGCAGGCGGCGCGTCTTGGTCGAGAAGATCATCTTCATCATGCCGCTGTTCAACCCCATGATGTGGCCGCGCGAGGTCTCGCGGAAGCGCGCGATGCCGACCTCGTAGGGAATGCCGCGCGTGCGCACCTCTTCTTCCGTCAGGCCGGCGGTCGAGATCTCCGGCACCGAATAGATGCCGTAGGGAAAGAATTCCGGCGGCGCCAGCGGCTCCATGCCGAGCGCGTGGCAGGCGGCGACGCGGCCCTGCTCCATCGAGGTCGAGGCGAGGCTCGGAAAGCCGATCACGTCGCCGGCGGCGTAGATGTGCGGCACGCTGGTCTGCAGGGACACGGGATCGACGGTGATGCGCCCGCGATGATCGACGGCGATGCCGGCGGCGTCAAGATTGAGCCGGTCGGTGGCGCCGACGCGTCCCGCCGCGAACAGCAGCATTTCCGTGGTGACGTGGCGCCCGTCCGACAGATGCGTGACGATACTGCCCTGCGCCGTCTTCTCGATCGAGTTGACCTTGGCGCCGAGCCGCAGCGCGACGTTGCGGTCGCGCAGCTCGTGCATGAACTCGTCGATCAGTTCCTTGTCGATGAAATCGAGGAAGGTCGGCCGCGGCTCGATCAGGGTCACGGGCACGTCGAGCGCGCTGAAGATGGTGGCATATTCGACGCCGATCACGCCGGCGCCGATCACGGCCAGGCTCCGCGGCAGCTTCGGCAGCTCGATGATCTCGTCGCTGTCGAGCACGGTGGTGCCGTCGAACGGCACATAGTCGGGCCGGAACGGGCGCGTGCCGCAGGCGATCAGGATGAAGGCGGCCGACACGATCTTGGTCTCGCCGATCGCGCTGGTGATCTCGACCTCGTGCGGCGAGACGAAGCGTGCTTCGCCATTGGCGGTGCGGACGAGGTTGCGGCTGAACTGATGCTCGAGCACCTCGACCTCGTGATCGAGCGTCTTCTGCAGCCGGGTCATCAGGTCGCTCGCGGCGATGTCCTGCTTCACCCGGTAGGAGCGGCCGTAGAAGCCGCGCTCGCGCCAGCCGGACAGGTTCAGCACGGTCTCGCGCAGGGTCTTGGACGGGATGGTGCCGGTGTGGACCGAGACGCCTCCGACGCGCCGGCCCTTCTCCACCACCAGCACGGCCTTGCCGAGCTTGGCACATTGGACCGCGGCCCGGCGCCCCGACGGGCCCGAACCGATCACCACCATGTCGTAGTCGTACATCGGATGTGCTTCCAAACCCCTGCGGAATCAGCGGGAACCGACATGCAGCAATCGGGCCAAGGCGACAAGGCCTACCTCGGAGGTAATCGCGCGGATGACGCCGATCTGCGAGCTTGGCGCGCAAATAAATGCCGGAAGGTTCGCACGCCGATGCATCAAACCGTCACAAAACAAGTCGATTCGACCCGCCGCTGGTGGGTGCTGGCCATCGTCGTCGCCGCGCAGTTCATGTTCGGCGTCGACGCCTTCATCGTGAACGTCGCCATTCCCACCATAGCGGTCGACCTGCACGCGACGCCGGCGCAGATCGAGTCCGTCATCGCGATATATCTGATTGCTTATGCGACGCTGGTGGTGACCGGCGGCCGGCTCGGCGACATCCACGGCACGAAGAACGTGTTTCTCGCCGGCGTGCTCGGTTTTACGGCGACCTCGCTGTGGTGCGGGCTGGCGCAGTCCGGCATGGAACTGATCATCGCGCGGCTGGCGCAGGGCGCGACCGCGGCGCTGATGGTGCCGCAGGTGCTGGCGACCTTGCACCTGCTCTTCACCGACGACTCGCGCAGCCGCGCCTTCGCCGTCTACGGCATCGTGCTGGGGCTTGCGGGCGCCGCGGGCTTCCTGCTCGGTGGACTGCTGGTCACGATCGACCTGGCGCACACCGGCTGGCGCTCGGTGTTTTTCGTCAACGTACCCTGCGGCCTCGCCATCGCCTTGGCCGCCTGGCGTATCATGCCGTCGGTGCCGCGCCGGGCCGGGACGAGGCTCGACATCAAGGGCAGCGTCGTGCTGTTCGCGGGCCTGTTGTGCCTGATCGGACCATTGCTGTTCGGTCACGATGTCGGCTGGGCGCCGTTTCTGTGGGCGGTGATGGGAGGCGGCGGCGTGATTCTCGCAGCGTTCCTGAAGCTCGAGCATGCGGTCGCGCGCGGCGGCGGCATGCCGCTAATCGACCTGACGCTGCTTGCGGATGCCGCCTTCCTGCGCGGGCTCGGCGCCGCGTTCTTTTTCTTCGCCGCCAATCTCTCCTTCTATCTGGTGATGACGTTGTTCATGCAGCGCGGCCTGAAGATCCCGCCGCTCAAGGCCGGCCTCGCCTTCGTTCCGCTCGCGCTCGCCTTCGTCGTGGCCTCGCGCCACAGCGGTGCGCGCGCGAAGCATCGCGGCACCAAGGTGCTGATCGAAGGCTGCGCATTGCAGATCGCGGGCCTCGCGGCACTTGCGCTGCTTGCGGGCTTCGTCGATGCGCCGGCACCAACCGCGCTTGCGCTCACCATGATCGTCTTTGGCTATGGTCAGGGTCTCGTGATGGCGCCGCTCTCAGGCGCGGTGCTCTCGACGGTGAAACCTGTCGCCGCAGGCTCGGCCTCCGGCATGTACGGCACCACCGCGCAGATCGGAAATGCGGCCGGAGTGGCCGCAATCGGCGCGGTGTTCTTCGCAATCGACGCTTTGCAATCAGCGCGCGCAGCCTTTCTCGTTTCGCTCGCGCTGTTTGTGACATTCATCATGATCTGTGCCGCATTCCTGTCGTGGATGCGCCGCGTATCTGCACGAAGTTGAGGCAGTGCGGTAAATACGTGCGGAATTCTGCGGGTTTCTGCGTGATTTCAGGTGATTGACAGCACACACTCTTTTTATTTTGCACCGCAGCAACTATTTGGTTTGGGTGAACGTTGAACGTCGCCTGCCAGGAGTTGCCGTGTCGCTCGCCAGAAATCTCGATCTCCTCAAGCATCTGCCGAAGATGGATGGTCTGCGCCTGGCCGAGTTCGGCCGCAGCGCCGATGCGTCCAGTCCGTTGGAAGAGGTCACGGGCTTCGGCGACAATCCCGGCGCCTTGCGCATGTTCGCGTTCGTGCCGGCGCAGTTGCAGAAGCCGCGCGCGCTCGTCGTCGTGCTGCATGGCTGCGGCCAGACTGCAGCTAGCTACGATCTCGGTGCCGGCTGGTCGACGCTCGCGCAGCATTACGGTTTTGCGCTGGTGATGCCCGAGCAGCAGCGCGTCAATAACGGGAACACCTGCTTCAACTGGTTCAATCCGGAAGACACCGCGCGCGACAACGGCGAGGCGCGTTCGATCCGCGAGATGGTCGCGCATATGGTGCAGACCCATCGCATCGACCCGCGCCGCATCTTCATCACCGGCCTGTCCGCGGGTGGCGGCATGACGTCGGTCATGCTCGCGACCTATCCCGAAGTGTTCGCCGCCGGCGCTGTCATCGCCGGCCTTCCTTACGGCATCGCCTCGAATCTGCGCGAGGCGCTGGACGGCATGTTTCATTCTCCGGCGCGGCCCGAGCGCGAGCTCGGCGATTTCGTGCGGCGGGCTTCCAATCATCGCGGGCCCTGGCCAAAAATGTCAGTGTGGCACGGCAGCGCCGACCGCACCGTCAATCCGGGCAATGCCAACGAGATCGTCAAGCAATGGCTCGACCTGCATGATCTGCCGCCGGCGCCGATGGCGGAGACCATTGTCGACGGCTATCCGCGCCAGGCCTGGTGGAACAAGGACGGCGAGACGCTGGTGGAGTCCTACGCCATCACCGACATGGCGCATGGCACACCGCTTGGCCTTGCCGACAACGACCAGCGCTACGGCATCGAAGGCGCATTCCTGATCGAGGCCGGCATTTCCTCGTCCTATCACATCGCAAAGTTCTTCGGCCTCACCGGCTGGATTCCTGATGCCGCGAAGAAGGCGGAGGCAAAGCCCGCGCCGCAGCCGCCGCGCTCGCCCGCCCCGCATCTCGCCCGCTCGATCCGCACCGCCGTCGCGGATGAGCCGGAGCAGGAGAAGGCCCGCGGCTTCGATCTCGGCCAGATCATCACCCGAGCGCTGACAGCGGCGGGGTTGATGAAGTAGCTGGTTACCCCGGTAAGCGAGACACACTCCGCTGTCGTCCCGGGGCGCGCGATAGCGCGAGCCCGGCACCCATAACCCCAGGACAACATGAGGCGCGAAGGCGTCACTCCGAGTCCCCGTAACCACATTTCCCTGTGGTTATGGATTCCGGGCTCGCGCTACCGCGCGCCCCGGAATGACGCTTGTGGCGGCGGCGCTACCGCCCCCGGAATGACAGCTACACCGTCGCGTCGATCATCTCGACCGGCGTGACCGTCACCTCGCCGCCTGCGACTTGCCGCGTCATCGCCTGATATTGCTTGAAGAACTCGCGCGATTGCAGCGTCTTCTGTGCGGCCTCGTCGGCGGCGCTGGCGAGATGGAAATAGTGGCCGTCGTCGCGGTTCTTCAGGACGCGATAGCCGATCCGTCCCTTCAGCTCCGGATCGCTGTCGATCGCCTTGATGAAGCGGCCGATCTCCTGGTGCCAGGCGTCGGTCGTGCCGTTCCTGAATTCGTATTTGATCATGAAGTGCTTCATGTGACGCTCCCTGTTCGTCATGTGCACCATCATCTGCAGCTTGCGCGCAATCCCGCAAGTATGGACAAAATTGATAGTATGGACTTTTTCGCCGCCGCTCCTATCCTCATGGCTTAGCGTTTTCGAGCGAGGTGGTTACCGGCTCGCGTCAAGAAAGCGCGTCAGAACGAGAAGCCTGCACATGGAGGAGACGACATGGCAAAGGCAATGCGCACCTGCCCGGTCGCGGCGTTTCAGAAGATGATCAGCGGCAAGTACAAGCTGCGCATCGTCTGGGATTTGAAGGACGGCCCGCGCCGCTATGGCGAGATCCGCAGCGGCCTGCTGCGTGGCGCGAGCGGCAGCGCAGAGATCACCCCGCGCGTGCTCAGCCGCGAATTGAAGGCGCTGACCGAGAGCGGTCTGATCGACCGCAAGGACTTTGGCGAGGTGCCGCCGAAGGTCGAGTATCGCCTGACCCGCAAGGGCAAGAGCTTTGTGCCCGTGGTCGCCGCGATCCGCGAATGGGGCGAGCGTAATCTCGGCGAGGCGCCGGCGCTTGTCGACGCCGCCGAGTAGCGCATGATCCGGAAAAGTGTGAAGCGGTTTTCCGATTAGATCATGCGCAAGCAATAAAGTCCTACAGTTCGCCGGTGATGAACGGATTGGTCATCCGCTCCTGGCCGATGCTCGAGCCGGCGCCATGGCCGCAGATGAAGCCGACATCGTCGCCGAGCGGCAGCAGCTTTGTCAGAATCGAGTTGATCAGCGTGGCGTGATTGCCGCCCGGCAGATCGGTGCGGCCGACCGAGCCTGCGAACAAGACGTCGCCGACATGGGCGAAGCGCAATTCCTTGTTGAAGAACACCACGCTGCCGGGCGAGTGGCCGGGGCAGTGGAAGATGTCGAAGGTCAGGCCGCCGATCGAGACGGTGTCGCCCTCGTCGAGCCAGCGGTCCGGCTCGAAATTACGGCCGCCGGTCATGCCGAAGCGCGCGCCGCTCTCGACCACGTTGTCGAGCAGGAACTTGTCCGCGACATGCGGGCCCTCGATCGGCACCTTCAGTGCATCGCGCAGCTCGGCCGCGCCGCCGACATGGTCGATATGGCCGTGGGTCAGCCAGATCTTCTCGACGGTGACACCGGTCTGCTTGATCGCTTCCAGGATCTTCGGCACGTCCCCGCCGGGATCGATCACCACGGCCTTTTTGCCGGGCTCGTCCCAGATGATGGTGCAGTTCTGCTCGAACAGCGTCACGGGGACGATGATCGCGCCGGCCTTGGCTTTCGAGGATTCTTGGGTGTCATTCTGCTCGGTCATGGCGCCACAATGCCGATTTTTGCCATGCCGCCAAGCAAAAGATTCGTGCGCGGTCCGGGAACGGTCACCTGAAGACCGATCCCGATCCGCCGACGCTACCTCGTGATCTGAGCCTTCAACGTCTCCCGGACGACCCCGTCGAACGACGATGTCTTTGGCGACTTGACCGCGTGGTCTGCGATGTACTTGTCGCGCTTGGAAACCAGCGCGGCGAGCTTCTCGTTCAGCGCCTTGCGCTGCTCGATCTGTTTTGTCACCTCGGCCTCGCGCTGCTCGGGCTTCATGGCGCGCAGGTTGTCCGGCAGGTCGGCGTCCGCGACGGTGGCGACGTTGGCCGTGCCCTTGGCGGCGTCGGCGACGAGATCGCCGCCGCCGGTGACGGCCTCCGAGGTCGCCGCGGATCGCTTGTTGATATAGCTCGCCATGTCGGTGGCCGTGGCCGGCGCGGCCGCCGCGATGCTGGCCGACTGTCGCATTTTCAGCTCGGTGTGCTTCTGCCGCTCGCGCGGGCCATAGGGGATCACCGTACCGTTGAGCTGCTGCTGCAGGATGATGATGTCCTGGTCGTAGGGCGTTTCGATCACCACGATTTGCCCGCCATCCTGCGGGATCGGGATGAAGCGGCCCTGGCCGATCTGCGCGATGTCACGCCACACCCGCTCGGTGTCGCGGGCATCGCCGGCGAGCACGGCATTGACGATGATGTCCTTCTGCCGGGCGACCGCGAGCGTGGTCGGATATTTGGTGTCTTGCGCGTAGTCCATGTGCGGCGGCGCGTCGCCGACCAGGAACACGATGTGCCTGACGTCGCCGCCCGGCGTCCATTGCAGCTTGTTGACGGCGACGTCGAGCGCCTCGTTGACGCTTTCCGGCCAATCGCCGCCGCCGCGCGCCTTCAGCTCCAGCAGGTTGGCGTAGAGATCCTGGATGTCGCGGGTCAGCTCGATCTTCGAGGTCACGTAATCGTCGCCGATGTCGCGATAGGCGACAAGGCCCATGCGGACGTCGGCGTCCGGATTGGAATCGACGATCGTGGTGGCGATCGACCAGATCTTGCGCTTGGCGCCCTCGATCAGGCGCGCCATCGAGCCGGTGGTGTCGAGCACGAAGGCGACCTCGACGGTCGGCTTGGCGGAGGCGGGGGAGAGTCCGGCCGAGAACGGCAGGGCGGCGAGAGCGAAGGCGAGCGAGCACAGTGTGATGCGTGACCTCATGGGTCCCTCCAGTGGTTTCGTCCCTCGGAACCGAAGTTCCACTGGCATCGCGGTGGCGTGAGGCCGGAACAATGGCCGGACTCGCCCGGAATTGCGGCGTTTCCGCGCGAAATCGCAGCTTACGGACCCGGGCGACACGCTCACCGCCGCGCACGTCACAGAGCCGTCCCAAAGCCCTGTTGCTCTCAATCCCCTCGCGGGAACTTTTGGTGTGAACCGTTGGCGCGATCCCGCGTTGCATCCCGCGCAAAGCACATTCGGGGGACGACCTTTGGCTCAGAGCGACGGCAATTGGTGGCGGCACGGCATCTTCTATCAAATCTATCCGCGCTCCTTTCAGGACAGCGACGGTGACGGCATCGGCGACCTCGCCGGCATCTTGCGGCGGCTGCCTTATGTGAAGTCGCTCGGCGTCGACGCGATCTGGCTGTCGCCGATCTTCCCCTCGCCGATGGCCGATTTCGGCTACGACATCGCCGACTATACCGGCATCGACCCGCACTTCGGCACGATGGAGGATTTCGACGCGCTGCTCGCGGCGGCGCATGACAACGGCCTGAAGCTGATCCTCGACCTCGTGCCGAACCACACCTCGGACCAGCATCCCTGGTTCGTCGAGAGCCGCGCCTCGCGCGACAATCCCAAACGCGACTGGTACGTCTGGCGCGATCCCGCACCCGATGGCGGTGTGCCGAACAACTGGCTGTCCGAGTTCGGCGGCAGCGCGTGGGCTTTCGACGAGACCACGGGGCAATATTACTACCACGCCTTCCTCGCGGCACAGCCGGACCTCAACTGGCGCAATCCCGACGTTCGCGCTGCGATCTACGACGTGATGCGGTTCTGGCTGGAGAAGGGCGTCGACGGCTTTCGCGTCGACGTGATCTGGCACCTGATCAAGGACGCTGAATTCCGCGACAATCCGCCGAACCCGCATTACGTCGAGGGCCGGCCGCCGAACGAAAAGATACTCACCCAATATTCCACCGACCAGGTGGAGGTGCATGACGTGATCGCCGAGATGCGGCGCGTCACGGACGCATATTCGGCTCGCGTGCTGATCGGCGAGATCTATCTGCCGCTGCATCGCCTGATGGCCTATTACGGCAACGACCTCACCGGCGCGCAGATGCCGTTCAATTTCGCGCTGCTCTCGACCTTCTGGAGCGCGCGCTCGATCGAGACGATCATCGAGGACTACGAGAAGGCGCTGCCGCGCGGCGCCTGGCCGAACTGGGTGCTCGGCAATCACGACCGCCCGCGGGTGGCCAGCCGCGTCGGGGCCGAGCAGGCTCGCGTCGCAGCTATGCTGCTGCTGACCCTGCGCGGCACGCCGACGCTCTATTACGGCGACGAGATCGGCATGCACCAGCTCGCCATCGCGCCGGAGGACGTGCAGGACCCCTTCGAGAAGAACGTGCCCGGCATCGGCGTGGGCCGCGACGGCTGCCGCACGCCGATGCAATGGGACGCTTCGAACTTTGCCGGCTTCTCCGACGCCAGGCCGTGGCTGCCGCTGCCGGAGGATCATATCCACGAAAACGTCGTCAACCTTGAAGCGGATACGCGCTCGATCCTCAGCCTGTACAAGCACCTGATTGCCTTGCGGAAGAATTCACCGGCGCTGGTCGAGGGCGACTATCACCCGATCGCCGCGCAAGGCGATTTGCTGATCTATCGCCGCGACGCCGAGGGCAGGAGCATGATCGTGGTGCTCAATCTCGGTCCCGAGCCGATTGCGGTGACGACGAGTGCGATCCATTTCGGCAGCGAGATCGTGCTGTCGACGTACCTTGATCGCGAGGGCGAGCGGCTGGAGGGTGTGCTCGATTTGCGTGGGAATGAAGGCGTGATCGTCGCGCCGGCAGCCTAGCCGTCGTCCCGGGGGCGCACGAAGCGCGAGAGGATGGCCGACGCACTCTCCTCGTCATTGCGAGCGCAGCGAAGCAATCCAGAGTCTTTCCGCGGCGGCAGTCTGGATTGCTTCGCTGCGCTCGCAATGACGATCGTTGAAACGGCGGGGCGGACGATGGCGTCTCGATATCATCCCGGATGCTTCTTCCCCTTCACCGTATTCTCGTCGATATCACTCCGTTTCAAGAGATAATCCAGCCCGCCAACCCGGTACCAGCGATAGCCGTACGGCTCCAGCACCACACGATGCTGGCCGCGCTTGTCGGCGTGGCTGTGGTCTTCCGCGAGCAGATTGATCAGGTGCGCGCCGGCCTCACCCGGCAGCCCAGCCGAGAACGCGATCTCGCGCGGCTTCTCATCGAGATTGTGCACGAACAGTACGGAATTGTTGCGCCAGTCGTAGCGCATGATGAAGACGGCGGGATCGCGGGTCGGAATGATCGCGAAATCGCCCCAGCCGATCTCCGGCACCTCCTTGCGCATGCGGACGATGCGCTCGGTCCAGTTCAGCATCGAATTGGGATCGCGCCGCTGTTTTGCGACGTTGACGTGCGGGTAGCCGTAAGGCCCCGTGTCGATCACGGGGCATGCCGGCTTGTCGTTCTTGGTGAAGCCGCCATGCGGCTCGGTCGACCATTGCATCGGCGTGCGCGCGCAATTGCGCTCGGGCAAGGAGAGATCGTCGCCCATCGCGATCTCGTCGCCGTAGCGGATCACCGGCGTTCCCGGCAGCGTGCACATCAGGCTGTAGGCGAGCTCGATCCGCCGGCGATCACCACCTAGCATCGGCGCGAGGCGCCGGCGGATGCCGCGGTCGTAGAGCTGCATGTCCTTGTCCGGACCAAAGCTCTTGAACACCGCGTCGCGCTGCGCCTGGGTCAGCCGCCCGAGATCGAGCTCGTCGTGATTGCGCAGGAACAGGCCCCATTGCGCCGAGGCCGGCCGCGGCTTGGTTGCTTTCAGCGCCTTCGCCAGCGGGCGCGAATCGGCGGAAGCCAGCGCGTAGAACAGATGCTGATTGACGTGAAAGTTGAACATCATGTGCATGCGGTCGGCATCGCGGCCGAAATATTCCAAGTCCGTTTCCGGTAGCACGTTGGCTTCGGCAAGGATGATCGCATCGCCCTGCCGCCATTGCAGGAATTCGCGGAACGCACGCAGCATGTCGTATTGCTCGACCGGCTTCTTTATCTTCGCGCCCTTGGTGGAAATCACGAAGGGCACGGCGTCCATGCGGAAGCCGGAGACGCCGAGCTGAATCCAGAAGCCCATGATCTTCAGGATCTCCGCCTGCACATGCGGGTTCGAGGTGTTGAGATCGGGCTGAAAATCGTAGAAGCGATGGAAGTAGTACGCCCCCGCTTCCTTGTCGCGCGTCCATGTCGATTTCTGCACGCCGGGAAACACCATGCCCTTGTTGGCGCCGGAAGGCTTCTTGTCCGACCACACATACCAGTCGCGATAGGGCGAGTTCTTGTCGCGCCGCGCCTCCTTGAACCAGTGATGCTGGTCAGAAGTGTGGTTGACGACGAGATCGATGATGACGCGGATGCCGCGCTGTTTGCAGCCATGGGTGAACTCGACGAAATCGCCGAGCGTGCCGTAGCGGGAATCGACGCTGTAATAGTCGGCGATGTCGTAGCCGTCGTCGCGGCCGGGCGAGGTCTGGAACGGCATCAGCCAGATTGTGGTGATGCCGAGCCCGTGCAGATAATCGAGCCGGCGCAGCAGGCCCTTGAAATCGCCGACGCCGTCGCCGTCCGCATCCATATAGGTGCCGACGGAGAGACAGTAGATCACGCCGTTCTTGTACCAGAGATCGTCGATCATGCGCGGCAGCCTCGGTGGTTCCGCCGAGGTGCGGCGGCTGCGTGATAAGTGATTGGGGGAGGGGAGGTTCCGCGCTCCCGCCCGCGCGCTTCGGTATGACGGGCAGAACGGAATCGGCTAATCTCCCCCCATGGACAGCCCCGCCCGCAACATCGCCCTCGTTCCGCCGCCCGACCGTCGCCAGTCCGAGACGGCGCTCGCGATCGCGCGCGGCACCTCGCGGCTGCTGCGGTCGCTCGGCTTTTCCTGCATCAGCGAATTGCCACTGCCGTCGGGTCGGCGTGCCGATCTCGTGGCGCTGAACGAGCGCAGCGAGATCTGGATCGTCGAGATCAAGTCATCGGTGGAAGATCTGCGCGCCGATCAGAAATGGCACGAGTACCGCGCCCATTGCGACCGGCTGTTCTTCGCCTTCACGCAGGACCTGCCCTGCGAGATCTTCCCGGAAGGTACCGGCCTGATCATCGCGGACGCCTATGGCGCACACATGCAGTGCGAGGCGCCCGAGCACAAGCTCCCCGCACCGACGCGCAAGCAGATGACGGTGCGGTTTGGCATGGCGGCAGCGTTGCGGATCAACCGCCTGGTCGATCCGCAGGGCCACGCGGAGTTTTGGGAGTAGGATGCTCTCGTGTCCCGGACGCGCTGCAGCGTGAAACGCTGCTGCGCAGAGCCGGGACCCAGAAGGCAGTGGTTCAAGCTGAGGCATGGGGCCCGGCTCAGCAGCGCATCACTTCGTGCTGCGCTGCGTCCGGGGCACGAGTGTGGTGAAAATTACCTTGGCGCGCGCTTCGCGAGAATGCGCTGCAGCGTGCGGCGGTGCATGTTTAGCCTCCGCGCGGTTTCCGAGACGTTGCGGTTGCACATCTCGTAGATGCGCTGGATGTGTTCCCAGCGGACGCGGTCGGCGGACATCGGGTTGGTCGGCAGCTCGGACTTTTCCGCACTGGTCGACAGCAGCGCGGCGACGACGTCGTCGGCATCCGCGGGCTTCGAGAGATAATCGATCGCGCCCATCTTCACCGCGGTGACGGCGGTGGCGATGTTGCCGTAGCCGGTCAGCACGATGGCGCGGGCTTCGGGGCGCTTCTTCTTCAACGCCGAGACGACGTCGAGGCCGTTGCCGTCGCCGAGGCGAAGATCGACCACGGCGAATGCCGGTGCGGCCTTGCCGATTTGCGCAAGACCATCCGAAACCGTGTCACATGACGTCACCGCAAAACCACGGGTTTCCATGGCGCGCGACAACCGCTCCAGAAACGGCTTGTCGTCCTCCACGATGAGAAGCGAGCGGTCGGTCTGTTCGTTCAGTTCGGCGATGGCGTTCAAGGTTTTGTCCTCTCTCCTGCACATCCATATATGGCGTCGCAATCGGGCGGCGCCAAGGCCGCCAATGGTCGATCGGCCCTCTCGTGCGACGCAAGGTCGCGGTCTATCCTATTGTTTCTTCGAGCGTCTCGATAGCCTCAAAACGCTCTCGCGGCCATGTGACGTGCACCACCGCGCCATGTTCCGGGAAGGTGCGATTGGTAAACGAGACCTTGGCGCCGGTGCGTTCCAGCAGGGTGCGGGCGATGAACACGCCAAGTCCGAGCCCGCGGCGCTCGCCACCGGCATCATCCAGGGTGCGCCGCCGCGACAGATAGGGCTCGCCGATCCGGTTCAGGATATCGGGCGGAATGCCGGGGCCGTCATCGGAGATCACGAGCTCGATAGTATCCTTGTTCCACCAGGCGTTCACTTCGACGGTGGTGCGGGCGAAATCGACCGCGTTCTCGACGATGTTGCCGACGCCGTAGAGCACCGCCGGATTGCGCGAGCCGACCGGCTCGGCCACGGCGGCGACCGCGATCCGCACCTTGATGTCGACGCCGAAATCGCGGTGCGGCGCCACCACCTCCTCGATCAGCTCCGACACCTTCATGCGGTCGAACGGCGCGCCGGTGGAGGAGAGCTGGGTGATCTTGCTGAGGATGTCGCGGCAGCGCTGGGTCTGCTCGCGCAGGGTCTTGAGGTCGGCGGCAAAGCTCGGATCCTTCACCGTCTTCTCCAGCTCGCGTGAGATCAGGAAGATGGTCGCAAGCGGCGTGCCGAGCTCGTGCGCGGCGGCCGCCGCAAGACCGTCGAGCTGGGTCAGGTGCTGCTCGCGCGTCAGCACCAGCTCGGTCGCGGCCAGCGCGTCGGCGAGCTTGCGCGCCTCCTCGGTGACCTGGAAGGAGTAGAGGCTGGTGACGCCGATCGCGAGCACGATCGAGAGCCAGACGCCGACGAGATAGATCGGCGGCAGCACCAGGGGGTCATCGGAATCCCACGGCAGCGGCAGATGGTAGAAGAACAGCACCGAGGCGCAGGCAACGGCAAGCAGGCCGAGGCCGAAGGTGAAGCGGGCCGGCAGCGCGGTCGCCGAGATCAGCACGGGTGCGAGAAACAGGAACGAGAACGGGTTTTGCAGCCCGCCGGTGAAGAACAACAGCGCGGCCAGCTCGACGATGTTCAGCGCCAGCAATCCGGCCGCCTGCATCGGCTCCAGCCGCTGCACCGGATTGGACACGGTCTGGAGCGCCAGATTGAGCGCGGCCGACAGCGCGATGATGCTGACGCAGGGGACGATCTCGACGTTGAACTCCAGCCCCTGCGCCACGATGAAGATCGCGGCGAGCTGACCGAGCACCGCCAGCCAGCGCAGCCGCAGGATGGTATCCAGGCGGATATGCCGCTGCGCAGGGCGGAAGTCGGAAGCGGCAATTTCGGTCATATCGGCCAATGTGGCGGTGCCTTCTGGTCACAAACGCTGGGCTCGCGGAACCACCCCGATTACAAGCCTTGCGCTATCAGCTGCAATAGCAGAAGAACGGCCCAGCATGACCGAGAATGACAAGGCTTCAAGTCGGCCGACTGTCGCGGAGCGCTCCGCGGCGATCGAGGTCGATCACCTCGTCAAGGTCTACAAGCAGACCCGCGCCGTCGACGACATCTCGTTTTCGCTGCCGCGCGGCAGCATCACCGGCCTGCTGGGCGGCAACGGCGCCGGCAAGACCACGACCATCGCGATGATCATGGGCCTGGTGCTGCCGACCTTCGGCCGGGTGCAGGTGCTCGGTCACCGGATGCCCGAGGAAAGCGCGGCGGTGCTGGGGCGGATGAATTTCGAGAGCCCCTATGTCGACATGCCGATGCGGCTGACGGTGCGGCAGAACCTCACCGTGTTCGGCAAGCTCTATGCGGTGAAGAACCTGTCCGACCGCATTGCGAAGCTCGCCGAGGATCTCGACCTCACCGATTTCATCGACCGCGCCAACGGCAAGCTCTCGGCGGGACAGAAGACCCGCGTCGCGCTGGCGAAGGCGCTGATCAACCAGCCTGAGCTCCTGCTGCTGGACGAGCCGACCGCCTCGCTCGATCCCGACACCGCCGACTGGGTGCGGGCGCACATGGAGCGCTATCGCAAGGAGAACAGTGCCACCATCCTGCTCGCCTCGCACAACATGCTCGAGGTCGAGCGTCTGTGCGACCGCGTCATCATCATGAAGCGCGGCCGCATCGAGGACGACGACACGCCCGAGGCGATCATGGCGCGCTACAACCGCACCACGCTGGAAGAAGTGTTCCTGGACGTCGCGCGCGGCCGCGCGAACGGCGCGAAGGAGGCGGTGAGATGAGCACACTCTCGCGTCTCGACCGTAGCCCGGATGGAGCGCAGCGTAATCCGGGACCGCTGCATAGGGATGGACCGGCCCCGGATTACGCTGCGCTCCATCCGGGCTACAGGGGCCTCACATTGACCGGGTCCCTCAGTTCTCGCCGCAGCTATCGTAGCCCGGGTGAGCGCAGCGATACCCGGGAACGCCGCCGGCACAGTCCCGGATGTCGCTTCGCGCAGCCGGGCTACGGAGCGTACCCATGACCGAGCTGTCCCTCCATCGCGGTATCTCCGCCCAGCGCATCGGCGCGATGATCCTGCGCTACTGGTACCTGTTGATGTCGTCCTGGCCGCGGCTGCTCGAGCTGCTGTACTGGCCGGCGCTGCAGGTCATCACCTGGGGCTTCATCCAGTATTACATCGCGCAAAACGCCACCTTCTTCGCCCGCGCCGGCGGGACGCTGATCGGCGCCGTCATTCTCTGGGACATCCTGTTCCGGGGACAGCTCGGCTTCTCCATCTCGTTCCTGGAGGAGATGTGGGCGCGCAACCTCGGCAACCTCATGATGAGCCCGCTCAAGCCCATCGAGTTCTTGCTGTCGCTGATGGTCATGAGCCTGATCCGGCTCGCGATCGGCGTCATTCCGATGACGCTGCTTGCGCTGGGCCTGTTTCACTTCAACGTCTACGCGCTCGGCCTGCCGCTGATCGCCTTCTTTTGCAATCTGATCTTCACGAGCTGGTCGGTCGGCATCTTCGTCTCCGGCCTCGTGCTGCGTAACGGCCTCGGCGCCGAGAGCATCGTCTGGACCTTGATGTTCGCGATCATGCCGCTCGCCTGCATCTACTATCCCGTCAGCGTGCTGCCGGTCTGGCTGCAATATGTCGCCTGGACGTTGCCGCCGACCTACGTGTTCGAGGGCATGCGCGCGCTGCTGATCGAGAACACCTTCCGGATCGATCTGATGCTGGATGCGTTGGTCATCAATGCTGGCCTTCTCGCTGCATCTTTTTGGGCATTCCTTGCCCTTTTGCGCAGCGCCAGAAAGAACGGCTCGCTGCTCTCTGGCGGCGAATAGGCTCACTTTCTCGTGGATTCATGCTGCTTTAACCGTTCCGGCTACGTAGATGTACGGAACCATGCATTGACGCAATATTACGCATTCGGCAGTATGCTGCGATGCGAAGAGGAATATAGCGATGCCTATTGGTGAGTTTGGCGGCGCGCCGCCCTTGGCTGCTGAAGGCAGTCCGGTCCTGACGACGCCGATGTACTGGATGTACGAGATGGCCCACGCCTCTCTCAATCCGGCACGTGCGGTCACCGACGCGACCAAGCTCCTGTTTCAAAATCCCCTCAATCCCTGGACGCGCACCGAGGTCGGCAAGTCCGTCGCCGCGGCCTGCGAGCTGTTCGAGCGCACCACGCGCCGCTACGGCAAGCCGGAATGGGGTCTCAACGACACCGAGGTCAACGGCATCCGCGTCCCGATCGAGATCCGTTCGGTCTGGGAAAAGCCGTTTTGCCGGCTGCTCTATTTCGATCGCAAGTTCACCCGTCCGCTGCGCAGCCCGCAGCCGCGCGTGCTGATCGTCGCACCGATGTCCGGCCATTATGCGACGCTGCTCCGCGGCACGGTGGAAGCCTTCCTGCCGGCGCATGAGGTCTACATCACCGACTGGGCCGATGCCCGCATGGTGCCCTTGAGCGAAGGCCGCTTCGATCTCGACGACTACATCGACTACATCATCGAGATGCTGCACGTCCTCGGCGGCAACACCCATGTGCTGGCGGTGTGCCAGCCGTCCGTGCCTGTCGTCGCCGCCGTCTCGATCATGGAAGCGCGGCGCGATCCGTTCGTGCCGACCTCGATGACGCTGATGGGCGGCCCGATCGACACCCGCCGCAATCCGACCGCGGTGAACCAGCTCGCGCAGGAGCGCGGCATCGACTGGTTCCGCAACACCGTCATCACCAAGGTGCCGTTTCCGCATCCGGGCATGATGCGCGACGTCTATCCGGGCTTTTTGCAGCTCAACGGGTTCATCAGCATGAACCTCGACCGCCACATGGACGCCCACAAGCGCCTGTTCGCCAACCTCGTGAAGGGCGACGGCGACCTCGTCGACAAGCATCGCGACTTCTATGACGAATATCTCGCGGTGATGGACCTCTCGGCCGAGTATTATCTGCAGACGGTCGACACCGTGTTCGTGAAGCACTCGCTGCCGAAGGGCGAGATGACCCATCGTGGAACCCGCGTCGATCCGTCCAAGGTCACGCGCGTTGCGTTGATGACGGTCGAAGGCGAGAACGACGACATCTCCGGTCTCGGTCAGACCGAAGCAACGCACACGCTGTGCAGCGCGATTCCCGATCATCGCCGTGTTCACTACGTCCAGAAGGGCGTCGGACATTACGGCGTGTTCAACGGATCGCGTTTCAAGTCGGAGATCGTGCCGCGGATTCACGACTTCATGGTCTCCGCTGCGAATCCGAGCTCGTTGCAGGCTCTCGCAGCCGAATAATCGGATATTTCGGCTTTCCCGTCGAAAATTCAGGCCCTGCCGGAGGCTCCGGGAGGGCCTGGTTCCCTCCAGATTCGAGGTAATTAGGTAGCGATCTAGGAGTGAGTCACCCCTCACCCCTTGGGGGTGCCGCATGCGTCCAGCGGGGGCGAAAAAATGGGGTTCCAACCCCAGTCTGTAGGGTCTCCCGGACTCCAGAACCCCTGTATATTGGGCAAATGATTTGTTTTTGCGCCGAGCGCTTTCCCTGGCGGCGGTTATGGCAGAATCCGGGCGAACTCCTGCTCCCCGGACTGACAGACATGGCCACACGCGCTCTCCTTTATCGGCGGCCCCACGAACCGAAGACCCTCGTCATCACCCACGGATCGCAATTCTTTGCGATTCGACTGCGCCGGCATCGCCGAGCGCGCCGCTACACGCTCAGAATTCATCCGAGCGATCGCGAAGCCATCCTCACCATCCCGCCGCGCGGCACGGTGGCTGAGGCAAAGGACTTCGCGCAGCGTCACGGTGCGTGGATCGCGGCACGTCTCGGCCGTTTGCCGAAGGCGGCGCCGTTCCAGCATGGCACAGTGATACCGCTTCGCGGCACGCCGCATCGCATCGTTCATCGCGCGGGGACGCGCGGCACGGTGTGGACCGAGACGCGCGACAGCGGCGAACGCATTCTCTGCGTCGCCGGCGGGCTCGAGCATGTCGACCGTCGCGTCGGCGACTTCCTCAAGCGCGAGGCGCGCAGGGATCTGCAACGATCCGCGGAGACCCATGCCGCCGAGCTCGGCGTCAAGGTCAAGCGGCTCTCGATCCGCGATCAGTCCAGCCGCTGGGGCTCCTGCACCTCGGCCGGCTCGCTGTCGTTCTCCTGGCGCCTGATCCTCGCGCCGCCCTATGTGCTCGACTATCTCGCCGCCCACGAGGTCGCCCATCTCGTCGAGATGAACCACTCGGCCAAGTTCTGGCGCGTCTGCGGCAAGATCTGCCCGTCGATGGAGCGCGCCAAGAAGTGGCTCGACACCTACGGCAACGACCTGCACCGGTACGGGATCGAGGAGTGATCCGCGTTGCGGACTAGGCGTCGCTGCCAGCCCAACACTCGCTGTCGTCGCCCGGCCAGTGCGCAATTGCGCACTAGGACAGGGCGACCCAGTATTCCAGAGACAGTTGTTATCGAACCGAGACGCCGCGGCGTACTGGATTCCCCGCCTGCCGCCTGCGCTAAAGCTTCGGCGCGCCCAAGACCGAAACCTCGGCGAAGCCTTGGCGTAGCCGGGTCGCGGGGAATGACAGCAAAGCGTGAAGCGCCATCGGCGCGCCTCGCTCGATTTTCGCCACACTTCACAATGATTGCGCCGGGCGCGTCGTTTGCTCCGTGGTCTCAAAGCCTTCGCGCGATCCACCGCGCATCACGCGCGCAGTCACCGCCTACTGTGCATGGGGTTGTTTTCGCACTTTTTGTTTTGAGGCCCCTCGGACCTCAACGCGCAGCTATCGATTGCCGCCGAACAGCCGGTCCATCAACCAGCCATCGAGCCCCGCGGCCGCCTCCGGCCGCACATTGGCGCGCGTCGGCGGTGGCGGGCGATAGCCGCCGCTGCTGGCCGGCGCCGGGGCAGGCGCGGCCGCTGTCGGCGGCGACACTTGCGAGGAGGCCTGCGCGAGGTTCGACAGGCCCCAACTCGCTTGCGCGTTCGGCAAGGCCGCCACCGGCACGCCTTCGTGCGCCGTGCGCATGAAGCGCGACCAGACCTCGACCGGCAGGCCGCCGCCGGTCGCCTTCTTGGTCGGCGAATTGTCGTCATTGCCGAGCCAGACGCCGGTGACGAGGTTGGCGGTGTAGCCGATGAACCAGGCGTCGCGGTAATCCTGGCTGGTGCCGGTCTTGCCGGCCGCCGGCCAGCCGGGGATTTCCGCCTTCTTGGCGGTGCCCGATATCAGCGTCTCCCGCATCATCGCGTTCATCATGCCGACATAGCGGGGGTCGATCACCTGGTTACGCTCGTCCGGCTGGCGCATGTAGAGCAGCTTGCCGCTGAGCGTCCGGATCCGCGTCACCACATGCGGTGTCGTCGCAAAGCCGCCATTGGCGAAGGGGGCGTAGGCGCCGACCAGCTCGACGACGGAGACTTCCGAGGTGCCGAGCGCGATCGAGGCGTTGGGCTCGAGTTTCGAGGAGATGCCGAGCCGGTGTGCGGTGCGGACCACGTTCTTCGGCCCGACCTCGAGGCCGAGGCGGATCGCGACCGTGTTGAGCGACATCGCCAGCGCCTGGGTCAGCGTCACCGCGCCGAAATATTCATGGGTGTAGTTCTCGGGCTTCCAGCCCTTGACCTCGATCGGCGCGTCCTGGCGGACCGTATCGGGCGTCAGGCCCTGCTCGAGCGCGGTCAGGTAGACGAACGGCTTGAACGAGGAGCCCGGCTGGCGCTTGGCCGTGACCGCGCGGTTGTACTGGCTCTCGGAATAGTTCCGGCCGCCGACCATGGCGCGCACGGCGCCATCGGGTGTCATCGCGACCAACGCGCCCTGGCTGACATTGAACTTCACGCTCTTGGCCGCAAGTTCGTCGATGATGGCGGCTTCCGCCACGCTCTGCAGCTTCGGATCGATCGTGGTCTCGACCTTGATGCTCTCGTCGATCTGGCCGACGAGGTCGTCCAGCACTTCACCGATCCAGTCGGCGACGTAATTGACCGTGCCGGCGCCGGCCGGCTTCACATTGTAGGAGGGATGGCCGATCGAGGCCTGCGCCTGCGCGTCGGTGATGAACTTCGCATCCGCCATCGCGGTGAGCACGATCTGCGCCCGCGCTTCGGCGCCCTCGGGGTTGCGGTTGGGCGCTAGGCGCGAGGGCGATTTGACGAGGCCGGCGAGCATCGCGGCTTCCGCGACGGTGACGTTCTTGGCCGACTTGCCGAAATATTTCTGCGCGGCAGCTTCGACGCCGTAGGCGCCGGAGCCGAAATAGACGCGGTTGAGATAGAGCTCCAGGATCTCATCCTTGGAGTGCTTGCGCTCCAGCCAGATCGCCAGCTCCACCTCCTGCAGCTTGCGCTGCATGGTGCGTTCCTGGGTCAGGAACAGGTTCTTCGCGAGCTGCTGCGTCAGCGTCGAGCCGCCCTGCGACACGCCGCGGTGGAGCACGTTGGTGACGAGCGCGCGCAGGATGCCGACCGGGTCGATGCCGAAATGCGAGTAGAAGCGGCGGTCCTCGATGGCGATGAACGCCTTGGGCAGGTACGGCGGCAAATCCTTCAGCGCGATATTGGCGCCGGCCATCTCGCCGCGCTGCGCCAGCATGCTGCCGTCGATGCCGACGATCTGGATCGTCGGCGGACGCTTTGGAATCTCCAGCGACTGGATCGGCGGCAGATGCGCGCCGACATAGATCACGAGGCCGATCACGGCGATCACGCCCCACAGGCCGAGCACCGCGCCCCAATAGACCAGGCGCCCGAGGCTGAACCCGCCGCCGGATTTCGCGCGCCGCTTGGCGCCGCTGCGGGCAGCCGGGGCCTTCCGCTCGCGCGGCGGCTCCTCGCCGGCATCCTCACTCTTGCGCTTGGTGGGCGATGATTTCGCTGATTTCTTCGGCTTGTCCTCGCCGCCGGGAACGCGGTCCGCCGCCGTCAGGCGCAGATCGGCGAGCGCAGCAGGCAAGCCGAACAACGGCTCCTTCCGCCCACCCTTCTTCTTTCCCCACGCCATACGCAAAACGCCCGGTCAGCCCGCCCCGCCGCACGCTACCGGTCGCTGTTTAAGGCCCGGTTACCCCGGGGTTAACGCGCGATTAGGAGATGGGGCATTCGCGCGCCGCAGTTCCGCTTCCCGGGCGGCGAAGCTAGGATCGCCCGCATAAAACAAGAGGGAGCAGCACGCATGGGCCACATCGATCCGACCAAGGAGATCTTCGCACAGTTCCGGGACAACGACCGCCCCGGCCCGATCCACATGCTCAACCTGGTCCGCTTGCGCAAGGAGGCCGCCTACCCCGACGGCCGCAAGGCCAGCGGTGCGGAAGCTTATGCCGCCTATGGCCGTGACAGCGGCCCGGTGTTCGAACGCCTCGGCGGCCGCATCGTCTGGCAGGGCAAATTCGAGCTGATGCTGATCGGCCCGCAGGAGGAGCGCTGGGACCACTGCTTCATCGCCGAATATCCGAGCGTCGCCGCCTTCGTCGAGATGATCCGCGATCCCGTCTATCGCGAGGCGGTGAAGCATCGGCAGGCCGCGGTGGAGGATTCGCGGCTGATCCGGCACGCCGTGCTGCCGGTGGGGAAGAATTTTGGGGAGATACCGACTTAGTTCGTAGGGTGGGTTAGCCTGACGGCGGCGCGAAGCGCAGACGTCAGGCGTAACCCACCATGATTCAGCGTTTGCCGAACGAAGTGGTGGGTTACGCCAGCGGACTGCGCTTCGCGCAGCCGCTAGCTAACCCACCCTACGAGATCTGAACTAACCCGCCGGGCCGGCATCCTCCAGGATCGGGCCGAACAGCTCCCAGCGCTCGCCGTTGAACTTCATCATCTGAAGCTGCTTGTTGACGCGGTAGTCGGTCGGCGAGGTGTTGGCCTTGATGCCGGGCAGGGCGATGTCGCTGGTGACGTCCTTCAGCGATGCCGCCTGCTTCATGACGTTCTCGCGCGTCAGATCGTCACCGCACTGCTTCAGCACATGAACCAGGAGCTGGGCGGTGCCATAGCCATAGGTGTTGAAGTTCGAATCCTTGTCGCCGTCGGGATAGTACTTCGCCATGAAGTCGAAATACTTCTTCAGCCCAGCGTCGTCCTTCCAGGTCGGATCGAGCGGCTCCTTGCCGTAATTGACGCTGATCAGGCCTTTGGCGGCATCGAGGCCTGCGGGCTTGAGCACCGCGCCGACGGAGGTGGCGTTGATGTCGACGATCTGCACCGGGTGCCAGCCCATCTCGGCGATCTTCTTGATCGCTTGCGCGGCCTGCTTCGGCGTCGTCGCGCTGAAGAACAGATCGGCGCCGGCGTCCTTGATCTTGAGGATCTGCGAGTCGACCGTGGGATCGGACACCTCGTAGGACGCTTCGGTGACGATCATCTTGGCGGCCTTGTCGCCGAGGCCGGCCTTGAGGCCGTTCAGATAGTCCTTGCCGAGATCGTCGTTCTGATAGAGCACGCCGATCTTGGCGTTCGGATGCTCCTTCAGAATGTACTGGCCGTAGATGCGGCCTTCGACGAAGTAGTTCGGGTTGTAGCCCATGGTCCACGGAAAATTCTTCGGATCGGTGAACCTGGAGGCCCCGGTCGCCGCGAACAGCTGCGGCACCTTCTTGGAATTGAGATATTTCTGGACGGCGGCGTTCACGGGCGTGCCGATGATCTGGAAGGTCAGCAGCACCTCGTCGCTCTCGACGAGCTTGCGGATCTGCTCCACGGCCTTCGGCGGCGAATAGGCGTCGTCATACTGGATCAGGTTGATCTTGCGGCCGTTGATGCCGCCCTGGTCGTTGATCATCTTGAAATAAGCGGCCTGGGTCTTGCCGATCGACGAATAGGCCGACGCCGGTCCCGAAAACGGCATGGTCTGTCCGACCTTGATCTCGGTGTCGCTGGCGCCCGGATCATATTTTTTCTGGGCATTGGCCGCAGACACCGACAGCGCCAGGGTCAGCGCCGTTGCCGTGGCCAGATGCAGAATTCCGTTCCTCATTCGCAATTTCCTCAGTGTGTTATCGCCGATGGTCTGCCGGCCGCATTGTGCGTCCGATGCCATCGCTGAGGGCGAGTGTGGAGGAACGGTTGTTGCAACGCAAGGTGGGCGGGGCGAGCCGTTCGTAGGGGCATCACTTCATCCGCGCACCCCGCTGCGCTCCCTCCCCCGCAAGGGGGGAGGGAGCGAGAGAGCGCGTGTTGTCGCCTCAGAGACGAGTCGCCCTAACCCGACGGGCCCGTGTCCTCGATGATCGGTCCGAACAGCTCCCAGCGTTCGCCGTTGAACCTCATCAACTGCATCTGCTTGTTGACGCGGTAGTCGTTCGGCCCGGTGTTGATCTTGATGCCGGGCAGCGCGAAGCTCGGGGTGAAGTCCTTGATGTTGGCGACCTGCTTCATCACGTTCTCACGCGACAGGTCGTCGCCGCATTGCTTCAGCACCTGCGTCAGCAGCTCGGCGACCGAGTAGGCATAGGTGTTGACCGTGTTGAGCTTGTCGCCTTCCGGGAAATACTTGTCCATGAAGGCGAAGAAGGCCTTCACGCCCGGATCGTCCTTCCACTGGGGATCACTGGGCTCCTTGCCGTATTGGGTCGAGATGATGCCCTTGGAGATGTCGAGACCTGCAGGCTTGAGCGTCGCCGAGATCGGGCTCGCATTGATGTCGAGGATATGCACGGGATTCCAGCCGAGCTCGGCCACCTTCTTGATGGCTTGCGCCGCGAACTTCGGTGTCGAGGCATCGTAGAAAAGATCGGCGCCCAGTGACTTCAGCTTGACCACTTGCGAGTCCACCGTCGGATCGGTCACCTCGTAGGAGACCTCGCCGACGATCATGCTGGCGGCCTTGTCGCCGAGGCCGCTCTTGAGGCCCGCGAGATAGTCGCGGCCCATGTCGTCGTTCTGGTAGAGCACGCCGATCTTGGCGTTCGGATGCTCCTTGAGAATGTACTTTGCGTAGATCCGCCCTTCGGACACGTAGTTGGGATTGTAGGCGATGGTCCAGGGATAGTTCTGCGGATCGTTGAAGCGCGCAGCACCGGTGGAAGCGAGAAGCTGCGGGATCTTCTTGCCGTTGAGATATTTCTGCACGGCGGCGTTGGCGGCGGTGCCGATGATCTGGAAGGTGAACAGCACCTCGTCGCCTTCGACGAGCTTGCGCACCTGCTCGACCGTCTTCGGCGGCGAATAGGCGTCGTCATACTGGATCAGGTTGATCTTGCGGCCGTTGATGCCGCCCTGGTCGTTGATCATCTTGAAGTAGGCGGCCTGGGTCTTGCCGATATTGGCGTAGACGGAATAGGCGCCGGAGAACGGCACGGTCTGGCCGATCTTGATCTCGGTGTCGCTCGCGCCGGTGTCGTATTTCTTCTGGGCGAGAGCTGGACTTAGGAAGGCTTGATTGGCGGAGAACGCGAAGGCGAGCGCCGCCGTGGCAGCTAGATAGGCTCTGCGAGTCTTCATGTTGGGATGTTCCTCCTGACGGAATTTTCTGGTCGACGGTCTTTTCCCGTTGATTGCAACGGTCGCCATCGCTGCCGAAGATTGTGGAGGAACGCGAGGAGCCGCGCAAGGATCGCGGCGCTGCGCCGAAGCGTCCCAGGTCGAGAACTTTAAGCCAGGAACAGCACAACCAGCGCGATCGCCGCCGGCAGCGCCTGCACGATCAGGATGCGCGTGCTGACGGTGGCGGCGCCATAGGCGCCCGCGACGATCACGCAGAGCAGGAAGAACACCTTGATCTGGAACGCGAAGGCCGGATTGCCGTGGACCAGCCCCCAGATCAGGCCGGTGGCGAGGAACCCGTTATAGAGCCCCTGATTGGCAGCGAGCACCTTGGTGAGCTCGGCCTTCTCCGGCGTGTTGCGAAACACTTTCAGGCCCTGCGGCTTGGTCCAGAGAAACATTTCCAGGACCAGGAAGTAGGCGTGCAGTGCGGCGACCAGCGCCACCAGAACATTGCCGATCAGAATCAAGTTGAGCTCCCCCAAAGCGTCAGCTTTCGGGTGGACGTTAGCACGGCCGCCATGGCAAACGCGATGCCGTGTTTCGATGCAGAGGTGCCGCCATGCCCGCGCGATCAACCAGGACACCTGAACGCTTCGGTCTCGATCGCCTGACGACGCCGATCGGGATCGCCTTGCTCGTCATCGATGCCGACGGCGCACTGCGCGCGCTCGACTGGGAGGATTACGAGCCGCGTATGCGCGAGCTGCTGCGTCTGCATTACGGCGCGGTGGAGCTCAGCGATCAGGCTGCGCCGAAACACATGCGGACGGCGTTGTCGCGCTATTTCGACGGCGACCTCGGCCAGCTCGCAAGCATCGCATGGCGCATCGCCGGCACGCCGTTCCAGCAGAAGGTCTGGAATGCGCTCGCAAAGATCCCCGCCGGCACCACGATGAGCTATGGCGCGATGGCCGCGAAGATCGAGATGCCCAAAGCCATTCGGGCCGTCGGCCACGCCAACGGCTCAAACCCGATCAGCGTGGTGCTGCCGTGTCACCGCCTGATCGGCGCGGACGGCTCGCTGGTGAAGTATGGCGGCGGGCTGGAGCGCAAGCGCTGGCTGCTGCGGCACGAGGGGGTGGAGGTCTAGGTCTCGCCCCATCGTCATTCCGGGGCGCGCGAAGCGCGAACCCGGTATCCATCGAGCCACACCGACGGCGTCGATGAATGGATTCCGGGCTCGCCGCTGCGCGGCGCCCCGGAATGACGAGTGGGGAAAGGCGCGGCTCGCTACGCCGCCGGCTGAACCGCCTTGTCGCCGGCCATCACATGCGTCAGCGCGCTCTTGATCGCGGACTGGCGGGTCGGGGCGTTGATCTGTGCGCCGAGGAGGTCGGTGACGTAGAACACGTCGCGGGCGCGCTCGCCGAAGGTCGCGACATGGGCCGAGGCGATGTTGAGGTTGAGCTTCGAGATCGCGGTGGTCAGCTCGTAGAGCAGGCCGGGGCGGTCGAGGCCGGAGACTTCGATCACGGTGTAGCGGTCGGACCATTGGTTGTTGATGGTCACCTCAGGCTCGATCACGAAAGGCCGCGCCTTGCTGCGCACGGTGCGCCGCGCCACCACTTCGGGCAGGCGGAGCTTGCCCTCCAGCACATCCTCGATCATCTCGCCGATGCGGGTGGCGCGCCGTCCCTCGTCCTCGTCGCGGTCGTATTCCCGGGAGATCGAGATGGTGTCGAGCGCGCGGCCGTCGGTGGTGGTGTAGATCTGGGCGTCGACGATGTTGGCGCCGGCCGAGGCGCAGGCGCCCGCGATGATCGACAGCAGCCAGGGATGGTCGGCGGCGAAGATCGTCAGCTCGGTGACGCCGCGCACCTCGTCGAAACCGACATTGATCGCGAGCTTGTGGCCGGCCTGCTCGCTGGAGCGGACGAAGCGCGCGTGGCGGATCTTTCGCGGCAGCTCGACCTTGAGCCAATAGGCCGGATAGTGCCGGCCGATATAGGCATCGAGCTCCTCCGCCGGCCATTCGGCGAAGGCCATGCGGAATTCGGCATAGGCGGCCGTGAGGCGCTTGCCGCGGTCGACCTCCGAGAAGCCGCCGGTCAGCACCGGCTCGGTCTCGTAGTACAGCGAGCGCAACAGCTGCGCCTTCCAGCCGTTCCACACGCCGGGGCCGACGCCGCGGATGTCTGCGGTGGTCAGGATCGTCAGCAGCTTCATCTGCTCGGTCGACTGCACCACGGCGGCGAAATTCTCGATGGTCTTGCGGTCGGACAGGTCGCGCGACTGCGCGACCGTGGACATCGTCAGATGCTCCTCGATCAGCCAGGCCACGAGCTCGGTGTCGGCGGGGCTGAAGCCGAGCCGCGGGCAGAGCCGCCGCGCCACCTTGGCGCCGGCGATCGAGTGATCCTCCGGCCGGCCCTTGGCGACGTCGTGCAGCAGCGTTGCGATGTAGATCACCGGGCGGTGCTCGGGCCGCGTCTTGCGCATCAGGTCGCTGGCGACCGCGAACTCCTCGATGCCGCCGCGCTCGATGTCCTGCAGGAAGCCGATGCAGCGGATCAGGTGCTCGTCCACGGTATAGTGATGATACATGTTGAACTGCATCATCGAGACGATCTTGCCGAAGGCGCGGATGAAATGGCCGAGCACGCCGGTCTCGTTCATCCGCCGCAGCACGATTTCGGCATTGTCGGAGGTCAGGATCTCCATGAACAGCCGGTTCGCTTCCGGATTTTCGCGCAGCTGCGCGTTGATCAGGCCGAGCGAGCGCGTCACGTCGCGCATCGCGTCCGGATGGAAGGCGAGGTTGTTCTTCTGCGCGAGGCGGAAGATGCGGATCAGATTGACCGGATCGTGCTTGAAGATGTCGGGCGCGGCGACGTTGATGCGGTTGTTGTCGACGATGAAGTCGTCGCTGTCAGGCACGCGCCGCTTCACCTGCGTGGGGCGCAGCCGCGCCATCATCCGGCTCAGCACCGGCGCGGGCTTGGCCTGCTGATCCTCGAGCTTGGCGCAGAGGATGGCGGTGAGGTTGCCGACTTCCTTGGCGACCAGGAAGTAATGCTTCATGAAGCGCTCGACGTCCTGCATGCCGGGATGCGAGGTGTAGCCGAGCCGGATCGCGATCTCGCGCTGGAGGTCGAAGGAGAGGCGCTCCTCGGCGCGGCCGGAATAGAAATGCAAATTGCAGCGCACCGACCAGAGGAAGTCGGCGCAGCGGCGGAAGCTGCGGTATTCCTGCGCGTCGAACACGCCGCGCTCGACCAGCTCGTCGGTATCGCGCACGCGGTAAACGTATTTGGCGATCCAGAACAGCGTGTGCAAATCGCGCAGCGCGCCCTTGCCGTCCTTGACGTTGGGCTCGACCAGATAGCGCGACTGGCCGCCGCGGCGATGCCGCTCCTCGCGCTCGGCGAGCTTTGCGGTGACGAATTCGGACGCCGTGCCCTGCACCACTTCCTTGTCGAAGCGCTCGACCAACTCGTCGTAGAGCGGCTGGTCGCCGGTGAGGAAGCGCGTCTCCAGGATCGCGGTGCGGATGGTCATGTCGCCGCGCGCCTGGCGGATCGATTCATCGACCGAGCGCGTGGCGTGGCCGACCTTCAGCCCCATGTCCCACAGGCAATAGAGAATGGCTTCGGCGACCTGCTCGCCCCAGGCGGTCTGCTTGTAGGGCAGGATGAACAGCAGATCGATGTCGGACTCGGGGGCCATCAGGCCGCGGCCGTAACCGCCGGTCGCGACCACCGCCATCCGCTCCGCTCCGCTCGGGATCGGCGAGCGGTAGAGATGACGCGTCGCTGCCGAATAGAGAATGCGGATGATCTCGTCCTGCACGTGGCAGAGCCGCTCGGCGCAACGCCGCCCGTGACGGTCCTTCAGCAGGATCTTCTGTGCCGCAGCGCGCGCCGCGATCAGCTCGGCCTTCAGCAGTTGCGCGACCGCGGTGCGGAACGCGTCCTCGCGGCCCTCATGCTTTTCGGCAAGCGCGTCGACCGCGGCGGTGATCCGCGCGGTGTCGAAGCGATCGTCCACCTCAGGCTTCTGCTCAGTCGCGACGCTGTCCATGTCTCACCGGATATAAGAGGTGACGCGTGCTGTCACCCGCCATTCTCAGGCAATAGTCGTTCCATGCTGGAAAAGGCCGGAAGGGAGCAAAATTGTTCTCAGGCGGCGCGCTTTCGAGGGTCGGATTTTCTCGTTGACCTCTAGATATAACTCATTGAAAAACAATGAAGTTTTGGAGGAGGCTGGGCATGACCAAGATAACACGACGCATTCTGCTCGCGGGAGCCTTCGCGCTCGCCGTGACCCCCGTGGCGAAGGCGGCCGATCCGCTCAAGGAGATCCGCATCGACTGGGCGACCTACAACCCGGTGTCGATGGTGCTGAAGCAGAAGGGACTGCTGGAGAAGGAGTTCGCCAAGGACGGCGTCACCGTCACCTGGGTGCAGTCGGCGGGCTCGAACAAGGCGCTCGAATTCCTCAACGCCGGCTCGATCGACTTCGGCTCGACCGCGGGCTCGGCGGCGCTGGTCGCGCGCATCAACGGCAACCCGATCAAGTCGATCTATGTCTATTCGCGTCCCGAATGGACCGCGCTGGTGACGGGCAAGGATTCCAAGATCGCCAGCGTGGCCGACCTCAAGGGCAAGCGCGTCGCGGTGACGCGCGGCACCGATCCGCACATCTTCCTGGTGCGCGCGCTGCTCGGCGCCGGCCTCACCGAGAAGGACATCACGCCCGTGCTGCTCCAGCACGCCGACGGCAAGACCGCGCTGATCCGCGGCGACGTCGATGCCTGGGCCGGTCTTGATCCGATGATGGCGCAGGCCGAGGTCGAGGAGGGCGCAAAGCTGTTCTATCGCAAGGCCGACGCCAACACCTGGGGCATCCTCAATGTGCGCGAGCAGTTTCTGAAGGACTATCCGGACGCCGCCCGCCGCGTGCTCGCGGTGTATGAGGAAGCGCGCAAGTATTCGCTGGCGAATTACGATGAGCTGAAGAAGACGTTTATCGCTGTGACCAAGCTGCCGGATGCGGTCGTCGACAAGCAGCTCAAGGAGCGCACCGAACTCACCCACAGCCGCATCGGCGCGCCCCAGCGCGAGTCGATCCTCGCCGCGGGACTCGCTCTGCAGCAAGCCGGCGTCGTCGACGCCAAGGTCGACGTGAAGGCGACGCTGGATGGGTTGATCGACGATCAGGTCCCGCTGCCGACGAATTGAGGTCGGTCTCGTAGCCCGGATGGAGCGAAGCGAAATCCGGGACTTTCTCTCCCACGGCACGGTCCCCGGATTGCGCTTCGCTCCATCCGGGCTACGCAGGTCGAGGAAACCGCGGCAAGAGTAGTGTTGCATTCCCCGGCGAGACGCGCTTCCTACCGGCCATGATCTCCGACGCGCCAGTCCTGCAACAAACCTCGGAACCGGCCGAAAGCGCGGCTACGCCCTCGCGGCTGTCGCGTTATGCGCGGCCGATGCTGGGGCTGCTGCTGCCGCTGACGCTCGCGGTCGGCTGGGAGCTCGTGGTCTGGTTCGGCTGGTCCAATGGCCGATTGGTGCC
Source organism: Bradyrhizobium sp. (assembly GCF_035935975.1). Taxonomy (GTDB): domain Bacteria; phylum Pseudomonadota; class Alphaproteobacteria; order Rhizobiales; family Xanthobacteraceae; genus Bradyrhizobium. Next base: position 59,050 of record NZ_DASYWN010000039.1, read on the forward strand.
GCCGCCCTCGCGCGTGTTTGCCACCATCACCGAGCTTGCGCGCTCCGGCGAGCTGCTCCGTCATATCGCCGCGACGCTGTGGCGCGTCGGGCTTGGCTTCGCGTTCGGCGTGGTCGCGGGCACGCTGCTGGGCGCGATCTCCGGCTATTGGTCGCTGGCACGGCGGCTGCTCGATCCGACCGTGCAGGCGCTGCGCGCGATCCCGTCGCTGGCCTGGGTGCCGCTGTTCATCCTCTGGCTCGGCATTTTCGAGACCTCGAAGATCGCGCTGATCGCAGTCGGCGTGTTCTTCCCGGTTTATCTCGGCGTGATGGGCGCGATCCTCTCGGTCGATCGCAAGATCGTCGAGGTCGGCCGCACCTTCCGCCTCTCCGGTTTTGCCATGATCCGCCGCATCCTGCTCCCAGCGGTGCTGCCGGCTTACGTCGTGTCCCTGCGCGTCGGTCTTGGCCTCGGCTGGATGTTCGTCGTCGCCGCCGAGCTGATTGGCGCCTCCGAAGGCCTCGGCTATCTCTTGCTCGACGGTCAGCAGCTCGGCAAGCCCGCGCAGATCCTCGCCGCCATCGTGATCTTCGCCATCCTCGGCAAGCTCACGGACTGGCTGATCGAGGTCGCCGCCGCGCCGTTCCTGCGCTGGCAGGACGCCTTCGGGCGCGCGAAGGGAGCCTGAGGCGATGCTGGCGCTCGACCGGGTCAGCAAGACCTATCCCAACGGCGTGCAGGCGCTGGCGCGCTTCTCCGCCGAGATCAGGCAGGGCGAGATCATCGCCATCATCGGCGGCTCCGGCTGCGGCAAGTCGACATTGCTGCGCGCCATTGCCGGTCTCGACCGCGCCAGCTCCGGAACCGTCACGCTCGACAGCGAAGCGATCGCCTCGCCGCACGCCAAGATCGGCATCATCTTCCAGGAGCCGCGGCTGCTGCCCTGGCTCAGCGTCGCCGACAATATCGGCTTTGGCCTTGCCGATCTGCCCGCCGCCGAACGGCGCGAGAAGGTGGCGCGTGCGCTGGCCCGCGTCGGTCTTTCCGACAAGGCGCAGGCCTGGCCGCGCGAACTCTCCGGCGGACAGGCGCAGCGCGTCGCGATCGCCCGTGCATTGGTGCCGCAGCCCGAGGTGCTGCTGCTCGACGAGCCGTTCTCCGCGCTCGATGCCTTCACCCGCCGCGACCTGCAGGATCATCTGCTCGACCTCTGGGCCGACACGCGCCCGACCTTGATCCTCGTCACGCATGACGTCGACGAGGCCGTGGTGCTGGCCGATCGCGTCTTGGTGATGCGGCCGCGGCCGGGCCGGCTGTTCGACCAGATCGAGATCAATCTCGGCCGGCCGCGCGACCGCAATTCGCCGCTGTTCGAGAATTTCAAGCGAAGTGTGCTGACATCACTCGACCGTTCGCTCGACCGCAACGTGCCCGACCGTGACGCAACCCAGGGTCCCGGTCAGGCCATGTGGTGGTGACAATTTCTCCCTGAGCCGGTACATCGGGGAGCAATTTTTCCGGGAGAGAACACGATGGACGCCGCCCAACTGCGCCAGATGCAGGCCCCGATCAAGGAACGCTACAAGACCGATCCCAAGACCGCGATGATCACGCTGAAGGCCAAGGGCTCGACCGACAGCGAAGGCATCGCCTGCAAGGTCGAGACCGGCCGCGCCATCGCGATGGCCGGCCTGCATCCGGCCACCGGCGGCTCCGGCCTCGAGCTCTGCTCCGGCGACATGCTGCTGGAAGCGCTGGTCGCCTGCGCCGGCGTCACGCTGAAATCGGTCGCGACCGCGATCGAGGTGCCGATCAAGACCGGCAACGTCTATGCCGAGGGCGACCTCGACTTCCGCGGCACGCTCGGCGTCGACAAGGAAACCCCGGTCGGCTTCGCCGAGATCCGCCTGCGCTTCGAGGTCGACACCGACGCGCCGCAGGACAAGCTCGATCTGCTGCTGAAACTCACCGAGCGCTATTGCGTGGTCTATCAGACCATCAAGAACGGCCCGAAGGTTTCGGTGTCGATGCAGCGGATGTGAGGCGAAAGCCGTCACGCCGCAATTGGTGTCGTCCTGGCCTGTGCGCAATTGCGCACTGGAGCCAGGGTTGATTCCCCTGATGCCGGTTGTCTTGCCGTACTGATGACTGCGACCGTCTAACACAGCGAAGCCTGTGGTTATGGATCCCGGATTTGCGCTTCGCTTGTCCGGGACGAAAAACAAAAAAATGTCCCTCGACCTCCACTTCATTCTCTTTCTCCTCCTGCGCATGGCGATCGCGGCGGCGTTCGTCGTGACGGCTTCGATCATCACCGAACGTTCGGGGCCGGTGATCGGCGCGCTGGTGGCGACGCTGCCGGTGTCGGCCGGTCCGTCCTACGTCTTCCTCGCGATCGACCACGACGCCGCCTTCATCGCGCAGGGCGCGCTGTCGAGCCTGCCGGTCAACGCGGCGACGATCTTCATGGGGCTCACTTATGTCGTGCTGGCGCAGCGGCACAGCATGGCGGTGAGTTGCGTCAGCGCATTCGCGGTCTGGATCGCGATGGCCTCGGTCATTCGCATGTTCGACTGGACGCTGACGGCCGGGCTTGCCGTGAACTTCATCGCATTCGGCATCTGCATTCCGCTGCTATCAGGCTATCGCCACGTGAAGATGCCGCTGGTGACGCGCCGCTGGTACGACATCCCGATGCGGGCCTCGCTGGTCGCGACCCTCGTCGCCATCGTGGTCTCGACGTCGAGCTGGGTCGGGCCGAAGATCAGCGGCATCATTGCGCTCTATCCGGTGGTGTTCTCCAGCATGATGGTGATCCTGCATCCGCGCATCGGCGGGCCGCCGACCGCCGCCGTGCTCGCCAATTCCGCGTGGGGCCTGCTCGGTTTCGGAATGGCGATTGCCGTCATACACGTTGCAGTGGTGCAATTCGGCTCCGTCATCGGTCTCTGTCTTGCACTCGCGACCTGCATTGTCTGGAATCTGACACTGTGGGGAATTGGTCGGCGCGCGACGCAGAAGACGCAGCGAGCGCGGTGAGACTGCGGACATCCGCCGCTGCCGAATTTCGATACGTTCATTAGAACTTTATTCGATCTTTTCCCTTACGAAATACATTGCGTGCCCATCTCGGCTTCCGTCCGTGCGTCATGATGGCGGATCGGCGATGTGATCGCCCCGGACCTGCGGGATTGGAATACGGCGACTTGCCGCGCGGTTGCATCCCCTTTGTTTAGATGGGCGTGCCCCATCGATATTATTTCAAGATGGAGATTCCTTGATGTTTGGTCGCAAGTCCCGCGGTGATTCGGACGCACAGCTCGCCGCCATCGGCCGCTCGCAGGCGATGATCGAGTTTGCGATGGATGGCACGGTCCTGACGGCCAACCCAAACTTCCTGAAGGCGCTCGGCTATTCCCTCGACGAGATCAAGGGAAAGAAGCACGCCATGTTCATGCCGGCCGATCAGCGCGACAGTGCCGACTACAAGGCGTTCTGGGCCCAGCTTGGCCGCGGCGAGCCCCAGGCCGGCGAATTCAAGCGGATCGCCAAGGGCGGCCGCGAGGTCTGGATCGAGGCGTCCTACAATCCGGTGCTCGATGATGCCGGCAAGCCGGTCAAGGTCGTGAAGATCGCGACCGACATCACCGCGAAGAAGGTCCACGCCATGACGGAGGCCTCCAAGGTCTCCGCCATCAGCCGCGCCCAGGCCGTCATCGAGTTCAAGCTCGACGGCACCGTCGTGACCGCGAACCAGAATTTCTGCCAGGCGCTCGGCTATTCGCTCGCCGAGATCGAGGGCAAGCATCACCGCCTGTTCGTTCCCCCGGCCGAGCGCGACAGCGCCGCCTATCGCGAGTTCTGGGCCAAGCTCAACCGCGGCGAATACCAGGCCGGCGAATACAAGCGCATCGGCAAGGGCGGTCGCGAGGTCTGGATCCTCGCCTCCTACAACCCGCTGCTCGACGAGAACGGCAGGCCGTTCGGCGTCGCCAAATTCGCAACCGACATCACGGCCGAGAAGCTGAAGAACGCCGATCTCGCCGGCCAGATCGCGGCGATCGACAAGGCGCAGGCCGTGATCGAGTTCAACATGGACGGCACGATCATCACGGCGAATGCGAACTTCCTTGCCACGCTCGGCTATTCGCTGGCCGAGATCAAGGGCCATCATCACAGCATGTTCGTCGAGCCCGGTGAGCGCGACGGCGCGGCCTATCGCGACTTCTGGGCCGCGCTCAATCGCGGCCAGTACCAGGCGGCGGAGTACAAGCGCATCGGCAAGGGCGGCAAGGAGGTCTATATCCAGGCCTCCTACAACCCGATCCTCGATCTCAACGGCAAGCCGTTTAAGGTGGTGAAATACGCCACCGACACCACGCGGCAGGTTCTCGTGCGCATGGGCAATGAGCGCGTCCGCGGCATGATGGAATCGGTCGCCGCCGGTTCGGAGGAGCTCAACGCGTCGGTGCGGGAGATCTCCGAGGCGATGACGAAGTCGCGCGAGACTGCGATGAGCGCGGTCGACCAGGTCGCCTCCGCCGACGCGCAGGCGCAGCGTCTGACCGAGGCGGCGCAGGCGATGAGCGGCATCATCGAGATGATCAACAGCATCACCGGGCAGATCAACCTGCTCGCGCTCAATGCCACGATCGAATCGGCGCGTGCCGGCGAGGCGGGCCGCGGTTTCGCGGTGGTCGCGTCCGAAGTGAAGAGCCTCGCCAACCAGGCGCGGCAGGCGACCGACAAGATCGGCCAGGAGATCGGCAGCCTCAACGGCATCTCCGGCGACGTCGTCAGCGCGCTCGGCTCGATCAAGCAGGCGATCAACAACGTCAGCGAATACGTCACCTCGACCGCCGCCGCCGTCGAGGAGCAGAGCACGGTCACCAACGAGATGTCGACCAGCATGCAGCGCGCCGCCGCGGAAGCCGCGGCGATCGCGGCGAGGGCGTAGGCTCAGCGCACGATCATCGTAGGGTGGGTTAGCCGAAGGCGTAACCCACCGCCTTGGTTTCCGCGGAGACAGAAGAGGTGGATTACGCTTCGCTAATCCACCCTGTACCTTTCTCGCGTTCGGCGTCAGTCTACCGATATAGACTGGACACACGGGCCGATCCGCCGTGAGCTGCCTAATCCACCTGTACCTTTCTCGCGTTCGGCGTCAGTCTACCGATATAGACTGGACACACGGGCCGATCCGCCGTGAGCTGCCTAATCCACCTGTGCCATGAGCACCTGCGTAGGACCTGCGCCGCGGTGGAACGGCTGCGATCGAGATCCAATAGGAGGTTTGCGCCGAGAGCGCCAGTACAGGGATCGATCAGGATCGCAGTGGCCCGCTTTGCGAGCGAGGAGATCCAACAATGGTCAACGACGTGCAATGGTTCGTCGGGATCGATTGGGCAACGCAGAGCCATTGCGTTTGCCTGCTGGATGCCGAAGGAAGACGTGTGGGGGAGCGCGAGTTCGCCCATGGCGGAGCTGGGCTGACGGAGTTGCGTAACTGGCTGCTTGAGAAGACCAGGGCCGTGCCAGGGCAGATCGCCGTCGCGATCGAGATGCCACACGGCCCGGTGGTGGAGATGCTGCTCGAGCACGGGTTTGTGGTCTTTGCCATCAATCCCAAGCAGCTCGACCGTTTCCGCGATCGCTTCACGGTGGCTGGTGCCAAGGATGACCGCCGCGACGCCCATGTTCTGGCAGGTTCGCTGCGCACGGACCGGGCAGCCTTCCGGCAGCTTGCAGCCGACAATCCGGTGGTGATCGAGCTGCGCGAGTGGTCGCGCATGGCCGACGAACTGCAGCAAGAGCGCACGCGTCTTGCCAACCGCCTGCGCCAGCAGTTGTGGCGATATTATCCGCAGGCCGCCAAGCTGACCGACGATGTCGCCGACGATTGGTTTCTGGCGCTTTGGCAAAAGGTGCCGACCCCGGACAGTGCGGCCAAAGCCAGCGAGAAGGCAATCGCGCGCGTCCTCAGCGCATATCGTATCCGCCGCCTCGATGCGGCGACGGTGCTGAGCATCTTGCGCGAGCCGCCGCTGTTCGTGGCGCCAGGCACAACGGAGGCTGCCTGCGCACATATCCGCAGCCTTGCGGCACGCCTGCACCTGGTCAATCAGCAGATCAGGGAGGCGCAGCACAGCCTAGACCGCCTGTGCGCCGAACTCGAAGGAGAGGAGAATCCCTCGGGGCAGAGCTGCGAGCAGTGTGACGTTACGATCCTTCGCTCCTGGCCAGGAATCGGCAGAATCAATCTCGCCACACTGCTTGCCGAGGCCGCAGAGCCCCTGCGCAGACGAGATTACCACGCCTTGCGCGCCTTGGCAGGGGTTGCTCCGGTGACGCGGCAAAGCGGCAAGCAGCGCTTCGTGACCCGCCGCCTCGCCTGCAACAGGCGACTGCAGACCGCCGTCCATCACTGGTCGCGCGTCGCCATTCAGCACGATGCCACTGCCCGGCGACGGTATGATGCCTTGCGACAGCGAGGACACGGCCATGCACGCGCCTTGCGCAGCGTGGGCGATCGCTTGCTCTACGCCCTGTGCACGGCGCTCAAGCGGCACACCCCGTATGATCCGAACCACAAGAACGTGCCGATGACCTCAAAAGGGTAAGCCTCATTCCTTTGTTCGGCCCCGGGCGACCATTCCTTCGTCCCGACCTGCCGGTCGGCAGAGCGTCGCGCGCAGACACTGTCAAGGATGCCATCGGCACCGGCG
>NZ_DASYWN010000040.1:0-115212 GCF_035935975.1 Bradyrhizobium sp.
ATCGCAAGGAAAATTGTGCCATTATGGTCGCTGGTGAGCGTGCCTACAGTCGATGCTTGCATCTGACCCTCCGTGGGTTCGAGTGTGGAAACCCAAACCTACCGGAAAGGCCACGCTCACCGCCCCATGGAATCTACGGCACTGAACGCTTATCTAAGGCGCCACCAACGATCGGCTTTCGCGATCCCACCGCCAGAGCCGCTCGTTGGTCAGAAGCGTGCCGCCCCACCAGCGTTTGATCGGATTATGGCGGCGAAAATCTTCCCGGCCCGCGATGACCGCTCGGCCAAATTCGGTCAGTGACAGCCGGCTCCGGCGAAAGGCGGCGTTGCGGCTTCTCGCATTGTCTGGATCGAGTGTTGCCAGCTGACCGTCCAGACCTGCAACGGCGGGCGTCGGGGCAAATGCGAGTCCTTCGAGCAGCGCACCCAATTCCCACGGATCGAACACGCGTGTCCCGAGCACGCCCGGCCGAAACAGCTCATCGGTGCGATCGTGTCCGCTTGCGATCAGTTCGAGAAGCCGCGTCTCGGTCGCTCCCAGTCCCGTCGCCGGCGACGGCAGTTCTGCGAGCAGGTCTTCCATAGCCGTCTTCAGAGAAGACAGCTTGCCGAGCGGCCTATTGAGCAGACCCGAGCAGAGCTCCGGCGTCGCCGCGCGGTAGGCCTCCCAGGCCATGCTGGCGATCTCAAAATCGCTTTCTGCGATATCGAACTCCCGCACGTCGCGATGACGAAGCTCTGCGGGATCTACTCCGCGCAGATCGAAATCGACGCATCGTAAGCTCAGCCTCGGTGCGACGAATGGCTGAGAACGGAGGTAGTCGAGGATCCAGATCAACTGCAATTGACTGTTTGGTTCAGGGTCGAACCACAGCTCGATGAGATCGACTCCGTAGGTCTCGCAGAACCAGAGCAACGCACCGTCCCGATCCTCGCGCCGGACAAAGGGCAATCGACGGACGCAATCAGACCAGATGACCTCTTCAAAAATTCTGAGTGAGCGTCCACCGAGATAGCGATTGAGGTGTTCAACCGACGGAAGTGGCCCCGACACGAAGCGAAAGATCAACGGGACGACCATGTCGGCGCGATCCGCATGGATCAGACCAACGCCGGACGAACTGGTCAAGATCACGCGGTTCATTGCAACACCCGACCGCTACAACGCAAAACGAAACGGGCACTGACGACGTCGGCAACTCAACGTCCTCAGCGCCCGCTCCTCGCGAAAACTTTTCGCGTCAGGTCTTACTCTTCCGCCGGCTCCTCGCCATCGGCGTCGCTCTCGGGCGTGCCGGCCAAAATCTGCTCGGAGATCAGGCCCGAGTTCTGGCGGATCGAGGTCTCGATCTTGGCTGTGATGTCGGGATTGGCCTTCAGGAACGCTTTCGAGTTCTCGCGGCCCTGGCCGAGGCGCTGGCTGTCATAGGAGAACCAGGCGCCTGATTTCTCGACGATGCCGGCCTTGACGCCGAGATCGAGGATCTCGCCCATCTTGGAGACGCCCTCGCCGTACATGATGTCGAACTCGACCTGCTTGAAGGGCGGCGCCAGCTTGTTCTTCACCACCTTGACGCGGGTGGTGTTGCCGACCACTTCGTCGCGCTCCTTGATCGCGCCGATGCGGCGGATGTCGAGGCGGACGGAGGCATAGAACTTCAGCGCGTTGCCGCCGGTCGTGGTTTCCGGCGAGCCGTACATCACACCGATCTTCATGCGGATCTGGTTGATGAAGATCACCATGGTGTTGGACTTGTTGATGGACGCCGTGAGCTTGCGCAGCGCCTGGCTCATCAGACGCGCCTGCAGACCCGGCAGCGCGTCGCCCATCTCGCCCTCGAGCTCGGCCTTCGGCACCAGTGCCGCGACCGAGTCGATCACCATCACGTCGACCGCACCCGAGCGCACCAGCGTGTCGCAGATTTCCAGCGCCTGCTCACCGGTGTCGGGCTGCGAGATCAGGAGCTCGTCGATGTTGACGCCCAGCTTGCGGGCATAGACCGGGTCGAGCGCGTGCTCGGCGTCGATGAACGCACAGATGCCGCCCTTCTTCTGCGCTTCCGCCACCGTATGCAGCGCCAGAGTGGTCTTGCCCGAGGATTCCGGCCCGTAGATCTCGACGATGCGCCCCTTGGGCAGGCCGCCGATGCCGAGCGCGATATCGAGCCCGAGCGAGCCCGAAGACACCGCCTCGATGTCCATGGACCGGTCGTTCTTGCCGAGCTTCATCACCGATCCCTTGCCGAACTGGCGCTCAATCTGAGAGAGCGCGGCAGCCAGGGCTTTACTCTTGTCCATGGAAGATCCTTCGACGATACGCAGGGCAGTGGCGGACATTGGGTCGTGCTCCTTATGACGAGGATTCGGGTGCGGGACAAACGGTTGGGGCAGCGGGTCGTCGATAAAAACAATGTACCCTATCTGTTCTATGTTCGCAATATGTTCTTTTGCGAATTTGGGCGCTGGCCTGTTTCCGAGCCCGGCGCCTTCGCGAAGAAGCCGAACTCCTCCCTTACGGACCTGTACGCGAAGCAGCCCTCCGCAGGGCTCGCCAAGCCGAGACCGGCTCGCATATGAGTGAGTGGTTGAGATCGCCCGGCTTGCAGCCGCCAGAGTAATTCTGGCAACCATCTGACAACCAGCTTATTGTCGTCCCATCATCGGCCGAGGCTCTGCCCGTAGGCGTCGGTGGCTGAGAGACCGAGAGCGCTCCCGCCTGCGTGACGATGGAGCGCCTTGATGGAACGCTATTTCTTTGACATCCAAAGTGGCCGCGAGTTCTTTGCAGACGAGGAAGGTCTGCGCCTGCCCGATCTAAAAGCCGCCGAAGTCGAAGCAATGCAAACACTGACCGGGATCGCCAAGGAATCCGTCTTCAAAGGCGAGCGGCCCGATTTGGCTGTGGAAGTGCGCTCGACGACTACACGGTTGTTCTGCGTTTCTATAATCTATCGGAACGCGAGCACTAAGCATTAAGGCCGCCCCCAAGCGCCCAACTCTCACAACGTCACCGACCTCCGGGTGCTGTACGTATTTGGACCCCAACTGTCCCAAGTTGAATTCGGCGGTGTCCTGGTTTGATGGACGCGCTTCGTTGGCAGCCATCAGCATCTGCTCGACGATCCCATCGAACTCCGACTTGGCAATCGGATCGGTCGCGGCCAATTCGTCGTAAGACTTCGAGTACGGCTTCCACCAATGGTGATGGTGCCCACCTTGTGCAGGACACGCGCCGCTGCTTCGACTTCATCCAACGACGGGCGCCACATTGCACTCTGGCTGAGGTCGAGCAGGCAATGCACCCAACCGGGCATAAGCAAGTGTCCTGATCCACCAGCGCGGCTGTCCCGGAACGCGACATAAAACCTTGGCACAACTTGTGCAAAGCTATCGGTACCGGAGTTTTGCATTAAACCCACCGGGGCTGGAAAGCCGCCGCCCGCGCCAGATTTAAGCGGGCGGCGTTTTTGCTTGAGCCACCTATGGATTTCCCAGCTGTCCGTATTTGACCCTCAGCGTCCCGTGTTGATTTTTGTTGTGTCCTGACTTGCCTGGCTTGCCCTAAAGTCGGGAAAAACAAGCAATCGGGATGCGCCATGCGGGACTATCAGACTCAGCTCGAAAAGCTCCGTAAGGACGCCGCGGAGTGCGCCCTCATCCGTGACCTCGCGACCGACAAGGCGAAGCAGGAGCTGTTTGGCCGCCTCGCCGACCATCTGAGCGTCCTTGCCGACCAGGTCGAAGCGGCCATGCACGAGCGAAAGACCGCGCGGTAAACCCGCGATCAAAGTCCCTCGCCTGACCTCGCGGTGTGAAAACAAAGGGCCACCGTCCCGAGACAGCGGCCCCTCATGCTTTCCGGGTTTCAATGATTCCGAAATGAAAAGGCTTTGCCAGCCCCGGACATTGCCGGTTAACAAATCCTTGCCACAACAATTGTGAATCGGCCGGGTCCGAATTTCAAATCGCGGGTGTCCTGATCAGCCCCCCCGGAGAAGAAGCTCACCAGTCACGCTGCGGCGGTCAGCCTGTATGTGGCTCGCTACGACCTCTGCCGCGTCCATGAAGCTCCGCGGGCCGCTGCCGGCGTCGTCTGGACGATTGGGGATTTTGATTGATGCGGTGTTGCCGTTGAAGCCAAACCGCCCGTCCGAATAATGCGCAGCTTCCGGATCATCGACGGAGGCAAGAATTAACTTGAACCTTGGCCCCGTCCGAACAGACCAAGCTTTACCGGGGTTTTGCATCATCCCCCTCGGGGCTGGAAAGCCGCCGCCTGCGACCATTTAAGCAGGCGGTGTTTTTGCTTTCCGACCTTGGCTCTCCGGGGCCGGCAAGAGCGCCAAGACATCCACGCAAGACATCCACGCAAGCATCGATCGAGAGATCGCGCCTTGGCTGATGTGAATGCGCGGTGTCCCAATCTACCTCTGCGGGTGTCCCAATTCGCACAGCCCCCTGTTCGGTGACGAGGGGGCGGCTTTCCGTCGTCCGGGCCTCAAGCTGATGCCTGTTTGATTTTCCCGGATCCGCCGCATTTCGTGCAGGGCCGAAGCTCGCGCTTTTCACCCAGGCGGATCGGTTGCATGCCCCGTTCCTGGCCGGTTCCGTCGCACTCGGGGCAGTCGTGTTCGGCATCTTTCTGATCGGTCATCTGCGCCTCCTGGTTGGCGGCCGCTTCCCCCAGAAGCCGTGGCCGTCTTGTCCGCGATCGCATTCAGGCGAGTCGCCTTGATTTATATGCTACAATATGTAACGCTTAACTTGTAGCGCTACGATGCGTCTTGTCTGAACATCCCCGGAGGCGTTGATGAAGTCGGTTCTCAAATTCGCTCTGGCACTCTCCCTCTTCGCAAGCACGGTGGCGGCATCGGCGGCGCCGATGACATCCTCCCCGCCGAAAACGATCAAAGTCACGAAGCGGTGGCAGCTGCACGACGGCTGCCACAGCCGGTACGCGCAGATGCAGGGGAAGCCCTGCCACTAGGCCGGCCCTGGCACGACGAGAGGCCGCCGCGATGGGTGGCCTCTTGTCGTCCTTCGCCAGTTCGGTCCGCATGGCTGTATTCGCGACATGCCGGAACAACCTGACATTTGTTAAGTTGCCTCTCATTGAAGTCGAGAGGGTCATCGTGCCGAGAGATGAGCTAACGAGCAAAGCAGAACGCGCCCTCTTTACGGTCGCGCTCGGCACCGTGATGCTGATCATGTGCCTCGGCACATTGCTGTACAGATAATCGCATCGGCGACGCCAATGGCGTCAGGAAGCGCATCGAGCGCTGACGGCCACGGCGACCCAAGCCGAATCCTGTGATGCCCCCGTGCTGTGTGCACAAATGGACAGAACCAGATCCGATAATCCGTCTTAATGGGCCATCACCGCACGGACCGTGGCTACTATCGGTGACGAGAACGCCAATCGCGCTCCCGCCTTCCTCGGATGGAAAGGAGCCCGCCATGCTCAAGCGCCGGCGTTTCAAGCAACAGCTCACCCTTCAGGACCGGCTCACCGCATGGGTGACGCAGCTCCAGGAACAGGCTTCAAAGCTTCCGGCCGGGCCCGAGCGGGATGCCCTGCTCAGGCGGGCCCGCCAGGCCGACGTGGCCTCGCATCTGCACGACTGGGTCAAGTCGTCCGAGCTTCAACCGCCGAAGTAGCGGCGCGGCATGCGCCCCTGTTTCTTCGCACGAAGCTGACGCGCATCAAGGACGGGCGCCTCGCGCGCCGTCATGATTCCGCAATCTTGCGGTAGCGAACTTTTTGCGGCCCCAGGCCTTGACCGGGGGTGAACCGCAGCAATGGGGAGCCTTCGTCATGACGGAAAATGCGCATCAGGATGCAACCAGGCGCAACCACCTGCTCGAGGCCGCGCATGAGGAGCTGGTCAAGTTCGAGCGGAAGGAAAACGAGTTCCGCAAGAAGGACCGCGAAGAGCGTGCCGCCGAGCTGCACCTGCCCCTCCACGTGATCAACGTTCACTAGACCCGGCCGGGCTTCCCGCGCCGCACCGCGCGTCCGAGGGATCTGGATGCTTCCGGAGGCTGACACCCGGCACATTAAGGTGTCTAAATACCGTATATAATCCATTGATCGCGCAGCGAAATCGCTGGGCGGTCTACTGTGCATGGGGTTGTTTTCTCACTTTTTGAATCACGCGCCGGCGTCCCTGGCATGCCCCGGCATCATCGGACCGCTCATCGGCCGACCCCAACTGCAGGCGTGCACGCGGCCTTACAGCACTGCCAGCAGCACCAGGCCGATCACCAACACCACGAAGCCAGCCGCCGTCGCGGCGGCGAAAGACCGCTCTACGTTATCCATGATGCCACCCCGTTCCCGGCGCGCCACGTTTCCCCCATGGCTGCACCGGGACGCAGAATCTCGCCTGCGGCTGTGTCTTGAGTGGTGCGATCGGGTGACGAAATTGGGACGGGTGCGGGGCCAGTCTGGGGCTCAGCGGGACGTTGCGGTTTCGGCGCCGTCGTCAGGCGCCTGTAAGCCGACTCTCCTAACCTTGCACCGCCCAGTGGACCAACACCGGGCCTCCATACCCAGTCGAAAACCCCGCTCAACCCCGAGCGGGGTTTTCTGTTTTGCGGGGCACGCTTGCGCGCCGGCGCGCATCGCCTGTCAGGCTGTCGTAAGCTCGGCCCGCTAGGGTCATTTGGCTATGGTGTTGCAGCCCAGCACCTCAGCCTCCAATAACCTCTTCCCCGCTTGGCTCTCCCCAAGCGGGGTTTTTTCATGCCCTCTCTTCCCGCGTCAAAAGCAGCGCGACGGCGCGGATCGCGGGCGCGGCCAGCAGCACCAGGGGCAGCATCGCAGCCCATGCGAGCAGCCACGACACCATCCAGTGCCTGATGAAAAGCATCGCGCCCTCGGCGGGCAGGCTGGCGATCCCCGCCGCGATCAGCGAGGTCAATCCGGACTGGATCACGCCGAAGACGAAATGACTGTAGCGGCGCGGAATGCCGAGCATGATGGACCCGTGTTGCTGACCATCGTCAGGTCAAGCAAGGCACATGCCGGCAGCTGCATCACGATGGATTCGAGCCGGGGTCGCGGAACCGGCCAGGCCCCGGCATGAGCGCGATCAAATGTCCGTGGTTCTCCGACCAAGAACAGAGTTCCGGATCCGCACATGATTGCATCCGTCGGCAGCAACAATGGTTCCACTCGCCTTGCGGAGCCGACAATCTTTCGGGATTCGATTTCGTTTGTTTCGGAGTGCGCGCGTTTTCCGGATTCCCGTGAACTATCTTGGGCTTACCGGCAGATTTTGCTTGTCGGCGGAATACGACCGCGCCCAACATGTTTGGCAGTGAAAATGGACCGTGGGGAGATGGCCATGAATCACAGGGGCGTTGAGTTCACCGTTGCCAAGACTGCAATTCCCGGAATCTGGCAATGGCAGTTCCGCATCGGCGAGCAGCTCAAGACCGGCAAGACCGAGACCAAGATCGACCTGCTGGCGATCCGGCGGGTGCAGCTACGCATCGATCGGGAGCTGAAGGCGATCGGGCGCGAGACTGCTTGAAGCCTGAAGGCTCGGCGTGAGACCGCCGTCCCTATGCGCCGCGGCGCGCCATGGCTTGTCCGTAGCCGACCGGAATTGATCTGCCGGGCGTTTGGGATTGCACTGCGGACTTCTGGCCGAGGGGGCAGGCCACGACGCGATCGGTGCCAGCCATGCCGCTCTATTTCTTTCAAATCCGCAACGGGATTTATTCGGGCTGCGCGGACCGGGCGACCGAATTTCCCGATCGCGATGCGGCCTGGAAAGAGATGACCAGCGTCTGCGCCGACATGGCCGCAGGGATCGCCCGCAAGCTTCGCGAGAACTCCGAATGGGACATGGAGCTTCTGGACGAGGCCAAGCAGCCGGTGTTCCGCATCCGCATCGTCGCCGAGACGCTCGACTAAGCATGATCCGGAAAAGTGCGCAGCGGTTTTCCGAAAAAGATCATGCTCAAACAACGACCTAAAGCGCGATGACGCTTCATCCAAATCTCATCGCGCTTTAGCTCGCGGCCTAATCGGCGCTGGGCAGCCGGCGCATGGTGAACTCGATGTCGCCGCCGGGCAGCTCGCGCCAAGTCTCGACCACGCTCATATAGCCGGCCTTGGGGTAGCGGGCGAAGAAGGCCTCTGCCCTCGCCCGCGCCGCCGCACGCGGCAGGGTGAAGGTCTCGCGCAGATAGCCGTCGCCGCTGCGCGCGGCCGGCCTGTCGCCGATCTTGCGCCGGCGCGCCATCCGCTCGGCGAGATCCCGCGGACGATCGGCCATGACCTGCCCTCCTCTACGCAACACCTGCCGGCAATGTAGGAGCCGGGCCGGCGAAAGAGGAGTCCCATAACCGAAGGCGTGAACCGCCTCCGGTCGGGCCTACGGAATCAATTCGCGCTCGTGCCGGACTTCTTCTTCGGCGCGCCGGTTGCGGCCGACGCCTTCGGCGCGGCCGGCTGCTTCGGCGGATCGGAGCGCATGCCGCCCCAGGGGTCGTTGGACGCCTTGGCGTCCGGAATCTTCTTCAGCGTCTCCTTGTAGGCCTTGTCGCGCTCGGCTTCGGCGGCCTTCTCCTCGGGCGTCTTGCTCGGGCCGTCCTGCAGCAGATTGATATTGGGCACTTGCGCATAGGCTGGCGCCGTCAGCACGGCCAGCAGCACCGCCGCCATACGGAAAAGCTTCATCATGTACTCCTTGATCTTCCACATGGGTGCGGATCAACCGCGCCCTGTCGTCCCTGTCAACAGCCCGCTCGGGGCCGCATCTCGCGCTAGAGCCGGTCCGATCGGCACGATTTCGGCGCTTGCAGCCAATCGTCCCAGATCGGGCCGCACCGGGTGCAGCCGTTCAGCACCAGGCCAAGCACCACCAGCGAAAACACGAGGACACACCGACGCAACATCGTCCACCCACTCCCAAGCGAGCTATCATATCGGGCCAAGTCAGGCATTTTCAAGCCAACGGGACCGGTGCGGGACCGGGTGACTTTGCCGCGCCGATCCGCGCAGAATGCGCCGAAACATCCGGCAACACAGGAGGAAACGACAGCAATGCCATCGCAGCCAGACGCCGAGTTCGGCATCGACGATGCCAGGCGCATTCTCGGCGAGGTCTTCGCGCCCTGGGTGCAGGATCTCAACCTTTCGGTCGAGCGCATCGAGCACACGCCGCCGCCGGATGCACCGGACTGGCAGCCGGGCGCGTTGCTGCGCATGCCGTTCTCGGAGCGGCTGTGCCGCAATGGCGGCGTGGTCTGCGGCCAGGCGCTGATGGCGCTCGCCGACACCGCGATGGTGATCGCGAACCTCGCCGCCAACCGCGGCTATCGTCCGATGACGACGGTCGACCAGACCACGCATTTCATGCGCGCGGTCGCCTCCTCGGACGTGCTCGCCGACGCGCGCGTGGTCCGGCTCGGACGCACCATGAGCTTCGGCCGCGTCACGCTGCTCTCGGCCACCGACAACAAGCAGGTCGCGATGGTGTCGAGTGCGTTCGCGATGCTGCCGGGCTGAGCTTCATTCCAAAAAGAAGAGAGCCGCGTGAGCGCAAGGCGCACCGCGGCTCTCGTGATCGTGTCGAAGCGAGAGACCGACGCGCGATGCGATCACGCCCCGGCCGACACACTCCAAAAATTACTTGCCGAGAATTTCGTCAGCCGCGGTGACGACGCTGACCGTCGGATTCTTTCCGCAATAGGCACCGAACTTCTTGGCGTTCTCGATGAACACCTCGGTGTCGATGATCGCGTTGTCCTCGTCGCCCTTGTACCAGCCGTCCATCCAGGTCAGCACGACCGCGATGTTGTCTTCGCCGCTCTCGAGGAATTGCTTGCAGGTCATGGTCGAGAGGTCCCACTTGACGGCGTGGGCGGGCATCGACGTCAGCGAGAGCGCTGCGGCGAACAGGATCGAAAGCGTGGTCTTCATCGGAATCTCCATCGGCGCGTAACGCCATAAATGAAAGGCTTGTGGGACAAGTCGGCAGGAAGTGGACTCACCGCTCCAACGTCGTAAACGAAGTCTGAAGCGATGCACAAGTAGCGCCAGTATTGAGTTTAGATCAACGCAATTTCTAAGCATTACGTTACAAACGTCATTATGGATTAATGCGGATGATCGAGAAGCGTACGACGCAGCGTCACCGTGTTTTCAAGGGTGGGACGATCACCTTTGAAAACAGCGGTGTAGCGTGCACCGTACGAAACATGTCTGAAGGCGGCGCGGCGATCGACCTTGATGCAGCTGTCACACTGCCGCAATCGTTCACACTCTCCATTGCGCGCGACAATTTCGCGCGGAATTGCCGCGAAGTTTGGCGCAGCGACAAGCGCATCGGACTGGCTTTCGTACAGTAGTCCATATCGTGTGAATGACCGTTCGCAACGCGCGCGCGACGCGGCGCTATACTCGTCTCGCACGACGACGGCGACGCTGGCGTACACCCGCGATCACAAGCACCACGATCGCGAGCGCGATCGCCGACGATACGCCGAAGAATCGTCCACCCGGACGATCGATCGTGCGCGACCATAGCGAGGGCGCCTCGCCTGGCCGCGCCAGGCGGAATGCAACGACACTGTCACCGATCGAGGTGCCGCCTTCGGAATGGCCGCCGGCGCCGATCGCCACATATTGCTCGCCCTTCCAGAGATAGGTCATGGGATTGGCGACGCCGGGCACCGGCAACCGGCCCTGCCACAGCTCGCGACCGCTGCGCGCATCGAACGCGCGCAGATAGGCATCCATCGCACCCGTGAAGACGAGACCGCCCGCAGTCACGGCAAGCCCGTTGACGAGCGGCGTGCCCCAGGGCAGCGGCAGGCCGAGCGGCGCCAGGTCCTCGGTGGTGCCGACCGTCGAACGCCAGAGGATTTTTCCGCCCTTGAGATCGACGGCAACCATCTCGCCCCAAGGCGGCTTGTTGCAGAGCAAGCCGAGCTCCGACATCACCACCGCGCGCGACATCGCGAACGGCGCGCCGCGCTGCTGGCCGAAATCATGACCGGGCGGCGGATTGAATCCGGCGGCTTCCGCGCGCGGGATCAGCTTGATCAGATGAACGGCGCGACTGGTGTTGACATAGAGGATCTGACCAGTCGGATCGAACGCAGCACTGCCCCAGTTCACACCGCCACCGGTGAAGGGAAACTCCAATGTGCCCTGCACGGAAGGCGGCGTGAACAGGCCCTCGTTGCGCGCGTCCGCGAACTTCCGTTCGCAAGACGAGCGGCGCAAGCCGGGGAGCAGCGAGAGCGCATCGTCGGTCGAGATCGTCTGCGACGTCAGTGCGGGCACATGCGTCGGGAACGGCTGCGTCGGCGACAGTGTCTCGCCTTCCGCGCCGCCCTGCGGCACCGCGCGCTCCTCCACCGGCCACACCGGTTTGCCGGTGTCGCGATCTAGCACGAACACAAAGCCCTGCTTGGTCGGCTGGATCACGACGTCGCGCTGGCCCTCGCCGGTGTCGAGACGCGTCAGCGTCGGCTGCGCTGGCAGATCGTAATCCCAGACGTCGTGATGCACGGTCTGGAACGCCCACGCGAGCTCACCGGTCTCGATGCGCAGCGCAACCACCGAATTGGCGTGCTCGTTGTTGCCCGGCCGCTTGCCGCCCCAGAAATCCGGCGACGGCGAGGTGGTCGGCAGGAAGACGAGCCCGCGCGCCTCGTCGACCGACATCGGCGCCCAGACATTGGCGTGGCCGGCCTCGATGCCATCCCGCTTGAGCGGCTCGAACGTCCAGCGCGCCTGACCGGTGCGCGCGTCGAACGCGCGTACCTTCCCGCTCGGCGCATCGACGCGGCTGTTGTCGCCGATCGACGAGCCGACCACGACGACACTGCGGCCAACCACGGGTGGCGAGGTGATCTGGAATTCGCCGGGCCAATCCAGCCGCATGCCGATGTCGAGCTTGATCTCGCCGCCCTTGCCGAAATCGGCACAGGGCTTTCCCGTCTTCGCATCGAGCGCGATCAGGCGGACATCGTTGGTGCCCATGAAGATGCGCGATCGGCAGACGGCGTCCTGCGGCGCCTTGTCATCGATCCAGTACGTGACACCGCGGCAGACATAGCGATTGGCAGGACGCTGATTGGTCGCGATCTTGGGATCGTAACGCCATCTCTGCGCGCCCGTGCCGGGATCGAGCGCGATCACCTCATTGAAGGGGGAGCAGAAGATCAGGCTGTCCTCGACGAGGAGCGGCGTCGCCTGGAATTTGGTTCGACGCATCACCTCCGGTGCGCGCGAGGTGAGATCGCCGGTGTGATATTCGAACGCGCGGACAAGTTGGCCCACATTGTCGGGCGTGATCTGTCGCAATGGCGAGAAGCGCGAGCCGCCGGCATCGCCGCCCCAACTCTCCCAGGCCGAGCATGGCCGCACCACGACCGACACCAACGCAACAAATTGCAACGCAACGAGCGCGGCCGCAATGCGCGAGCCGGTCCGCAACGCCGCCTCGCTCTATTTCGGTTTCTTGGCGGGCTCGCTTGGGCGGGCCCCGCTCCACGGATCGTATTTCTCCTTGGGCTCGGGAATACGCTCGAGCGCGGCCTTGTAGGCCTTTTCGTCGACCTTGGGCGTGTTGTCAGCCTTCGGCGCATTGCCCTGGCGCTTGCTGCCGGCCCCCATCTGCGCCTGGGCCGATCCGCCCACCAGCGCCAGCACTGCCGCCGCTATGACCAAAACCCTCATTGGTGCAATCCCCTTCGTCTGGGGTACAAACTAGCCTGCAATCCCGTAATAGCAAATGCCGTGGGTCCCGGGTCTTCAGCAAATGTTGATCGGCCCGGTCTTCGCCGGATCGCATTCATGCCTATCTGTCGGTCCGCAGGGGACCTTCACGGATGTTACGGATCATTGCTCATGCGGCGCTGCTGGCCGGCGCGCTCGCGCTCGGTGGCTGCGGCTTTGCCGACAGCCGCGCCCCGGTGCCCGAGTTCATGCGCATGAAGGAAGCCGAGCAGCCGCGGCCAGAGCCGCCCCCCGACGTCAAGCGCGTGGTGCGCGAGCAGATCGATGTCGTCTTTCTGAACACGTCCAATCCACGCGAGATTCACGTCGCTCCGCCTCATCACGAGGTGCGAGGACCGGGCTGGACCGCCTGCGTCCGCGCGCAACTCACCTCGGCAACCGGCTCCTCGCTCGGTGCCCAGACCTACATCGTGACCATCAATGGCGGGAAGGTCGTCGATCGCCGGCGCGCGGAAGCCGAGGACATCTGCGGGACCGAAACTTACGAGCCGATCTAGGGACAGGCCTCGTCAGGTCTGTGTAAGGCCGCGCGCGCAACCGCGAGGCAGCAGCTTCGTTCCCAAATTGCGGCCAACGGATTGGAACAGCCGGCGGACGTCCGCCACGACAAGGTCGCAGTTCCGGGAAAATCCTGCAGTTCAGCCGGAACGATCCCCGCCTCCCTTTCTTGTTACCGCCGAGGGCAGTTTCGGAGGAGGACAGGAATGAGGACGTTCACGATTGCACTGCTGGCCGGCGTCGGGGCCCTCGCTGCGGCGAGCGGCGCAAAGGCCGCCGATATCTACACGACCAGCGAATACAGCAGCCCTGAGCTCGTTCAGGAAGTCCGGCTGGTCTGCGATGACGCCGGCAATTGCTATCGCACACGCGGCGGCGCGCGCGTGATCGTGCGCGACTCCTATGCGACCATGCCGCGCGACCGCTACTACGAGCGCCGCGCCTATCGCGATTGGGATGATGGTCCGCGCGCGGGCGTCGGCATTCGCGCCCCTGGCGTCAGCGTGGGCGTCGGAGTCGGCGAAGACCGCTGGTAATCGCTTTAGCCTAGCGTGACGGGACCGGGCGAAGATGCTTTGCCCGGTCCCGCCCATGTCACGTTTCAAGCGGATCGGCCGGCGTGACAATGCCCGTCGACGACGGAAGCCGTGCGATGAAGCGCGCGAGCACCATGCCGGCGCACATCGCGCCGACGAAGATGAAGGCCCAGGTTGAGCCGAATCCGAGTGCGGTCAGCGCTGGCCCTGGACAGAAGCCTGCCAATCCCCAGCCGACGCCGAAGATGGCGGGACCGACGATGATCTTCGGATCGATATCTTTTCGCGTCGGAACGTAGAAACGTTCGGCGAAGAAGGGGCGCGCGAGCTTCAGGACGCGTTTGAAGCCAATAAATGTCACGGCGACCGCACCCGCCATCACGAAGGCAAGGCTCGCGTCCCATGTGCCTGCGGCGATGCCGCCGACGTCCAGGAAGTTCAGAACCTTTGCCGGGTTCGACATGCCGGAAACTATGAGGCCGAGGCCGAAGACCAGGCCGATCGCGAATTGAACGAGGATTGCCATCAGCTCAGCTCCAGTGCCGCATCAGGAAAACCGTGACGACGCCCGTCGCCATGAAAACGGCGGTCGCGACCAGCGAGCGCACCGAGAGCCGCGACAGACCGCAGACGCCGTGGCCGGACGTGCAGCCATTGCCCCAGACCGCACCGAAACCGGTCAGCAATCCGGCGACGATCAGTACCGGCGTCGTCGCAGCGATGGTTTGCGCCGGCAGGCTTCCGGTGATGAGGCGGACCAATAGCGGCGCGACGATGAGGCCCGCGACGAAAGCGAGCCGGCCGGCAAATTGGCTATCCTCGTAAGGCGGAAACAGGCGTGCGGCGATGCCGCTGACGCCGGCAATCCGCCCGGTGGTCCACATCAGGAGCACGGCGGACAGACCGATCAACGCCCCGCCGAGGAGCGAGGCAACCGGCGTGAAGGGTGTAGCGATCATCATGATCCTCCGGGTCGAGAACGATCTTGGCGCATCCATCGAGGCGACCAGCAATGCTGCGCCCGCATGCTCAATGAGACGTTAACAATACCACTCGAATTGATGCGGCGTCCCAACCGGATTTTCCAATCTTTGCGCTAAGCATGGTCTTCTGAACGGGGACGACGGGACGTGGTCGACATCGCGCATCAGGCAGCGATCAATCCGGCATCGAGGGATGCTGCGACGGCGCGCGCGCGCGTCCCGCTTGCCTCCATCGACCCCGGCCAATGGCGCGCGCTGGCGCAGCGCGCGACCGAGCCGAACGGCTATTACCTGCCCGCCTGGGAGCTTGCCGTCAGCGCCACCGCGCGCGGGCGCAACGACGCTTCGGCACTTGCGGCATTCGGCGGCTCTTCGGCGCGGCTGATCGGGCTGATGCCGGTGATCTCGCTCTGGCGTGCCCTGAAGATCCCGCTGCCCGCGCTGGTGAGCGCGCATCCCTATGGCACCCTGTGCAGCCCGCTGATCGACCGCGACGCCGCGACCGAGGCCGCCGCGTGCCTGTTGCAACAGGCACGCAAGGCCGGCGCGCATGCGCTCGTGCTGAACGACGTTGCGCTCGACGGCGCGGCGATGAATACCATCAAGCAGGTTCTCGATTGCGACGGTCTGAAGCCGCGCGTGCTGTCCTCCTACATCCGCGCCAGTCTCGATGCGACGCAGGATGGCGAGACGCTGCTGCGCGACGCGCTCGGCACCAAGAAGCTCAAGGACCTGCGCCGCCAGCGCCATCGTCTCGCAGAGCATGGGCCTGTCGCCTTCGACGTCGCACGCAAGCCAGACGAGATCAGGCCGGCGCTCGAAATATTCCTGCAGCTCGAAGCCAGCGGCTGGAAGGGCAAGCGCGGCACCGCGCTGATCCAGCATGCCGGCGATGCGACCTTCATCCGACGCGCAGTGCCCGCACTCGCCGAGACCGCCCAATGCGAGATCGTCACGCTCCGCGCCGGCACGACGCCAGTGGCCGCCGGCATCGTGCTGCGCCATCAGGACCGTGCCTTCTTCTTCAAGCTCGGCATCGACGAGCGTTTTGCAAAATATTCGCCGGGCGTGCAGCTCACGCTCGACCTCACCCGTCACCTCTGCGCCGATCCCGCCATTGCGAGCGCGGATTCCACGGCGAGCGCGGACCACCCCATGATCAACCCAATCTGGCGGGGACGCTTTGCGATCGGTGATGTCCTGATTCCGCTGCGGCGAAACGATCCGATTGTAGCCTTGATCCGCGCAGCACTTGCTACATGTTATGCCTCGCGCGAAACGGCACGATCCGTGGTCCACCTGATCAGGAAATGGCGAACTACAAATCCGCGTCAGACAGCTCAGCAAGCTTGATGAGATGACGCAGCAATCCAGCCTTCAGAGGCTTGTTGCCGTGAATGGGAACCGATAGCCGCACAACGCTGCCGGGTTTACCGTAGATGTGATGACTACCGTTGACTCGAAGCAAACTCCAGCCGTGGCGCTCGACAATTCGTGCGAACTCCCGACCTGAGATTGACTTCACGCGGGCAATTCCAAAATCCGTTCAACGCCACCCGGTTCGGGCGGAGCAACTTCGACGGACAGGCACCCCTCGATCGCCTCTCGGAGGTTGGCCATCAGCTCATCCATGGTATCGCCTTCGGTGGCGCAGCCAGGAATCGCCGGGACCTCGGCCCAATAGCCTCCCTCTTC
This sequence comes from Bradyrhizobium sp., assembly GCF_035935975.1. Lineage (GTDB taxonomy): Bacteria > Pseudomonadota > Alphaproteobacteria > Rhizobiales > Xanthobacteraceae > Bradyrhizobium. The sequence goes on from NZ_DASYWN010000040.1 coordinate 16,481, forward strand.
AGCCTCGTGCACAACGATCTTGATCTTCATGACGGCCTCGCAATCCCGATGGTCGCCCAAGCTACCAACGTATTCAAGCTCAAAGGACTACTCCGCCGCCTGCGCGTTGATCTCTTCCGAGACCTGGCGGATGGCACGGGCGAGCAGGTTCGGATCCTGCGCGCCGGAGACGGCGTATTTCTGCGCGAAGACGTAAGTCGGCACGCCGGAGATGCCCTTCTCGGCGGCTTCCTGCGCGTCGGCCGAAACACGCGCGACGTCCTCGTCGGTGGCGAGGCGCCTGCGCACGTCCTCGGCATCGAGGCCGACATCGGCGGCCGCCTGCACCAGCACGTTCACATCGGTGAGATCGCCGCCGTCGCGGAAGTAGAGCTCCATGAGGCGCTGCTTCATCTCGGGCGCCTTGCCGATCGCCTCGGCCCACAGGATCAGGCGATGGCAGTCGGTCGTGTTGGGCTGGCGCGCGACCAGCTCGGGCTTGTAGATGAGGCCCTCCTCGCTCGCGGCTGCGACGACGCGGCCGGCAATGCCCTTATAGGCCTCGACCGAGCCGAACTTGGTGGTGAGGTAGTCTTCGCGGCTGATGCCTTCGCGCGGCACCCAGGGATTGAGGAAGAAGGGACGGAAATTCAGCTTTACCGGAACGTCGGGAACGAGCGCCAGTGCGCTCTCGATCCGGTGCTTGCCGATATAGCACCACGGGCACACCACGTCGGAGACGACATCGATCTGGAGCGGTTTCAGCGTGCTCATGAGCGCCTCCTTCGGGCGATGCAAGTTTGCCCCAACATAAGCCGAACCCGCCGCGAGGCAAGGGTGCTAGGACATGGCTGCGGCCATCTGCCTGAGCCGCTCGGCGGTGCGTTCGTCGGCCGGGAAGAACGTCTCCAGCGCCAGCTCGGACAGGGTGATGTCCACGGGCGTGCCGAACACCATGGTGGTGGAGAAGAAACTTAGTATCTCCCCGCCCTGCCGCAGCTTGAAGGGGATCGCGACATTGTCGCTCGACAGCGGCGCCGAGCGCGCCGGAATCGGATAGCTCTTGAGGTCGTGATAGAGCTTGATCAGTTCCGGATCGGCGGTGGCCTCGCATTGCCGGTGCAGCCGCTCCAGGAGATGCGCGCACCATTCCGCGAGATTGACGGTGCGCGGCGCCAGCCCTTCGGGATGAAAGGCGAGCCGGAGCACGTTGAAGGGCTGGCCGAGCAGCCGCTCCGGAACGCCCTCGAGCAGCGGCGCCACCATGCGGTTGGCGGACACCAGGTTCCAGTGCCGGTCATAGGCGAGCGCCGGATTGGGCTCGTGCGCTTTGAGGACGAGGTCGATCGCCTGGCGGGCTGATTTCAAGGCGGGATCCTCCAGCGGACGCTGCGGAAAGGCCGGCGCGTAACCGGCGGCCACCAGCAGCACGTTGCGTTCGCGCAAGGGCACGTCGAGGCGCTCGGCGAGACGCAGCACCATGTCGCGCGAGGGCGCGGCGCGGCCGGTCTCGACGAAGCTCAGATGCCGTGCGGAGATGTCGGCTTCGCCCGCGAGATCGAGCTGGCTCATGCGGCGGCGCTGCCGCCATTCGCGCAAATGATCGCCGATATGGACCGGCTGGCTGCGCTCGGTGTGGGCCGTGGATGCATGTGCGTTCATGGTCAAAGACCTAGCACGCCAATTTCAGCCCTTCCATTACCCGCGAGGTAATCGAATTGGGCCCCGCCCGCGCGCATCATCGGTCGCAACAGGAGATGACCATGATCGCGCTGCTGCTCTACCGGACCGTCGCAGACCACGTCCTGCCCTGGGCCACGACGCTGGCAACCCGGCTGCTGGCGCGCAGCCTCAACATGCCCGAGCCGCTGGTGCATTCGACCGGCGACTACGTCGTCGCACAGGTCACGGCCTTCGAGCACAGCGTGGCCAGAAGCCTCTGCCCGTTCCGCCTCGCCCGCCTGCTTCGCGCCTGGTGGCGCGGACTTCATTGAGTTTCACCCCCAAGCAAGGAGACTTCAGATGATCGACGCATCCACCTTCCTCCGCCGCGCGCTGCTTGCCGACGCCATCTTCAGCGGCATCGCCGCGCTCGGCTTCACTGTCGGCGCCCGCGCGTTCGCAGCGCTGTTCAACCTGCCCGAGGCGCTGCTGCGCGAGACCGGGCTGTTCCTGATCGCCTATACCGCGCTGGTCGGCTGGCTCGCCTCGCGCGCCGCGGTGGCGAAGCCGCTGGTGCTGCTGGTGGTGATCGGTAACGCGGCCTGGACGGTCGGCAGCATCGCGCTGCTGCTCTCGGGCGCGGTCTCGCCGAACCTCGCGGGCGAGCTCATGGTGGTCGCGCAGGCGATCGCGACCGGCGTGTTCGCGGAGCTGCAATATGTGGGCTTGCGGAAGAGCGGGCGCGTGGTGGCGGCGTGAGGCTCTCGTATCCCGGACGCGCTGCAGCGTGCTCGCGTTGCAGCGCAGAGCCGGGACCCAGAAGCCACGAGCCCCCGAGTGGCGTGGGTCCCGGCTCTGCAGCGCACCGCACCGGACGATGCTGCGCATCGCCGGGCGCGCTGCGCTGCGTCCGGGGCACGAGAGGTGAGTGATGCGCGCGCACTCTCCACGTCGTCATTGCGAGCGCAGCGAAGCAATCCAGAATCCCACCGCGAAAAGACTCTGGATTGCTTCGCTGCGCTCGCAATGACGGAGTTTGTCGTGACGTCGCTCATCGCCTACCAACATCTCAACTTGCTGACACGCTTTCCCGTTCTCGCGGCTTGTTTCGCCCGAGCTTTGCTTTGCCTTGCCGCCCTTCTCGAAAGAAGGGCGCAGGGAAGGCCGGGCGCCGGCTGGCACCCGGGATCCGTGCGCCACAAGAATGCACACGGGGTGGATCACAGGTGTTGCCGGTCGCCCGGCCTTCCCTGCGCGGATGGTTTTAACGGTGTCCTTCGTGCTCTCCCCGGGGAGCGATGCACTATTGCCCCCGTCGCCTCACCGATAGCTGACGCGCGCGAGCCCGGTCGGGCCACGACATCACTGCAAGGCTTGACGCACAGACCCCGGGCGTCAGGACCACACGACTTCTCCGTCCGCGGACGTCCTCACCGGGTTCTCCAGGGCTGGCGTGTGCTCACCCAAGACGCCGACGAGGCCGCTGTTACGGCGCCGTGTCGTATCGCGGATCGTAACGTCTCACGGGGATCACCCGCCCTGCCATCACGTCGCGCGCCGGCGCTGCCGCGTCCACCGCATCCGGTCTGCATCTCGTGACGATCGCGAAACGCCCCTTTTGACGGACCGGGACGAACCAGCGATACTATAAAACCGAAATTCTGTATATCAGAATATTTTGATCCGCGCGGCTTGACACGATGTTTTGCCCGACGGGCGAGGCCGCGTGCCGCCCGTCAATGGCTTGTTCGGCACGAGATAAGCCCAGGTCAGCGCGAGCGGCCACAGCACCAATGTGAGGATGCCCATCCACCCACAAATCGCGATGGCTTCGGCCTGCGTCTGCTCCCGCGATGTCAGGTGACCATCTCGAAATCCGGCAGCTTGAACGTCTTGTCGTTCAGCGCCTCGGTGGGTCCGTAACACCGCATCGCCGGCAGCGGACGCTTGCCTGCCGTGGGTATCCAGTTGGACTCCAGCCCGTCCGGTGCTTTCGGCCCGGTGTAGATGGTCACGCCGCCGTCGGCGTTCTTCTTCATCTTGTCGAGGTCGTAAGACGACAGCGTGGTGCGGTTGGAGTTGCTGTAGATGAAGGAACAGGTCGAGCGATCGTAGACGGTCAGCGCCCAGAATTGCCTGACCGGCATGTCCTTCGGCACGTCGATCTTGTACGTCTTGCCGGCCTCCAGCAGTTTTCCATTCTTGTCCGCGACCGCCATGAAATATTGCGTGCCGGGATTGTCGGTCAGCACCTTCGGCATGTAAGTGCACCAGAAATACTCGGCCGCACGCTCGATCAGGTCGATCCGGTCGTCGTAGGTGAAGGTGAAGGTCCGGTTCTCGTCCGTCTGCAATAGCGACGCGTAGTGTCGATCGGGCCAGTAAAGCTTGTTGGCCGGGAAATTGTCGTACCAGGATTGCAGATAGAACCAGGCATCGATCGCAGCCTGTCGCATCGCGCGCTTAGCCGTGTCATCCGGCGTCATCGGCTTGCCCTTCTCGATGCCGAGCGACTTGATCATGCCCATCATGACCTTGTCGTGCTCCCTCACGGGTTCGACGCTCATGATGGCGTGCATGTCCTCGAAATGCCGCTCGTCGTAAAATGGCAGCGTCGGGTAACGCATGTTTGCGGGATCGACGAATTTCTGCTGGGGCGGATTGGCGGCCTCGGTGAGATAGTACATCCGCAGCCGCTGGGAATATTTGTAGGCATCCGCCGTCGACTTGCCCGGCGCCGGAACGGAGCGGAATGCAAAGGCAATACGATAGTTCGGTGAGGCCACGTGGATGTAACCATCCGGGACGGTGCCTTTGAAATCCGGCGGCGTGAACAGCATCTTGCCGCCCTGCCCCTTATCAAGGCCCGTGGGACCGACATCGGCGATGGTGAATTGCCAGGCATCGACGACCTGTCCGTAGAGGCTCCCATCCGCTCCCGCGACGGGAAGCTCAAGCACGACAGGCCCCTTGCGAAGGTCCGTGAAGGCGCTGATGTAAGGGGTGGTGCTGTTCGCCGTAATCGCCTCCAGCTTCGGGGTCGCGGTCGCCGAGTAGGTGATGATGTCGTTGTCCTTCATGCCGAGATCGGTGAAGGCGGCGCGGCGGAAGGAGTAAATCGCAATCGCCGGCATGTTCCACAGCACGGCCTCGAATGCGCGCTGGTGCTTGATCTGATAGTCGAAGTCCTTGATCGAGCAGGTCGAGCCCTGCGGCGGCTGGCCGCCGAGCGGCTCTTGTCCGTCCTGCGCAGATGCCGGCGCAACGAGTCCGAGATCGAATCGCGATGCGGCGTATGTGGTCGCAAGCGCGCCCGCGGCCGTCGGAACAAAGAATTCGCGGCGGTTCATGGTCTTGTCCTTTTGGTTTTCCTTGGCCGATCGTTGTTCACCCGAACCCGGCTCCCTCTGCTGCCGCGATGGACCGCAACGGCAGCCGGGGCTTCGGCATTTGACTATTTCTCCAGGTCCACCACGACCTCGTCGATCTTGCCCTCGAATGGAAACGGTTCCTGATAGTCCCTGACGACCGCCGTGCCGGTGTCTCGTCCGATGTCCTGGTTCTCCGAGAGTGAATATTTGAACGGCGTGGTCTGATCGACCTTGCCCGAACCGACCTTGTTGCCGTCGACGGACAGCGTGATGGTGCCGCTCTTGCCCATCTCCTTGCCGCCCTCATAGCTGAAGGCCATCTTGAGCTCGTGCTTGCCGGCAGGTACGGGCTGGTCGCTCGCGACCGTGAACGACTTGACGTCAAGGAAGTTGTGCGCCCCGACGAGCTTGCCGTTCTTCATGTAGAAGCCCCAGCCGCCGGTGTTGCCGCCCTGGGTGAAGATCACCCCGTTGGCGCCGTCCTTGATGTCGACCTTGGCTGAGACGCTGAACGACTTGTTCTTCAGGTCGGGCGCCGAGGCCTCGGGCAATCCGCTGAGGTCGCCGGGATAGACGAACTTCTTGCGATCGCCGGCCAGGTTGGGCTTGCCGGTCAACTCGGCGCTGAAGCGCTCGGCGCCGCGCCAATCCAGCGGCAACACCTTGTTGGTGGATGCCTGCGCCCACCAGAGTGCGACGAGTTCCTGAAGTCGGTCCGGATTCTTGTCGGCGACGTTGTCCGCCTGACTGAAGTCCTTGTCGAGATTGTACAGCTCCCACTTGGCCTTGAACGGATCGAATTCGCCGCGTTCTGCCTGCCAGGGTTCGAATGCCAGGGATGCCGCCCACCAGCCGTCCTTGTACATGGCGCGGTTGCCGAACATCTCGAAGTACTGGCTGGTCCGCATCTCCGGAGCCTTGGCATCGCTGAAGGTGCCGAGCATGCTTCGCCCCTGGATCGGCTCCTGCGGCGTGCCGTTCACGCTGCGCGGCTCGTCGACACCGGCCGCCGCGAGGATGGTCGGGGCGATGTCGATGATGTGGGTGAACTGCGTCCGGATCGCATGGTGGTCCTTGATCTTGGCCGGCCATTTGATGATCAAGGGATTGCGCGTGCCGCCGAGATGGCTGGCGACCTGCTTGGTCCACTGAAACGGCGTGTCCATCGCCCACGCCCATTCGGCCGGGAAATGATTGAAATGCTTCTCGCTGCCGATCTCGTCGATGAGCGGAAGCATCTGCTGGTAAGTCATCTGATACGCGTTGAAGAACGCGTTCTCGTTCAGTGTTCCGTCGAGACCACCTTCGGCAGACGAACCGTTGTCGCCGACGATATAGATGATCAAGGTGTTGTCGGCGTCAGGCCGTGAAGCAACGTAGTCCAGAACCCGGCCGACCTCCTGGTCGACCTGGTAGCCATACGCGGCAAACGTCTCCATCATGCGTGCATAGAGCTTCTTCTGGTCAGCGTTCAGGCTGTCCCAGGCGGGCAGGCTCTGCGGCCGTGGCGTGAGCTTCGCATCCTGCGGGACGATGCCGAGCTTCTTCTGCCGTTCGAAAGTCTGCTTGCGATACTCGTCCCAGCCCATGTCGAACTGGCCCTTGAACCTGGCAATCAGCTCCTTCGGCGCCTGGTGCGGGCTGTGGGTCGCTGCCGGCGCCAGATACATGAACCATGGCTTGCTCGGTGCAATGGCTTCCGCCTTCCTGAGCCAGTCGATGGATTTGTTGGCGAGGTCCGTGCTGAGGTAATAGTCCTGTTGGCTCGGCGTGCCGACCGGTGTCTGGTTCTCGAAGATGAAGGGCCTGTTCTGGTTGGTGTCGCCTGCCATGAAGCCGTAGAAATAGTCGAAGCCGAGCCCGTTGGGCCAATGATCGAATGGACCGATCGTGCTCGTCTCGTAGATCGGCGTATTATGGTTCTTGCCGATCCACGCTGTGGCGTAGCCGTTCTGCCGCAGCACCTCGGCGACGGTCGCCGTGCTCTTGGGAATGATTCCGGTGTAACCGTCATACCCGGTCGCGAGCTCGGTGATGATGCCGGTTCCGGCAACCTGATGGTTACGCCCTGTCAGCAACGCCGCCCGCGATGGCGAGCAGAGCGCCGTCGTGTGGAAACGGTCGTAGAACAGTCCGTCATTGGCGAGCTTCTCCATGTTGGGTGACGGCACGCCGCCGCCGGCAACCGAGAACTGGCCGAACCCGACGTCGTCCAGCAACACGAGCAGGACGTTCGGCGCGCCTTGCGGCGCCTGCACGCCCTTCGGAAACGCAGCCGGATCGGAATCCTTGAAGGTCGTGCCTACATTGCCTCTGAAGCGAGGCTCCGCATACGGCAGAGCCGTTTGCCCGTTCGGGGAAGATGAGACCGCCTGGGCGTAGGCACTTGTTCCGAGGAGCCAAGACGCCACGAGTGCGCCCAATGTGATCGAAAGCGGCCTGGTACGATTCATTTGCGAACTCCGTTGGTCTTCAATGGTTGTTTGATCCGCCGCTCCGGCTCGCCACTACGAAGCCGGGCGGCCGTTATGCGGCGCCCCTCGATCTCCTGCAGAATGTGCCAAGCAATAATCTGGCCCGGCGTGGATCGCGCCGCGCGCCCTTGAACGATGTTGTTGTGAAGACAGGACAGAGCCCGCAATTGATAGCGTTCGCAAAGCCTTCGGCATTTTTTCTCTCCGCAATAGCCGAGTTATCGCGCGCCGTGGGATGACGCGCAGCGATAAGAGATTGATTTGAGGATAGGCCAGCGCTGTTGAGATTACATATGCAGTTTGTGCCAGGACCGGGCGCGGCAGTTGGAAATCTTCTGTCGGGAGATAAGGAACCGGAGACCGCCAGCGAAAATTAACTGAGCGAGAGCGGAAACTCGGCCGTGAAGACGGTTTGCTCAGCCGTGGAGGTCACCCGGATTTGGCCACCATGAGCGCGGGCGATCTCCTGCGAGATGTAGAGCCCAAGCCCCAATCCCTTTTCGTTCGGCAGGACCTGGCCGCGGTGAAAGGCCGTGAACAGCAACGGCATCGCCTCGTCCGGAATGCGCGGCCCCTTGTTCGCGACGCTGATCTCGAAGCCGCGCCCATTCGCTGTTGCAACGATCATGATCGGCGCATCCGCGTCACCATAGGCGAGCGCATTTCCAAGCAGATTGGACAGAAGCTGGTTCATTCGCCCAGCGTCAACCCTGACGTTTCCAGGCACATCCACGGCTGCCGTAATGCGATGGTTCGGATGCACATTCTCGAACTCCGAGATGATCTGCCTGATGTGCGGCTCGAGCGGCTCTTCCCTGAGTTTGAGTTGCATCCCTCCGCCCAGCCGCGTCCGTGCGAAATCCGTCACATTGTCGATCAAGGCGGACATGCGATTGACGCTGACCTGCATCAGGTTGATCCAGTCAATGCCTTCGGCATCGACCTTCTTCCTCAGCAGACGCAAGCCACCCCCGATCGACGCAAGCGGATTGCGCAGATCGTGTCCCAGCACGGCGATGAACTGCTCGCGAAGTTCGGCAGACCTTTGCTCCAGCGCGAGCTTGCCCTCGCTGACCTCGACCTTGTCGGCAGCGTCGAGGTGAAACGCGATCAGTTCCGCGAACAGCTTGAACATCCCGACGACCTCGGGCGTGTTCAACTTCCGCGGCTTGGGATCGATCGCACACAGCGTGCCGAAGAACTTGCCGTCCGCCATGATGATCGGCATGGAAATATAGCTCTTGAAACCATACTGCGCCGGCGTGTGGTGGCTGCAGTAGACGGCGTCCTGATCCACGTCATCGATGATGACGGCTTCCCGGCTCTGCCGGATCTCGTGGCAAATCGTGGTCTCGACCTTGAGCTCATCTCCAGGCTTCAGACCGAATGCCAACTCATCCCGCGAGGCGCAGGTGATCCACCTGTCCTCGGTCACGCGCGCGACGGCGGTGAACCCCATGCCGGTTGTCCGGCTGACAACATCGAGAATGGTGGGAACCGCGGCAATGCCGCTGACTTTAGCAATATCACTATCGAAACTCATCCACCCTATCCTCGCCGCCAGAGGCTAGTGTCAGCGCCCGGGCCGTTCAAGCCTGTTAACCGGGGACGAGCATCCACCGTTCCGCGGTGGCGGCGGCCGTGCTCGAAGCTTTAACGCGGCTCGCGTCGGACATCCAACGTTCCAAACGCACCCTTTTATCTCGTGGAGGACGACCGTTTCGCAGGAACTGACGGCGCGCGGCCCGATTATCCCAGTTCGGGTTTCGAGGCCGCTTTCGCAACACTCCTTGCTGACCTGGACGGATAAGGAGGAGCAGCGCTCATGCAGAAGGCGGTCGTGCTGGTGGTCGAAGACGAGCCTCTGCTGAGAATGAGTACCGTTGATCTGGTCGAGGAGGCAGGCTTTGCCACCCTGGAGGCAGCAAACGCCAAACAGGCGATCCAGCTGCTCGAAAACCGAGCCGACATCAGAATCATCCTGAGCGACATCGACATGCCGCCCGGCATGGACGGGATTGAGCTTGTCGCGATGGTTCGTCGCCGCTGGCCGCCGGTCGCGATCATCCTCGTGTCCGGACAAGTCGCTCCGGCCGATGTCGACATTCCCGAGGGAGGCAGATTCATCAGAAAACCGCTCCGGCCGGCCGAGTTGGTCGCGACGTTGAATCGGATGGCGGCGTAGCCCCGCGGCCGATTCCTCCGACACGGTATGGCGATTTGGTCGTATCGCTTGCTACTCCGGCGGTTGCAGCCCGGGCGATCGCAGCCATTCGCTCATATGCGATCCGGTCTCGGCTTGTCTGGCTCTGCGGAGGGCGTCCTCGCGTTGAGGACCAGGAGGAAGGGATCTGGCTTTTTCCCGGAGGCGTTTCGCCTCTTCGGCAAGTCGCTCTTCAAGGGGCACAGTCTGTTTGAAGCGGCGTCGGCGCTGCATGACACAACCTCGTCTGACGGGTCCTAACCGTTGGGTTTGAGTTCCAGCGAGCATAATATGCAGAAGATGCCGGTTCTGTTCCAAAGTGAACATTAAATGTTCACTGGTCCATACGGACATCAACGGGTGCAAATTTCAGAATGCCAATTGTCGATACCGGGCACAAGCAGCGCCAGGATCGTCGGGCGGTGCTCAGGGACCAATGCAACGGCCGTAGCTCGGCCGACGCTATGCCTTCGCGCGGCCGACCTTGCCGGCAAAATGCTTGCCGTTCAGCTTCTTCTTCGCCGCGGTGGTTTTCACGCCCGCCTTCTGCGCCTTGCGCTCGCTGCGCGCCTTCACCTTGGCGCGCTCGGCGCGGGCTTCGGCACGCAGCTTCTTGCGCTTGTTCTCGCAGGAGGGGCACTTGCAGCCGATCGGCTTGAGATAGGCTTTGAAATAATCGGTGCCGTAATCGTAGTTGATCTCGTCGCCGGGCTCGATGTTCTTGATGGCGCGGATGAAGACCTTGCGCTCGCGCGGCCGGACGTCGGATTCGGCGTTGGGGCGGCAGGAATGGTTGATGTAGCGGGCAAGGTTCTTGCGCACCGAGCCGTCGATGGTCCAGCGGCCGTTGAGCTCGAACAGATATTTGTTCTCGATCTCGTCATGCGCCGGAATGCGCGAGTCCAGGATCGGTCCGAAATAGCGGATGATCCGTGTGCCCTTCTTGATCGGCATGGTGGCGAAGAGGCCAAGGCCGGTCTTGGAACGGCCGACGCGATAAGCTTTGCTGGAAGCGATGATGGGCATGATCTAATGAGATGACGCGAACGAGGCGCAACAGGCGCAGGCGGAAGCCGCCCTTCTAGAACGATTCCGCGCCGCTGTCAGGTCTATCCCGCCCTTGTTTGAACCTTGCCCACAATGAAGACGTCTGATGGAGGGAGTTCCCGCGACATCAAGGCGTCATGATGAACCGTATCCGCATAATCCTCGCTGTTCTGACGAGCTGCATCGCCCTGAACGGCGCTAGCGCCCAATCCATGGGCAGCACCTACACCTCCACCGCACCTAAGGATTGCCGCCAGGTCGGCAAGCCCAGCGAGCTCGACGGCAGCACGACGCGAGTCTGCCCGGGCAAGAATGGCCTGATGGTGCTGATCGCCGAGGATGACCTGCGCGAAATCGTCTCGGTCGGCCGCAATCGCAAAGCGGCCGCGGAGGAACCGGCCGCAAATATCTGGTTCGAGCCGTTCAACTCATCGGAGACGACCATCGAATGGCGCAGCGTGGGCACCAAGCCCTTTGCGATGATCCAGCGCTGGCACATCGCCGACAGTAGCGATCCCGACAAGCAGGGACGGCCGAACACCAAGGCCATGCTGGTGGTGACGCGGCTGCCGCCGGGCCCGGTCTGCCATGTCGCCTATGTCGATGCCATCGCCAACCCATCTGCCAATGAGCTCGCGCGCAAGGCCGCCGACGACTTTGCGCGCGGTTTCGCTTGCGGCAAGGACGAGGTGAAGATCGTGGGCACGCGAGGCCGTGCGGTTGAGTTGGCCACGATGCGCTAAGGCTCTCCCAGCCGATCAGGGCCCCGGCAGCTTCCCCGTGATCGGCGCCGTCAGCATCGCCTCGAGCAGCCGTTCGGCCGTCGTGCCCTCGGGCAGACGGCCCAGAATATCCTCGAGGCGGCCGTCGAGCAGCAGCATGGTGAAGCCGTGCACCATCGACCAGGCGCGCGCGATCGCCGCGCCCTGGTTCAGCGTCAGCGCATCGCCGCTGATCTGCTCCTGCCGCATCATGCCGATGGCATTGGCGAGCCCGGCGAAGGACGCCTCCGCTGCCTCGTGCAGCGAGGGCCTCGAATAATCGAGCCGTTCGGTGCGGAACATGATGCCGTACATGCCGGGATGGGCCTGCGCATAGGCGACATAGGCTTTCGGCCGCGCCAGCGCGCGCTCGAGCGGCGTGGCGGCGGCATCGCAGGACGAGGCCATTGCCGCGTTGAACTGACGGAAGCCGACGGCGGCAAGCTCGCTGAGCAGGCCGGTGAGATCGCCGAAATGGTGGGTGGGCGCGGCATGCGACACGCCCGCCTCACGCGCCACCGCGCGCAATGTCAGGCCGGCAAGCCCGTCACGCTCCAGCACCCGTTCGGCGGCCTGGAGCAGCGCCTCACGCAGGGCGCCGTGGTGATACGGCGTCTCCGCCTTCGCGACTGCCGGACGGCGCGCGGCGCGCGCACCGGTTGCCGACAGCGTCTTCCTCGGGGTGCGCGCAGCGCGCGCGGTTTCGGTCCTGGTTTCACTCTTGCCCATGGATCCATGCTATATGACGCAATATTGACAGTGTAAAGATTTCGCTTGACCGGCGCGGCGAACCGCTCTATGCCATCTTTACGATGTAAAGATAGGGAGGGATACGCCGTGCAGCAGGCCGCCGTCACCGAGCGCCGCAACAATCTCGCGCCGATTCCATTCGAGGCCGACGCGCCCTTCCTGAAGATCGTCGGCGAACTGCCGCGCGACCTGAACGGCGTGCTCTATCGCAACGGCCCCAATCCGCAGTTCGACTCGCCCGGCGCGCACTGGTTCGTCGGCGACGGCATGCTGCACGCATTCCACCTCGAGAACGGCCGCGCCAGCTATCGCAACCGCTGGGTCCGCACGCCGAAATGGCTGGCCGAGCATGATGCCGGCCACGCCCTGTTCGGCGGCTTCGGCCGCAAGCTGCCGGATGCGCCGAAAGATCTCACCGACGGCGGCGTCGCCAACACCAACATCATCTTCCACGCCGGCAAGCTGCTGGCGCTCGAAGAAGCGCATCTGCCGACCGAGATCGAGCCGGGCACGCTGGCGACGCGCGGCTATCACAATTATCAGGGCCGCGTCGCCGGTAGCTTTACGGCACACCCGAAGGTCGATCCCGTCACCGGCGAGCTCGTGTTCTTCGGCTACAACGCCGCGGGGCCGCTGACGCCTGCCCTCTCCTACGGATCGATCGACGCCTCCGGCAAGGCGACGCGTTTCGAACGGTTCGAGGCGCCCTATGCCAGCATGGTGCACGATTTCATCGTCACCGCAAACCATGTGCTGTTTCCGATCCTCCCCATCACCGGCAGCATGGAGCGCGCGATGAGCGGGCGGCCGCCCTATGCCTGGGAGCCGGACAAGGGCGCCTATGTCGGCGTGATGAAGCGGAGCGGCACGGCGAAGGATATCGTCTGGTTTCGCGGCGAGGCCTGCTACGTCTTCCACATCATGAATGCGTGGGAAGATGGCGACCGCATCGTCGCCGACGTCATGCAGTTCGAGGAGGCGCCGCTGTTTCCGCATCCCGACGGCCGGCCGACCGATCCGGAGAAATCGCGCGCCCGCCACTGCCGCTGGACGTTCGACCTGACGGGCAACACCGACCGCTTCCAGCAGACTTATCTCGACGACCTCACCGGCGAATTCCCGCGCATCGACGATCGCCGCGCCGGGCTGAAGAGCCGTCACGGCTGGTACGCCTGCGCCAATCCGAAGCTGCCGATGTTCGGCGCGCTGTCCGGCATCGTCCATGTCGACGGCAACGGCAAACGGCTCGGCCATTATCTGCTGCCGGCGGGCGACACCATCTCCGAGCCGGTGTTCGTCGAACGGTCGAAGGATGCAGCCGAGGGCGATGGCTGGCTGCTCGCCGTGGTCTGGCGCGCGCGGGAGAACCGCAGCGACCTCGCCGTGTTCAACGCCACCGACGTCGAGGCCGGCCCCGTCGCGCTGGTGCAGCTCGGCCACCGCGTGCCGGACGGCTTTCACGGCAATTGGGTGGGTGCGGCGTAGCGCGTCACTGACGGAAAGAGGAGTTTCACATGCAGATGCCCTCGCTCACCGCGGACTGCCTCGTCGTCCTCGCCCTCGCCGGCGCCGCGCTCGCATTCCAGGCGATCCGGCTGCGGCGGAGCAGCCAGACCATCTTCAACGGCGGCATCCTGCTCGCCCTGGGCCTCCTGGCCGCCTCCGCACTGCCGCTCCTGGCGCACCTGAACTGGGCGGAATTGGCCGAAGAAGCCTCCGACCAAGCCGTTGCAGCGCTTCATCTTCTCGAGGTCGCCTACGTCATTTTGACACTGTAAAGATTTCGCTTGACCCGGCAACGCGCCTGAACTATTGATCTTTACACCGTAAAGATTGGCCTGACCGAGGCGGCCCATGGCGATTTTCCTGATCCTCGCGCCCTATGGCGCCTTCACGTTCCTGATGCTGGTGACATCGGCCACTTCAAGCGTGTTCACGGCTTCAGCGATCTGCCTCGCCACCATCGCGATCGACGTCGCGCGCGGCCGCTCCGTGAAGATCCTGGCCGCGGGCTCGGCGATCCTGTTCGCGGCCATCGGCCTTTACGTCACCCTGATCGCCCCCGCGCTCGGCACGCTCGGTGTCAAGCTGGCGGTCGATATCGGCGTCTTCGTCATCTCGCTCGGCTCGATGCTGGTCCGCCGTCCCTTCACGCTGCAATATGCGCTTGAAGCGGTCCCGGCTGAAACCGCAGCGATCCCAGGCTTCCTCACAGCCAACTACGTCATATCAGGCGCGTGGACCGCGGCCGCGCTGTTGATGGCGGCCGCCAACATCGCCCTGCTCTACTTCCCCGGCCTGCCGTTGTGGTCGAGCCTTGCGGTCGCCTTCGCCGCCCGCAACAGCGCGATCTACTTCACAAAATGGTACCCCGAGTATCGCCAGATCAAGTACGGTACGCCCGCCCGCGCACTGCCCCACGCCCACTGAAGACAGGACAGACGATGAAAGACGTATTCCGCCGGCTCGTCTCTGATTTCCTTTCCACCATCGTCTTCCTGGTGATTTATCTCGCGACCGACAACGTCATCCTCGCAACATTGGTCGCCATTCTCGGCGCGATCGGCCAGGTGGTGTGGTCGCGGATCAAGGGCCAGACCCTGGGCTACATGACCTGGGCAAGCCTCGGCCTCGTCATCGTGCTCGGCGGCGCAACGCTGCTCACCCACGACCCGCGCTTCGTGCTGGCCAAGCCTGCGATCGGACATGTCGCGATCGGCATCATCATGCTCAAGCGCGGCTGGATGCTTCGCTACCTGCCCGCGATCGTGACCGAGACCATTCCGGAATACGTCACCGTCGCGGGCTACGCCTGGGCCGCACTGATGTTCGCGCTCGCCGCAGGCACCGTCGCCGTCGCCATGACCGGCGACATGAAGCTGTGGGCCTTCTATATTTCGGTGGTGCTGATCGGCGCGAAGATCCTCGCCTTTGCCATCCAGTACGTTGCCTTCCGCCTCCTCGTCGGCAGCCGCATGCGCGCGGCCGCGCGCGCCTGAGGCCGCGTCAAAGAGAGCGTTAGGCACGCCGCACGAGTTGGGCTATAGGCGTTGCCGGCTAGCCGTCGCGGATTGTCGCGAGGCGCCGGGAAAAAAATGGGAGACGCGAATGGCCGTGGACGGCAACTGGACTCTGACCGCAACGACCCCCATGGGCGAGCGCAAGACGACGCTGAGCCTGAAGGCCGCCGGCGGCACGCTCACGGGCACGCAGGGCGCGGAAGGTGAAACCGCCGAGATCTTCGACGGCACCGTCAGCGGCGACGCCGTCAACTGGAAAGTCTCGATCACGAATCCGATGCCGTTGACGCTCGAGTTCATCGGAACGGTGTCCGGCGACAGCATGAGCGGCGAGATGGGTATCGGCCCGATGGGCAGCTTCCCGTTCACCGGCGCGCGCGCGTAAGGTCCGCGCGGCATCCATGCGTGCGCTCCGTCTCATCACGGCGGCGATCCTGTGTGTCGCGGCACAAGCGGCGCGCGCGGATGACACCGAACCGGCGTGGCGCGCAAGCGCGCTCGCCATGGTGCCGGCAGGCTACGTCGCAGGCCTCGCCTACCGGACCGACGGCGCGACCGGCTATCTCGCCGTCTATCCCGCGACGTCGAACGATCCGAAGACACCGGCAAGCGTGTTCGCTGCGCGGCAGACTCTCGTGGTCAAGCTGACGCCGGATGCGACGCGCGCAGTCTCGGCCGAATTGAAGCCGCGCACCGGGCCGGACCCTGACAACGACGACACCGATTTCGCAAAGCTGCACGCCGATCTGGCCACGAAGCGCGCAACGCTGCCCGAGGGCACCGAGCCCTGCGATCTCGGCGCCTGGTCGATCGACAAGGATCCTGCTGGCCTCAACGTCCGCGCCGAGCCCTCGGTGAAGGCCCGCGTGCTCGGCACGCTGCCGTCGCCCTACAAGCTGAAGTTAGGCGGCGCCGAGAACACGCCCGATGGCGGCTGGCTCACCGAATTCCGCATCATCGGCTTCAAGGATGGCTGGTTTCTGATCGAGGGCGCCAAGCCGCCGGGCAAGGACTACGAGGACGAGAAGAGATATCCGCGCAGCGCGCCGAAGCCTTACGCAGGCCGCGGCTGGGTCGCCTCCAGCAAGGTCGGCGCGTCCTA
The DNA here is from genome assembly GCF_035935975.1 of Bradyrhizobium sp. Classification (GTDB taxonomy): domain Bacteria; phylum Pseudomonadota; class Alphaproteobacteria; order Rhizobiales; family Xanthobacteraceae; genus Bradyrhizobium. The sequence continues at coordinate 32,850 of NZ_DASYWN010000040.1, forward strand.
CGCCAATGGCGCCACGCGCATGGGCGGCTTGTTTCAGGCGCCCTTCGTCGATGCCAAATGGATGCCGGCCCAGCGCGAGCTCGGCGGGGCGATCGACACCGACGGCGGCCCGAAGCGCATCTTCGCCTGCAGCGGGATCTGGGGTCTGGTCGAGAGCGAGAACAACGTCCGCGGCTGGTGGCGCGCGCTGTGCTCCAACCAGGTTACGAATTGTAGTTAGCTATCCGATCCCCTCACCCGGCAAGCGACGGAGCAGCCGCAGTTGCTTCCTGGCTACGGTTGAGCAAGCGCCTCGTCCTTCGAGACGACCGCTGCGCGGTCTCCTCAGGATGAGGCTGAGCCACGTCGGCGTCCGCAGAAAACTCCAGCCGCATACTCCGCCCTCATCCTGAGGGCCCGCCAACGGCGGGCGTCTCGAAGGATGCGCCACGGGAAGACTGCCTCAAAGACGATCGCCCCCGACGAAAGCGGGGCGAGGTGAAGAGCTAGCCCAGATTCAATTCCTTGAAGAAGTCGTTCCCCTTGTCATCGATGATGATGAACGCCGGGAAGTCGACGACTTCGATGCGCCAGATCGCTTCCATGCCGAGCTCGGGATATTCGAGCACCTCGACCTTCTTGATGCAGTGCTCGGCGAGGTTCGCAGCCGCGCCGCCGATCGAGCCGAGATAGAAGCCGCCATATTTCTTGCAGGCCTCGCGTACGGCCGGCGCACGGTTGCCCTTGGCGACCATCACCATCGAGCCGCCGGCGGCCTGGAACTGATCGACGAAGGAATCCATGCGGCCGGCCGTGGTCGGACCGAACGCGCCGGAGGCGTAGCCTTCGGGCGTCTTGGCCGGGCCGGCGTAATAGACCGGGTGGTTCTTGAAGTAGTCCGGCAGCGGCTCGCCCTTCTCCAGCCGCTCGCGCAGCTTGGCATGGGCGCTATCGCGCGCGACGATCATGGTGCCGGTCATCGACACGCGCGTCTTGATCGGGTTCTTGGAGAACGTCGCCAGGATGTCCTTCATCGGCTGGTTGAGGTCGATCTTGACGACCTCGCCGCCGAGCGACTCCTCCACCTGCGGCAGATACTGCGCGGGGTTATGCTCCAGCTCCTCGAGATAGACGCCGTCCTTGGTGATCTTGCCGAGCACCTGGCGGTCGGCGGAGCACGACACGCCGAGCCCGATCGGCAGCGAGGCGCCGTGGCGCGGCATCCGGATCACGCGCACGTCGTGGCAGAAATACTTGCCGCCGAACTGCGCGCCGACACCGAGCGACTGCGTCATCTTGTGGATTTCCTTCTCCATCTCGACGTCGCGGAAGGCGTTGCCGTCAGGCGAGCCGTGGGTCGGCAGCGCATCGAGATAGCGGGCGGAAGCGAGCTTCACCGTCTTCATGCAGAGCTCGGCCGAGGTGCCGCCGATCACGATCGCGAGGTGATAAGGCGGGCACGCCGCAGTGCCGAGCGTGAGAATCTTTTCCTTCAGGAACGCGAGCAGCCGGTCCTTGGTCAGCACCGAGGGCGTCGCCTGGAACAGAAAGCTCTTGTTGGCGGAGCCGCCGCCCTTCGCCATGAACATGAACTTGTAGGCATCATCGCCCTCGGCGTAGATCTCGCACTGCGCCGGCATGTTGTTGGCGGTGTTCTTCTCCTCGTACATCGAGAGCGGCGCGACCTGCGAGTAGCGCAGATTGCGGCGCAGGTAAGCATCGCGCGCGCCTTCCGACAGCGCCGCCTCGTCGTCACCGTCGGTGATGACGTTGCAGCCCTTCTTGCCCATGATGATCGCGGTGCCGGTGTCCTGGCACATCGGCAGCACGCCGCCGGCCGCGATGTTGGCGTTCTTCAAAAAGTCGAGCGCGACGAACTTGTCGTTCGGGCTCGCCTCGCCGTCCTCCAGGATCGCGCGGAGCTGCTTCAGATGGCCGGGGCGCAGATAGTGGTTGATGTCGCCAAAAGCCGCCTCCGACAGCGCCCGCAGCGCCTCGCGCGACACCACCAGCATGTCCTTGCCCAGGACCTTCTCGACCCGGACGCCGTCGGCCGTGATCTTCTTGTAGGGCGTCTCATCCTTGCCGAGCGGGAACAGCGGGGTGTGCTTGTAGGGCGGAACGGGCTTTGCGGGGTCGGGGAAGGCGGTAGGAGCGTTCATGGGGCGAATCTCGGGGTTTTGGTGGCCCTTTCGGACCTCTAAGCATAGAAACGTTCTAAGCTTTTTTGCCGCAAAGGGAAGGCGTTCCGGCGCGGCCGGGGCATCCCGATTCGGCGGCATGGCGGCGGCTTGGGTTTTTGGTCGTCGTCCGCTGGAGGCACACAACTGCTTACGCCATTTCTTCAGCCCGACTGAAGGTTGTGGCGTTCCGAGTTTTGCACCGTGGCGAAAGCGGCTATCTTTTCGCAACGACCGAGAGCGAATTGGATAGCCCTTCGGCGCGATCCGTACGCTTCAGGATATCTCTCGCTAGCGCTCGAAAATCTTCGCCACATTCTTTCACTGCGGCTTGATGCCCGCCGATAGCTCCATCAGCCGCTCGCAAAAGAAACATCGGCTTTCGAGCCTCCTGAGCCATCGCCATCAAGGATCGATAGTCCTTGAGCTGGGCAATCCGGCGATCGTCCGAGTTTATGTTGAGTCCCGCAGGAGGGACACTGCCCTCGACCGACTCTCGATATATCTTCGGCGCTCGATCAAGCCACCGTTGATATTTTGGCGTTGGGTAAGACTCCGCAGGACGTCTTTCCTGGAGCCTATGTGCAGGCCTTACACATTCAGGGCACTAAACTTACAGATCCGATCATGGACCAAAAAACAATCACTGGCTCTTTGATTGACCAAGTACGAGAGCTTGATCTTTTGGTTCGGGCCTGGAATCGGACAAGGGCTGACTTGTCTGGGGAAACTCGTAAGGATACCCCGGATTATCCGGAAGTAGCTATTCGGCAAGTCTTACGAAACGCCTTGATGCATCGTAGCTATGAGATGACGAATTCGCCGGTTCGCTTTTCGTGGTACGAAGGCCACCGAAACAGAAATTGCATTTAATCCAGTCTAGCAGACTTTTCCGCCACCTTGACAAAATCAACTTATGATTGTTCAAAGATTATCATCTCCTAATGATTGAGCCAGATGTCCCAAAGCTTCTTGAGGGTGGCCAGCGGATCGATTTGCAGGCTATACAGAAGGTACCCACCCCTCATAAAAGTGGTACTTGCGCTCAGCATCGCCTAGCGCTTCTATTACCCCTAAGGGGCTTTTCATCATGATTTTCAAACTGAACCTCCGCGGCGCGATTCTGGTCGCCGCCGCCATCGCCGGCCTTGTGACCCTCGCCACACCTGCGCGCGCCGACCGCTGCGACGACAGCGCCAAGGAGCTGGCCAACCAGGTCGATCGCCTCAAGGTGAACTTTCGCGCCGGCAACGTTGTCTATCTGACGCACCCGGCGGCCAAGGAGCTATCGGTGGGTTGCCGCGGCGACAAATATTCCATCGAGCTCTATGCCAAGGGCGACCGCAAGCCGACGCCGGAGTTCTTCGCGCTGGTGGGGTCGATGGCGGCGATCGTCTTCACCGTGACCAAGGACGACACCACAACGGGCGCGACGCGCTGTCTGAAGCGGATGGGCCTCCTGCGCGGCGACAAGATCACGATGCGCTACCGGCGGCTCAACATGGAATGCACCCGCACCAAGACGGATGCGTCCATCGCGATCACGCGGGGCAAGGACGAGTAGGGCTTCGCCCTTCTCTCATGCAGCGGACACGGCAGCGCACGCTTCGCGACGCCAGCTACCACACACTCCGTCATTGCGAGCGTAGCGAAGCAATCCAGATTGTCTCCGCGGAAAGACTCTGGATTGCTTCGTCGCTTCGCTCCTCGCAATGACGAGGAGAGATTTGTCGTCGCGACTACAGAGCGTACATGAGGCACGAAACAGCCTCCCCCCGCACCAGTTCCCTCGCATTTTAACGATTGCCTTGCAGGAAATTTCGCTCCTCGCGGGCCAGGGTCAATTGTTTCCATGTGTGAGGATTTGTGGATGAGCGTTTCTACCGTTGCGCCGCCGCCGAGCGCGATCGTGGTGCCGAGCTACGACACCACCAAGCAGCAGGACGACCAGACCAAGACTGGGGATACCGACCCGACCTACAAGCCGCAGCCGCCCGCGCCGCTGCCGCCGGGCCAGGGCACCCGGATCGATCAGCTCGCCTGATCAGGCCCGCCGGAGATGAAACGCCCGATCCGGTCGATCGGGCTTTTCGCGTGTCCGGCCGCATCTTCGCCGGATAATGGGACCAGTATCGTGCGCGGCTGAGCTGAGACCTGCGCATGATCGCAAAACTGCTGTTGCAGAACACGATCACCACCGTCGGCATGGGCGCATTGCTGTTCGCGTCCGCCGGAACAATGCACTGGCCTTCGGCCTGGGTGTTCCTCGGCACCTGCGCCCTGCTCGGCCCGCTCTGCGGCTGGTGGCTCTACCGGATCGATCCCGCGCTGCTTGCCGAGCGTCTGCGGCCCGTCCTGCAAAAGGATCAGCCCGCCGCCGACAAAGTCTTCATGATCGTCTTCGTCCTGGCGATGCTGGCCTGGCTGGCCGTGATCGGGCTCGACCGGCGTTCGCACGCCTCCGACGTGCCATTCGCGGTGCAGGTGCTCGGCCTCGTGTTGTACGTCGCTTCGACGCTGTTCGTCTTGTGGGTGTTCCGCGAGAACTCGTTCGCAGCGCCCGTGGTGAAGCTGCAGGCCGAGCGCGCCCAGCGCGTGATCTCGACCGGACCCTACGCCCATGTGCGTCATCCCATGTACAGCGGCATGGTGCTGTTCTTCGCCGGCGTGCCGCTGCTGCTGGGCTCATGGTGGGGCCTGGTGATGGTGCCTGTCATCGTCGCCCTGTTTGCGATCCGCATCGGCATCGAGGAGCGCACGCTGCGCGACGGCCTGCCGGGCTATTCCGACTATGTGACGCGCGTGCGCTATCGCCTGCTGCCCGGCGTGTGGTGAGCGCGCATCACGCTCCGCGGCACTTCACGGAAAAGCATTCCCTCTCCTCCGATCGACTGACGTCGCCGCACATGAACCTCGCTAGAGGGAACCCGTAATGACGCAACGGGAGACGCGACGATGTTCTGCAAGCCACCCTGCCCCGACGAGCATGAACCCTCTTCCGCATTCGAATCTTCAGATCATCAATCGGTCGCGAAGCCTGCACAGGCGCTCGCAAGCCGTGACGATTTCGGGCGATTGATCGCGCCCGAAACGGCCGGTCCGGAACGGAGGCTGCCGCCAGCCTCCGTCCGGACCGGCTAGAGTTTGATTTGACGCGTTTTCTTCACGCGAACCGGTATCCACTTCGCTCGAAAACGCTTTAGGTGTCCAGCTCGCGATAACGGCGAAAGATTCCCTGCTCGTTGAAGGGAATCCGGCGCTCGCTCGCAAGGTAGGCCTTGATGTTCGGCCGCGCGGCGATGCGATCGTGCAGGCCGACGAGGCCGGGGACATCCGTCTCGAACGCCTTCATGCGCTTGGGAAACGCATAACGCAGCCCGGCGACGATCTGGAACAGCGAGAGATCGACATAGGTCAGCCTGCGGCCGGTGACATAGGTGCCGCCATTGTCGTCGAGAAGCTGCTCGAAATAGCCGAGATATTTCGGCACGCGCTCGTCCCAGAACTCAGCCGTGCGCTTCTTCGCCGCCGCCTTCTGGTCTTCGTAGTAGAGCGAAGGCCCGAGCGGATGATGGGTGTCGTGAATCTCGAGCACGAGGTCGGTGATGGTCAGCTGAAGCTGATGCACCCAGAGTTTGCCGGCTTCCGTCTTCGGCGCCAGCCCATGGCGGCTGCCGAGATAGAGCAGGATGTTGGCGGTCTGGCCGATGACGAGCTTGCCGGCCTTCAGGAACGGCGGCGCAAAGGGCGGCGTGCCCTTGGCGTCCATCATCTTCATCATCGCACCGGAGCCGCGCGGGCCGCGTGCGACGTCGACGTAAGCCGCCCCCGCCTCCTCCAGCGCCAGCCGCACATATTCGCCGCGGCCCTGGATCTCGGGCCAGTAGTAGAGCTCGTATTTCATGGGAGAGGTCCGTGAGCGTGAATGCTGCGGGACCAATGTAGCATGTGGCCTCGGGTTCCGTCAGGGTGAGACAGAACAGCCGCGCCACATACTCCGTCATTGCGAGCGAAGCGAAGCAATCCAGATTCGTTCCACGGTGGCAGTCTGGATTGCTTCGTCGCTGCGCTCCTCGCAATGACGGGAGGAGAGAGCAGAGCCTCAATTCGCCGCGAAGCAATACAGCAGGCCGTCGCCGCCGGTGCTCTTCAGATCGGCCTGCGAGCAGCCGCCGTCGGGGCCGCGCGAGGGATGCGAACTGTTCCATGATTTTGACGGCTCGTCGTCGCGCAGGCCCTGGCGATCGGCATGGCCGACCACCGCCGCGCCTTGCGTGCTCGACGTCCAGTTCTTGCAGGTCTTGTCGTCGCCCGCGGCAAAAGCGCTGCCGTCAGGTTGCGAGCCCGTGAGGATGTCGTGCCGGTTCGGCGTGTCGCCGCGGCCGTTGATGACCTCGCCCTTCTCGTTCAGCGCAGTCTGCTTCGTGAGATTGTTGGCGGCGCCGTGCAGATCGGCGACGTCCTTGGCAATCACTGCGCCCTTGGCGTTCTGCCACGGTCCCTTGCCGATGCGGTCCTTGGCGTTGACAGCCGGCTTGCCGTCGGCAGCCTGCGTCGACAGATAAGCGCGCCAGGTCTTGGCGCCGGCGCCGCCGGCCTGCGCCAGCTTCTGGCACTGCGCATCGGCGCCCTCGAGGCCGCCGAGATCGGCGCCCTTGCCCGGACCGCTGGAGGTCACGAAGAACGTCATCTCGGCCGCCTGTGCCGATGGCGTCGCAAGCAAGGCCATCGCCAGCGCAAGGCCTGACATCGCCACGGATCTCTCGATACGGATCATCCTGTCCTCCCAATTGTGTTTGTCGTTGGCCGCCTGATTTTCAACCCGAGGCGTACCCGCTTATTCCGGTGCCGCAATGCGATAGGCCCAAAAGAAAAGGGCGCCGTGCCGGAAGCACGACGCCCTGGTTTCTGATGGTTGGATGCGATCAGTTGGTCTGCTGGATCGCCGACAGTTCCCAGGAACCGCCCGGACGGCGGGCGAAGGTCCAGACCTCGGTCACCTCGCCGGGCTGCTCGCTGCCGGCGACAACCGCGCCGGTGTTGCGGTCCACCGTCTTGTCGGTGAGCGCGAAGCGCAGCGCCACCGTGGCGTATTCGGTCTCGCCTTCGCGCCAGGCTTCCGCGAGGTCGCCCTGCAGCAGCTTCACGTTGCTGGTCTTGTTGACGACGTTGCGCGCGCGGTTCTGGTTAAGGTCCTGCTCGAGATAGGAGACCATCTCCGGCGTCGCGAGCGTGTGCAGCTTGGCCACGTCCTCGTTCGACCACGCGGCCTGGACTTCGCCGAGCAAGCGCTCGAACGCCTCATAGTCATCCGGCTTGATCTCGAGCGGCGCGTTGTTGGCGCCACCGAAGCCGAAGCCACCGAGGCCGCCGCCAAGACCACCACCAAGGGCGCTGCGATAGTTCGTCTGCGGTCCGGGACCGGCGCTTGCGTCAGCATTGGCGTAGGCCGCCTGCGGGGCATGGCGGCGCTGCCACCAGGACATCGCCAGCCGCACCACGAACACCACGAGCACGATCTGGATGATCAGGCCCAGGATCGACGACAGGCCACCGAGGCCACCGAACAGGCCGCCACCGAACAGCATGCCGAGCAGGCCTGCGCCGAGGAAGCCGGCCGCAAGGCCGCCCATGAAGCCGCCGGCGCGGCCGAACAGGCCGCCGCGCGCGGGTGCAGCCGCGGCCGAATTTATGCCTGCGCCCGGCTGGGTGTAGGTGCGGTTGAACTGCGAGGCCGAGCCCGGCGCGGTCGTGGTCGACGGCGGCGCCGAATAGGTGCGCGAGCCGCGCGAACCCGACGACATGCCGCCACCGACCCGCGCGTCGGCGGACGAGATGGCGAGCGCGGTCGGCAGCGCAAGCGCCAGCACGACGGCAATCGTCTTGAAGAGAGAGCGGGAGCGTTGCGAGAAAGTCATTTGCGTTTCCCAAATCCCCGGCATGGGGATGTGCCCCTAACATGGGCAGACTTCCCGAAAAGTGAAGACGGTTTCGGAACTCGCGGCTGCGGCCCTCAGTCGCGGGGATGTGGCAAAAGCCCATATTTGGCGGGGGTTTGGCCGGGTGCGCGGGGGAACCGTGGTCGCCGGTTACCGTCGGCTTAACGGCCGGATTTCAGCTTTTTGCCCGACCTCATCATTGCGCACAGCTCTCTCCACCGTCATTGCGAGGAGCAAAGCGACGAAGCAATCCAGAGTGGTTCCGCGGAAAGATTCTGGATTGCTTCGCTTCGCTCGCAATGACGGAGAACACGGAAGCGGCGCGCCGACTCTCGCCCTCACCCCTGCTTCGTCATCGTCTCCTTCACCGCCGCCACGAGCTGGCTGAGCGTGAACGGTTTTGGCAGGAAGTCGAACTGCTGGCCTTCGGGGAGGCTCTTCTCGAAGGCGTCCTCGGCATAGCCGGAGACGAAGATGAACTTGATGTCGGGGTTCTTCTCGCGCATCGCCTTGAGCAGCGTCGGGCCGTCCATCTCGGGCATCACGACGTCGGAGACGACGAGATCGATCGCGCCGCTCTGCTCCTCCAGCACCTCCATGGCCTCGACGCCGTTCTCGGCCTCGACCACGGTGTAGCCGCGCGAGCGCAGGCCGCGTGCGTTGAGTGCGCGCAGGCCCTCTTCGTCTTCGACGAGAAGAATGGTGCCCTGTCCGGTGAGATCGGTGCGCGGCTTGGCTTCCGCTGCAGCAGGCGCAGCTTCCTTTGCAGCGCCATTGGCCGCGCTGACCGCGGCTGCGGGCTGCTCGACCTGCACCTCCGGCTCGGCATGATGGCGCGGCAGGAAGATGTGGAACGAAGTGCCCTGCCCCGGCTCGGAATCCACGTAGATGAAACCACCGGTCTGCTTGACGATGCCGTAGACGGTGGAGAGACCGAGGCCCGTGCCCTTGCCGACTTCCTTGGTCGAGAAGAACGGCTCGAAGATCTTGTCGCGGATATCGGCGGGAATGCCGGTGCCGGTGTCGGCGACCTCGATCCGCACATAGTCCGCGGCCGGCATGCCCTTGTAGGCAAGCTTGCCTGCATCATCCGTCGTGACGTTGGCGGTGCGGATGATCAGCTTGCCGCCGTCAGGCATGGCGTCGCGCGCATTGACCGCGAGATTGACGATCACCTGCTCGAACTGGGAGACGTCGACCTTGACCGGCCAGAGGTCGCGGCCGTGGATCAGGTCGAGCTTGACCTTCTCGCCGATCAGCCGGCGCAGCAGCATGGTGAGATCGCTCAAAGCATCGCCGAGATCGAGTACCTGCGGCCGCAGCGTCTGGCGTCGCGAGAACGCAAGCAGCTGCCGCACCAGCGTCGCAGCCCGCGTCGCGTTCTGCTTGATCTGCATGATGTCCTGGAACGACGGATCGGTCGGCTTGTGCGCGTTCAGCAGGAAGTCGTTCGCCATCATGATGGCGGAGAGCACGTTGTTGAAGTCGTGGGCGATGCCGCCGGCGAGCTGGCCGACCGTCTCCATCTTCTGCGACTGGTTGATCTGGTTCTCCAGCGCGCGCCGCTCGGTGGTCTCGAGCATGTGCACGATGGCGGCTTCCGCGTCGTTCTCGGCGGCGTCCACCGGCGTGACGAAGAACTGGCCCCAGCGTTCCCTGGTGCCTTCGAGCGCGACCTCGACCGGCGCAACGTCGGCCCGGCCTTCGGCGGCCTGGTTGATCGCCGCGATCAGGAGGTGACGGTCGCGCGCATTCACGGCGCGGAAGATCGACTTTGAGGCGCTGTCGAGCCCGAGCGCCTGCCCGAGCTTGGCATAGCGCGCATTGGCCCGCACCACGTTGCCGCTGCGGTCGACCGTCGCGATCGCCATCGGCGTATGGTCGAAGAAGCGCATGAAGCGCACTTCGGCGGCGCGATCGGGATCGCTGCGCTCGTCGCGGGCGCGGCTGATGACCAGCGTGCGCGACGGCCCCGGCGCCCCGTCGGCGCCGAAAGCGAGCTTGTGATAGAGCCGCACCGGCATGGTCTTGCCGGTCCGCATGCGCAGGTCGATGTCGAAGACCTCGGTCTTCACCTCGCCCGGAACCGCCACGATCGAAGTGAGCAGCGAGGCGCCGTCGCCGGAGACGATGTCGGTGAGCTTCAGCCCGCCCGAGCCGATCTCGGCGAGGTCATAGTCGAGCCAGTTCGCCAGCGTCGCGTTGACATAGGCAAGCTCGCCGGCCGGATTGACCGAGAAGAAGCCGCACGGTGCGTGATCGAGATATTCGATCGCGTGCTGGAGCTCCTGGAACACGTCCTCCTGGCGTTCGCGGTCGCGCGTGATGTCGGCGATCGACCACACCGCGTACTTGGCCTCGCGCTTGCCGGTGCCGAGCGGGCGGACGCGCATGCGCAGCCAGCGGCCCTGGCTGCCGTCCTGGCCGGAGATGCGCACCTCCTCCTGCTGCCGCTTGCCCTCGCGGGCGGCCTTGAGCAGGCGGAACACGGCTTCGGAGACATCGGGATTGCCGATGAAGACGCGCTCGACCGGGCGCACGTCCTGCGGGCCGGCGGCGCCGGTCAGGGTCAGATAGGCCGCATTGGAATAGACCACATGGCCGCGCGGATCGGTCACGGCGAGGCCATCATAGGCGTGGTCGGCGATGCGCCCCATCACGGGATCGTCGAGATTGCGGTCGACGAAGCGGATGATGCCGGCGGCGAAGGCGAACAGGTTGAACAGGCCGACCATCGCCAGCACGGCGAGGATGCCGAGGATATAGGGCTGCGCCTGCACGCGGCCGAGCGTCATCAGCCCGACGGCGACGGCGACGAGGCCGGCAGCCACCAACAGCACCAGCGCAATGCTGCCCGAGCGCGGCGACGGCTCGTGCGCCGCAACGGGCTCGCGTGTGAGGTCGTGGTCGGTCTCAGCAGTCATCTCAAGCTGACGCAGCCTGTTGGCAGAGAATCAACGCGCCGCCGCGCGCACGGGGCCTTCCCTGCCTCATCAGGACCCGCAGGCGCAAGGGCAGCAAGGGCGAAAGGTACGCTGATTCCCAGTTTACGGCCATTTCCGGTACTTTTCGGGGGTTTTAGCCGCGCCCGGCGCGGAATCCTTGTTTCAGCCGCATGACGTAGCCGATGACTTCGGCGACCGCATGGTAGTGCTCGGTCGGGATTTCCTGGTCGATCTCGACGGTGGCGTAGAGCGCACGGGCCAGCGGCACGTTCTCGACGATCGGGATGTCGTGCTCGCGCGCGATCTCCCGGATCTTGAAGGCGAGATTGTCGACGCCCTTGGCGACGCAGATCGGCGCCGACATGCCGCGCTCGTAGGACAGCGCCACCGAATAGTGGGTCGGGTTGGTGATGATCACGGAGGCCTTGGGAACCGCCGCCATCATGCGCTTCTTGGCGCGCTGCTGCCGCAACTGCCTGATCTTGCCCTTGATGTGCGGGTCGCCTTCGGACTGCTTGAACTCTTCCTTGATCTCCTGGAGCGACATCTTCTGCCGCTGGAACCAGCTGCGGTACTGGAAGAAATAGTCGCCGATCGCGATGATCGCGAGCGCGGCCACGACCGCTCCGAGGAGGTGGATGGTCATGCTGGTGGTGGCACCGAGCATCGAGGCCGGGTCGAGCCTGACCATCGCCTCCATGCGATGCCGCTCCGGCCACAGCACCACGGTCATGACCACGCCGAGCGCGACCAGCTTGCCGAGGCCCTTGAGGAAGTTCGCGGCCGCCTGCTTGCCGAAGATGCGCTTGAAGCCCTCGGCGGGCGAGAGCTTGCTGAATTTGGGTTTGAGGGATTCGGCCGACCACACCAGGCGGTGCTGGAGCATGTTGCCGGCAATCGCCGCCAGCACCAGCATCAGGAGCGGCACGCCGATCGCCGCGAGCACGGCGAACTCGATCTGCTGCATCAATGCGAGCAGAGCCCTGCCGTCGGTCTTGATCATCCAGGAATTGGCGAGCAGGTTGCGCATCGGCGTCAGCAGCCCGCCGCCGACCGAGCCCGAGAAGGTCGAGACCACGAGCGTGCCGCCCGCGATCATGAACCAGGTATTGATTTCCTGGCTCTTGGCGACGTCACCGCGCTCGAGTGCGTCGTCAAGACGCTTTTGTGTCGGGTCTTCTGTTTGACTCTCTGGATCGTTGTCTTCCGCCATCGATCCCTCTTATCTCAGCGGCATCATCTGGTGCATGACACCGATGAAGTAATCCAGATACGTGCCCATCATCGCGGTGAGCACCACGGCGAGCACGAGGAAGCCGGCGAAGATCGACAGCGGCACGCCGACGAAATAGACCTGCATCTGCGGCATCAGCCGCGCCAGCACCCCGAGCCCGATATTGAAGACGAGGCCGAACACCAGGAATGGCCCGGAGAGCTGCAGTCCGAGCCGGAACGCGGCGGCAAAGGCGCGCGTCGCCAGCGAGGCGACATCGCCGCTCGACACCGTCTCGCCCGGCGAGAAGATCGTGTAGCTGTCGTTCAGCGCCGCGATCACCAGATGATGGCTGTCGGTGGCGAACAACAGCGTTACCCCGAGCATGGTCAGGAAGTTGCCGACCAGCACGCCCTGCTGTCCCTGCGTCGGATCGACCGAGGTGACGAAGCCGAGCCCCATCTGCTGCGCGATCACGGCACCGGCAACCTGCAGCGCCGACAGCGTCACGCGCGCGGTGGCCCCGAGCACGACTCCGATCACGATCTCATGCAGCATCAAGACCAGCAGCGGCGCCAGCGATCCCATGTCGACCTGATAGGCGCTGCGATGCAGCGGCAGGATGATCAGCGTGAGCAGGAGCGCGATCGACAGTTTTATGCGCGTCGGAATGTTGGTCTCGCCGAGACCCGGCAGCAGCATCACCATCGCACCGACCCGGGCGAAGGCGAGCATGAAGGAAGCGGCGAGCGCCGGCAGCAGCGAGACGTCGATGCGCATAATTCACGCATCTTGCCTCAGCCGCCGATGATTCGCGACGAGATCCGCAGCATGTGGGCATGGAGCGCGTCGGCCATGAACGGCAGCGCCAGTAGCATCGTGGCAAAGATGGCGAGGATCTTCGGCACGTAGATCAGCGTCTGCTCCTGGATCTGCGTCAGCGCCTGGAACAGCGATACGATCACGCCGACCACGAGGCCGACCACCATCAGAGGCGACGACACGATCACGATGGTCCAGATCGCATCGCGGGCGACGTCGAGGGTCTCGGGTCCGGTCATTTTTTCTATTTCTCACTGTGAATTGTTTCGTCATTCCGGGGCTCGCGAAGCGAGAGCCCGGAATCCATACTCCCGATCGTGGTTAAGGATTCCGGGCTCGCGACTTCGTCGCGCCCCGGAATGACAATCAGATCGGCATCTTCATGATGTCTTCGTACGCCGCGATCACGCGGTCGCGGACCGAAACCAGCGTGGACACCGCGACATCGGTGTCGGCGACCGCCGTCACCACGTCCATCACGTTGGCCTTGCCGGCGGCCATCGCCACCGTCTGCGCATCGGACTTGCGGCCGGATTCCATGACGCTGCCGACGGCGTCTTTCAGCAGCGAGGCGAACGACTGCCCGCTCGCTTCGCTGCCCTTGCCGGCCCCGGCACCGGTGTTTTCCAGCACGCGGGCAAGGTTGGCATAAGCATTGGCGGCGACTGACGGTGATGCCATGGCTCAATTGTCCTGTTCAGCTCTTGAGGATGTCGAGCGTGCGCTGGATCATCCGGCGCGTCGCACTGATGATGTTGAGGTTGGCCTCGTAGGACCGCTGCGCGTCGCGCATGTCGGTCATCTCGACCACCGAGTTCACGTTGGGATATTTGACATTGCCGGTCGCATCCGCGGCCGGATTGTTCGGCTCGTATTTGACGCGGAAACTGGACTGGTCGGGCTTGATCCGGCCCAGCGTGACGACCTGCGCATCGAGCGTGCGGTCGAGCGCCGAGGAGAAGGTCGGCACCTTGCGCCGGTAGGGATCGCCACCGGCGCTCTGCGCGGTCGAATCCGCGTTCGCGATGTTTTCCGAGATCACCCGCATGCGACCCGCCTGCGCCCGCAGGCCGGAGGTCGCAATCGCCATCGAGCGGGCAAAATCGCTGCTGTCATTCGCCATGATCTACCCCCTGCTCTTCGGTTTGAGCATGATCTGGTCGGAAAACCGCTGCACACTTTTCCGGATCATGCTCTAGCCCTTGCCGATCGCGGTCTTGAGCAGATGCAGGCTCTTCGAATAGAGTGAGGTCGCCGCCGCGTAATCCATCTGGTTGCTGGCGGCCTTCATCATCTCCTCTTCGAGATTGACCGCGTTGCCCGCAGGACGGGTCTCGAAGCCGGCATTCCTGTTCTGGTCGAATCCGGACGCTGCCCCCGACGGCTTCATGTGCGAGGCGCTGGTGACGGTCATCGCCAGCGGGCCCATCGAGCCCGTGACGGCGCCGGTCTTGTCGAGTTTCGGCTCGACCAGGTCGCGCGGGCGGAACTTGGGCGTATCGGAGTTGGAGACGTTCTCGGACAGGACGCGCTGGCGTTCCTGGTGCCATTGCATCTTGGTGCGAAGCGCCGACAGCACCGGGAGGTCGTTGATGGACATCGTTGCGGCTCCTTCCGCGCACCCGGACCTCGAGGTCCGAAGCTAGGCAGAATTTGCCGCGTGTATGGTTAACAGGTCGTTAAAGAAGCCGCTTCCGCCTGTCCCCCGCCGGGACACGACTTTGTGGGCCCGTGATTCTACGCATCCAAAAGTGGCATTAACCCAACCGCTTGGCGGCGCATGCACAGGCCAAGAAGTCGTTTTGGATCGAGCGATTCATGGGTTATTAAGAGTTGGGGACGGCAAAACTTGCCGTGGGACATTAAGAAATCGCAGTTTTGGGGCATCAAGAAGCCGGTGGTCGGCGCATCTGACCATGGGCCCGAACGAAGCGCCATTTGCCGGGGACAGGTATGAACGGTAGCCCTATCACCTTCATCGTCGCGTTCATCGTCGTTCTGGCGTTGATCGGCGTCGCCGCTTGGCTGGTCCGCCGATTCGCGACCACGCGGCTCGGCGCCAACACCCAGCGCGGCCGGATGCCCCGCCTGGCGGTGATCGATGCGGCCGCGGTCGACGGCCGTCGTCGTCTGGTGCTGGTGCGGCGTGACAATGTCGAGCATCTCCTGATGATCGGCGGCCCCACCGACATCGTCGTCGAGCCCAATATCGTTCGCGCCGCGCCCGGCCGCGACCAGCTTCCGCAGCGTCCCAACGCCGCCGAACCGCCGCGCCTTGCGCCGATGCCGGACGCCGGCGGCTGGGCCGACGAGGCCCCGCGCCCGGAAATGCTCGATCATCCCGAGCCGCAGATGCCCGAGCCGCCGCCGCGGCCGGCGCGTCCCTCCTTCGCCGACGATATGCGCCGGCCCGCCCCCGTTCTGGCCGAGCGCCGCAACGAGCCGCCGCTGGCCGCCTTCCCGCCCGAGCCGATGGCGCCGCGTCCCGAGCGCGAGCCGCGTCCCGAACCGGTTCCGCCCCGTGTAGCCCGTAACGAGCCCCCGCTGATGCCGCGCCCGCCGCGCCAGAGCGAGCCGCCGAAGATGCCGCCGCTGGTGCGCGCCGAGCGCGCGGCCCCGCCGCCGCCTCCGCCCGTGCCGCAGGCTCCGCCCGTGGTGCAGGCTGCTCCGCCCGTTCCGCCGCCGGCTCCTGCTGCCGCGGTGCCTTCGAGCGCGGAACAAAACCTCGCCGAAATGGCGCAGCGGCTTGAAGCTGCGCTGCGCCGCCCGGCCGGCGAAACGGTCGCGCCCCCGGTTGCGCCGGAGTCGCCCTCCGCGCCCCCGCGCGCGGCACGAAGCGAGCCGCCGGCACCCCCCGCCCCGCCGCCGAAGCCTGCCGCGGAGAAGACCAGCTTTGAAAATCTCGAAGACGAGATGGCCTCCCTGCTCGGCCGTCCGAAGCCGTCTTCGTGAGGCTGCCGGCCCTCCCGCGTAGAGTTCTTTTTCTTTCTGTCCTGATCGGCGCGGCTTCGCTCGCAACCCTTGCGCATGCGCAGGACATCAGCATCAATCTCGGCGGCGGCGGTGCTGGCGGCGGCGGCGTCACCGAACGCGCGATCCAGCTCATCGCGCTGCTCACGGTGCTGTCGATCGCGCCGTCGATCCTGATCATGATGACGTCGTTCACGCGTATCGTGGTCGTGCTCTCGCTGCTGCGCACCGCGATGGGCACGGCGACCGCGCCGCCGAACTCGGTGATCATCGCGCTGGCGATGTTCCTCACCTTTTTCGTGATGGGACCGGTGCTGCAAAAATCCTACGACGAGGGCATCCGTCCGCTCGTCGCCAACCAGATCAGCGTCGAGGACGCGCTCCAGCGCGCCTCCGTCCCCTTGCGCGGCTTCATGCAGAAGAACGTGCGCGAGAAGGACCTGAAACTGTTCCTGGACCTCTCCGGCGAACCGCCGCCCGCCACCCCCGACGAGCTCGCACTGCGCATCCTCGTTCCCGCCTTCATGATCTCCGAGCTCAAGCGCGCCTTCGAGATCGGCTTCCTCCTGTTCCTCCCCTTCCTGATCATCGACCTCGTCGTCGCCTCGGTGCTGATGTCGATGGGCATGATGATGCTGCCGCCAGCTACGATCTCGCTCCCGTTCAAGCTGATCTTCTTCGTGCTGGTCGACGGCTGGTCGCTGGTGGCAGGAAGCCTGGTGCAGAGCTACGGGGGATAGCGGCCGCGACGTCCGCCGTCATGCCCCGCGAAGGCGGGGCATCCAGTACGCCGCAGCCTCTCGATTCCATCACTGCCGTCTCTGGAATACTGGATCGCCCGCCTTCGCGGGCGATGACACCAATGTGTCGCGCGTTCAATGGCACGACGTTCGTGTCCGCCCCCTACCCCTTCACGTCATACTGCTTGCTGAGGTGGTCGCCGATCTGGACCAGCATGGCGACGCTTTCGGGGAAGCCGGGGCGGTCTCGCATCGGTTGATCGGCGTCGGCGCGGAACTCCCAGCTGTCGCCGTCGCGGACGATCGAGATGGCCAGGCCGTCCGGGCCATCGACATGGGCCTTCAATTCGGCCCGCGCCATGGCGATGAGTTCGGCTTCGGTCTTGGCAGGCTTACTCATATTCCTCTCCCGGCATGAAGATACCTCAGGTTGCCGCCTGGCGCAGCACCTGTCGAGAGGCCCAGAGGTAGCAGGGTTCCTAGCGCGCCATCTTGATCTGCCGCACGACCGGGATCGTGGGCAGCGAGCCGGTGTGGTCGGTCTCGTCCTTGGCCTGCGGGCCGGCCGGCGCGCGGGCGGTGGCGTCGGGGAAGCGCTGCTTCATCTCGCGCAGGAAGCCGTCGAGCGTGTCGACGCTGGCGGCGAGCTTGGCGATCTCGGCGAATTCGGCGCTGGAGGCCGCGGACGGCTTGCTGGCGATGTCGAACGCGGCCCGGTCGGCGCTCTCGCTCATCAGCGGCGCGTATTTCTCGCGGAAGCGCGACAGGCCGATCGAGTCGTCGGCGAGCGCATAGCCGACGGCGGCGCGGATGATGTCGCTCTTCTCGACCGCATTGAGCGGCTTGAAGTCGCGGAAGCGGTCGCCGTAATAGAGCTCGATCTGCTCGGCGGACTCGCGCCAGCGCCGTGCCGCCCAGAAGATGTCGGAGCGCAGTCGGAGCACCTCGCGCCCGGAGACGTTTGAGACGATGTCGAGCGCGAGATCGTGACGGCCGACGTCGCTCTGCGCCCGCGCTTCCAGCAGCAGGCGCTGCTGCCTGAGCTCTCCGGAGAGATCGCTGATGCGGCTCGCGCGCAGCGCCGTGATCGCCTTGTCGGGCCTGCGATTGGCGAGATAAATCATGGAGAGGCGCGCGGCGACCTGGGCGCGGGCGGCGCCCTCAAGGCGGTGATCGACCTGGTATTGCAAGAGCTCGGCGGCCTGGTCGAGCAGGTCGATCGAGGCGAGACGGTCGGCAAGACGGCGGATCAGCTCGTCGCCACGCCGGCCGATCGGCGTCAGCTCGCGAAACTCGTAGAACATCCCGAGCGACTCGACCACCGGCAGATCGTCACCCTTCGGCCCGAGGAAGATCTGCGTGAACAGCTCGGCGGCAAGGTCCTGGGCCTGGCGCGAGGCTTCGGCGTTCGGCTGGAGCCGGGTCGCCGTGCGCGCCGCCATGAGTGCGTCCCGGTAGCGCCCGTTGTCGGCATACATCTGCGACAGCATCTGCAGCGTCTTGACCTCGATCGAGTCGCCGCGCCAAGTCATCGACAGCGTCTCGAGATCGCGCAGCGCGTCTTCCTTGCTGATCTCGTCGCGCTTCTGCCGCAGCGCGACCTCGAGCTGCTTGGCTTCCGCCGCCGCCAGCCGGTCGTTCGAGGCGACCGCGAACTTGTAATCGTCGAGCGCGTCCTTGTCGTGGCCGAGCGCCTCGGCGAGGCGGCCGCGCAACACCGCAAAGCCGGGCGCGGCCTCGGGCGACAGGCCGACCACCTCGAGCTCGCTGCGCCGCTTGGAGGCACCGGCGTAATCCTTGACCTCGAGCGAAGCCCGCATCGCGTCCATCGTCACGATGCGCTGGATGTCGAGCGGCAGCGAGGCGATGGCGAATTCGACGTTCTTGAATTTTTCGCGCGCGTCCACCCATTTGCCCTGGCGCGCATAGGCGAGCGCCTTCCAGAGCTGGGAGTCGTGGCTGTTGCCGATCGCGGGATTGGCGAGATCCTTCAGGCCCAGCGCCGGCCGGCCGATCAGGATGCTGGCGATCGCATGCATGATCAGCGCGCCGCTCTCCTCCTTGTTGAGCGGATCGGCCAGCATCAATTCGGTGACGGACTTGGCCTCGTGATACATCGCGCGCGACATGTAGAATTGCGCGAGGTCGAGCCGGGGCAGCGAGCGTTGCGCCGGATCGACGGCGGAGATCGCCGTGATCAGATCGCTCTGGCGCGTCCAGAAGTTCTCCGACTGGCCCTTGCGCCAGCTTTCGGGGCTGAAGATCGGACGCACCGCGGTCGGGGCGCGTTCGGCGGAGGTGTCGACCGGCGACAATGTCAGCCCGCCCTTCTTGCCGAGAATGACCTTGTCGGCGCCGACCTCGACGCCGACCTCGTCGGAGTTCGGCCGGATCGCGATGCCGTGCGCGGATTCCAGCAGCGAGAGATCGACGAGGTCCTGCCGCTTGATGAAGCCGCGCACCGGCCGCTGCCCGGTGACGACATAGAGCATGTCGCCGGCATCGGGGTCGGTGAGCTTGTGCAGGAGACCCGGATTGGCGAAGGGGATCGCGATATTGGCGAGCGCGGGATCGGTGATGTTGCGCGACATCATCAGCGGCAGCGGTGTCGCCTGGATCTTGTCGGCGAGCGTCAGCAGCCAGTTGGTCTCCTTGCCGACCTCCTCGCTGGTCAGCGAGTAGACCAGCGGCCGGGTGAGACGGATACGCACCGCCTGCCCCTTGTCGAGCGGCATGCGGCTGACCTCGCCGATCATCGCGCCGCCCTTGGTGCGGATCGCCTCGACGTCGATCGGCTTCGGCGTATCGAACACCAGCCAGACGGTGTCGCCGCGGCGGAACGCGGCCGCCGGCGTCGACACCTGAAGCGGGAACACGACGCGCAGGCCGTCGCTGTCACGGCGCACATCGACGCCGGCAATCGCGGGCTGCGGCGCGACCGGCGCCTCGACAGGTGCAGCTTTGGGAGCTTCCTTGACGGGCTCCTTCGCAGCTTCCTTCACCGCTTCCTTGGGGGCCTCTTTGGGCGCTTCGACAACCGGAGGCTTCGCGAGCGCGGCTGGAGCTTCGGCAACAGCCGGTGCGGGCTTCGGGGCTTCCTTCGCAACGTCCTTGGGCGCTTCCGCGGCGCGCGCAGCGTCTGCTGCGGGAGCCGGCTTCGGCGCTTCGGCGGCCGGCATCGCGGCGGGAGCCTCGGACTTTGTCTCGGGCTTGATGTCGATCTTGGCCTCGCGCGCAATCGCCTCCGAGGTCGGCGGTGCGATCTCGCGATGGGCTTCCTTGGGCTTCTCGGCCGCCGGCTTTTCCGCGGCTGGCGCGGGCCCTTGGGCGGCGGGCTTGGCCTGCGCGATCACGGATTCGGCCGTTGCGGCCATCTTGCCCTTGTCCGGCTGGAAAGAGACGTCGACGACGTAGTTCTTGTCGTCGCGGAAGGAGTGCACGTCGGAATCGCCGATCAGCGCGATCTCGACACTGGTCTGGTCGATGTCGGACTTCTGCTTGATCGAGGCGACGTTCGGCGGCGCGGCGACGACCGCGTCGGCGAGGTCGAAGCTGAGATTGGCGTTGAAGGCGAGCGTGAGCTTCTGCTCGTTGAGCACCGAGGAGACGCCGACGCCGTCGGGCATCTCGAACACGAAGCGCACGAAGGTCGGCTGGATCGAGGCGCGCACACGGATCGGCGGCCGCTTCTTGCTCTCGGCCGCGGCACGCTGGGCGCGCAGGGCCCGCTCGGCGACGCGGGCGCGCTCGGCGAGTTCCTTCACCACTTCGACCGGCAGGCTCGGCGGCGGGCCCTTCCAGCCCTCCGGCAAGAGGTCGATGAAGGTGCGCTCGCCCGCATTCATGGTGTTGACGGTGACGCGCCGCGCCAGCGACAGCCGGATCGCGCTGCCGTCGGGATCGCGGCGGGCAGAGTTGACGTAATCGGGCGCGCCTTCCGGCACGCGGTCGACGGGAACATCGACCGCCCGGTCGAAGCGGATGATGAGGATGGAGCCGGCCGTCGTCACCTCGGACGGAACGTCCTCGCCGAGCTTGATCACCAGGCGGGCAAAGCCGCCGCCGGCCGAAAAGCTGGCCTCGCCCCGGACCACATCGGCGGCGCGGGCAGACACATTGAGGCCGATCGGCAGGCAGGCCGCCAGCAGGGCGACTGTCCGGACATGACGCGACAGCCCCCGCGCCAAGGCGCGGGCTCGCGACACAAATCCAGCGGCAGCCTTCTGCGCCATTGGCGGCATATCTTCCGGTTCGACGGTCTACGCCGGCACTGATGCCGGCCGATGCCCTCGAATGTAGGTTTTGCCAATTAAGGACTTCTTAAGTATGAGCCCTCAATTCGGCTTTTGGGTCGGCTTGCCGTCGATCTTGGGGAGGTCGCCGGCCGAGGCCGATTGATCGCCGCCGCCGTTGGCCCGGCGGGCCATCTCGACCGTCAGCCGCTCGGCGGCCTCCGGCGACATCAGGCCGAGGATGTCCGACATCTTGCGCGGTGCGATCGCCGAGGCGATCTCGATCAGCACGCCCATCTCGAGCCGGTCGAACACCCGCGCGGCGTCCTTCGGCTTCATGCCCTCATACATGGTCACGAGGCCCTTCATGCGCTGGGCCTCGGCGGCCTTCTGCTCGGCCTGGGTCGCGGAGATGCGGGATTCCACCGCCTTCATCTCCTCGACCTTGTTCTCGATGCGCTTCTCGGCCGATTTGAGCAGGCTCTCGCGGATGTCGATCTCGCGCTGGCGGGACTCGATCTCCTGGCGGCGCGCCTGCAGGCGCTCGAGGATCGCGCGTTCCGAGGCCGAGACCTGCGGCTGGGCCTCCTCCACCTTGACCACGGTGCCCTCGGGCTTGGTCTCGGGAGCTGCGGGCTTCGGCGCCTCCTTCGGCGCACCATGGGTCGAGCCGGTGATGTCAGGATCTTCGCGGCCGGTCGGGAAGTTCAGGTTTTCCTGCGCCCAGGATTTCTTCACCTGGTTCGGCTGGTAGTCGAACACATAGCCGCCATTGATCACGAGGCCAGCCACCTTGAGCGTGGCAAGACCTGCGACGGCGACCAGAACAACCGGAATGACGCGGATGTTACGAAAGGATTTCATACCATGGCTTTATGCGGCAATGCCGTTGGACCGCCGGCGCTCGGAGAAGGCTTCGGCCGCAGCCGCCACCGCCTTGGCCGACGAAGGCTTGGCTGCGGGCGCGGCGACCGTTTCCGGACTGGTAACGGGGCGCGCAGCGATCGCGATCTTGGACAGGCGCCGCACCACGTTGTCGGCCTCGCCGAGCTGCTTGTAGAGCTGGTCCGACATCTGGGTCGCCGCAGCGAGCTGGCTGCCGAGGTTCTCGTTGACGTCGCGCACGGCAAGCTTCAGCCCCCCGATCGCGCGCTCGGCGATCTCGGTCGCGGTGATCAGCTCGCCGATGACCGCCTTCAGCGAATGCTCGTCCGCCTTCAGCCGGGTGAGTCGCTTGTTCAGCATGACACAGTAGACGATGGTGAGCATCAACAGGATAGCCACCAGCGTTTCGATTGCCATTCCAAGGGAGTGGTTCATGGGGCCTCCATCATCTTGTTCTGCTCGTCCACCTTCTCGAACATCGCAAGTGTCGTACTTGGCTTGCGCAAGGGTTTCGTCACCCTGATAGCAACGCGTTCTCCGACCCGGCCCATGCGTCCTTCGGTGATCGTGACGTCGCCGCAGCGCACGGTGACGTTGGCATCCGCGCGCATGTCCAGCGGCAGCGTGTCGCCGACCTTCAGCCGCATCAGCTGCTTGAGCGGGATGTCGGCCTCGTAGAGCACGGCATCGACGGAGATCTCGGCCTGCACGATCTCGGTGGCGAAATGGCCCTCCCAGATCGGGTCGCGGCCGAACTTTTCGCCCATGAACATCTGGAGCAGCACGCCCCGGATCGGCTCGATGGTCGCGTAAGGCAGCAGCAGCTCGATATTGCCGCCGCGGTCCTCCATGTCGATGCGCAGGCGGACCAGGATGGCGGCGTTGGCGGGACGGGTGATCGCGGCGAAACGCGGATTGGTCTCGAGCCGGTCGATCGTGAAGGTCACCGGCGACAGCGGCCGGAACGCCTGCTCGGCGTCGGCCAGCACCACCTCGACCAGCCGCTTGACCAGCTCGGTCTCGATCGTGGTGTAGGGCCGGCCCTCGATGCGGAGCTGGCTGGTGCCGCGGCGGCCGCCGAGCAGCACGTCGATCATCGAATAGATCAGGCTGGAATCGACCGTCGCCATGCCGAAATTGTCCCACTCCTCGGCCTTGAACACCGAGAGCACGGCCGGCAGCGGGATCGAGTTCATGTAGTCGCCGAAGCGCACCGAGGTGATGCGGTCGAGCGAGACTTCGACGTTATCGGAGGTGAAATTGCGCAAGGAGGTCGTCAAGAGCCGCACCAGGCGGTCGAAGACGATTTCGAGCATCGGCAGACGCTCGTAGGAGACCATCGCCGAATCGATGATCGCGCGAATGCCGCTGTGGTCGTCGATCGTGACGTCGCCGACCGTGAAGCCGAGGAGGTTGTCGATCTCCTCCTGCGAGAGCACCCGCTCGCCGGAGTTCTTGCCGGCGCCGAGATCGCGGCTGCCGTCCTCGACCATGGCCGCCCATTGCAGGGCCATGGTCTCCGACAATTCGTTCTCGGCGGCGGCCTTTGCGGCCTCCGCGGGATCCTCCGAATCGAGCGACGCCTCCCATTGGGCGGCAATCGCATCCTGGTCCATTTGCTCGTTGCCGGCCATGACGCTAGCCCGTCCCCTTCCGCAGCATCGTCACTGGATCACGACTTCCTTGAACAGCACCGCGCTGACCTGGATCGGGGCGACCGCGGCGTTGACGCGCTTGGTCAGCTCTTCCTTGAGGCGGAAGATGCCGGCGGAGCCGTTGAGGTCGGAGGAGCGCAGCTCGCGCACATAGGTCTGGAAGATGTCGGTGACGCGCGGCATCGCCGGCTTGATCGCCTCGATCTGCTTCTCTTCCTTCAACTCCAGAACGATCTTGAGCTTCAGATATTGCACGCGCTCGCCGGGCGCGCCCGCGAGGTTGACCATCATGTCGGGCACGTCGACGAAGGCCGGCGGCTTCGGCGGGGGCGCGACCTCGGCATGATGCTCGTCGTCGCCGTGGCGGAAGAACAGGAACCAGGTCGCGGCCCCGCCGCCGAGCAGGACCAGCGCGGCGACAACGATCAGGATCAGCTTGAACTTGCTCTTGGGGGCAGCGGCTTCCGCGCCTTCGGCGGCTGCGCCGCCTTCCGCTTCATCTGCCATGATCGTCCGGGCTCGCTCATCTTGTAAAGGGTCGAAAGAGCGAAGCCTCCTGGCAGACAGTGACGCGATACAAATGCCCCAGCGCAATGCGCTCCTCTTACACGCAAACGCTACGGTAATAATGGTTAACGGTTCCTTTCGATCGGCCTTCCGCTAGGAAAATTCTGCCGGGCAAACATGGCTAACAGAACCTTTCTGCCGCCCTCCAGCGCCCTCGAAAAATCAACAAGCCATTGAAAATACATACCTTTCACAGTTGGCACGGCTTTCGCTGAGAGAGGGCCGAGACCGGACGGTTTGGGAGAACCTGACAGTCTCGTTCACGGGGTCCGCCAAGGCGCTTGGGAGAGCGAAATGGCAGATCCCACTCAGGGGAGATTTCCGATGCAGAACGCGCTTCTGATCGGCTTGTCACGGCAGATGACGTTGGAACGGCAGATGGATGTCATCGCCAACAACGTCGCCAATGCCAACACCAACGGCTTCAAGGCCGACCATTCGCTGTTCGAGGAGTTCCTCAACTCGAACGCGCGCGAGGACAATTTCGTCGCCTCCGACCGCCGGGTCTCCTATGTGCAGGACCGCGGCACCTATCGGGACGTCGGCCAGGGGCCGATGGAGCCGACCAACAACCCGCTCGACATGGCGATCGACGGCAACGCGTTCTTCGCGGTGCAGGCCAATGGCGGCGAGCGCTACACCCGCGACGGCAAGTTCTCGCTCAACAGCACCGGCCAGCTCGTCACCTCCGACGGCAACCTCGTGCTCGGCACCGGCGGCCCGATCACCTTCCAGCCGACCGACCACGACATCAACGTCGCCCCCGACGGCACCATCACGGTGCTCGAGGGCACGGCCCGGACCGACTCGATCCGCGGCAAGATCCGCATGGCCGCGTTCGACGATCCGGCCAAGCTGACCAAGCTCGGCGCCAACCTCTACGACGTCGGTTCCGCGGCGGCGCAGGCCGACACCAAGTCGAGCGTGCGCCAGGGCTACATCGAGAAGTCGAACGTGAATTCGGTCGGCGAGATGAGCCGCATGGTCGAAGTCATGCGCAGCTACACCGCCATCGCCAATCTGCTGCAGCAGCAGAGCGACCTCCACAAATCGGCGATCGAGAAGCTCGCCGACGTTCCGGCCTGATTGGGAGAGAACTGACATGCAGGCGCTTCACACCGCAGCGACCGGAATGGCGGCACAGGAACTCAACGTTCAGGTGATCTCCAACAACATCGCCAACCTCCGCACCACCGGCTTCAAGAAGCAGACCGCTTCGTTCCAGGACCTGATCTACGAGCATGTGCGCCGCGTCGGCGCGCAGGCCTCGGACCAGGGCACCATCCTGCCCGTCGGCGTCGACATCGGCGGCGGCGTCAAGACCGTCGGCACGCCGCGCAGCATGACCCAGGGCACGCTGTCGCAGACCGGCAACGACCTCGACCTCGCGATCTCGGGCGAAGGCTTCTTCAAGATCCTGATGCCCGACGGCACCTACCAGTACACCCGCGACGGCACCTTCCAGATGGACAACCAGGGCCGCGTCGTCACCGCCCAGGGCAACCCGGTGCAGCCGACCATCACCATCCCGCAAAACGCGTCGGGCATCTCGGTGAGCGAGCAGGGCCAGGTCTCGGTGACGCTGCCGGGCTCGTCGACCTCCTCGATCATCGGCCAGATCGGCGTGACCCGCTTCATCAACAAGGCCGGCCTGCAGCCGGTCGGCAGCAATCTGTTCACCGAAACCCCCTCGTCCGGCGCGCCGCAGGACGGCACCGCGAACTCCGAAGGCTACGGCAAGATCACGCAGGGCAGCCTCGAGCAGGCCAATGTCGACGTCGTCTCGGAGATGAGCGACCTGATCGCCGCCCAGCGCGCCTACGAGATGAACGCCAAGGTCATCAGCGCCGCCGACCAGATGATGCAATCGACCACGGCGCTGTTCCGCTGAGGTGATGACGATGATCCGCACCGCACTCGCCACGATCTCCGCGCTGCTGCTGCTGGCCCTTCCGGCACAGGCCGCCGACGACGCCATTGCGACGCCGACGCTGCGCGCCAACGTCACCGTGACCTCGGACGTGGTTCGGGTCGGCGATCTCGTCGACAATGCCGGCTCGGCCGCGCTGATCCCGGTCTACCGCTCGCCCGATCTCGGCACCACCGGCGCGCTGCCGGTCGCGCAGGTCCTCGGCGTGCTGCGTGCCAAGCAGGTGATCGGCGTGATGACCGGCGACATCAAGGAAGTCGTGGTCACCCGGCTTGCCCGCACCTTCGCCAACAAGGACCTCGAGAACGCCGTGGCCTCCGCGCTCGAGCGCCGCTTCGGCCTCGGCGATGCCGCCAACATCACCGTCACCTTCGACCGCGGCGCCTCTGACATGCGGCTGGATGCCTCCAACACCGGCGGACTGCAGCCGGTCGCGACCCGCTACGACGCGCGCAGCGGCCGTTTCGACATCGCCTTCGAGATCAGCAACGACAGCAACCCGGCGCCGACCAAGCTGCGCTTCACCGGCACCGCGATCGAGACGGTGGAAGTCGCCGTGCTGACGCGCGACATCGACCGCACCGAGACGCTGAAATCCTCGGACGTCTCCGTGGAGCGCCGGCCGAAGGCCGAGGTCACCGGCGAAGCCGCCTCGCGCGACCGCACCGTCGGCATGCAGTTGCGCCGGCCGATGCGGGCGGGCATGCCAATCCGCGTCGCCGACATCGTCAAGCCCGACTTCGTGCAGCGCGACCAGAGCGTCACCATCATCTACCAGGTGCCGGGCCTCTATCTCACCACGCGCGGCAAGGCGATCGAGAGCGGCGCCGAAGGCGACACCGTCAGCGTGCTCAATCTGCAATCCAAGCGCACGCTGACCGGCGTCGTCACCGGCCGCGGCCAGATCACCGTGCAGGGCGCGAGCCAGTCCGCACCGATGGCACCCGCGGTCGAGCAGACCTCCTCGCTCAAGCGCGACGAAGCGCCCGCCCCCGTCGACACCGCAGCCATCGTCCGGAGCCTGGTCCAGGCCCCGGCGTCACCCGCTCAAGTCGCGCAAGCCCAGATCCCGCAAACTCGCGTCTCGCAAGCTCCAGCCAAGTCAGAGTAAGTCATGTCCTTGTTCAGTTCGGCTTCCCGTCTTCGTCGCATTGCGATCCCTGCCCTGCTGCTCGCCTCTTGCGCGCTGGGCGGCTGCTCCTCGATCGACCGCCTGTCGCAGATCGGCGAGCAACCGAAATTGTCCGCGATCGACAATCCGACGACGCAGCCCGGCTACAAGCCGGTGCAACTGCCGATGCCGAAGCCGGAAGTCGCCTCCTACAATCCGAACTCGCTGTGGCGTAACGGCAGCCGCGCCTTCTTCAAGGACCAGCGCGCCCACCAGATCGGCGACCTCCTCACCGTGACGGTGAACATCACCGACAAGGCCAACCTCTCCAACGAGACCCAGCGCAGCCGCACCAACTCGGAAGACTCAGGGATCACCGATTTCATCGGCTCCAAGACCATTACCCAGGCCAACAAGATCCTGCCCGGCCGCATCCTCACCGCCGACTCCACCGCCTCCAGCGACGGCAAGGGCTCGGTCAATCGCACGGAAGCGTTGCAGACCAACGTCGCCGCGGTCGTCACCCAGGTGCTGCCAAATGGCAACCTCGTGGTCGAGGGCAAGCAGGAGATCCGCGTCAACTACGAGATCCGCGAGCTCATCGTCGCCGGCATCGTCCGCCCCGAAGACATCCAGAGCGACAACACCATCGATTCCACCAAGATCGCGCAGGCCCGTATCGCCTACGGCGGCCGCGGCCAGATCATGGACGTGCAGCAGCCGCGCTACGGCCAGCAAGTCATGGACGTGCTGCTGCCCTTCTAACCTTCTTCAAGAGCTCCCACATCGTGTTCGCGAACCTAGGCGCGAACGACGGTGTACTACGCGGCCCTCGCTAGCTCCCCTGGCGAGGGCCGCATGTGTTTTGGCGAAGGTGCCGCCTCACACTCCGTCATTGCGAGCGCAGCGAAGCAATCCAGACTGCCTCCGCGGAAAGATTCTGGATTGCTTCGTCGCGAAGCGCTCCTCGCAATGACGGCGTGGAGAGAGTTCACGTAAACTCCGCCTCCACCACGCCCAGCCCGTCCAGCTCCATCCGCACCTTGTCGCCGGCTTTCAGCCACAGTGTCTTGACGAGGCTCCCGGTGAGCACGAGCTGTCCCGCGTGCAAGCCCTTGCCTTCGGCGGCGAGGTGGTTGGCGAGCCAGGCGAGTGCGTTGTGGGGATGGCCGAGCACGTCGGCGCCGGTGCCGTGGCTGACTTCCTCGCCGTTGACGATGGCGCGGCCCTTGATCGCTCTCAGGTCCGGCACGGACGAGCGAGGCACCGCCTCGCCCAGCACGCAGCCGGCGGCGAAGAAATCGTCGGCGATCAGCGTCGGCGCGCCCATCGTCTCCCACTTCACATAGCGGTCGTCGACGATCTCGATGGCGGGATGATAGACGTCGACGGCCTCGCCGACCCATTCGGCCGTGAACGGCGCCTCGCCGGCGGCGAGGTTGCGCTTCAGCCGCACCGCGATCTCG
This sequence comes from Bradyrhizobium sp., assembly GCF_035935975.1. Lineage (GTDB taxonomy): Bacteria > Pseudomonadota > Alphaproteobacteria > Rhizobiales > Xanthobacteraceae > Bradyrhizobium. Next base: position 61,484 of record NZ_DASYWN010000040.1, read on the forward strand.
CACTCGACGCCGACACGGACATAATTGGAAGCCGCGAGCTTGACGCCGCTGTCATGCACGCCCTTCTGGAACACGCCGCCGCCGCAGGGGTGCGGGATTCCGATATAGTCCTGCATCACCTGGCTGGTGCAGCCGATCTTGTAGCCGACCAGCGGCCCGACATTCTTCAGCAAGAGATCGTGCAGCGCCCGCTGGACCTGGTAGCCTTCGGCCTCGTCATCCGGCGGAACCTCAAGCGCCGCGAGCGGCGCATGGTTGCGGCGCGCCAACGCGATCGCCTTTGCGGCTTCGAGAATTTTATCCATCGGCGCCGACTCCCACGCTACGCACTTGAGAGTGGCACTTGAGCATCCCCGCCCGGGCCTGACAAGCGCGGGCGGCTCTGCCCTCAAGCCTTGACCAGGCCGAGCCGGATCAGGCTCTCGGCCGTGGCAAGCAGCGCTTCGTCATTGGACCGGGGCTGCCAGCCGAGCACCGACCTCGCCTTGGCGCTGGTGGAATGCCGCACCCTTCCGAGCATCGGCACCACGGCCTGCAGCAGGGGAATCCGGCTCGCGGCCAGCCGCACCAGCCAGTCGGGCGCCTGGAACCGCGGAACCCGGCGCGCCCGCGGTCCCAGTTCCCGTCGCAGCACCTTGCCGATGTCGAGGATCGACATGGTCTCGCCGGAGACCGCGATGAAGCGCTCGCCCTTTGCCTCGGGCGCCGTCATCGCCCGCAAATGCAGATCGGCGACGTCGCGGACGTCGACCACGCCGAAATAGACCCGCGGCACCGCCGGCATGGCGCCGTCGAGCAGCGATTTGACGATCTCGATCGAGCCGGAGAAGTCCGGGCCCAGCACCGGACCGAAAACGCCGGCCGGATTGATCACCGACAATTCGAGCCCGCCGCCCTCCTGGGCGATGAAATCCCAGGCCGCCCGCTCGGCCAGCGTCTTGGACTTGATGTAGGGCTGCGCGTCGGAGCCTGTGAGATTGGTCCACTCGGTCTCGTCGAACGGCTTTTCGCGCGGCGGATGGCCATAGCCGATCGCGCCCAGCGAGGAGGTGATGACGACCCGTTTGACGCCGGCCTCGCGCGCGGCGCGCAGCACCCGCAGCGTGCCGTCGCGGGCCGGAATGATCATCTCGTTCTCGTCCTTGGGAACACTGGTCGAGAGCGGCGAGGCGACATGCAGCACGTAGTCGCAACCCGTGACCGACTCGCGCCAGCCGTCGTCGGCAGTGAGATCGGCGGTAAAGAAGGACAGGCTCTCTGGCGCTACCGCCCCGCCCTCACGCAGCATCGCGAGCACATCGGCCTGCCGGTCCGGCCGGCGCACCGTCGTCCGTACCTGATGTCCGGCGGCCAGGAGTTGCAGGATCACATGGATGCCGACAAAGCCGGACCCGCCGGTGACCAGAACGGTGCTCATTGCCAAATTCCCCTCGTTGCGCAGGCCCACGAATTGGTTCCGCCACCCTGCTCAAGGCCGCATCTGGTCACTATCTCCAGGGGGAACAAGTAGAATGGATGTCGAGACCGGTATGGAAAACCTGACCAGCGTTTGCGACGGCGACTGCGATTGCCGCCCGGACCCTGCCCTGCTCTCCGACTTCAAGCGCGCCATCCACGCGCTCGGCGGCAAGTGGAAACTGGAGATCCTGTTCGCGCTGATGAACGGCGCGGTCCGCTTCGGCGCATTGCGGCGCTCGATCGGCGGCGTCACCCAGCACATGCTGACCACGCAACTGCGCGAGCTCGAACAGGACGGCCTGGTGTCGCGCACAGTCCTGGCGGAGAAGCCGTTGCAGGTTGAGTACGAGCTGACCGATGCGGCTTACGGGCTGCTGCCGGCATTTAAGGAAATATTGAGCTGGTCGAGGCTTTATGGGGACGCGCGCCTCGCGGTGTCGCATGAGGCCTGATTGCAGCGATGCTTGATGCAGCTGGATCGGCCGCTCAGCATCCGAGTCGATCTCGTTGATGCGACTCGCAAAATCTCCCGCACATGAAGTGAAGGCCGATTCTCATCCGAACTCACGTGAGCTTGGAGGAATCGAGTCTAGCCCATTGATCGCGATTCACTTTTCGCCATCCTGCTCGCGCGGCGGCAAGCGACGGGCAAAATGCTGGCCGCGGCGCGAAACGGCGCCTTGCGTCCAAAAACAAAGAGCCGCATCGCTGCGGCCCGGGCTCTATTCGTCGCGGTAGACCTTCTCGCGTTTCTCGTGGCGCTCCTGCGCTTCCACCGAGAGCGTGGCGATGGGCCGGGCTTCGAGCCGCTTCAAAGAGATCGGCTCGCCGGTGTCCTCGCAATACCCGTAGGTGTTGTCCTCGATACGCTGGAGCGCGGCGTCGATCTTGGCGATCAACTTGCGCTGGCGGTCGCGGGCGCGGAGTTCGATGGCGCGGTCGGTTTCGGACGATGCCCGATCGGCGAGATCGGGGTGGTTCACGTTCTCCTCCTGCAAGGCTTGCAGGGTGAGCTTGGACTCTTTGAGGATCTCATCCTTCCAGGCGAGGAGCTTCAAACGGAAGTACTCCTTCTGCCGGTCGTTCATGAAAGGCTCTTTTTCGGTCGGTCGGTAGTTTTTCAACTTTTCCAAGGGCGGCCCATCTGTCTAAGCAACGACTCGCTAACGGAACGGGGTCCGTTGAGCGGGGCCTTATATAGCTACGTCCTGTGACAGACAATATTTCCCTCAATCCGAGGTTAGCGCCCCCAAGCCCTTGCACAGGAAGGTTTATCCTGGAGGGCCCGGGGGCGGCCGAAGGCCTAGTATCCGACCGTGAAACGCTGCTTCTGATGGGCCGGCCGCTCGATCTCATCGGCCAGTGCAATGGCGTAGTCGGCGAAGCTGATCCAGCTCTTGCCGTTCGCATCTGCGAGAAGCTGGTCCGTCCCGAGCCGGAACTTGCCCGTCCGGGCGTCCTCAACAAACAGCGCCGACGGCGAGATGAAGGTCCAGTTCAGGTCCTTCTCCTGCCGCAAGAGGTCGAGGAACACCCCGCCCGCCTCCGCCTCAGCCTTGTATTGGGCCGGAAAACCAGGGGTTGTGACCAGTTTGACGCCGGGAGCGACCTCCAGGCTGCCGGCGCCGCCGACGACCAGATAGCGCCCGACCTTCGAATCCTTGGCCGCGCCGATCAGCTTGTGCGGGTCGCTGGCCAGGAAATGGACGGAGCTCACGGCGACGTCGTGCCCGGCCCACAGCCGGGTCAGGCCGGCCTGGTCGAGCACGTCGCCCTTGACCGGGGTGACATCAGGCAGGGCCGCGATCTTCTCGGGGTTCCGGGCGATGGCTGTGACGCTATGGCCGCGGCGGGACAGTTCCTTGGTGATCTCCGACCCGGCCCGGCCCGAGGCGCCGGCAACTGCGATTTTCATGGAAGGCTCCTTTGCTTCTATAGTAACTAACGGTGACTAGATATCGCAAAGGATGCTGGTGTTAAGAGAGCACTTTGTGCTTACTTGATAACGCAAGAGTAACCGGCGCGCGACCGGAACGGATTCTGAGGGCCCGACGATGAAACCCGATGTCTATGCAGCGAACTGCCCCACCCGCCAGATCCTCGATCGGGTCGGCGATAAATGGGCGGTGCTGATCCTCTTGCTGCTGCGCGAAGAGCCCATGCGCTTCAATCAGTTGCGACGGACGATTGAAGGCATTTCGCAGAAGATGCTGAGCCAGGTTCTCAAATCGCTCGAACGCGACGGCCTGATCAAGCGCCGCGCCATCGCGACCGTGCCTGTCACCGTCGAGTATTCGATCACGCAGCTCGGCGTGACGCTGGCGGCCGCCGTCGATCCGCTGCGCGATTGGGCCGAGCAGAATTTGAAAGACGTGCTCGCCGCCCAGCGCCGTTACGACGCGCAGTTGAAGGAGGAAGCGGCGTAAGCAGGTGCGAAGCGCTTATGAGGAGCTCCGTCATCCCCGCGGGAGCGCCTAGCGCTCGTCGCTGGAGGTGCGAGTGGTGCGATGCAAAGCATCGCGCCGGGAGCCTCGAAGGATGTACGGCCGAGATGCTTCCGCTACGCTCCGGCGCCTCCAGCGACAATGGCTTCGCCATTGCGCGGGGGTGACGGATAACGACTAAGCCTGCCCGGCCTTCGCCAGCTCGACCTCGACGCGCAGCTCGATCTCGGACAGTACCGAGTCCAGGCCCGGATCACCCGAGGACGATTTCAAATTCGCCGCCGCATCGCGCAGCCGCAACACGGTCGACTTGTCGAGATTGCCGGACAAGAGTCCCATCTTGAGATCGTCGAGCACGTCGAGCGCGGTCTTGCCGCGGGCGACCGAGCGCTTGCGGCGCTCGACCGGGTCTTCCTCGATGCCTTGCAGCGCGAGCAGGCCATCGATGTTGGTTGCCGCTTTCGGCGCCGCGGCGCTCCGCGTCTCCTGCGCCGACGAGGTGTCGGGCAACACGAAGGTGCCGGAGCTCGTCCGCCTGGCCTGGCTGGCCGGCGCTCCAAGCGTGGTGCCGTTCGGTCCGTAGATGCGCATCGGAAGCAATCCGGGTGATCGATGCGCCACATTCGCCGCTTTATGGTTAACGAGGCGTAAACGGCCCGGCAAAATCTGCCGCCAGGCGGCAGTTTCGCTCCCCAGGGACAACGCCCGCTGACACCGGTCGAAACAGATTTAGTCAACCTATTCAGCGACCTACCTCCCTTGCCCCGGGTTGGCACAGCGCTCGCAAGGAAAGCGCCGGACCAGCTCGGCATGGGAGTGTCGGGGTTGGTCCGAGATTTGAGGAGCCTCGGGGAGTTGGGGATGCCAGGCGTTCGTTGGGTGGGGATTGTTGGGGTGGCCTGCGCCGCGCTGTCAGCGCTGGTGCTCTCGGTCGCGCCTGCAAGCGCGACCTCGCGCATCAAGGACCTCGCCAATATCGAGGGCGTTCGACAGAACCAGCTCATCGGCTACGGCCTCGTCGTCGGCCTCAACGGCACCGGCGACACCCTCAACAACATCCCCTTCACCAAACAGTCGCTGCAGGCGATGCTCGAGCGCATGGGCGTCAACATCCGCGGCGCCACTATCCGCACCGGCAACGTCGCCGCCGTGATGGTGACCGGCAATCTGCCGGCCTTCGCCACCCAGGGCACGCGCATGGACGTCACCGTGTCCGCGCTCGGCGATGCCAAGAACCTCCAGGGCGGCACCCTGCTCGTCACCCCCCTGCTCGGCGCCGACGGCAACGTCTATGCGGTGGCGCAGGGTTCGCTCGCGATCTCCGGCTTCCAGGCCGAGGGCGAGGCCGCCAAGATCGTGCGCGGCGTGCCGACCGTGGGCCGCATCGCCAACGGCGCCATCATCGAGCGCGAGATCGAATTCGCGCTCAATCGCCTGCCGAACGTGCGCCTGGCGCTGCGCAACGCCGACTTCACCACCGCCAAGCGCATCGCGGCGGCGGTCAACGACTATCTCGGCGTCAAGACCGCCGAGCCGATCGATCCCTCGACGGTTCAGTTGTCGGTCCCGCCGGAGTTCAAGGGCAACGTCGTCGCCTTCCTCACCGAGATCGAGCAGCTCCAGGTCGATCCTGACCTGGCCGCCAAGATCATCATCGACGAGCGCAGCGGCATCATCGTGATGGGGCGCGACGTGCGCGTCGCCACCGTCGCCGTCGCCCAAGGCAACCTCACCGTCACGATCTCCGAGAGCCCGCAGGTGAGCCAGCCCAATCCGCTGTCGCGCGGCCGCACCGTGGTCGCGCCGCGCAGCAGCGTCAGCGTCACCGAGGACGGCAAGAAGCTGGCCCTCGTCAAGGACGGCGTCTCGCTCCAGCAGCTCGTCGACGGCCTCAACGGCCTCGGCATCGGCCCCCGCGACATGATCAGCATCCTCCAGGCGATCAAGGCCGCCGGCGCGATCGAAGCCGACATCGAGGTGATGTAATGCAGGCCAGCGCCATCAACACCCCGCGCACCGCCGCCTCCTCGGCCTTCTCGGTGGAGAGCCGCAACGGCCGCCCCGATTTCGAGCTCGCCGCGGCGCTGCAAAAGGTCTCGCCGCAGCAACAGTCCAAGGCGCAGAAGACCGCCACCGATTTCGAGGCGATGTTCCTCAACAGCATGTTCTCGCAAATGACGTCCGGCCTGAAGGGCGAAGGCCCGTTCGGCGACACGCCGGGCACCGGCGTGTGGCGCTCGATGCTCACCGAACAATATTCCAAGAACTTCGCCAAGGCCGGCGGCGTCGGTGTCGCCACCGAAGTCTACCGCACCCTCATCATGCAGCAGGCGACAACCATCCGCACGGCATAAGGTCAAACGAGATGAACCAGTTCAATGCCTCACGTCAGCCGATGCAGGCGCAGCGTGCGAACACCGCGCCCGGCAATGCCGAGGCGCGCAAGGTCGCCGAGCAGCTGATGGACGCGATGAACGCCCTGCTCGCGCTGATCGAGCGCGAGACCGAGCTGGTTCGCGCCGGCAAGGTCCGCGAAGCCATGACTCTCGAGAGCAAGAAGCAGGAGCTGTCGCGCAACTATGTCCTCGCCGTCAGCGAGTTGAAGGCGAACCAGCCTCAGCTGGCGAAATCCGCGCCCGAGCTGCTGTCGACACTGCATCGGCACCACGATGCATTCCGCGCGATGCTCCAGGTCAATCTCACCGTGCTCGCAACCGCACACGCGGTCTCGGAGAGCGTCGTGCGCGGCGTCAACGCCGAGATCCAGAAGCGCAACGTGCCGAACACCTACACGGCTGCCGGCCGCCGCGCCACGCCGGGCCCGCGCCACATCACGCCGCTCGCGGTCAGCCGCTCGCTCTGAGCGCACGCAAGAACAAGCTTTCAATTTTACGAAAAATCGCGCGGCGATGTCGTTGCGCGATTAGGCACGTTTGCTTACCGGGTCTTCAAACCTGGTGTTCCATGGTTGCGCATTGAGAGGGGTTGGGATTTGACTCACGTGAGGCAACCAGGAGGCTGCCATGAGTACAGATTTCAGCATCAGGCCGGTGGGGATACCGGCCCCCGTGCAGATTGTCACGACGTCGAATTCGGCGGCGAACGAGGCCGTGCAAACTGATTTGCCGGTGAGCCAGACGGTCGCCGCGAGCGACACCAGCGCTCCCCTCCGCAATGATCCGCAGAACAACGAGAACATCTCGCGACAGGTCGTGTTCGACCAGGCGGCGGCGTCCTTCGTCTTTCAGGTGGTCAACGACAAGACCGACGCCGTGGTCAACCAGTTCCCCGACGAAGCCATGCTGCGCCGGCGAGCCTATTTCCATGCAGAGGATCTGAAGTCCCAGCCCTCGCGTCCGCTCAACACGGACCTCAGCGCCTGACGATCAGGTGTCGCGCGTGGCGACGGCGCTGTCGAGATAGGTCGAGCCGGTCGCGGGATCGGTGACGACATTCTTGATCTGCGCCTTGCCGTTACCGGTCAGCAAGAACTTGGTATTGCCGAAACGGAACGACGAGTCCTTGATCAGGACCTGCTGGTACTGCGACGTGCCGGCGCTTTCATAGTGGACCTGGGCGCGAAAGCCGTCGACGTTGCTGACGGCGAGCGAGAACGTCTTGCCGTCCGGATATTTTCCGGTCCAGGTGCCCTGGTACAACTCCGGGTCGACCGCCACGTATTTCGTCTTGCTCGGAACCGACATGCCGGCCGATTTATACGAGCTCGACAGGATGCTCATAAGGTCGGCCACGGCAAGGCTCCTCTCACGACCGCCCGGACAGACCGGCGGCAATGTTCCGGTTGATCTCGATCAGCGGACGGAAATGGTCGAACTGCGGGCTCATCTGCAGCGCGGCGGTCTGGCTCAGCACGAACACGCTGATGTTGGCGATCTTCTGCCGGACATCGAGCGGCTGCGGGTTGGTCTCGCGCATGGCCTCGCTCAGGAAGATCGTCCAGAGCTTGCGGTTGAACATCAGCGCCTGCCGAGTCTCCTCGCTGAAGGGATTGTCACTGTTGATCGCATCCTGCAGCTTGTTGGCGGCCTTGAGCAGGGTCTGCGCCTCGATGTCACGAGGAGATGCAGTGGTCGCGGCTACACGCGCATAGGCCGAAGCAGCAGAACTCGACATTGATCACCCTGGAGGTTTCCTCGCCCATCCCACGGGCTTAAGGATTTATTTTCCAGACCCTAGGCAGCGCCGCTTAAGATTTGCTTACGTGAGAGTGCGGACGGTCTCCGAACAATTACGGGCCGCGGAGTCTGGAGCATGATCCGGAAACGTCTGAAGCGGTTTTCCCTCGCGACAAACGCGGAACGCGTTTGCGCGGAGATCATGCTCAAACAAGCGCGCACTGTAAACGCCTGCGTCGCGTCATGCGCTGACTTCGGCTAATCGAGCGTTAGCGATCTCACTCAAAAGAGCGGCGAGGCATTGGCCTCGCCGAACTTCCATTCGTTGCGGCCGTCAGCGTCGCGCTTAACGAAGCAGCTGCAGAACACTCTGCTGCGACTGGTTGGCGAGCGACAACGCGGAGACTGCGATCGACTGGCGCGTCGAGAGCGCCTGACTGTTGGCCGCCTCCTCGTTGGTGTCCGCAAGCGTCAGGTTCGAGGAGCCGGTCTGCAGCACGTTGATCAGGTTCTTGCTGAAGTCCTGGCGGATCTGCACGATCGAGAGGTTCGAACCAAGCGTCGACGCCTCGGAGCGCAGAGTGGTGCTGGCCGCGTTGAGCGAAGTCAGAATGGTGTTCGCCGAATTCGAGTCCAGGAAATCAACGCCCTGGTTCAAGGGCGCAAGGCTGAGGCCGGCGTCGTTGAGAGTCACGCCTTGAATGGTCAGCGTCGAACGTCCCGTTTCGTTGAACACGAGCTTGAGCGTATCGCCGTTCAGCAGGTTCACGCCGTTGAACGAGGCGTCTTGCGCGGTGGTGTTGATCTGCGCGAGCACGTTGTTGTACTGCGCGACGAGATTGGCGCGTGTGGACTGCGAATTCGCGTCCGCGACGGGCGGTTGCGGGATCAGACCATAGAAGGGCTGACCGCTCGCCGCAGCCGTGCCACCGATTGCGCCCATCGTCAGGGAAGCCGCATCGTTGGAGGTCACGATATTGATGTGACCCGTCGGGTCGATCGTTGCTTGCAGATTGTTCGGCGCCAGCGCCGCATTGAGCTGATTGAGCGTGGAGACCTGCCCGGTGCCGGCGCCGAAGGTGATGCTGGTGAGGGTGCCGCTACCGGTAGCGCCGATCGTCAACGTCTTGCCGCTGAGCGGGGGCGGGACGCGGGCGGTGGTGCCGGCGGTGAGGCCGAGCGCAGTGAGCACGTTGCCCGAGCCGGAGATCGCAAGGTCCTGGTTCGTACCCGTGCTGAGCACGAGCTGGCCGGTACCGTTGACGGTCGAGGGCGTCGCGGCTCCGGTGATACCGTCGATCGCGCTCAGCACGGTCTGCACCGTAAGGGTGCTGCCGGTGCCGATGCCGATCGTGACGTTGCCGAACGAGTCGGTGGTCGAGGTGGTCTGCGCATTCGAGAAGGTGATCGTGTGGCCGTCGACGGTCAGGACCGAGCCGTTGACGACAGCGGTGTTGAGGTTGAGCAGCTGGGTCGTCGGCGTAATGTTTGCGGCGCCGCTGTCGGTGACGGTAGCGCCCGTGACCGTGGCGTTGGTGTATGCGCTGCCCAGCAGGTTGTTGGCGGTTGCACCGGTGATCGCGGCCGACGTCACGTTGGACTTGGGAGAATAGCCCGTCGGGCTTTGCAGCACCTGGCTGGCAATCGACTTGGCGCTGTCGACCAGCTTCTGCAGCGAGGTGATGCCGGTATTGGCCGCCTGCAGCACCTGCACGCCGTTGTTGATGCCGTCGAGGAGATTGCTGATGTCGCCGGCGCGATTGTCGAGCCCCTGGGCGGTGAAGAAGTTGGTCGGGTTGTCCAGTGCCGTATTGACCTTCTTGCCGCTCGCAAGGCGCTGCTGCGTGGTGGCGAGCAGGTCGGCTGTCGACTGCAGTGACAACAGGTTCTGGCGAACTGATGCCGAGAGAACGATGTTGGACATTGGCGGATCTTCCTCTTGAAGCACGACGCTGTACGAATCGGGGCTCGCCGATCGGGGAATCTACTTTTGTCCAGTTTTAGGGGGTGTCCTTTAAATTAAGGTTAATGGCAGCTTAAGCCGCAAGGTTAACAATGCGTTAATCCGCCACGGTGCCGGCCCCCTGCGCGAGCCCGGCCGCACGGCAAAAAGAAACGGCGGGGCCGAAGCCCCGCCGCGATGCCTTGAGTGGCGATTTTCGTCGCGTATCAGCGCAGAAGCTGCAGCACGCTCTGCTGCGACTGGTTGGCCAGCGACAGCGCCGAGACCGCGATCGACTGGCGGGTCGACAGCGCCTGGCTGTTGGCCGCTTCCTCGTTGGTGTCGGCCAGCGTCAGGTTGGAGGAACCGGTCTGCAGGACGTTGATCAGGTTCTTGTTGAAGTCCTGACGGATCTGCACGACCGAGAGGTTCGAGCCGAGCGTCGACGCTTCCGAACGCAGCGTGCTGCTGGACGCGTTGAGCGTGGTCAGAACCTTGTTGACAGTCGCGTTGTCCACGAAGTCGGTGCCAGATGTCAGCTTCGCAAGGCCGAGGCCGGCCGGATCGAAGGTGACGCCGGTGATGCTCAGCGTCGACTTGCCGGTTTCGTTGAACGTCAGCTTCAGCGTGTCGCCGTTCAGCAGGTTGACGCCGTTGAAAGACGAGTCCTGCGCGGTGGTTTTGATCTGATCGATCACGTTGTTGTACTGAGCGATCAGGCTGGCGCGGGCGTTCTGCGAGTTGGTGTCTTTCACCGCGGCAGCGAAGGCCCCCGCGCCGAACAGCTTGCCGGACCCGATGGCGGTGCCGCCGATGATGCTGCTGGTCAGGTCCTGCGAGGCTTCATCGTTCGTCGTGGTGAGCGTCAGCTGGCCAGTCGAGCTCAGCGTAGCGGTCAGGTTGCTCGAGGCGAGCTTGGTGTTGAGCGCGTCGAGCGTGTTGACCTGGTTGGCACCGGTGCCGATCGTGATGGTCTGGGCAGCGCTGCCGTCGATCGCGCCGATCGTCAGCGTCTGGCCGCTGAAGGTCGACGTCGGCGCCGTGGTGCCGGCGGTGAGGCCGACCTTGGCCAGCGCCGTACCGCCAAGCGTGATGCTGTCGCTGGTGTTGCCAGCCGTGAGCGTCAGCTGATTGCCAGCGATGGCCGCCGCCGCGCTGCCGCCGCCGAGAGCGGTCTTGATCGCAGCGGTCAGGTCGTCGGTGGTCGCCGCGGTGGTCGCGGTGGTGTTCAGACTGATGGTGCCGTCCGCAGCCGTGGTAGAGGCGGCAGTACCAGCGCCGGCAGCCGTGATCTTGATCGTCGTGCCGTTCACGATGAGCGTGTCGCCAGAAGCAAAGCTACCGCCAGCCGCGGTCGTCAGGGCCGAGGACGCGGCAAGAGTGCCGGTGGCGGTGCCCGTCAGCGTCGCGGCGGTATCCGGCGTCCCCAGCAGGTTCGTGGCGGTCGCGCCCGCGATCGCGGCCGAGGTGAAGGTCGACTTCGACGAGTAACCCGACGGCTGCTGCAGCGCCTGGTTGGCGATGGACTTCGCGGAGTCGACCAACTTCTGCAGGGAGGTGATGCCGGTGTTGGCAGCCTGCAGGATCTGCACGCCATTGCCGATACCATCGAGCAGGTTGTTGATGTCGCCGGCGCGGTTGTCGAGACCCTGGGCGGTGAAGAAGTTGGTGGGGTTGTCCAGGGCCGAGTTCACCTTCCTGCCGGTCGACAGATGCGATTGGGTGGTGGCGAGGAGGTCGGCGGTGGACTGGAGGGAGAGAAGGTTCTGACGAACCGAGGCGGAGAGAACGATACCGGACATACTGTTACCTTTCTGGTAGCTACGCGTCCTATTTGACCAAGATTGATCAAACGACCCGCGGACGGTTGCGTCCAAGCCGCTAACAATCTGTGAAATGAAATCGCCGGTTTGTCCGCGTCGCGCCCGAATTGGCTTCTCGGCGGCTTTCAGGGGTAAATTAGCTCGCCTGTAAGCCTTTGAATATTATTCGTTTTTTGCCATCCCGGCCGACGTTTACGAGCCGTTAACCACATTCGGCAAGGATCACTCCCAAATCAGAGCCGACTGCCGTCATCGGGTGGGCGCGCGCGACGCTCGTTACAAAAGAGTTGATGGAGAACAGGCATGGCCCTCAAGGTCGAGCTGAGACCGCACGAACGCATCATCGTCGGCAACTGCGTGATAACCAACACCGACCAGCGCGCCCGCCTTCTGATCGACGGCGACAACGTGCCGATCCTGCGCGAGCGCGACATCCTCACGCCGGAAACCGCCGACACGCCCGCCAAGCTCGTCTATCTGGCGGTCCAGCTGATGTACATCTCGCCGGACCCGCAGAGCCAGCACGGCACCTATTTCAACCTGGTGCGCGACATCGTTACCGCCGTGCCGAGCGCATGGCCGATCATCGAGAGCATCAACAACAACATCATGAGCGGCGATCTCTACCGGGCCCTCAAAGACGCCCGCAAGCTGATCGCCTATGAAGACAAGCTGCGTGAGCAGTTCGAGGCCACCCATCCCAAGGGCGAGGCCAAGGATGAGGTCAAGGGCGACGTCAGCTCCGCCGCCTGAGCTTTCCGACATCTGAAATCAAAACGCCCCGGACCAGGTCCGGGGCGTTTTGCTTTAGGGGGTTGATGTCACCGCGCCGCGAGCGGAGGCGCCTCGACGTCGATCACGCCGCCGCTTCGCTTGTCGCCGAACTCCAGCACGGCCGCGACCAGCGCGTCGATATCAGTCTCGCCGGTGCGATGATTGACGATAGCGGCACGGATCGCGAATTTGCCGTCGAGCGTGGTGCTCGATGGCGCCGCGATGCCGGATTCCTGGATGTCGGCAACGATCTCGCGATTGACCGCATCAGTCGTGCGGTAACGGAAGCAGACGATATTGAGGTTGACCGGCGCCAGCAATTCCAGCCGCGGCTCGGCCAGAACGCGTGCCTCCAGATATTTTGCCAGCGCACAGCTTCGCGCGATCACGGCGCCCAGGCGATCGGTGCCGAACGTCTTCAGCGTGAACCAGGTCTTCAGCGCGCGAAAGCCGCGCGACAGGTCGGGACCGAGATCGCAGGGCCAGACCGCGCCCGCCGCAAGCCCCCTCGCCTCACGGCTGAGATAGGCTGCCGGCTGCGCAAAGGCCTGCCGATGTTGCTCGCCGTCACGCACCAGCAGGAAGCCGGCATCGTAGGGCACCTGTCCCCATTTGTGGAAATCGAGCGCAATGGAATCCGCAAGCTCGATACCGCCGAGCAGCGGTGCGAGCTCGGGCGAGAGGATCGCGAGCGCACCGAAAGCGCCGTCGACGTGAAACCAGATTCCTTCCTCGCGGCACAGCGCGGCAATGGCCTTGAGATCGTCGATCGCACCGACATCGACTGTGCCGGCGGAGGCGACGACGAGGAACGGCTTGAACCCGACCTCGCGATCGACCGCGATCTGCGCACGCAGCGCGGCGACGTCGATGCGATGATCGGCGTCGACATCGATCTTGCGCAGCGCATCGGTGCCGAGCCCGGCGATGTCCATGGCCCGCGAGACGCAGCCATGCGCGGCCCGCGACGTGTAGGCGGTGAGCAGCGCGCCGTCATTGCCGATGCCGTATTGCCGCGCCGGCTTGCCGAGCGCAGTCGTGCGCGCCACCAGCACCGCCATCAGATTGGCCATCGACGTGCCCGTGACGAAGATGCCGCTCGCATTCTCCGGGAAGGCGAAGAGACGGCGCATCCAGTCGACGATCTGGCGTTCGACCTCGATCGGCATGTGGTCGCGTCCGCCGAGATTGGCGTTGAGGCCAGCCGCGAGCATCTCCGCGATCATGCCGACCGCGGTGCCGCCGCCATGCACCCAGCCCATGAAGCCGGGATGGACATTGCCGGTCGCATAGGGCGCGACATGCTCGGCGAACTCGCGATAGACATCGCCGAGATCGCTGGCCTCGCGCGGCACGTCGGACTTGATGGCCGCACGGACCTCATCGGGGATCGGCTGCCACACCGGACGCGAACGAACGTTGGCGATGCCGTCGATGGTCTCGTCCAGCATGCGATGGGCGAGCGCGCGGAACGCGTTCCAGTCCTGCGGATCGAGCGAGGTATTCGTGACCGCAGGCTGCGTGTTGCGGATGATCTCGTTCATGCCGCACGCCCCTCGGCGGCCTCAGCGTGCCGCGACAGCATCGCGGTGAACGCGGCAAAGATCTTGCGCATCTGCGGCGGCTTGTAGGGAAACACCGACGGCGGATCCATGTTATGCACGACGGCGGTGTTGTCGGCTTCGAACACCAGCAGCTCGCCGTCCTGGTTCTCGGCACAATCGACGATGAAATAGTCGAGGCCGACGCGCCGGCTCATCTCGTCGAGCGCAGTCTTGTGGCGCGCCGCGAAAGCGTGATCGAAGTCTTGCATGAAGATGGCTTCTTCAGCGCGCTTCTCCTCGCTGAACGCCATGTAGGCGTTGAGATACCAGATATCCCAACGATCGGCGATCGCCATGTGGCAGGCGTAAGGCTTGCCGTCGACCATGGTGAGCCGCATCTTGCGAAACAGCCCGTCGGGGCTCGCATAGTTGACGAAACGCGCGACGAAGAAGTCCTGCTCCTGCCGTTCGACAAGATAAGCCGCGAGCGCGGCAGCATCGTCGATCTTCGCAAGGCCGACGCCGGCATGCGTGCCGCGCGGCCGTACGATCATTGGAAAGTGCAATTCGCCCGTAATCTCTGCGCAAGTGATCTGCCCCTCCGCGAGAGCCGTCAATTGCGCACGCGTCGCGTTGGCTGTCACGGGAATATCGAGACCGGGAATATCAGCCAGCAACCGATAGAGCTTGTCGCGATCGAGATTGCCGATCAGTTCGGGGCGATTGAGCAGCGGCCGCGGCCAACTCGGCGCGGCCGCTTCGATGACAGCGAGCGTCTCGCGGCATTCCTCGGAATCGGAGGCGACCACGATGGCGACGTCATGATCCGGCAAGGTCTCCGGCAGGCCGATGCCCTTGACTACATAAAGCGTCAACAGCTCGATATCGGAGTCTTCGAGCAGGAATTCGATCGGCGTGTTGCCGCCCATGTCGATATCGGCCGCGAGCGCCAGCACGCGCAGGCGCGGCTTCGGAACGGCGCAAGGCGAGCGAAACAATTGGTGGAAGGCGAGCACCTCGGTCTGGATCACGAGGCCGGCTTCCTTCTCGCCGAGAAGCTGGGCAACCAGCGACAGATCCAGGCCCTCGCCCGCCTCCGCCGTCCCTTCCTCGATCCGTGCCAAGAGACGCTCGCGCAACGGATGCAGATCGCCGCCCTGGAAGGCCCGGCGCGTCAATTGCGCAAAACCGATGCGGTCGGAATAGTTCGGCGCGATGGCGCCGTTCGTCACGGAAACAGGATTCAGCATATCAGCCCTCGAGCACAAACTTCCCCGGCGCAGCCGTGGCACGGTCAAGCAGCAGCTCGATCTTCGCCACGACATGGGCGATGCGATCGAGGATGCGCTGCACATTACGTTGCGCCTGTGCGGCATCCGCCGACCAGGCTTCGGTGACGAGCCGGGCGCCGACACACAGCCGCAGCACGGCTTGCGGCGCCTCGTCCTGCCGCTCCAGCCGGACCGGCTGGCCGACGAGACAGCGTTGCGCGGCAATTTGGCGATCCGCCGCGCTGCCGCCGATCTCCTCGTTCATGTCGCGTGCCAGCGCGCGATGAACGGCGGCGGTCTCGGCGATCGAGACCGGCTTGCCGTCGCGGAGCAGCGTGAATGGAAAAATCGTAGCGGCCGCGAATTCCTCTTCGTCCGCGCCACTCGTAGCTGACGTATTCGGAACGGCGCGAAGCGACGGCGACAAGGCGATCATGCTGTCGATGCCGGCGGAAAGCTCGGTCAGCGCCTTGGCGCGAAACGCGCCGGGCACGGCATAATAGTTGCCGATCTCCGCAAGCGCCGCCTCCCAGCGCAGCCATTGACCGAAATTCGGCCGCCGCTCGAAGCGCGAGCGCAACGCCGTCCAGGCCATCGGCCAGTCGCACCGGCCGGCGTAGCCGAAGATGCCCGGCGCGACCCCGCCGATCCGGTCGATCGACCGCGACAGGCCCTTCGGCACCAGCAGCGCACCGCTGAAGGCGGGCCCGCCGAAGAATTTGGAGCCCGTCATCAGCACCATGTAACCGCGATCGAGATAGGAACGCAGCCTGCGGCGGCCGAGCCGCGCCTGGCAGGCATCGACGACCACCTGAACCTTGCGCGGCCAGCGCCGCGCGATCTCATCGAGACAGGCAGCGCTCGGCGCGCACCAGCCGAGCTTTGACGAATCCATGATGTGGAGGAGAACGCACCGGCCTTGCGCGAGGCTGATCTCGACTGCACGCATTACTGCGGCATCCGCATCGGAGCGCATCGCAATGCCGGGCGCCGTATCGAGCAGCGGCACCGCGATACTGTCGCCGGCAAGCCCCGCCACCGCACTGTCCTTGCGCACCGCAAGGCCGCTCGCCGTCATCGTACTGAAATGGTGCCCGCGCGCGGTATGGACCGTGCCGCTGCCGGTCTGGTCCGTGCCGACGACGATCGAGACGGGCGGCGCGCCGAGCACCGCGCCCGCCAGAAACAGGGCGTGAAGCTGGGAATCGGTGCCGGACGGCGAGAACACCACGTCGACGCGCGGCGAGAGCTGGAGATAGCCGCGCAACTCGTCGCGCATGGCCTCGCAGCGCGCATCGAAGGCGATCTCGACCTCGTCGAACAGGCATTTGTGCATCAGCTCTTCGCGCGCCAGCGCCGCGCGGTCGTAGGCGCCTTGCGAGATCGTGGACGCGGTCGAAGAGGCGAAATTCCAGATCCCGGGTTCCGGCGAGGCCGCGCAGCCATAGGCGTTGACGCGGTTCTGCGGATCCAGCGCCAGCCGCGGGTCTCCGCCCGAGATCAGCAGCGTATCCAGCGGTGTGAAGAGATCGCGCAGACGGTAGCGCGAGCCTCCGTCGGATGCGCGCTCCAGGATTGGCAGAGGGGATGCGCCGGTGCTCATCCCGAAAGGCTCACGCCGCGTCGGCCGCAGTCGCCGCGGGCGCCGGCGCGAATTGCGAGGCGATGTCGCCGTGGAACACGGACGGGCCGACATGATCGAGCGAGCTCTGGATATCGGCCCAGATCTCGCCGCCGATATCGGTCCAGCGCTTGCAGAAGGCGAAATCCTCGGAGAGATAGGTCCCTGTCGCCGGATCGATCATGCATTCGAACAGCGCGAACCGGTTCGGGCTCGATGCCAGCGTGTCGTGCGAATGCTCGCGGAAGAATTGCAGGTTGGCGTAATCAGGATGCCGGCACATCGCCTCCAGCACGTGGCGGCGGATCATCAGGAAGCCGGTGCCGGCGTAGCGCACGCGGGTGAAGCCGTTGACCACCACGATGCGGTCGGGGTCCGCGATCTCCAGCACGTAGTCGAGCGAGGCCGCGGGCACATCGGCCCGGCCGGCCTCGATCGCCCGCTTCGCCTTGTCCCAGTTGACCCGCTTGATCGGATAGCAGCCGGCGACGACGTCCGCCCCGCACTCGATCAGGCGGAACACCTGCTCGGGCTTGAAGCCGATGTCGGCATCGATGAACAGGAAATGCGTCGCCTCGGGATCGTCCAGGAACATCGCGGCGAGATTGGCCCGCGCCCGCGTGATCAGCGCGTCGCCGTCGCGCAGCAGCACCTTGAGCTCGAGATTGGACATGCCATGCACGGCGCGCTGGAGCGCGAAGATCGAGCTCGCATAAATGCTCGACACCTGCCCGCCGAAGCACGGCGTGGCCACCACCAGCTGCATCTTGTCCGACATCGACGGCTCAGCCCCCGCTTAAAACCTCACCAAGAGGTAAAGAGGCATGGTTAACGGCGCCTTAACGTTTCCTTACAGGAACTTGACGAGCGAGAGCTGCGCGAGGTTCGAGGTAACCTGGTAGGAGGCCTGGAGCGCGTTCTGGAGCGACAGGATCTCGCTGGCGACCTGGTCGGGCGATGCCGATTCCGCCTGGTCGACGATGCTCTGGAGCTGCGCCTTGGCCTGGGTCTGGCGCGTGGTCGCGTCCTTCATCGTGTTCTGGGCCATGGCGATGTCAGTCTGGATGTCCTCGAGGCGCTGCTGGCCGGGCTGCTGCGTCAGCGCCTGCGTCACCCGCAGGCTCAGCGCCGAGACCTGCCCGCCGGAATACTGCCCGGTCGGCGAGGTCGAGAACGTCCCGAACACCGCGATCGCCTGCACCTGGCGGCGGATCGCATCCTCGTTGGCCTGCGCGCCATATTGCACGGTGACGGAATCGTCGACCCGCGCCATCGCGGTGGAGCGCGCCGAGCCCGGCCCGTCATTGCCGGTGTACCATTTCACTGTGGTCGCCGAGCCGTTGACCAGCGTCGTCGCCGAGCTCGCCGGCGAGGAGCCGACGCGCAGCGGCGGCTGGGTCGCGGTCACCGGGGTCGAGCCGAACCCGAGCGCATTCATCGCACCCGTGTTCGACGTCGTGATGTTGAGGCTCGCCGCATCGTCGGTGTTGATGGTGATCGATCCGCCATGCACCGTCGACGGCTTCGACGTCCCCGTGATCGCGTCGATCTTGCTCATCAGCGTCTGGATGCTGTCGCCGACATTGAGCTGGTTGCCGGTCGCGCCCGAGTTGACGAAGGTGAGCGTGGTGCCGTTGACGGAGATGGTGTCGCCGGCCACGAAGCCCGGCGAGATCGAGTTCGACGGGGTCGCGCCCGACAGCGCCGTCGCGCCGGTGACCGGCGCCGGCGGCGCGGCCTGGTTGTTGACCGGCGTGCCGATCGCAGAGCTCGCGGTGTTGAAGAAATTGTCGCCGGCCGTGACGGCGGAGGCCGCCACCAGCGAGGTGTTGGCGAGTTTCGTGATCGCGGTGTTCAGCGCCGTGTTGAGATTAGTCGCGGTGTTGCCCGGAGTGGTCGTATCGATCGCGAAGCTGCCGAGCGGCGTCGGCGTGGCGCTCGACGCGGTCAGGTCGATCTGCTCGGTCGTACCGTCGGGCAGCGTGAACTGGACGCTCAGCTTGTCGCCGTTGCTCGGATTGACGCCGTTGAGATCGACCGAGAACGACACCGGCGAGCCGCTCGGGCCGGTGACGGTCGCACCCGTCAGCGTCGAGGACACCGCCTTGATCTTGAGCCCGAACGGCGAGCCGGCGACGTCTTCCGACACCTTCACCGAGCTCGGCGTCGGCTGCGTCTGCACCAGCCGTCCCATGCCGTTGGCGCCGAGATCGGCCGCCTGGCGCTCCGCCATCACGGTCTTGAAGCCGGCCTGCGTCGTGGTGCCGTTGATGATGTCGCCGGCGTCCGCGACCGACTGCGTGTTGACCGCCGTTCCCGAGAACAGATAGCGGTTGCCCGACTGCGTGTTGAGCACGCCGACCATCGAGCCGAACTGCGCGGCGGCGGTATTCTGCGCGACCGTCTGGCCGTTGACGTTCAGGTCCTGCGCGGTGCTGGCCGAACCGGTCTGCACCGTGTTGCGGATCGTCGTCAGCGACTGCAGCGCGGTATTGGCGAGGTTGATGTTGACGTTCACGTTGGTGATCGTGTCGGTATAGGCGGCGATGTTGGAGAGCTGCGAGCGCGAGGCGATCGCAAAGCCCTCGTTGGCGCCCATGCCGGAATAGTTCTGCGACAGCTTTCCGGTCGAGAGCTGCGTCGACAGGTCGGTGAGTTGCTGATTGATGTTGCGGATCTGCGCGCCGAGGATCGACGAGGAATAGTTGATGCTGCTGATCGACATGTTTCAGAGCCCTGTACTGGTTACACTTGAGCCTGGATCAACGTGTTCATCATGCTCTGCACCACCGACATCACGTGCGCGTTGGCGGCATAGGCATTCTGGAGCTGGATCAGGTTCGACATCTCCGAGTCCAGGTTGACGCCGGAGGTCGAGTTGAACTTGGCCTGCAGCGTCGAGACCACGACGCTCTGGCCCTGCTGGAGCTGGGTCGCCTGGGTCGAGGCATTGGCCTGGACGCTCAGGAACTGCTGCAGATAGTTCGAGACGCTGCCGGTGAAGGGCTGGCTCGACGAGCCGAGGCCGGTCGTCGGCGAGTAGGAGAACACCGAGGTCGTGAGCTGCGAGTAGAGAAAGTCCGAACGCGTGGTGTCGCCCGCGGGCGTCACCGGCGAGGTGTTGTAGACCGACAGCCGGGTCGGATCGCTGGCGAGCTGCGTGTTCACGGCGATGCGCCCGGCAAGGCCGGTCATCTGCGAGCCCGACGCCGTGATCGCGCCGGTATAGAGCGCCTGCCCGCCGTCGGTGAACACCGCAAGTTGCGGGTTGCCCGAGGCCAGCGACGAGATCGTCTTGGTGGTGGACGCCGAATTGACCTTGGCGAGGCCGCTGTTGTCGTCGGTCACCCGCAGCGTCGTGGCGGTCGCCGGTGCCGGTGCGGCGGAGAACGACAGATGCGAGCCCGACAGCGCGGTGTTGAGCGCAGAGGCGATCGCGCTCATCCCGCCGGAGAAGTTGACGCCGACCCGCATCGGATTGGCGTTGGTGGCGTTCTGCAGCGGCAGCGCGGCGGGATCGGTCACGTTGACGAGCGTGATCTGGCGCTGGGTGTTGGTCGCCGTGTCGGTGTAGGTGATGTTGACCGTGTTGCCCGGTTGCGCACCGGCAAGGTCGAGATCGAAGCCGGCCGGCGGACCGGAGACCATGCTGCCGGCCGTGGTCTTGTCCGACAGCGCGCTCGACATCGTGGCGGCGAGCTGGTCGATCTGATTTTGCGCCTGCACCAGCGTCTGGTCGCGCAGCTTCAGGTCGGCCGCGATCTGGCCGGACGAGACCACGTTGTTGGCGACGACGTCGAGCTGCGAGCCGTTCGGCAGCTTGATGTTGAGCGCGCCGACGCCGGACTTGGCCGGGTCGGTGTTGTAGAGCGAGGTCGCCGACAGCGCGCCGGCGGAGGCAAAAGTGAACTGCGAGGCGAGCCCGGCGCCGACCAGCTGGATGCCGGTGGTGGTGTAGATGTTGGCCTGGTTCGAACCGTCGGTGGTGACGCGGACGTCGACATATTTCGACAGCGTGTTGATGGCCTGGTCGCGCTGGTCCATCAGCGTCGCAGCCGAGGGATCGTTGGCCGACAGGCCCTGAAGCTTGGTGTTGATGTCGGCGATCTTCTGCATCGCCGCGTTGGCCTGCTGCGCCGAGCTGCCGAGATCCTGCTCGACGTTGGAGCGTAGCGACTGGATGCCCTTGGTGGTCACGTTGAGCTGCTGCGCCAGTGCCTGCGCCGCGCCGAGGGCAACGGTCTGCGCCGACGACGCGCCGGAGCTGGTCGACAGCGCCTGCAGCGCGGAGGTGAAATTGTTCAGCGCGGTTTCGAGCGTGCCGCTGTTGCCGGGCGTGCCATAGACATTCTGAAGCTGCTTCAGGATGTTGGCCATCTGGTCGGCGTAGCCGCTGCCGCCGGTCTCGGTGCGCAGCTGGTTCAGCACATAGGTGTCGATCTCCCGGCTGACGCCGGTCGTCATCGCCGTCGAGCCGAAGTCGCCGGTGGTGACCTCGATCTGGTTCGGCGTCTGGACGACGTAACCCGGCGTCTGCGAGTTGGCGACGTTGGAGGAGACGATCGAGAGCGCGGCCTGGTTGGCACGCAGACCGCTCATCGCACTGGCAAGGGCTGAACTCAAACCCATGTGGACTTACCCGCCTTTGGTTACGTCACGCGCCGATCAGCGCAACACGTTCAGAAGGTCCTGCACCATCGAGTTCGCCGTCGTGATCACCTTGGTGTTGGCCGAATAGGCCTGCTGGGTCACGATCAGCTTGGTGAACTCGTCGGCGATGTCGGTGTTGGAGCCTTCCAGCGACGAGCCGCTGATGCTGCCCGAAGCGCCGTCGATGGCATTTCCCGACTGCTCGGTCGCAGCGTAAGCGCCGCCGTCGAGGGCCTTCAGGTAGTTGGTGCCGTTGAAGTGCGACAACGAGACCTGGGCGAGGTCGAGGTTCTGGCCGTTGGAGAAGGTGCCGACCACGAGACCACTGTTGTTGACGGCGACGGAGCGGAGCTGACCGGCGGCGTAACCGTTCTGGGTGATGGTGTTGATCGTCACCGCGCCGCTGGTGCTGGCGTATTGGGTCAATCCGCCCGAGGAGATGTTGAAGGCGACCGAGCCGAGCGACTGGCCACTGACGGAGACGTTGTTGATGGTGATGCCCGAGCCGCTCGGCGAGGTCAGCGAGCCGTCGGAGCCGAAGGTGAAGGCCTGTCCGGTGTTGACCCAGCCGACCGTCGTTCCGGTCGCGTTCGGGTCAGTCTGGTAGAACAGGTTCCAGGTATCGGCATGGCCTGAGCCCAGCGAAGCGCTATCGGTCTTGGCCCAGCGCAGCTGCAGATTCACGGGCGTGCCGGCGGCGTTGTAGGCGGTCACCGCACCGCCGCTGATCGATTCCTTGGTGAAGGTCGCGATGTCGTTGCCGATCACGCCGCCGGTGCCGGCGGTGCCGCCACCGTCGCGATTCTTGGTGACGGTCGAGGTGAAGCCGAGCGCGGCGAACGCCGCGCTGTTGGAGCTCGACACCTGCAGGTTGGAGGAGGTGCCGGTGTTCAGCGTGATCACGCCGCTGCTGCTGACCGACGATCCCGACGCCCCGGCAAGAGCATCGATCTTCTGGAGCAGCATCGTAATGTTGTCGGTGATGTTGATCTTGGTGTTATCGGTCGACAACGCGCCCGAGGCCACAAAGGTCAGCGTCTGACCGTTAACGGTGATCGTGTCGCCTGCCGAAAAGCCGGACGAGAGCACCTGAGCACCACCCGCTGTCGCGGTGCCGCTCAGGACCGTGGAGCCCGAGATGGCAGGCGAGGACAGCACATTGCCGCCGCGCGTCACGGTGCTGAGACCGAGCGCGGTGGCCGCCGCACTGCTCGTAACCTGAATGTCAGCGGAGGTGCCGCTCGCGATCTGGATATTGCCGGTAGCGCTCAGAGTCACACTGGTGCTGGGGATGCCGGCCGCGGTCGCGATCGCATTCAGGATATCAGACACCTTATTGGTATTGGCGGCACCCGGAGCCAATCCGATCGTGGTGTTGCCGCCGGCCGTCGTGAGGGTGGTGACGTTGGGATCGAAGGTGATCGTATGCGCGACGCCGCCGACCCCCGTGATGGTCAGGGTCGTACCGGTCGTACCGTTCGCGAGCGCGTTGAGGATGCTCGTGGCGAGATGGGGTGTCGTTGCAGAATCGAGCGCGGTCCCCGTGCCAGCAGCCGCCGATGCGCTGTCCTGCAAGGCAACGGAGCCCGTCCCTGTCGTGGAAGTATAGGCCGAGCGAACATTGCCGGTGGCCGCCGAGCCGGAGACCTTTGCATTGGTGTAGGGCGCGGCCGGCGTGCCGACCGGCAGCGGGTTGGCTGTGAAGTCGGACGGGTTCAGACCGCCCGCTGCCAGCAGCGTGCCGCTCGATGCGGTCGAACTCGCCGCCGTGTTCGGCTGGGACGGCAGGTTCGCGGCGTACTGGATCGAGGTGGTCGCCTGGGCCGGGATGAAGTTGTTCTGGAATTTCAGGACGGACGACACACTGCCGGTCGGATTGCCGGTCTTGGGATCGACCGTAGTGCCCATCAGATAGTAGCCGGCGCCGTTGACCAGGTTGCCGTTGGCATTGAGCTGGAAGTCGCCGCGGCGGGTGTAATAGGTGACGCCGCTGAACACCGGCACGTTGTCGACGACGCCGGTCGCCTTCTGGATCGAGAAGAAGCCGTCGCCGGTGATCGCCATGTTGGTGGCGACGCTGGAGCCCGAGATCGTGCCCTGTGTGGTGATGGTGGCCTTGGCGTTGGCCGTCACGCCGCCCGCGACCTGCTTGCTCGGGACCGAGGCGTCGGGAATGAGGTCGACGAAGCTGGTGCCGATGCCCTTGTAACCGGTGGTGGAGGAGTTCGCGATGTTGCCGGAAATGTTCTGCAACGCGTAGGACTGCGCCTGCAGGCCACCCACCGAGGTATTCATTGCATCGAAGATACCCATAACTTTGTCTCCAAATCCGATCTCGGCGGCGCCAAGACATGGCCGCAGTCGGGGAGACAGTCGCAAAGGCTATGCCAATGCGGGTATTCTCATGAAATCAATGACTTAAATAGGAACGCCCCGGCCGAATGACCGGGGCACAATTGCCGAGCGGGCAACAATTGCCGGGCGTTTCTTTACGTTGCCGATGCGGCCGCCGGGTGGAAAACCAGCCCGAACCCGTCGATGCAGTAGCGCAGTCCGGTCGGCTTCGGACCGTCGTCGAAGACGTGGCCGAGATGGCCGCCGCAGCGCCGGCAATGCACCTCGGTGCGCAGCATGCCGTAGGTGCGGTCCTCGGTCTTGCCGACATTGCCCTCGATCGGCTGGTAGAAGCTCGGCCAACCCGTGCCGCTCTCGAACTTCGTGTCGGACGCGAACAGCGGCAGGTCGCAGCCGGCGCAGGCGAACACGCCCTTGCGGTGCTCCTTGAGCAGCGGGCTGGAGCCCGGCCGCTCGGTGCCGTGATTGCGCAGGATCTCATATTGCTGCGGCGTGAGCTGGGCGCGCCACTCGGCCTCCGTCTTCTGGATCTCGAAATTTTCCGCGGCCTTCTCGCCAGCCTCGGCAGGTGTCCCTCTCAGCCAGCGGAAGGCCGAAAGGCCGAACAGGCCGGCGACAGTCGTCAACAGGATGCGGCGGTCAAACATCTCATTCTCCGTGCGCGGGGAGTCCACGCCCTGAGATACGGGCTCTAACGGCCGACGTTACACTTCCGGGCGGAATTTTTCGCGAGGTTATTGCGGGACGCGGTCGTCCTGCCCGGCCGGTTCCGGGGTCCGATCCGGGCCTTGAGCGACAGAACCGTGGGCGACGGCGTCTTGGGAGACAGGTTCCGGTGCGGGGGTTGGCCGCGGCCGCACGGCGCCGGGCAGCGGACGGCGCGGACCGGTGCCGGCGGCCCGGTTGGCTTCGGCGAGACGGGCCTCGCGTTCCCGGTCCTTGACCCGGGCCCGCTCGCGGTAGCGGGCAAGCGTGCCCGCGGCGGCGGAAGTCGCCCTGCCCCATAGTCCCACCATCTGGCCCGCGACGCGCCCCGTTGCCCCGCCCGCCCAGACCAGCTCGAACGGCGAGAACAGCTTCCAGCGGTCGTCGCCCCACAAAATGCTGCGCGCGATGAGCTGCCCGGCCATGGCCGATGTGTTCATGCCCTGGCGGCCGAACCCGCTCGCTACCCACAGGCCTTTGCGCAACTGGCCGATCTGCGGCATGCCGTGCACGGTCTGCCCGGTGGCGCCGCCGAACATGTCGGCGACCTCGACATCGCCGAGCGCGGGGAAGATCGACCGGATGCGCCGCTTGACGCCGCCGGCAAAACGCTGCGGCCGCGCGGCCCAGGTGGTCTCCGGGCTCTCCCACATCAGACGGTCGCCGTCGACGATGCGGAAATGGTCGACGCCGTCGGAATCCATCACCGATCCCTTGAAGGCGATGATCTCGTGCAGGCGCTCGCCGAGCGGCGCGGTGATACCGGCATAGCGCCAGACCGGCAGCAGCGTCTCCGACAGCCGCCGCAAGGGCGCGCCGAGATGGATGTTGCCGGCGAGCACGATGTGGGTCGCACGCAGCCGCGCCGACGGCGTGACGATACGCTTGCGGATGCCGGAATGATCGATGCTGACGACCGGCGTGTCCTCGAAGATGCGGGCGCCGGCACGCCGCGCCAGTGCCGCGAGGCCATGCACATATTTGCGGCCGTCGACCTGGAGCGCTTTGGGATAGTAGACGCCGTGGAAGTAATGATCGGTCTTGAGCATCTGGCGGACTCGATCGACCTGCCAGCCCTCGACCTCGGTGTCGAAATCCTCGTTCAGCATCTGCAGCCGGCTGATCAGCCGGTCGCCGGCATCGACGTTGGAGACCTCCAGCACGCCGTCGCTCGGGCCGATCCCCGGCATGTTCTCTTCGGTGGCGTTGGCGCGGACGAACTCGGCGCCCTCCTTCGACAGCGCCCACAATTCGCGCGCGTCCTCGAAACCGATGCGTTCGATCAGGTCGGCGAGCGGCAGTGCAAAGCCCGGCATCACGGTGCCGAGCTGGTTGCCGGAGGCATTCCAGCCGATATGGCGGCCCTCGAGCACCGCAACGCTGGCCCCGAGCCGGGCCGCCTCCAGCGCGATGGAGAGCCCGGCAAGCCCTGCCCCGATCACGCAGATGTCGGCGTCGAGATCGAATGACAACCGTATACGCTCGCGAAAGCCGGCTTCTTCCTGGGGCACGCTTGTGAAAGTCTCGCTCATGTCGTTTTCTTAGAGCATGATCCGGAAAAGTGTGCAGCGGTTTTCCGAACAGATCATGCTCAAAACAACAATTTAGCGCGCTCTGACGCTTTGCCCCGATCTCGTCGCGCTTTAAAGGACCCCTTCGGGCGCCTGTCACCTTGTCCTCAACGCCCGCCTGTAGATTATTCTGGACGTGGAACGATTCGAGAATGCCATGCGCCGTTTGATGCTGCTGCGTCACGCCAAGACCGAGACCGACGCGCCGAGCGGCCGTGACCAGGACCGCCGGCTCGACGACCGCGGCCACAAGGACGCCGCCCAGATGGGCGACTGGATCGCCTCCCATCCCCCCGCCCCCGACGCCGTCTTGGTGTCGCATGCCGTCCGGGCCCGGCAGACCTGGGACATCGCCTGGCAGACGATGAAGGACCGCGTCACGGCGCCCCAGGTCGAGGTGCTGCCCGAACTCTACGGCGCCGACCCCGCGCAGATCCTGGAGTCCATTCGCACGGCAACGATCCCTGCCAACCCGAAGCGGTTGCTGCTGGTGGGGCATAATCCCGGCATGCACGAGATCGCCCTGATGCTGATGGGCAGCGGCGATCCCGCCGGCGCCAAGGCGCTCGCCCACAACCTTCCCACGGCGGGGCTTGCGATCTTCGACTTTGACGTCAAGGATTGGAGGGACGTGGCCTACCGCCGCGGCAAGCTGGTGCTGTTCGTCAGCCCCAAGCTGCTTCGATCGGATTGAGACGCGCGGGCGCCGTCTCGACCGGTTGATCCAGCTTGGCCACACGAGCGTTTTCGAGCGAAGTGGATACCGGTTCGCGTCAAGAAAACGCGTCCAAACAAGAAGCTGGAGCTCCGTGCCGTTTCCATCGGAACGGAAATCGCTCTAGACTTCCTGGCTGGAAGACTGGAGGCGCAGATGTTCAAGTCGATCCTCGTGCCCATCGACCTCGCCGACACCGATCTCGCCAAGCCGGCGATCGCGACCGCGGCAACACTGTCGCAGACCTGGAGCGGGTCGGTACGGCTGCTCAACGTGCTGCCGATGACACCGGTGATGCTGGCCGAGTACGTCCCGGCCGATTTCGACGAACAGCAGCGCCAGACCTCCGAGGAGGCCCTCGCCATCGTCGCGCGCGAATCCGGCATCGAGGCCGGACGCATCTCCAGCGTGGTCCGTCAGGGCGGCATCTATCACGAGATCCTCGAGGAAGCCGTGCACATGAAGGCCGATCTGATCGTGATGACCTCACACCGGCCGGCGATGCGCACCTATTTCCTCGGCTCCAACGCCGGGCACGTCGTGCGCTACGCCAAATGCTCGGTGCTGGTGGTCAGGCACTGAGCGCCGCAATGGACTCCGTTCGTAGTTCGTAGCCCGGGTGAGCGAAGCGATACCCGGGGCCGCTCAGGCCGCAAATCCCGGATGTCGCTTCGCTCATCCGGGCTACCAGACCTTGCGTTGCCCGTCGGGCAAAACACCCAAGCCGCCGGTCAATAAGCCGCGCCAAAAATATTCCACTTTACCGAAATTCGGAATTGGCGGATAGTGCGTCCACTCCGGCCCAAGGAAGAGGGGCGCATCGCGATCGTCACGACACGCGGGCCGGGCGGCGGTGGACGCGGATCACATCCGGCGCGAAAAGTTTCGCAGGGCGGGCAACCGTGAGCGAAGACCTCGCGCCAACGACAGGTGCGGTTCGCGTACGGCAAAATCGTGTGGTCCTGACGCCCGGGGTCTGTGCGTCAAGTCTTGCGGTGATGCGTGCGGCCCAACCGAGCCCGCGCATCAGTCATCGGCAAGGCGACGGGGGCAATAGTGCATCGCTCCCCGGAGCGCACGACATAAGCCGCGAGGATGCGAAGGTATGCCTGGAGCCGTAGGATGGGTAGAGCGCAGCGAAACCCATTATGTTTCAGCGCGGAGAAAGCGTCGATGGGTTTCGCTGCGCTCTACCCATCCTACGAGCTGCAATGAAGATGAGCGCCAAAGGAGCAACGGTGCGAACCACACTCCGTCACTGCTTCGCTGCGCTTGCAATGACGATGCGGAGGCAGGTGTGTACGAAAACTCCGCTCTCGTGCCCCGGACGCAGCGCAGCGTCTCTTCGACGGTGCGCTGCACAGCCGGGGCCCATGCGTCAGCGAGTCATGTGGCTTCCTGGGTCCCGGCTCAGCGCAGCAGCGTAAGAACGCTGCAGCGCGTCCGGGACAAGAGCGAAGTCGCTTACAGATACCGCGTCAGCTCGGCCTTGAACTGGCCGTACACCGCGTCCTCGATCTGGCTGCGGTTGATGCCGATGTCGCGCAGGGCGCGGTCGTCGAGCTCGTTCAGCGTCTTGATGGCGGAGCGGCGCTCCAGGCGGTCGAACAGGGCGTAGGCGGCGTTGACGAGCGTGGCAAAAAATCCGCTCGAGGAGGTGGGGCGTAAACTCCGCCCGGCAGTTTGTGAGATCGTGGTCATTGTTCTTCTCCGGCGTGTGTTCCGCGCGGCGAAGCAGGTGCCGTTGGCGCGGACGCACCCGGCGCCTGCACCTCATTTGCCGTCGGATTGCTCTCGCTTTCCCCGGCTCAATCGCGGAACTTGATGGAACTTAAATGCTCCAGTACACTTCTCGGAGCAAGTAAAACATTGCTCTCGGTGCAATAATGTCCAAGTTCGAGTACGTGAAGCTTGCCGATGCCATTGCCGCAGATATTTCTAACGGCACGTTAAGGCCCGGCGACAGGCTGCCCCCGCAGCGCAATTTTGCATACGACCGTGGCATTGCCGTCTCGACTGCGAGCCGGGTTTATACGGAGTTGCTTCGTCGCGGCCTCGTGGTCGGCGAGGTCGGCCGCGGCACCTTCATCTCCGGCGACATCAGGCGCGAGGTCGAGGCGCTGAGCGAGCCGCGCGATGCGCGCATCGATTTCGAGGTCAATTATCCGTTATTGCCGCAGCAATGGGCAATGATCGCCAAGAGCCTCGCGGGCCTCGAGCGCGTCGACGCCCTCGAATCCGCGCTGCGCGTCTCGACCAGCACCGGCACCAAAAGCGCGCGCAATGCGGCCGCCGCCTATCTCGCGCGCAAGGATTTTGCGCCGCAGGCCGAGCAGATCGTCTTCACCGCCAACGGCAAGCAATCGCTCGCAGCCGCGATCGCGGCTCTGGTGCCCACCGGCGGCCGCTGCGGCGTCGAGGCGCTGACCTATCCCTACGTCAAGAGCATCGCGGCGCGTCTCGGCGTGACGCTGGTGCCGATTCCGATGGACGAATTCGGCGCGCGCCCCGACGCGATCCAGAAGGCGCATCGCGAAGCGCATCTGTCGGCGCTGTATCTCCAGCCCATCATCCAGAATCCGCTCGGCGTCACCATGAACGCGACGCGGCGCGCCGACATCATGCGCGTTGCCGAGAAGCTCGATCTCACCATCATCGAGGACACCGTCTACGGCTTCCTCGCCGACGACACGCCGCTGGCAGCCCTCGGGCCCGACCGCTGCATCGTGCTCGACAGCCTCTCGAAGAAAGTCGCGCCTGGGCTTGCGCTCGGCATCCTCGTCGCGCCTCCTCACCTGCGCGAGAGCGTGATGGGCGCGGTGCGCACCGGCGGCTGGATCGCCTCCGGCCACGCGCTCGCCGCCGGGCAGCGGCTGATGGCCGACGGCACCGTCGCCGAGCTGACGCGGCTGAAACGCATCGACGCATCGCGCCGCCAGCAGACCGCGGCAAGGCTGCTCACCGGCTACCAGCACGCCGCCGATCCGCGCTCCTATCATCTCTGGCTGACGCTGCCGCCGCACTGGCGCTCCCAGACCTTCGTGGCCGCCGCCGCGCGGCGCGGCATCGCACTGACGCCGTCCTCGACCTTTGCCATCGCGCATGGTCACGCCCCGAATGCGGTGCGCCTCGCCCTCGCCCCGCCCACCTTCGAGCAGCTCGATTCCGGCCTGCGCACGCTCGTCTCTCTACTCGGCACCAAGGAAGAGGATTTCGACTCGACGGAGTAGCCCCTCGCCCGTCAATGCTCCGGCCATTCGGCGATAAAGCCTCTCGCCTTGTACGGCTCGATCTTGTCCCATTCGTGCAGGACACGGCGGCGAAATTCGGCATCGGTGTGCCAGAGCGCGCGCGGCGTCGCAAAGCTGTCGACGGTGAGCAGCAGCTTCGTCACTGCGGGCCAGTGGCGATGCAGCGTCATCGGATAACGCCGTGCGGTCCAGGTGTTGCCGAGGCAGATCACGCTGCGGATATTGTGCAGTCCGAGCGCCGCGTCGATGACCGGCAGCGAGAAGATCACGTTCTCGCCGGTGTTCATCGCGCGATGCTCCTCGAGGATTTTGTCCGCGGGAATGCCCGCTTCGGCCATCGCGGCCTTGATGATGGTGCACTCGGATTGCTCCGAGCCCGGCGTGACACCGCCGCTGACAATCGACCAGCGGAACAGCCCCTCGCGCCAAAGCCGCGCGGCGGTGTCGGCGCGCAAGCCGACATCCTCGCGGGTGCCGAACATGAACAGCAGGTCGGCCGGCCGGAGCGGCGTATCGATCAGATGGGTGCGGTTGATCTCGGCGATCTCATCCGCCGTAAGCGGCCGCGTGGCGTGATGCATGGTGGACATGGCCGCACGATGCGGCACAGGCGCCGGTGCGCGAAGTCACGTTTGATTGCGCCCGATTGCAACTAGGGCAACAAAGCCTTCGGCACATGATCGAAGCTGTAGCTCTGCGGCTGATTGCGCCGCACGAAGCCGCCGACCTGCCAGGCGAACAGCGCGGCGAAGCCGAGGATGAACAGCGCGCCGGCGAATTCGCCGCTCACCAGCGCGCGGATCAAAAGGCCGGTCATCGCCACCGTCAGCACCGCCAGGAACGCCAGCACCGCCGCATAGGTTTTGCGGCCGAGGCCCGCCGTCAACTCGGCGCGGCTGCCTGCTTTCGCCATCCGCGCATGCAATGCGACCATGAAATCGCGAAAACCGTTGTCCTGCGGCGCCATCAGGGCGGCGGTCTGCCAGCTCGTCGACAGGATCCTGATACGGCCGCCGCCGCTGTGGCTGACATCGGCGCGAAAGCGGTGCTGCTGCATCGACACCGGGCGGAACGACAGGCGGATCGCGCTGATCTCGTCATAGCGCCACAGGCCCGAGCGGCCGGCGATGTGCCAGGAGAGGCCCTCGTCCGTCAGCTCGAAGCGATGCGCCGAGCCGATCAGCGATGCCCTGTAGGCGTAGCTCGTGCCCGCGGCGGCCTGCACGTCCGAAACCTGCATTGTCCCAATCAATCCCGTCCGCGATCCGCTTGCGCGATCGCCCTCGCCCATCCTACAAGCGAGGCATGGCTGAGACGACCTTTTTTCCGCGCCGCCTGATTCTCGGTGCCGCCGTGATCTCCGGCGTGCTGCTCGCGCTCGCGGTGCACATGCTGGGCGCGCGCTACGGGCTCGATCTCGGCGGGCTGTGGCGCTCCGACACGCATGAGTTCATGCCCGCCGGCGCGGCGATCGCCTGGTGGCTGATCGCGACGGTCGGCTTCTCCGGCGGCTATTTCACCGCGACCCTGATGCAGAGCGCAGTCGACGGCCAGATCCCGCACCGCATGCGGCAGTTCCTGATCGCGGTCGGCGTGCTGCTGCTTGCAGGCGCAGGCCAGGCCGCCTCGGCGCCGAGCGCGGTCCCGACCATCTCCGGCGTGCTGGCGGCCCTCGCCGCGCTATGCCTCGGCGCCGTGATGGCGTTCTGCGGCGCGCATTTCGCGCTGCGCCGCGGCTAGAGCATGATCCGGAAAAGTGTGAAGCGGTTTTCCGAAAAGATCATGCTCAAAAAAAATAGCGCTTCAGGCCGACGCGCGCAGGCGCGGCCGTTCCAGCATCAATGCCACGTCGGAAGCCGGGCGCGGCTTGCTGAACAGATAGCCCTGCGCCTGGGTGCAGCCCTCGCGCCGCAGCAGCTCGAGCTGCGCGTCGTTCTCGACGCCCTCCGCGGTGGTGACGATGCCGAGGCTGCGGCCAAGGCCGGTCACGGCGCGGATGATCGCCATGGAATCCTCGCGCGTCGCCAGCTCCGAGACGAACGAGCGGTCGATCTTGATCTTGTCGAACGGGAAGCTGCGCAGATAGCTCAGCGACGAATAGCCGGTGCCGAAATCGTCGAGCGAGATCCGCACGCCCATGCCGCGCAGCTCGTGCAGGGTGGTCAGCGTCGCCTCGCTGTTCTGGAGCAGCACGGATTCGGTGATCTCCAGCTCGAGACGGCGCGCGTTGAGTCCCGAGGCGGCCAGCGCGCCGGTCACGGATGCGATCAGGTTCGGACTCTTGAACTGCACCGGCGACAGATTGACGGCGACGTCGATGTCGTCAGGCCAGGTGACCGCGTCCGCGCAGGCGCTTTGCAGCACGAACTCGCCGAGCTGAACGATGAGGCCAGTCTCCTCGGCCAGCGGGATGAAGTTGATCGGGGCGATCAGGCCGCGCTGCGGATGGTTCCAGCGCAGCAGCGCCTCGAAGGCGACGACGCGGTCGCTGGCGACATCGCGGATCGGCTGGTAGTAGACCTGGAATTCGTTCCGCTGCAGCGCCGCGCGCAAATCCATTTCGAGCAGCCGCCGCGCCTGCGCGCGCGCATCCATGCCGGTCTCGAAGAAGCGATAGGTGCCGCGGCCGTCCGCCTTGGCGCGGTATAGCGCGAGGTCCGCGTTTTTCAGCAGCTCGTCCGAATTGCTGCCGTCCTGCGGCGACAGCGAGATGCCGATCGAAACGCCGATGACGATCTGATGGTCGTCGATCTCGTAAGGCGCCGAGATCACCTCGACGAGGCGGCCGGCGAGCGATCGCGAAGCGGTTTCCTCCGAACGTCCGATCTGGACCACCGCGAACTCGTCGCCGCCGAGCCGCGCCACGGTGTCGTTCTCGCCGACGGTCGCCTTCAGCCTGCGGCCGACCTCCTTGAGCAGCGCATCGCCGACGGGATGGCCGAGCGAGTCGTTGATGTCCTTGAAGTGATCGAGATCGAGGCAGAGCACGGCGAGCTGGTCGTTCGAGCCGGCCAGGCGCAGTCCCTGCTCGAGCTGTTCGTGGAACAGCACGCGGTTCGGCAGTCCGGTCAGCGCGTCATGGCGCGCCATGTGCGAGATCTTCGCCTGCGCCTCCAGCCATTCGGTGATGTCCTCGAAGGTCGCGACCCAGCCGCCGCCCTGCATCGGCTGGTTGACGACGCGGATGGAGCGGCCGAACCGGTTGACGACGTCGGTCGTGGTGCGGCCCTCGCGCGCGTCGTCGACGAGGCGCGCGAAGAATTCATCGGGATTGCCGCTCCACTGGCCCTTGCTTTCCTCCTCCTTCAGCACGTCGACCAGCAGGCGGCCGGTGAGCGCGATGTCGGTGCGACGGAGCATGGCCGCGTAGCGGTCGTTGAACAGGATGATCTTGCCGTCCGCATCGAACATGCACAGGCCCTGCGACATGTTCTCGAGCGCGCTGTCCAGCACGACTTGCTGACGTCCCAGCTCACCCTTGGCGCGGCGGTCGAGCACGGCGGCCGCGAGCGCGATCGCGATGATCGCCGCTGCGGCGCTGGCGGTCAGAATGGACAAGGACGCTGGCGGGATCGACAGGCCGCTGATGACGATCGCCGGATCCGGCGTCAGCTCCACGGCGCCCATGGCGGTGAAATGATGTGAGACGATGGCGACGGTCAGCAGAACCGTCGCGCCGAGCGCATCCGCCAGGCTGTCGCGTCGCCCCGCGACGAACAGCGCTAGCGATCCAAAGACGATGCCGAGGACGATCGAAGCCGTCACGGTGCCGGTCGCCCAGCCGATGCGTGCGGGGATCTCGAGCGCCATCATGCCGGTGTAATGCATGGCGGCAACGCCGCCGCCCACGACCGCGCCGCCGAGCGCGACCAGGATCGAACGCGCCGCCGACACCGAGATGCTGAGCCCGACGAAGGTGACCGCGATCGCAAAGATCAGCGACAGCACCGTCACCGGGATGTTGTAGGCGCCGCCCGCACCGGGCCCGTAGGCCTGCATCGCGATGAAATGGGTTGCCCAGATGCCGCAGCCGGCGACGACGGCATCAAGCGCGATCCACGAGACGCGGGCCCCGCCGCTCGCCGCACGGGCACGGTGAAACAGGCTGATCGCGGCGGCGCTCGCCAGCAAACACACCGCGCCGCCGAGTGCGACCAGACGCCAGTCGTGCTGGTCCGTGAGACAGTAGAGAACTTGATACATTGCCGGCCCCTATTCCATCTGCACTAGAGCGGGCAGAGATGGACAGTCGGTAACCGGCTATGTGATGGCTCCGGAAATGGTGAACAGAGAATGTGTGCGCTTGCTCACGTTGTGCGTGTCTGTGCCTTTGCACCAAGGCCGATCACGCCGGCAGCGAGCAGCAGGACCGCCGCCGATATGATTAGCGCCTGGTGAAGACCCGACATGAACGCACTGTCGGACGCCACCAGCGAGCCGAACAACGCAACGCCGAGCACGCTGCCGGTCTGACGCGTCGCATTCAGGACTCCTGCGGCGATGCCGGAGCGCGCCTTCTCGACGCTGCCCAGCAGGGTCGAGGTCAGCGGCGGCACCAGCAGCCCAAGTCCGCCACTGATCGCGATCATCTGCGCGCAGATCGTCATGTTTCGACGATGACAGAAAGACGGATGTGCAGCGAGCGAGCGCCGCGCAGATGACCGCGCGGCGCCCTTCGCATCTATTCTCGCATCAGCTCGCAGCGCGCGGATTCACCTTGCTCTCGGCAAACACCGGTACCATCTATTTTGAACACTTCCCCGAGCCGTTTGACGTGCTGCCTGATTTCTTCGAGGTGCGTCAAAAAGCCCTGCTTCAGCTGCGGATCGGCGGCCTTATCTGCCATTCTCGGCAGCGCCCTGGTGAGCTGCTGCTCGGCGTAATGGATGGGCTGCAGTTGATGCACGAACAGGTCGTTCATGGTTTCGATGTCTCTTATGAACGGTCCGATCGTTCCGATCCTCTTCGGGTTTCGGGAACAAGTCGGTGCCGGCCTGCACGAAAGCAGCCTTATTCCGCCATGTTTGGTTGCTGATAAGGCGCTGACGAGCCCATGGCATCGACGTTCCGAAAAAGCCCGTACCGCTTGCGCTGGAACAAGGCCGGCGCGGCCAGGATCTGCAACTATGTCATCATGCGAACGCGCGATGCCGACGGATCCGGCGACTCATATGCTTAACGCGCGTCCGATGTGAACCGCGTATGACAAAAGTAGCGGGTCCGATGCAGAACCTATCCTTGTCAAGGGCTGCACAAGCCGCTGTTTTTGCCTTAAATGAGCTACATCATGCCTAGCGATCGATGCCCCATTCGGGCCGCGATCGCGCCCGACCGGCCAATGTCTGGCCAGATCGGTCTTGCCCCCCGCCGGGAGGATGAATGCACGGACTGCTGCCCGCGTTGAAACGCGGCTTCAAGAGATGGATCGGCTGGCGACGGCTCGGCATTGCCGCAAGCGTCTTCATCATCGCCTTCGCGATCACCACGCTGGTTCGCACCCTCAAGGGCATCGATACCGGCGTCATCCTGACCGCGTTGACCGAAATTCCCCGCGGCAGCATCGGGCTGGCGGCGATCTGCGTCTTCTTTGCGTTCTGTACGCTGACCTTCTACGATTTTTTTGCACTGCGAACGATCGGCAAGAAGCATGTGCCCTACCGCATCGCAGCGCTCTCCAGCTTCACGTCCTATTCGATCGGCCACAATATCGGCGCGACGGTCTTCACCGGCGGCGCGATCCGCTTCCGTATTTATTCGGACTACGGGCTGAACGCGATCGACGTCGCCAAGATCTGCTTCCTGTCGGGCCTGACATTCTGGCTCGGTAACATCTTCGTGCTCTCGATCGGCATGGCGATCCATCCCGACGCCGCCTCCTACATGGACCAGCTGCCGTCGTCGATTAACCGGCTGATCGCGCTCGGCGGCCTCGCCTCGATCGGCGCCTATCTGGTCTGGCTCTGCATGGGCGAGAAGCGCCGCGAGCTCGGCCAGAAGGGCTGGAAGGTGGTGCTCCCGTCGGCGCCGCTGACGCTGGTGCAGATCCTGATCGGCGTGGTCGATCTCGGCTTCTGCGCCACGGCGATGTATCTCCTGATGCCGGCCAATCCGCCGATCGACTTCCTGTCGCTCGCAGTGGTCTTCATCCTGGCCACCCTGCTCGGTTTCGCCAGCCACGCCCCCGGCTCGATCGGCGTGTTCGACGCCGCCATGCTGGTGGCGCTGCCTGAGTTCGGCCGCGAGCAGCTTCTGGCCACCCTGCTGGTGTTCCGCATCCTCTATTTCGTGATCCCGTTCGGCCTCGCCATCTCGATCATGGGCGCGCGCGAGCTCTGGATGAACGTGGTCGAGCCCTGGCAGGAACGGCGCCGGCTGGCGGAGGCCTGCGCGCAGGGCAACCTGCCCAAGCAGGTGGCGGCGATGGAGAGCGAGCGGGCGCTGCGGCAGGCCAGCAAGCGCTAAAAACGGTCGGACAAAAGGTTGCAGGCGGGAGAGCAATCCTCTCTTATTTCCGCCTCAACTTTGCCGTTGAACACGCGGGCCATGATCCGATCATCTCTTCGCACTTTTGTCGCAGGCACGCTGCTGCTTGCCGGGATTTTGATTGCCTTGCCGCCCGAGCGCGCAACCGCGCAGGATGCCGGCGCCATGCAGATCAATTGGGAGGTGCGCAACCGCTTCCGCCTGTTCCGCGAGGAGCGCGACTTCCTGTTGCATGTCGAGAACGCGCGTAACCGCAGCATCCTCGCCGCCGAGCAGTCGCTGGAGCTCCAGAGCGAGGGTCGCGGCTGGGCCCGCAACATGGTCAACCGGCTCTGCATCGATCTCCAGGGCCGGGTCAACCAGCCCTGCACCCGCGACAACGTCAAAGAAAACTACATCACCCCGATCGATCACCCCGTCACCGTGCGCCTGACCGGCGCGGTGCCGGTCGGGGCCACCTGCGCCTGGTCGTTCGACGATGGCGACGGGCCCCAGCAATCGACCTTCGACTGCGCCGAGCCGGTCAATCTGCGCGTCCGCTACGGCAAGCAGACGGTCGCGACCGTCGACGTCTCCTCCGGCTCCGATCCGACCCAGCGCATCCAGACCGAGATCCAGGTCCGCGACGTCTTCGTGGCCGGCCTCGGCGACAGCATCGCCTCCGGCGAAGGCAATCCGGACCGGCCGCTGGCGCTCTCGGACGACGGCTTCTGCTTCCGTTCCTATCTCGGTACCGCCGGTGCGCAATACTACCGGCCGAGCCGGGCCGGCTACAAAGGCGGCCGCGCCTGCGAGGCCCCGGACACGCTCGCCAACTGGCAACATTACAGCGCGCTCTGGTTCAACTCGCCCTGCCACCGCTCGCTCTACAGCTACCAGGCCCGCACCGCGCTGGCGCTCGCAGTGCGCTACACGCACATCGCGGTGACCTTCCTGCCGCTCGCCTGCACCGGCGCCAGCATCGGCGACGGGCTGCTCGGCTCGCAGCGTGCCCGCGAATGCCCGCCCGGCAAGACCGGCGTCTGCAACACCAGCGTGAATGCGCAGGTCGCCGAGCTGCGCGAGGCGCTCACCGCCGCGAAGAAGCGCCAGCCCGACCGCACGCTCGACCTCGTGCTGCTCTCGGTCGGCGCCAACGACGTCTATTTCTCCGGCCTCGTCGCCGACGTGATCGTCGAGACCGCGACCGAGCGCGCGCTGTTCCGCCGCTCCGGCGTGATGGCGAGCGTCGACGATTCCCGCGATGCGCTGCAGCGCGAGCTGCCGCAGGATTTCGTCAAGCTGCGCGAGGCGCTGAAGCCGCTGGTCGGCGGCGACCTCTCGCATGTGGTCTATGTCTCCTACGCCAATCCGGCGCTCGCCAGCGGCGGCGCGCCCTGCCGGGGCGGCCGCGGCGGCTTCGACATTCACCCGTCCTTCAACGCCGACCCGCAGCGGCTCGCGCGCGTCTCGACCTTCGTCGACACCGAATTCCTGCCGCAGCTCAAGGCGCTCGCCACCTGCACGCGCGGCGCGTTGTGCCGCGATCCCGAAGCCGACCGCATGACTTTCGTCGATGCGCATCAGGCCGCGTTCGCCGATCACGGTTTTTGCGCGCGTGCCGGCAACGATCCCGAATTCGACCGCAGCTGCTTTGCCGAGAACGGCCAGAGCTTCAATCCTGATATCGTGAGCGCGGCGAGCCAGCCGATGCTGTGCGGGCGCGGCGCCTCCGAGTATCGCGCCTATCTGCCGCGCGCGCGCTGGATCCGCGACGCCAATGACAGCTATTTTGCTGCGATGACCTATCCGCAAGGCTTGCCGGCGGCGAGCCAGCCGACCGACATCCACGACGCCACCTGGGGTGTGCTCTCGGCCGTGTATGGCGGCGCCGTGCATCCGAGCGCGGAAGGTCATGCCGCGATGGCGGACGCCGCGCTGCCGGCCGCGAGTGCGGTGCTTGGCCTCGATGCCGCGCCGCCGGGTGTCACGCGCGGATTATTGGCGCCGCTGCTGGGTACGCAGCAGTAGAAGCGGGAGTGAGCCCTCTCCACACCGTCATTGCGAGCGCAGCGAAGCAATCCAGAATCTTTCCGCGGAGAGACTCTGGATTGCTTCGTCGCAAGAGCTCCTCGCAATGACGAGCTTGAGGTTTGCACTCTCCACACACTCGCTGTCATCGCCCGACTTGATCGGGCGATCCAGTACGCCGTGACGGCAGTGATTGAATCGAGAGGCCGCGGTGTACTGGATTCCCCGCCTTCGCGGGGAATGACAGCGGTGTGCGGGGCGCAACCTCGCGTATCACATCGCTCCCACATTCACTCCGCACCAGCATCGTTCCCCCGACCTCCCGTTCCATCAATCCAAAAACGGCATCAATCGATACTGCCTTGAACTTGGACACTTTGCCGCGCGCGCCTCTAGGAGTCGCAGTGAGGAAACATTTCGAGTTCTAAGGAGGCGCGTGATGAGCGCAGTGGTGTCCGCAACGGACGTGAGGAGGTCTCGCGTCAGGCTGTTCATCGTGACCATGTTGTTCCTGGTCACCACCGTGAATTATGCCGATCGCGCCACGCTGTCGATCGCAGGTCCCGCACTCTCCAAGGAGCTTCATCTCGATCCGGTCGCCATGGGCTGGATCTTCTCGGCCTTCGGCTGGTCCTATGTCGTGGCCCAGGTGCCGGGCGGCTGGCTGCTCGACCGCTACGGCTCACGCCTCGTCTATGCCTTCAGCATCATCGTCTGGTCGCTGTTCACGCTGATGCAGGGCTGGGTCGGCTTCCTCAGCGCCGGCGCTGCCGTGGGCGTGCTGTTCGGGCTGCGCCTCCTGGTCGGCGTCGCGGAAGCGCCCTCCTTCCCCGCCAATGCCCGCATCGTCGCGGCCTGGTTTCCCGGCAATGAGCGCGGCACCGCGTCGGCCTTCTTCAATTCGGGGCAGTATTTCGCCACCGTGATCTTCGCGCCGCTGATGGGCTGGATCGCCCATGATTACGGCTGGCGCTACGTGTTCTTCGTGATGGGCGCGCTCGGCGTCGTCATGGGCCTCGTCTGGATCAAGACCATCTACGGCCCGAAGGAGCATCCCGGCATCAACGACGCCGAGTTCGACTACATCAAGGAAGGCGGCGCGCTGGTCGATCTCGATGCACCCAAAGAGGAGCGCGCGCCCGAGTCCGGCTCCGGCTGGGACCACATCCGCCAATTGCTCTCCAATCGCATGATGCTCGGCGTCTATCTCGGCCAGTATTGCATCAACACGCTGACCTATTTCTTCCTGACCTGGTTCCCCGTGTACCTCGTCAAGGAGCGCGGCCTGTCGATCCTGCAAGCCGGCTTCGTCGCGACGCTGCCCGCGCTGTGCGGCTTCATCGGCGGCGTGCTCGGCGGCATCATCTCGGACGCGATCCTGCGCAGGACCGGCTCGCTGACCATGGCGCGCAAGATCCCGATCGTCGGCGGCATGCTGCTGTCGATGTCGATCATCGCCTGCAACTATGTCGACGGCCAGGCGCTCGTGGTCGGCTTCATGGCGCTCGCCTTCTTCGGCAAGGGCATCGGCGCGCTCGGCTGGGCCGTCGTGTCTGACACCTCGCCCAAGGAAGCCGGCGGCGTCTCCGGCGGCCTGTTCAACACTTTCGGCAACCTCTCCTCGATCACCACCCCGATCGTGATCGGTTACATCCTGGCCGCGACCGGCTCGTTCAACGGTGCGCTGGTGTTCGTCGGCCTCAACGCGCTGGTGGCCGCCTTCGCCTATCTCGTGATCGTCGGAAAGATCGAGCGCGTGGTGCTCAAACGTTCCTCCTGAGGGCTCCCACGGGAGCTGACCAGGCAACTCAACGGCGGCTTCCCAGCCGCCGTCTTTGTTTTGGGAGTGATCGATGCTAGAAGTGCCGGGGAAACGCCTTATTCATCTAAGGCATGTATCGATGTTCGACCTCAACCAGCTCCGCTGTTTCGTGACAGTTGCGGAGGAATTGCATTTCGGCCGCGCCGCCGTGCGGCTCAACATGACCCAGCCGCCGCTGTCCCGGCAGATCCAAGTGCTCGAGCACATCATCGATGCGCCGCTGCTGGAGCGCACCAGCCGCTCGGTGCGTCTGACCCCGGCGGGGCGCAGCTTCCTCCCCGAAGCCCGCCGCATCCTGAAGCTCGCGGAAAGCGCCTCCCAAGTCGCCCGCCGCATCGCGCTCGGCAAGACCGGCTCGCTCAAGATCGGCTTCACCGCGGCCGCCGCTTACGGCTTCCTGCCGGAGTTGATCGCGGCGTGCCGCGCAAAATTGCCCGAGGTCGATTTCTCGCTGAAGGAAATGGTCTCGGGCGACCAGTTCGAGGCGCTGACCTCGGGCCAGATCGATGCCGGCCTGCTGCGGCCGCCGATCGCGCGCCCCGAGCTGACCAGCCGCCGCGTCGTCGCCGAGCCCCTGCTCGCCGCGATCCCGAAGAAGCATCCGCTGGCGAATGCGGAGAGCATCACCATCAAGGATTTCGACGACCAGCCCTTCGTGATGTATTCGCCCTATGAGAGCCGCTACTTCCACGATCTCCTGGTGGCGCAATTCACCCGCTCCGACGTGCTGCCGCGCTATGTCCAGCACCTCAGCCAGATCCACTCGATCCTGGCCATGGTCCGCGCCGGCCTCGGCCTTGCCATCGTGCCGGCCGCGGCCGCGGGCCTCAAGATCTCCGACGTCCGGCTGCGGCCGCTGAAGCTGCGCAACCGCGTACCGGTCGAGCTGTTCATGGTCTGGCGCCGCGACGACGAGAATCCGCTGCTCTCGGCGCTGGTCAAAATCGCCGGCGAATTGTCCTCCGCGGAGGTGGCGGACGATTGATGCTCAATCCGCATCGGTCGATATAGGCTTTGGCTTGGACGCGCATCGAACGGTTGCCTAAACAACGGCGCATGGACGCGCAGGCTCTCAAGCCGCGCGTCCTCCACAACACGCAATAAGGGAGCCGCGCCCATGAGCAAGATGACCCCGCATGAAATGGCCCAGAAGATCGGATCGGGCCTGCTGTCCTTCCCCGTCACGCCGTTCAAGGCGGACTACTCCTTCGACGAGGCGACCTACCGCGCCAACATGGATTGGCTGTGCGGCTATGACGTCGCCGGCCTGTTCGCCGCCGGCGGCACCGGCGAGTTCTTCTCGCTGACCCCGACCGAGGTTCCGCAAGTCGTCAAGGTCGCCGTCGACGAGACCAAGGGCCGCGTGCCCGTCCTCGCCGGCACCGGCTATGGCACCGCGATCGCCCGCGAGATCGCGATCGGCGCGGAGAAGGCCGGCGCCGACGGCCTGTTGCTGCTGCCGCCCTACCTCACCCATTCCGAGCAGGAAGGCCTCGCCGCCCATGTCGAGGCCGTCTGCGCCTCCGTGAAGATCGGCGTCATCGTCTACAACCGCGACAACGCCATCCTGCAGCCCGACACGCTGGCTCGCCTTGCCGAACGCTGCCCAAACCTCGTCGGCTACAAGGACGGCATTGGCGACATCGAGCTGATGACCCGCGTCTACACCAAGCTCGGCGATCGCCTGACCTATGTCGGCGGCCTGCCGACCGCCGAGACCTTCGCGCTGCCCTATCTCGACATGGGCGTGACGACCTATTCCTCGGCCGTGTTCAACTTCGTCCCCGAATTCGCCACCAATTTCTACACCGCGGTGCGCAAGCGCGACCACGCCACGATCCACGCCGGGCTGAAGGATTTCATCCTGCCGCTGATCGCGATCCGCAACCGCAAGAAGGGCTATGCGGTCTCGATCATCAAGGCCGGCATGAAGGTGATCGGCCGCGATTCCGGCCCGGTCCGCCCGCCGCTGACAGATCTCACCGAGCAGGAGATTGCGGAACTGACCGCGCTGGTGAAGAATCTGCCCGCCATACGATCGGCACAACAGGCGGCAGAATAAGATAAGACAAGACAACAGGGAGGAGCGTGCGATGGCCCAGACCGAGATTTCTGGCGCACCGGTCGTCACGGCGATGCAGGTGATCCCGGTCGCGGGCCGCGACAGCATGCTCCTCAATCTGAGCGGCGCGCATGCGCCGTTCTTCACCCGCAACATCGTCATCCTCACCGACAACGCCGGCCACACCGGCGTCGGCGAGGTGCCGGGCGGGCAAAAGATCTGGCAGACGCTGCAGGATGCCCGCGACCTCGTGATCGGCAAGACCGTCGGCGCGATGAACAACATCCTCGCGGACGTCCGCACCACCTTCGCCGACCGTGACGCCGGCGGCCGCGGCAAGCAGACCTTTGACCTGCGCGTGATGATCCACGCCGTCACCGCAATCGAATCCGCGCTGCTCGATTTGCTCGGCCAGCATCTCAATCTGCCCGTCGCCGCATTGCTCGGCGAGGGGCAGCAGCGCAAGAGCGTCGAGACGCTCGGCTATCTCTTCTTCGTCGGCGACCGGCGCAAATCGAAGCTCGACTATGTCAGCGGCGAGACCGGCAAGCCGGACTGGTTCAACCTCCGCCATCAGGAGGCGATGACGCCGCAGACCGTGGTGCGGCTCGCGGAAGCCACCCACGATCATTACGGCTTCGCCGATTTCAAGCTCAAGGGCGGTGTGCTCCGCGGCGAGCAGGAGATCGAGGCCGTCACCGCGATCGCAAAGCGCTTTCCGAGCGCGCGCGTCACGCTCGACCCGAACGGCGCCTGGTCGCTCGATGAAGCCATCGGCCTCTGCAAGGACATGCACGGCATCCTCGCTTATGCCGAGGACCCCTGCGGCGCCGAGGCCGGCTTCTCCGGCCGCGAGATCATGGCCGAGTTCCGCCGCGCCACGGGCCTGCCGACCGCGACCAACATGATCGCCACCGACTGGCGGCAGCTCTCCCATGCGCTGCGCCTCGGCGCAGTGGACATTCCGCTCGCCGACCCCCATTTCTGGACGATGCAAGGCTCGGTCCGCGTTGCCCAGACCTGCCGTGACAACGGCCTGACCTGGGGCTCGCACTCCAACAATCATTTTGACATTTCGCTCGCCATGTTCACCCATGTCGGCGCCGCCGCGCCCGGCAAGGTCACCGCGATCGACACCCACTGGATCTGGCAGGACGGCCAGGCACTGACCAAGGAGCCGCTCCAGATCAAGGGTGGCAAGATCGCGGTCCCGGATCGCCCGGGCCTCGGCATCGAGATCGACCGTGCGGCCATCGAGGCCGCGCATGAACTCTACAAGCAGCATGGCCTCGGCGCCCGCGATGACGCCACCGCCATGCAGGATCTGATCCCCGGCTGGACGTTTGACGACAAGCGTCCCTGCCTCGTTCGCTAAAACACTCTGGAGGAAACAATGACTGCGATCCTGAAGAACTTCATCGGCGGCGAATGGGTCGACGGCTCCGGCATCACCAAGAACATCAACCCCTCCAACACCAACGATCTGGTCGGCGAATACGCCAAGGCCGACAAGGCGCAGACCGAGAAGGCGATTGCCGCCGCCAAGGCCGCCTTCCCCGCCTGGGCGCAGTCGACGCCGCAGGTGCGCTATGACGCGCTGAACAAGATCTCGCTCGAAATCCTCGCCCGCAAGGAAGAGCTCGGCCGCCTGCTCGCCCGCGAGGAAGGCAAGACGCTGCCCGAGGGCATCGGCGAGGTCGCCCGCGCCGGCCAGATCTTTGCGTTCTTCGCCGGTGAAGCGCTGCGCCTGATCGGCGAGAAGGGCGCTTCGGTGCGTCCCGGCCTCGACGTCGAGCTGACGCGTGAGCCGGTCGGCGTCGTCGGCATGATCACGCCCTGGAATTTCCCGATCGCGATCCCCGCCTGGAAGATCGCGCCCGCGCTCTGCTACGGCAACACCGTCGTGTTCAAGCCGGCCGAACTGGTGCCGGGCTCGGCGCATGCGCTGTCGGAGATCATCACCCGCTCCGGCATTCCCGCCGGCGTGTTCAACCTCGTGGTCGGCTCCGGCTCGGTGGTCGGCCAGACGCTGCTCGATCACCCGGATGTCGCGGCGATCTCCTTCACCGGTTCGGTGCAGACCGGCCGCAAGATCGCGCAGGCCTGCGTGCTCTCCAACCCGATGAAGAAGT
Organism: Bradyrhizobium sp.; assembly: GCF_035935975.1. Taxonomy (GTDB): domain Bacteria; phylum Pseudomonadota; class Alphaproteobacteria; order Rhizobiales; family Xanthobacteraceae; genus Bradyrhizobium. Next base: position 106,253 of record NZ_DASYWN010000040.1, read on the forward strand.
TCCAGCTCGAGATGGGCGGCAAGAACCCGCTGGTCGTGCTCGATGACGCCGACCTGAAGATCGCCGTCGAGGTCGCCGTCAACGGCGCCTATTTCTCGACCGGCCAGCGCTGCACAGCCTCCTCCCGCCTGATCGTCACCGAAGGCATCCACGACCGCTTCGTCGCGGCGGTGGCCGAGCGCCTGAACGGCCTGTCGGTGGACGACGCGCTCAAGGCCGGCGTGCATATCGGCCCGGTGGTCGACCAGAGCCAGCTCGACCAGGACCTGCGCTACATCAAGATCGGCCAGGACGAGGGCGCCAAGCTCGCCTTCGGCGGCGAGCTGCTCAAGCGCGAGAACCCCGGCCACTACCTCCAGCCGGCGCTGTTTACTGAGGCCAACAACAACATGCGCATCGCGCGTGAGGAGATTTTTGGCCCCGTCGCCGCCGTCATTCGTGCGAAGAATTACGAAGAGGCGCTGGCGATCTCCAACGACACCGAGTTCGGCCTCGCCTCCGGCATCTGCACCACCAGCCTGAAATACGCCTCGCACTACAAGCGCAACAGCGAGTCCGGCATGGTGATGGTCAATCTGCCGACCGCCGGCGTCGACTATCACGTGCCGTTCGGTGGCCGGAAGGGCTCGAGCTACGGCGCCCGCGAGCAGGGCTCCTATGCACGCGAGTTCTACACGACCGTGAAGACGGCCTATACCTTCCCGGGCTGATAGGCTGATATCGTAGACATCGTAGGGTGGGTTAGCCCGCGGCGGCGCGAAGCGCAGTCCGCTGGCGTAACCCACCTCTTCTGCTTCCGCGGATTGAGACCTTGGTGGGTTACGCTACGCTAACCCACCCTACACTTCGGAGTCCACGATGGACCAGGACGTCGCAGCGAAAGAACAGCCCCGCTACATCAAGCTCAACGAGCGCGACAATGTCGCGATCGTGGTCAATGATTTCGGGCTCCCCGCCGGCTCGCGCTTCGCCAGCGGACTGACGCTGCGCGCCTTCGTCCCGCAGGGACACAAGACGGCGCTGGTCGACATCGCGCAGGACGCGCCGATCATCCGCTATGGCGAGGTGATCGGCTACGCGCTGTCGCCGATCCTGGCCGGCGAATGGGTGGACGAAGCCCGCATCCGCATGCCGGAGGCCCCTGCCCTCGACAAGCTGGAAATCTCGACCGCCGTGCCCGCACCGCTGCCGCCGCTCGAAGGGTTCACCTTCGAGGGCTACCGCAATCCGGACGGCTCGGTCGGCACCAAGAACATCCTCGGCATCTCCTCCTCCGTGCAATGCGTCAAGGGCACGATGGAATATGCGGTGAAGCGCATCCGTGCCGAGCTGTTGCCGAAATATCCGAACGTCGACGATGTCGTGCCGCTGACCCATGCCTATGGCTGCGGCGTCGCCATCACCGCGCCCGATGCGGTCGTGCCGATCCGCACCCTGCAGAACCTCGCGCTCAACCCGAATTTCGGCGGCGAGATTCTGGTCGTCGGCCTCGGCTGCGAGAAGCTCGCGCCGGAGCGACTGGTGCCGGAAGGCGTCAGCGACGCCATCGTGCGCATGCAGGACGAAGCCTTCGACGGCTTCGGCGCGATCGTCGATGCGATCATGACCCAGGCCGAGGCGCGGCTGAAGGTGCTCAACACCCGCAAGCGCGAGACCTGCCCGGCCGCCGATCTCGTCATCGGGCTGCAATGCGGCGGCAGCGACGCCTTCTCCGGCGTCACCGCCAACCCCGCCGTCGGCTTCGCCGCCGACCTCCTGGTGCGCGCCGGCGCCACCGTGATGTTCTCGGAAGTGACCGAGGTGCGCGACGCCATCCAGCTGCTCACCCGCCGCGCCATCAATGAGGACGTCGGCCGCGCGCTGGTGCGCGAGATGGCCTGGTACGATTCCTATCTGGCCCGCGGCGGCGCCGACCGCAGCGCCAACACCACGCCCGGCAACAAGAAGGGCGGCCTTGCCAACATCGTCGAGAAGTCATTGGGCTCGATCGTGAAGTCCGGCTCGAGCGCGATCACCGGCGTGCTCTCGCCCGGCGAGAAGGCCACTCAGAAGGGCATGCTGTTCGCGGCAACGCCCGCCTCCGACTTCATCTGCGGCACGCTCCAGCTCGCCTCCGGCATGACGCTGCAGGTGTTCACCACCGGCCGCGGCACGCCCTACGGCCTCGCCGCCGCGCCCGTGATCAAGGTCGCAACCCGCAGCGAGCTCGCACGCCGCTGGAAGGACCTGATCGATTTCGATTCCGGCAGCATCGCCACCGGCGAGAAGACCATCGAGGAATGCGGTTGGGACCTGTTCCGCCTGATCCTCGACGTCGCCTCCGGCCGCACCAAGCCGTGGTCGGACCGCTGGGGCATCCACAACGACCTCACGCTGTTCAACCCGGCGCCCGTGACCTGAGGCCGACGGGCCTCACCGCCCCTCAATCAGGTGCATGTCACCCAGCGTGACAGGCAGGCTGCGCGTGATGAGATCCGCAACAGCCGCGCGGAGGCGCTCGCTTGAAGCCGGACCGTCGAACGCCTCGCCGACCGGCCCGCTCGGGCCGTCGAGCCGTACCGTCCCCGTATTGTCGAGCGGCGCGGCGGTCCGCTTCTCGATCACGTCGAACGACTTGCCGTCGATAACACGCACTTCGTACAGCGCGTGGATCAGGCCGTAATCCGCAAGCAGCGTCCGGTATTCGGCGAGCCCGACGCCCTCGACGTTGCGACCGTTGCCGAGCTTCGATCTCGCCCGGGTGATGACGATGTAGGCGTCCAGCCCCTGCGGGGCGATGTCGCTGCGCACCAGTTCCTTGAACGGATCGGTGCGCAGCAGATTGACGGGCGCAACGGCGGAATCCCGGATCGCGGCGAACGCGGGACGCCTGTAGCTCACCGGCTGCACGCGATAGCGACCGCTGAGCAGCTTCGTCGCCTGCTGGACGATCAATTCGTCCAACCCCCATGCGCTGATCGAGGCGCTCTGCGCGGTGTTGCCAAGCCTGGTCAGGCCGGCCTGCGTCAGACTCATCTCTTCGCCGATGGCCGAGACGATGCCGATGGTCTTGATCGCCTGCAGACGGCTCGCGCGCGTCTCGAACGCCGCGGCAGCGCCGACGCAAGCGATCGCGCAGACGAGACATGAAATGAGGATACGGCGCATGGCGGGCTATCGAATCCTGAAGTCGAACGAATAGGACGCGCCGACCCCGACCGTCGTCTGGTTCGACGAGCCCCGCAGCTTCACCAGCGGACTGTCCGCGGCATCGCCGAGCAGCTTCTCGTACTCGACATAGGCATGGACCTCCCATTGCGGATTGATGCGATAGGAGATCTGGCTGCCGAAGCCGACCGAATGCGCGCCGCCCTTGGCGTCATATGTCGGCAATCCCGATGCTGCCGCCTGCACCGCATCGACGCCGAAATACGGCGCGGTCGCCTTGGTGCTCTTCCACGTGAAGCGCGGGCCGGCCGAAACCGTGAGCCTCTGGATCAGCGGCACGATGACGTCGGCGGAGACGTCGGCGACCGTTCCGGTGTGGCCACCCATGCCCTGACGCAATTCGCTGCGCAGGCGCAGCCAGTCGATCGGATAATATTCGACGAAGCCGCCGAGCTCGTAGGCAGCCTTGACGTCGCCCAATCCCGTCAGCTCGGCATATTTGTCGCTCTTGCGCGATGAGACGTATTTGAACGCAGGCCCGGCGCGAAAATTGCCGACGTCGAGCAGCGCGATGCTGGCGCTGTCGCGCGGCCCGCGAAACTGGTCGGCCGAACCGGCGCGGCGGATGGAGAAGATCGGGACCGGCACGGCCTTCCCGTTCTTCGATCCGACGAAATCAGGCGTGTACTCGCCGCCGATGCCGACCATCACGGTCCAGTTGCCGGAAGGAGACGGCAGCATCGGCACGTCGAACGGCGGCGCCGGCAGCGTGAAGGCAGTTTGCGCCGATGCGGATTGCACGGTCGCCATGATTGTACCGAGTGCGGCAAGGCAAGCGGTCGTCCGCCGCGCATGCGCCGTGAGGCGGAGAGCGGCTTCGTCAAAATGATTCATTACGGGGCCCCATCGGCCTTGCTGGCCGAGTCGACTGGTGTGGTCAGGAGCCCAGCATGTGGTCCGGCAAAATTGCCCCAAGATTGCAACGGGCAACCGTGCCTGCGACATTCCGCGCGCAGAGTGCGCAGCCAAACCAACATTGCCCGAACATTGCCGGGCGACACTCAGGCTCCAAAACTTTGACCGCCGGTGCCGTTCAGCCCGCTGGTTCCTGCCTTTTATTCGCCAAGCTCGCTGCCTTAAACGGAACCCGCGCACGAACCGAACCGCCGGAATTCGGCCAGGAAGCGTCAAGGTCGGGGTTTTATTGCCCCAGCAGAGTCAAGGACGACCCGCGTGCGCTCCCTCGTGATCGAAGACGAACCGCAGATCGGTGCCTATGTCAGCCGCCTGCTCGGACAACTGCACGGAATCGTCGACGTCGTCGGCTCGATCGCCGACGCGCGCCTCGCGCTCGACAGTTTCAAATACGATCTCGCCATCGTCGATCGCATGCTGCCCGACGGCGATGCGCTCCAGGTGGTCGCGGCGCTGAGCCAATCTCCGGACCGCCCTGCGATCATCATGCTGACGTCCAAGGATGCCAAGGAGGACGTCGTCGACGGCCTCAACGGCGGGGCCGACGACTATCTCGGAAAGCCGTTCGAGCCGCAGGAGCTGATTGCACGGGTGCGCGCGGTGTTGCGGCGGCCCCGGCTGCTCGCGCCTTCCGTGCTGTCGCTCGGCAATGTCGAGCTGCATCTCGGCAGCAACGAAGCGGTCGTCGCCGACACAAAAGTGTTGCTGCGGCGGCGCGAGGCGCTGATCCTCGGCGCGCTGCTGATGCGCCGCGACCGCGTCATCACCCGCGCCGCCCTGATCGAGGAGATCTACGGCTTCGACGACGAGATCGAATCCAACACGCTCGAAGCGCAGGTCTCGCGCCTGAGGAAGAAGCTGGCCGAGCTCGGCGGCGACGTCGAGATCCGCAGCATGCGCGGCATCGGCTACATCCTGCGACTGGCAAACCAGCGATGACGTCGATTGCCCGGACGTTCGCGATCTCGCTCGGCATCGCCGCGACGACGATTTTCCTGATCATGCTCGGCCTCTTCATCTGGCGCTATCCGATGGAGGAGCGCGAGTTCAGGGCTTGCCGGGTTGTGGCTGCCGTTCTCGACCGCGCCACCGATATCGAAGGGCGGAGCCTGACGGTGCGGCCGACGCGCGCCCTCGAAGAGCTGAAGGCGGACAGCCCGAACCTCTGGTACATCGTGTCCGCAGGCGACATGATCAGCGAATACGGCAGCGAACGCCGGCCGCCCCTCCCCTTCGCGTTCCCCTATCACGGGCCCATCGGCTCCTCCGTCTTCAACACGCTCGACCAGAAGAGCACCTTCTGCCTCGCCGTCATGCAAAGAGGTTCGTTGCAGCTCGCGATGATGGTCGGCGAGCCTCAAGTCCGTTTCGGCCGGATGGCAAGAAACTTTCTCATCCGCAGCGTCTTTTCGATCACGCTGCTGGCGCTGGCCTTTGCCGCAACCGTTGCCGTGGGCGCGGCGCTCGCCGCGCGTTTCGTCTCGCGGGGGATCGAACGGGTCGCGCTTCGCGCGCTCGCGATCGATCCCGCCGCTCCGCAAGGTCTGATCTCGCTGTCCGAGGTCCCGCGCGAGCTCAAGCCGCTGGTCGAGGCGCTGAACCGTGCCTTCGGCGAGATCGACGCCTATATCCGGATGCAACGCCGCTTCCTCGGCAATGCCGCCCATCAGCTCCGGACGCCGCTGACGCTGCTGCGCGCGAAGATAGAGGACGTGCCGGAGCCGGTCCTGAAGGCCGAGCTGGTCCGGGACGTCCGCCGCCTCTCCTCGCTGGTCTCCGCCATGCTCGACCTCGCGCGGCTGCAGAACCACGCGATCGAGAAGCAGCCGATCGATCTCGCCGAGATCACGCTGGATGTGCTGGCCGATTTCGGCCCCTCGGCGCTCGACGCCGGCATCGAGCTTGCGCTGGAAAGCGCGCAGGAGGGACCGTTCCTGGTGCAGGGCGTCGATGCCGCCGTCCGCAGCGCGCTCGCCAATCTCGTCGGCAACGCCATCATCCACGCCCGTGGCGCACGACGCATCGTCGCCACGCTCAGGCACGGCAGCATCTCGATTGACGATGACGGCGCGGGCCTGCCGGGCGGCGCCGAGCACCGGCTGCTCGAGCCATTCCAGACCGGCAACAACGCGGGCGACGGCGCCGGCCTCGGCCTGTCGATCGTCCGCGAGATCATGGCCGCGCATGGCGGCGAACTCGTCATCTCCTCCGTACCCAGCCGCGGCACGACGATGAGCCTGCGCTTTCCGGAAGCCACCGCGACGACGAGATCACCGCAGCTCGATCTGCAAGCGCACTAGCGACGCTGCTTCGCGCCCTCCCGCGAAACCGTCCGGAAACATTGGCGCGGAAAGCTTCTTCTCCGTTTCGTCCGGTCGCCTCACGCAATCAAATATGCCCGCGAGCCGCCGGCGAATGTTCACATACAAGCGAACCTGTTGCGGCACCGCGGCGACCAAACTTCCGATTGCGACATTCAACGGAGATTTTTCCAATGCGCGTTCTTTCAATGATTGCCGTTGCGGGTGCCATGATTGCGAGCTCGGCCAGTGCGTTCGCCGGCGAGCTGCCCTCTTACGAAGTGAAGTCGTTTCCGATCTCGACGACGCAGGTGCAGGTGCTCGGCGGCGCCGGTGTCGAGGAGCAGTCGACTGCGCCCGCAATGGTCGTTGCCGGCATGCCCGCCTCGCCCGCGCAAATCTCGGTGCTGTCGCCGCGCGTGAAACGGCTCGCGAGCGCGGGTTCGGAGAACGAGGCGCGCTAAGCTCTCTTCACCGCTCAACAACAATCACGACGTCACGGCCGGGCTCGTCCCGGCCATCCGCGTCTTGGCCTAGGGAACGACGTGTTCAGGTCATGCTACCCGGCATGAAGCAGCGCACGCGCGGGTGACCGTCGACATAGTGCTTCCACACCATGGTGCGGCCGATCTTGTTCGGCTCGGTGATCACGGCGCCGTCGGGCACGACGACCCATTCGTTGTCGAGCTGCACGCGGTAATGGCCCTTGTCGGACTCCCAGTCGGCATCGGCAACCACATAGCCGTCGGCGTCCGAACAGCATTGCCCATATTCGCTGTGCAGGCTTTCGAACCAGGGTTTTAGCGGCGAATTGGCATAGCGCCCGTCGTCGCGCGCCAGTGCCGATGTCGCCAGAAGCGCCGTCAGCCCCAGCAACGTCGCTGCACACAGTCTTGCAAGTCTCATAGCGTCTTCCCGCGGATCGAGATGGTCATCGCGGGGGTCCACAACGCCGCTTGCGCTCCGCGCAGTGGGACGTGCGCGGCGCCGACGACTCGTTCCCCCAGCTGCTTTGCGACAGCTATGCAAATCGGGCGCCAACGTGCATTCCGGGGAAATACTGGCGGCCTTCGCCAGGGTAAACGTGCCGCATGTGTGACGTGCCGGCGATTTGCCGCGTGTTCCAGAGGGCTTTCCTTGTTGCGTCAGGACGTGTACCAAGCTGCCGCGGACGCGCGCCGTATCGATTAACCGACTGTTTCGAATGGAAGAATTGGGTATTGCCGTGACTGGCATCGGACCGTCGGCGCTATGAGCGATTCGAAAGACCTGCTTCCCAGCCAGCAAGATCCGGCCGATTTGCCCGCAAACCAGGTGCAATTTGCACTGGTGATCTCGCGCATGCTCGACACCGTGAGGGAAGACCCGGAAGCCAGGCGGCAGATGGTCTACGACCTTGCCCGCTACAAGCTCCAGGAGCAGTTCACCTACGCCGACGCCAAGAACATCGACCAGATGAAGCGCGCCCTCGAGGTCGCCATCGACGAGGTCGAAAAATTCTCGCGCGAACAGCCGCCATTGGAGCGGTTGCCGGCGCAACAGCTCGGGTCGTCCAAGGAGGCAGGCGGCGTTCTGGTGTCCGGCGATGCGACCGTCTTGCCTTCGGCGATCGGAAATCCGCGCGGCAAGCTGCCCACGATCTCGAGCCCGCTTCTCCCTGTCATCAAGCGGACAGCGGCCATCCTGCTTGCCGTCGGCGCCGTCATCCTGATCGTCTCGCAGCGCGACAACATCGCCGCGCTGCGCCGGCAGATTGCGTCGCAAGCCTCCGAGATTGCGCAGGTCGCGCCCAGGCCGGAGACGACGATCGCGGTCGCCAAGCCGGAAATGGTGCCGTCCGTCCCGCCGCCCCCAACGCGCGTGCTTCCGAGCGACTACGGAATCTACGCCCTGATCGACGACAAGTCGCTGGCGGAGCTGACTGCGATCGCCGTGATGGCGCCGGACATGCGGATCGCGATCTCGCCGGAGTTCAAGAAGCCCGACAAGCCGCATCTGCCGAACGGCCGCGTCAAGTTCATCGTGTTTCGCCGCGACATCTCAAACGTGATCCCCGAGCGCGTCGAGGTTCGCGTTGTCGCGAAGGTCAAGGAATTTTCCACCGACGCTGCAGCCAAGGCGACGGGGGGCGGAGACGATGTCGGCGTGATCCGCAACTTCACCTACCCGCTCCGGATCTCGCCGATTCCGGGCAAGGCCGAGATGTACGAACTCCATTCCGGAGATTCGGAGCTCGAGCTTGCGCCGGGACATTACGTCTTAAGCCTGGGATCGCAGGCCTATTATTTCCAGGTCGACGGCGAGATCACCGATCCCCGGCAATGCCTCGAGCGCGTCGCCGCTGGCAACGGCAGGTTCTATGCGCCGTGCAGGAAGGCGAAGACGTAACGACGTTTCCGTAGATGGGGTAACGGGCCCCCCCGGGGCCTTCCAGCGAAGCCGCGCTAGCTACGGCGCTGTTTGGTGGCGCGCGTCGCGCGGCTTGACTGGAAGGTTGGCGGTCGTCCCTCACATTGATGGTGTAACGGAGTCGAGGCT